>NZ_CP104973.1:0-1200000 GCF_025452195.1 Phyllobacterium zundukense | reverse complement strand
ACCTTTCACCTCGGTGACGGTCAGGCCCTGGATGCCGACAGCAGTGAGTGCTTCGCGCACTTCGTCCAGCTTGAACGGCTTGATGATGGCCATCACAATTTTCATTGAATATACCCCTGCGCTTTGCGCGGCGCCTTTCAGGTGGAATTACTCGAAAGGCTTCACATCCGCGTTGAACCCATCGCCTAAAGCCGCTTGCGGCAGTCGGTGACTGCTAAGGAGTATTCAAGTTCTGTGCCAGACTCGAAATATAACGCCAAGCCATTGATTACAAATGTATATTTTTAACAATTGACGGCATGATTACGCAATACGATGCAACATGCCTAAAATTTAGGCAAACTCGGCGGGCTTTAAAAACGTCACGCTTCGGAATGCACACGAATTAGGCCTTCCTGTGCTGTCGAGGCAATCAATATGCCGTCACGGCTATAGATTGCACCACGATTAAAGCCACGCGCTCCGGATGTACTGGGGCTGTCTGCCGTATAAAGCAGCCAATCGTCGAAACGGCAGGGCCGATGAAACCACATGGCGTGGTCGAGACTGGCGACCTGCAGGTCGCGATCGAAAATCGATCTCCCATGCGCATAGAGCGAGGTATCGAGCAGCGTCATGTCCGACAGATAAGCCAGCACCGCCGCCTGCACGGCGCGATCATCCGGCACGGGACCTGTGGTCTTGATCCAGACATTCTGCTCGGGCGGCAGCTTCTCGCGCGAAAAATAGTGCGCGAGCGACAATGGCTTCATCTCGATGGGCCGGTCTTGCTCCCAGTACTTGCGGATAGCGGCAGGCGCATTCTGCAGATATTGCTCTTTCAGGTCGCGGTCGCTGATGAGATTTTCCGGTTCGGTGACGTCGAGCGGTTTGGGCTTTTGATGTTCGAGTCCCTCCTCCTCGATCTGGAAGGAAGCTTCCAGCGAAAAGATCGCGTGGCCGTGCTGGATACCGACGACCCGCCGCGTGGTGAAGCTCGAACCGTCGCGAATACGATCGACCTCATAGATAATCGGCACTTTCGGATCGCCGGCACGCATGAAATAACCGTGCAGCGAATGCACATGACGCAGAGGATCGACGGTGCGCTGTGCTGCGACCAATGCCTGGCCGATCACCTGGCCGCCGAAAACACGTTGCCAGCCGGATTGCGGGCTGCGACCTCGAAACAGGTTGTGTTCAAGCATCTCAAGGTCGAGTATGGACAAAAGCTCATTCATGGCGTCAGACATGATCGAAGTCTCCCGTTCGCGCGTCCAACGCTTGCAACAGGAACAAGAGCACAAGTCAAGCGCCGCATAACTGCAACCCGGAGGCAAACCATGGTTGAACGAAGCTCCCCGCAAGACATCACCATCGCCGGCGCAGGCTATGTTGGCCTCGCGACAGCAGTTGCGCTGAAATCATCGGCGCCGCACCTTGCCGTTACGATTGTCGACGCGGCGCCCGCCGGCGTATGGCGTAACGATACGCGCGCCTCCGCTATCGCTGCCGCCGCAAGCCGCATGCTGGACCGCCTTGGATGCTGGGAGGCGATCCTTCCCGAAGCGCAACCCATTACCGAGATGATTGTCACCGATTCGCGCACGTCCGATCCTGTACGACCCGTGTTCCTGACCTTCAACGGCGAAGTCGAGCCGGGCGAGCCATTCGCGCATATGGTGGAGAACCGCATCCTCAACGCATCGTTGCGCAAGAAGGCGGAAGAGCTTGGCGTCACCTTCGTCGAGGGCGCGCCGGTAAACGGTTTCGAACATGGCGAGGCAGATCTGACGGTCCGTTATTCTGACGACAAGAGCTTGCGAACCCGGCTGCTGATTGCGGCCGACGGCGTCAAATCCCGCCTGCGCGAGATGGCCGGCATCAAGGTCGTGAACTGGGAATATGGCCAGTCAGGTATCGTCTGCACCGTCGCGCATGAGCGCCCGCACCATGGCCGGGCCGAGGAACATTTCCTTCCCGCCGGACCCTTTGCGGTGCTGCCGCTCAAAGGCAACCGCTCTTCGCTGGTCTGGACTGAACGGACCGCCGATGCAGAACGCCTGATCAACGAGGATGATTTCGTTTTCGAAGCCGAGCTCGAACAGCGTTTTGGCCTGAAACTCGGCGAGGTACATGTGGAAGGCGCGCGTAAAGCTTTTCCGCTCGGTCTTACCCTTGCCCGGGATTTCGTCAAGCCGCGCTTCGCGCTGGTGGGCGACGCAGCGCATGGTATCCACCCGATCGCCGGGCAAGGTCTCAATCTCGGCTTCAAGGATGCGGCAGCGCTGGCGGAAACCATCGTCGATGCCGATCGGCTCGGGCTCGACATCGGTTCGGTAGCGGTGCTCGAACGCTACCAGACCTGGCGGCGCTTCGACACGGTGCAGATGGGCGTCACCACGGACGTTTTGAACCGGCTGTTTTCCAACGACAACGTGCCGGTCCGGGCGCTGCGCGATTTTGGTCTCGGCCTTGTCGAACGGATGCCGCGGCTCAAGGGATTCTTCATCCGCCAGGCCGCGGGACTATCGACGACAGCGCCGAAACTGCTGCAGGGCCAGCCGATCTAGACTTGCTCTAGAGCGGTCGCGGATATCTGCGGTAGATCGCGTTTATCTCCCTGAGGAGTTCCGGTGGCAGCGTGATCTGGCTTGCCCAGATATCGGTCTTCAATTGCTCCATCGATGTTGCCCCGATAATAACCGAGGTCATGAACGGCCGCGACAGCGCAAAGGCGATCGCCATCTGCGCCACATCGAGATTGTGCTTGCGGGCGAGTTCAATATAAGCGCGAACCGCAGGCGCGGAGTATTCATTGTTGCGCCATAGACCGCCCGGCTGAATCGAGCCGCGCGTGCCCGCCGGCGTTTTCCCATCGAGATATTTGCCGGTCAGCACGCCGGAAGCCAGCGTCGAATAGGCGAGAAGGCCGACATCCTCGTGATGGCTGAGTTCGGCAAGATCGAGATCGAAGACGCGCTGGATAAGGCTGTACTCGTTCTGCACAGAAGCAATGCGGGGCAGATCGTGACGCTCGGAAAGCTTGAGCCATTGACCGATCCCCCAGGCCGTTTCGTTGGACAGGCCGACGTGGCGGATCTTGCCTTCCTTGACCATATCGCCAAGCCCCTGCAGGGTCTCTTCGATCTGCGCGACGACCTGCGACTTGTCCTGGTTCTGCGGTGCATACTGCCATGCGGTACCGAAATGATAATGACCGCGGGCGGCATAGTGGACCTGATAAAGATCGATATAGTCGGTCTGTAGACGCTGCAGACTGCCTTCAACCGCTTCACGCACGCTCTGGCGATCAGGCGGGGTTCCATTGCGGATCCAGCTATTGCCGCCGCCGGAAATCTTCGACGCCAGCACGAATTTGTCGCGCTTCCCGGTCTTCTTGAACCACGTGCCGATATAACTTTCGGTTTTGCCGTAGGTGTCCGCGCTCGACGGAATTGCATAGACTTCCGCCGTATCCATGAAATTGATACCCGCATCCAACGCATAGTCGATCTGGCTGTGTGCATCGGCTTCGGTGTTCTGTGCGCCCCAGGTCATGGTGCCGAGGCAAATTTCAGTGACGTCGATATCGGTCCTGCCGAGTTTCTTCAGTTTCACGGGATGATTCCAGTTCTGGCGATGAGAATTGAATAGTCTGAACGGAAGCGTGTGAGACCGTTCCATAAGGGAATTGTTTTTTTAGCCTGATGACAGCATTTCATCAATATGGGATTCTCTTCTTGCTGCCAAAGGTTGAGCGAATTCCCGACATGCATCTGTCTCGGAACTGCACTATGCTCGGCGCGTTATGCTTTTATCGAAGACCAGCCGGCTCGATACTTCAACCACGAGGGAGACGACAAATGGACAGACAAGCAACAGCAATCTGGAAAGGCGCGCTGAAAGATGGTCAAGGCACGCTCGACACCCAAAGCGGCGCGTTAAAGGGTCTCCCTTACAATTTCAAGGCGCGTTTCGAGGACGCAAGCGGCACTTCCGGTACCAATCCCGAGGAACTGCTCGGTGCGGCCCATGCGGGTTGCTTCGCCATGCAGCTTTCACACTTCCTGGCGGAAAACGGCACCCCGGCTGAAAAGCTCGAAGCCAAGGCGGTCGTGACGCTTGATCCGGCCAAAGGCGCGATCACCAAGAGTGCGCTGATCTTGGTCGGCAGTGTTCCGGGTATCGATGCAGCGACTTTCAGCGAGCTTGCCAACAAAGCCAAGGCCAACTGCCCGGTGTCAAAGGCGCTCGGCGCGATCGAACTTACTCTGGATGCAAAGTTGGCTTGATTGTCAGCCAACCTGCCGAATGAGTTGCGGGCGCTCTTGCGCCCGTTATTGTGTATGGCGATAGGCCGGATCACTTAACTTATGATTGCATCGCTCAAACAGTGGGCGCGAACCATCAAACGCGATGTCGTTGCGCTCTGGCTCGCCGCGCGTGATCCGCGTGTTCCGTGGTATGCGAAAGCAGTCGCCGGGGGCGTTGCCGCCTATGCTCTAAGCCCTATCGACCTTATACCGGACTTCATTCCGATCATCGGCTATCTGGACGATCTCATCATAGTACCGCTTGGCATCATGCTGGCGGTCAAACTTGTGCCTGACGCTCTCATGCACCAATTCCGGAACGAAGCCACGCGCCGCGCCAGACCGGTGAGCAAGGAGGGGCTGATCTTTGTAGTGCTGGTCTGGACGCTGGCGGCTATTGCGTTGCTGTGGGTTTTCTGGCCGAATTCCGCCTAGCTTCCTTCGGCCGGGACGGCATCAGACCCGCCGCTCCACCATCATCTTCTTGATTTCGGCGATTGCCTTGGCGGGGTTAAGACCCTTCGGGCAAGCCTGCGCGCAGTTCATGATCGTATGGCAGCGATAGAGCCGGAACGGATCTTCCAGATTGTCCAGACGCTCGCCCGTTGCTTCGTCGCGGCTGTCAATCAGCCAGCGATAGGCCTGCAGGAGAACTGCCGGGCCGAGATAGCGATCGCCATTCCACCAGTAGCTTGGGCATGAGGTCGAGCAGCAGGCACACAGGATGCACTCGTAAAGGCCATCGAGCTTGGCACGATCGTCGTGGCTCTGCAGCCATTCCTTGGCTGGCTCGGGCGAAACCGTCTTCAGCCACGGCTCGATCGAACGATGCTGGGCATAGAAATTGGACAGATCCGGCACCAGATCCTTGACGACCGGCAGATGCGGCAGCGGGTAGACCTTCACAGCGCCCTTGATCTCATCCATGCCCTTGGTGCAGGCGAGCGTATTGGTGCCATCGATGTTCATGGCGCAGGAGCCGCAAATGCCCTCGCGGCACGACCGGCGCAATGTCAGTGTCGGATCGATCTGGTTCTTGATCCACAACAGACCGTCGAGAACCATGGGCCCGCAATCGTCGAGATCGACATAATAGGTATCGATACGCGGGTTCTCGCCGTCGTCCGGCGACCAGCGGTAGATCCGGTACTCGCGCAGATTGTTTGCTCCCTGCGGACGATCCCAGGTCTTGCCGGGCCGCATCTGCGAGTTCTTGGGAAGTGCAAGTTCAACCATAATATTCTGGTCTCTCTATTTGTTCTTTCGCAATCCTAGACGGAAAACCGGTACCCACTTTTCCTGGGACTGCTTTTAGTACACACGCGCTTTCGGCGCGATCTTGGCGAGGCTGATGCCGCCATCCTCCTCCTTGAGCAACGGCTCGAGGTGAACAGGACGATAGCCCAGCGTGACCTTGCCATCCGGCGCCAGCCAGGCAAGACTGTGCTTGCGCCAGTTGACATCGTCGCGGTTGGGGAAATCCTCGTGCGCATGCGCGCCGCGGCTTTCCTTGCGCGCTTCGGCTGCAACGACCGTGGTGATGGCATTGGCCATAAGGTTTTCGAGCTCAAGCGTTTCCACCAGATCGGAATTCCAGATCATCGAGCGATCGGTGACCTTTACATCCGGCAGCTCGTTCCAGATCTGTGCCATACGGTTCACGCCCGACTTCAGCGATTCCGAAGTGCGGAACACCGCCGCATCTTCCTGCATGGTCTTTTGCATCTTTTCGCGCAACGCAGCAGTCGGAATGCCGCCATTGGCATGACGCAGGCGGTCGAAGCGGTCCATGATCTTCGTGACAGAAGCCTCATTGATGTCCGGGATCTTGGCGTTGCGATCGATCACCTGGCCAGCGCGGATCGCAGCCGCGCGACCGAACACCACAAGGTCGATCAGCGAATTGGAGCCGAGACGATTGGCACCATGCACCGAGGCGCAACCCGCCTCGCCCACCGCCATCAGACCGGGCTGGATGCGGTCCGGATCTTCTGCAGTCGGATTGAGCGCTTCACCCCAATAATTGGTCGGAATGCCGCCCATGTTGTAGTGAACCGTCGGAATAACCGGAATCGGCTCCTTGGTGAGATCGACGCCGGCAAAAATCTTCGCCGATTCCGAGATGCCTGGCAGGCGCTCGTGCAGGACGGCCGGATCGAGGTGATCCAGATGCAGGAAGATGTGATCCTTGTTCTTGCCGACGCCGCGCCCTTCGCGGATCTCCAGCGTCATGCAGCGTGAAACCACGTCGCGCGATGCCAGATCCTTGGCGGAGGGTGCATAGCGCTCCATGAAGCGCTCGCCTTCGGCATTGACGAGGTAACCGCCCTCGCCGCGCGCACCTTCCGTGATCAGACAGCCAGCACCATAGATGCCAGTCGGGTGAAACTGGACGAATTCCATATCCTGCAGGGGCAAGCCCGTGCGCGCGACCATGCCGCCGCCATCGCCGGTGCAGGTATGCGCCGACGTTGCGGAGAAATAGGAGCGGCCATAGCCTCCCGTTGCCATAACCACCATCTTGGCGGCAAAGCGGTGGATCGTGCCGTCGTCGAGGTTCCAGGCGACAACGCCTGTGATCGTACCCTCTTCATCCTGAATGAGATCGAGCGCGAAATATTCGATGAAGAACTGCGCATTGTGGCGCAGGCTCTGGCCATAGAGCGTGTGCAAGATGGCGTGGCCGGTACGGTCGGCCGCCGCGCAGGTGCGCTGCACGGGTGGCCCATCGCCATAATTCATCATGTGACCGCCGAAGGGGCGCTGGTAGATCTTGCCCTCTTCGGTACGCGAGAAAGGCACGCCGTAATGTTCGAGCTCGTAGACGGCGGCCGGCGCTTCCCGCACCAGATATTCCATGGCGTCCGTATCGCCGAGCCAGTCCGAACCCTTGACGGTGTCATACATATGCCACTGCCAGGAATCGGCACCCATATTGCTGAGCGAGGCAGCAATGCCGCCCTGCGCCGCAACCGTGTGCGAACGGGTCGGGAAAACCTTGGTGATGCAGGCTGTCTTCAGGCCTTGCTCCGCCATGCCGAGCGTGGCGCGCAGGCCGGCGCCACCCGCACCGACGACGACCACATCGAATTTATGGTCGACGAATTTATAGGCTTTATCTGTTGGTGCCATAGTAGAGTTTAAACTCCAAAGCTCAGCTTGAGGATCGCAAAGATGCAGACAATACCGACGCCAAGGGCGAAGAACGTATTGAGCATCAAAAGCACGACCTTCGCGCCTTCACCGTGTACATAATCTTCAATGATGACCTGCATGCCGAGGCGCATGTGATAGAGACCGGAGACGAGCACCATCAACAGCACAATGGCGGTCAGCGGGTGGGACAGGGCGGCCTTTGTCTCGACATAGCCTGCACCATGCAGGGACAGAACCAACCCGATAAAAAACAGGATCAGCGGAATATTTGACATCGCGGTCAGGCGCTGACGCCAGAAATGTTCCGTGCCTTCTTTCGCAGAACCAAGTCCGCGAACTTTCTTAAGCGGCGTGCGCATATCGCTCATATCCGCCTCCTCAAGCTATGGTGAATGCGACGATCCAGACCAGGATCGTCAATGCGACGGAAAGAACGAGCGAACCCCAGGCCATCTTCGTGGTCGTGTCCTTCTCGAGGCCGCGACCGGTATCCCAGATCAGATGGCGTATGCCGCCGATCATGTGATGAATAAGCGCCCAGGTGTAACCGAGCAGAACCAGAAGGCCGATCCACGAACCATAGACCATGTTGACAATGTCGAACTGCCGCTCGCTTGTCGCCGTTGCGATCAGCCACCAGGCGACCAGCAGCGTGCCGACATAGAGCGCCGAGCCGGTGATGCGGTGGACGATCGACATGACCATGGTTGGAATTGGTTTGTAGATTTGCAAATGCGGCGACAGCGGCCGGTTTGCATGTAGATTTGTCTTGCTCATAGCGTCCCCGAGGGTAGCGCCACATCTGGTTAGACGGGCAGGGCCGAAAGGCTGGATAAAGGCAATTTAGAGGGGTTTTAATCCGGTTTTTGCACTGCGTCAAAGCCCCATTCCGCACCCTCATGCGGCGAATTGGCTTGAATAGCAAGCCAATAAGGTTTCTGCTTAGAATTCAATCGTTTAAAGCAGTAAAAACGCCTGTTTCAGAGGTCGAATCTGGCACGCGTGCCCTGCAAAAATAAATCGCGTGAGTCTCGAATAGCGACGTTAAGGCGGGCATTTATACGATAGTCGAACGCGACGGGACGGGTCGTTTGCAGGATATTCATCGTGCCGTAACAATCCGCAGTTGCCCCCGGGGTTACTGATTGCCGAAGCGGATGATGAAACTGGTCCAGTCGGCCGGCGCCGCGACCTGTTCATATAGCTTGCGGCCATCTTCCGGCACGCGCGGCGCATTCAGCGAAAGCTTGGTCCAGCCACGTTCTTCCGCCTTGTCGGCGAGCACGTCGATCAGAGCCTTGGCGATACCTTTGCCGCGATGATCGTGGTGCACATAGATATGATCGACCTGACCGGCCCGCATGCCGGACACCGGCTCGGGCAGATCGTAGAAAATGACGAAGCCAACAAGAACGCCATCGAGCCTGGCGCCCGCGATTTCCGCCGTGCGATCCCGCAACAGGTTCTCCGCGTAGTAATCGTCCGGACGGCGCGGTGCGCCGCGCTTCAACGCCTGGGCATAACTGGCGAGGAGAGGCGCGAACTCGTGGGCATGGCTGAGATGCAGCAAGGAAATGTCGATGGCGTGCTCGTCCGCGCTTTTCTTGGTCATGGTCACATCCGTCCCTTTTTGGCTGCCTCGGCAGGGTGTTCTTATACATCGGAGGATTGGTTGATTGCGGTCAGCACGTCAACCTGCACCGGGGATGAAAATCGATTTGATTAGGTTTTGAGCGGATGACAATTGTTAATAAAAGGTTAATCTTCGGTTGACGAAATTCGAGCATCCGAGGTCGGCCATGTTCCAGAACAAGAATCTTGCCTGCTCAGTGCTGTTATCGCTGGCGCTCGCGATCAGTTCGCAGATTGCGGCGGCAGAGGATTTCAATCCCGGCAATAGCTATGGCGACGAATATGGCAATGTGATCCTGCATGAGGCGGGAGGCCTGAAGATCATCTTTGTGGGTGCCGCTGCTGCGAAATCCGACAAACTGGGCCGGGACATTCGGCGGCAGGTGCCAGTCTACAAACGCGGTAAAGGCCCCTCGGTAATCTCGCCAGTCAGCGACCCGCTCGTCGCAGGTGTCGTCCCAGCGCCAAATACCGGCGGTTGCAACAGCGCGTTTGTCATTCAAGGACGCGGTTACATGTATGGTGTCGACCGCAACGAAACGCCGGTTCTTGGCAATCCGGGCTGCGAATAGCGCCTCCTCGCGTCAAGATTTGATTTGCCTCTGTTAGCTGCGCCCTGTATTGGGGGCCGCTTCATCGAAGAGGTAGTAATAATGGCTCGCAATTCTGACGGCGCACTCGTCCTGTTTTCTGGCGGGCAGGATTCGGCGACTTGTCTCGCCTGGGCACTATCACGCTTCGACCGCGTTGAAACGGTTGGTTTCGACTATGGCCAGCGGCACCGGATCGAGCTCGAGGTGCGCGGGCAATTCCGTAGCGCCCTTGCCGGGAAATTTCCGCAATGGGCAGCGCAGCTTGGCGGCGACCATATGCTTGACGCAAGCATCATCGGCCAGCTTGGATCGACAGCCATGACCCAGGATATCGCGATCGAGATGGCGGAAAACGGCTTGCCGAATACGTTTGTGCCCGGCCGCAATCTGCTGTTTTTCACACTTGCCGCTGCGCTGGCCTACCGCCGTGGCCTGCGTGTGATCGTTGGCGGCATGTGCGAGACCGACTACTCCGGATACCCCGATTGCCGCGACGACACATTGAAGGCCCAGCAAGTAGCGCTGTCGCTGGGGCTGGATCGCCGGATAACGATCGAAACGCCGTTGATGTGGCTCGACAAGGCCGAGACCTTTGCGCTTGCGCAAGATCTTGGCGGCGAAGCTTTGCTGGATCTGGTCGTCGAGCACACCCATACGTGCTATCTCGGCGATCGTTCGCAGCGGCATGAGTGGGGCTATGGCTGTAACAGCTGTCCGGCCTGCGAACTGCGTTCGAAAGGGTGGCAGAAGTTCAAGGCAGAAGCCGCATGACCTACGCCGTCAAGGAGATCTACCTGACCCTGCAGGGTGAAGGCAATCATACGGGCCGTGCTGCCGTCTTCATGCGTTTTGCCGGCTGTAACCTGTGGTCCGGGCTCGAGCGCGACCGTGAAGAAGCGGTCTGCAAGTTCTGCGATACGGATTTCGTCGGCGTGAATGGTCCGGGCGGCGGCAAGTTCAAGACTGCCAACGCTCTGGCTGACGCGGTGGCAGCAGCCTGGCCGCAAAATGCTGGCGGCAAGCCCTATGTCATTTGCACTGGCGGCGAGCCTCTGCTGCAACTCGACACGCCGCTGATCAATGCCTTTCACGCGCGCGGTTTCGAAGTGGGTATCGAGACCAACGGCACCATCGCGGCGCCGGCGGAGATCGACTGGATCTGTGTATCGCCCAAGGCGGCAGCACCGCTCGTCCAGACCAGCGGCAACGAGCTCAAACTGGTCTTTCCGCAGAAGGAAGCCGAGGCACATCCATCACGGTTCGAGCGGCTTTCCTTCGAGCATTTCTATTTGCAGCCTCTTGACGTCATCGGTGATCCGGCGCAAACCGCCGCGCATGTGGCATCTGCAGCGGCCTATTGCCTCGCCCATCCGCTTTGGCGGCTGAGCACGCAGACACACAAGATACTGGGTTTGCCTTGAGGTAAGCCCTTTGTTTACCGCAATTCCGATTTGCTGGAATTGCTTTTGCGGGCGCCTGTATTGCGCCAATGCGAACGAGGACAACCATGAGAATCTTCAACGAATTTACGTTTGAGGCGGCACATCATTTGCCGCACATCTTTCCGGACGGACACATCAATACGCGTCTGCACGGGCACAGCTTTCGCGTTCGCGTAACGCTGGAAGGAAAACCGGATGCGAGGACCGGCCTTATCTCCGATCTTGGCTCTGTCAAAAGCGCCTTCGACAGCGCGCACGAGCAACTCGATCATCGCTATCTCAACGAGATCGAAGGGCTGGAAACACCAACGCTTGAAAACATTGCGGTGTGGCTGTGGCGGCACTTTGCATTGTCTCTGCCCGGTTTGGCCGAGGTCGGCGTCTACAGGGACACCTGCGGCGAAGGCTGCGAGTATCAGGGCGAGTTCGAGATGGAAAGGAAAGCAGCATGAGTCATTATGCAGAACAGGCGACGATGCTCGGCAAGGATGTCAAAATCCCGCAGCATCCGGATGAGGCGATCCTTGATGCAGTCCCAAACCCGCAGGCGGGAACGCTTTTCCTCGCACGTTTCGCCTGCCCGGAATTCACCTCGCTATGTCCAGTCACCGGCCAGCCGGACTTCGGCCACCTTGTGATCGACTATGCGCCAGACCAGACGCTGGTCGAGTCCAAATCGCTCAAGCTGTTTCTCGGCAGCTTCCGCAATCACGGCGCTTTCCACGAAGACTGCACCGTCGGAATCGGCAAGCGTATTGTCGAAGCGGTCAAGCCCTTGTGGCTGCGCATTGGCGGGTACTGGTATCCACGCGGCGGTATCCCGATCGATGTGTTCTGGCAGACCGGTCCGGTACCGGAAGGTCTGTGGCTGCCAGACCAGGGTGTCCCTGCCTATAGGGGGCGGTGATTCGCTTAAACGGATGGCACGACTGCTGTGCGTGGTTCGACAAGCTCACCATGAGGGAGATTAGTGGATTGCAGTGACAGTCGCCAAGCTTGATGTTTGGCGTCTGCAATCAGTCCACATCCCTCATGGTGAGCTTGTCGAACCGCGCACAGCAGCGATGCAATCCAGATTATTTCCACTCTCTGATATCGACAAAATGTCCGGCAATCGCTGCGGCTGCAGCCATGGCAGGCGAGACAAGATGGGTACGGCCTTTGAAGCCCTGACGACCTTCGAAATTGCGGTTCGACGTCGAGGCGCAACGCTCGCCGGGCTTCAGACGATCATCGTTCATCGCAAGGCACATGGAGCAGCCAGGCTCGCGCCAGTCAAAACCCGCAGCCTTGAAAATCTTGTCGAGTCCCTCGGCTTCCGCCTGTTGCTTGACGAGTCCGGATCCGGGCACGATCATCGCATCGACGGTCGCAGCAACGGTGCGGCCCTCGACGACCTTGGCGACAGCACGAAGATCTTCGATACGGCCATTGGTACAGGAACCGATGAACACACGATCAAGCTTGATATCCGTCATCGGTGTACCGGGCTTCAGGCCCATATAGTCGAGCGCGCGCCACTTCGATGAGCGCTTGGTCTCATCCGGAATCTCGTCCGGGTTCGGCACGGCACCAGTGACGGCAATCACGTCTTCCGGCGAAGAACCCCAGGAAACGATAGGCGGCAGATCGGCTGCATTCAGAACGACGACCTTGTCGAAATGCGCACCCTCATCGCTCTGGAGGGTTTTCCAGTATTCGACCGCCTGTTCGAACGCTGCGCCCTTTGGAGCGCGGGGTTTGTCCTTGACGTAGGCGAAAGTCGTTTCGTCCGGTGCGATCAGACCTGCGCGGGCCCCGCCTTCGATCGACATGTTGCAGATGGTCATGCGGCCTTCCATCGACAGCGCGCGAATGGCTTCGCCGGCATATTCAATGACATAGCCAGTGCCGCCCGCAGTACCGATCTCGCCGATGATGGCAAGGATAATGTCCTTGGCGGTGACGCCAGCCGGCAGCACGCCATCGACACGCACCAGCATGTTCTTGGCTTTCGACTGGATCAGCGTCTGGGTCGCCAGAACATGTTCGACTTCCGATGTGCCGATACCATGCGCCAAGGCACCAAAAGCACCATGCGTGGAGGTGTGGCTGTCACCACAGACGATCGTCATGCCCGGCAGGGTAAAACCCTGCTCGGGTCCGATGATGTGGACGATGCCCTGACGGATATCCTTCTCCGAATAGTATTCGACGCCGAAATCCAGCGCATTCTTGGCAAGGGCTTCGACCTGGATACGGCTCTCGTTGTTTTCGATACGCTTGGTCCGGTCCGGCGAGGTCGGTATGTTGTGATCGACGACGGCGAGTGTCTTTTCCGGATGACGAACCTTGCGGCCGGTGAGGCGAAGACCTTCAAAAGCCTGCGGGCTGGTCACTTCATGGACAAGATGGCGATCGATGTAGAGAAGACATGTGCCGTCCTCCTGACTATCGACCAGATGGTCATCCCATATCTTGTCATAGAGTGTGCGTGGCGCAGACATTGCGTTGTTTCCTCAGACTTTCCGATTATTTCGTGGACATATGCACTCGAGGCCCAGTTACGTCAAGAAACAAGCGAAAAAAGTAATAATCCGGCGACAAAGCGCCGCTATTTCCTGGATTAACGACGATTCAAACGGCGTTCCAGCCAGCGCAGCCCGAGTGACAGGCTGATTGTCAGAACCAGGTATATATAGGCGACGATGGAGTAGGTTTCAAAGAAGCGGAAGGAACCTGAGGCATAGACCTTGCCCATCTGGGTTACGTCGACGACGCCAAGAACCGAGACAAGCGAAGAATCCTTCACCATCGAGATAAAATCATTGCCGTAGGGCGGCAGAATGGTGCGGATCGCCTGCGGCATGACGATCAGCCGGAACCGTTGAAACCGCTTGAGGCCCAACGCTTTCGCAGCTTCGATCTGCCCCTTGTCGACGGCTTGGATGCCCGCCCGGAAAATCTCTGCGAGAAAGGCGGCGTAGGCCAGCATCAACGCGATGATCGCGCGCCAGAGCAGCGAGAAATCGCGAACTTGCAGTGGATCGAGAAGCCCTGCCGCCTGCAGCGGCTGCGTCATGAAATTCCACAGCCAGACTGCGGCCGGCGCGCCGACAAAGGCGATGTAGAACAGCAGCACGAGCAAGGGGATGCCGCGAACAATCTCGACATAAAACCGCGCGGTCTGCCTTATTGCGATATGATCTGAAAGGCTCATTACCGCAAGGAGAAGACCGAGGGCCGACGCGAGGAAGAAGGCCAGCAGCGAAACCCAGATCGTAATCCAGATACCTTGCGAGACGGTAGTGAAGACCTGCCCGTAGATCGGACTGACGAGAATGGCGATGCCGAGTGCAACGGCAATGGTTCCCGCAACAAGCAGCCACCACGGGAAATCATTCTTCGCGGAAGGTCCCCTGTTCTTCGTGTTGTCGGGCACAGTCGGGATTACTGCCCGAGTTTGTAGTCGAGGAACCATTTCTTGTTGAGCGCATCGAAGGTGCCATCCGCTTTCAGCGCAGCGATAGCTGCATTGACTGGCGCGACGAGATCAGAACCCTTCGGGAAGATGAAACCGAAATCCTCGGCGCCGAGCGGCCCGCCGATCAGCTTCAAGGCACCACCGGACGCATCGACATAGCCCTTGCCGGCCGTGCTGTCAGTAAGAACGAGATCGACATCGCCGGTCTTCAGCGCCTGGATGGTTGCGCCGAATGTCTCGAAAAGCTTGATGCGCGGGTTCTGCTCATTACCGTCCAGCACATTATAGACGGCCACGTAGAAATTGCTGGTACCGGGCTGCGCACCGACGAGTGTATCCTTGGCGTCGGCGAAGCTTTTCGGATCGGTAAAGCGGCTCTCGTCGCCGCGCACCAGCATGAACTGTTCCGAACGCATATAGGGTTCTGAGAAATCCACCTTCTGCTTGCGCTCGTCATTGATGGTGATGCCGGTCATGCCGATCTGGTACTGATTGTCGGAAACAGCCTGGATCATCGCGTCCCAGCTGGTGTTGAGATATTCGACTTTGAAATTGAGCCGTTTGGCGATCTCGTTCATGGCGTCATACTCCCAGCCGACAGCCTTGCCCGTCTTCGGGTCGACGAATTGGAGCGGCGGATAGGCATTTTCCGTCACGACCGCGACTTTCCGCCCGCCGAGATCGGGCAAGTCCGCAGCCCATGCTGAAAACGGCGTCAGGGCGAGTATCAGCCCTGCCAGAAGAACGGATCGCAAGTTCATCTCAAACCCCTGTCACGTGTTTGCGTCGGCAACAGATTTCACCTTGCCACTGGCTCGTCAATCCCTGCAAGCACGTCTGTTCCTTCTGCGCCGTGAAGACAGAGGATATTTTGCGCGGCAAACAAAAAAGGCGGTCCGAAGACCGCCTTTTTCAAATTGACTTGGACCGCGCTTATTCAGCGGCAGGTGCCTTGGCAACGGTTGCTTCCGAGACTGTCTCGGCTGCACCGGTTGCAGGAACAGTTGTCTTGTTCTTGCGATTGTCTTTCTTCTCGACGATACGGGCAGCCTTACCGGTGAGGCCACGCAGATAGTACAGCTTGGCGCGACGTACCTTACCGCGACGAACGATATCGACGCCTTCGACCAGCGGAGAAATGACCGGGAATACGCGCTCGACGCCTTCGCCATAGGAAATCTTGCGGACCGTGAAGTTCTCGTTGATGCCAGCGCCGTTGCGGGCGATGCAAACGCCTTCATAGGCCTGAACGCGGGTACGGGTACCTTCCGTCACGCGGACGTTTACACGAACGGTGTCGCCTGGGCGGAAATCCGGGAGCACGCGCTTGGCTTCGATTTTTGCTCTCTGCTCGAGATCGAGCTGACGAATAATATCGACGGTCATCGTCTTCATCCTTTGTTTTTCAAACAGTCAGAGCGCTCGACACTTGAAACATAGCAACCTGGCCACATTTCTATGCCTCCGACGAAGCAGGAGCGAATTCACCATTCATTGATTAATGGCCATTGTTAATGGACTTGGGTATTTCCCGAGTTGGCGGGCTGATACACCATAAAACCCGGTTTGTCACCTACACTGGCGATTCTTTTTGCCTGCTTATTTCTTTAGTGACGCTCTATGCGCCTGCCAAAGATCCGGCCGGCGCTCCTTCGTCAACTGTTCTGCTTCCGAACGCCGCCATTTATCGATAGCGCCGTGGTTGCCAGAGAGGAGCACATCGGGAATGCGCCGCCCTTCCCATTCCTGCGGCTTGGTATAGTGCGGATGTTCAAGAAGGCCGGTCTCGAAACTCTCGGTTTCCCCGGACATGATATTGCCCATCACACCCGGCAGAAGCCTGACGATCGCATCGAGAATGACGATTGCGGCTGTCTCGCCGCCGGAAAGGATGTAGTCGCCAATCGAGATTTCTTCGAAATTCCGGGCCTCGATCAACCGTTCGTCCACACCTTCGAAACGTCCGCAGAGCATGATCGCGCCTGGACCCGCAGCCAGTTCCCGTACACGGGCCTGGGTCAAGGTTTTGCCGCGCGGAGTCATGTAAAGTTTCGGACGCCCGTCAGCTACATGCCCACCTGATACATGATCGACCGCACGGGCGAGAACATCCGCTTTCATCACCATGCCGGCGCCACCGCCCGCTGGCGTGTCATCGACCATGCGATGCTTGTCGGTGGTGAAGTCGCGTATCTGCACCGTTTCCAGTGACCACGCGCCGTCCACAAGCGCTTTTCCGGCAAGCGACACCCCAAGCGGTCCCGGAAACATTTCCGGATAAAGCGTCAGCACAGTGGCGCGAAAACCGCCCTCAACTGTGGTCATGGCTGCTTCTTCCCGCCATGCTCATCGCCAAGTTGCCGGCGCCGTTCCTCATCTTCGTTCTCGTCGGCGATGAGCCCGGCGGCTGCGGGATCGATAATGATATGGCCAGCCTTGATATCCACATGCGGCACCGCGAGCATCGTAAACGGGATCAGCATCGGGCGCTTGCCCGGCATGGTTAGTTCCAGCAAATCGCCGCCGCCGAAATCGAACATGGCCGATACCTTGCCATGCCTATTGCCTTCAGCGTCGATCGCCTCGAGCCCGATCAGGTCCGAATGGTAGTATTCGTCCTCGTCGAGATCCTGCGGCAGCTGCGAGCGATCTATGAACAAGGTCGTGCCATTGAGGGCCTCGGCCATGTTGCGATCGTTCACTCCGCGAAAGCGCACGACGACCACCGTCTTCGCCGGTCGGATATCAAGCACCTCGAAAGGCCTGCCGGTCACGTCGTAAAGCGGTCCGTAGTCCGCCAGCGCCATTGGGTCGCCGGTGAAGGTTTTCACCCTGAGCTCTCCGCGCGTGCCATGCGCCGCACCGATCACCGCCAACTGCACCGGATCGTTCAACTTCGCCATTGGGCTTCTTCCATATTGTTCATTCAGCATCGAATTAGAGCAAAGCCGGAGCAAATCCAAGGACGAAACGACTCCGTAAGAAGTCATGTGGCATAGTCCGGGCAGATTAGCTAAGGAGCGATGCCATGGGCGTCCAGCCACAAACCGAGCAGTTTCTTGTTTCCGCTCGACCTGATCTGATCGATGCGCGCGAAAACTGGCTGAAATCGCTGAAGAACACGCGGCGGCTGGCAGCCAACACATTGGAAGCCTATGAGCGCGACACACGCCAGTTCTTCCAGTTTCTCACCGGGCATCTCGGCGAACCTCCAGCACTGAAGGACGTGGCGACACTACGGATCGCCGATCTGCGCTCATTTCTGGCGCGGCGGCGCAATGACGGCGCCGGTGCGCGTACGCTCGGCCGCGGGCTTGCCGGGATACGTTCATTTCTGCGCTTCCTCGAAAAGCAGGGCATGGCCAACGCTGCTGCTTCGATCGCCATGCGGGCGCCGCGCCAGCCGAAATCCCTGCCCAAGCCGCTGACGATGGTGGACGCGCGGCGTGTCGTCGAGAAGGGCGAACAGCTGAACGAAGAACCATGGATCGCGGCCCGCAATGCTGCGGTTCTGACCCTGCTTTACGGTTGCGGCTTGCGCATTTCCGAAGCGCTCGGTCTCGATGGCGGCGCGCTGACCGATCCGGATGCGCGCTCGATCCTGATTACCGGCAAGGGTGGCAAGACCCGCATGGTGCCATTGCTGCCTGTCGTACACAGGGCCGTTGCCGAATATCGCGCGCTCTGTCCCTACGATCTCGAAGAGGGCAGGCCGCTGTTTCGCGGCGCGCGCGGCGGCGAACTGCACCCGGCCATCATCCAGCGTGACATGCAGAAGATGCGCGGCGCGCTCGGCCTGCCAGACACGGCGACACCGCACGCCTTGCGCCATTCGTTTGCCACGCATCTGCTGGGGCGCGGCGGCGATCTGCGCACGATCCAGGAGTTGCTCGGCCACGCCAGCCTGTCGACGACGCAGGTCTATACCGGCGTCGATACGGAGCGATTGATGGAAATTTACGCCAAAGCCCATCCCCGCGCCTGAATACGGACAATTTACCGGCGGAGATTAGGGTTAGGACCCATTGATATGATCGAAATGGCGCATGAAACGGCAAGAAGGTGCGAGGAGAGATGTGAAGGGCGGGGTCTTTCCCCCGGCCGAGCAGTTCGACACTGCAGCTTGCAGCCGTTTCGGCGTCCGCAGGATAGGGTCCATTTGCCCGGCTACTTTGTCGCAAAGGCTCGACAATGGATAAACATTGCCATCGCCTTTGCTCCTCGTATCCGAACAAATGGCCTACTACCATTTCGACCAGATCAATGGGTCCTGACCCTACGTTTTCTCTGCAGGCTTACGGATAGATACCAGGCATGAACGACACCAATAATCTCACTTCGCTTGATCATATAGCAGATAGCTTGCTGCGGCTTTGCCTCGTACTGAGCTGGCTGCTCTTGGCTTCGCTCTTCGTGGTGGCCTCTAGCGTGACACGCGCTGGGGCCGAAGAGGTCTCGTGCGGCGGCCATGATCTGATTGCGGAAATGGCAAGGACCAATCCGGCAAAGCTTGATGCCTTGCGGAAGGAGGCCGCGGAGACCGTAAACGGCAAGGGTCTGCTGTGGAAGATAGAGAAATCCGGAACACAACCATCCTATCTCTATGGCACGATGCATCTGACCGATCCGCGCGTACTCAAGCTTTCCGATGCGGCTGAAGCCGCCTATCGGGGTGCTGGCACTGTCGTCATAGAAACAGATGAGGTCCTCGACCCGAAGGCCCCAATGAAGGTCATGGCCGAAACGCCGGAACTGATGATGTTCATGGACGGCAATACGCTGGACAAGATCATTCCCCAGGACGAGCTTGAGACGGTCAGGACTGCGCTGTCAGAGCGGGGTATCTCGCTTGCCGCGGTCAATCGGATGCAGCCCTGGATGCTGACCAGCATGCTCGCCATGCCGGCATGCGAGTTCGCCCGCAAGAAGGAAGGCGCAGCTTTTCTCGATATCAAGCTGGCGGAAGACGCCAAGGCACAAGGCAAGCAGATTGCCGGTCTTGAGACCATCAAGGATCAACTCGGCGCCATGGCGTCGCTGCCAACACAGTTTCACATCGACGGATTGATCGAGACACTGACACTCGGGTCGAAACTGCCGGATGTCTTCGAAACGATGACCGTACTTTATACCCAAGGCGATATCGGCATGATCTTTCCCTTGATGCGTTCGGTATCTCCCGACACCACAAGTGGCGCGAATTATGCCGAGTTCGAGGAGAAGATGGTCAATGCGCGCAACCGGACCATGGCAGAGCGTGCCGTGCCAATCGTAGCCAAGGGCAATGCTTTCATAGCAGTCGGCGCACTGCACCTGCCCGGCGAGCAAGGTCTTGTTTCACTGCTGAGAAGCAAAGGCTACACAGTCACCGCAGACTGATAGTCTTACCAAGTATTGATGTGATGAACCGTCCTATATCGGGCAAAACGTCAAAAAGCATCGTTAGGACGGCAACGGCGATTTCCGGAACTTTCCTGACCAATAATCGTTGTGCTCTTCGGAATGTACTGAAAAGTCATGGAGGACACGAAATGACATACGATCCAAACCTGCAGCAGCGGCCGATGGAAAGCGATCCGAACAATCCGAGATCAACCATTGTTAAAAGCGGTGGTGGCGGCGGATTCCTGATCGCCGGGATTATCATAGCTGCGTTGGTGATCGGCGGCTACTTCTTCCTCAATCGTAGCGATACCGGTATGAGCCCGACGGCTCCGACACCGCCTGCTGCGACTGACACAACACCGGCACCGGCTACACCCGAGCCGCCAGCAGCGACTGCACCTGCACCGACTGCTCCGGCTCCTGCAGAACCTGCTCCGGCACCAACTACGCCGGCTCCGGCTCCTGCACCCGCTCAATAATTAGCGAGGACACAGAAAAGGCCCGGATCTCCGGGCCTTTTTTGATACGATTATCAAGAAAACCTACATGTGGATCGGCTTGAAGAAAGTCGCCAGAGCGGCTTCGCGCACGGCTTCCGACATGGTCGGGTGAGCGTGTGTCGTGCGCGCCAAATCCTCTGAAGAACCGCCAAATTCCATCAGCACAGTTGCTTCGTGGATCATTTCACCAGCACCATAACCCAGAATATGGACACCGAGCACCCGGTCGCTCGCCTTGTCAGCCAGGATTTTCACAAAACCGTCCGTGTGCAGCATGGCACGGGCACGGCCATTGGCCGTGAACGGAAATTTGCCGGCTTTGTATTCGATGCCTGCCGCCTTCAGCTCTTCCTCCGTCTTGCCGACAGACGCCACTTCGGGCTGCGTATAGACCACGCTCGGGATTGCATCGTAATTGACGTGGCCCACCTGTCCGGCGAGGATCTCGGCAACGGCAATGCCTTCATCCTCCGCCTTGTGCGCCAGCATCGCACCATCGACGACATCGCCAATGGCATAGATTCCCGGGATATTCGTCTGCCAATGGTCATTGATGGCGACACGTCCGCGATCATCGACTGCAACGCCGGCCTCCTTCAGGCCCACACCGTCCGTATAGGGTTTGCGGCCGGTTGAGACGAGCACTACGTCGGCCTCGATGGTTTGGGCTTCGCCACCCTTGACCGGCTCGAACGTGATCTTGGCGCCTTTTCCGGATTTTTCAACGCCGGTCACCTTGGCGCTCATCTTGAAGTCGATGCCCTGCTTTTCCAGCATGCGCTGGAACTGGCGCGAGACTTCACCGTCCATTGGTCCGAGGATCTTGTCCAGATACTCGACGACTGTGACCTTCGATCCGAGACGCGACCAGACCGATCCGAGCTCGAGGCCAATGACGCCGCCACCAACCACAATGAGACGTTCCGGCACTTTTTCAAGTTCCAGAGCGCCAGTCGAGGATATGATCACCTTCTCATCGAATTCGACATTGACGCCGGGAATGCCGGCCACATCCGAACCGGTAGCGATGACGATGTTTTTCGCTTCAATCTCCTGAACCGTGCCGTCTTCGGCGGTCACGGAAACCTTGCCGGCTGCCAAAATCTTGCCTGTGCCTATGAACGTGTCGATCTTGTTCTTCTTGAACAAGAACGCCACGCCATTGACGTTGGCTTCGACCGTTGCATCCTTATGGGCAAGCATGGCAGGAAGATTGAGCTTTGGCGTGCCGACATCGACACCCAAAGTGGCATGGGAATGACCCGCCTCATGGAACACTTCGGAGGCGTGCAACAGTGCCTTTGACGGGATGCAGCCGATATTGAGGCAGGTTCCGCCGAAAGTAGCGCGCTTCTCGATCACCGCGGTCTTGAGGCCAAGCTGCGCGGCCTTGATCGCGCAGACGTAGCCACCCGGACCTGTTCCGATGACGACGACATCATATGCCATGATTGATTCCTTCTCTTGCGACGGTGCCAACAACTTACTGTTCGGGCACGCATTCTTTGAAGCGGAAGACTTCCCAGGGAAAAGTCTCGATGGGTTTTTCAGTTTTGAAATTGAACTTGCTGATGGAACTGGAAAAATCCGGCAGGAGCAACGCCTGTGCAGCCGGTTCCTTGGCTAGGGGCAGCAGGTCGGCGTCAGCTCCCTCCTTCAACGCATAAATGACGCCGCGCCAAACGGTGCACGCCTGCAGTTCGTCACCGGTAACGTCGCCGCTCGGGCACTTGTGCATGATGATGCCATTGGGTCTTGCAATGCCCTCATTCCACATGACCACGCCATCAAGCTTCAGATCGCTGTCGTTCATCTCGATAGAGAATTCATTCGATGTCATGACAGGCTGATCTTCGGGAACATGCTTGAACTTCAGTGTATAAGCATCATCCCTGTCAGTGTAGATCGCGCGATCCTGCGTACAGGCGGCAGAGGCAGGAGCAGTAAATAGAGCCGACCCCAAGAGAGCAGCTAGAATACGTGCAGAACGGGAATAAACACGCGAATCCATCAATACTCTAACTCTCGGATTTGACACGACGGGCCAGCTGTTCTCCCTTGCGGGAGCAAAGCCAGCACCGTCGCATTTGTTAAAGATCGAGAACAAGACGCTCCGGATCCTCGAGGCTTTCCTTGACGCGAACAAGGAACGTCACGGCTTCCTTGCCATCGACGATGCGATGATCGTAGCTCAGCGCCAGATACATCATCGGACGAATAACGATCTGCCCGCCGACAACCACCGGGCGATCCTGGATCTTGTGCATGCCAAGAATGCCCGACTGGGGAGCATTGAGGATCGGCGAGGACATCAGGGAGCCGTAGACGCCGCCGTTGGAAATGGTGAATGTGCCGCCCTGCATGTCAGCCATGGACAGCGCGCCATCACGTGCAGCCTTGCCGAGGCGGCCGATTTCCTTTTCGATCTCGGCGATCGACATCTGGTCAGCATTGCGCACGACCGGAACGACAAGACCCCGGTCCGTGCCGACAGCGACGCCAACGTGAGCGAAGTTCTTGTAGATGATATCGTTGCCGTCGATTTCGGCGTTGACCGATGGCACTTCCTTCAGCGCGTGCGTTACGGCCTTGGTGAAAAAGCCCATGAAGCCGAGCTTGACGCCATGCTTCTTCTCGAAAATTTCCTTGTAGCGATTGCGCAGATCCATGACAGCCGACATATCCACCTCATTATAGGTGGTCAGCATGGCGGCAGTGTTCTGTGCATCCTTCAACCGGCGCGCAATTGTCTGACGCAGACGGGTCATTTTCACCCGCTCTTCGCGCGACGCGTCGTCGGCAGACGATGCGGGACGAGCCGCAACAGGCTTGGATGCTTCCGCTGCGGCGGACTGGGCCGTGATGCCTTTGGCAACGGCATCGAGCACATCACCCTTGAGCACCTGTCCACGCTTGCCGGACCCCTCGACCTGAGAGAGGGAAACGCCTTTCTCGGCAAGAATCTTGGACGCAGCAGGGGAAGCCGGCATCTCGCTTGGTTTGCGTTCGGTAATGGCCGGCTCACCGGCGACTTCGGCGGTCTTTGCTTCTGCTTCCTTGGTCGAAGCAGCAGCAGCACTGCCCGAGGCCTGCGCGGTAGCTTCCGGCTTTGCCTCCGCCTTCTTGGCAGGAGCCGCTGCAGCGCCATCACCGGAACCGATCATACCAAGCAGGGCACCGACTTCGACCGTATCACCCTCCTTTGCAGTGATTTCAGCGAGCGAGCCGGCAGAAGATGCCGGCACCTCGATCGTCACCTTGTCGGTTTCGAGTTCGACCAGAGGCTCGTCAACGGCAATCGCATCGCCGACATTTTTAAACCATTTGCCAATTGTCGCTTCGGAAACGGATTCGCCCAGCGTTGGGACGCGGATTTCGGTGGCCATGTTCTCGTTCTTCCGTTGATCGTCTACTGTTCAATTATGAACCCAAAGCATCTTCAAGGAATGCTTCAAGCTGTGCAAGGTGTTTGGACATCAGGCCCGTTGCCGTCGAGGCTGCAGCAGGACGTCCGGTGTAACGGACGCGCTGATGCTTGGCATCGATATGCGCGAGGACCCATTCCAGATAGGGATCGATGAATGCCCAGGCGCCCATGTTCTTGGGCTCTTCCTGACACCAGACCATTTCCGCATTGCGGAAGCGGGAGAGCTCGGTGATCAGGGCTTTTGCCGGGAATGGATAAAGCTGCTCGACACGCAGAAGATAGACATCGTCTATGCCGCGCTTTTCGCGCTCTTCGTAAAGGTCGTAGTAGACCTTGCCGGAGCACAATACCACGCGGCGGATCTTCGAGTCCTTCTGCAGCTTGATCGGCTGATCCTTGAGGAGTTGCGCATCATCCCACAGCAAGCGGTGGAACGATGAATCGCCCGTGAAATCTCCGATCGACGAGACGGCACGCTTGTGACGCAGCAAGGATTTCGGTGTCATCAGGATAAGCGGCTTGCGGAAATCGCGTTTCATCTGACGGCGCAGGATATGGAAGTAGTTAGCCGGCGTCGTGCAATTCGCGACCTGCATATTATCTTCGGCGCAAAGCTGGAGATAACGCTCGAGCCGGGCCGAGGAATGTTCCGGCCCCTGACCTTCATAGCCATGCGGCAGCAGGCAGACAAGACCAGACATGCGCAGCCACTTACGCTCGCCCGAGGAGATGAACTGGTCGAAGATGACCTGTGCGCCATTGGCGAAATCACCGAACTGCGCTTCCCACAGGGTCAGCGCTCTCGGATCGGACAGCGAATAACCATATTCAAAGCCGAGCACAGCCTCTTCCGAAAGCATCGAATTGATGACTTCGTAGATTGCCTGGCCCTTCTGCAGATTGTTGAGCGGGATATAGCGCTTCTCGGTATCCTGATCATAAAGCACCGAATGACGCTGGCTGAACGTGCCGCGCTCGACATCCTGGCCAGACAGGCGCACCGGATGGCCTTCCGTGACCAGTGAACCGAACGCCAAAGCTTCGGCAGTCGCCCAATCGAAGCCCTCGCCGGTCTCGATCATCTTGGCGCGGTTATCCTGGAAACGCTGGATGGTCCGGTGCACATTGAGCCCTGGGGGAACTTCGGCGAGCTTCCTGCCGATTTCCTTCAAGGTCTTCACCGGCAGCCCGGTCTTGCCGCGCCGCTGCTCATCGGCATTGTCGGCCGTCCGCAGGCCGCTCCACGCACCGTCAAGCCAATCAGCCTTGTTTGGTTTGTAATGCTGGCCCGCTTCGAATTCCTGTTCGAGACTTTCACGCCATGCTGCGCGCATCTTGTCGAGGTCCGCCTCGGTGATAAGCTCTTGTTCGATCAGCTTCTGGGAATAAACCTGGACCGTCGTCTTTTGACTGCGGATCGTCTTGTACATGATCGGCTGCGTGAATGCGGGCTCATCACCTTCATTGTGGCCGAACCGGCGATAACAGAACATGTCGATGACGACTGGCTTATGGAACGTCATGCGATATTCGGTGGCAATCTTCGCCACGTAAACAACGGCCTCGGGATCGTCGCCATTGACGTGGAAGATCGGCGCTTCGATCATTTTCGCCACATCCGAGGGATAGGGCGAGGAACGAGAGAAGCGCGGATTGGTGGTGAACCCGATCTGGTTGTTGATGATGAAATGTACGGTCCCGGCAACGCGGTGGCCGCGCAGACCTGACAGTCCGAGACATTCGGCGACAACGCCTTGACCGGCGAACGCCGCATCGCCATGCAGAAGCAGCGGCATGATCTTGGCACGCTCGGACAGCGGCACAATCTCATCGCGGGCATTCCCGGCAATGAGATCCTGTTTAGCGCGCGCCTTGCCCATGACGACCGGATTGACGATCTCGAGGTGCGAAGGATTGGCGGTAAGCGACAGGTGAACCTTGTTGCCGTCGAACTCGCGATCCGATGAGGCGCCAAGGTGATACTTCACGTCACCGGAACCTTCAACGTCATCCGGCGTATAGGAACCGCCCTTGAACTCATGGAAAATCGCGCGGTGCGGTTTGCGCATGAACTGGCTGAGAACATTCAACCGGCCGCGATGCGCCATGCCGAGAACGATTTCCTTCAGGCCCATGGAACCGCCGCGCTTGACGATCTGCTCAAGCGCCGGGATGAGCGACTCGGCGCCATCGAGGCCGAAACGCTTGGTGCCCTTGTATTTGACGTCGATGAACTGCTCGAAACCTTCGGCCTCGATCAGCTTCGACAGGATGGCCCTTTTGCCTTCCGCCGTGAAAGCGACGCCCTTGTCCGGCCCTTCGATTCGTTCCTGAATCCAGGCTTTTTCCACCGGATCGGAAATATGCATGAACTCGACGCCGATAGTCGAACAGTAGGTGCGCTGCAGGATGTCGAGCATCTGCGGTATCGTCGCATATTCGAGACCCAGCACATTGTCGATGAATATCTTGCGGTCGTAGTCGGCCGGCGAAAACCCGTAGCTCTCGGGCGACAGCTCATTATAATCTTCCTTGACTTCGGCAAGGCCGAGCGGGTCAAGTTTGGCATGCAGATGACCACGCATGCGATAGGCACGGATCATCATGATTGCGCGTACGGAATCGCGGGCAGCATGGATGATATCCGAATCTGACGCTGGCACCTGAAGGGCAACGGCAGCGCCATTGGTCGCTGCTGCGCCGTTGGCACTCTTGGCCTTCAACTTGTCGGTGATGTGCTTTTCGACTTCGCCCCAATTGCCGTCGAGCGCTGAAACGAGCTCGCCATTGCTGGTAATCGGCCAGTTCGGCTTCTCCCAGGACGCGCCCTTGGCATTGGCGATGACGTCAGCCTTGCTGTCGTTGAGGTTGGCGAAGAATTCCTGCCATTCGGCATCCACCGATGCCGGATCCTGCTCGTAACGCGCGTGCAATTCCTCGATATAATTGGCGTTGCCGCCATAGAGAAATGAGGTGAGAGCGAAAAGATCGTTGGCCTGTTCTTGACGTGCCATGTTCGTGACCGGAGCCCTGCTCCGTCTCCTTTTCTGGTGGTTGACCGGGGCGACTACCGTCCCGATCCATTCTCGCTATGTTGACATCTCAGCCCTTGAGGACTTCGACCAATGTCTTGCCAAGCTGTGCCGGCGAAGGTGAAACGCGGATGCCCGCGGCTTCCATCGCTGCGATCTTGTCTTCCGCGCCGCCCTTGCCGCCAGAGATGACAGCGCCGGCATGACCCATCGTGCGTCCGGGAGGTGCCGTACGTCCGGCAATGAAACCAGCCATCGGCTTCTTGCGGCCACGCTTTGCTTCGTCGGCAATGAACTGCGCTGCATCTTCTTCAGCCGAGCCGCCGATTTCACCGATCATGATGATCGATTTGGTCGCCTCGTCGGCAAGGAACATTTCCAGGACGTCGATGAACTCGGTGCCCTTCACAGGGTCGCCGCCGATACCGACTGCAGTCGTCTGGCCGAGGCCCTCGTTCGTCGTCTGAAACACAGCTTCATAGGTAAGTGTCCCTGAGCGCGATACAACACCCACCGAACCCTTCTTGAAGATATTGCCGGGCATGATGCCGATCTTGCATTCTTCCGGCGTCAGGACGCCAGGGCAGTTCGGGCCGATCAGGCGCGAGGTCGAACGGTCGAGGCGTGCCTTGACGCGAACCATGTCCATGACGGGAATACCTTCGGTGATGCAGATGATCAAAGGAATCTCTGCCTCGATGGCTTCCAGAATTGCTTCTGCTGCGCCTGCAGGCGGAACGTAGATGACCGACGCATTGGCGCCTGTACGATCCTTGCCTTCCGCAACCGTAGCGAAAATCGGCAGCTGCGCGCTCGAACCGGTCGGCAGATTGCCTTCCCAGGTCTCGCCGCCCTTTTTCGGATGGATGCCGCCGACCATCTGGGTGCCGTAATAGGCCAAGGCCTGCTCGGTATGGAATGTACCGGTCTTGCCGGTGAGGCCCTGAACGAGAACCTTGGTGTCTTTGTTGACCAGAATAGACATGCCTCAGTTCCCCTTCACAGCTGCGACGATTTTCTGCGCCGCATCATCGAGATCGTCCGCAGAGACGACATTCAGACCGCTTTCATTGATGATTTTCTTGCCGAGTTCGGCATTGGTACCTTCGAGGCGAACGACGAGCGGGACCTTGAGGCCGACTTCCTTGACCGCAGCGATCACCCCTTCAGCGATGATATCGCATTTCATGATGCCGCCGAAGATATTGATCAGGATGCCTTTGACCGCGGGATCGGCCGTGATGATCTTGAACGCAGCCGTGACCTTCTCCTTGCTGGCGCCACCGCCGACATCGAGGAAGTTCGCTGGCTCAGCACCATACAGCTTGATGATGTCCATCGTTGCCATGGCGAGACCGGCACCATTGACCATGCAGCCGATATTGCCGTCGAGGGCCACATAGGCGAGGTCATATTTCGAAGCCTCAATCTCCTTGGCGTCCTCTTCGGTCGTATCGCGGAGTTCGACAACGTCGGGATGGCGGAACAGCGCGTTGCCATCGAACGACACCTTGGCATCGAGAACCCGCAAGCGGCCGTCTTTCATAACGATCAGCGGATTGACCTCGAGCAAGCTCATGTCCTTCTCGGTGAAGGCCTTGTAGAGGATCGGGAAAAGCGTCTCGCCGTCGGCCTTGGCTTCACCCGCCAGGCCGTACGCGTCATTGATCTTGGCGGTATCTTCTGCAGTCACGCCTTTTTCCGGATCAATCGAAACGGTGATGATCTTTTCCGGCGTGTCGTGCGCGACGCCTTCGATATCCATCCCACCCTCAGTGGAAACAACGAAAGCCGGGCGCCCGGTAGCGCGATCGATCAGAATCGACAGATAGAGCTCGCGCTCGATGTCGGCGCCGTCTTCGATGTAGAGGCGGTTTACCTGCTTGCCGGCAGGGCCGGTCTGCTTGGTGACCAGCGTGTTGCCGAGCATTTCCTTCGCATTGGCAACGACCTCCTCAACCGATCTCGAAAGGCGTACGCCACCTTTTGCATCCGGTCCGAGTTCCTTGAACTTGCCCTTGCCGCGCCCGCCCGCATGGATCTGGCTCTTCACCACATAAAGCGGACCGGGCAACGTCTTCGCCCACTCTTCCGCTTGTTCGACGGAATAGACGGCGACGCCATTGGCGATCGGGGCACCGAATGAGTGCAACAGACGCTTGGCCTGATATTCGTGAATATTCATATGATATTTCCTCTACGAATAATCCGCACACATAGGTGCGGATCGTTTCAGAATTGTTTCAGGCCCGAGTTACTTCAGGTTCGGAGCAATGTTGATGCAGGCCTCACACAGACCCGCAACAGAAGCGACCGAAGCCTCGAATTGTTTCTGTTCGGTCTTGTTGAGATCGATTTCGATGACGCGCTCGACACCACCGGCGCCGATGATGACCGGGACGCCGACATACATGTCCTTGACGCCATACTGGCCGGAAAGATGCGCTGCGACGGGAAGAACGCGCTTCTTGTCCTTGAGGAAAGCTTCAGCCATCTGGATAGCTGACGATGCCGGCGCATAGAAAGCAGAACCCGTTTTCAGCAGGCCGACGATTTCGGCGCCGCCATCGCGGGTACGCTGGATGATCTGATCGAGGTTCTCCTGGCTGGTCCAACCCATCTTGACGAGATCCGGAAGCGGGATACCCGCAACGGTCGAATAGCGTGCAAGCGGCACCATGCTGTCGCCGTGACCACCGAGAACGAAGGCGGTGACATCCTCAACGGAGACTTTGAACTCGTCAGCAAGGAAATAACGGAAGCGTGCGCTATCAAGAATACCGGCCATGCCGACAACCATATTCTTCGGCAGACCGGAGAACTTCTGCAATGCCCAGACCATGGCGTCCAGCGGATTGGTGATGCAGATCACGAAAGCGCCGGGGGCGTACTTCTTGATGCCCGCACCGACCTGCTCCATGACCTTGAGGTTGATACCGAGAAGATCATCGCGGCTCATGCCTGGCTTGCGCGGTACTCCGGCGGTAACGATCACCACGTCCGCGCCTTCGATTGCCGAATAATCATTGGCGCCGACGAGACTGGCGTCGAAATCGTCGACTGGCGACGACTGGGCGATGTCCAGTCCCTTGCCCTGCGGTATGCCTTCTGCGATGTCGAAAAGCACGATATCACCGAGCTCCTTGAGCCCGATCAGATGTGCAAGCGTTCCACCGATCATGCCTGAACCGATGAGGGCGATTTTATTACGTGCCATGCTGATTACTTCCTTGATCTGAAGTCTTGACGGACGCCAAAGGACACATCGCAATATTGAGGCAGCCCACGGGCAAACCTTTTACCACATGTCTTTGCGCTGGGACGTTCGAATATTCCTCTTTCAAAAATAACTCAACATAAAATTTTCACCCTAATAAATTCAATCGGTTAGAATTGATGGGATTTACGTAAACGTCAATTCTATTCGCTCCACGGCAGCCAAACCCCGTTGTTTTTAACACAGGCAACATATCAAAATGATGAAAGAATGGCGAGCCGCATCGCACTCAATTGATGGGTCAAATCCCGGCGGATCGTGCCTCCGCGACAGGCTCGAGCTTGCCTGCTTCCGCCAGATAGTCTTCGCTCTGCATCTCGAACAACCGCGATGCCGTACGATCAAATTCAAAGGCCTCTGTACCTGACTTTGCCACGTAAAGCTGGTCCGGTGAGGCGGCCGCCGAGATCACCACGTGAACATGGTGGTCATAAAGAATATCGATCAGGATGATGAATCGCTTGGCTTCATTGCGTCTCGGCTGGTCGAGTACCGGCACAGCATCGATAAAGATTGTCTGATAGCGCTTGATGATCGCGGTATAATCTGCTGCCCCGAGCGGCTTCGAGCAAAGATCGGCAAAGGTAAAACGCGCGACGTGCCGCGCTGCATGCGGAATGACGACCGTGCGGCCTTTGACCTTGACGCTATCTTGCGTGATCGTCGCGCCATCGGTTGCAGCGTGCCAGGCCTCATCCATCAGCCGGTTCGTCTCGTCGTCGAGTGGCGAAAGAAAAACCGGCATGCGGTTCAGCTTCTCCAGGCGATAATCCGTGCGCGCGTCGAGGTTGATGACATCCACGTGGGTTTTCAGAAGGTCGACGAACGGCAGGAAAAGCTGGCGGTTGAGACCGTCGCGATAAAGATTGTCCGGCGCGACATTAGAAGTAGCAACGAGCACCACGCCACGCTCGAAGAGCGCTCGAAACAGGCGCGACAGGATCATTGCATCGGCGATATCGGTCACCGTGAATTCGTCGAAACACAGAACCCACGCCTGTTCTGCCAACGCATCGGCGACTGGCGGAATAGGATCCTCCTGTTTCGTCTCGCCCTTCTTGAGAGCCTGGCGGTGCGCATTGATGCGTTCATGCACATCCGCCATGAAATCGATAAAATGTGCCCGGCGTTTGCGTTTGACCGGCACCAGTTGATGGAACATGTCCATCAGCATGGTCTTGCCGCGACCGACTTCGCCATGGATGTACAGGCCCTTGACGATCTCGTGCCGAGGCGCCTTTCGGCTGAACAGCCAGCCCAGCGCACTGGATTTTGTTGCCAGACGCTTCGTCGCCACGTCGTGGATCAAACGATCAAATCGACTGGCAAGACGCTGTTGCGATGGATCGTCGTCCAAATCTCCTGCATGCACAAGCGCATCGTAGCGCTCACGCACGGAGGGAAATACTTTCAGATTATCGTGCGACATGCGAAATGCAGTCTCCGGGTGCGCCCGTGGCGCACTCCAACTTTAGCTAACGTGACAGGCTGACGTTCTGCCCGCCCGAAGTCTGGCCATCGAACTTCGACTGGCCGGAAGAATAGAGTTTTGCCACTGTACCGCCAGCTGCATCATAAAGCGTGAGCTGTTTGCCACTCACAGCCCAGGAAGAGAGGTTGGCAAGTTCGCCCGGGCAGCGCAGAGGACCGGCTCGGTAGCCTTGGCCGAACTTGGTCTGCGGCGTCGCGATCTTGCAGCTCTGCCCGCCCATCGAAGCATTCCACACGCCGGCGACGCTGCTGGCAGTAAGGTCTGGTGCGTTTTCCGGGGGAAGCGCGGCGACCTGCGTATTGCCCTGGGGCGCTGGAGTTGCGTTACCCGTTGTCGGCGCCGTCGGAAACTGATTGGTCCCGCCCGGTGGTGGCAGCTGGCTCTGGCTCACCGAGCCTGATGGTGCCGGCTGCAATGGTGCAGGCGCGGTAGAGACAGGATCCATCCGTGAACTCTGGCATCCCGCCAGCGCCATGCCGACAACGGCGACGGCCAGCAAATTGACTTTCAAAGTCCCCATAACTTCAGTTCTCCATCTGCGCATTTGAACTCGGAATGCGATTCCATTCGGCGCTCGTTAACTATCAATACAATGGCGATAGCGGCGAAATTTCAACCCGCACCCCAGAAAAAGCGCTGTTTTTCTGACTGAACCGGCCATCAGGACCATCAAAATATGGTGGAACTGACAATATCGCCACACCTTCCAAAGCTGCCCGCGGTCAACCTGGACCCGCGGTATTAACCAATTCAATCATTTCAAGGTGAATAAAGTCTTATGCATCGCAGCAAGCAATGACGGAAATGTGTAAACAACGCCGTTGAACTAACCCGCATCGTAAGATATTTCCTGAGTATGACACTCATGAATAAATCTCCGCAACGAATCCGCCATGAAGCCCGGCTCCGCCTCCTCGACGTGCATGCCGTCAAACACATCACTCCATTGATGTTGCGTGTAACCCTTGCAGGCGATCAGCTCGCGGGTTTCAGCAGCCCGGGCTATGCGGATCATATCAAGATTTTCTTTCCGCCCGCAGGAAGCGAACCCGTTATGCCGGTGCTGGGGTCAGATGGCCTCGCTTTTCCGGCAGATAGCCCGCGCCCGGAAATGCGGGATTACACGCCGCGCGCCTATGACGCGGCCTCCAATACGCTGGAGGTAGATTTTGTCCTGCATGGGGATGGCCCCGCCTCAAGCTGGGCTGCGCAGGCGAAAGGCGGCCAAAAGATCGTGATTGGTGGACCCCGCGGCTCGCTAGTCATCCCTGACGCTTTCGATTGGTACTTGCTTGCCGGCGACGAAACGGCCTTGCCAGCCATTAGCCGCCGCCTGGAGGAACTGCCATCCTCGGCGCGGGCTATCGCGATAATCGAGGTCGCCAGCAGAGAAGAAGAACAGCTGCTTGATACCCAAGCCCAAGCAGAGATCATCTGGGTACATCGCAATGGCGCGGAAGCCGGTAACAACAATTTATTGTTGCGCAGAATCGAGCAGCTCGATCTGCCCGAGGGGGACTGCTACGCCTTCATCGCCGCCGAAAGCAGCATTTCAAAGGCTGTACGCAATCATCTCGTTGACCAACGCGGCTTCAATGCCGAGTGGGTCAAGGCAGCCGGCTACTGGTTGCGCGGCGTCGCCGATGCGCACGAGCCGCACTGAACGCTGGCAGACCACAACGCCAGTATCGATGCCGCGCAGCATTGGTGCGCGCTGGCACTGGCATTTCTTCCCCTTTTCCGCCATATAAGCCCTCTATCGACAGATGATGACAATTATAGGCTAGCGAAGGCATGGCGGCATACGCGCAATTTGCGAAGATGAACGGGCTTGGTAACGAAATCATCGTTGCCGATATGCGCGGGCGTGCGGACCGGATTACGGCTGACGCGGCTATCGCGCTCGACCGGGATCCGGCGACCAAGTTCGACCAGATCATGGCAATTCACGCACCGAAAACTGGCGGCACGGAAGCCTATATCGAGATCATCAATTCCGACGGCAGCGAGGCGCAGGCCTGTGGCAATGGCATGCGCTGCGTGGTGCAGGCGCTGAGTTCCGAAACCGGCAAGCGTGAGTTCACTTTCGAGACTATCGCCGGAATCCTGACCGCCCGCGAACATCCAGACGGGCAGATCTCCGTAGACATGGGCAAGCCGCGCTTCGATTGGCAGGACATTCCCCTCGCGGAACCGTTTCACGACACACGCAGGATCGAATTGCAAATTGGGCCGATCGATGCACCGGTCCTGCATTCGCCATCGGTCGCCAGCATGGGCAATCCGCATGCGATCTTCTGGGTTGACCAGGATGTGTGGACCTACGATCTGGAGCGCTTCGGGCCTCTCCTAGAAAACCATCCGATCTTCCCGGAACGCGCCAACATCTCCATTGCGCACGTGACAAGCCGCAATGCCATTACCCTGCGTACGTGGGAACGCGGCGCCGGTTTGACCAAGGCTTGCGGTTCTGCTGCCTGCGCCGCTGGTGTTTCCGCCGCGCGTACCGGCCGCACCGAAAGAACTGTAACGGTCACTGTTCCGGGCGGACCGCTGGTGATCGAATGGCTTGAAAACGATCACGTGATCATGATCGGGCCCGCGGAATGGGAGTTTTCAGGATCTCTGGACCCCGCGACCGGAGCGTGGCACCGCGACGATGCCAAATCCTCGCAGGGAGCGGCGTGATGGCTGTCGACGTCGTCACATTCGGTTGCCGGCTCAATACATACGAGTCGGAGGTGATGAAGCGCGAAGCCGATGCGGCGGGTCTGGGCGCGCTGGAAGATGGCGCGATCATTTTCAATACCTGCGCCGTTACCAGCGAAGCTGTGCGCCAGGCCCGGCAAGCCATCCGCAAGGCACGCAGAGACAATCCGCAAGCGCGCATTATCGTTACCGGTTGCGCCGCGCAAACGGGCGCGGATGAATTTGCTGCCATGGATGAAGTCGATCTCGTTCTCGGTAACGAGGAGAAGCTGAAATCCAACTCCTATCGCATGCTGCCGGATTTCGGTGTCAACCAGTTTGAAAAAGTGCGTGTCAACGACATCATGGAGGTGCGCGAGACCGCCTCGCACATGGTCGACGCCATCGAGGGTCGCGCCCGTGCTTTTGTTCAGGTGCAGAATGGCTGCGATCACCGCTGCACCTTCTGCATCATTCCGTACGGCCGGGGTAACTCGCGCTCGGTGCCGATGGGCGGCGTCGTCGAGCAGGTAAAGCGCCTGGTCGGCAACGGTTATAACGAAGTGGTGCTGACTGGCGTCGACATGACCAGCTATGGACCGGATCTTCCGGGAAACTTGCGGCTGGGCAAGCTAATTAAGACTGTACTCAGGGAAGTACCGGACTTGCAGCGGCTGCGTCTTTCCTCCATCGATTCTGATCGAGGCCGACGAGGATTTGATGGAAGCGCTCGCGACCGAGAAACGTATGATGCCACATCTGCATCTATCGTTGCAGTCCGGCGACAACATGATCCTGAAGCGCATGAAGCGCCGCCATCTGCGCGAAGATTCAATCGAGTTTTGCGAGAATGTCCGCAAGATTCGCCCGGATGTCGTTTTCGGTGCGGATATTATCGCCGGTTTTCCGACCGAGACGGACGAGATGTTCGAGAATTCCATCCGGATCGTCGAGGAATGTGGCTTGACGCATCTGCACGTTTTTCCGTTCAGCCCGCGTGAAGGAACGCCCGCTGCGCGCATGCCGCAGGTTAACCGCCAGATCGTCAAGGCACGCGCGGCAAGCCTTCGGGCTGCGGGCGATAGGGCCTATCGCCGCCACTTGCAGAGTATCGTTGGCACGACGCAGAAAATTCTCATCGAACGTGAAGGCCTTGGCCGGACAGAGGGTTTCACCTTGGTCGGTGTTGATGGCGGTGTGCCGGGCCAAATCATCGAGCGCACGATCAATGGCCATGACAGCGACAAGCTATTGGCTAATGATAGCAGCCGGCGCGCAGCATAAACTTAATCAGCAAAGCAGTTTTCATGGCTCTGGGTTTCATCAAGAAGATATTCTCCTTCGGTAAAAAGGAGATCGAAGAGGTTGCGGTTGAGAAGCCTCTAGTCGAGCTCGATCAGCTACCGACGCCTGAGCAGCTTTATGAGGATACAACGGCGCAGGAAGCATTGGATGTTCCTGTCGAAACTATTCCTGCTGAGGCAGCACCGGTTGTCGAGGAACAGGATACCTTCGAAGAGACGGCGGTAGAGCCGGAGTTACTTCAAGATATCGAACCTGTCGTCGTCGAACAGACCGAAATTGAACCCTCGCCAGTCGATGAACTCGTCGAGGTCACGGATGAGATTGAATCGCCCATGGGCGACATGGCGATCGAGCCAGTGCCGATCTCTGCTCCCGAAGCTCCCACGCCCGAAGTTGAAGAAGCACCCGAGCCTGTAGCCGCACCCAAGCCCTCAAAAGTAACGGTTAGCAAAACGGTCGAGGAAAAGCAGGCTGAACAACCCGCCATTACAGAACCGGAAACGCGCCTTTCCTGGTTCGAGCGCCTGCGCAAGGGGTTGTTCCGTTCCTCCCAGCAACTCGGCGATTCCATCGGCAGCATCTTCACCCGGCGCAAGCTCGACGAAGAAACGTTGCAGGATCTGGAAGACGTGCTGATCCAGGCAGATCTCGGCATGGAGACCGCCATCCGCATCACTGGCGCCTTGAGCGCAACACGCTATGGCAAGGATATCAGCACGGAGGAAGTCCGCGCCATCATGGCAGCGGAAATCGAGAAGGTGCTGGGTCCGGTGGCCAAGCCGCTGGAACTCGACCTTTCGCATAAACCGCATGTGATCCTCGTTGTCGGCGTCAATGGCACCGGCAAGACCACGACGATCGGTAAGCTTGCCGCCAAGCTTACGGCGGGTGGCCTCAACGTCATGCTCGCAGCGGGCGATACGTTCCGGGCGGCAGCCATCGAACAGTTGCACATCTGGGGCAAACGCACCGGCGCACCTGTCGTTTCCTCCAAGCTTGGCGCCGATGCGGCGGGGCTCGCCTTCGATGCGTGGAAACAGGCAAAAGAGGCCGGAAGCGACGTTCTGATCATCGACACAGCCGGCCGTCTGCAGAACCGGGCGGAACTGATGGACGAACTCGCGAAGATCGTTCGTGTGCTCGGCAAGAACGACCCGGAAGCACCGCATACGGTGCTGCAGACGCTTGATGCGACGACCGGGCAGAATGCTCTCAATCAGGTCGAGATTTTCAAGAACATCGCCGGCGTCAATGGTCTCGTGATGACCAAACTTGACGGCACAGCACGTGGCGGCATTCTTGTCGCCATATCGGCAAAACATAAACTGCCAGTCTATTTCATTGGTGTCGGCGAGCAGGTCGAAGACCTCGAACCTTTCGCCGCAAGCGATTTTGCCAAAGCCATCGCAGGAGTTGCATGATGGAACAGCCCATATTCGAACGCGATCCATCTGATCCGGCAGCCAGAACCGATCCGGCGCGCAAGGAGATCAATCCACTGCTCAAGCTGGTTCTGGAACTCGGCCCGCTGATGGTGTTCTTTTTCGCCAACGCGCGCGGCGAATGGTTGATCGAACGCTTTCCTGCCCTCTCCAATATTGGCGGGCCGATTTTCATCGCCACCGCCCTGTTCATGGCGGCAACGGCGATTGCACTTGCCGCTTCCTGGATTCTGGTGCGCAGCCTGCCGATCATGCCGCTGATCTCCGGCATTGTCGTGCTGATCTTCGGAGCGCTGACGCTATGGCTCCACAATGAGACCTTCATCAAGATGAAGCCGACCATCGTCAATGCATTGTTCGGGATCATCCTGCTCGGCGGACTTTATTTCGGCAAATCCCTGCTCGGCTATGTTTTTGACAGTGCCTTTAAGCTGAATGCCGAGGGTTGGCGCAAGCTGACCATGCGCTGGGGGATTTTCTTCATTTTCCTCGCCGTACTGAATGAAGTCGTGTGGCGCAGTTTCTCGACCGATTTCTGGGTAGCGTTCAAGGTTTGGGGCACCATGCCGATCACGCTGCTCTTCACCTTCGCGCAGATGCCGCTCGTAATGAAGTATTCCATCGAGCCTGCGGCCGAGAAAGCGTCGAGCAAAGAGCAATAGGACCGCCACAATCCGGCTGAAAAGGGTCATAATTTCCGCCCGATCGCGACGAAATCCCGCCGCGATCCGCGCTCAAGAATTACGTTACTGGCAACGAATTTTCAGAAAGTGCGACCTATGAAGACGGCTCTCATCGTAATGACCCTGATGGGTTGCGACTGCGATGCGAAAATCTGCGAATATATCAAGACAGCAGATGCCGGCTGGACCAGTGTCGAACGATGCCGAGCCGACCAGGAGAATCAGATTCGTCGGAACACCAAGGTCGACTATCCGTTGATCACCGCGACCTGTACCGTGAAATCCGCTCCGGGCTCGGTGGTTGCCAGCAGGTCTTTTACGGTTCCGGAACCCGCTGCGGACCGGCCAATAGAAACGCTTGCACTTGGCACGCCACTTGTTGCGCCTGTCACGGTCGCAACAAAAACGAGATTCGGCTATCGGATGATCACTGTTCCGCTCACCCATGCCTATGACAGCACGGCGACCGCCGCAACAAAGGCCGCGGGATGGGTACGGCGCTATGCCATGCTGGAAAACTGAAAGGCGTCTACTTCGCCTTTAGCGCTGCCTCGATGGCAGGTATGAGGTTGCCGCGGATCGAGTCTTCCGTCAAAGGTCCGACATGCTTGTAGGCGATGATGCCGTCCTTGCCCACTAGGAAGGTTTCCGGCACACCGTAAACGCCCCACTCGATTGCGGCACGGCCGTTCAAGTCAGCTCCAACGGCGGCGTAAGGATTGCCCAATTCGTCGAGGAAGCCGAGGACGTTCTCGTTTTTATCCTTGTAGTTCAACCCGGTGAGCCGAAAACGCTTGTCTTCACCCAATTGCATGAGCAGCGGGTGTTCGACACGGCAGGGCACACACCAGGAGCCAAAAACATTGACGAGCGTGACCTGCCCCTTGAAGTCTGCCGGATCAAGCCCGGGAAGTGGCTGGCCATCCTTTTGCAAGCCGCTCACGGCCGGCAGCGACACATTGGGAGCGGGTTTGCCAATCAGCGCCGACGGAATAACAGATTCATCGCGGCCCGACGCAAGCTGGAATGCGAAAACAGCGGCTAGGGCGGCAAACAGGATAAGCGGCAGAAAGACAAAGAACAGACCGCGCTTACGTGGAGCCTTTTCGACTTGCTCCTGCCCCGTCACGATGCGTTATCCATCTTCGTCTCGGACCTGCGACGCACCCCGCGCGATTCCAGCTCCTGCAGCGCCTGACGCTGGCTGCGTTGATCGATGAAAATCCATCCGATCAAGGCAGCAAGGACAATGATGGCAGCGCCATAGGAGGCAAGCACGAAACCGGTATGGCTCGTCATGACACTGTTCCCCGATCGGCGCTGCGGGCAGCAACGCGGCGCATCGCCGTGACGCGGCGACGCCAGATTTCATTGCGCATCGCCATCAGATGCAACGTGAAAAATAGCAGGGTGAAACCGATTGCCATGACCAGCAACGGCTTAAGATAAGACGGGTCGAGGGTTGAGCCACCCATGCGCAGCACTGACGCAGGTTGATGCAACGTGTTCCACCAGTCGACCGAAAACTTGATGATCGGAATATTGATGAAGCCGACAAGGGTGAGAATAGCCGTAGCCTTTGCCGATTTTGCCGGATCATCCATGGCGCGGGTGAGCGTGATGATCCCGAGATACATCAGAAACAGGACAAAAACGGACGTGAGCCGCGCATCCCAGACCCACCACGTGCCCCACATCGGCTTACCCCAAAGTGAACCGGTGATCAGCGCCAAAGCAGTGAAGACCGCCCCGATCGGCGCAGCCGCCTTGGCGGAAACATCGGCCAGCGGGTGGCGCCATACCAGCGTTCCGAGCGCCGCGATGCTCATGATCGTGTAACACATCATCGAGAGCCATGCGAAAGGCACGTGGATGAACATGATCTTGACCGTCGAGCCCTGCTGGTAATCGTCGGGCGCGTTCATCGACATCCAGAAGCCTATAGCCAGCACCAGCACAGTGAGCCCGCCGAGCCACGGCAGAATGCCACCTGCCAGGCTCAAAAACCGCGTAGGGTTGGCCAGGTCGATCCATCGTCCGGTCTTGGATACTGCGTCACTCATCACATACTCTTAGCTTTCTGATGCCCGTTTCGCAATTCATCACGCTGTCAATCGGCTGAAGACTTCAACGCCGCTGCGGCGGCTATTGGTCCCAGCACTGCAAAAAACAGCGTAATCGCAGCAAGAATAAGGAAAGGTGCCAGAAACGGTGCCGGATCTTCAACTGCGCCATAGGACGCAGACACGCCGAAAATCAGCACCGGTATCGTCAGCGGCAGGATGATCACAGAAACCAAAAGTCCGCCCCGCGGCAGCGAAACCGCCACCGCAGCGCCAACAGCACCGATCAGCGTGATCGCCGGCGTGCCAACCAGAAGGGTCAAGGCGGTCGCACCAATGGCCACAGGTTCCATGTTCATGAAGAGCCCAAGCAGCGGCGAGGCAATGACCAATGGCAAGACGCTGACTGTCCAATGCGCCAGACATTTGACGAGAATTGTAAGTGGAAGCATGTGCCGGTCCGACGCCATGATCAAGAGATCGAGCGAACCATCATCACGATCCGCCTGAAACAGGCGGTCGAGGCCGAGCAAGGTCGCAAGCAGAGCTCCGATCCACAACATCGCCGCACCGATGCGGGAAAGCAGCTTCAGATCGGGCCCCACGCCAAAGGGAACGACGGCAATTACCGCCAGAAAGAACAGGATGCCAACCAACGCGCCGCCACCAGCGCGCAAGCCCAGTCGAACGTCACGAAGGAACAATGCGCCCATTACGCGGCCGCTCCCAAGGCCAATTCCGTCGATCCCTCAAGTCCCAGCGGCAAATGGGTCGCTGCAACTATAATTCCGCCGCTTGTCAGGTGTCCGCGCATAAGTCCGGTGAACTGCGTCTCCGATGCTTTGTCCAGGCCGGCGGTTGGCTCATCCAAGAGCCACACCGGCCGGTCGCTGACGAGAAGCCGGGCGATGCTGACACGGCGTTTTTGTCCGGTCGAAAGATAGCCAAAAGGCAGGTGACCAATTTCGCCGAGACTGACGCGTTCGAGCGCTTCGGCAATCGAATACTGACCGCGTCCGTTGAACGATTGCCAGAAATGCAGGTTTTCATCGACGCTGAGAACCGGCTTCATGGCATTGAGGTGGCCAAGATAATGAGCGGCCGCGGCGAGCCCCTCAAACGCGGCCGGCGCACCCTCGAGCCGAAGCATTCCTTCCGCCTGGACAAGCAGACCTGCGATAATTCGAAGCAGGGTCGATTTACCTGAACCGTTGGGCCCGGTCACCATAAGCGCTTCACCGGAGGAAACAGCAAAATGAAGACCGGAAAACAACAGTTCTCCTCCCCGTTCACCACCCAAATTCTCGGCGATTAACCGCATGACCGATCCGCTTTTTGGTACTTGTGAAACGCCACGTGATTATTTCGACGCAGCACACAATTTAGACTAATTCCGGTCTGGCACAGATCAGCGAAAAACTCTATATAGCTGACAACCATGCCAGCGGTCGGCGTGGAAACCATTTTGGCCGATCTCGATACGGGTTCATTGGACCTGTTGCGGGACGGACAGCGGAAATGACTGCACCCGCACCTTAGCGCGTCCTTGAAACGCGGCAAAGGCGTTCGTCCCGGGTTTAGGCCTCAGCATAAGGACGAACGCAACAATGTCTCAGATTGACAGCTTCAAATGTCGTAAGACCCTCGCCGTGGGTGACAAGGAATACGTCTATTACAGTTTGACCGAAGCCGAAAAGAACGGCCTCGAAGGCATCTCCCAGCTGCCATTCTCGATGAAAGTTCTTCTCGAAAATCTGCTTCGTTTTGAAGACAACCGCTCGGTTTTCAAGAAGGACATCGAGGCCGTCGCGGCCTGGCTCGTCGACCGCGGCAGTGCCGGTGCGGAAATTGCCTATCGTCCGGCCCGCGTCCTGATGCAGGACTTTACCGGGGTTCCAGCAGTCGTGGACCTTGCAGCGATGCGCGACGCCATGGTCAATCTCGGTGGCGATCCGGAAAAGATCAATCCGCTTGTTCCGGTTGACCTGGTCATCGATCACTCTGTTATCGTCGACGAGTTCGGCAATCCCCAGGCCTTCAAACGCAATGTCGATCTCGAATATGAACGCAACGGCGAACGCTACCGCTTCCTTAAGTGGGGCCAGCAGGCATTCAAGAACTTCCGCGTCGTTCCGCCCGGCACCGGCATCTGCCACCAGGTCAATCTCGAATATCTCGCGCAAGGCGTGTGGACCAAGGAAGAGGATGGCGTGACCGTCGCTTATCCTGATACTTGTGTCGGCACCGACTCGCACACGACCATGGTCAATGGGCTGGGCGTACTCGGCTGGGGCGTTGGCGGTATCGAGGCTGAGGCATCCATGCTTGGCCAGCCCGTTTCGATGCTTCTGCCGGAAGTCATCGGCTTCCGCCTGACCGGCAAGGTCAAGGAAGGCGTGACGGCGACCGACCTCGTTCTTACTGTTGTGCAGATGCTGCGCAAGAAGGGTGTCGTCGGCAAGTTCGTCGAGTTCTTCGGACCTGGCCTCGAAAGCATGACGCTCGCGGATCGTGCAACCATTGGCAATATGGGTCCGGAATATGGCGCGACCTGCGGCTTTTTCCCGATCGACCGTGAAACCATCAATTACATGCACATGTCCGGACGCGATGAAGACCGCCTTGCGCTTGTCGAGGCTTATTCGAAAGCGCAAGGCATGTGGCGCGAGCCAAACTCGGCTGATCCGGTGTTCACCGACACGCTGGAACTCGATCTCGGGACGGTTGTACCATCCATGGCTGGACCGAAGCGTCCCGAGGGCCGTATCGCGCTTGAAGACATTGCGTCGGGCTTTCATGAATCGCTGCAGAAAGAATACAAGAAGACCACGCAGCTCGATGCCCGCTATGCGGTCGAAGGAGAGGATTACGATCTTGGTCACGGTGATGTCGCCATCGCCGCTATCACCTCCTGCACGAACACCTCGAATCCGAGCGTGTTGATTGCAGCGGGTCTTCTTGCCCGCAATGCCGTCGCCAAGGGCCTGAAGTCGAAGCCCTGGGTCAAGACATCGCTTGCTCCGGGCTCACAGGTCGTTGCCGCCTATCTCGAAAGCGCTGGGCTGCAGACGTCGCTCGACGCACTTGGTTTCAACCTCGTCGGTTTCGGCTGCACGACCTGCATCGGCAATTCCGGTCCGCTGCTGACGCCGATTTCCAAGACGATCAACGATAAGGGGCTGATCGCGGCATCGGTCCTTTCCGGCAATCGCAACTTCGAAGGCCGTGTATCGCCCGACGTTCAGGCAAACTATCTGGCTTCACCGCCTCTCGTCGTTGCCTATGCGATCGCGGGTACGGTCAAACTCGACCTGACCACCCAGCCGCTTGGCGAAGATCAGAACGGTAACCCGGTTTTCCTCAAGGATGTCTGGCCGTCTTCACACGAGATTCAGGAGTTCATCACCAAGAACGTTACCCGCAAACTGTTTTCGGCCAAATATGCCGATGTGTTCAAGGGCGATGAAAACTGGCAGGCGGTGAAGGTTCCCGCAGGTCAGACCTATACTTGGGACGATCAGTCAACCTATGTGCAGAACCCGCCTTACTTTGTCGGCATGGGCAAGACACCGGGCAAGGTCAACGACATCAAGGGTGCGCGCATTCTTGGTCTGTTTGGCGACAAGATCACCACCGACCATATTTCTCCGGCCGGTTCGATCAAGGCGGCCTCTCCTGCCGGACAGTACCTGACCGAGCATGGTGTCGCTCCGCTGGACTTCAACCAATACGGCACACGCCGTGGCAACCATGAAGTGATGATGCGCGGCACCTTCGCCAATATCCGCATCCGCAACCATATGCTGGGTGAAAACGGCCGTGAAGGTGGCTATACGATCCATTACCCGACCAAGGAGGAGATGCCGATCTACGATGCTGCCATGCAATATCGTAGCGAAAACGTTCCTCTGGTGGTCTTTGCCGGTGTGGAATATGGCAACGGCTCGTCACGCGACTGGGCGGCAAAGGGAACCAGCCTGCTTGGGGTTCGTGCCGTGATTGCCCAGTCCTTCGAGCGTATCCACCGCTCGAACCTGGTCGGCATGGGCATAGTACCATTCGTTCTCGAAGACGGCACGAGCTGGCAATCACTGGGACTCAAGGGTGACGAGATCGTCTCGATTGACGGTCTGGCGACAATTCAGCCACGGCAAAAGACATTTGCCACGGTGACTTATGCCGATGGCAGCGTCAAGCAGGTGCCGTTGATCTGCCGCATCGATACGATCGACGAACTGGAATATTTGAAAAACGGCGGTATCCTGCAATACGTTCTGCGTGATCTTGCTGCCTGATTGTTCAAGGATAATGTGAAATTGATGGTCGCCGGGAAACCGGCGGCCTTTCGACCAGAGCCTCGGGCTCTAAGGCAAGACGAAACGTGATCGAATTCACCTCAAAGTGACTTCCTGTTGAAACGATCGGCTCCTATCAATCTTCTGGCAATGAACTGACAAATAAGAACTAAGAAACTCGGGAAGAAAATAACTGCCTTGCCCCTGCGCACCCTATCCAGACGCATTGTAATCAGCGCACCGTTCGTAGCAGCAGTGGCCTATGTGCTGCCTGTCTATGCGGGGGATTCTGGCCAGCAACCCGAAGGTGTCGTCGAGCTTTATACGTCTCAAGGCTGTGGATCATGCCCCCCGGCGGATGCGGTGCTGAAGTCGCTTGCTACGGAAGGAAAGGTTGTCGCACTGGCCTTCCACGTGGATTATTGGGACTACCGTGGCTGGAGGGATAGCCTGGCAGTACCCGAAAACACCAACCGTCAGAATGCATATCGTACCGCGCTGGGATTGAACGGTGTTTATACGCCGCAGGTGATCCTCAATGGCCGTGAGCATATGAACGGTCAGGATGGCCAGAAGATTCGCAGGCGTATTGCAGAAACGCGTAACACACCGACTGGGCTTACCATCCCCGTATCCATCGAAAAGGCCGCGCAGGACCGGCTGTTGATCGACATAGGTTCAGGTCCATCCGCTACCAATCCGGTTCGGGTTCTGCTGGCATATTTCAATCGGGAGAGCATCATCGCCATTCCCGATGGCGAGAATGCCGGGCGCAAGGTCAATTACGCCAATAGTGTGCGCGCGATGGAGACGGTCGGCATGTGGGACGGAGCGGCGCAGAAGATCGAAATCCCGCTAAGCGAGATCGCCAGCAAGAAAGCGTCCGGTTGCGCGGTGCTGTTGCAGGAGATGCTGGGTGAAGGCAAGCCCGGCCCTATCATCGGCGCCTCCATTATTGCCGCGAAACCTTAGAGCACACAGAAAAACAGGCCGGATAAATCCGGCCTGAGTATTGGGGCATGTTGCTTACGGAGACTTGTCGGGCTCAACCCGGGCAACCCGTGGGCGGGGGCTTGGGGTTTTCGGATTGCTTCGAGAACGAGGCCGGTCTCCGACAACATGCAATTGATGTTGGGTGTCGAATCCGGCGGCAATGCGAACAGATAATGGCGAGAATGTGTCAGCCTATCACCATTGAATTCACGGCGTATTGCTTTGTGAGAAAGCCAACAAAACAGTTCGTAAGCCGCGATATCGAACAGCTCCCTTAACTCCGGACTTGTAAATTAACACGGATCAGGCCACCTTTATGTCATCCACGTGACACAACAGTTCTCAAAGGCGGTTGATTGATGGACAGCAATGCAGGTGGCGACGAATCGCAACAGCAGGCTAAACTTATCTCCCTTACCCGTAACAACGATTTGCCCGTAACCTTCAACCGGCGCGAACTCGATCAGATCCTACGAATATATGGTTTCATGGTATCTGCCGGTGAATGGCGGGACTATGCCATCGATCATTTGATGGACCGGGCAGTCTTTTCGATCTTCCGGCGAACCAGCGAAGTACCGATGTTCCGGATAGAGAAAAACCCCAAGCTTGCGCGCAAGCAAGGCGCCTACAGTGTCATTGCCGCCGGTGGCCTCATTCTCAAGCGCGGTCAGGAACTCGATCGGGTACTAAGGATCTTCGACAAGAGTCTGAGTGTCGTACGGAGTTAGCGCTTAAGCCTTCAGCGGAGGCTTGCCAGGCAATGTTTCCGAGCCACCGTTCATATCCAGCTGCATCAACACGGTGTCGAGCCAACGTCCGTGCTTGAAGCCCGATGCCTTGATCGTCCCCGAATGTTTGAAGCCGGAGCTCAAATGCAAGCGTACTGACGCCGATGCATCGTGACCATCGCCGATGACTGCGATAAACTGGCGGAAGCCGAGATTGGTACAATCCTTGATCAGCTGTTGCAGCAGGACCTTGCCGAGCCCCTTCCCCTTGGCCTCCGGCGCAACATAAATCGAATCTTCGGCTGACCACCAATAAGCCGGGCGTGTCCGGAAATAACTGGCATAGGCATAGCCGATTACTGCTCCGTCGAGTTCCGCGACAACGTAGGGAAATCCATCCGTGGTGATCGCATGGAACCGCCGCGTCATCTCCTCCATATCGGGTGGATCGATTTCATAGGTCGCCGTGCCATGCAGGACGGCGTCGCGATAGATTTCGGTTATGGCCGGAAGGTCTGCGGGGCGGGCCGAACGGATATGAATCTGGGACATGGCATTTCGCAATAATGATGAACTTGCACGCTTCATGCACTTCTTTGCATGGAATTTGAAGGGAGCGTTGCGAAAATTGTCGCCGCATCACCGGCGGCAGGAAAAATGAAAAGGGCAGCGTTTCCGCTGCCCTTATCTTCAATTCAAGTTCGCAAGAGTCAGTTGCGGTTACCGAGGAACTGCAGCAGGAACATGAACATGTTGATGAAGTCGAGATAAAGTCGGAGCGCACCCATGATTGCCTTGCGGCCATAAGTGTCCGAGCTATCGCCTTCGTAGTACATTTCCTTGATATTCTGCGTGTCATAGGCAGTCAGGCCTGCAAAGACCAGAACGCCGATAGCCGAGATTGCGAACTGCAATGCGCTCGACGCAAGGAAAATATTAACCAGCGACGCAAGGATGATGCCGATCAGGCCCATGAACAGGAACGAGCCCATCCCGGACAGATCGCGCTTTGTGGTGTAGCCGTACAGAGACAGCGCACCAAACGATGCTGCGGTGATGAAGAACGTCTGAACGATGCTTCCCGATGTATACACGAGGAAGATCGAGGACAGCGAGATACCGACGAGCGCCGCATAGACCCAGAACGTCGTCTGGGCAGCAGCAACGCTCATCTTCTCGATGCGGAAGCTCAAGAAGAACACTGCGGCAAGCGGTGCGAGCATCACAACCCAGCGCAGCGGCGAGCCATAGATTGCAACGCCAAGATTTGTCAGCATCTTGCCGTTCGGCAACTGCGCCGCGGCAAGAGACGCATCATTGGTGGTTGCGAGATAAACGATTGCAAGGGCGGCAAAACCGGTCACTGCAAGACCGATACCCATAAGGTTATACACCTTCAGCATGTAGCTGCGTAGACCTTGATCGATCCCCGCGTCCACACGCACTCCGGCCGATGTACGGGCCTGGATGTTGCGATAGTCAGCCATGGTTTTCCTCATTTGCTTCGTCCCGTCGGGTGTCGGGGGGAATCCCGGGCGCCGCTGGCGGAACCCCAGCATGCCTTGCTAAGAATTATGGTGATTTATACGCGCTATAACAAGACCTCATTTACTCAAGATCGTGTGTTGCAGTCCCAAATTGCCCTGAATCCGTACAATATTACATCGTTTTAATGATTTCAAAGGTTTCGCAAGATCGGCGCCGCCTTCTGGCCAAGTATTCGCCATGTGCCAGCGAGGCCGAAACCGATAGTCAGAACCAGTGCGATAATTACGGTCATCATCGCCACCTCCGGCTGAAATGAAGCTGGCAGTGTCATCACCCTCACAATCACATACCAGGCAGCCACACCACCGGCGAGCAACGCAAAAATAGCGGTCGAGAGGCCGAGCAGCATATATTCGAGTGTAAAGGCCTTTATCAGCGTGCGTCTGGTCGCTCCAAGCGTTTTCAATACGACGGCATCATGGACGCGCGCGCGATTTCCTGCCGCCAAAGCACCGCCAAGCACCAGGATCGACGCGATGAGTGCAACCGACGCTGCCGCTCGAATAGCAACGGCCAACTGCCCGACCAGCTCATTGGCGATGGTGATCGCATCCTTGACCCGAACCGTCGTCACCGCAGGAAAGGCGCGGGTCACGTCACGCATGACGGTGGCTTCTTGCTGCGAGGTAGCCGCGGAGTCAGTCAGGGTCGCCAGCCATGCATGCGGCGCGCCGGTAAAGGTGTTCGGGGAAAACACCATCACGAAATTGATGGCAAGGGATTCCCACTGCAGCTGACGAAAATTGGCAATCCGCGCTGTGATGTTACGGCCAAGCACATTGACCGTAACGGTATCACCAATCTTCAAGCCAAGATTGCCGGCCTCTTCGGCGGAGAAGGAGACGAGCGGTTCGCCGGAATAGTCGGCCGGCCACCACGAACCTTCAGTCAACGTCGAGTTTTCCGGCACATTTTTTGCGTAGGTAATTCCGCGATCGCCGCGCAATACCCATGCGCCCTCGGGGGAAATGGTCAATTTGGTGATGTCGGTTCCATTGAACGCGACGATCCGACCGCGCAGCATCGGAGCGCTGACGATCTTGCCATTCGGCGCCGCATTCTGCAGGAGACTAGTGAACTGATCGACCTGTTTGCTCTGAATATCGACAAAGAAGAAATTTGGCGCCCGCTCGGGCAAGTTACCCGCCAGTTGCTGGCGCAAACTACCGTCGATAAGTGCAAGCGTAACAAGAAGGGTCAGTCCCAGGCCAAGCGACAGGACTACGGACGGAGTCAGGGCTCCAGGCCGGTGAATATTGCCAAAAGCAAGTCGCAGCGCTGTCGATCGCACGCGCGGCGCACGCCGTGCAAGCCACTGAACCAGGCCCGAAACAGCGCGCAAAACGACGAATGAGAACGCCACTGCGCCAACAAAGACCATGGCGATTCGCCGGTCATAGGCAAAAATCACGGCCAGCAAGCAAAGAATAGCAATTAGCACAACCGCGGCTACGACATAGATTGGCTTCGGCCAGCCGCGCTGTTCAAACCCCTGTTCTCGAAAGAGTGCCGTCGCTGGAACGTCTCTGGCGCGCCCCAAGGGCAATATGGCGAACGCGAGGGTTGTCAAAAGACCAAACAGCGCCGCCCAGAGCAATGCGCCGGGATAGAAGCCGCCCTTCGAGGCGATGGGCAGAACGCTTTGCAACGCATAGCCAGCGGCATAAGGAATAAGGGCCGCAACAACCAGTCCGATGAGAATTCCGGCCAGCGCTATGATGACGATCTGTATCAAATAGACGGCGATGATGAACCAGCCTGGGGCTCCAAGCGACTTGAAGGTGGCAATGACGCCGCGCTTTGCGTCGAGATAGGACCTTACTGCATTGGCTACGCCAACCCCGCCAACGATCAGGGAAGTCAGCCCGACCAAGGTCAGGAACTGCGAGAACCGTTCGATATTGGCGCTGAGTGAAGGCGCGGCATTGTTGCGGCCACGTATTGTCCAACCGGCTTGTGGAAATTGCTTCTGCGCTTCGTCGCGTATGGCAGTGATTGCAGCGTCCGTCTCCCCGGCAGGCAAGGCGATTTTGTAGCTATGATCGACAAGACTTCCCGGTTGGACAAGCCCGGCGGCTCCAAGCCCTTCAAGCGAAACCATGAAGCGAGGTGCAAAGCCAAAGCCGTCCGAGAGCAAATCCGGCTCGTTGTTGATGACGGAGCGCAACTCGAACGTTGCAGTTCCAAGGAGAACCCGGTCACCCAGCTTCAGATTGAGCCGGTCGAGAAATATCTGGGCAACAGCGGCTCCGTAGGCACTATCCTTTTCTGCAAACAGTGCCTGATGGTCAAGTGCAGGCGTCGTCTGCAGCGCTCCATAGAGCGGATAGGCATTGTCCACTGCCTTCACTTCCACCAGCGACTGATCAGACCCGTCGGCGAGCCTTGCCATCGACCGCATGTTGGCGCTGACGGCGACGCCGCCTTTGCCCTCAAGAAAAGCCCGCTCGTCCGGGTTTACTTCGCGCTGGTTGAGCTGGAAACGGAGATCGCCGCCAAGGATGCTTTGGCCTTGCGTGGAAATACCCGCCGTAACGGAGTTTGCGACCGAGTTGACACCGCCAATGGCTGCCACACCAAGCGCAATACAGGCGAGAAAGATATAGAACCCTGATAGACCACCGCGCATTTCGCGCAGAGCGAAACGCAACGCCAGGTTCAGGGACGGTGTAACGCGGGCGGGGGATATCTCGCTCATGCGCTTTTCGCCAGCTCCGGAGCATGTTCATCCGCTTCGATCAGGCCGGAGCGAACGCGGATCTCCCTGTCGCAGCGCGCGGCAAGCGTCGCATCATGGGTGACGAGGACCAGCGTGACGCCGAATTCCTTCTGCTTCTCAAACAAGAGGTCGGCTATTTGTCGGCCGGTCGCAGTGTCGAGATTGCCTGTTGGCTCGTCGGCAATGAGGATCTTCGGCGACGGCGCCAGTGCGCGGGCAATCGCGACACGCTGCTGCTCGCCGCCCGAGAGCTCCCCTGGGTAATGTGTTATGCGATCGGCAAGACCGACTGCCGCGAGCACATTCTCTGCAATACCGAAGGCATCCGGATTCCCCGCGAGCTCGAGCGGCACAGCGACATTTTCGAGAGCCGTCATGTTCGGGATGAGATGAAATGATTGGAATACGATGCCGATATTGCGACCGCGGAACGCCGCGATCTGATCTTCGCTCATGCTTTCGAGCTTCTCGCCGGCAATCTGGACCGAACCGGAATCGACGTGCTCAAGTCCGGCAAGAACCATCAGCAGGGTCGATTTGCCCGAGCCGGACGGGCCGACAATGCCGACTGACTGCCCATAGTTGATGTTTAGGGAGATGCCTTTCAGCACGTGAACCGAGGAAGCGCCACTGCCAAGTGTCAACTCAATGTGATCAAGCGCGATAACGGATTTAGTCACGAAGCACTTCCTTTGCGGTATGGTCATCACCAGATTGATTGCAGCTGGTCTGATATGGGTACCCAAGAATGAGATTCAAACCATTGTTACAGTTCTTCGTTTTGTCTGCCCTTGTTGCCTTGCCGTCCGTGGCTCTGGCCAATCAAAATGCCGTGTCCGGCCGCCCCTTGGCGGTCGTCGGTTTCGGCGACAGCCTGATGTCCGGCTTCCAACTGCCAATCCAGGATTCGTTCACCGCCCAGTTGGAAAAGGCGCTGAAGGACAAGGGGGTCAACGTGACGATCACCAATGCGGGCGTCGCGGGAGAAACGACCACAGACGGCGTTTCCAGGCTGGATTGGTCGGTGCCACAAGGCACTGACCTGGTGATTCTCGAGTTTGGCGCCAATGACGCGCTTCGAGGCATCGACCCGGCTATCAGCGAGAAAAACCTTTCCGATATCCTTGAGAAACTGAAGCAGCGCAACGTTCAGGTCATTCTCGCCGGCATGCTGGCACCGCCTAACATGGGCAACGATTATGCCGAGAAATTCAACGCGATCTTTCCACGTCTGGCGGAAAAATATGATGTGCCGCTCTATCCCTTCTTTCTGGACGGCGTGGCGACAGTAAAATCATTGCAACTCGAAGACGGCGAACATCCGAACACAGAGGGCGTCGCCAAGATGGTTGAAGGTTTTCTGCCGCTCATGGAAAAGACCATAAGCCAGCGCACCGCATCACAATAGGTGCTCAACGCGCTGATGAAGGCAATCCGGCAACCTGTTCCGCCACCTTTGGATGAGCCGTGTCTAATTTGTCGCGCCGGAGGATAATCTGAACTTATGTCTTGCTCGCGAGTTCATTCGATGATTCTCTGAAGTTACAACTCGATTCGGGGAGGATGCCTTATGCCGCGTCTCTTTACTGCCCTCGAAATCCCGAGGGACGCCGCTCTCTCACTGTCGCTTTTGCGCGGTGGCCTGCCAGGTGCCCGATGGATTGATGTCGAAAACTATCACATCACATTACGCTTTATCGGGGATGTCGAAGGCCATATCGCCGACGAGGTTGCCAATGCGCTCGACCGGATAAGGCGACCGGAATTCACGCTGCAACTTTCCGGCGTAAAGGCCTTCGGTTCAAAGAAACCGCATAGTCTGGTCGCGGGTGTTTCTCCTTCGCCCGATATTCAGGCGCTGCACGCCGAAATCGAACGCATCTGCCAGCGGCTTATGCTGCCGCCCGATCAACGCAAGTTCACCCCGCATGTCACGCTGGCACGACTGCGCAATGTCCGTAATGAAGAAGTCGCACACTACCTGTCCTCACGTGGAAACTTCTCCACAGCGCCGTTCACCATAGGACGTTTCGTGCTGATGTCATCGCGCGACTCCATCGGTGGCGGGCCTTATATCGTCGAGGAAGCCTGGCCACTCGAAGCCCCGCGCTCCTTCTATCAGAACCGCGCGGAGAGGCCTTTGGAAGCCGCCAGGATCATTCGGTAGACGCGTTCGAAATCGACACTCGTGCCGTAATACGGATCCGGGATCTGTTTGGCGTCTCCAAAGGCGAGTTCATGGAACATACCGACTTCGGCAGTGGCAACGCTGGGCCGGCGCGTCTGAATCATCGCGATATTCTGCCGGTCCATGCCAACGATCAAGTCGAATCGGGTGAAATCACTCGTAATGAGCTGGCGGCACCTTTGACCTGAAATATCGATGCCGTGGCGGCTGGCGACGGCAATAGAGCGTTCGTCCGGCAATTCTCCCGTGTGATAGCCATTGGTACCAGCGGAGTCTATGACGACACCATCACCCTTCCCCTCCGCCACGAGCACCGATCGGAATACACCCTCCGCCAAGGGCGAGCGGCAAATATTGCCGAGACAAACGAACAGGACGGAATGGAGCGGGTATGATGTCATGCAGCACTCTGGTTTGGACGTGGACGCGCTCACGAATTCCACAACAATTTCGTTGAAACTCTTGCAGCAGGTGGCCGTTCTTACCATGTTGTCACGGAATGGTTTTGAAGGAAAAGGGATGAACGACGCAAAGATTGGCGAAATTCTGGAACCGGGAAGCGAGGATCAGCAACGCTCCCGTGAGGAACACGTTCGTGCGCGGTTCTGGAAAACGGCACGCAAAGCAGCGAAATCGATTCCATTCCTTGATGACGTCGTTGCCGGTTATTTTTGTGCGCTCGATCCTGCGACGCCGACGAAAGTACGCGGCATCCTTCTCGGTTCGCTTGCCTATTTCGTATTGCCGCTCGACTTCATTCCCGACTTCCTCTTCGGTCTCGGTTTCACCGACGATGTTGCCGTCCTGATGGCAGCATTGAGCGCTATTCGTAGTCACATCACACCAGCGCATCGTGTGGCCGCCCAAAGGGCTATCGAAAACCTCGACCGCGATCCGTCACCGGCCAATTGACTTCGATTCATCACAAGGACGTGAAACCGCGAAACGTCAAAGTCTCGCCGCTTTTGTTTGGCTGGAGTTCACTGGTGGGACGTTAACGAGGACGCGATATTCGTAGCTCTGAAAATTTGCTCTATCTTCACCGTTTGGTAACCCAGATTAAGTCAAATTAAGGGAAGCGAACTGGACAATACGGCATCCGGAAATCTCCGGGCCATTGCCGGTTCGCGAGTTATGAAGTACGCGAGAAAAACTGGTAGGTAAAATGTTTGGTAAATCAATCGTAGCGGTCTCTGTGCTCATGTTTGGGCTGACGGGAACAGCTCTTGCCCAGACCCCAAGTCAGATCAGCCAGTACAACGCGTGGGGCGCTTACAGCTACCAGCAAGGCAATGGTAAAGTCTGCTACGTCCTTTCTGTCCCGATCGACAAGCAGCCTGCCAAGATCGATCATGGCGATAACTTCTTTATGGTGAGCCAGAAGCCGGGTCAGAACGTCAGTTATGAGCCGCAGTTCAAGGCCGGTTACGATCTGCAGGCAAATTCCAAGGTCGTTGTGAAGATCGACGAGCGTTCTTTCTCCATGTTTACCAGTGGCAGTCACGGCTGGATGGAAAACGCTGCCGAAGAACCGCAACTCGTCGCTGCGCTGCGCGCGGGACAACAGATGTCGATCAACGCTGTCTCGAAGCGCGGTACGAAGACGAGTTATGCATATTCGCTGAAGGGTGTATCGGCTGCTCTGAAAGCTATCGCGACCTGCAAGTAACAATTCGAAGAGATGTCGTTAGAAGGGCCGACCACTGTTTCGGCCCTTTTGCATGTGGAGGTGACGCGCGGGCTGGAACGTGGTATGAGCCCCGCTTCCGATTAGAACGTTAGAAAACTCCATGTCCGTATCGCTAGACCTGACACATCCTGTTGCCCGGGACAAATCCCGTGATGCCATTCGAACCGCGATCGTTGAAAAGCCATCGTTGATTGGCTTGTCGCGTGCGGAAATGGGCGAGGCGCTGGTTGCGATCGGCGTGCCTGAACGTCAGATAAAGATGCGCGTCGCGCAGCTCTGGCATTGGCTATATGTGCGCGGCGTTTCCGATTTTGCCGATATGCTGAACATTTCCCGGGACATGCGTGAATTGCTGGACCGGCATTTCAATATTGCGCGTCCGGAGATTGTCGAGGAACAGATCTCCAATGATGGCACGCGCAAGTGGCTGTTCCGCTTCCCGCCGCGCGGGGCCGGACGTCCTGTCGAGATCGAAACCGTTTATATTCCGGAAGAAGGCCGAGGCACCCTGTGTATTTCCAGCCAGGTCGGCTGCACCCTCACCTGCTCCTTCTGCCACACGGGCACCCAGAAGCTCGTCCGCAATTTGACCGCCGAAGAGATTCTGGCACAGCTACTGATCGCCCGGGACCGCCTCGGCGATTTCCCCGATCGCAATACGCCCGATGGCGCCATTGTGCCCGCTGAGGGCCGCAAGGTTTCCAACATCGTGATGATGGGAATGGGCGAGCCGCTTTATAATTTCGAGAACGTCAAGAAGGCTCTGCTGATCGCCTCCGATGGCGATGGCCTGTCGTTGTCCAAGCGCCGGATCACATTGTCGACTTCAGGAGTCGTGCCGGAAATTTATCGCGCAGGCGAAGAGATTGGCGTCATGCTGGCAATCTCTTTGCATGCGGTGAACGACGACCTGCGCGACATGCTCGTGCCTATCAACAAGAAGTACCCGCTGAAAGAATTGCTGGATGCATGCCGGGCCTATCCGAGCCTTTCCAATTCGAAGCGGATCACCTTCGAGTATGTCATGCTCAAGGGCGTCAATGACTCGCTCAACGATGCCAAGCAGCTTGTCAAGCTGCTCAGGGGCATTCCGGCAAAGATCAATCTGATCCCGTTCAACCCCTGGCCCGGTGTGAATTACCAGTGTTCCGATTGGGAACAGATCGAGAAGTTCGCCGATTACGTCAACAATGCCGGCTACGCCTCGCCGATCCGCACTCCGCGCGGACGTGATATTTTGGCAGCCTGCGGTCAGTTGAAATCAGAATCGGAACGCATGAAGAAGACGGACCGTCTGGCGTTCGAGGCGGCCATGATCGCCGGGCACGGCGAAGATTGAGCCGGATCCTGTTCTACTTGCTGCGTTTTGCCCTGATCACGTTTGGCTTCGTCTGCGCGATTTTCGCCGCATCGCTGTTCCTCAACCTGCTGCTGCTTGGTAGTTCCGAGTTGATCGGCTCGGAGGGTCCATTCTTGTATTTGACCGTTCCGGCTTTTGCGGTGGTAATTGGCTACAGCATCTTCTTTCCCGCGGCGATTCTTATCCTGTATGCCGAGCTGACCGCCTGGCGCGATTGGCTATTCTATGCGCTCGGCGGTGCTGGCATTGCCGTCGTGATCATTGTCTGGAAATGGCGGCCGCAGGCAGAAGACACAAGTACATTCGCAGCAATCCTTGCCACCGGTGTTGTCGGTGGCTTTGTATACTGGCTGATTTCAGGACGCAGTGCAGGCGGGATCGCCCAGCTTCCGAAAGACCTATAGCCTGGCGCACTACTTCGCTTGTGCCATCAGGATCTTTGCCGCGAAAGCGGAAAAAACGCCCGCGAAAAGCCAATCGGTGATCCGGGTGACTGTCGGGTTTTTCTTGAGCAGTTTTGAAAACTTGTCCGCCGCGATAATCATCGGCGCAACCACAGGCAAGGCGAGCGGGATAAACAGCACACCTAGAAAAAACAGCTTTCCGGGTGCGTGAGGGTCCGAGGCCGAGACGAATTGCGGCAGGAAGGTCATGAAGAACAGGATGATTTTCGGATTGAGCAGATTGATTCCGAAACCGGTCAACCAGTTTTGAAACAATGTGTGGGATTGGCCGACCTGCTTTTCCGGCGAGAACGCTGAGCCATGTCGGATGGCCTGATAGGCAAGCCATACCAGGTATCCTGCGCCGACGATCTTGAGCGCAAGGAACGCGGTCGGCGACGCAACAATCAATGCGGAAAGCCCGATAGCCACCATCGTCGTGTGTACGACAACTCCGCTGCTTGCGCCGGCCAGACAAGCAAAACCGGCCGCCTTGCCTTCCGACAAAGCCCGTCCCACGAAAAGCGTCATATCAGGCCCGGGTGTGATTGACAGAACGAAGGTCGCAACGGCGAACTGCAGGATGATGGACCATTCGGGAATGAAGTTCATTTACAAGCTCCGCAATGAATTTTGTCGGAAGCTAACGCGACTATCGGATTTTAACCACCCGTTTTCGGTTCCTGCGGCTCATTTTATATGATGCATTTTCGTACGTTGTTCTCGAACAGCTGTCGTCTCCGGTTCACCGAGCGAGACAAGTCCTGCAGAGGCAAGCCGCAGCTCTCCGAGACCAGCCTTGCCAACATCACCGCACCTGCTAAAAGACCTGCAAGAAATAGCGAATATGCAGGAAAACAGAATGAACAAGTGGAAAGACGTCAAGAAGGTCGTCCTCGCCTATTCGGGTGGACTCGACACCTCCATCATCCTGAAATGGCTGCAGACGGAACTCGGCGCTGAAGTCGTTACCTTCACCGCCGATCTCGGCCAAGGCGAAGAGCTCGAGCCGGCGCGCAAGAAGGCCGAAATGATGGGCATCAAGGAGATCTATATCGAGGATGTGCGCGAGGAATTCGTTCGCGATTTCGTCTTTCCGATGTTCCGCGCCAATGCCGTCTATGAAGGCGTCTATCTGCTCGGCACTTCGATTGCCCGCCCGCTGATTTCAAAACATCTCGTCGAGATCGCAGCTCGCACCGGCGCTGACGCAATCGCCCACGGCGCGACCGGCAAGGGCAACGATCAGGTCCGCTTCGAGCTTTCCGCCTATGCGCTTAATCCGGATATCAAGGTGATCGCACCCTGGCGCGACTGGACCTTCAAATCGCGCACGGATCTTCTGGAGTTTGCGCGCGAACATCAGATTCCGATCGCCAAGGACAAGCTCGGTGAAGCCCCGTTCTCCGTAGATGCAAACCTTTTGCACTCTTCGTCGGAAGGCAAGGTGCTTGAGGATCCGTGGGTGGAGGCTCCGGAATACGTGCACCAGCGCACGATCTCGCCGATGGAAGCGCCAGATAGAGTAACGGAAATCGAAATCGCCTTTGAAAAAGGCGATGCGGTTGCCATTGACGGCAAGCCGCTCTCCCCTGCAACATTGTTGAAAGCGCTCAACGACCTTGGCCGCGACAATGGTATCGGCCGTCTTGATCTGGTCGAAAACCGTTTCGTCGGCATGAAATCGCGCGGTGTCTACGAGACACCGGGCGGCACCATACTTCTCGCCGCACATCGTGCAATGGAATCGATTACGCTCGATCGCGGTGCGGCCCATCTCAAAGATGAATTCATGCCCCGTTATGCCGAACTTATCTACAACGGCTTCTGGTTCTCGCCGGAGCGTGAAATGCTGCAGGCCATGATCGACAAAAGCCAGGACGATGTCGAAGGCACCGTTCGTTTGAAGCTATACAAGGGCAACGTCATGGTTTCCGGCCGGAAATCAAAGAAGTCGCTCTATTCAGACGCTCTCGTGACTTTCGAGGACGACCGCGGTGCTTATGACCAAAAGGATGCCGCCGGATTTATCCGCCTTAACGCGTTGCGGCTGCGCACGCTTGCCGCCCGCAAGCGCAACAGCTGATACTTCCGAACACGAAACGAAGCGGGGCCCTGCCCCGCTTTTTGTTTTCAGCGATGCTGCTACTTTCTTGACGACGCGGCTTGTGGCTGCACCGTCTCCGTCTTAGATGTTAGAACCTTGTTGTTCTTCCCACCTGACGGAGCGCCCCCATGTCTTCAACAAAACCGTCCATCAACGCAGCATTGACAGAATGGACCGGGCCTCTTGGGCTGCCCGACTTCACCGCTTTCAACGATGATGACTTCGCTGCTGCCTTTGATGCCGCCCTGGCGGCAGACCTCGCCGATATCGAGGCCGTGGTTGACCAGCACGACGTCCCAACGATTGAGAACACGCTGAAGGCACTGCAACTTTCTGGCAAGGACCTGGATCGTGTCTCGGCAATCTTCTGGCTGCGGGCCGGTGCCCACACCAATGAAACAATACAGGCGCTTGAGCGGGTCATCGCACCGAAAATGTCACGCCATTCTTCCTCGATCATGATGAATCCGCTTCTCTTCGCGCGTATCGATTCGCTTTACGAGCAGCGCGATCTGCTCGGCCTCGATCCCGAAACGGATCGTGTGCTGGAAAAAACCTGGAAAGGTTTTGTGCGCAGCGGCGCGCGGCTCGACGAACAGGGGAAGGCACGGCTTGCCGACATCAATGAAAGGCTCGCAAGCCTTGGCGCGCAATTCGGACAGAACGTGCAAAAAGACGAAGCTGACTGGGCACTTTTCATCACGGACGAGACGGAACTAGCCGGCCTACCGGATTTTGTGCGTGACGCAATGCGCGGTGCCGCCGAAGAGCGTGATCGACCCGATGCTTGGGCAGTCACCTTATCCCGCTCCATCATCGAACCCTTCCTGTCCTTCTCCGAAAATCGCTCCTTGCGGGAAAAGTCGTTCCGTGCCTGGGCCGCTCGAGGCGAAAACGGCGGGTCGACAGACAATACGGCCATCGTTGCCGAAATGGTGAAGCTGCGCGCCGAGAAAGCCAAACTGCTGGGCTATCAAAGCTTCGCGGCTTACAAGCTCGATGACACGATGGCCAAGACGCCCAAGGCGGTTATGGACTTGCTGGAACCGGTCTGGGACAAAGCCAAGGCGCGCGCCGCCGAAGAAGAGACCGATCTGCAGCGTCTTATCACCGGGGAAGGCCGCAATCACAAAGTCGAACCTTGGGACTGGCGCTACTATGCCGAGAAACTGCGCAACGAGCGTTTCGCTTTCGACGAGGCCGAACTGAAACCATACCTGCAACTGGAGAAGGTCATCGAAGCCTGCTTCGACGTCGCGACACGTCTGTTCGGAATTACGTTCGAGGAGAAACAGGGCATTCCGACCTGGCATCCGGATGTCCGCATCTGGGAAGTTTTCAATGCGGATGGCAGCGAACGTGGTCTTTTCCTCGGCGATTATTTCAATCGCCAATCGAAGCGCTCTGGCGCATGGATGAGCGCGCTCCAATCGCAACACAAGCTCGACGGCGAGCACAATCCGATCATCTACAACGTTATGAATTTCGCCAAACCGCCCAAGGGTGAGCCCGCTCTGCTATCGCTTGATGGTGCGAAAACGCTGTTTCATGAGTTTGGCCATGCGCTGCATGGACTTTTGTCGGACGTCACCTGGCCAGCGGTTTCCGGCACATCCGTATCGCGTGACTTTGTCGAATTGCCATCTCAACTCTACGAGCACTGGCTGACCGTGCCGGCCATTCTTGAGAAATATGCAATTCATTACCGTACTGGCGAAGCGATGCCGAAAGCCTTGCTCGACAAGGTACTCGCAGCCAATACATTCAATGCGGGGTTCAACACCGTTGAATTCACCTCGTCTGCGCTGGTTGACATGGCGTTTCATGCGGACGGTACCCCGCCCGTCGATCCGATCAAATTCGAGGCCGATACATTGAGGCAACTGGAGATGCCCGACGCCATTATCATGCGCCATCGCACCCCGCACTTCACCCACGTGTTTTCCGGAGACGGTTATTCAGCCGGCTATTATTCCTACATGTGGTCGGAGGTGCTGGATGCGGATGCGTTCAAGGCTTTCGAGGAGACCGGCGATGTGTTCAACAGTGATCTCGCCGCGAAGCTGAGACAGTATATTTATTCAGCGGGTGGAAGCCGCGATCCGGAAGATCTCTACAAGGCGTTTCGCGGCAAGATGCCCACGCCCGATGCCATGATCGAAAAGCGTGGGCTTTGATTTGATTAAAGTCCAGATCAGGCCTTGGCGAAATCCAGAAGGTCCTTGTTGAGTTGATCCTTGTGCGTCGTTGCAAGACCGTGAGGCGCACCGGGATAGACCTTCAAGGTAGCGTTCTTCACGATTTTGACAGCCTTGCGCGCCGCATCGTCAATTGGCACGATCTGGTCGTCATCGCCATGGATGAACAAGGTCGGAATGTCGAACTTCTTCAGATCTTCGGTGAGGTCGGTTTCGGAGAATGCTTTGACGCAGAAGTAGGAGGCGGGCATTCCAGCCATCATGCCTTGCAGCCAAAAGAAATCTCTGACGCCTTCGGAAATTTTCGCACCAGGACGGTTATAGCTGTAGAACGGTAGCGACAGGTCTGTGAAGAACTGTGATCTGTCAGCGAGAACGCCATCGCGTATGCCATTGAAAACGTCGATGGGCAGGCCTTCGGGGTTGGCTTCGGTTTTCAGCATCAGCGGTGGAATAGCCCCGACAAGCACTGCTTTGGCAACACGTTTTGTGCCATGCCGTCCGATATAACGGGCAACTTCGCCGCCGCCCGTCGAATGGCCGATCATGATTGTATCCTTCAGATCAAGCTTTTCGAACAGTTCCGCCAGATCGTCCGCATAGGTGTCCAGATCATTGCCATTCCAAGGCTGGCTGGAGCGTCCATGACCGCGGCGGTCATGGGCAATGACCCGGTAGCCATTTGAGGCGAGGAAGAACATCTGGTCCTCCCAGGCATCCGAAGAGAGCGGCCAGCCATGGCTGAAAACCACCGGCTGTCCCTTACCCCAGTCCTTGTAGTAGATCTCGGTACCGTCGTTTGTGGTGATGGTAGGCATAGCTTGTCCTTTCGCTGGTTGTGGCTTGATTTTCTGCATTTGGGCAGCGAACGCGGCCCTCGGAAAACGCGGGGGAGATGTCATGTGTAACGGGATATCGCTCTGGGTGTAGCTGTCTTGGACAACCCTAGTACGACAACCCTTGGTGTCAATTAATCGATATACGTACGTTGAGGTTGCTACGCGTGGCCTCCGAATAGGGGCAAACAACGTGCGCAGCATCGACAATTTCCCGAGCCTGTGCAGCTTCCACGCCCGGCAGAGTGACTGCGAGCGCAACGTCCAGGCCGAACCCCTTGCCGTCCTCGCGGGGACCAATGCCAACTGTTGCAGTGACAGCGCTCTCCTCGGAAAGTTTAACTTTCTTCTGGCCGGCTACATATTTGATCGCGCCAAGAAAGCAGGCGGAATAGCCGGCGCCGAAGAGCTGTTCCGGATTGGTGCCATCACCGCCATTCCCGCCAAGCTCCTTTGGCGTTGACAGCGTAATCTGCAGGCGGCCATCCTCACTTGCTGCTCGGCCCTCGCGGCCACCAGTTGCCGTCGCTTTCGTTGTGTAGAGAATGCTCATCATTTGTTCCTTAGGTTGGTTAGTCAGCACAATTTAATTTGCATACAATTAAATTGTGCGCAATAGATATTTTGGTGAGTGACGAAAAATTAAATGGTGCGCAATTCAATCGGGCCTGCTATTGTGCGTTGCCCTGAAAGGACGACAAACAATGAACGCAACATCGGGAAAGGCACCGGACTCGCTGCTCAAACTGGAAAACTTCCTGTGCTTCGCTATCTACTCGACCGCCAACGCCGTTACGCGCGCCTATCAACCGCGCCTGGTGGCGCTCGGCCTGACCTACCCGCAATATCTTGTGATGGCGGTACTCTGGGAGCGCGAAAGCCAGACGGTTAAATCGATCGGCGACAAGCTCAGCCTTGATTCCGGCACGCTAACCCCGCTTCTAAAACGCCTGGAAAGCGCGGGCTTGATTACACGCCGCCGCGATACGGTTGATGAGCGCCAGGTTCTGATCGGACTGACTGGCAATGGCCGCGCCATGCGCGAACGGGCCGAAGCTGTGCCCATCGCTATGGGAAAGGCATTCGGCTGCACCTTGGACGAGGCAAAAGGGCTGCGTGCCGAGTTGATTACCATGCGCGACAACCTCATCGCGAGCATCGACGCAGCAAATAAAAGGGCGCAGTTTTCCCGCGCCCTTCTATAGTTCAATAGGCTAGATTATCAGGCCGCGATCTTCTTCGGCTGGATGAGCCCGCGCGCAACCAGAAGCTCGGCAATCTGGATTGCATTAAGTGCTGCGCCCTTGCGAAGGTTGTCGGAAACGATCCAGATGGAAAGACCATTTTCGACCGTAATATCTTCGCGGATACGCGAGATGTAGGTGGCATCTTCACCGGCAGCTTCGTAAGGCGTGATATAGCCACCATCTTCGTGGCGATCCACGACCAGGCAGCCCGGCGCATCGCTCAGGATCTCGCGGGCTTCCTCGGCACTCATCGGGCTTTCGAATTCGATATTTACCGCTTCCGAGTGGCCAATAAACACTGGTACGCGCACGCAAGTCGCCGTGAGCTTGATCTTCGGATCGAGCATCTTCTTGGTTTCGGCGACCATCTTCCACTCTTCCTTGGTCGAGCCATCTTCCATGAAGACGTCAATGTGTGGAATGACATTGAAAGCAATGCGCTTGGTAAACTTTTTGGCCTCCACCGGATCGGCGACGAATACCGCCCGCGACTGCTGAAACAGTTCGTCCATTCCGTCCTTGCCGGCACCCGAAACCGATTGATAGGTCGCGATGACCAGGCGCTTGATCCTGGCCTTATCATGCAATGGCTTCAACGCGACCACGAGCTGCGCAGTCGAACAGTTCGGATTGGCGATGATGTTCTTCTTGGTAAAGCCGACAATTGCATCGGGATTAACTTCCGGCACGATCAGCGGTACGTTTGAATCGTAACGCCAAGCGGAGGAGTTATCGATGACAACGCAACCCTGCGCGCCGATCTTCGGCGACCATTCCTTCGAGACGTTACCGCCGGCAGACATCAGGCAAATATCCGTATCGGAAAAATCGTAATTCTCGAGGTTTTTGACCTTAAGCGTCCGGTCGCCATAGGACACCTCGGTTCCCTGCGAACGGCGCGACGCAAGCGCCACGACTTCGCTGACCGGAAACCCGCGCTCTTCCAGTATTGTAAGCATTTCGCGGCCCACATTGCCTGTGGCACCAACAACCGCAACCTTGAAACTCATCTGTAATATCTCCTGTCCCTCTCTGCTGTATAAACCCGCTGGCCACTGCGGGTCTTCTCCCCCGGGCCGGACCCGGGAGGGGGCGACCAGGCCAAGGGAAATCAGACCGTTTTAGTGGTCGTTTTCGCAGTCTGTTTGGCCGAAATTTTAAGGACAAGAGTACGCGCGTCAATGCCGCCGGCGAGCTTGCCGGAACCGTTCGTCAATAACAGCGCTGTTGATTCGCCACCCATGCGGGCTTCTCCTTGTCCGCCTGTGCTTGTACGCGGTTTCGGTAAAGAGTCAATTGTTTCGGCAAATGACAAGAATATGTCGCGTTACGCACAATTTTCGGCAATTGACGTAAGCTGCGGGCTTTGCTTTGATCAATATATGGTGAACACTTCATCCGTATATCGGGTGCGTGACCTTTTGGGGGGAAATTCCGGAGGACACCCACCAACGCGTTGTCTACGGCGAGCAATTCTGGTCCGCAGCTGACCACGCGTAGTGTCGACAGGTAATGGCATGACAAGGGGGTTACCTGTCGTGTTCTTGGCTCAACTGCTGTTTTCTGGGAGAAAATGAAATGACAACCACTACTGTGGCCGACGATTCTAGTCGGGGTATGACGAGGGAGGAAAAGAAGGTCATCTTCGCTTCTTCGCTCGGAACCGTTTTCGAATGGTACGATTTCTATCTCTATGGTTCCCTGGCCGCTTTCATCGGTACCGCCTTCTTCAGTGAGTATCCGGAAGCGACGCGGAATATCTTCGCGCTACTGGCCTTCGCCGCAGGCTTCCTGGTTCGGCCATTCGGCGCCCTCGTTTTCGGACGCATCGGTGATCTTGTCGGCCGTAAATACACGTTCCTCATCACCATCATGATTATGGGTCTGTCGACCTTCCTTGTCGGTATTCTTCCAGGTTCAGCCAGCTGGGGTATTGCCGCGCCCATCATCCTTATTGCCCTGCGCATGCTGCAAGGGCTCGCTCTCGGGGGTGAGTATGGCGGTGCAGCAACGTATGTCGCTGAACACGCACCAAACAATAGACGCGGCTACTATACGTCCTGGATTCAGACCACAGCAACACTTGGTCTTTTCCTTTCCCTCGTCGTCATCCTGATCATTCAGAATTGGCTCGGCAAGGAAGCGTTTGCTGCATGGGGTTGGCGTATTCCATTCATTCTATCTTTCATACTCCTCGGTATCTCCGTCTGGATCCGTTTGTCCTTGAGCGAATCGCCGGCGTTCCAAAGAATGAAGGAGGAGGGTAAAGGCTCCAAGGCACCGCTATCGGAAGCCTTCGGGCAGTGGAAGAACGCCAAGATCGCTCTCATCGCGCTCCTGGGCCTCACTGCCGGCCAGGCCGTTGTCTGGTATTGCGGCCAGTTCTACGCATTGTTCTTCCTGCAGAACGTCCTGAAGGTCGACGGCCAGTCAGTCAATATCATGATCGCCATCGCGCTCCTGCTCGGAACCGGTTTCTTCGTCTTCTTCGGCTGGCTTTCCGACAAGATCGGTCGCAAGCCTATCATCATGGCCGGTCTTGCCTTGGCAATCCTGACGTATTTCCCGCTGTTCAAGGCATTGACCTGGGCAGCAAATCCTGCGCTCGCCATGGCACAGCAAAATATTCGAGCGACCGTCACAGCTGCACCGGGCGACTGCAAGTTCCAGTTCAATCCGACTGGCACGGCCAAGTTCACTACCTCGTGCGATATCGCGACCTCTTACCTGACTCGCAACTCGGTTCCCTATGACGTCGTGGCAACGGCGGCACCAGGTACTGTAGCGACGGTGAAGATCGGCTCGGAAACGGTCGAGTCCTACGACGCAACAGCCGCCGGAGCAGACGCAAAGGCAAAGGACGTGGCTTTCGCCAAAAGTGTCAACATCGCGCTTCAAGACGGCGGCTATCCCCTCGTCCGCGATCCGGTGAAGGTCGTCGACTCGAAGCTTGATGCTCTGGTCGCGGCCAATCCGAAACTGGCTCTCGATGCTGCCGCGATCCGCGGTGGCGAAAAGACGCTCGTTCCGGTTGACCAGGCCATCAAGGACAAGTTGCTGACCGCAGAAGAGGCTGCCGGCGCAACCGAGGTGCCGGTCTATACTGTTCCCGGCGCAGGCGCGTTCAAGATGGTTGCCGATCCGGCCGCTGTCAACTGGACAAAGGTCATCGCGATCCTGTTCGTGCTCGTGCTCTATGTGACAATGGTTTATGGTCCCATCGCCGCAATCCTCGTCGAGATGTTCCCGACCCGCATCCGCTACACCGGCATGTCCTTGCCCTATCATATCGGTAATGGCTGGTTCGGCGGGCTGCTCCCGGCGACGGTCTTCGCAATGAGCGCGTTCAAGGGCGATATCTACTACGGCCTGTGGTATCCGATCATCGTTGCAGCCATGACCCTGATAATCGGTCTCATTTTTGTCCGTGATACCAAGGGAGTCGATCTCCACGACATTAAGTGACCCGGTAAAAAAAAGCCCGGCATGATTTCTCATGCCGGGCTTTTGTTTGTCCAGATTTCGATACTACGTTGCAAGAGCCTGGAATTTGGCGAGAATTGCGTCACCCATCTCAACGGTCCCGACTTTGGTCTTGCCTTCCGACATGATATCCCCCGTGCGAAGGCCATCTTCGAGCACACCGGCTACGGCCGCCTCCAACCTGTCAGCTTCGGCGACCATGTTGAACGAGTACCGCAGACACATCGCGAACGACGCGATCATCGCGATCGGGTTGGCTGCGCCTGTCCCGGCAATGTCCGGCGCCGAGCCGTGCACCGGCTCATAAAGCGCCTTGCGCTTGCCAGTCTTGGCGTCGGGCGCACCGAGTGAAGCCGACGGCAGCATACCGAGCGAGCCGGTGAGCATTGCGGCGATATCGGAAAGCATGTCGCCGAACAGATTGTCGGTGACGATGACGTCGAACTGTTTAGGCCAGCGAACGAGCTGCATTCCGCCGGCATCGGCTAGCATATGTTCGAGTTTGACATCTGGATATTTCGTCTTGTGAGTAGCCGTAACCACTTCATTCCACAAAACGCCCGACTTCATGACGTTGCGCTTTTCCATCGACGTCACCTTGTTGCCGCGCGTGCGCGCCAGCTCAAAGGCAACGCCAGAGATGCGCTCGATCTCATAGGTGTCATAGACCTGTGTATCGATGCCGCGCTTCTGGCCGTTGCCGAGGTCGCGAATTTCCTTGGGTTCGCCGAAATAGACGCCGCCCGTCAGTTCGCGGACGATCAATATGTCGAGACCTTCGACAATTTCCTTTTTCAAGGACGATGAATCGGCAAGTGCAGGATAGCAGATCGCCGGCCGCAGGTTGGCAAAAAGCTCCATATCCTTGCGCAAACGCAGGAGGCCCGCCTCGGGGCGCACATCATAGGGAACGCTGTCCCACTCTGGTCCGCCAACAGCGCCAAACAGGACCGCGTCGGCGGCCAGAGCTTTTGCCATATCGGCCTCGGAGATCGCCTTGCCATGCACGTCATAGGCGCAGCCGCCAACAAGCCCCTCTTCCAATGAGAAGTCACTGTTCAGTTCCGCATTCATATAGGCGATGATCTTGCGGACTTCGGCCATTGCCTCGGGGCCGATACCATCCCCCGGAAGAAGGAGAAGCTTTCTTGCTGCCATTGTAGAACCCTCACAAAAAGACGCAGAAAAAAGCCCGGATAACCGGGCTTTCAGATTAGGATATTGCTTTCAGGCCCAAGGATGCTTTTCGGCATTGGACGCTTCGAAATTGTCGATCTTCGCCGCCTTTTCCATGGTCAGGCCGATATCGTCGAGACCATTGAGCATGCAGTAGCGACGGAACTCATCGAGTTCGAAAGTGATCGTACCGCCATCGGGACCCTTGATCGTCATTTCTTCAAGGTCGATGGAGATTGTCGCATTTGCACCGCGCTGCGCATCATCCATCAGCTTGTCGAGATCTTCCTGGCTTACCCGGATCGGCAAAATGCCGTTCTTGAAGCAGTTATTGTAGAAAATGTCGGCAAAACTGGTCGAAATTACACAGCGGATGCCAAAATCCAGAAGGGCCCATGGCGCATGTTCACGGCTCGAGCCGCAACCGAAATTATCACCGGCGACGAGAATCTGCGCCTTGCGATAGGCCGGTTTGTTAAGAACGAAATCGGGGTTTTCCGAGCCATCTTCATTATAGCGCATTTCGGCAAAAAGACCGGTACCAAGACCCGTGCGCTTGATCGTCTTCAGGTAGTCCTTTGGAATGATCATGTCGGTGTCGACGTTGATAATCGGCAGCGGAGCTGCGACGCCGGTGAGCTTGGTGAATTTGTCCATGATATCTGCCTGTAGATATTGGGTAATGATTTTGCGTTTCGCTTTACACCAGCTTTACTTCGAATCAAAGCTTTTCGCCTGTGGCACTTTGGGCGAAGTCCCTCAATCCCTTGTGATTGTCCTTGTCTTGACTGTCCGATCAAGGCAAAACAGGTGAATGATCCGAACTTTCCGTCCTCGCCGGTCCGTGCTGTATGTTCCCGCGTCAAACAACCGGGCGCTGGCCAAAGCAGCATCGCTGGATGCCGATGCCATCATATTCGATCTGGAGGATGCCGTAGCGCCCGACGTCAAGGAAGATGCGCGCGAGATCTTGCGGGAATACTTCCTGGCTCATCCCCAAAGCAAGGCCGAACGCATTGTCCGTATCAATGGCCTGGCGAGCGAATGGGGCGCTGAGGACTTGCTTGCTGCTCGTGCCTGCAGACCGGACGCCATACTCCTTCCCAAGGTGGAGACCCCGCAGGATATCACCGGCGTTGCCGAAATTCTCGAGGAGACCGATGCTTCGGACGGCATTCGTCTCTGGGCGATGATCGAAACGCCGCGTGGGATCCTCAATGCCGATGAAATTGCCGAGCTTGGATTGCGATCGACGGCGCGGCTCGACTGTTTTGTTATCGGGACCAATGATATTTCGAAGGAAACCGGAACGAGAGGGCGCGGCGCTCTCGGGCCGTGGATCATGCAAGTTCTGTTGTGTGCCAAAGCCGGCAAACTTGATGTCATCGACGGCGTATACAATGATTTCTCCGACCTCGACGGGTTTGCGGCCGAATGCATCGAGGCCGTTCGGATGGGTTTTGACGGAAAGTCGTTGATCCATCCATCACAGATTGAAACAGCAAACTCCTCCTTCCTTCCCGACTCAGCTTCTGTCGCGGAGGCCAAAATGATCGTTGAGGCATTCTCCAATCGGGAAAACCTTGGCAAGGGAGTGACTTCACTGAATGGCAAGATGGTCGAACGTCTGCATCTCGAAATGGCAGAAAAGCTGCTGGAAAAACTCGACATAATCGGCAAGAAATGAAATCAGCATGCCGATTTCTCGTAGATTAGGGAAAGAACGTCACATGAAACTGTACCGGATTTTAACAGGTCCCGATGATGCAAGCTTCTGCCACAAGGTGACGGCAGCCATAAACAAAGGCTGGCACATTTATGGTTCACCCACCTATGCGTTCAATTCAGCAACAGGCGTGATGCAATGCGGTCAAGCTGTTGTCAAGGATATCGATGGCGTCGACTATGAACCGGGCATCAAGCTGAGCGATTACTGAAACTCGCAGCAAACTTTATTCAGCACTTGCTTCTATGCGTTCCATGTCCTCATCCGACAGACCGAAATGATGGCCGATTTCGTGGATGAGAATATGAGTGACAATGTCGCCTAGCGCTTCTTCATATTCAGCCCAGTAGTCGAGAACGGCGCGCCGGTAGATGGTGATCCGGTTGGGCTGCTCGCCAGTTTGCAGCGAAAACCGCTCCCCGATACCTGTCCCTTCAAAAAGGCCAAGCAAATCGAACGGCGATTCAAGTCCCATATCCTCGATAATCTGATCGTCTGGAAATTCGGATACCTGAATTGTAATGTCGCCGCATAGCGCACGGAACGTTTCAGGCAGATGAGCATAAGCCTCGATCGCCAATGATTCGATTTCGCCCAGCGATGGTGACAGGCGATTCGCCCAGTCAGCGGTTTGGTTACTTCTGGCCATCATAACTCCTGGAGAGCTCTCTGGCGTCATATAGGGCCTTTAACCCATATATGCGAGTGGAGTTGTCGCAGTCAGGAGCGCGCTGACCCTGCGATCAATAATCGTTCCATTCGGCGAAAACTCTCGACCAGAACAGCCGGGTCATTCAAACCATGGGCGAGCATGATTCCACCTTGCCATTCGGTCACCGCATTGCGTGCTATGCCCAAGGCGCTGGAAGGGCGAATACCGGAACGGCCAAGCTCCCGCCCTATGAAGCCGATGAGAAGACTGAACGCTTCGGCGGCTCGCCCTGCAGCTTCAGGCGATTCATGCCTGAAGTCACGAATTCCCAGAGCAATCGGGCATCCATGCTCCACCCTGCTTTTGAGTGAGTTCGAGAGCTTCTCAATAAGGAGCTTTAAACGTGTACGCGGGTTCTGGTCGGTCACGGTGATTTCCGCCAGCATGCCTTCGGTCTCGGCAACGAAGATATCGGCAACGCCACGCGCCAGCTCGGCCTTACTCTTGAAGTAATAGTAGATATTCCCAAGCGGTACGCCAGAATCGGTTGCAATATCGGCAAGACTCGTCGTCGCATAACCCTGTCGCCAGAATAATCCGGCGGCTGTAGCAATCAGAATTTCGCGTTTGTCGTTACGCTTTGTCATATTCGCAAGCAAGTCAGTTGCACAACTGACTCACTATGCCGCAAACAATCCTGTATGAAAAGCCTTGGTGCAACTCAATCCTCGATTGGGCGCGCTTCCGATGGCAGCATGATCGGAATGCCGTCTCTCACGGGATAAGCCAGATGTGCCGATTTGGAAACCAGTTCTGACCTTTGTTGATCGTAAACGAGTGGACCTTTGGTCAAGGGACAGACCAGCAGTTCGAGCAACTTGCGATCGATCACTGTTTCGTGTTTCGCTTCAGTCATGCCTCACCCCTGAAATATCTCACTGGAGGCTGCCCTCATAATCATCCTGATCCTTGGCTAGCGCAATCTCGGTAATCGCGATCAAGGTTTCAGCTCTCGTCTTTAAATCCGCAGCCTCCAGGAGTGCCTGTTTTTCAGCTGCACCAAAGGGCGACATCATCGCCAATGCGTTGACCAGCGTCTCATTGCCGGCCCGCGAGATGCCGTCCCAATCCGCTTCAAGGTTGTTTGCATCCAGATAAGCACGAAATACCCGCAGCAATGCGAGCCTGTCCACTTCCGAATCGTCTGGTTCGTCGAGATCGGCACGCAGTGGGGCGATCTTGCATTGACGAAATGGAGTGCGAGTCGAGAGTTCCTTGATGACCCGAAAGCGGCATATGCCCTGAAGAGTTATCAGCAAACGGCCATCGCCGGTTTCAGCAAAAGATGTGATCCGGCCCAAGCAACCAACTTCACACAGATCGCCACCATCCTCATTGTCCTGGTCGAAACGCGGCTGGATCATGCCGATTATTCGCTTGCCGCTGAGCGCCGCGTCCACCATAGCCAGATAGCGTAGTTCGAAAATGTTGAGTGGCAGTTGCCCGCCAGGAAGCAGCAACGCACCCGAAAGGGGAAAGATCGGCACGTTTTCAGGGATATCATCCAGCGTCCGATAGCGAACATTTCCAGCTTGCATTGCCTACTCCGGCCCGAAAAAATCGGGGTCTCGGCTATTGTGCCTGATTTCCGTCAAGAGAACAGTAGGGAAGATAATTTACGGCGTGCAGTGACCGAGGCTTCATCCGCGGCTCCCCAAGCGTCGAAAAATTGCAACAGCTGCTTGCGGGCACCATCGTCGTTCCATGCCCGATCAGCCTTCATGATTGCGAGGAGCTGGTCTGCGGCTTCGTGGCGCTGGCCTTTGGCATTCAGAATCATCGCAAGGTCGAATCGTGCCGCGTAATCCTTCGGGTTTTCCTGAAGCCGCGCCTCCAACGCCACCGGATCGCCAAGTTTTGCCACCTGCTCAGCCAATGCGATCTTGGCCTCGGCGGCACGGACACCCGCGTCGTCTTTGCTCGCGGCAGGCACTTGCTCCAAGGTGGCTTTGGCCTTGTCGAGTTCACCGAGCTCGATCAAACAATTGGCTAAGCCCGCAAGCGCCGCCACGTGGTCTGGCACTTCGCCAAGGACAGCAGAATAAATCTGGGCCGCCTGCTCGACATCGCCGGCTTCTACAGCATGAGCCGCTGCGTCGAGTGCCGACTGGATGGCCGCATCCCCGCCCCCATCGGGCGACGCAATACGATCGATGAATTCTGTCACCTTCGATTCCGGGAGGGCTCCCATGAAGCCATCGAGCGGCTTGCCGTCGGCGAAAGCGATGACAGCGGGAATGGACTGGATTCCAAGCTGGCCAGCGATAGCCGGATGGTCGTCGATATTCATCTTGACGAGCTTGACCCGTCCGCCAGCTGCGCGAACTGCCTTTTCAAGAATAGGCGTGAGCTGCTTGCATGGTCCACACCACGGTGCCCAGAAATCCACAAGGACCGGCTGACTTTTCGATTCCGCAATCACATCTTTGGAGAACCCAGCCGTGGTCGTTTCCTTGATGAGGTCGCCGGCGCTGGCTGCAGCTCCGTTTGGAGACGGCGTTCCAAAGGAGACGGTTTGGGCGGCCGAGACTGCGCCATAGCCGCTGCCGAACGGGTTATCGATTTTGCTCATGAAATTCTCCCGTCATCTGCCGTTCCATTCAACCACAACCTCTTGCAAAGGCCAACTCATGCGACGAGGTATCAGTTTGGTGTTGCCACGTCGATTTTCAAGATGAGAGGTTCATGTCCGGTCATCTTGAGGAACGCCAGCAGGTCTTCGCGCCGGATCGATGTCGTGGCCTCATTCGTCAACGGATGGGCGTTGATAATGCCATGCTGCATGAGCTTTTCGTCCAGCACCACGCTGACTTGGTGCTGCGTGTCGTTGATCAGCCCGAACACACTTACGGCTCCTGGTGTCAGACCAAGGTACTCCAGCAGTTTTTCCGGTTTGCCGAACGATACACGGCTCGCAGCGCCGATCTTGCTGTGAATTGTCTTGAGATCGATCTCGGCATCCTCGTCCACCGTCACCAGAAAGTAGTTGTCTTTCTTGTCCTTGAGAAAAAGATTCTTGGTGTGAGCGCCAGAAACCTGCCCACGCAGGTTCCGGGCCTCGGCTACTGTAAACACAGCGGCATGACGAATGGTCGACACCTCTATGCCCATGTCGCCGAGATACTGCATCAACTCGTCGAATGACTTGCCCATGACGGCCTTTTCGCTGGTCTTTCGGGTAATAACCGTATGTTCTCGTAATGGTTCAACCGCTCTTCCTCAAGGGGAAAGCCGAATCCGGCAGATGTTCATGAGCGATTTCCACCATATCTCGCAGAAGGCGAAATTTCCCTGTTGCAATTAGCCGGCGCTTGGGCCATATAGGCCCCGCTTCGCAAGACTAACTGGCATATGCGGGAGTAGCTCAGGGGTAGAGCACAACCTTGCCAAGGTTGGGGTCGAGGGTTCGAATCCCTTCTCCCGCTCCAGTTGTCCGAAGTTCAAAAGGCTCAGGTTTACCTGGGCCTTTTTGCTGTTTAGGGGCACGGCAGTTGATGCTGGCGGACCACGTCGCAATTGCAATCCTTGGTGAAATGGGTAAACCCATGCCATGGCACAAAAGAAAGCGCACGAGGTTGATTCTTTCCTGAAAAGGCTGGATCGCGCCTACCCCATCGTTCTGCTTTACGGACCGGACAAAGGTCTTGTGAGTGAGCGAGCCGATCTTTTCATCAAGCTCACCGGCCTTGCGAAAGACGACCCCTTTGCAGTCATTCGACTTGATGCCGACGATATCAACGCCGAGCCAGGCAGGCTTTCTGACGAGGCAAACACGATTTCCATGTTTGGTGGCGAGCGTTTGATCTGGGTGCGCAGCGCGGCAGGCCAGAAAGGGTTGGCAGACGCCCTTGGGTTTCTTGCCAAAAACCCGCCCACTGACACGTTTATCCTGGTCGAAGCCGGGGATCTGAAGAAGGGCGCGGGCTTGCGTGGCATCGTCGAGCAGAGCTCCAGCGCTATGGCCCTTCCCTGCTATAGCGATGATGCACGTGGAATTGATGGCACTATTGACGATGTGCTGGCGAAGAACCAGCTGCAGATCGCGCTTGACGCTCGCAATCTCCTGAAGGAAAGCCTTGGCGGTGATCGTCTCGCCACACGAGCCGAGCTCGACAAGATTTGCCTTTACGCATACGGCAAAGAGCGCATCTCTATTGACGATGTGCGCGAGATCATCGGGGACGTCAGCGCCGTCTCTTATGAGACAATTGTCGATGCGATGATGGTTGGCAACATCGTCGATTTCACCCACGCATTTGATCGCGTCATCGGGACCGGTTCGTCAAGTTTTCTTGTCCTCAGCGCCGCAATCCGCCAGTTTCAGTCGTTACAAACGTTACGTTACGGCATGGAAAACGAAGGAAAGACCGCGAACCTCGCCGTTACGTCTGCCAGACCCCCGATTTTCTTCGCACGAAAAAAACTGGTGGAGACTGCCCTTCGGTTTTGGACGACGCAATCATGCACGCGTGCCATCGAGCGATTGCAGAGGACGGTCCTTGAGAGCCGGCGCAATGCGGCGCTGGCCGTCCCGATTATCCGGCAATCCATGATTGCCCTCGCCGCCGAGGCAGCTCGGGTAGCGCGCAATAGTCGATGAACAACTTCGTCAGGCTAGACCGCCCCATTTTGCGCGATTTTGAAGACGTTGGCAGATCTCATCAAGCTGCTCCAGCGTCGTATAATGGATGCGCACATCGCCACCATTGTTCACGTGATTGACCGATACGCGCATTCCCATGACATCCGAAAGCAGTTTCTCCAGGGCCTTGGTATCCGCGTCCTTCCCCTCTCCGGGTTCGGCTTTCCGCTTGATGGCTGACGGCTTGCCGCCATCCTGCGCAAGCGCTTCGGCCTGGCGTACCGACAAGCCATCCCTGACGATTTTTTCGGCAAGCCCACTCGGGTCTTCGGTGGTGATGAGGGTGCGAGCATGGCCGGCCGACAACGATCCATTTGTAATCATGTCGCGCACTGAATCAGGCAGTTTGAGCAGTCGCAGCGTATTGGCAACGTGACTGCGGCTCTTGCCGATCACCTGCGCCAGATCAGCCTGGGTATATTCGTGATCATCGATAAGCTGTTGATATCCCATACCTTCTTCAATCGGGTTAAGGTCAGCACGCTGCACGTTCTCGATAATTGCAAGCTCGAGCGCGACGCGATCATCAACTTCGCGGACAATGACTGGAACTGTCGCGAGGCCGGCGCGCTGAGCCGCACGCCAGCGGCGTTCGCCCGCGATCAACTCGTAATGGCCAGGAGAATCCTTTGCCGGACGAACGACCACGGGCTGGACAATGCCATGCTCGCGTATCGATTGCGTCAGATCTTCCAGATCGCCTTCTGTAAACAGGCGGCGCGGGTTGCGAGGATTTCGGGTTATGAATTCGATGGGAACTTGACGATCCAAAGGCGAAATGGACTGTGAACCGGCCTCATCAGGCACACGGTCCATCTCGCCTATCAGGGCTGCCAGACCGCGGCCCAAACGTTTTTTTGACAGGTCTTCATTCATTTTAAGTGGGCTCTCATAAATGTTTCGTCTTCGAATCGATCAGGCTGCACGCAGATGCCGCTCTCTTTGAATAACCTCTGATGCGAGTTGCAAATAAGCCTGGCTGCCCGCGCATTTCAGATCGTACAGAATCGCTGGAATTCCATAGGACGGCGCCTCGGAAACCCGAACATTGCGCGGTATGACGGTCCGGTAAACCTTGTCGCCCATGAAAGAGCGCACATCATCGACGACCTGCGTCGCAAGATTGTTTCGTCCATCAAACATGGTGAGCACGATCCCCTGGATCATCAGATTAGGATTAAGCGCCGCTCTGACCTGATTGACCGTCTCCAGAAGCTGACTTAATCCCTCAAGCGCGAAGAACTCGCACTGCAATGGAACCAGAACTGAATCGGCCGCAGCCATCGCATTCATTGTCAATAGATTGAGCGACGGAGGGCAATCAATCAAGATGTAGGTAAAAGGAGATGCGTCTACACCGCCGCGAAACGCCTTGCGCAGCCGGGTAGCACGGTCGGAGGCATTCGAAATCTCCATCTCGACACCAAGTAGGTCCAGCGTGGATGGAATTAGCGATAGATTCGGCACCGCTGTCGGTACAGCCGCTTCTTCGACGGAAGCCACCTGCATCAGGACGTCGTAGGACGATATAGTTCGATTTTTTCGATCGATTCCAAGCCCTGTGCTGGCATTGCCCTGCGGATCAAGGTCGACAATCAATACACTCTCGCCAATAGCAGCCAATGCCGTGGCCAGGTTGATGGCGGTCGTGGTTTTACCCACTCCGCCCTTTTGATTGGCTATGGTAATGATGCGAGTCTGGCTGTTCATCGCTTGACTTCCTGAGCAAAACGTTGATCGAGGACGATCAAGCGAATGCAAATTCTATTGGTTCGTGTCTTTCCGTCGCAAATGGCTTACTTGTAGCACAACAGAATCTTTGTCGACGGCACTGACACGTTCTACCAGATCAAACGACCATGCGTCACGGCTTTCCTCAATTTCCCTTCGGTAATCCCGCCCTTTTTGAAAAAGGCCTACCGAATCCTGCTTCAACCAAGGCTCCGCAAGGGTGAACAACCCGCTTAAAGGGGCGAGAGCGCGGGCTGTTATAACGTCCGGGGTAGCTATTCTGGCCCATGCAGCATCGATTCGCATAGCATGGACGGTGGCAGGAGCGGAGAACCGGCCAATCGCTGTACGCAAAAAGGCGGCTTTCTTACCATTACTTTCGACCAGATCTATACCGGCCCCCGCTCGTTGCTTGAGAAGGATTGCCAATACAATGCCGGGAAACCCTCCACCGGAACCAAGATCCAGCCACTTCAAAGCATTTGGCGCCATGTCGAAAAGTTGGGCGCTGTCCACGATATGCCGTTCCCATAGCTGATCGAGTGTTGAGGGCGATGCCAGATTGATAGCTTTTGACCACTTGCGGAACAACGCTTCAAAATCGAGAAGGTTATCCACTGTTTCACGTGAAACACTGGACAATACGTCTTGCAGGCGTTTTTCCCGGCTGGAACTCACGCAACTTCACGCCTAGCAGTCCGGCGGATCTGCGTAATGATGAGAGCCATGGCTGCGGGGGTCATGCCATCGATACGCTGCGCTTCAGCAAGCGAACGCGGCTGCCGCTGCTTCAATTTTTGCCTAAGCTCATTCGACAGACCCGGTGTTTTGGAAAAATCAATCGACTGCGGTATCAGTAAGGCTTCCTCGCGCTCCATGGCGGCCACATCGGCCTTCTGACGGTCGAGATAAACCGCGTACTGTGCTTCGATCTCCAGTGCATCGGCAACACGGCCATTGATCCCGCCAAGCTCTGGCCAAATTTGCTTAAGACGCACAAAGTCGACGTCGGGGAACGCCAGCAGGTCGTAGGCCGAGCGCCGGATGCCATCCTGGTTCAAATGGAGATCCACCCGCGCTGCCGCATTGGGAGTGATCGTCAATCCTTTTGCGAGCTCGCGCGCCGCATCAAGGTGACGCGTCCGGTCGGCAAAGCGTTCTTTGCGGGGCGCACCGAGAATACCAAGCCGTTCAGCCATTGGCGTCAAACGTTCATCGGCATTATCCGCACGAAGCGACAACCGGAATTCCGCCCGGGATGTAAACATGCGGTATGGTTCGCTTACGCCACGCGACGTAAGATCGTCGACCATGACGCCAATATAGGCTTCCGTCCGCTGAATAATGACCGGAGAAGAACCGCCGGCGAGGCGAGCAGCATTAAGACCAGCGAGCAAACCTTGTGCAGCGGCTTCCTCATAACCCGTGGTTCCATTGATCTGGCCTGCCAAGAACAGGCCAGAAATACGGCGTGTTTGCAAGCCGCGATCAAGCTCACGTGGATCGATAAAATCGTACTCGATGGCGTAGCCTGGCTGCAGCATAACAGCCCGTTCCAAGCCCGGTATTGTCTGCAAAAGATCGCGCTGGACGTCCTCCGGCAGCGAGGTCGAGATGCCGTTCGGATAGACCGTGTTATCGTCGAGGCCCTCAGGCTCTAGAAATATCTGGTGTCCATCCCGATCACCAAACTTTACAATTTTATCCTCGACGGATGGACAATAACGCGGGCCGATACCTTCGATGGAGCCGGAATACATGGCGGATCGATGCAAGTTCGCCCGAATGATTGCATGTGTTTCTGGCGTCGTTCGCGTGATTCCGCAATCAATCTGCGGGTTCCGGATCGAATCCGTCATCAGCGAGAACGGCGAGGGATCCGCATCGGCGGATTGCATATCCAGGCTACGCCAATCGATCGAACGACCGTCGAGCCTTGGCGGCGTTCCCGTTTTCAAACGACCAAGCGCAAACTCATGCTTTGCCAAGGTTGCTGAGAGGCCAAGAGCAGGGGCCTCGCCCATACGTCCCGCAGGTATCTGCTTCTCTCCAATATGAATGAGACCCCGCAGAAATGTTCCCGTTGTCAATACTACTGATCTGCAGGACAGCACACGCCCATCCATCAGTTGGACTCCGATGACACTGCCATCCTCGACAGCGAGATCGTCGGCGCCACCTTCAATCACGGTTAAATTGCTTTGCTCGGCAATCGCCAGTTGCATAGCTACGCGATAGAGTTTGCGATCGGCCTGTGTGCGCGGCCCGCGCACGGCAGGGCCCTTTCGACGATTGAGCAGCCGAAACTGGATCCCGGCCGCGTCGGCCACACGGCCCATGAGCCCATCGAGGGCATCAATCTCGCGGACGAGATGACCCTTGCCCAGCCCCCCGATAGCCGGATTGCACGACATCACACCGATAGTGTCAGCACGGTGTGTTATCAGTGCCGTCTTTGCACCAACGCGTGCGGAGGCCGCTGCTGCTTCACAGCCGGCATGGCCACCACCAATAATGATGACGTCAAAAGCGTTTCCCACGTGCCAGAACTTTCAGAGATTCAGAATCTGTGCCTTGATGGGCAAAACCGTGTCGTGAGTCAAGTATAAGCGAGTGTGACATGTTTCACGTGAAACAATTTGTCCTTATTCGATGCGTGCACTTGCATTGCCACGCCCTCATCAGAGTCTGGCCATTGCTTTGCATTGTGGGAAGACGGGCGGTCGTCGAAGCGCGTCTTGGTAGATAAATAATGCGATCCGAAGACCGCCCGCTAACGTTTTCCCCCTGCCGGCCAGCTTCTGCTTGTTCCGAAGGGCGAGTGGATGAACGCCTGGAGTCCGGGCCCATCGTCGCCGTCGGTGCAGTGTCCGCACGATTGGCGTTGGCGTCAACAATGGAGGCAATATCTGCCTGGAATGCGCAGATTGACCTCCGAAGACGAACAGGTCGGCCAGCGCTCGGGTCCGTTGCCCGCCCGCTGACACGCCGTCCTTCCCCACTTTCGAACGGCTCCGGAAGCAGCTCCCCATGGAAAGGACGGGCATAGGATAGCTCAGGTTTCAGGGGCGTGGATAAACAGCCATGATTATTTTTGTCCGGAGGTTCGAGCGGGTACCTTTAAGGCTGCTTGATTTGCCGGATGGCAATGCTGCTGTGCGCCCTTCGACAGGCTCACCATGAGGGAGGTGGGTTGATTGCAGGGAGCAAGGAACAGCACCGTTGATGCCTGTCGCGACGCGGCCGGTTGTCGTGTGGCTGTCGCAACATTGCAGGTTATCGTGCAGCCCACCCACCTCCCTCATGGTGAGCTTGTCGAACCACGCACAGCATAACCAGCGACTCTATCCATCGCTGGATATGTTTCACGTGAATCATTTTCCGATGCAGAACTGCGAAAAGACAACGTCCAGTATATCTTCGACATCCACATCCCCGGTTATCCTGCCCAATGAATGTGAAGCGCGCCGGAGGTATTCGGCCCGGACTTCCAAAGGCGCGGCTTCGTCGTAAACTGCAGCCGTGACCTCACGGCCGGTTTCCGTCAGAAGTTCCATGTGGCGGCGGCGTGTGGGCAATGGGTCCGAAAGACTGCCAGCGGCAAGTTCCACTCGTTTGGCAAGCATCTCCAACAGATCGTCCAGTCCTTCTCCGGTTCGAGTGGAAAGGACCAAATCATACGCTGCAGCACCGGGAGATTGGGTGAGATCCGATTTTGTGCCGACGCGGAGGATTATGCCGTCTGCAACATCGTTCAGCCTAGGTTCCACCGGATTCGATAGATCGGTCAGCGTAATGACCAAATCCGCCGCCGACGCTTGTTCGAGAGCACGGTCGATCCCCATTTTCTCGACCTTGCCTTCGGTCTCGCGCAAGCCAGCCGTATCAGTGACCAGTACCGGAAGTCCATTCAGATCGAGCTTTATTTCTATCAGATCCCGCGTCGTTCCCGGCTCGTCGGATACAATAGCAACATCGCGACCCGCCAGCGCATTGAGGAGGCTGGACTTGCCAGCATTCGGTGCCCCGACGATAACCGCGCGAAAACCGTCGCGGACCATCGCGCCGCGTTTTCCATCTACGACGTGCTTGCCAATGCGTTCGGCCAAGTTGCGCATCGACTCCCAAACCTGATCGGAAACTGATCCGGGGACATCGGATTCATCCGCGAAATCGAGCTCTGCTTCGATCAAAGCGCGTGCGCGGATCAGTTCGGTGCGCCAAGAGGAATAGAGGTTCGCTTGAGCTCCCGAAGAAACCTGCAACGCAAGCTTGCGTTGGCCGTCGGTTTCCGCCGCTATCAAGTCGGCAAGGCCTTCAGCCACTGTCAGATCAAATTTGCCGTTGGCAAAAGCTCGGCGGGTAAACTCTCCCGCCTCTGCCAACCGGCAGCCGGCAAATTTGTACAGGACGGTAATCATAGCGTCGACAACGGCCTTGCCCCCGTGAAGATGGAGCTCAGCGCAATCTTCGCCAGTAAAGCTCGCCGGCGCTGGAAAGAACAGTACCAGTCCACGATCAATGAGACTGCCGTCTGAATCCCTCAGGAACCTCAGGGCTGCGCTTCTCGGCTGGGGAAGTCGGACGGAGATAGTTTCGGTGACGAATCGAGTCTGTGGTCCGGAGATGCGTATGACAGCCACGCCGGAGGGAAGCCTGCCGCTCGAGAGGGCGAAAATCGTATCGCCAAAAATATGGTTCTGTTCCATTTCATTCAATCCACGCCTACACTAGGCCTTGATAGACTGTCGTGTTTCATTCGAAAAGGGTGTTGCAATTTCGATGTTTGAGAAAGCCAATCTGCTCAGCCACGAATCCAGCCCCTATCTACGCCAGCATGCGGCAAATCCTGTTCACTGGCGGCCATGGAGCAAGCGCGTATTGGAGGAGGCTCGCGAAACCCGCAAGCCCATTCTATTATCCGTCGGCTATGCCGCCTGCCACTGGTGCCATGTCATGGCGCATGAGTGTTTCGAAGACGCTGAAGTCGCTGCATTGATGAACAATCTCTACGTCAATGTGAAAGTGGATCGAGAAGAGCGGCCTGACATCGATCAGATCTATATGGCCGCTCTCGGTGCAATGGGCCAACAGGGCGGTTGGCCGCTGACGATGTTCCTCACGCCGGAGGCGGAGCCCTTCTGGGGCGGGACGTATTTTCCCAAGCACTCCAAGTATGGCAGGCCCGGCTTCCTTGACGTGCTCAGTTCCATCAGTTCTGCGTGGCATCAGGATCGGACGCGTGTTGAGCAAAATGTCCGCCTGGTTACCCAGCACGTAAGCGGGCGGCTTAATGCCCAGGCTGATTCCAAACCGATCAATAAAGATCTGTTTGATCGATTTGCCGCCGATGTCTACAGCATGATCGATCTGTCAAAAGGAGGTCTCTCGGGTGCGCCCAAGTTTCCAAATGCTCCCTTTATGGACATCCTGTGGCTATCCTGGCTCCGAAATGGCGAAATTGCCCATCGGGATGCATTTCTAACTAGCCTGAAGACGATGCTTCAGGGCGGGATTTACGATCATCTAGGCGGCGGATTATCGCGCTATTCCGTCGACGACGATTGGCTGGTGCCGCACTTCGAAAAAATGCTCTACGACAATGCGCAACTCATTCGGCATGCCACTTACGCCTACGCGCAGACGCTAGACGAATTGTTCCGTATCCGAATCGAAGAAACGATTGGGTGGCTGCAGCGAGAAATGGTTATCGATGGCCGTTTTGCATCCAGTCTCGACGCTGACAGCGAAGGGGAGGAGGGGCGTTTCTATGTCTGGGAGGCTGCCCAAATCCCTGATGAACGGGAATTCGAGACTTTCCGGCGGATATATGATGTGCGCGATGAGGGAAACTGGGAGGGAAAGACGATCCTCAATCGCCTCCGCGCTCCCAACAGCCTGGATCCCGGCGTTGAACACCAATTGACCCGCGCACGGCAAAAGCTTTTTGCCATACGGGAGAATCGAGTTCGCCCGGGGCGGGACGACAAAGCACTTACCGATTGGAATGGCCTGATGGTTCGTGCGCTCGCAGAGGCTGGGCGCTTCGTTGATCGACCGGATTGGGTGCAACTAGGTGCCACAGCCTATCGTTCCATATCCGAATCTATGGTGGACGGGCGGCTTCCGCATTCGGTCCTAGGTCAGTCGCGACTGTTTCCAGGGCTATCATCAGACTATGCCGCGATGATCAACGCCGCTCTGTCGCTCTATCAGGCGACGCAGGAAAAGCCATATATCAAGGATGCGCAACATTGGCTGACAATGCTGGATAAATGGCATAAGACTGAGGACGGTAATTATGCCCTTAGCGCTTCGGACAGCGGGGATGTCATCATTCGCGTGCGCGGCGATCAGGATGAGGCAATACCTAGCGCCACCAGCCAGATCATTGAAGCAATGCTACGGCTGGCGACCTTTACGGGCGATGACGAACTTCGGCAGAATGCGGAAGGCATCGCTGAGAATGCCCTGGGCCGGGTGATCCAACAGCGTTACGGACAGGCTGGAGTTTTCAACAGCGCCAGTCTTCTGCTTGAGCCGTTGAAACTCGTCGTCGTTGCGCCAGACAGGAACAACCATCCTCTAATGAACCTGGCGGATCACACCCCCGACCCGCGCCGTACCGACATATGGATCGAGTTTCGCAAAGGCGAAAAGATCGAATTCGTCCACGGTGCGGGCGAGGTCACAATAAACAAACCCGCAGCCTATTTGTGCCGCGGGTTTGTCTGTCTTGCACCAGTGGAGACAACCGAAGAGCTTCACGCCCTGCTTCGGCCATTCCCTTAAACGTTACGTATTCATCGAATCGAAGAATTCACCATTGGTCTTGGTCTGCTTGAGCTTGTCGATAAGAAATTCGATCGCATCTGTCGTGCCCATGGGAGCAAGAATACGGCGCAGAACGAAAATCTTCTGCAGATCCTGACGCGGTACAAGAAGGTCTTCCTTGCGCGTACCGGATTTCAGAATATCCATGGACGGGAAGATACGCTTGTCGGCGACCTTGCGGTCGAGCACGATTTCGGAGTTGCCCGTACCCTTGAACTCTTCGAAGATGACTTCATCCATACGGCTGCCTGTATCGATCAGCGCCGTCGCGATAATCGTCAGCGAACCGCCTTCTTCGATATTACGCGCAGCACCAAAGAAACGCTTCGGCCGCTGCAGGGCATTGGCGTCGACACCGCCGGTCAAGACCTTACCTGATGAGGGCACAACCGTGTTGTAGGCGCGGCCAAGCCGGGTAATGGAATCGAGCAGAATGACAACATCGCGGCCGTGTTCGACGAGACGCTTCGCCTTCTCGATAACCATCTCGGCGACCTGTACGTGGCGCGAGGCCGGCTCATCGAAAGTCGACGACACGACTTCGCCCTTCACCGAGCGCTGCATGTCGGTCACTTCTTCCGGGCGTTCGTCGATCAGAAGCACTATAAGATAGCATTCCGGATGATTGGCAGTGATCGAATGCGCGATATTCTGCAAGAGCACGGTTTTACCGGTGCGGGGCGGCGCAACAATCAGTCCGCGCTGGCCTTTGCCGAGTGGTGCGACAAGATCGATGACGCGAGCGGAAAGATCCTTGGTGGTCGGATTCTCTAGTTCCATTTTGAAGCGCTCGTTTGGATAGAGCGGCGTCAGATTGTCAAAATGAATCTTGTGGCGGATTTTTTCGGGATCTTCGAAGTTGACGGTATTAACCTTGAGTAGAGCAAAATAGCGCTCACCTTCCTTCGGTCCGCGTATTGGGCCTTCTACCGTATCGCCTGTCTTCAGCGAAAAACGCCGGATCTGCGATGGCGAAATATAGATGTCATCGGGGCCCGGCAGATAATTGGCATTGGCAGAGCGCATGAAGCCGAAGCCATCTTGCAAAATCTCGACCACGCCTTCGCCAATGATTTCTACCTCCTGCGAGGCTAATTTTTTCAAGATCGCAAACATCAACTCCTGTTTGCGCATGACGCTGGCGTTTTCAACCTCGAGCGATTCGGCAAAGGCGAGAAGATCAACCGCGGTCTTGTTCTTGAGTTCTTGTAGTTTCATTTCCTGCATGTGTGCGGAACTCTTAATTCTATTGGTGTGAAATGAGAAAGGGAAATGACGATGCCTGAATGCAGTGCCACTAAAAATGGCCGAAGATTGCTGTGGCGGTATTTCCGGAGAGGAGGCCCTTGTCTAGCCAATCATGACCATAAGGGCAAGAGATTTCATCAGTGGTATTGATCACTGACCAAAATTTTTATTATCGATCAAAATGGCTTTATGATGACCATGATCACAATAATGACCATCAACACGGTCGGTACCTCGTTCATCATACGCCAGAAGCGAACCGACTTCACGTTTCGATCCTCGGCAAATAACCGTACGGCCTTGGAAAAATACCCATGCACGGCCGAAAGAATGAGAACAGATAGAAACTTGACGTGGAACCAGCCATCCATATAGGCGCCCGATTGCCAGGCGAGCCACAGTCCCGCGAGCCAGGTCACACCCATGGCGGGATCGATGATCGCCTTCAACAGGCGATTTTCCATCACCTTGAAGGTTTCGGATTGAACTGAACCCGGTTCGGCGGTGCAGTGATAAACAAACAATCGTGGCAAGTAGAGCATGCCAGCCATCCACGAGATGACGGCAATGACATGGATCGCCTTGACCCATGGATAAGCGTCGCCGGGGTATAGAAAAACCAGCGTGATGACACAAAGCGCCACAGCTGCAGCGATCAACCGCGGCAGAACTGGAATTTTCTTCGATTCCGTATTGGTCAATTTGATATCGCTCATATTGCTTGCCTACGTTGAGAGTCAGGTCCGGATAGTTGCCTGACGTACACGGTTTACCATCTGCTCTACATGAGACACCGGCGCATCCGGTGTAATGCCATGACCCAGATTGAAAATCAGTGGTCCCTGACCCAACGCATCCAGAATAGCATCGATGCCATCATCCAGAGCCCGGCCGCCGGCAACTACCCGCAAGGGATCGAGATTGCCCTGGACTGCGCCACCACCCTGCAATGAAGAGGCCATGGAAAGCGGCACTGACCAATCCAGTCCGAGTGCAGTGACATGGGTACGTTCTCGATAATTCATATAAAGCGCACCCGCACCTTTGGGGAAACCGATGATCGGAACATCCGGATGGACTTCGCGGACCTTTTTAACGATTGCCGCAACGGGCGCCACGCAAAACTGCTCGAAGCAGGCTTCATCGAGAACACCAGACCAGGAATCGAAAATCTGCACCGCATCGGCACCTGCATCTATCTGACGGATGAGATATTCAGCGGATACATCAGCAAGCTCGTCCAATAGCTTTTGAAATGCCTCCGGGTTGCGATAGGCAAAAAGCCGGGCGGGAGCCTGATCCGGTGTGCCATGTCCGGCGATCATATAGGTCGCCACCGTCCAGGGCGCCCCACAGAAGCCGAGCAAGGTTGTTTCAGTGGGGAGTTGCTGTCTTAGCAACCGCACGGTCTCGTAGACCGGCTCCAGGCGATCGGCAGCGCCTTTCGATTCCAACCAGAAAATCCCGTCCTTGTCGATCGGGGTCATCAGGGGCCCACGTCCTTCTTCAAAGCGAAGATCTCGGCCGAGCGCATGCGGGACAACCAGAATATCAGAAAACAGGATTGCCGCATCGAAACCAAAACGGCGAATAGGCTGCATAGTCACCTCGACAGCCAGATCCGGCGAATAGCACAGGTCGAGAAAGCTGCCTGCGTTCTTTCGCACTTCTCGATATTCGGGAAGATAGCGCCCCGCTTGGCGCATCATCCAGATTGGTGGAGGAAAGACAGTCTCGCCTCCAAGGACTTTCATCACTTTGCGAACCATCATTGATCACTCCCAGTCTATCTTACAAAAAAGAAATTTAGATCTAATTGGATTTCTGATTCTTAGAGTCTGTTTGTAATGGGAATTACCACATTGCCAGAATTTTCCCACAACGAACAATTCCGGATCCAATCCAGAATAACTGCAGCAAAGTTTCCAAAGGTAGTGATAATAATCGATATAAGTCAACAATATCAAATATTTAACTTAGCATCAATTGTGGATAATCCTGTGAAAACCATGGGAAAACAGGCGAAAAGTCGCAATAGTCCACAGAATTGCAAAACGATCGGAAAGAGTTCCCACAGGCAGGCTCGCTGTGGATGACTTGCCAATAATTCACATGGCTGCCATCAGTTGTGGACGCGCTGGCACTTTGTCCCCAGTCATCAACAAGACATGGAATTTTCTGTGACGAAACCGATAAACTACTTTCATCTTCACATGATCTCTGATGCGACGGGAGAGACTCTCATCGCAGCCGGTCGCGCCGCCGCGGCACAATATGCGCATGCGCGGGCGATTGAGCACGTCTATCCACTGATAAGGACCGAAAAGCAGATCAAAAGAGTGCTGGAGGGTATCGATGCCGAACCGGGCATCGTCCTTTACACAATCGTCGACCAGCGCCTCGCTGCCATGATCGACGACACTTGCGCGGCAATCGGTGTTCCCTGTGTCTCCGTTCTCGAGCCGGTGCTGACGCTGTTCCAATCCTATCTGGGTGCTCCGGCGGGGCGGCGCGTCGGTGCCCAGCACGTTCTCAATGCTGAATATTTCCAGCGGATTGATGCGCTCAATTTCACAATGGAGCACGACGATGGCCAGCTCCCACCCGATATCGAGGAAGCGGACGTCATTTTGATCGGCATTTCGCGCACGTCCAAAACGCCAACCAGCATCTATCTTGCCAATCGGGGCATCAAGACGGTCAATGTTCCCATCGTTATCGGGGTACCTATACCAGACGTTCTTGTGAAATCCGAAAGACCCCTGATTGTCGGGTTGGTCGCGTCAGCGGAACGTATTTCACAGGTACGTCAGCACCGCGTGCTCGGTGCAGCACTCAGCTTCGACGCGGATCATTACCTTGATCGTGCCAATATTATAGAAGAACTGACCTATGCACGGCAGATTTGCCATCGGCATAACTGGCCGATGATAGATGTTTCCCGCCGTTCGATTGAAGAAACTGCGGCAGCGGTTCTTGCCCTGCGTTCGCAGGGGCGGTAACGCATCGCTGGTCAAGGGAGAACCAAACATGGATATCATTCTGGCCTCCAAAAGCCCCTTCCGTGCCACATTGTTGAAAAATGCTGGCATTTCTTTCACCGTTCAGTCGGCGGACATCGATGAGCGTGCTGTGGAGGCGCCATTGTATGAAAGCGGCGCAACGCCAGAAGATGTCGCTCAGATTCTGGCGGAGGCAAAAGCTCTCGATGTCAGTGAACGCAACCCTTCCGCATTGATCATCGGTTCCGATCAGACACTTTCCCTGGGCGATGAGGTACTCCACAAGGCGGAAGACATGGAAGCGGCTCGCCGGCAATTACTGAAACTGTCTGGGAAAACGCATCATCTCAACAGCGCGGTCGTTCTCGCCAAGGATGGCCAGACATTGTGGCGCCACGTGTCGGTCGCACGCATGACTTTGCGCGATCTCGATCCGGGTTTCATTGGTAGATACCTGTCGCGCGTTGGACCTATCGCTTTGCAAAGTGTTGGCGTTTATCAGTTCGAGGGCGAAGGCGTTCAGTTATTCGAAAAGGTTGATGGCGACTATTTCACCATAGTGGGTTTACCGCTTTTACCATTGCTCGCCGAGTTACGCCGTGAGGGCGCGATAGATGGCTGATCATCCAAAGGCGTTTGTTACGGGATTCCCCATTCGCCACTCGCGTTCGCCATTGATCCACGGCTATTGGCTGAAAAAGTATGGCGTGGAAGGCTCCTACCAGGCCATTGAGATTGCGCCGGAAGGCTTTGCTGATTTTGTCCGAAGCCTGCAGAACAATGGTTATACCGGCGGTAACGTAACGATACCGCACAAGGAGATGGCATTTGCCTTGTGCAAAAAACGCGACAGTGCCGCTGAAGATATAGGCGCCGTCAACACGCTATGGTTTGAGGATGGGGAGTTGTGGGGTGGTAACACCGATGCCTACGGTTTCCTCGCCAATCTGGATGCACTTGGCGCAGGCTGGGACAATGGCGATAAGGCGCTGGTTCTCGGCGCCGGCGGTGCCAGTCGTGCAGTCGTTTATGCACTGAAGCAGCGAGGATTTAACGACATCCGCATAGTCAATCGCACGGTGGATCGAGCGCAGGCACTTGCGGACCGCTTCGGGTACGGCACAAGCGCGCATGGATGGCAGGCAATTCCTGAATTGCTGCAAGACGCCACATTCGTTGTCAACACGACTTCACTGGGTATGGAAGGCAAGGACGATCTGAGCATCGATCTGTCGTTTGCAAATTCAAATGCCCTGCTGACAGACATTGTCTATGTTCCGCTGGAAACACCGCTGCTGAAGACAGCACGCGCACATGGACTGAGAACGGTGGACGGACTTGGCATGCTGTTGCACCAGGCTGTTCCCGGTTTCAGACATTGGTTTGGTGCCACACCGGAAGTAACACCGGAACTGCGTGCACTCATTCTCGCCGATATGGACAGATCAAACCATAGCGGGACGTCCATATGATCGTGCTTGGCCTGACGGGTTCCATCGGCATGGGCAAGTCAACATCTGCTCAGATGTTCATTGACGAAGGCATATCGGTTTATTCGGCAGACGAGGCTGTGCATCGGCTTTATTCCGGGGCCGCCGCTCCATTGATCGAGGCGGCATTCCCTGGAACGACCGAAGGAGGCAAGGTGGATCGTACGAAACTCTCCGCCGCGGTTATGGGAAATCCGGAGGCGCTGGAAAAGCTCGAGGCGATTGTCCATCCGCTTGTTCGGGCCGAGGAGAACAGATTTCGAGATGCCGCGCGCGCCAGCGGTGCGAAACTGATTGTCGTCGATATTCCTCTGCTCTTCGAAACAGGGGCTGAAGACCGGGTTGACAAGATACTCGTCGTTACCGCGCCTGAAGAAGTGCAACGAAAGCGCGTTCTCGAACGTCCCGGCATGACGCCAGACAAGCTGAACGCCATTTTGGCACGCCAGACGCCGGATGCGGAAAAGCGCGCCCGAGCCGATTTCATCATCGACACGCGCCATAATTTCGACGTCACGCGAGGTGAAATTCGCAGGATTATCAGTCTGCTGACAGTATAGAGGGGATAACATTTCAGTCCCCACTTGCCCACATTGGCCGATTCGTGGAACTTGGGCAAAGGGGTGATTACATGCGCGAAATCATATTCGATACAGAAACGACCGGTCTTGACCGGCTTGATGACCGTGTCATAGAGATCGGCGGCGTTGAGCTGATCAACCGGTTCCCGACAGGACGGACGTTCCACGTCTACATCAATCCCGAAGGCAAGATCATCCATCCTGATGCGCTGGCCGTGCACGGTATCAGCAATGACAAGCTGGCCGATAAGCCGCTTTTCGCCGGGATACTGCATGACTTCCTGGATTTCATCGACGGGGCGAAATTGATTGCCCACAATGCAACCTTCGATATGGGCTTCATCAACGCGGAGCTCAACCGGCTGGGTCATCCGCCGATTCACAATGACCGCGTCGTGGATACATTGGCGCTGGCGCGGCGAAAACATCCGATGGGGCCGAATTCGCTCGACGCTCTTTGCCGGCGCTATGGCATTGATAACAGCCACCGCACGATGCATGGCGCTCTGCTGGATTCGCAGCTTCTCGCCGAAGTCTACATAGAGCTGATCGGTGGCAAGCAGGCCGCACTTGGCCTCACGATTGCCGAACAAGGAAACAACCAGCGGTCAGGTGATATCTCGGGAACAATTATCATTTCCCGCCGGCCAATACCGCTTCAGCCTCGTTTAACCGAGGCTGAGAAAATGGCCCACGCGCAACTGGTCGACAAGATTGGCGACAAGGCCATCTGGAACGAACGCATAGCTTCCGCTGCTTGAGTGAAAAAACCCGGGCGAGACCTGGGTTTTTCTCAACTTTAAATAGTCTGGCTCAGCTGACTTGCGCCTTGGCCTGTTCTTCGGCCATGCGCTGCTGGAACATTTGCGCGAAATCGATCGGGTCGATCATCAGCGGGGGGAAGCCGCCATTACGTGTGGCTTCTGCAATGATCTGGCGGGCGAACGGGAACAGCAGGCGCGGGCATTCGATGAACAGCAGCGGCAAGAGATGTTCCTGCGGGAAACCGACAAGCCTGAAAACACCACCATAGACGAGTTCGGCATTGAAAAGGACATCTTTGCCTTCGCTCGCCTTTGCCGACAGCGTGAGCACGACATCGAAGTCGGTTTCGGCGATCGGATTGGCGTTGACGTTGACATTGATGCTGATACCGGGAGCATTTTCGCGCGGACGCAGCGACAAGGGAGCGCCGGGGCTTTCAAAGGAAAGGTCCTTTACATACTGCGCCAGTATATTCAGCGTCTGCTGCTGAGCGGAACCGTTGCCAGTTGTCGCTTCGTTGCCGTTCTCGGCCTTTTCATCAGGCTTTTGAGCCATTGTCTGGAAACCTTCTTCTGTTACGTCCGCTTTGCACGGTTATCGAATGAATGCAGGGGTCGCTAGCATGTGTGCCTCAACGAGGCAAGGCTCTCGCACTAGTCTCATAGTTCAATGACACGCCGAATCCCTATGGTTTCGGGTTCCACGGTGAGTCCGGATCGGGCTTGCTCGAGTAGTCTTCAGGATCGAGTTCGATCACCCGGTCCTTGATGCGCGATGTATCGGGACGGCGACGAGGGCGTTCGCCGGAGTTGACGACGACCACACGGTCACTGATGCAGCGCCAGCCAAAGTCCCGAACAGCGGGGATGAAAAGCAGCAGGCCTATGATGTCGGTGATGAATCCAGGTATGATCAGCAGGAACGCCGCGAAAACCAGCATGACACCATGAACCAGTTCGCGTTTTGGTGTGCGGCCAGCGGCGGTTTCCTCACGGATTTTCTGGATGAGGCCAAGGCCTTGAAAGCGCAGAAGGAACACGCCGACAAAAATCGACAGGATTATCAGACCAAGCGTTGCCAAAACACCGATCTCGCTGCCGACTACAATGAAACCGGCGATTTCAAGAAATGGCAAAGCCAGAACGAAAAGGGGCACAAGAGATCGCAAACTAATTTACCTTTCAAAGGACATATCCGGATATTATCCATAGCCGGTGTCAATTTCATGCCTATATAGGATGGCGTGAAGAGTATTTGTATGATTGCTGTTGGCAATCTATATATTTTTGGTATTTCGACGGAAGATTGAAAGCCGTAAACGAACATTTAGGACGAATGGCAGGCGACATGGAATATCTGGACTTTGGAACGATTTTCTTTTTCGTGGCGGCAGTGGTGATTTTCCTGCAGCTGCGGAAGGTCCTCGGTCGCCGCACAGGCAGTGAACGCCCACCGTTCAATCCCTATACTCGCACTGCCGATGCCGACGACAAGTCCAAACCTGGCGACAATGTCGTTTCGTTGCCACGCCGCGGCGAAGTAAAGGAAAACAGCTTCGAAAAGATCGATGCCATTTCCAAACCTGGCACGCCGTTGAATGACGGCCTGCGCGCCATCCAGAATGCGGATCCTGCATTCGAGCCTGCGAAATTCCTCGAAGGTTCGAAAATGGCCTATGAGATGATCGTCATGTCGTTTGCCGATGGTGACCGCAAGACATTGAAGACCCTGCTGTCGCGCGAAGTCTTCGATGGTTTCGTTTCCGCCATTGCCGATCGCGAAGCACGCGGCGAAAAAGTGCAATCCTCGTTCGTCGGGATCAACAAGGCGGAAATCATCGGCGCGGAAATGAAGGGCAGTGAGTCCCATGTTACGGTGCGCATCACCAGCGAACTTATTTCGGCAACGCTCGACAAGGATGGCGTCGTGATCGACGGTGACAAGGAAGCCGTTGCGGAGGTCAAGGATGTCTGGACCTTTGCGCGGGATACGAGGTCGAAAGACCCGAACTGGAAGCTGGTCGCGACTGAAGCCGAAGACTAAAGCATGCTGTCGCCCCTCTTCAAACCGGTGGATTTCGCTGACTGCCCCGGTTGGCGGGATGACCGGCACCTCGAAGCATTTCGCGCGTTCGCTCGCTCGGCAGAACAGGTCCAGGCAAAGCCTTACAAATCCGGATCGCTCGGGATCAGCTTCGAAGCCCTCGCACCGATTTTTACTGATTCACGTGAAACAATCGTCGAGTCTGACGGCGAGGCCAAGGCCTTTTTCGAGAAATGGTTCCGTCCCGCGCTCATTGAGAATACCGAAGCAGTCAGTGGCATTGTGACCGGCTTCTACGAACCGGAAGTGGTTGCCTCGCCGGTTCGCAATGCGAGATTTACCGTTCCATTCCTGCGCCGTCCCGCGGATTTGGTCGATGTCGACGACAATAATCGGCCAGAGGGCTTCGATCCCTATTTTGCCTTTGCGCGACAGACGCCGGCGGGACTCGTCGAATATTTTGACCGGCCGGCCATCGAGAGCGGCGCGCTTGATGGCCGAGGTCTTGAGATCGCCTATGTGGAAAGCCAGATCGATGCTTTCTTTATCCACGTGCAGGGCGCTGCTCGGCTAAAGATGACTGACGGGCGCTTGCACCGCATCACCTATGCGGCAAAGACCGGGCATCGGTTCACCGGTATTGGCAAGATCCTGCTCGAAAGCGGTGAGGTTGCGCCGGACAGAATGTCCATGCAATCCATCCGTGGCTGGCTTGCCGATCACCCGGACAGAGCTCAGGCACTGATGTGGAACAACCGCTCTTACATCTTCTTTCGCGAAGCCGACGTTGACGATGCAACGATGGGGCCGATCGCTGCCGCGAAAGTCCCCCTGACGGGCGGCCGGTCGCTCGCGGTAGACCGGCTCCTGCATACATTTGGCACGCCGTTCTATATTCATGCACCGGAGTTAAAGGCTTTTGGCGGGGAGCGCTTTGCAAGGCTGATGATCGCGCAGGACACGGGCTCGGCCATCGTTGGTCCGGCACGGGGTGATCTCTTTGCCGGTTCTGGCAATGCGGCGGGCGAGATCGCCGGCGGTATCCGCCATAAGGCGGATTTCTACGCGCTGGTTCCCCGCGTTCTTCTGACAGCCGCAGACCGATGAAGAAGAAGTCGGCAAAGGATGAATTCGCCACTTTGGAGGACCGGATCCTCTGGGAAACGGTGGCCAAGACTGCCCGCCCGCTCAAGGGCAGGGAGAAGCCCAGTTTTCTGATCGATGAAAAGAAAGAGCAGGTTTCGATACATCCGTCTGCACCGGAAAATCCGAGGCCGCTCGCCGCACCGGCGGGGGCGAAGCCGGCGCCGGCGCATCGCCTGCATCCAATCGATCGGCCAACACACAAGAAGATCGCCAAGGGGCGGGTTGTCATAGAAGCGAGGATTGATCTGCACGGCCTGACCCAAAGCGAGGCCTATGGCTTGCTTCTCGGGTTCCTGCAACGCGCCCATCTGCGCAAGCTTCGGCATGTTCTCGTCATCACCGGAAAGGGCTCATCCATGGGCAGCGATGGTGTGCTACGTCAGGCGGTTCCCATGTGGTTCATGACGCCATCGTTTCGTATCCTGGTCAATGGCTATGAAGATGCTGCTCGCAATCATGGCGGCACAGGTGCGATCTATGTGCGCATGCGCCGTCAGCCGGAGGCACCGTGACGCCTTTTGGTGCAAAATTGCGCGACCTGCGCGCGGAACGCGGCATCTCGCAAAAGGATATGGCCAGGTCGATCGGTGTATCGGCTGCCTATTTGTCAGCTCTCGAACACGGCAGGCGAGGTCAGCCGACCTGGGACAAGCTGCAGCGCATCATCCAGTATTTCAATATTATCTGGGACGAGGCCGAGGAACTGCAGCGGCTGGCGATGATCTCGGACCCGCGCATCGTCATCGATACGGGGGGGCTTCCACCAGCTGCAACGGAACTCGCCAATGTTCTGGCCACAAGGATCGGAGATATGGATGAAGAGACGGCCCGACTTTTGATCCGGACAATGGAAGCAGTGCCGGAAAAGCGAAAACGCTAGAGCAAATTTTGTCTATTTAGAGCCAGTTCTGTTTCCCGGATGGCGAGACAATCCACGCGGAAGGTGGCGAGGCCGATGTTTATCCATCGGACGATGCCGCCTGACAAAGTGGTTGGCCGCCAGCCGGAAACCCGAAGGGCCGGGTGAATTTGGTTCAAATCCTTCGGGCTTCGGCTTCGTCCGATGGGAAGGCATCGGCCTCGCCAAACCCTCGACCTTGTCCCGAATTCTCTCCGGCAGAACGACTCTAAATAGACAAAACTTGCTCTAGAAGAGGGCCCGTAATTGGTCGATCTTGTCGTTAACCAGCCAGCCGTAGTAATTCTCTTCCGGCAGTTGCGGCTGTTCGCCGTTAGCGATACGGGCCAAGTTGGAATCAGCCAGCGCCCGTGCGCGGCTATCGGCACCTCCCGTATTGTAAAGTGTCGCCGTAAGACCAGGATTGTTGGAAATGTCGAAGTCGGCGACGCGGCGGTAGACGTCGATAGAGTGTTTTAACGTTGCCGCCATGTAGGGCAGGGTAAGATCCGGATCCATGATGGTCTTGTAAACATCAGCAGCGTGGTCAGCATCGAGCCTAGGAAGGCCTGAATAGCGGTTGACCATGTCGGTCATCTGCAGCGCTATCAATGGGCTCAGTTGCCCCAGGCCAAAACTTTGCCCTGCGTAAAACGGCTGGAAGAATACGGCGCTGAAGCGATTGTTCGGGAAGGGCTTGCCACCAACAGATTTACCGCGGAAATTCTCTTCCCAGACATCCTCGCGACATGTCCAAAGCCGCAAACTGTCCTTGAATTGCGCACAGGAAGAAAATTGCGGACGTCTGACGAAGGTGCCGATTGTCTCGCCTTGATAATCGAAATTCAAGCCTTGCTGTACGTAGGAAATAGCCTTGACGTAGTAAGTCTGAAGCCGGTCATAGGCATCGACATTATAGGTATGCTCGCCAACGAGCGCGCCAACGATGTGAACAGGATCGATACCATAAGTGCGCGCAACGCTGACGATCTTCGATCGCAGTTTGGCGTCGGTTTTAAGCAGGTTATAGATCTTCTGATATTTTGCCTCATAAGTGGTGTTCAACTCGCGCGTCCGCTTGGCGGAGGCGGCTGGAACACCTGGCTGGGCCGCGTTGCGGTTGCCTTCAGGAACAACAGTCACAGCCGCCGCCGGCTGCAAAGTGACCAGCAACAGCGAAAGACAGCTTGTCGCGAAAAGGATCAGGTGGCGGTTCATCATCGGTCCAGAAATTGATGGGACGCTCCGAATAGCGCCTTGCACCCTCGAAAGCCAGAAAAACCTGAATGAATGATCGTTCTGAACAAAAATGCCCCCGCGCAGCACGAGGGGACACCAGGGATAAGGGATGTCTTTCGGGCACAAGACCCAAGATGAGGCGCTAGAGTATAAACCGAGAGAGATCGGCATTCTTGGCAAGATCTCCGACAGTCTCCCGTACATATTTGGCGTCTATCGTGTGTTCGGCGCCCGATTTGTCGGGCGCATTGAACGAAATGTCATCAAGCACCCGTTCCATCACCGTTTGCAGGCGTCGGGCACCGATGTTCTCGACAGTCGAGTTCAGATCGACTGCGATATCGGCCAAAGCGTCAATGGCGTCATCGGTTATATTGAGCGTAACCTCTTCGGTTGCCATCAACGCGATATATTGCTTGAGCAGGCTGGCTTCAGGCTCGGTCAGAATGCGGCGCATGTCATCGCGGGTCAGAGCGCTAAGCTCCACCCGGATCGGCAGACGGCCCTGCAGTTCCGGCAGAAGGTCAGAGGGCTTCGAAACATGGAACGCACCAGATGCGATAAACAGGATATGGTCTGTCTTGATCGGACCGTACTTGGTGGCGACGGTCGTCCCTTCCACGAGCGGCAACAAATCCCGCTGCACGCCTTCGCGTGAGACGCCAGCGCCCATGCCGCCATCGCGAGCAGCAATCTTGTCGATCTCGTCGAGGAATACGATGCCGTCATCCTCGGCAGAACGCAGCGCCTCCTGGGTGATCTGATCCTGATCGAGAAGCTTGTCGGATTCATCATTGATCAAGACACCATACGACTCCTTGACCGTCGTCTTCACCGTTTTTGTGCGGCCGCCCATGGCCTTGCCCAGCATGTCGCTGAGGTTGAGGACGCCGATGTTTGCTCCGGGCATGCCCGGTAGCTCGAAATTCGGCATGCCTGAACCGGTGTCCGCAACCTCGACCTCGATCTCCTTGTCGTCAATCAGACCGTCACGCAGTTTCTTGCGGAAGCTGTCGCGCGTTGCCGGGCTTGCGGTCTTGCCCACCAATGCATCGAGAACGCGTTCTTCCGCATTGACATGCGCCTTGGCCTTCACATCCTCGCGTTTCTTTTCGCGCACGAGACCGATGGCGACTTCGACGAGATCGCGAATGATTTGTTCGACATCGCGGCCGACATAGCCGACCTCGGTAAACTTGGTTGCTTCCACCTTGATGAAGGGTGCACCGGCAAGCTTGGCGAGGCGGCGGGATATTTCCGTCTTGCCGACGCCGGTTGGTCCAATCATCAGAATATTCTTCGGCATCACCTCTTCGCGCATCTGGCCTTCCAGCTGTTGACGGCGCCAGCGATTACGCAGGGCGATGGCTACGGCACGTTTGGCGTCGTTCTGACCAATAATGTAGCGGTCGAGTTCAGAGACGATCTCGCGAGGGGAAAATGTTGTCATTGTAATCTCGTTTCCTGCCCGTCGTCGGGCGATTGTTCAAACACAAGGTCAGGGTTGTCCCGTGCCATCATGAGGGCGGGACCATAAATCGATGTCCGGGTATCGAAAGCGACGAAGCCCGCCTTTTCGTATGCCTTGATTGCCTGGCTGTTCGCAGGGTCAGGATCGACGATAACGCGAGGCACGCCTTCTTCGAAAAGTAGCGATACGAACTCATCAAGCAGACGCGGACCGTGGCCTTGACCAATCAGATCGGGTTCGCCGATGAACTGGTCGAGCCCGAGTGTGCCGGTGGGCTGATCCTGGTAGGGGTGATCATCCTCCAGATGCGGATCGTAGGTCTGCAGATAGCCAATCGCTTCGTCGCCGAGCATGATAATGAACGGCTCAACTGAGACGCTGTCCATGTGTTCCGCGATCGACGCCATCTCGACGCCGGGGTCCTCATTCCACCATTTTGCCACATGCGGTTCCGTCAGCCATTCCGAAATCATGTTCAAATGGCGGGGTTCCACCGGGATAAAGCGGTAGCGATAGGTAGAGCGGGATGGTGTCATATTGGAACCGTTCTGTTTCTCGGATGGGGAGACAATCCACGCGAAAGGTGGCGAGGCCGATGTTTACCCATCGGACGATGCCGCCTGACAAAGTGGTTGTCCGCCAGCCGGAAACCCGAAGGGCCGGGTGAATTCGGGCCAAATCCATCGGGCTTCGGCTTCGTCCGATGGAAAGGCATCGGCCTCGCCAAATCCCTCGACCTTGTCCACAAATTCTCTCCGGCAGAACGTTTCAATATGGCACCATCCCGCTCTCGGCTCATTCGGCATCAAGAGTCTCGAGTGTGACGCTCGTGTTCGTATAGATGCAAATGTCTGCGGCGATCTGCATGGCACGGCGGGCTATCTCTTCGGCGCTCAAGTCCGTATCGGCAAGGGCACGGGCAGCGGCCAGCGCATAATTGCCGCCGGAGCCAATGGCCATGACACCATGTTCGGGCTCGAGCACGTCGCCAGTGCCGGTCAGCGCAAGCGTGACTGACTTGTCAGCGACAAGCATCATGGCCTCCAGCCGACGCAAATAGCGATCGGTGCGCCAATCCTTGGCGAGTTCTACGCAGGCGCGCATCAACTGGTCCGGATATTGTTCGAGCTTGCTTTCCAGCCGCTCAAGCAAGGTGAACGCATCGGCGGTGGCACCGGCAAATCCGGCGATGACATTGCCTTTGCCGATACGGCGTACCTTGCGCGCATTGCCTTTCATGACCGTATTGCCAAGGCTGACTTGCCCGTCGCCGGCAATGACCACCTTGCCATCCTTGCGGACAGTGACAATCGTGGTTCCATACATGGTTGAGGGATTGTGTTCTTGCATTCGGTTCTCCTTCAAGCGAGTTCGATTATGCCCCAAACGGCAGCAGATCGAACCCCTTCCGTTCCACTTATGTATGAAGCGCTCGCAGAATTGCAAATACTGCTCAGGTCACGACGTTGGTCTGCGCCATCAAAGCATTTGGAGATTCGCCGTTCGTGTTTTAGAAGGCCTCATTCGGAACGGCTTTTTTATAGAACCTTGTGGCGGGATACAGTAATGACAAGCGTCAACACACGCACCGCGAAGATCGAGCGTAGCACCAAGGAGACCAGCATTGCCGTTTCGGTCAATCTGGATGGTACCGGAGCGTTCGATATTTCCACCGGCGTCGGCTTCTTTGACCATATGCTGGAGCAGCTCTCCCGTCACTCTCTGATCGACATGGACATCAAGGCCAAGGGCGACCTGCATATCGATGATCACCACACAGTGGAAGATACGGGTATCGCCATCGGCCAGGCTATAGCCGAGGCGCTGGGTGATCGTCGCGGCATAAACCGTTACGCCTCGCTCGATCTCGCCATGGATGAGACCTTGACGCGTGCGGCACTCGACGTTTCCGGGCGTCCATTTCTTGTCTGGCAGGTTGAATTTTCTGCACCGAAGATCGGCACCTTCGATACGGAGCTTGTCCGCGAGTTCTTCCAGGCGCTGGCGCAGAATGCCGGAATAACATTGCATGTCTCGAACCTTTATGGCGCCAACAATCACCACGTCGCCGAGACCTGCTTCAAGGCGGTCGCGCGCACGTTACGGCACGCCATAGAAACCGATCCGCGGCAGAAGGATGCCATTCCATCCACCAAGGGTACTTTGAAAGGCTGAAACATGGCCAGTTTCATTGTGTTGGCACCTGAGCTGGACGGCCAGCGTGACGATGACAAGACCGTCTTCGTCAGGGACGGCTTTGCCTTGCTTGCCTTTATCCTGACTGTTCCCTGGCTGCTGGTGCAGCGGCTGTGGTTCGAAGCGGCGGTTGTTTTTGGATCGATGGTCTTGATTTCAGGGGTGGGCACCTATAGCGGCCACGAAAACATGGCTGGATTTATCACAGCGTTGCTTTCGCTCCTCGTAGGTTTTGAAGGCAATAACTGGCGCGTCAGGGCGCTCGAGCGCCGCGGCTTCAGCCAGCTCGGCGTTGTCGATGCACGCAATGCGGACGATGCTGAAATGGCTTGGTTCCTCGGCGAAAACTTCGTTTCATCGCATGAGGTATCTGTCAGCGCCCCCCCGGCGATACCTACTGTACAAGCCAGTCACAAGCCGGCGCTCGGCGGTATGGTCGGTCTGGTCAGCCACCGCGGAGAAAACTGAGCATGCGCGTCGCCATCATCGATTATGGGTCGGGCAATCTCCGCTCGGCAACAAAGGCATTCGAGCGCGCTGCGCGGGAAAGTGGCGTCGATGCGCGCATCGATCTGACAGCCGACGTTGACCGGGTCCGCACGGCTGATCGCATCGTCCTTCCGGGCGTTGGCGCCTATGCCGATTGCCGCCGTGGGCTCCATGCGGTCGAGGGCATGGTCGAGGCAATCCATGAAGCAGCCGTGGAAAAAGCGCGGCCGTTTCTCGGGATTTGCGTCGGCATGCAGCTGATGTCGTCGCGTGGTCTGGAAAAGACCATTTCGACCGGCTTTGACTGGATCAAGGGCGACGTTCGCGAGATGGTGCCATCTGACACGGCGTTGAAAATTCCGCAAATCGGCTGGAACACGATCCGGCTTACCCGTCCGCATCCATTGTTCGACGGAATTGAGACCGGGCCGCAAGGCCTGCATGCCTATTTTGTTCATTCCTACTTTCTCGATGCCGAGATGGAAAAAGATGTCGTCGCCGTCACTGACTATGGCGGGCCGGTTACCGCTGCCGTAGCCAATGACAACATGGCGGGGACACAGTTTCATCCGGAAAAGAGCCAGGCGCTGGGCCTCGCTCTTATAGCCAATTTTTTAAGGTGGAATCCGTGATCCTTTTTCCGGCAATCGATCTGAAAGACGGCCAGTGCGTGCGGCTGAAGCTTGGCGACATGGATCAGGCGACGGTCTACAACGCCGACCCGGCCGCTCAGGCCAAAGCCTTTGAAGATCAGGGGTTTGAGTGGCTGCACGTCGTTGATCTGAACGGCGCTTTTGCCGGCCAATCAATCAATGGCGCTGCTGTCGAAGCGATCCTGAAGGCGACGAAAAATCCTGTACAGCTTGGCGGGGGCATCCGCACACTCGATCATATCGAAAGTTGGCTGACGAAAGGACTGTCACGTGTCATCCTCGGCACCGTTGCCGTGCGCGATCCGGGGTTGGTGATCGAGGCCTGCAAACGTTTTCCAGGCAAGGTCGCCGTCGGCATCGATGCCAAAGGCGGCAAGGTTGCCGTTGAAGGCTGGGCCGAAGCCTCGACACTCGGCGTCATTGAGCTTGCAAAGAAATTCGAGGGCGCCGGTGTCGCAGCGATCATCTACACGGATATCGACCGTGACGGCGTGCTTACGGGCATCAACTGGGAATCGACACTGCAACTTGCCGAAGCGGTCTCGATCCCGGTCATCGCTTCCGGCGGCCTGGCTTCGATCGCCGATGTCGTTCGCATGACCATGCCCGACGCACAAAAGCTCGAGGGGGCGATTTCCGGCCGTGCGCTCTATGACGGGCGTATCGATCCTGCAGAGGCATTAAAGGTGCTTCGCGATGCAAGGGAGCGCGCAGCATGACCCTCAAAGCCCGCGTAATTCCCTGCCTCGACGTCAAGGACGGACGTGTCGTCAAGGGTGTAAACTTTGTCGATCTCATCGATGCCGGTGATCCGGTCGAGGCGGCAAAGGCCTACGACGCTGCGGGGGCAGACGAACTCTGCTTTCTCGACATCACGGCTTCTTCCGACAATCGCGAGACTATCCTCGATGTGGTGGCTCGCACCGCCGAGCAATGCTTCATGCCGCTGACAGTCGGCGGAGGGGTGCGCACCGTCGCCGATATCCGCAAGCTTTTGCTGGCGGGTGCAGACAAGGTATCAATCAACACCGCTGCCGTGGACAATCCTGACTTTATTGCCGAGGCCGCCGACAAGTTTGGTAACCAATGCATCGTCGTCGCCATCGATGCCAAGAAGGTATCGCGCGAGGACGAGGCCGATCGCTGGGAAATCTTTACCCATGGCGGAAGACGGGCGACAGGCATCGATGCCGTCGTGTTTGCGCGCAAGGTGGTTGATCTTGGTGCGGGCGAAATTCTGCTGACCTCGATGGACCGCGATGGCTCGAAGATCGGCTACGACATTCCCGTCACGCGGGCGATTGCCGATGCGGTTCGTGTCCCGGTTATCGCTTCCGGCGGTGTTGGCAATCTCGACCACATGGTTGAAGGCATTCTCGAAGGCCACGCTTCGGCAGTGCTGGCCGCTTCCATTTTTCACTTTGGCACCTATACGATCGCGCAAGCGAAAGCCCACATGGCGGCGGCGGGTATCCCGATGCGCCTGGACCCTGTCCACTGACTGGAGACGTTAATGAGCGCATTCACCCTTGCCGATCTCGAACGCATTGTGGCGGAACGTGCCACGTCAGCAGACGCCAAATCCTATACCGCCAGCCTTTATGCCAAGGGTATTGGCAAGGCGAGCCAGAAGCTGGGTGAGGAAGCAATCGAAACAGTCATTGCCGCCGTCTCCAGCAACAGGCAGGGTGTTATTTCGGAAAGCGCCGATTTGCTCTATCATCTTCTCGTCGTTCTCGGGATATCCGGCATAAAACTCAAAGAAGTGCTGGAAGAACTGGAGCGGAGAACGGCGCAGACCGGACTTGAAGAAAAAGCCGCGCGAGGACATGACTGATCATGTTTAAAGCTCCGGCTCTTGAACGGCAGACGGGAGAGGATGTCGTGGATCAGTTGGCACCAAGCGAGTTTTCGCCTTATCGGTTTTACAGTGCCGAGAGGTGGGCGGAATTTCGCGCTGATACGCCACTGACGCTAACCTATGATGAGGTCAAGCGGCTGCGCTCTCTCGGCGATCCGATCGACCTCGATGAGGTGAGCAGAATTTACCTATCGCTGTCGCGGCTGTTGTCGGCGCATGTCGAGGCAAGCCAGCTGTTATTCTATCAGCGCCGCCAATTCCTCAATACCGGAGACGCCTTAAAGACACCGTTCATTATCGGCATTGCGGGCTCGGTGGCCGTTGGCAAATCTACCACTGCGCGCGTTCTGAAGGAATTGCTCGCCCGTTGGCCATCGAGCCCCAAGGTCGATCTGGTTACCACGGACGGTTTTCTTTATCCGAACGAGGTGCTTCGAGCCAAAGGTTTGATGGAGCGCAAAGGTTTCCCCGAGAGTTACGATGTCGGCATGGTGTTGCGGTTCCTCTCGCAGATCAAGGCCGGCCAGCGCAACGTAAACGCGCCGCTTTATTCGCACCTGACCTATGATGTGCTGCCGGGCCGCTATCAGACCGTCGATGCGCCGGACATTCTGATTTTCGAAGGAATCAACGTGCTTCAGGTCCGCGATCTGCCTGAAGACGGCAAAATGGTGCCATTCGTGTCGGATTTCTTCGACTTTTCAATATATATCGATGCCGACGAAGAGCAGATACACAAATGGTACATCAGCCGCTTCATGCGTTTGCGGGAGACGGCGTTCAAGGATCCGAGCTCGTTCTTCCATCGCTATTCGACTATTTCGGATGATTCCGCGCTGGCCATCGGCGAAAGTCTTTGGGCAAACATCAATTTGAAGAACCTGCGGGAGAACATTCTGCCCACGCGGCCGCGCGCTGATCTCATTCTGCGCAAGGGCGATAATCATCTGGTCGAGGAAGTTGCGCTCAGGAAGCTGTAACCCTTCTAAGCGTCAGGTTTATGCGGCCGGTATTTTTCAACAGCGTCGAAGTGCCGGGATAAATGCGGTCGACGCCGTGAAACGCCATGCGGCCTTCCCCGCCAAGCACGATTACGTCGCCGCTGGATAGCTTGATCGACTGCGTCTTGTCATTGCGGTTCGTGCCGCCAAAGCGGAACAGGCACGCATCTCCGAGCGAGACTGAAACAACGGGCGCGTTCAAATTCTGCTCGTCGCGATCCTGATGCAAGCCCATTTTCGCTGTGTCGGAATAGAAGTTGACGAGGCAAGCCTCCGGAAGAAGCGGAAAGTCGCCGACTTCCTGCCAGAGTTCGAGCAAGCGCTGCGGGATAGAAGGCCAAGGTCTTCGCGTCACAGGATGGGCTGCCTGATAACGATAGCCGCCTTCCTTGTCGGTAACCCATCCGAGCACGCCGCAATTTGTCATACGCACGCTCATTTCCTTGCCGGTTTTCGGCATGGCAGGAACGTAAAGCGGCGCTTCCGTGACGACAGCCCGGATATCCTCGACCAACGCAGCCTGTTCGGCCGGATCAAAATGTTCGGGGAAGTAGCGAATGCCGGGGGCCAGCAAAAGCATCATTTATCCAACTATCTAAATTGAAAGGCCCGGCGCAATAGGGAGCCGGGCCGTTTGGCAATGGAGGTGCGATCAGCCGAGTTCGGGAATTCTGAGCACCTGACCTGGATAAATCTTGTCGGGGTGCGTGAGCATCGGCTTGTTGGCTTCGAAGATGAGCGTATTCTTCGCGCCCTTGCCCTTGCCATACTGCGACTCGGCGATCTTCCACAGATTGTCGCCTTTCTTTACCGTATAGAACACCGGTTCCTTCGCGACGGAGCCGGTGGTTACTTCATCGACTTTCAGCCCTTCGGTCTCGACTTTGGAGATGCCGAGTGAATTTCCAACGGCGATGATAGCCTTTTCGAGTACTTCCTGATTGGTGACATTGCCCTTCAGGACTGCTTTGTCACCTTCAACCACTACCTGGACATTCTCGGTACCAAGCTTGTGGGAATCGAGTTCTTTCTTCAGCGCATCGGCACTTGGCTCGTCGTCGCCGATGCCGATTTTCTTGCCTACGGATTTAACGAAATCAAATAGTCCCATGTCTGGCTCCTGTTGATTGTTCAAACCGAAATAGTGTTGTGGCATTCCGTGAAGCAGTTGAAAAGCCAAGATTATTGCCCGCGGTTAATATTCGTTCTTTTAACTAATCTCCCTTTACCTTGCCACGCATCTTTTTGACATCGGCGCGGCCCGATTTCTCCTTGAGACGACGCTCGATCGATCCCTTTGTTGGTCTGGTTTTCTTGCGCGGTGGCGGTGGCGGCTCTGCGGCCTTCGCAATCAGCGCAATCATGCGCTCGCGCGCGTCCTGCCGGTTGCGCTCCTGGGTGCGAAAACGGTTGGCCTCGACAAGCACATCGCCGTCTTTGGTCGCCCTTTGGCCGGCAAGTTTGATGAGGCGCGCAAAAACATCGTCTGGTAAACCGGCACGCGCCGCCAGGAATCGCAGTTGTACGGCCGTCGAGACTTTGTTGACATTTTGTCCGCCGGGGCCGGCAGAGCGAATGAAGCTTTCCTCCAGATCGTCCTCGTCGATCCAGATTCTATTGCTTATCCTGATCCGGCTGCGGCTCTCTTCCATGAAAGGATTGGTAGCCTAATCTTTGATTCGCGGAAAGCACCCCAGCAGTGCCCCAAAATGCAAGAAGACCCCGCTGGACACCAGCGAGGTCTTGAATAAGTGCAAAATACAGGCGATTACTCTGCCGCGACGGGCGTATGCGGAGCTGCCGCCCTGACGTCACCGTCAACGTGGCTTTCGAACTTGCCAAAGTTGCGAATAAACATATCAACCAGCTTTGTTGCCTGGGCATCATAGCCGGGCTTGTCCGCCCAGGTCGAGCGGGGATCGAGGATCGCGTCATCGACGCCCGGCACGGCGACAGGTACTGCGAAACCAAAATTCGGGTCTGTCCGGAACTGCGCGTTCTTCAGCGAACCGTCGAGCGCCGCCGCAAGCAGCGACCGCGTTACCTTGATGGGCATGCGCTTGCCTATGCCATGAGCGCCACCGGTCCAGCCCGTGTTTACCAGCCAGCAATCGACATTGTGATCGGCGATCAGCTGGCGCAGAAGATTGCCATATTCCGAGGGATGACGCGGCATGAAAGGCGAACCGAAACACGTCGAGAATGTTGCCTCTGGTTCGGTCACGCCGCGTTCCGTACCGGCGACTTTGGCGGTGTACCCGGAGAGGAAGTGATACATCGCCTGCGCCGGGGTAAGTTTGGCGATGGGCGGCATGACGCCGAAGGCATCCGCGGTCAACATGATGATGTTCTTCGGATGGCTTGCCTTGCCGGTTTTCGATGCATTCGGGATGAAGTCGAGAGGATAAGCGCAGCGCGTATTTTCCGTCAGCGAACCGTCATTGAAATCCGGCTCACGGTTTTCATCGAGAACGACATTTTCAAGCACAGTGCCGAAACGCTGGGTCGTCGCGTAGATTTCCGGTTCCGCCTCGGCGGAAAGACGAATGGTCTTGGCGTAGCAACCGCCCTCGAAATTGAAGACACCGTTCTCGCCCCAGCCATGTTCGTCATCGCCAATCAGTGTACGGGTAGAGTCAGCCGAGAGCGTGGTCTTGCCCGTTCCCGAGAGACCGAAGAAGACGGCAGTATCGCCATCCGGACCCTCATTGGCCGAACAATGCATCGGCATGACGCCTTTGGCCGGGAGAATATAGTTGAGTGCCGTGAAGACGGACTTTTTCATCTCGCCGGCATAGGCCGAGCCTCCGATCAGCACGATCATGCGATTGAGATCGACAGCGATTACCGTTTCCGAGCGCGTGCCATGCTTTGCGGGATCGGCGCGGAAGGACGGAAGGTCGATGATCGTCATCTGCGGCACGAAATCAGCCAAGGCAGCACGGTCCGGACGGATCAGCAGATTGCGGATGAAAAGCGAATGCCAGGCGAATTCAGTGATGACGCGCGTATTCAGCCTGTACTCTTCATCGGCGCCACCGATGAGATCCTGGACAAACAGTTCCTTGCCCTTTGCCTGCTCCATAAAATCTGCATAGAGCAGCTCAAATGCCTCAGGTGACATTGGCGCGTTGTTGTCCCACCAGACATGAGCGTCGGTTGACGCATCGCGCACGACGAATTTGTCCTTTGGCGAGCGCCCGGTATGTTGGCCGGTACGAGCAACAAGCGCTCCTTGCGCCGTCAGTTCAGCTTCGCCTCTGCGCAAGGTTTCCTCGTAGAGTTCCGCGGTTCCGAGATTGTAATAGACCGCCGAAACATCCTTCAAGCCTGAGGTGCCGAGCGCGATCGTCGCGTTATGAATACCGGTCTCTCTAGTCATGTGTCCGCCATTGTTTAAGTACGCATTGAGGGGTCAAGCCAATTGTGCCGCTTCCTGCATCTTCCAGCATGAATGCGGCTGCCCATGCTCAAAAGCAGAAATACTGAATAGTATCAAATGTTTAATCGATTTAAAGAATTTAAATTTTTTTAAATCGTTTTAAATAAGGGAAATTTTCGCTCTGCTTCCGTGAGCGTAAAGCAGCTAAAACCGGCAGGGATGACACGACTCGCGATCTATGCCACATTTTGTACCTAATTTGTCCGGCACAAGCATAGCTGTTTTGATGACATGATGAAAGGCAGGGCATGAGGGAAGTACCCGCAATGCAGACTATTGCGCTGGTCGACGACGATCGCAATATTCTGACATCCGTATCGATCGCGCTTGAATCGGAGGGCTATCGTGTCGAAACCTATACCGACGGTGCCTCCGCACTCGATGGTTTGATGGCCCGTCCGCCGAATCTCGCCATTTTCGACATCAAGATGCCGCGTATGGACGGGATGGAACTTCTGCGTCGTCTGCGCCAAAAGTCCGACTTGCCCGTCATTTTCCTGACCTCCAAAGACGACGAGATTGACGAACTGTTCGGCCTCAAGATGGGCGCCGATGATTTCATCACCAAGCCGTTTTCGCAGCGCCTCCTCGTCGAGCGGGTAAAGGCGGTCCTGCGCCGTGTTGCGGCGAGGGAAAGCGCAGCAAAGCCCGGCAGTCCCCAGACGAAATCACTCGAGCGCGGCCAACTTGTCATGGACCAGGAGCGTCACACCTGCACGTGGATGGGTGAACCGGTGACGTTGACCGTGACCGAATTTCTGATCCTGCACTCGCTGGCCCAGCGCCCGGGCGTCGTCAAAAGCCGTGATGCGTTGATGGATGCGGCCTATGATGAGCAGGTATATGTGGACGATCGCACCATCGACAGTCACATCAAGCGCCTGCGCAAGAAGTTCAAGGTCGTCGACGATGATTTCGACATGATCGAAACCCTGTACGGCGTTGGCTATCGCTTCCGCGAAACCTGATCGTCAGACTGGCTCCTCTCAAGGGGACTTCGGTGCGAAAACGTTCCTGCGCTTTCAAAGCTACGTGATCCGCTGTAAAACAAGGTTGTCTCGCCGCTGCATGAATGCGATGAGCCAACCGAATCACGATGTTCTGAGGCAAAGATGGTAGCCGAACTGCAAGGCGGCAATATCACGCGCAAAAGCGCCGTTATGCGCCGCAAGCGTTCGCTGGCCTTGCGCCGCTTTTTCCGTCCGCTCAATCGTGTCTTTGGCAACTATCTGTTCTCAAGCCTGACCCGGCGCATTCTTTTTCTCAACCTGGCCGGGCTTGCCGTGCTTCTGTCCGGCATCATGTATCTCAATCAGTTCCGCGACGGGTTGATCGATGCTCGCGTCGAGAGCCTGATGACGCAGGGCGAGATCATCGCTGGCGCCATAGCGTCATCGGCAACGGTCGATACGAATTCCATTGCCATCGACCCTGAGAAGCTGCTGGAACTGCAGGCTGGTCAGAGCATTACCCCGTCACCCGATGTTCTGGACAATCTCGATTTCCCTATTAATCCGGAGCGCGTGGCGCCGGTTCTGCGCAGACTGATCTCTCCGACGCGTACGCGGGCCCGTATCTATGACCGGGATTCCAATCTGTTGCTGGATTCGCGCCATCTCTATTCGCGGGGCCAGGTTCTGCGGTACGAGCTCCCGCCGATCGATGGCGAGGAACCGAGCTTTTTCGAACGTCTGACCAATCGCATGACACGGCTTTTGCGCCGTAGCGACCTGCCGGTTTATCAGGAGCAGCCTGGTGGCAATGGTTCGTCTTATCCTGAAATCATGAAGGCGTTGACCGGTTCTCCGGCTACCGTCGTCCGCATGACGGAAAAGGGAGAGCAGATCGTCTCGGTCGCAGTTCCGATCCAGCGATTTCGTGCCGTGCTCGGCGTGCTGCTTCTTTCGACCGAAGGCGGCGATATCGACAAGATCGTTCAGGGGGAGCGCTATGCGATCATCCGGGTCTTTACGGTTGCCGCGCTGGTCATGGCTATTTTGTCGCTTTTTCTCGCCTCAACAATTGCCAATCCGCTTCGGCGTCTTGCTGCCGCTGCCGATCGCGTCCGGCACGGGGTCAAGAATCGCGAGGAGATACCGGATTTTTCCGAGCGGCAAGACGAAATCGGCCATCTTTCTACATCGATCCGCGACATGACCAACGCTCTCTATGCCCGCATCGAATCGATTGAGAGCTTTGCGGCCGATGTGAGCCACGAACTCAAAAACCCGCTGACTTCGTTGCGAAGCGCCGTGGAGACGCTGCCGCTTGCCAAGAACGAAGAGTCGAAGAAACGGCTCATGGATGTGATCCAGCATGATGTGCGCCGCCTCGATCGTCTGATCACCGATATCTCCGACGCCTCGCGACTGGACGCTGAACTGGCCCGCGAGGATTCCGAGCACGTCGATCTCAAATACCTGCTGGGCAATCTTGTTACGGCTGCCCGCGAGGTGCGGCGGAACAAGAAAGACACCCGCATCGAATTGGTAGTGGGCAAGTTGCCGAACAACAGGAAGGGATTCTTTGTCGCCGGGCATGATCTGCGGCTCGGCCAAGTCGTCTCGAATCTGATCGAAAACGCGCGGTCTTTCGTTCCCGTCGAGGACGGCGTTATCACAGTGACCCTGGAGCACCTGGGCGATCGTATTCGCATTACCGTCGAAGACAACGGCCCAGGTATCCGAGTGGAACAGATCGACCGGATTTTCGAGCGGTTTTATACGGATCGGCCATCCGGAGAGGCCTTCGGCCAGAACTCGGGCCTGGGATTATCCATCAGCCGTCAGATAATCGAGGCTCACGGCGGCACGTTGAATGCCGAGAACATCATCGACCCCAAAGATCCTGACAATTATCTCGGTGCGAAGTTCATCGCCATTATTCCAGTCGAGGTCTGATGATTGTCGAGCCGGACGGGCGTGTGCACGCGACCGCAGTCCTCGTCGGAGATCGCGGCATCCTGATTTCGGGACCTTCCGGATCGGGTAAATCATCGATTGCCAATGAACTGATGCGTCGAGCGGCTGGCAGAGGTGTATTTGCCGCGCTGATCTGCGACGATCAGTGTCTTTTGCAAGCCATATCCGGCCGCTTGGTCTGCGCTGCCCCTGCCTCATTGCAGGGCGGCGTGGAAGTGCGCGGCTCCGGCCTGCATAGGGTTGATTTTGAGACTTGCGGAGTGATCCATCTTGCCGTTGAATTGACCAAGCCCGGACGAGCCATTCGATTTGCGAGTGACGCCACGATACTGCTCGAAGGGGTCTCGATCCCACATCTAATTCTACCTGAGCAGGAGGTGGAAGCGGCTTGCCGGGCGGTGGAGGCAAGCCTTTTCCAGGCGTTCTGGAAGAAATAGGCTAACTGATTCAAGTGGTTGCAATGTTGCACTGCGATAAAATGACTGACCGTCTTGCTAAGGCCATTTTTCCGCTTGCCTTCACGATTCGTCCTGCCAAAATGCGACACCTGCCAAACGGGGCATTCAATGCGCAGTAAAAAGCCCAAACCCAAGGGGCTGGCGCGACAGGAGCAGTTTCAGAATGATCGGACTCGTGCTTGTGACGCACGGAAGACTGGCTGAAGAATTTCATCATGCCGTGGAGCATGTGGTCGGCCAGCAGGAATATTTGGAAACCGTCTCGATCGGTGCGGATGACGATATGGAGCAGCGGCGGCGTGACATCGTCGATGCCGTTGCCCGGGCCGATAATGGTTCGGGCGTCATTATCCTGACAGATATGTTTGGTGGTACGCCTTCCAATCTGGCCATCTCGGTGATGGAATCGGGGCGTATCGAAGTCATTGCCGGGGTTAATCTGCCAATGCTGATCAAGCTTTCGAGTGTGCGGGTTACCAATGACATGGCAGCAGCATTGCGCGAAGGTCAGGATGCCGGACGGAAATATATCAATGTGGCCAGTCAGGTGCTGACAGCCAAATAGGGCTTGTGCTCAAAGAGGAAATAGATGCGCCTGACTGCCGAAACAACCGGTACGTTTGACCCGGAGAATGCACTCGTCGAGGAATTCGAGATCGTCAACCGGCGTGGTCTCCATGCACGCGCGTCCGCCAAGTTCGTCCAGCTCGTCGATGGTTACGACGTCCATGTCCGTGTTGAAAAGGATGGAATGACAGTTGGCGGCACTTCGATCATGGGTCTGATGATGCTGGCCGCGTCTCCTGGTTGCTGCATCAAGGTCAGCGCCTCCGGTGTACAGGCGCGCGAATTGATGAAGGCTCTTGGCGCACTCATTGCCGACAAGTTCGGCGAAGAAGCCTGATTGAAGGAACTCTCGCTGTGGAATCATATGCACGCATAAGGATTTCTTTATATCCCATTGTGCGGCGAGGTCTAATCTGCTAGTCAACGTCATCTCCGGTCGCCCGATCAAATAGTGCGCGGCCAAATGAAAACGAAGACGGAGCTGACACGAGATGGCCGACACACAGGATTACATCGTCAAGGACCTTGAGCTGGCCGCATGGGGCCGCAAGGAAATGGATATCGCCGAAACAGAAATGCCGGGCCTGATGGCCAGCCGCGAAGAATTCGGCAAGACACAGCCGCTCAAGGGCGCGCGCATCACCGGGTCGCTCCACATGACGATCCAGACAGCTGTCTTGATCGAGACGCTGCAGGCACTCGGCGCGAAAGTTCGCTGGGCTTCGTGCAATATCTTCTCCACACAGGATCACGCCGCCGCAGCGATTGCTGCAACCGGAACGCCGGTTTTCGCCGTCAAAGGTGAGTCGCTCGAAGAGTACTGGACCTATACGGACAAGATTTTCCAGTGGCCGGATGGTCAGCCATCGAACATGATCCTCGACGATGGCGGCGATGCCACGATGTACATTCTCATCGGTGCACGCGCCGAGGCTGGCGAAGATGTTTTGTCGAAGCCGGAAAGCGAGGAAGAGGAAATCCTCTTCGCACAGATCAAAAAGCGCATGAAAGAAACACCTGGCTTCTTCACCAGGCAGCGCGATGCCATCAAGGGCGTCACTGAAGAGACCACGACCGGCGTCAATCGTCTGTATCAGCTGCAGAAGAAGGGCTTGCTGCCTTTCCCTGCGATCAACGTCAATGACAGCGTCACCAAGTCGAAATTCGACAACAAGTATGGCTGCAAGGAATCGCTGGTTGACGGTATCCGCCGCGCTACCGACGTCATGATGGCTGGCAAGGTCGCCGTCGTCTGCGGCTACGGCGATGTGGGCAAGGGTTCTGCCCAGTCGCTGCTTGGCGCCGGCGCCCGCGTCAAGGTCACGGAAGTCGATCCGATCTGTGCGTTGCAGGCCGCGATGGATGGTTTCGAGGTTGTGACGCTCGAAGATGCTGCCCCGACTGCCGACATCATCATCACGACGACCGGCAACAAGGACGTTATCACCATCGAGCACATGCGCGCGATGAAGGACATGGTCATCGTCGGCAATATTGGTCACTTCGACAACGAGATTCAGGTCGTTGCCTTGCGCAATCTCAAGTGGAACAACATCAAGCCACAGGTCGACATGATCTCGTTCCCGGATGGCAAGCGCTTGCTGCTTCTCTCGGAAGGCCGTCTCCTCAACCTCGGCAATGCTACGGGCCATCCAAGCTTCGTCATGTCCGCCTCGTTCACCAATCAGGTTCTGGCTCAGATCGAGCTTTATAGCCGCGGCGAACAGTACAAGAATGAAGTATACGTCCTGCCGAAGCACCTCGACGAAAAGGTTGCCCGGTTGCATCTGGACAAGCTCGGCGCGAAATTGTCGGTGCTTTCGGAAGAACAGGCTGCCTATATCGGTGTGACGCCGAAGGGTCCTTTCAAGTCAGACCACTACAGATATTGATCTGATTAGTATATACACACAAGATATAGAAACCGGAGGATCGACAAATCCTTCGGTTTTCTTTTTTGCACCTAGTTCTTCCCGTCGATTCGCTCAAGGTTTATTGTAGTGATTCGGGATGACGGTGTTCCAGGTGGGCCGCTTGTTTAAAAAAGCAAGCGGAAGGGAATAGCCGGCATTCGTCAGGATGGGGCAGCGACGGTTGATATGAAAATTGGGACAGGTGATGTTCGCAGTAAAAATGCAGCACACGGACCGGTGCTGAACAGACTGCGGAGGCTCTTGGCTAAAGGGGCAAGTTCAGCCCTGCCGGTCCTGTTGATATCTTCCCCGTCAGCCGGTGCACAGGACGCGCTAGGTAAAATCACCACGCCCTTTGGCGTTGAGGTCGGCACGTTCGAAGTCGTGCAGTTCGCTATTTTCCTCGGCGCCATGGGTGCAGCGCTGCTTTCTGCTGGCTGGCTTATTCGCGAGCGCGGTCGTATTGCCCAGGAAAATCGCCAGCTGCGTGGCAAGGTTGCGGATCTCAACGTGACAGTCCAGCGCAATGAGGCCCTGCTTAATCTCAAGGATCAGCGTGTGGTCGTGTGGGAAGGCGCTTCGAGCACACCCAATCTCATAGGCACTCTTCCTCCGGAGATCGGCGTGCCCGAGGGTCGCGCGCTGTTTTTGGCCTTCGGACGATGGCTGCGTGTCGATTCCGTTACGCTGCTCGATCGTTCCATCTCGGCTTTGCGCGAGAAAGCGCGGCCATTCGATATTGCCGTCGAAACGTCGAAAGGCGCACCACTGGAAGTCCAGGGTCGCACCTCCGGCGGTTATGCAATAGTGCGTTTCATCAATCTTGGTGAGACCCGGGTCGCGCACGCGCTCCTCAAGTCTGAAAACTATCAGCTCAATGAGGCCGTAACCACACTGCGCGGCTTGCTGGAATTGATCGATATGCCGTCCTGGAGCCGCGATGGGGATGGCCGTCTCAACTGGGTGAACATGGCCTATGCCAAGGCTGTTGATGTTCGCGATCCGCAGATCGCGGTTCGCGACGGTCGCGAATTATTCGGCGCACAGGCGCGAGAAAAGATCGAACGCGACAAGGTGACAAACCGGCGCTTCCAGGATCAGCTTTCGACAGTGGTTGCTGGCGATCGTCATGTCTTCCGGGTCACCGATGTCGCCAGTAGCGCGGGTTCAGCCGGCCTCGCGACCGACGTCAGCGAAGTCGAACTGATCCGTGAAGAGTTCAAGCGAACGGTTCTCAACCATTCGGACACACTCGACCAGCTGAATACTGCTGTCGCGATGTTCGACGCAAATCGCAAGCTGCAGTTCCACAACCAGGCGTTTGCCAAGCTGTGGGGACTGGACGCGGCATTCCTTGAGAGTAGCCCTGACAATGCTATGCTACTCGATCGCTTTCGTAGTGATGGAATCCTGCCAGAGCAGCAGGATTGGCGCCGGTGGAAGGAAACGGTCTTGTCGGCCTATCATTCGGTCGAGTCGCAGGAACATATCTGGTATCTGACTGACGGCCGCACGCTGCGTGTCATCGTCAATCCGCAGCCAAAAGGCGGAGTGACGTGGGTTTTCGAAAACCTTACGGAGAAGCTCGAGCTGCAAAGCCGTTACAACACATTGATAAAGGTGCAAGGTCAGACGCTGGACCATCTGGCGGAAGGCGTCGCCGTGTTCGGTTCGGACGGAAAGATTCGTCTATCGAATCCTGCCTTCGCTTCCCTGTGGTCGCTGAAACGCGAACAAATCTCTGAAGGTATGCACATTTCGGCCATTCGCCGGCTGTGTGAGCCGGTTTCGGATGCTGCGCATTGGGAAACCTTTGTCACCACCGTTACCGGTTTTGACGACGAGCGGCTCTCTCTCTCGGGACATCTCGAACTCAGCTCCGGTAAAATTCTCTACTATGCGACGGCGCCGCTGCCAAACGGCCAGACAATGCTGACCTTCGTTGATGTGACGGACTCGGTGCAAGTGGAGCGGGCGCTGAAGGAAAAGAACGAGGCGCTGGAGCGGACGGATGAGCTGAAGAACGATTTCGTCCAGCATGTGTCCTATGAGCTGCGATCGCCTTTGACCAATATCATCGGCTTTACCGAGCTTCTGCAGACGCCGATGACGGGACCGCTCAATGACCGTCAACGCGATTATCTCGATCACATCGGCACGTCATCGTCGGTGCTGCTGACGATCGTCAACGATATTCTCGATCTCGCCACCGTTGACGCCGGGATCATGGAACTCGATATCAGCGATGTGTCGGTCACCGATGCGATCACGACAGCATCCGAGAAAGTGGCGGAACGATTCAGGGAGCATAATATCCTGCTCGACATCCGCATCACACCAGGAACGGGCTCTTTCCGCGCCGATGCCAGCAGGGTCAAGCAGGTTCTATCCAATCTTCTCAGCAATGCTGCCAACTACGCACCAGAAGGCAGCACGGTGACGCTCGCATGCTGGCGCGAACAGGCCGAAATGGTGTTCAGCGTAAAGGACAATGGCCCAGGCATGCCGGACTATGTTCTCGACAGCATCTTCAAGCGCTTTCAGCCCTATCCGAATGGCGGCCGCAAGCGTGGCGCCGGTCTTGGACTTTCCATAGTCAAGGGTTTCGTCGAATTGCATGGTGGTACGGTCGACATCGATAGCGGTGCCGGCAAAGGCACGCTGGTTACCTGCCGGTTCCCGGTGGAGGCTCGCACATTCAGCATCGCTGCCGAATAAACTCTCCATGACATCGATCATCATTCAACTTGCAACACCCGAGGATACGACAAGGCTTGGCGAGGATCTTGCTCTGGCGTTGCGCAAGGGCGATCTCGTCACGCTGTCCGGTGATCTCGGTGCCGGCAAGTCGACGCTCGCACGGGGACTGATACGTACCATCGCCGATGACAATCTTTTTGAGGTGCCGAGCCCGACCTTCACCATCGTGCAATCCTATCCGGAGTTGCGCCTGCCGATAAGTCATGCAGATCTTTTTCGCCTGACTTCTGCCAATGAGGTGGATGAGCTCGGTCTTGACGAAGCCCTGGAGGATGGCGCGGTTCTGGTAGAGTGGCCGGAACGGGCCGGGGATATCGTATCAGCGTCCAGCTTGAAGGTGACGCTGTTGAATGATGGCGACGGCCGGAAGGCATTGATCGAGGGCGAAGCAGCTGCATTGTCGCGGCTGCAACGCTCCCTGGCAGCTCGCACGTTTCTCGCTGAGGAAGGATTTGCCACGGCCGAACGCCGCTATTTGCTTGGCGACGCTTCGGCCCGGGGTTATGAAACCATTGCGACGGGCGATGGGTCGCCATTTATCCTCATGAATTCGCCCTACAATCCAGGTGGACCGGTCCTTCGCGACGGCAAGACCTACATGCAAATCGCGCACCTTTCCCAATCCGTGACTGCGTTTGTCGCCCTTGACAGCCTGCTCACATCGCGCGGCTTCACAGTGCCAAAAATCTACGCGCAGGATTTAAAGAACGGTTTTCTCATTCTCGAAAACCTCGGCAGCGAGGGGATACTGGATGCTGAAGGCGCTCCAATCCTCGAACGTTATGAAGCAACGGTCCGTTTGCTGGCAAATCTGCATCAGCATTCCTGGTCAAAGGATATCGATCTAGGTGAGGGCATTTCCCATCATATTCACGATTTCGATCGCGACGCCATGATGATCGAGGTCGAACTTCTGTCCGATTGGTATGTGCCGCGGATGAGTGGAGCAGTACTCGAACCCGCCCAAAAGACAGAATATGTGGTCGCATGGGACAAAGTATTTAGTGAACTAAATAATACGGAGAAAAGCCTTCTCCTGCGCGATGTGCACTCTCCCAACATCCTATGGCGCGAGAACGAAACTGGTATCAATCGTGTCGGGCTTATTGACTTTCAGGACGCCATGATTGGTCCTTCGGCCTATGACGTTGCGTCGTTGATCTTCGATGCGCGCGTAACGGTTGCCCCGGAGTTGCAGGATCATTTGCTTGCTGCTTATATCGACGAACGGCGTTCGGCTGATCGCGGTTTTGACGAAACATTGTTTCGTAAGGCGTTTGCCATCATGGCGGCACAGCGCAACGCCAAGATACTCGGTATTTTCGTCCGGCTCGACGAACGAGACGGCAAGTCCTTTTATTTGAAACATCTGCCGCGTATCCGCTCCTATCTTGATCGCGTTATCGTTCATCCTGCACTGGCGCCGGTCAAGCAATGGTGCGAAAAGGCGGGAATACTTTCTTCGGAGATTTGATCAATGGCGGGTCCGCACACGGCAATGGTTCTGGCAGCCGGGCTTGGCAAGCGCATGGCTCCAATTACTGATACTATACCGAAGCCACTGGTAAAGGTTGCCGGCAAACCATTAATCGACTGGGGACTCGAAGCACTTGAAAATGTCGGCGTTGAACGAGCTATCGTCAACGTTCACTATCTCGCCGATCAGGTTGATGCACATCTGGCAAAGCGCAAGGACCCGGCGATCGTCATTTCGGACGAGCGCAATGAACTGCTTGATTCCGCCGGCGGTATCATCAATGCACTGCCGAAGATCGGTGCCGATCCTTTCTATGTGGTCAACGCCGATACTTTTTGGGTGGATGGATCGAAGCCAAATCTTGTCCTGTTGGCCGAAGGATGGGATGATGCGCGCATGGATATTCTGCTGATGATTGCAGCAAAGGATCAGGCCACCGGCTATGATGGGCGCGGTGATTTCCACATGGACAATGACGGTCGCCTGCGCCGCCTCGGAATTGGCGAAACGTCGCCCAATATTTATGCCGGTGCAGCCATTATCCATCCTCGGATTTTCACAGGCGCCGTGGCGGGCAAGGCCTCGCTCAATCGCTATTTTGATGCGGCGATCGCCACGGACCGGCTTTATGGCCGGCGGATGGACGGCTTGTGGCTGACGGTCGGAACACCTGATGCGATTGGCGAGGCGGAAGCAGCCATCGCCAGACAGATGGTCAATGGTTGAGCACGGACATTCGCGCATATTTTCCATAGCGCGGGGCATTCCATTTCTGCCCGCTCTGGTTGACGCGCTGCGATCGGGCACGCTTGTACCAGGTTATCCGGCCGATCCGTCGGATCCCATGGCGCTGGCACATGCAACGATCTACGTGCCGACACGCCGCGCTGCACGCACCCTGCGTTCCTTGCTGGTCGAAACGAGCCCGGCCAGGTCTGCTATCCTCCCCGTCATCCGGCCGCTCGGTGATGTGGACGAGGATGCGGCAATGTTCGATCTGGGATCGGATGCTTTTTTCGATCTCCTGCCGCCGATAAATTCGACAGAACGCTTGCTGCTGCTCGCGCGGCTCGTGAGGCCTTGGCGCGAACGTCTGCCCGACCATGTCCGGGCACTTTTTGGCAATGAAGAGATCGCCATCCCGGCTACGACCGCCGATGCAATCTGGCTGGCGCGCGATCTTGCGAGCTTGATGGATCAGGTTGAGACCGAAGCAATGGGCTGGTCGTCACTCTCCAACATTGTGTCGGAGGATCTGCCGAATTGGTGGCAGGTAACCCTGGACTTCTTGGGAATAGTCACCAGTCTTTGGCCCGAGGTTCTTGCCGATCGGCATCGATCCAACCCTGCTGCACATCGCAATCGGCTGATTGAGCTCGAAGCTGAACGTCTGTTGCGTAGCCCGCCAGTCGGGCCGGTTATCGCCGCCGGTTCCACGGGCTCGATACCTGCCACCGCACAGTTGCTCGCGGCGGTCGCTTCTTTGCCACAAGGCGCTTTGGTTCTGCCCGGCGTTGATCGTGACATGGACGCGGCAAGTTGGGAACTTCTGGCCAATACCATCGACAGCCCATCGATCTTCGGTCACCCGCAATATGGTTTGAGAAAGCTATTGAGCCAGCTCGGCGTTCTGCGTCAGGACGTCATCCAGTTAGGAGACGTAGCGGCTCCAAAGCGTGCGCGTGAGGCTTTGCTGGCCGAGGCGATGCGTCCAGCAGACACCAGTGAAGCCTGGGCCGATATCGACCGTGGCGATGGCAGGTTCTTGGCTGCCATCGCGCCTATCGCGCTTGTAGAGGCCGCGAATGAACGCGAAGAGGCTCTCGCCGTGGCTGTCGCCTTGCGTGACGCGATTGACCAGCAAGGTAAGACGGCAGCCTTGATCACAGCGGATCGTGATCTTGCGCGGCGTGTCTCGACCGAGCTTGCGCGCTTCAATATCGCAGCTGATGATTCCGGCGGGCATGCCCTGCGCGAAACGCAACCGGCCACATTGATGCGGCTGGCACTGGAAACAGTCTTCAATCCTGGCGATCCCGTCGCACTGCTCGCGCTTCTCAAGCATCCTTTGACCCGGCTCGGCCAGGAACGTTCAGCCGTACGGCAAGCTGCGGAAACCATCGAACTCGTATCGCTTCGCGGTGGTACCGGCCGGGCTACAGTGACCGGCCTGCGGTCTTTCTTTGAAAAACGCCTTTCGGACGCAAGCACAACGCCATTTGAACCCGGGTGGCTTCGGCAGATTACCGTTGCGCAGATCGAGACTGCGCGCTCAGCCTGCGAAGCGCTCTCGCAATGCATGGAACCACTAGTCGCCTTTGCCGCCAAAGAAATTCCGGTGGAGATGGCGGCGATTGTCCATGCCACAGTCGCCAGTCTGGAAAATCTGACGCGGGACGACCAGGGCGACATTGCGGCGCTCTACTCAGGCGCCGCTGGCGAACAGTTTGCCGCCTTCCTGCGCAATTTGATATCGGCAGATGCGGGGTTGGAGTTCATGCCCTCCGAATGGCCGTCGATAATCGAGGCGCTGGTCGCGGGAGAGGTGGTCAAGCCTAAGGCCGGTGCACATCCCCGCCTTTTTATTTGGGGGGCACTGGAAGCCCGTTTGCAGACAGTCGATACGGTCGTCATCGGCGGTCTGAACGAAGGGTCCTGGCCGGGCAAAACCCGCAATGATCCCTTCATGTCGCGGCCAATGAAATCAATCATCAATCTTGAACCACCCGAACGGCGCATTGGCCTTGCAGCGCATGATTTTCAAATGGCGATGGGCATGGATCGCGTCATTCTCACGCGGGCGCAGCGCGCCGCCAACGCTCCGACGGTTGCTTCGCGCTGGCTGCAGCGGCTCGAAACGGTTCTGGGCAAAACTGCAACTGCAGAATTGCGTGCGCGGGGTGTAAAATATCTGAACTGGGCGCGGGAGATCGATACTGCACCGAACGAAGATTTCGTCAAGCGACCCGAACCAAAGCCGCCGTTGGGCGCGCGGCCAAAGCATTTCTCAGTTACGGAAATCGAGACGCTCAGGCGCGACCCTTACGCGATCTTTGCCCGGCGCATCCTGCGCCTGCGCCCCATCGATCCGCTGATCCGCGATCCTGATGTCGCCGAGCGCGGATCGCTGTTCCATGATATTCTGGCGGATTTCACTGCGCAGGGTGTTGATCCGCAGAACGCCGACGCGTCCGCGCGTCTGGTGGACATCGGACGGCGCTTTTTCGATGAGATCGCATTGCCGGAAGAAATCGATGCGGTGTGGTGGCCTCGTTTTCAATCTTTGGTTCCGGAATACCTCCAATGGGAACGCCAGCGCGCGCACCTTATAACGGCACGTCATCCGGAAATCGCTTCAAGAAAGATTCCCGTTGAAACGACCGGCGTGACGCTCTCTGGCCGTGCTGACCGCGTTGATCTCCGGCACGATGGTTTGGCTGAGATTATCGACTACAAGACCGGTTCGACACCATCCAAACGGCAGGCGCATGTGCTGTTGTCTCCGCAGCTTGCACTCGAGGCAGCACTTCTGGCGCGCGGTGCTTTCCACGAAGTCGGTGCCCGCGATGCTGCGGACCTCCTCTATGTGCGGCTTCGTCCTAATGGTAAGGTCGATCCCGAATCGATCCTGAAGATCGGCACCGCCGCCAATGCCAGCGAGAAGTCCGCGCCAGAATTGGGCGAGCTCTCGTGGCATCGCCTGGCCGAGTTGTTGACCGCTTATCGCGACCCGCACAAAGGCTATCTTTCGCGGGCGCTGCCATTCAAGGAAAGCGATTTGACCGGGGACTACGATCATCTTGCGCGTGTGCTGGAATGGTCGGCAGGCGGCGCTGACGATAGCGGTGACGGCGAATGAAGACGCCGCGCAACATCCCGAGCGAAACAATTGCCAATCAAAACAAGGCGGCCGATCCGAAGGATTCCGTCTGGGTTTCGGCAAATGCCGGATCAGGGAAGACGCATGTCCTGACGGAACGCGTCATTCGCCTGCTGCTTGACGGAACCGATCCCTCCAAGATCCTTTGCTTGACCTATACCAAGGCAGCGGCAGCGGTCATGCAGAACCGCGTTTTTGCGCGATTGTCCGATTGGGCAACATTGGACGAAGGTGCGTTGGCCCAGACCATCGAGCAGATCGATGGCAATCGCCCCGGGCCGAAGCGGCTGGCACAAGCGCGCCGTCTGTTTGCACGGGCGCTGGAAACGCCGGGCGGCCTCAAGATTCAAACCATCCACGCCTTTTGCGAAGCGATCCTCCATCAGTTCCCGCTCGAGGCCAATATTGCGGGTCATTTCGAATTGATGGATGACATGATGCAGGTTGCGCTGGTCGGCGAAGCGCGCCGTCAATTGTTGCAGGCGGCGCGCCTTGACCATAACACGGAGCTTGCCGCTGCTTTTGCCGATGTGCTCGATGCCGCCGGAGAATTTGGTCTGCAGCAACTGCTCGACGAGGCAGTAAACAAACGGCATGATCTGACACAATTTATCGGCGAAGTCGGTCACGATGATCTGCGCCGCCAGGCTTTCTATTCGCACTTTGGCTTCCAAGGCGACGAGACCGAAGACAGTATCCTGTCGACGCTTTGGCCGGTGGACGAATTCGATCACTCGATGTTGTCCGGCATTCTGCAGATACAAAAGAGCGCGACGCGGGCGCAAGAATTTGCGCTGATTCTGCTTCATGCAAAGGTTAACGAACAGATCGATCAACGTGAGGAAGCACTGCGGGCGGCCTTCCTGAAAGCGACAGGTGATCCCAAAAGCGGTTCCTATATCGCGACCAAGGGGGTGACTGACCGTTATCCGGATTTTATCGATCGTTACGATCAAGCGGCGCAACGCGCATTCCAGGGGTTGGACCGCCTTAAACAATGGCGCTTGCTTCGCCTTACCCTGTCAGCCTTGGTTCTGATTGACGATCTGATCGGCCGCTATCAGCACATGAAAAAGACGCATGGTCTGCTCGATTTCGATGATCTGATTGTGCGTACAGTCAGATTGCTGTCGCGTCAGGATGCTGGACCATGGGTACAATACAAGCTCGACAAGGGTATCGATCATATTCTGGTCGATGAGGCGCAGGATACAAGCCCCAATCAATGGCGCGTCATTCGTCTGCTCAGCGCGGAATTTTTTGCCGGCAGATCCGCCCGCGACATCCGGCGCACATTGTTTGCCGTGGGTGACGAAAAGCAATCCATTTATTCGTTTCAGGGCGCTGTTCCTGAGGATTTTGCCAAGCATGGCAGGGAGACCGAAAGGAACACCAGGCAATCTGAATTGAGTTTTGAGCGTGTCAATCTCAACTTCTCGTTTCGCTCGGCCCCCGATGTTTTGTCTGCCGTCGATAAAGTTTTTGCGCGGCCCGAGGCCAATCGTGGCTTCGGGCGGGAACACGGCCCGACTGTCCATACGGCCATTCGCGATCATGATCCCGGCGAGGTCCAGATATGGGATATGATCACGCCTGAAAACGCGCCCCAGGAAGATGATTGGCGCAAACCCGTGGATAGCCTGCCTGCCCCACCCGTTCGGCTCGCTGAGCAGATAGCCAAGACGATAGATAGCTCGCTAAGGAGTGGTGAAGTACTTGAGGGGCAGGGTCGGCGTCTTGAAGCGCGAGACATCATGGTGCTGGTGCGCAAGCGCGATCAGTTCATGCCAGCGTTGTCGCGTGAGCTGAAAAAACGGCAGGTCCCGGTCGCCGGCGCTGACAGGTTGAAGCTCACGAACCACATTGCCATCAAGGATCTGGTGGCACTCGGCCGGTTCATGCTGCTGCCATCCGACGATCTGTCCCTTGCAGCATTGTTGAAGAGCCCGTTGTTCAAGTGGAATGATGAACAACTGTTTGACCTCGCCTATGGCCGGGCGGAGCATGAAACACTCTACCAAAGGTTGAAGGCGCGCGCCGACGATGATCTGATCGCGAGTGCAACGGCGCAACGATTGCAGAGTTGGCGCAATCGGGCCGACACCGTACCGGTGTTCGAGTTTTATGCGGAGATCCTGGGGCCGGGAGGCGCCAGACGCGATCTGTTGGCAAGACTTGGCCATGAAGCCGGTGATGTCATCGACGAGTTTCAAAACTATGCGGTTGCTACGGAAAAGACTGGCCTCCCCGGACTTCAGGCATTCCTTGAAACGCTTGATGCCGCAACCCCCGAGATAAAACGCGAACTCGATCAGAGCCGCAATGAAGTTCGCATCATGACGGTACACGCGGCCAAGGGGCTGGAGGCGGCCGTCGTCTTCCTGGTCGATTCCGGCAGTGCGGCGTCAGCAGGCGGGCGAACGCCGAATTTGCTGTCTTTCGAGCTGCAGGAAAAAGATGGCTGGCAAGGTCCAGGTTTTCTCTTCGTCCCCGGCAAGACCTATGCAACCGCCTTCACGGGGGCAATCGTCGATAATCTGAAAGTTCGCGCCGAAGAAGAGTATCGCCGGCTTCTCTATGTGGGGATGACGCGCGCCGAGGATCGCTTGATCGTGTGCGGCTATCGCGGACCACGGCAGGCATCCGAAACATGGCATGGTTTGGTCGAAGCCGCGCTGGGTGAATTAAGCGAACCATTCCAGCATCCCGTAGAAGCTGTGGTCGCCAGGCGTTATCGCGTGACGGAGCGCACTCACTCGCCGATCGATCAACCTGCCACCCCATCCGCAGCACGTGCCGAACCATTTCCAACGGCCTATCGCTCTCCCATGCCGCGAGAAGCCGGCCTGCCAAGACCGCTTGCGCCATCCGGCGTCTCGGTCTTGATCGAACCAGATGACGAAGCACCCGCAATGATCGGCTCACCAGTACTGACAAGTGATGGGGGTGATCCGTCGTTCGCGATCCGCCGAGGAACGGTCATCCACGCCTTGTTGCAGACCCTGCCGAACTTGCCCGCCGGGCAACGGGTCCCAGCTGCGGAACGCTACCTTTCGCGCGCGGCCTCCGACTGGCCCCGCCAAGAAATCGAAGATGTCTTGCAATCGGTCCTCGGCGTTATAGATGATCCACGCTATGCACCGGTTTTCGCATCAGGTTCGCTCGCAGAAGTGGCGATCATGGGAACGCTGCATCTGCGCGGCAAGGATCACGCCGTTTCGGGTGTGATCGACAGGCTGTCAGCCGATGAAAAGCGGGTGCTCATCGTGGATTACAAGACAAACCGGCCACCGCCGAGCACTCTCGCCAAGGTTCCGGAGGCGTATGTCGCGCAGCTCGCCCTTTACCGCCAATTGCTGGAGCCGCTTTATCCAGGCAAGGTTGTGGAGGCTGCGCTGCTCTTCACCGAAGGTCCGCACCTGATCGATATCCCCGCCGATGCGATGCGCGACGCACTCGGTCGGATGGTGTGAGCAAAGGATATGGATTGGAAAATGCAAAACGTGGTAATGCTGATTGTTGATTGCTGCGGGCAGGCAACGAAGCAGGGTTGCAGGCTCCTCCAGACTGTTTGCACTGAATCGTGACAATACCGAGCTTGACGATTGCGAGCCGACTCACCACATGATGTGCAACACATTCACAAACACACAAGGAAAAGCCCATGGCTACCGTCAAGATCGACACCAGCAATTTCCAGTCCGACGTCATTCAGGCGGGCCAGCCTGTCGTCGTTGATTTTTGGGCGGAATGGTGCGGCCCGTGCAAGATGATCGCTCCTGCTCTTGAAGAGATTGCCTCCGAGATGGAAGGCAAGATCACGATTGCCAAGGTGAACATCGATGAAAATCCGGAACTTGCTGCCCAGTTCGGTGTACGTTCGATCCCGACTTTGCTGATGTTCAAGGATGGTGAACTTGCTGCTAATCTGGTCGGTGCTGCTCCGAAGAGCAAATTGTCCGACTGGATAAGGAATTCGGCTGCTTGATTGTTCAAGTCATTCGAACGAAAAAAGCCCGGTTTAGTGCCGGGCTTTTTGTTGCCTATAAAGGCGGCGTGCCGTTGTCCGAAAGAACGTCGCCAGCCAGATAGAGCGATCCGCCAATAAGAATTCGCGGTGCCGGCTCGGATGTGTCCCAGCTATGCGCCAGGATCTTCAGAGCATTTTCTACCGAATGCACAGGTTCAGCCGAAAGCCCGGCTTCATTGGCTGCGAGCGCAAGCTCGTCATGTGGAATCCCGGCGCCGCTGGACCGTATCGGCACCGTATAGACGTGCCGCGCCATGCCGGTAAAAGCCTGGAAATAGCCAACAGGATCCTTGGTATTGATCATGCCGGTGATCAGAAATAGCGGCCGTTGATTGCGATCCTCCAATGTGGCAACGGCCTCGGCGATCACCAGCCCCGCTCCGGGGTTGTGTCCGCCATCAAGCCAGATTTCCGAACCCGGAACTGCCATTTCCACCAGCTTGCCCCTGATGAGCCGCTGCATCCGGGCGGGCCACTCGACGTTTGCCATCGCCCGTTCGACGGCCTGTTCCGGCACCTTGAAGCCGGCAGTTCTGACCGCCTGAATTGCTGCAGCAGCGTTCGCCAGCTGGTGGCGGCCGAGCAGTGCCGGCAAAGGAAGGTCCATCAATCCCTTATTGTCCTGATAGACCATGCGCCCGCGTTCTTCGAAACTGAGAAAATCTTGGCCATAAACCGTAAAGGGGCAATCGCGGCGTTCGGCGGTCTCGATCAGCACCATGCGGACGGCTTCTTCTTCCTGGGCTCCGATGACAACAGGGCAACGCGGCTTGATGATGCCGGCTTTTTCCGCTGCAATCAGTTCCACACGGTCGCCGAGATAGGGCTGGTGATCGAGCGAAATGGGCATGATGACGCTGACAGCCGGCTCGGGAATGACATTCGTCGCATCGAACCGCCCGCCAAGGCCAACTTCGAGGATGACAGCATCCGCCGGGTGTTCTGAAAACAAAACGAAAGTGACCGCGGTAAGTATCTCGAAGACGGTGATTGCCTGTCCGGCATTGGCGTCGGCAACACGCTTGACCGCATCCGCCAGCACATCATCGTCGACGATCTTGCCGCCGCCGGGCGCGCCAATCCGGTAGCGCTCATGCCAGCGCACGAGATGTGGCGAGGTGTGGACGTGCACCGTGTAGCCTGCGGCTTCAAGCAGCGCCCGCGAGAAGGCAACGGCAGAACCCTTGCCATTGGTGCCAGCAACGTGGATTACCGGCGGTATCCGCAGCTGCGGATTGCCCAGTGTGTCCAATAGGCGCGTTATACGGCCGAGAGACAGATCGAAGCCCTTGGGGTGAAGCCCGAGTAGCCGGTCGATCTCTTGTTCAGCGCGCGACGGCATTGCACAGCCAATTCGAAAAGCAGGTAGGCATCAAGCTTGGGTTTCGGCCGGCACCGGCAGTACAGCCGGTTCAATCGGGTGTTCTTCCGCAATTTCAGTGGCTGCTTCACCCATCAGCATTTTCAGCAACCGGGCGATGGTTGCTTTCAATTCCGGCCGCGGAACGACCATATCCACCATACCATGCGTCTTCAGATATTCGGCACGTTGGAACCCTTCGGGCAATTTTTCTCGGATGGTCTGTTCAATGACACGCTGCCCGGCGAAGCCAATCAATGCACCGGGTTCGGCGATGTGGATATCACCAAGCATTGCGTAAGAGGCGGAAACGCCGCCTGTCGTCGGATTGGTCAGGACAACGATGTAAGGCAGACCAGCTTCTTTCAGCATTTCGACGGCAACTGTCGTGCGCGGCAACTGCATCAGGGAAAGAATTCCCTCCTGCATGCGAGCACCGCCGGACGCAGCGAAAAGCACCAGCGGTTTCTTTTGGGCGATCGCGGTTTCGAAACCTTTGATGATCGCCTCGCCCGCCGCCATGCCGAGCGAACCGCCCATGAAACTGAAGTCATGGATGGTCACGACGATCGGCAGTCCCTCGATCGTGCCCAGCGCGTTGATGATGGCATCATCCTGGCCGGTCTTGGTGCGGTGTTCCTTCAGACGGTCGACGTAACGCTTTTCATCGCGGAATTTCAACGGATCTGTCGCGACTTTGGGCTGTTCCAGCACTTCAAAGACGCCGTCGTCGAAAAAGAACTTCAACCGGTCCTTTGCGGGAATACGCATATGATGCCCGGACGTTGGCACGACCCACTGGTTCTTTTCCAGATCAGTGTGGAAAACCATTTCGCCGGATTCGGGATCCTTGATCCAGAGATTCTCCGGCATTTCACGGCGACCAAGCATCGAATTGATCTTGGGCCGAACGTAATTCGTGATCCAGTTCATGATCGGTCCTGTTCTTCTAGCAAACGGTTGATTTAGGAGCTTTACTCGGCCGCCGCAAGACTTGACGCCCGCACACCGCTGGAAAGGCCTTTGACCATCGTGGCAACGGCTTCGGCGGGATCTGCCACCAAAGAACCGTCGGGATTGATCGTGTTGGCAACAGCATTGACGATCGCCGTACCGACGACAACGCCGTCGGCGGCGGAGCCGATTACCTTCGCCTGCTCAGCGGTCTTGACGCCGAAGCCGACGACGACCGGCAAGTCCGTATGCTTCTTGATCCGCTCGACAGCGGCCGCAACCCTGCTGGTATCAGGCAAAGCCGATCCCGTAATGCCGTTCATCGACACGTAATAGACAAAGCCCGACGTGTTCTGCAGGACCTTCGGCAGCCGCTTGTCATCAGTTGTTGGCGTCGCGAGGCGAATGAAATTGATTCCGGCCTTGATGGCGGGAATACAGAGTTCTTCATCCATTTCCGGTGGCAAATCGACAATGATCAGGCCATCGATGCCAGAGGCGACGGCGTCCACAAGGAAACGGTCGACGCCGTAAATGTAGATCGGGTTGTAATATCCCATCAGCACGATCGGCGTCGTATCGTCGGTTTGCCGAAAGCGCGCGGCGAGATCGAGTGTTTTCGTCAGCGACATGCCCTTTTTCAGGGCGCGCAAACCGGCGGCCTGAATGGCAGGTCCATCCGCCATGGGGTCGGAGAATGGCACACCGAGTTCAATGATGTCGGAACCTGCGCCGGGCAGCCCCTTCATGATCTTCAACGATGTGTCGAAGTCCGGATCGCCACCCATGAAATAGGTCACGAGTGCCGGACGCCCTTCAGCTTTGAGCGCTGCGAATTTTCTGTCGATACGCGTCTTCATGATCAGATGTCCATCCCTAGAAGCTGCCCGACCGTGTGCACATCCTTGTCGCCGCGGCCTGAGAGGTTGACGATCATGATCTTGTCCTGTGCCATCTTAGGCGCGATTTTGACCGCATGGGCGATAGCATGGGCGGATTCCAGTGCAGGAATTATGCCTTCGGTGCGGGTTGTCAGGGTGAAAGCTTCGAGAGCTTCATCGTCGAGTATCGGTACATAGGAAACGCGGCCCGTATCGCGCAACCATGAATGCTCGGGCCCGACGCCGGGGTAATCGAGACCGGCCGAAACCGAGTGACCGTCGAGGATCTGGCCGTCCTTGTTCTGCAGGAGATAGGTACGGTTGCCATGCAAGACGCCGGGGCGCCCCGCGCTCATCGAAGCGCAATGTTCTTCGCCATCGAGCCCGCGACCGCCAGCTTCGATGCCGATGATCTCGACGCTCTTGTCGTCAAGGAAGGGATGGAAAAGACCAATTGCGTTGGACCCGCCGCCAACGGCAGCAATGATGGTGTCCGGCAGACGTCCCTCGCGCTCGAGGATTTGCTCGCGGGCTTCAGTCCCGATGACCGACTGGAAATCCCTCACCATCTCCGGATAGGGATGCGGGCCCGCGGCGGTACCGATCAGGTAATACGTATCCTCGACATTGGAGACCCAGTCGCGCAGGGCCTCGTTCATTGCATCCTTCAGCGTGCCATGGCCGGATGATACGGGCTTGACCTCGGCGCCAAGCAATTTCATGCGAAACACATTGGGCTTCTGCCGCTCGACGTCAGTCGCGCCCATATAGACCACACAGGGCAGGCCGAACCGGGCGGACACCGTGGCCGATGCGACGCCGTGCTGGCCGGCGCCCGTCTCCGCGATGATGCGCGTCTTGCCCATACGCTTTGCCAGCAGGATCTGGCCGAGGCAATTGTTGATCTTGTGGCTGCCCGTATGATTCAGGTCTTCGCGCTTGAAATAGATCTTGGCGCCGCCGTCGAGGCCCTGATCCTTGGCCAACTGGCGCACATGTTTTGTCAGGCCCTCGGCGTAGTACAGCTTGGAGGGTCGTCCGGCGTAATGGGTCGACAGGGCCTGAAGCTCTGCTTTGAACGACGGATCGTTCTTCGCGTCTTCATAGGCCTGCTGCAGTTCAAGGATCAGCGGCATCAGGGTCTCGGCAACAAAACGTCCGCCGAAAATGCCGAACATGCCCTCCTCGTCAGGGCCTGTCTTGAATGAATTGGGTTCAACCACGGTGTTCACTGCATCACTCCGTTCTTGAGGTCCTGTCGCTTTATTGAAACGACCGCCTCTGATATTCAGGCCGCATCAGCGCTTTTGGCAGCGCGCACAGCCCGGAAAAAATCCTTGATCAGGCCAACATCCTTCACGCCCGGTGCAGACTCGACGCCGGAAGAAATGTCGATGCCTCGTGCATTCGTCGCCCGCAGCGCCTCGCCGATATTACGCGCGTTGAGACCACCGGAAAGCATGTAATCGGTAGAGGCGTCAAGCTCACTCAGCACCTCCCAGTCAAAAGAAACACCGTTTCCGCCTGGAAGCTCCGATCCCTTTGGTGGTTTGGCGTCAAAAAGGAAGCGGTCGGCCATGCCGATATACGGCTTGATCTGTTCAAGGTCGCCGCGTTCGCGCAAGGCAAGTGCCTTCATGACCGGCAAGCCATAACGGGCCTTGATTTCCGCAACCCGGGTGACGCTCTCATCGCCGTGCAATTGGAGCATGTCCGGCTGCATCGCAGCAACAATACCGTCGAGCGTGACGTCATCCGGATCGACAGTCACAGCGACTGCTATCGCGCGCCCCTTGGCAGCCTTACGCAGACGGCCAGCCTCGCCTGGATCGACATAGCGGGGGCTTTTCGGAAAGAAAATGAAGCCGATATGAGAGGCGCCGCCGTCCAGCGCCGCAGCCACTGCTTCGTCGGTTTTCAACCCGCATATCTTGATATCAAGGCTCATAAGCCGCCACTCGCATGAAAATGCGTCAAAGTCGAGGATTTTGCGCATTGATCAATGGTTAGAGATGGTGGTGATAGCCTTCTTTAACAAGGAAATCGAACGCATCCGCGACAGATGCAGGGATGGATTGCGCTATCTGGAAGCCTTTCGACGGATAGTCGCGTATTCGCTGTACGTCGCCAACCATTTCGTGGACGAACATTTCAAACGGGTAGGCTTCGATAGGTTGTTCTTCGAAGGGCGTCATCGGTGCAGTGACAAGTGCCGATACTTCGGGCCATTGTGCCCGGACCGTCGCATAGGCGCGGCGCTGGGTCTGGGGCTTGGTGACAATGATGATGCGACCAACCTGGCCCTTCGCCATTGCACGTGAAAAGAGGATGTTCTCCCCGATATTGGTGGCTTGCGGTTCGATCAGGATCGCGTCCGCAGGAACAAACCGTTCCTTGGCACGCCTGGCAAACGCTTCAGCTTCACTGCCATCGAATAGATTGTTGGTCCAATTGCCGGTTTTGCCGGTAAAGAGAATTTTTTTGGCCAGGCGCTGGTGAAACAGCTCGGCGCAACGATCGGCGACGCGCAAGTCGTAGCTGCCGAGACCAATGATCACATCGACCTCGGACAATTCGTCATATATCAGATGAAAATTCCACAGCGTTCTTGCCGCCTGCAAAACGGCAGGTGAAGAAGCGCGTTCCATCAGCTGAAATCGATAGCCTGCAAGGCGCTGCCATTGCGTTTCAGCCAGGCTTTGCAGCGCTCCGTGTCGGGGCAAAGCTCGCAGCACAATTTCCAGAATTTCGGACCGTGGTTCATCTCTTTCAAATGGGCCACTTCATGTGCGACGAGATAGTCGATAACCGGCGGCGGCGCCATCATGATGCGCCAGGAAAAAGATAACGTACCGTCCGATGTGCATGAGCCCCAGCGGCTTTTTGTATCTTTCAGGCGGACAGCCTTTGCGCGCCGCCCAACGGTTGTCGTGTGACGGGCGACGAGCATTTCCAGATCGCGTCGCGCCTCGCGTTTCAAGAAGTCACCAACGCGCCTGGCGAGATGTGGACGATCGCCATAGACGATCAGCCTCGGCCCTTCGGCTCCGTTTTCCTGCCGCACAGTTCCACGCTTTGCCGGTTCGTGAACGATGAGATGCGGCACGCCGCGCACGGGGACCTTCACGCCCGGGCGTACGTTCGGTTGATCCGGCATCTTCGCAATGCGGGTCTCGATCCAGCCTTCGTGACGGGCGAGAAATTTTTCGACCTCGCGCGTAGGCATGCCCGGTGGCACGGTCATGCGCAGACCCTTGCCCCCCGGGTCTATGCGCAGTGTCAACCGCGTCGCCCGCGGATTTTCCATTACCAGCAGCGGCAGGACACGGCCCGCGACCTCATAACTCCGCTCGGCTTTAAGCGTCGCGGATTTTTTCGGCGGGCTGCGGAACAGGGACAGGATCATAGTGATGACAATAAATGATTCGGTTACAAAATCCTTGTGCTTGGTTCGACAAGCTCACCATGAGGTAGATTCGGTGATTGCAGGGTGAGAAGACCTGCAACGTTGACGATGATCCGTGCAACCCACAAATCCCCTCATGGTGAACTTGTCGAACCACGCACAGCATAGTTGCAAAAACAGAAAAAAAACAACGGCACCGGGATTGATGCGGTGCCGTTGCAGGTTCGGAATTATTCCTGATCAGTATCGGGAACGGAACCCGAAGGTTTCTTTGGCGCAGCGTTCCGCTCAGCCATGAAACGATCGAACTCTTCCCGGTCCTTGGCGCGCCGGAGTTCGCGGGCATAGTCTTCGAATTCGGTTCGCATCTCTTCGAGCTTGCGGCGTTCTTCGTCGAGCCGCTCCAGTTCCTTCTCGCGCCACTCGTCAAAGGCGATATTACCCGTGCCGAATGGGCCGCGGCCGAAATGCTGAGAACGGCGGCTTCGGCGGAACGCACCGCAAACATTGTCAGCCGCATTGTTCATTTCGTGCTTGAAACCGCCGAAACGGTTGCCCCAGACAATGTAGGCAAGCATGGCCAAACCGAGAGGCCAGAACAACATGAATCCGATAATCATCAGAGCGATGGTCGCCGGAGACCAGCCTGGACGGATTAAAGCAGAGGTGTTCATCTAAAGCCCTTCCCTATCAAGAAAGCCCGGCCCCTATTGGCCGATTGATATCGACATGGGAAAGACTTTGCGGCTTTTCAAGAAACTGTGATTTCAAATGCTCCAAATCACTGAAATACGAAACGTTTCTTTGCGTAGTCGATGGCTATGACGAGAAGTCCAGCCACGAGGGCCCAAAAGGCTGCGCCGATCCCCGCAATGGTAATTCCGGAGGCCGTGACGGCAAAGGTAACGATCGCCGCCAGCCGCTCGTGCTCGACTTTGAGCGCGAGCGACAGGGCGTTGGTGAACGCCCCGATAAGCGCGAGACCCGCGACAAGGGCGATCAGCGGCGCAGGCAAGACAGCAAACAGGGCAACCAGCGATGCCCCAAAAATCGCAAAGATCAGATAGGACAGTGCATAGAACGGGCCGGTCAGCCAGCGCTTTTCCGGGTCGGGATGCGCGTCCGGGCCGGTGCAGATCGCAGCAGAAATTGCCGCCATGTTGCTTGTGTGCGCGCCGAAGGGGGCCGTGACAAGAGAGACCAGACCTGTGACCTGCAACGCCGCTGCTGTCGGCGGCTCATAACCTGCTGCACGAAGCACGGCAAAGCCCGGCAGGTTCTGCGATGCCATGGTGACCAGATAGAGCGGCAGCGCCAGGCCGATCATCGCGTGCATGTCGAAGATCGGCATGATGAGTGTCAGTGTCGAAAGCTCGACACCAGGAACGCTGGCAACGCGGCCGCTGACAAAGGCATAAATCACGCCGCCGAAAAGCACGGCCAGCACTGCCATGGCCGGGTTGAACAGGCGGATGATGAAGAAGAGCGCAATAAGAGGCAGTACAAAAACCGGGTCTATGGGTATGGTTCGTGCAGCGCCGATCAGGAATGCAAACAGCACACCGGCCAGCATGCCAGACGCTATCGATGCCGGGATCCTGGAGACAAAGGCAGAAACCGGTTTGATCAACCCGGTGAGAATGATCGCTATCGCGGTGACAATGAACGCCCCTACAGCCTGCGGCATGGTAAAGCCGATCGAGCCGCCGATGAGCGCCAGTCCAGGTGTCGACCAGGCGGCAATGATCGGCATCTTGTAACGCCAGCTCAGATAGCCCGTCGCGAGGAACATCGCGAGACAGCATGCAGTCACCCAACTCGCAGTTTCGGCCTGGGTGGCTCCGAGTGCCTGCGCTGCCGCGATGATGAGTGCAAGCGTTCCGCCAAAGCCGACGACAGCAGCGACGACAGCAGAAGCGATCACGGAAAAGCGCATGGGGGCTTGGGAACCTATTGGACCGGATGAAGGAGTTTGACTCTGTCCACCATTGAAGACACGGTTCGTGTCAGAAGATCAAGGTCTTGCGGACGCGACAGGCGATGATCGCCGTCCCGCACCAGCGTGATCGTCACATCGTCGACAGGCAGATGATCCATCAATCGCAGCGCGTGGGTATAGGGCACGTCCTTGTCCTCCATGCCCTGGAGGATGTGGACAGGACAATCAGTCTGGATGACACCCTTCAAAACCTGGTTGGTCTTGCCGTCTTCCAGCAATGCCTTTGTATAGATGTAGGGTACGGACGAATAGTCGGATGGTTCTTCCATATAACCGCGCTCGGCGATCTGCCGGCGTTGATCATTTGTCAGCTGCGGCTCGACGAGTTCCGAGGTGAAATCCGGCGCCGGCGCAATGAGCACCAGACCTGCGACCCGCCCGCCTTCGCCAGTCCTTTGCAATTCCTCGATCATGCGCAAGGCGATCCATCCGCCCATCGACGAGCCGACGAGGATCTGCGGGCCGGACGAAAACTGCCGAAATACCGCTAGGCTTTGCTCCAGCCATAACGAGATCGTGCCATCGCGGAATTCGCCGCCGGATTCGCCATGGCCGGAATAGTCGTGCCGAAGGAAGGCCACGCCGCGTTCCGATGCCCACTGATCCAGCCATTGGGCTTTGCTGCCCAGCATGTCCGAGTAGTAGCCCCCCAGCCACACAATGCCAGGCGTGCGACCTTCGCGGCGGCGCAGTGCAATATCGAGGCCATTGACGGCTAAAAACTGGGGCAGGGGTGCATTCATAAAGGTAACTCCGTGTCGTGATCGGCCCTTTTGCCACGGCAAAGTTCATCGTTGAAGCCCGCAACATTGCATAAATCTGAAATAAACCTATGTTTGATTGGCGTGATTTTTCCCAAAAATAACGATATTGGCATGCGCCCGCGCACAGAAGCATTGCGGCTCCGGCCTGACGGTGCTATTTGCGGGTCCGAAATAATTCAAGGAGATTACTGCCATTCGTCGACCCTTTAGAGCCCAGGTGGTCCAGAAAGATGGACCTCGTTCCAACCGCGATATCCGCGTACCTCAGGTACAGCTCATTGATGCCGAAGGTGAAAACCACGGCATAGTCACTATTCAAGCAGCACTGGCGATGGCCGATGAGGCTGGACTCGATCTCGTCGAGATCGTGCCCAATGCCGAGCCGCCGGTCTGCAAGATCGTCGATCTCGGGAAGCTGAAATACCAGGGTCAGAAGAAAGCGGCGGAAGCGCGCAAGAAGCAGAAGACCGTCGAAATCAAAGAAATCAAGATGCGCCCGAATATCGACACGCATGACTATGATGTGAAGATGAAGGCGATCAAGCGTTTCTTCGAAGAGGGCGACAAGGTCAAGGTGACTTTGCGGTTCCGCGGCCGTGAAATGGCCCACCAGGAACTCGGCATGCGGCTTCTGGATCGCGTCAAGGAAGATACGGTCGAAATTTCCAAGGTCGAGGCCGAGCCAAAGCTTGAAGGCCGTCAGATGATGATGGTTCTGGCGCCGCGATAAGCCAGCCAACGCACATAGAAAAGCCGCCTTCGGGCGGCTTTTTCTATGCCGACCGAAATTCGAAGGGCCACCATGGCGGAACTGAACTCTCTCAAAGACATGTCCCGGTTTCAACACCGCAGGCGCATTGCCGTTGCAATCGTTATCGGCTTGATCCTGGTTGCACTTCTTACAATTCGCTCCGCATGGAGTAATGATCGCGTCCATGAGTATATCGAGGATTTCGGTATCGGTGTGATTGTCCTGACGATTCTTGGACGTATGTGGTGCACGCTCTACATCGGCGGGCGCAAAAGTTCGGAGATCGTCCGCCTCGGACCATATTCGATGAGCCGCAATCCACTTTATGTCTTCAGCACGATCGGCGCATTCGGCATCGGCATGATGACCGGCAGCCTCACGGTGTCGCTCGCGCTCGCCGTGATTTGCTACATTGCCTTCCAGTTCGTCATTACCGCCGAAGAGGGTTATCTCGAAAAGGTGTTCGGTGAAACCTACACCAGTTATAAGCGCGAAGTGCCGCGCTTCTTCCCCGATCCCCGGCTCTACAGGGAAGCCGATGTGCTGAGCGTCAAGTCGTCCATGCTCTACAGGACGCTTACCGATGGGCTTGTGTTCTTCGTCTCCTATCCGTTGCTCGAGTTCGTGGAATACCTGCAGGGCGAACACATTTTGCCCGTTCTGTTGCGCCTCTACTAGGCTTTTCGCCGGCTCACGCAATTCAACTGTTGCGCTTTTTCTGACTTCTGGTAATAAGCACGCGTTCAAACCGCCCGGCAGGGCATGCCGTGGCGGTTTTGTATGCTTTCAGGCTTTGGTCGGCCTGAAGTCAAAAACAAGAGGCAGTCATTTCGCAGAAATGGCATAGGCCTCAAAAATCAGGAGTAGCAAAATGCCCAAGATGAAGACCAAATCTGCTGCCAAGAAACGGTTCAAGATTACCGGAACTGGCAAAATCAAAGCCGCCGCCGCTGGCAAACGCCATGGCATGATCAAACGTTCGAACAAATTCATTCGTGACGCACGCGGCACGATGGTTCTTTCCGAGCCAGATGCGAAAATCGTGAAGAAGTTCCTGCCTAACGGTCTCTGATCGGGCAAACGTTATCCATCTCAGTAAGGAGATCATATCATGGCACGTGTAAAACGGGGCGTTACGTCCCACGCCAAGCATAAAAAAGTTCTGAAGCAGGCCGAGGGTTTCCGTGGCCGCCGCAAGAATACCATCAAGACCGCCAAGGCCGCTGTCGATCGTTCGAAGCAGTACGCTTATCGCGACCGCAAGAACAAGAAGCGTACTTTCCGGGCGCTCTGGACCCAGCGCATCAATGCCGCTGTCCGCGAACATGGCCTGACATACAGCCGTTTCATCGACGGTCTGTCGAAGTCGGGTATCGAGGTTGACCGCAAGGTTCTGTCGGATCTCGCGATCCACGAGCCGGAGGCATTCGGTTCGCTCGTGGCTTCTGCCAAGAAGGCGCTTGAATATCTCAAGAATACAACTCCGAACGCTTTTGAAGGCGCTGTCCACTAAGCCAGCGCTCCCAAAGCATTCCGGAAATTTAGATTTGGGAAACCCGCGCTGGCTCGGCTGGCGCGGGTTTTTCGATTTTATGCATCGACGAGCAAGAGGCGGTCATTTCGAGAGAAATGACAGGATCTCAAGAAACCAACAGGTGAAGAACGATGGACGACCTGGTAGAACTGGAAAGCGTGCTTGCCGCGCAGATTGAGTCAGCCAATGATGAAGCGGCCATCGAGGCTGTCCGCATCGCAGCTCTCGGCAAGAAGGGCTCGATCTCGGAAAAGCTGAAGTCGCTGGGTTCCATGTCGCCGGAAGAACGGCAGCTCCAGGGACCTGCCATCAATGGCTTGAAGAACCGAATCACCGAAGCGCTCACCGCGCGCAGGAATGCCCTCAAGGACGCGGCCATCGCCTTGCGCCTTGAAAAGGAAAAGGTGGACGTCACGCTTCCTGTGCGCGCCGCGCCGGCAGAACGGGGACGTATCCATCCGATCAGCCAGGTCATCGATGAGATCACTGCGATCTTCGCCGATATGGGCTTCTCCATTGCCGAAGGTCCGGATATCGAGACCGACTACTACAACTTCACCGCGCTCAATTTCCCCGAGGGTCACCCGGCTCGCGAGATGCACGACACTTTTTTCTTCAATCCCGACGAGACCGGCGAGCGACGGGTGCTGCGTACCCATACGAGCCCGGTGCAGATTCGTACGATGGAAAATCAGAAGCCGCCGATCCGCATCGTTATTCCCGGCAAGACCTACCGCATGGATAGCGATGCCACCCATTCGCCTATGTTCCATCAGGTGGAAGGGCTGGTCATCGACAAGTCGGCCAATGTCGCCAACATGAAATGGGTGCTCGAAGAATTCTGCAAGGCGTTCTTCGAAGTGCCGTCGCTGAAGATGCGCTTCCGCCCGTCCTATTTCCCCTTCACCGAGCCATCGCTGGAGGTCGATATCCAGTGCGACCGCTCTGGCAAGGAAGTGAAATTCGGTGAAGGCACCGACTGGATGGAAATCCTCGGCTGCGGCATGGTGCATCCGAAAGTGTTGCGCGCCGGCGGTCTCGATCCGGATGAGTATCAGGGGTTTGCCTGGGGCATGGGCATCGACCGCATTGCCATGTTGAAGTACGGCATGCCGGACCTGCGCGCGTTCTTCGATGCCGATGTTCGCTGGCTCCAGCACTACGGTTTCCGCCCGCTCGACATGCCGACGCTGTTTGGAGGCCTGAGCGCCTAACGCGCCACAGGCTTCACGGGGACGAAGGCGCTTGCCGAAACCTCTAAACCTCGAAATTTGAAAACGAGTGAAATCATGAAATTCACACTCTCCTGGCTTAAAGATCATCTCGAGACCGAGGCTTCACTCGACGAGATCGTCGAGACCCTGACAAGAATCGGTCTGGAAGTCGAGCAGCTCGACGACAAGTCGGCGCTAAAGCCCTTCGTCATAGCCAAGGTGCTGACGGCTTCCCGCCACCCCGACGCAGACAAGCTGCAGGTTCTGACCGTCGATACGGGCGATGGCAAGCCGCTGCAGGTGGTATGCGGTGCTCCCAACGCCCGTGCGGGCCTGATCGGCGCCTTCGCGGCTCCAGGTACCTATGTTCCGGGAATCGACCTTACATTGTCAGTCGGCAAGATCCGCGGTGTCGAGAGCCATGGCATGATGTGCTCCGAGCGCGAATTGCAGATGTCGGATGAACATAATGGCATCATCGACCTGCCCGCAGATGCGCCGGTCGGCACCAGCTTTGCTGCATATGCCGGTCTGGACGACCCGGTCATCGAGATCAATTTGACGCCGAACCGACCGGACTGCACGAGCGTCTACGGCATTGCCCGTGACCTTGCGGCAGCCGGCATCGGCAAGCTCAGGCAGCAGCCAGTCGAAACGGTCAAAGGCGCAGGACCCGCGCTGGTGGATGTTCGTCTTGAACTTGGCGACGATACCCATCTTTGCCCCGGCTTCGCCTGGCGCACAGTCAAGGGCGTCAAGAACGGTCACAGCCCGCAATGGCTGCAGCAGCGGTTGATCGCCATCGGTCTGCGCCCGATCAACGCGCTCGTCGACATAACCAACTATCTGACCTTCGATCGCGGCCGCCCGTTGCACGTTTTCGATGCCGACAAGGTCAGCGGCAATCTCACCGTGCGTCGCGGCCGGGAAGGCGAGCAGATTCTCGGCCTCAACGGCAAGGAATACACATTCGGCCCGGACAATGTGGTCATCGCCGATGCTGACGGGGTCGAATCGATTGGCGGCATCATGGGCGGCGAACACTCCGGCTGTGATGAGAACACCGTCAATGTCGTGATCGAGTCCGCGCTTTGGGACGCGATGAATATTGCCCGTACAGGCCGCACGCTCGGGATCATCACCGATGCGCGCTACCGTTTCGAGCGCGGCGTCGATCCTGAGTTCATGATCCCCGGTCTTGAGCTTGCCACACAGCTGGTCCTCGATTTCTGCGGCGGCACCCCATCCGAAGCGAAAGTCATCGGCTACAAGGGCCATACACCGAAGACAGTCCGTTTCCCTGCATCGGAGGTCAAACGTCTTACCGGTATCGATGTTCCGGCCGAAACCAGCCTCGATATCCTGTCGCGCCTCGGCTTCAAGCCGCAAGGGAGCGGCGAGCTTGTTGATGTCGTGGTCCCGTCATGGCGTCCTGATGTCGACGGCAAGGCCGATCTCGTCGAAGAGGTCATGCGTATTCATGGCGTCGACCAGATCGATCCGCAGCCCTTGGCTAGCCATGCGGCGGTCAACGGCAAGATCTTGACTACGTTGCAGATCCGTACGCGCAATGCCCGCCGGGCACTTGCTTCGCGCGGCATGATGGAGGCGGTTACCTGGTCGTTCATTTCGGAAACGTCAGCAAAAGTATTTGGCGGCGGTCAGAGCGAACTGAAGCTTGCCAATCCGATCGCGGCCGACATGTCCGACATGCGCCCATCGCTGTTGCCGAGCCTGCTTGCTGCCGCTCAGCGCAATGCCGATCGCGGCTTCAACGACCTCGCGCTGTTCGAAGTCTCCGGCACCTATGAAGGCAATACGCCGGAAACGCAGCGCCGCGTGGCGGCAGGTGTTCGCCGTGGCACGGCGAAGCTCGAAGGTTCGGGTCGTCACTGGTCGGGTAATATTGGGCCGGTTGGCGTATTCGACGCAAAGGCCGACGCGCTGGCCGTGCTCGAAGCGTGCGGCGCTCCGGTTGATAAGCTGCAGATCGAAAGCGGCGGTCCCACCTGGTATCATCCGGGGCGTTCCGGCACCATCAAGCTCGGGCCAAAGGTAATCCTCGGAACCTTCGGCGAGTTCCATCCAAAAACGCTGGAAACGCTTGATGTCTCTGGAAGCCTTTGCGGCTTTGAAGTTTTCATCGACGCCATTCCCGAACCGAAGCAGAAGGCGACGCGCACCAAGCCGGCGCTTAACCTTTCGGATTTCCAGACTGTGCGCCGTGACTTTGCGTTTGTGGTCGACAAGTCGGTGGAAGCGGGCGCGATTGTCCGGGCAGCTCTTGCCGGCGACAAGAAGCTGATCACCGGCGTTCAGGTCTTCGATCTTTTCGAAGGCGCATCGCTTGGCGCTGACAAGAAGTCTGTTGCGATCGAAGTGGCCATCCAGCCCGTGGAGCGTACCTTGACCGATGAGGATCTGGAAGCGCTGACAAAACGCATCGTTGAAAGCGTCGGCAAGCAGACAGGTGGCATGCTGCGCGGATAGCGATGAAGCCGGATTGCAATCCGGTAGTGCGTGGTTCGACAGGCTCACCATGAGGGAGGGCATTTGGACGCTCGTATGATTGCGAGCTCCGTATGCCGATCTCCCTGCAACATGCCCAACCTCCCTCGTGGTGAGCCTGTCGAACCACGCACAATGATCCTGTCAACAAAAAAAGGGGCACATCGCGCCCCTTTCCTATGTCTAATCCGTAACAGCTATTTCTGGATGACTTTCCAGTTCTTGTAGAAGATCGAGTTGCTGCCTTTGAGAATAACACCCATGAACGAAACGATGGCGGCAAACAGGCCCGGCAGATAAGATGGGCGCAGGATGTCGACGAACAGGCAATAGCGCGTCTGGTCGGTCTGGTTGACGGACTGGTGCATCAGCGTGTCATCGAAGATAAACAGCTTGTCGTCCTTCCAGTAGCTCGTCGTGTCGCCGCACCAGATATAGGCCGTGCGGTCATTCATGTCGTTGATGTTGTAAAGCACGCGTATCGTTGCCCGGATCGGACCGAAATGCTTTGAAGTCGAGTTCTTCTTGTTGAAAACCGATACACCGATTGTCTTCACGAAATTGTACTTCTCGTAGAAGGATGGCACGTTGGCGAAGCTCGGCTGGTCTTTGCCGTACCATTTGAAAAAGAACATGCTGCGCGCCTGCTGTTCGGCGCGTGCCTGCAACTGCCCAACGATGTTTTCCTTCTGCGTCGCCGTGATCAGGCGCTTCACCTCGGCTTGATAATTGGCCGGAAGGTCCTGCAGCTTGTAAACGCCCTTGTTGACGTAAGGCAGCGACAGGATGTCGAGAAGAATGTTGAGCGGTGACAAAATCCAGGTGAACATGCCATTGCCGAAGAAATATTGCTCGACAACCTGCAGGTTCAAATTCTTGTTGCGCGACAAATCATAAAGGCCGCAGATCAGGTAAAAGATCACCAGATAAGGGACAAAATAAGCGAGAATTGCCAGAAGAACCAATCCGACAGACCAACGCCGAAGGGACTTTTTCGTTGCTTTTTCCATGGTATTCCAGGTTCGGCGCCAGCGATGCGAGACAGAAGGGCGCGGCTTGTTGAGACAAATCGATCTTGCGCGATATACAACCGCCGGCGAACTTTTAAAAGTGGTCAGCGACGGTCAGGAATAGGCCTTACGTCGATTAGTCTGTCAAGGGCGCGAGAAGGGACAGCCGTGGCCGCCCCTTCTCGCATATTTGGCCCCAAGCCTCGTTGTCTCAGCCATTCACCAACGCGAGGCCCGCATCCGTGTAGCGCTTGCCGGCGACGCGGGTCGGCGAGAGCGCATCACCAATCTTGGTGAGATCAGCGGCAGACAAGGAAATATCAGCCGAGGCTGCATTCTCTTCGAGATGCCTTATCTTGCGCGCCCCAGGAATGGGAACGATGAAATCACCCTGGTGCAGCACCCAGGCCAGCGCGAGCTGCGCCGGCGTAACACCTTTATCCGCAGCGAGCCCCTTGAGTGTGGCAATCAGGACCGCATTGGCATCCATGTTTTCGGCTTGGAAACGCGGCAAGGTCTTGCGCCAATCATCGGCACCAAGCTCGTCCGGCTTGTTGATCGTGCCGGTGAGGAGACCGCGCCCAAGCGGACTATATGGCACGAAGCCGATACCAAGTTCGCGGCAGACGGCGAGGACCTCGTCTTCCGGATCACGGCTCCAAAGGGAATATTCGCTCTGTACGGCAGCGATGGGATGCACCTTGTGGGCACGGCGGATTGTGGCGGCGCTGGCTTCGGAGAGGCCAAGGGCTCTAATTTTGCCCTGCTTGACGAGGTCGGCCATGGCTCCGACTGTATCTTCGATCGGAACGTTCGGATCGACGCGGTGCTGGTAGAAAAGATCGATCTGCTCGATGCCGAGGCGTCCAAGGGATGCTTCGGCGACGGCCTTCAGATGTTCCGGCCGGCTGTCGACGCCGACCATGCGCGACATGCCCTCGCCTTCGTCGGCGATCTTGAAGCCGAATTTGGTGGCGATCACAACCTTGTCGCGACGGCCGCTCATTGCCTTGCCAACGAGAATCTCATTGTCGAACGGCCCATAGACTTCCGCCGTATCGAAAAAGGTGACGCCGATATCCACTGCGCGATGCAGTGTGCGGATTGCATCGGCTTCGTCTTGCCCGCCATAGGCGAAAGTCATGCCCATGCAGCCGAGGCCCACAGCCGAGACGCTGAGTTCTGTTCCGAGTTTGCGTTTTTCCATCACTGATCTCCTTCACGTGTGATGGGTGGAAGATAGAACGTGGAGCAGTGTTCGATAATTGGCTTAAACTTTCACAGCTTGTTCTATATGATAGATCAATGGATCGTTCCCGGCTTCCCCAACTGGCAATCTTTGCGACTGTCGCGGCGAGTGGCGGGTTTCGCGGCGCGGCCAAGGAACTCGGCATTGCGCCGTCAGCTGTCAGTCATGCGATTTCGAGTCTCGAACAAAGTTTGGGCGTAAGGCTTCTCGCCCGGACAACGCGCAGCGTCGCCGTGACGGAAGAGGGCGCGCTGCTGCTCAAACGGCTTCGTCCGGCCCTTGGCGAGATCGATCTTGCGCTCGATGCGGTCAAGGAGGCGAACAACCGCGTTGCCGGCAATCTGCGCCTGAGTGTTCCGCCCTTTGCTGCGCACTGGCTTCTCGCCCCCCGCCTTGCTGCCTTCAGCGAGGCCTATCCCGGCGTGACGCTCGAGCTGCGTGTCGAGGAACCGTTCAACGATATTGTCGCGACGGGTGTCGATGCCGGCATGCGGCTTGGTGAAAGCCTGGAGCCGGACATGATTGCAGTGCGCATGAGCGACGCGATCAGTGCCAGCATCGTTGCCACGCCGGCCTATTTCGAAAACCATGCTGTGCCGAGGCACCCGCGCGATCTTCTCGATCATCTCTGCATCCGCCGCCGTTTCTCCAGTGGGCGGGTCTATCGCTGGGAATTCGAAAAGGATGGCGAGGAGATCGTCCTTGACGTAAACGGCCCGCTTATTCTTGGTGATGACCGGCTCGTGGTCGAAGCAGTTCTTGGCGGTGCTGGCGTCGCATTCCTGCTGCAACACATGGCGCCGGAAGCCATAGCCCAGGGCAAACTTCGCCGCGTGCTTGAGGATTGGTGCGCGCCGTTTCCCGGCGTCTACCTGTATTACCCCAGCCGCCGCCAGATGCGTCCGGCACTGCGCGCCTTCATTGATTTCTTCAAGTTTACGATCTAGGGGTTGTGAAGATTCATGTCAGGGCGAGACGAAAACGGTGGTTTTCGAGCACCGGAGCGCAGCGTACATTCTGGTACGTGAGCACAGGAGTGCAGAAAAATGCCGTTTGCAGGCTGCCATGGCGTGAATATCGACGCAAAGGAGAGGTCACTATGTTTCGTTGGGGTGTTCTATCGACGGCAAAAATCGGGGTAACGCTGGTTATTCCAGCAATATGCAACGCGGTAAATTCCGTGCTCGCTGGCATTTCCAGCCGCGACCTTGCGAAAGCGCGCGCCGTCGCTGACCGCTTCGGCGCCCCGCATGCCTTCGGTTCCTACGAGGAGATGCTGGCCTCGAACGATATTGACGGCGTCTATATTCCGCTGCCTACGTCGCAGCATGTGGAATGGTCCTTGAAAGCGGCGGAAGCCGGCAAGCACGTCCTGTGCGAAAAGCCGATCTCGTTGCATGCCAGCGAGATCGCAGCGCTGCAGCGCGCCCGCGATACAAATGGCGTGCTGATTTCGGAGGCCTTCATGGTGACGTATCACCCACAGTGGCTGAAGGTTCGCGAACTGATCGCCCAGGGAGCAATCGGACAGCTGCGTCAGGTGCAGGCAGCTTTCACCTATTTCAACAAGGACGCGAGCAATATGCGCAACCAGCTGTCGCTGGGCGGCGGCGCCTTGCCGGATATCGGTGTCTATCCGACCGTGGTGACGCGCTTCGTCACCGGCAAGGAGCCTGTTCGCGCCATGGCGACCATCGAGCGCGATCCGGATTTCGGTACCGATCGCTATGCGAGCGTCCGCGCCGACTTCGAGGATTTCGAATTGACCTTCTATGTCGCGACACAGCTCGCGGCGCGCCAGTCGATCGCCTTCCATGGCGACAAGGGCTACATCGAGGTCCTCGCGCCGTTCAACACCGGCAAATACGACCACGCCAAGATCACGTTGCATGATGCCAGCCATGGTACTTCCACCGAATATAATTTCGGCAATGTCGACCATTATTGCCTTGAGGTGGAAGCCTTTGCCCGTGCCGCACAGGGAGAGGATGTCGAGGTGTTCACCCTTGAAAATTCCGTCCTCAATCAAAAGTTGATCGACGCCGTTTATCGTGCAGGCGAGAGCGGCAACTGGGAAGCCGTTTAATCCGGAGAACTCACCAATACACGCCGCCGCGCGCCACATGCACGCGCGGCTTGCCATCCGGCGTATAGAGGCTCTGGGCGCACGCTTCGCAGTCCGCATTGTCGCCCGAGACCACCGGATGGGTCGCCTGTGTGTTGATCAGCGACAGGATTTCCAGATTGTTGGAGTTCCAGCGTCCATATTGCTGACCGATCTGCGGGACAGATCTTGGCCGCGTGCGGATATGATCCTCCGGTTTCAGCTCCAGATCAGTCAGGATATCGCCGCGAGCCGCCATATCGCACGCTTCTTTTAGCGCGTGGAGCCGCGCCACACGGGCTTCCGTCAGCGGGTGCGTGCGGAGTATCGAGGGGTCGGGAATGCGTCCGCCGGGAAGGATGAGGTTTTCCCAGATCCTGCCTTGTGCCTTTTCCAGCTTCGTCAGTGCATCGGCCAGACCATCGGGATCGCCGGTCAGCATCGCTGCGCCGAGATCGGCATCGAATTCGCGGGTGCGTGACAGCGCCATCTGCAGCAATCCGCCGATGGTTGGCGCAAACAGCAGCACGATCACGCCGAGCCACGGCACTTGCGCCGACGATCCGCTGGCCATCCAGGTGATGTTGAAAAGGAGGGAAACGATTCCCACGGTGGACATCAGTGAGGTAAAGCGCGAGACCGTATCGGCCAGAGCCATGACCTTGAGGTCCTCGTTGTGAATATGGCTGATTTCATGTGCCAGAACGCCGGTAAGCTCGCGCGCTGTCAGTGCCCGGATGAGCTGGTCGGTAACGGCGACGACGGAATTGTCTTTCCGCCCCACAGCAAAGGCGTTCATCATGCGCGAGGGAATGACATGTAGTTTCGGCGGCTTTGGCAGGCCGGCGCGCCGCGCAAGCTCCTCGACGATCGCCAGTCCTTGCGGGAATTCGGCGCGTGTAACAGGCCTTGCCTTATACATCGTCAGCACCATTTGAGGGCTTATGCGCCTGATGGCATAAAGACTGATGCCGCCAAACACGAAGGCGTATATGATGCCGGCGGGCCCCGCCAGGGTCCAGGCGCAAACGATGAGCAATAGCAGGCTTCCCGCCAGCAGCAGCCATGTGTGCAGCCTGTTGATAAGCCGGTTCCGGCGATGTCCAGGCAAGGGGAGGTGGAGTGCATTGTCCGTCATAGGCAACATATGGAGCGAAAAACGCATTTTGCCGAGTCTTTTAGGGTGATTATGCATGCAAATGCAGCTTCTTCCGACTTGCATGGTAATTTTCCCCTTCTTATATAGCCCTCAACACGCTAGAACCGCCCGTCTCGGCAGCTCTGGATTGTGAAACCCCTAGAGGCTGCCGTATGGAATGCTCGGCAGAGGTCCCGGCAGCCTGCTGAATGGAGAAGAGTAATGGCTAAAGTTATCGGTATTGATCTAGGTACCACTAATTCCTGCGTAGCTGTCATGGATGGCAAAAACGCGAAGGTTATTGAAAATGCGGAAGGTGCACGCACGACACCTTCGATCATCGCTTTTACGGATAGCGATGAGCGCCTCGCTGGCCAGCCGGCCAAGCGCCAGGCTGTCACCAATCCGGAAGGGACCGTTTTTGCGGTGAAGCGCCTCATTGGCCGGCGTTATGAAGACCCGACCGTCGAGAAGGACAAGAAGCTTGTTCCTTACAACATTGTCAAAGGCGACAATGGCGACGCATGGGTAGAGGTTCACAAGAAGAAGTATTCGCCATCGCAGATCTCGGCGATGATCCTGCAGAAGATGAAGGAAACGGCAGAAGCCTATCTTGGCGAAAAAGTCGAGAAGGCTGTCATCACTGTTCCTGCATACTTCAACGACGCGCAGCGTCAGGCCACCAAGGATGCCGGCAAGATCGCTGGCCTTGAGGTCCTGCGCATCATCAACGAGCCGACTGCGGCTGCCCTTGCCTATGGCCTCGACAAGAAGGAAGGCAAGACCATTGCCGTCTACGATCTTGGCGGCGGTACTTTCGACGTTTCGATCCTCGAGATCGGCGACGGCGTTTTTGAAGTCAAATCCACCAATGGCGATACGTTCCTTGGCGGTGAAGACTTCGACATGCGTCTGGTCGAATATTTTGCAGCTGAGTTCAAGAAGGAACAGGGCATCGACCTGAAGAACGACAAGCTGGCTCTGCAGCGCCTCAAGGAAGCTGCCGAAAAGGCCAAGATCGAGCTTTCGTCCGCCCAGCAGACGGAAATCAACCTGCCCTTCATCACCGCCGACGCTACCGGCCCGAAGCACCTGACGATGAAACTGTCGCGTGCCAAGTTCGAGAGCCTGGTCGATGATCTGGTTCAGCGCACTGTCGAGCCTTGCAAGTCGGCGCTCAAGGATGCCGGCCTCAAGGCTGGCGAGATCGATGAAGTGGTTCTCGTCGGCGGTATGACCCGCATGCCGAAGATCCAGGAAATCGTGAAAGCCTTCTTCGGCAAGGAACCCCACAAGGGCGTCAATCCTGACGAAGTTGTTGCCATGGGTGCTGCCATTCAGGCCGGCGTCCTGCAGGGCGACGTCAAGGATGTTCTCCTGCTCGACGTTACCCCGCTTTCGCTCGGCATCGAAACACTTGGCGGTGTCTTTACCCGTCTGATCGAGCGCAACACCACGATCCCGACCAAGAAGTCGCAGACCTTCTCCACGGCCGAGGACAGCCAGTCCGCCGTGACGATCCGCGTCTTCCAGGGCGAGCGTGAAATGGCTGCCGACAACAAGTCTCTCGGCCAGTTCGACCTCGTCGGCATTCCGCCCGCACCGCGTGGCGTTCCGCAGATCGAGGTGACGTTCGACATCGACGCCAATGGTATCGTCAACGTCTCGGCCAAGGACAAGGGCACGGGCAAGGAGCACCAGATCCGTATCCAGGCATCCGGTGGTCTCTCTGACGCCGATATCGAAAAGATGGTCAAGGACGCCGAAGCCAACGCCGAAAGCGACAAGAAGCGCCGCGAGGCCGTCGAGTCGAAGAACCAGGCTGAAGCTTTGGTCCATTCGACCGAGAAGTCGCTCAAGGATTATGGCGACAAGGTTTCGGCCGAGGACAAGGCATCGATCGAAACGGCACTTGCCGAGTTGAAGACGGCGGTCGAAGGCGACGATGCCGAGGTAATCAAGGCAAAGACCCAGACGCTTGCCGAAGTTTCGATGAAGCTTGGTCAGGCCATGTATGAAGCCTCACAGGCTGCCGAGGCCGCTTCTGCCGAAGGTGGCGAAGCCGATGCGACCGCCAAGGCGGATGATGATGTCGTCGATGCCGATTTCGAAGAAATCGACGAAGACGGCAAGAAGAAGTCTGCTTAACCGGCCGACGACTGAGTTCCAAACGAAAAGCCCGGCCTCGTGCCGGGCTTTTTATGACCATTCAGGTGTTTAGCAGTGTTCACATAGACTGCCAGAGTGTGACCTAATGGCGAAAATTTAGATAGAACTTTAAATCAACATGCCCGACCGATAACTACAGCAATTCCTGCCACTGTCGCGCACTATGGATCACGCGCACGATCTCCACGTCCTTATCGATTTCGCGATAGAGAACAAGATAATTTCCCATGGGAAATGTGCGCAGATCCGGTCGTACCTCCGGCCTCGCAGTGCCCATCCGCGGCATTTCTCCGACACGGCCACATAGATCATAAATTTCATCATACCAGCGCCGCGCCGCAGTTGGGCTATCTTCGGCGATGTAAAGAACGATTCTTTCGATATCCGTCTCGGCTTGGGGGCGAAGGCGGACAATCATCGTGTTGCGTGTTTTCCAAGTTTGGCGTCAAGCTCGCTTTTAATGCGAATAAAGGCTTCGTCCCTCGCTACAGGCGGACCGCTTGCAACTCCTTCATCCCAAAGACGGCCAAGTTCGTCGAGAGCTCGCTGGCGCTCGGTTCGCCGAAGCTTCCATTCGCGCAGAGCCTCGCGCATGACTTCGCTCGCGGATGCATATTCCCCAGCTTCCACCGCCTGGCGCATCATGGTTGCCATTTCAGGAGTGAGAGCAACGCTCACTTTTTCAACATTTGCCATGGCTAGGGTTCTCCGAAAGCACTGTGGTAGGTAAGCTTACTACCAATTGCAACAGCGCGAAATAGCATCCGACTACGGAAAAGCAAAAGAAACATTCGTGGAGCACTTGCCACACAAACGCAATAATCAGCAAATATGCGCCATTTCGGGCGAATCAATATAAGTTGGCTATGGCATTCTCGGCCGTGAGCACCTAAATACCGGCTTTAAATGTGCTTCTGAAGAAGCGTTTGCGATTTTCTGGGAACGAGTGTCTGGATGAAGGCTGACTATTACGAAACCCTCGGCGTAGCCAAAAGCGCTGATGAGAAAGAGCTGAAGAGCGCTTTCCGTAAACTGGCAATGCAATTTCACCCTGACAAGAATCCGGGCGATGCCGATGCCGAGCACCGCTTCAAGGAAATAGGCGAGGCCTATGAAACCCTGAAGGACCCGCAGAAACGTGCTGCCTATGACCGGTTCGGTCATGCTGCCTTCGAAAACGGCGGGATGAATGGCGGCGGCGGCTTTGGCGGCGCCGGTGGCTTTGCTGATATTTTCGAAGATATTTTCGGCGAGATGATGGGCGGCGGACGCCAGCGCCGGTCAGGCGGACGCGAGCGCGGCGCTGATCTGCGTTACAATATGGAAATAACGCTGGAAGAAGCCTATGCGGGCAAGACGGCGCAGATCAGGGTCCCGACTTCGATCACCTGTGACGAATGTTCAGGCAGTGGAGCCAGGCCAGGTACGCAGCCGGTCACCTGCAGCATGTGCAGCGGCTCCGGGCGTGTTCGGGCGGCGCAAGGTTTCTTCTCGATCGAACGCACCTGCCCGACCTGCCATGGCCGCGGCCAGATCATCAAGGATCCTTGCCCCAAATGCAGTGGCCAGGGGCGTATAACCGAGGAGCGCGCTCTTTCGGTCAATATTCCCGCTGGCATCGAAGATGGCACGCGTATCCGGCTGACGGGCGAGGGCGAAGCGGGCCTGCGTGGCGGCCCCGCCGGCGATCTTTATATTTTCCTCTCGTTGAAGCCGCATGAATTCTTCCAGCGCGATGGTGCCGATCTTTATTGCAAAGTGCCCATCTCGATGACGACCGCGGCGCTTGGCGGTCAGTTCGAGGTAGCGACGCTCGACGGCACGCAGACGCGTGTCAAGATTCCTGACGGTACGCAGAACGCCAAGCAATTCCGCCTGAAGGGCAAAGGCATGCCGGTCCTGCGCCAGCCGGCCATGGGTGACCTCTATATTCAGATCGCAATCGAGACGCCGCAAAACCTCAACAAGCGTCAGCGCGAGTTGCTGGAAGAGTTCGACCGCATCTCGTCGCAGGACAACAGCCCGCAATCGTCGGGCTTCTTCGCGCGGATGAAAGAGTTCTTCGAGGGTCTAAGCGAATAATTTTATTGGAACTTTTCCGGGTGTCGGTCTTGCTTCCGCCATAGGTTGCGTCATAAACTTGTCCAGAGCAAGTTTTGCCTATTGAGAGCCGTTCTGCCGGAGGGAATGTGGTTCAAGGTCGAGGGATTTGGCGAGGCCGATGTTTATCCATCGGACGAAGCCAAAGCCCGAAGGATTTGAAGCACATTCACCCGGCCCTTCGGGTTTCCGGCTGGCGGACACCCACTTTGTCAGGCGGCTTCGTCCGATGGAAAAACATCGGCCTCGCCACCTTCCTAGTGAATTGTCTCGCCATCCGAGAAACAGAACTGGTTCTCCATAGGCAAAATTTGCTCTTGCTGCGACGGAGGATAAGCGGGATGTCACGACCCTTGGGAAAAAAACTGGCCGAAAAGTTCGGCGAGGAGATCCGGTTCTTCAAGGGATGGATGCATGGCCCCAAGGCCGTGGGCTCGATCCTGCCGACAAGTTCCATTACCGCGCGCCGCATGGCCAGTGTCGTCAACCCGCACTCGGGCCTTCCCGTGCTTGAGCTGGGGCCGGGCACCGGCGTTATCACCCGCGCAATTCTCGATCGCGGTGTTGCTCCGTCCAAACTCTACAGCGTCGAATATTCAGCGGATTTTGCCGAGCATTTGCGCGAGGATTTTCCCGGCGTGAATATCATCGAGGGCGATGCCTTCGACCTGGACGTGACCCTTGGCGACAAACGCGAGCAGAAATTCGATTCGGTCGTTTCAGCCGTACCGCTTTTGAATTTCCCCGTCGGTGACCGCGTCAAGATCATCGAAGATTTGCTGCGCCGTATTCCGCATGGCCGTCCGATTGTGCAGATCACCTATGGGCCGATGTCGCCGGTTCCGGCCGGGCGTGGCAATTACAAGATCGAACATCTCGATTTCATCATCCGTAATGTGCCGCCGGCGCGTTTGTGGGTCTACCGCCGGGTCGATTGATCTCCTATAGTTTCGCCGTAATCTGATAAACTCCTCAGAGGGGACTCAATGCTGCCGAAAATTCTTGTTTTCGCGGGCTCGAATCGTACGGGCGCCTTTAGTGGCCAGGTTGCGAATGTTGCAGTCAGGACGCTGGTGGAACTTGGCGCCGATGTCACACGGATTGCACTGATCGACTATCCGCTGCCGCTCATGGATCAGGATCTGGAACAGGAAAAAGGCATTCCGGAAAATGCCATGAAACTTGGCCGGCTGTTCGCCGCGCATGATGGCATTTTGATCGCATCGCCGGAATATAACTCGTCGATCCCGCCGCTTGTGAAGAATACCATCGATTGGGTCAGCCGCATCTCGAAGGACGGCGACAAGCCGCTGAAGCCCTATGCCGGAAAGGTCGTGGCGCTGTGCTCGTCTTCGGACGGCAATTTCGCAGGTGCTCGCGGCCTCTATCACCTGCGCTCCGTCATGATGAATGTTGGCACCCAGATCATTACGGAACAATGTTCGGTGCCGCGCGCCCAGGACGCATTCGCCGAGGATGGTTCGTTCAAGGATGAGCGAACTGCCAAATCGATGCAGCGCACGTGCCAATCCTTGATCGATCAAACGAGATTCGCCATTTCTCGCCGCTAGCATATTTCCTATCCGGTTGATCTGTGCGATTGAGGTTCGATCAACAAAAAGGGTGAGTTGTCATGACGGATGCGGCCTTGCGCGAGCGCCTGATCGTCGGACTTGATGTGCCGACATTGAAAGCAGCCGAACAGGCGGTCGCCGAACTTGGCGATACGGTGTCATTCTACAAGATCGGCTATCAGCTGGCATTTGCCGGCGGCCTTGGCTTTGCCAGCGAACTTGTCAGTTCGGGCAAGAAAGTCTTTCTCGACATGAAACTTCTCGACATAGACAATACCGTCGCCAAAGGCGTCGAGAACATCGTCAGGATGGGCGTTTCCATGCTCACCTTGCACGCCTACCCCAAGGCGATGAGGGCGGCCGTCGAGGCAGCCAGGGGATCGGACCTTTGTCTTCTCGGTGTAACGGTGCTGACTTCGATGGACGAGCAGGACCTGGCCGATGCAGGCTACGAGCACGATCCCCATACGCTGGTCCTCATCCGAGCCGAGCAGGCGCTTCAGGCGGGAATGGGCGGGATCGTCTGTGCGGCAACGGAAGCCGCCGCCGTCCGCAAGATCGTCGGACCGGAGCTGGCAATCGTCACACCCGGAATCCGTCCGGCCGGTGCCGACGCGGGCGATCAGAAGCGGGTGATGATACCAGCCGATGCGCTGCGCTCCGGAGCAAGCCATCTGGTGATTGGCCGGCCGATCGTCGGCGCTTCAGACCGGAAATCGGCCGCCAAGGCAATTCTTGCAGAAATGGCTGGCGTAAGTGCTGGGATGGGGTGAAGATTGGGCGACTTTGCCTGAAATTGGGACAAGAATTGTTTGATTCTGGCGCATGAACACCCGGAACTGGGGTAAGAATATCAACCTGCTGGTGTAATTTGATTGTGGAAGGTAGAGGAAATGGCCAAAGGATATTGGATCGCACGGATCGATGTCAGGGACGCGGAACGCTACAAGGACTATATTTCCACAGCCAAGCCTGCATTTGAGAAATACGGTGCCAATTTCCTGGCTCGTGGCGGCCAGTACCATGTGCTTGAAGGTCAGGCTCGTGGCCGCAACGTGGTCATCGAATTTCCCTCGGTTCAGGCCGCCCTCGATTGCTATAATTCTGTGGAATATCAAGCAGCTAAGGCAATTCGCATTACCGTTGCTGATGGAGAGATGCTGGTCGTCGAAGGCGCTTGATCGCTGGCGGGCCGTGGTTTCCAGCACGCGAAGTTGTGAACATTTATACCCGATCTTATCCCATTGTTGCATTGCAATATTGAGGAAACCGGTTACGGTCGCTGACCAGTCAAGAAATCTTTCATATTTAAGGGAGGCGTTCTTGGAACTGACTTTGCGTTGATCGATCGGAAATTGGATGTTTTATCAGCTCTATGAACTGAACCATGCCGCACTCCAACCCTATCGCGCACTCGCCGACGCCACCAAGCTGTTCTATGATAACCCCTTGAATCCATTGTCTCAAACGGTGGTCGGACGCTCGGTTACCGCCATGTGCGAGCTGTTCGAACGCACGACGCGATGCTACGGCAAACCCTCCTTCGGCTTGCCGACGACGATCGTTGACGGTGTCGAAACAGACATAAAAGAAAAAATCGTCTGGTCGAAACCATTCTGTAACGTCATCCATTTCAAGCGCGCATTGAGTGCCAAACGTCCCGCCGACCCGAAGATTCTCGTGGTGGCACCAATGTCGGGTCACTATGCGACTTTGCTTCGTGGCACGGTGGAAGCGTTGCTGCCGCATGCTGAGGTCTATATTACCGATTGGGTCGATGCGCGCACCGTGCCGCTTAGCGACGGTAAATTCGATCTCGATGATTATATCGACTATGTTATTGAAATGCTTCATGCATTGGGCGAAGATGCCCATGTCGTGGCCGTCTGTCAGCCATCCGTTCCGGTGCTTGCTGCAGTTTCCATCATGGAGACCAATGGTGACAGATTCGCTCCTTCCAGCATGACGTTGATGGGCGGGCCGATCGACACCCGCAAGAATCCGACTGCCGTCAACAAGCTGGCGGAAGAAAAGGGGATCAACTGGTTCCGCGATAACGTAATCATGTCGGTGCCGTGGCCGCATGGCGGGTTCATGCGTGATGTCTACCCGGGGTTCCTGCAGTTGTCCGGCTTCATGAGTATGAATCTCGATCGCCACATCACTGCCCACAAGGAATTCTTCATGCATCTCGTGCACGAAGATGGCGATTCCGCCGACAAGCATCGTGAATTCTATGATGAATACCTCGCGGTCATGGATTTGACCGCGGAATTCTATTTGCAGACTGTGGATACGGTATTCGTCCGCCAGGCATTGCCGAAAGGCGAAATGACTCACCGGGGCCTCCCGGTCAATCCCGCCGCTATTCGCAATGTTGCGCTACTGACAGTCGAAGGGGAGAACGACGATATCTCCGGCGTCGGCCAGACCAAGGCTGCCCAGACACTGTGCGTCAATATTCCGGACGAGATGCGTATGCATTACCTGCAACCGAAGGTTGGCCATTACGGCGTATTCAATGGCTCGCGGTTTCGCGCGGAGATTGCTCCACGCATTGTCCAGTTCGTTAATGATCACGCACAAATGAACCGCAGGACCAACGTGACTCCGATCGTCAAGCGTGCGTGACGCTAGGCCGGTGGATGTACCGGGACGACACTGACCGACGCCGCGTTATGATCGGATACCTCGGTTTATCACGGGGGCCGTCGAATTGTAAAATCGAGAAAAATCAGTGGCTTGTCTTGTTTGATCACAGCGATTTGCACCGTCGGATCGGCGGGCCATTGTGGTTTCCTTTCGGCTTATGATCTCTCATGAATATTGCGGAGTTCCGAAAATTCAAATTTTAACCATATATTAACAATGGCTGGATCGTGGCGCCATTGTGATTGACTCACGTCCCCTCCCGCCATTAACGTTTTGTTAAGGATAGCGATCGGGGCTGGAGTAAAGCATGTTCGGGGTAGCAGGGGTTGTAAAGACCATAGGTGTCGCCGCGGCGCTCTTCATGGGCATGCTTGGCGCAAACGCTTTTGCCTCCGAAGCATTCATGACCACTGGCGGTCTGACATCACAGCCAATCGGCCATTATGAATTTTGCAAGAGACTGCCGGAAGAATGCGCTATCCGCAGCCGGAATGTCATGCCTGAAAAGATGAACCATGATTTCTGGCAGTTGATCGTCAACGTCAACAGCAATGACAACCACAAGATCAAGCCGTTGACGGATATGGAAATCTACGGCGTGGAGGAATATTGGGCCTATCCCGACAAGGTGGGCGATTGCGAGGATTATGTCCTTTTGAAGCGCCGTGATCTGATGCAGTCGGGAATTTCTCCGGCCAATCTATTGATTACCGTGGTGCGCAAGCCCGATGGCGAAGGTCACGCTGTGCTGACCGTCCGCACTGACAAGGGCGACTTCGTCCTCGACAACCTTGTTGACGGCGTAAAAAACTGGTCAGAAACCCCATATACCTACCTTAAACGCCAAGCGACCAACAATTCGGGTCGCTGGGTCAGCATTGAGGCGCCCACGAATATTCTGGTTGGTTCGGTCCAATAATCGGGCGAAGCGACGTCAATCTATTCGAACTGCCAGATCGGAAGGTCTGGCAGTTTTTGTGTGTGTGTTAACGAAATCGTGTCGTGAGCTAGCTCTGCTCAAGCTGTCGACATCGTGTCCGCTCCCATCCGATATGAAATAGCTTCGGCAAGATGAATGCGCCCGACGATTTCGTGTCCGTCAAGGTCTGCAAGGGTCCGCGCAACTTTCAGCACGCGATGATAGGCACGGGCGGAGAAACGCATTTGCTCGCTCGCCTGTTGAAGCAAGGAAAGACCGGATCCATCCGGTCGTGCCACCTGTTCGATCAGAGCAACGGAGCACTGCGCGTTTGTGGTGATCGTTGGAAAACCCAATTCCTCGTAACGTCTCTTTTGGATTGCCCGGGCCCGCGCAACCCGTTCAGCGACGGATGCGCTGCTTTCAGATGAATGCGGGCGTATGAGATCGCTAGCGCTCACCGACGGGACATCAATCCTGATGTCGATACGATCCAGCAGGGGGCCAGAAATCCTTGCCTGATAATCCTGCCGGCATCGTGGGCCCCTCGCACATTGGTGACCGGGTTCCCCGGCCATGCCGCAACGGCACGGGTTCATAGCCGCGACAAGCTGGATTTGCGCCGGGTAGGAGATACGGTGATTGGCGCGCGCAATCATGCATTCGCCAGTCTCCAAAGGCTGGCGAAGGGAATCAAGGACTTGCGGCGTAAACTCGGGGAACTCATCGAGAAACAGTACGCCGCGGTGGGCCAGCGAGACTTCCCCCGGCCTTGCTCGAATGCCGCCCCCAACCATAGCTGCCATGGACGCCGAGTGATGAGGCGCGCGGAATGGCCGCCTGTCCGTCAACTTGCCGCCCATTAGTTCACCCGCGATCGAGGCGATCATCGAGACATCCAGCAGCTCACGCGGCAGCAGTGGCGGCAGAATAGAGGGCAGACGCTGCGCCAGCATGGATTTGCCGGACCCTGGCGGGCCCATCATCAAGAGGTTGTGTCCGCCCGCTGCGGCGACCTCGAGCGCGCGCCTCGCACTTTCCTGGCCTCTTATATCTGCAAGATCTGGCAGTCCTGTAGCGCTGGTCTGCATGACCGGCTCAGGACGCGACAAGACTTGTGTGCCGCGAAAATGATTAGCAAGCTGAATCAAACTGCGTGGCGCGAGGATGTCGATGTCGGAGCCGGCCCATGCGGCTTCCGGGCCGCACGATGCCGGGCATATGAGGCCTTTGTCTTGTCGGTTGGCAGCAATTGCTGCGGGCAGCACGCCCGCGACATGAGTAATAGTTCCATCAAGTGACAGTTCACCGAGCACCACATAATTCTGCAGCGCGTCGGCAGGCATGGCGCCAAGCCCTGCCATCAACCCCACGGCGATCGGCAGATCGTAATGGCTTCCCTCCTTGGGCAAATCGGCAGGCGCGAGATTCACCGTAACCTTCTTGACCGGCATTGAAAGCCCGGAGGCATGCAAGGCCGCCTGGACACGTTCCCGGCTTTCGGCGACTGCCTTGTCCGGAAGACCGACGATATGCATTCCCATTTTGCCGGGGGCAATCATCACCTGCACATCTACGGGCTGGGCTTCAATACCTTGAAAGGCAACCGTACGAACGCGGGTAACCATGAAATCTTTCTTGAAAATGCAGTCGTTTAAAAAATGAAGCATGCTGATGAACACACATCAGCACACTTCAATCCGCATGACAAGAACAATAAGGGAACAGATCGGAAGGATGAGCTACGGGCGTTTGGCTTCCACCGCATCCCAAAACAGCGCGGCAATATCGGCACCGCCAAAGCGCTTGACCTCCCGAACGCCCGTCGGAGAAGTGACATTGATCTCGGTCATATAGTCGCCGATCACGTCAATGCCCACCAGAATGAAGCCGCGCTCTCGCAAGGACGGACCGATCCGAGCGCAGATTTCGCGTTCACGATCCGTGAGTTCGGTCTTTTCGGCGCGGCCGCCCACGTGCATGTTGGAGCGAGAATCGGTTTCAGATGGCACTCGGTTGATCGCGCCAACAGGCTCGCCATCGATCAGGATGATACGTTTGTCACCCGAGCGCACATCTTTCAAATAACGCTGTGCAATGAACGATTCGCGGAACATCTGGCCGAACATTTCCAGCAATGACGTCAAGTTGCGGTCGCCATCGGCCAGGTGAAATACACCTGCGCCGCCATTGCCATAAAGCGGTTTCAGAATGATATCACCGAATTCCTTGCGGAATGCCGCGATTTCCAATGGATCCTTGGTGATCAGTGTTTCCGGCATCAGATCGGGAAACTCGGTGACGAAAATCTTCTCGGGGCTGTTGCGCACCCAGGCAGGATCGTTGACGACAAGCGTCTTCGGATGGATCCGCTCCAGCATGTGCGTGGTCGTGATGTAATTCATGTCGAAGGGCGGGTCCTGGCGTAGCAGAACCACGTCCATTTCCGACAGATCGCGTGAAACCTGTTCTCCCAGCGTATAATAATCGCCTTCGATATCGCGGACGCTGAGTTCTTCAACGCGCGCAGAAACCACGCCGTCGCGCATACTGAGCCGGTCAGGGGTATAGTGGTAGAGTGCATGGCCGCGCTTTTGCGCCTCGAGGCAAAGCGCAAAAGTTGTATCGCCGGCGATCCGGATCGATTTGATATGGTCCATCTGGACCGCGACTTTGAGTGCCATGGAACGTCCCCGTGGATTAGGAGTGTTCACATGGCGATGTCACGTTCAATGATCAAGGTCAATGCCGAGACGGCATCAACATCCTGCGAGTTACAAACGGGCCATGCAGATATTGGTGTGACCAGCGCCGATAAAGCCAAGGCGGCCGGCCGCGCCTTTGGAAAGATCGAGCATGCGGCCCCTGACAAACGGGCCGCGATCGTTGATGCGTACTACGACCGTCTTGCCATTGCGCTGGTTGGTTACCTTGACCCGCGAGCCGAGCGGCAAGGTGCGATGAGCGGCGGTGAGAGCGGAGGGATTCATCCTCTCGCCAGAAGCGGTTCTGGAATGGAGAGCGTACCAGGAAGCACCGCCACAGGCCGAACCGGCACTGGCGGATACAGCGCCCAACATCAGAAAAAGGATGGATGAAATAAGCGCCGTGCGGACACTTGCGAAAGAAACCATGTGAAATTCACACTTTGAGTAGCCCGCGGCAGAATTGCCGGACTGAAGACACACGCATAAAGATTGACCCCCGGGCAAGTAGATCGTGGCGTGAGCGAGTAGCTCTCTCTATTTTGGAGAAATGTGGCCTTGAGGTGACCCGTTTTGGAAACTTTCTCGAGATCAATCGAGCATATGGTCTAAGTTACTCAAAAAACTTGTCTTAATATGACTCAAAAAGTGATGACGTATGCTTGCAGTTAAATGCGGTATGACTGCCAACGGCCGAGAATATGGCCACAATGTGATGAATTCTAACAAAGTTATTTAGCGGCGACCGCATGTTGGCGAATACGTAGAAAAATCGGTGTACCTTCGGATGTAGAAAAGCCCCGGCTCGTGAAAACCAGGGCTTTAAAAACCAGAAAATCAGCCCGGATTATACGAGCGCGGAGGCATCCAAAGCGTGGATGATACCGCGCAGTTCGGCAAGACCGCGCAGGCGACCAATTGCCGGATAACCGGGCGTCACGTCCTTGTTCAGATCGTCGAGCATGCGGTGCCCATGATCGGAGCGGAAAATAATGCTGTTGGCCCTGTCGCGCTTGTGGTCTTCGATGAGGAGTTTGCGCAACACCGCGACCATATCCACGTCGCCTTCGAGGTGAGCTGCTTCGTGGAAGCTGCGGCCATCACCCTCGCGGGTCGTCGCCCGCAGATGGGTGAAGTGAATGCGCGAAGCAAAGCGCCTGGCGATCTCGGGCAGGTCATTGTCGGCCCGCACACCAAGACTGCCTGTACAAAAGCACATGCCATTTGCAGGCGAGGGTACCGCATCGAACAGCGCCGCATAATCCACCTCGGTGGAGGCAATACGCGGCAGGCCGAAGAGCGAACGGGGCGGATCATCCGGATGCAGGGTCAGCTTGACACCCAGCTTTTCGGCGACCGGTGTCACAGCCGCCAGGAATTCAACCAGATGCTGACGCAACCGGTTCGCATCGATGCCGGAATAGGTTTCGAGCTTGTCGCGGAACGCCGGTATGGTCAGCGGTTCAGTGGTCGAGCCAGGGAGCGCGCTGGCAATATTGCGCGTAAGATCAGCGATTTCTGGTGCGCCCATGGCTTTATAAAGGTCGCTGGCAATCTCGCGGTCAGCTTCTGAGTAATCATTTTCGGCGCCCTTTCGCTGCAGGATGTGCAAATCGAATACAGCGAAGACGTTGTGGTCGAAGCGCATGGCCGTCGACCCGGTCGGCGTGACATAGTCGAGATCGGTACGGCACCAGTCGACCACAGGCATGAAGTTATAGCAGATGACCTTGATGTCGTTTGCCGCGACTGCCTCCATGCTGGCGATCCAGGCGGCAATCTCATCCTTGGCAGCACCGCCGAGGCGCTTCACCGCATCAGGAATCGGAATGCTCTCGACGACCGACCAGGTCAGCGGCGTCCGCCCTGCAGGTGTTGATTCAATCAGTGATTTGCGCTCGTGCACCTGCGCTATTGTCCACGCTTCACCGATGGGCACTTCGTGGAGCGCCGAAACGATATCGGTCGCGCCGGCCTGCCGTACATTATCGAGTGAGACACCGGCTTTTGGGCCAAACCATCGCCATGCCTGACGCATTCATTCCTCCGTCAAATTACATCGCCAATCCCTATCAGACAAATGATCCAGGATGGCTCTTTCTCAAGGTTTCAATATCGGGGATGACGGCGTTCAGATGCTGTTTCATCGCCGCACAGGCGGCGGGCACGTCATGGGCTTCAATGGCATTACGGATGATCTGATGCTCGGACAGGACATGCTCCATGCGGCCCAAACCCGGTAACGTCATGCGCCGCGCCCTATCGATCTGCACTTTCACCGGCTTGAGATAGTGCCAGATGCCGGGATGGCCGGAAATTCCGGCAATCGCTTCGTGGAAGGCCTCGTCGGCCTCGTGAAACGCGCTCGTGTTCTGACGATCAGCAAAGAAGCGCTGGCGGGCGAGGATTTCATCAAGCCATTCGACATCCTTGGCCGTTGCGACCGCCGCTGCACGCTCCACTGTTGCTCCCTCGAGCGCCTGGCGGATCACGACGGCCTCGGGGATCAGCGCAACAGGAATACGGGCAACAAATGTTCCTGATTGCGGAAAGACATCGACAAGTCCGTCTTCAACCAGGCGGATCAACGCCTCGCGCACCGGCGTGCGACTGACGCCGAACCGTTCGGTCAGGACCTTCTCGTTGAGGGCCGTTCCCGGTGTCATTTCCATCGATACGATGGCTGCGTGGAGTTCTCGGTAAATTGCGGTGGCAGTGGTCATCCGCCCGGCTGGTGCCCCGCGCGCTCCGGGGCGCGCACCGCGATTGACACCTGACGTTTGCGCCTCGGGCGGCGCTGCAATGGCTAAGCCTTTTTCTCCCTGGTTCTCTGCTGTCATTGCAGTGCTCCATTTTCCATATTCACAGATCATCCGATCTATTGAATGATGGAATTCCATTTGAATTCATAGTCCGAGACCGCCGTTATGCGACGATATCGTAAGCATAGTTTCGGTTGACATACTAATATATTATTATTTACTGTTCGCCAAGATCATCGTTATCGATGTTCACAAACGGGACGACTGCCATCATAAACTGCCATGACGACCTGGGATCCAGGGCAAGGCACACGAACGATGGTAGCAAGGACGCATAATGGCACTTCATCCTGACCGACTTTTCCCGATCGAGCCCGATGCACGAGGAATTGCCCGCCGTCTGTTCAGCGTGATCGAGAGGCTGCCGATCATCTCGCCGCATGGTCACACTGACCCCCTTTGGTATGCCAATGACGAGGCTTTTCCGGACCCGGCCAGCCTGTTCGTCAAACCAGATCACTATATTTTTCGCATGCTCTACTCGCAGGGTGTGAGGCTCGAAGATCTAGGCGTACCACGTCAGGATGGCGGGCCGGTGGAAGTTGACGGCCGCAAGATATGGCAGCTGTTTGCGAAGCACTTCTATCTGTTTCGGGGGACACCCTCCCGCCTCTGGTTCGAGCATGCTCTGGAAACGGTTTTCGGCATTGAGGAGCGGCTTGACGAGAAGAATGCAGAGGCGCTTTATGACCGGATTGCAGAGCGCCTGACGCAACCCTCCCTGCGTCCTCGGGCGCTCTACAAACAATTTGGCATCGAAGTCATATCGACGACCGATGCAGCGACTGATGAACTTGCTGCGCACTATGCGATCTTGAAGTCAGGCTGGGATGGCCGCGTCGTTCCCGCCTATCGTCCTGATGCCGTCGTAGATGCATCGCGTGCAGACTTCCTCGCCAACGTTGAGGATTTCGTTGCACTAGCAGGCACCAAGCTCGACTATGAGGGGTATCTCGAAGCGCATCGGGTGCGCCGTGCCTATTTCAAACAGCGTGGCGCCACGTCCAGCGATCACGGGCATCCGAACGCGCGTACCGCTGATCTTTCTGTCTCCGCAGCGTCAGCTTTGTTCGAACGCGTGCTGAAAGGCGCTTCGCCTGAAGACGCCGACCTCTTCCGCGCGCAAATGCTGACGGAAATGGCGCGAATGAGCGTCGAGGATGGTCTGGTCATGCAGATACATCCCGGCTCATATCGAAATCACAATCCTGCTCTTTTCGAACGGTTTGGTGCGGACAAGGGCGCCGATATTCCGCGTTCTACCGGCTATGTCGAGGAACTGAAACCTCTGCTCGATGCGTTTGGCAATGATCCTCGGCTGACGCTCATTCTGTTCACGCTCGATGAAACCAGTTACAGCCGGGAACTTGCCCCCTTGGCGGGCCATTATCCCGCCTTGCGCCTTGGCCCAGCCTGGTGGTTCCATGATAGTCCGGAAGGTATGCGCCGCTTCCGTGAACTGACCACGGAGACAGCCGGTTTCTACAATACGGTCGGCTTTAACGACGATACGCGCGCCTATTTATCCATTCCCGCGCGGCACGACATGGCCCGGCGCGTCGATTGCGCGTATCTGGCTCGGCTTGTCGCCGATCACCGGTTGAATGAGGATGAGGCGCATGAGGTTGCGCACGACCTTGCCTACGGGCTGGCGAAACAGGCCTACAAGCTTTGAAAATAGACACTACAAATGCAGGCACCGAATGACTGAAAAGCTCCGCCTCTCCGACGCGACGCTGCATCATCTGGCAACAAATGTGAAGCAACCCGGCTATGATCGAAGCAAGGTTCGCATTGGTATCGTGCATCTCGGCATTGGTGCGTTTCACAGGGCACATCAGGCCGTCTATACGGACAGCGTAATCGCCAGTGGCGACAATCGCTGGTGCATACTGGGTGTTTCGTTGCGCAGTAGCGATACGAGAGAGGCAATCGAACCGCAAGACGGACTTTATATGGTCGCATCCCGCGATGGGGACGGGGATAGCTTCCGTGTGATCGGCAGCGTCGCAAAAGTTCTGGTCGCACCCGAAAATCCGGAATCGGTACTCGCGGCAATGACAGATCCCGACGTCAGGATCGTTTCCTTGACCGTGACGGAAAAGGGGTATTGCTATTCGCCCGCCACGGTATCGCTCGACGAATCTCATGCCGATATCATCCACGACCTTGCTGATCTTGCCGCGCCGCGCTCGGCCATCGGTTTTATCGTAGAAGCGTTGGCTCGGCGCCGTGCCAATGGTACCGAGCCTTTCACGCTGTTGTCCTGCGATAACCTTCCCTCCAATGGCGAAACGCTGAAGCGCGTGGTTACACGTTTTGCCGAACTGCGCGATGCTGCGCTTGGGCGATATATTGGCGAAAACATCGCCTTTCCTTCGACCATGGTTGACCGGATTGTCCCGGCTACGACCGATGCAGATCGTACCATGACGGCCCAGGCCACTGGACTATTCGATGCATGGCCTATCATGACCGAGCCCTTCACACAGTGGGTGGTGGAAGATCATTTCCCTTCCGGCCGTCCGACATGGGAGAGATTCGGCGCAACATTCGTCGATAATGTCGATGCATTCGAACTGATGAAACTCCGGCTGTTGAATGGCAGCCACTCAACCTTGGCTTATCTCGGTTATCTCGCGGGTCATGAAACCGTCTCCGATGTGATGAAGGCGGAAGGCTTCAGTACTTTCATTGAAGCAATGATGGACGAGGAAATCACGCCGACACTTCCGCCGCTTCCAGGGTTTGATCTGGACGCCTATAAGGCTCAGCTACGCGAACGCTTTCGCAACCCGGCCCTGCGCCATCGCACGTGGCAGATCGCCATGGACGGCTCGCAGAAACTGCCGCAACGCCTGCTGAACACGATCCGGCAGCGTTTGGAGCAGAAGAAGCCTTTCGACCGTCTCGCTCTCGGCGTCGCCGGCTGGATGCGCTACGCTACGGGAGTGGACGAAAACGGCAAGCCGATCGATGTGCGCGATCCGCTCACTGACCAATTCAAACAGCGTACGACCGGGAAAATATCCTCTGACGACCTTCTGAATGCCTATCTCGGTTTTGACCAGATATTCGGTAAAGACCTTCCCGGAAACCTGGAATTTCGCCAAACCGTCGGCCGCGCTCTGGAAAAGCTTCTAGAGGATGGTGCGGCACGAACCGTTGCCGGGATGACGTCATAAGGCGCGAAAGCCCTTGCTGTCCCGATCTGATAGATTAATATATCAAATCTCATGCGCCGCGGACGGCCGAGCTTGGCAGTTCGATCTGGCTCTCCATAGATCCAGCGCGTGCGCTGGCTTTTGCGCCGGAACATTCCAGCTGTTCAGACATGTGCTGTTGCCCATGCTGCTGCCTGGTATTCTGGCGGCCTTGCTGCTGGTTCTGGTGCGTACTGTAGCGATGTTCGAGCTGACCCGCGCTGCGTTTTGTCAATCCGACGCAGATCGTAGCCCGCGCCAAACAGCAGCAGACCACCGCATAGAGTCTGTCATGCCTAAATAGAACAGTTCTATCTAGGCATGACAGACTCTAGAGCCTTACATCGTGGCGCCGATCTGCCAGGGCACGAATTCAGCATCGCCGTAGCCGAGTTCTTCGGATTTGCTGCGCTGGCCCGAGGCGATCTTCAGAATATGCTCGAAAATCTCGCGGCCCTTGTCCTTGATCGACACGCCGTCGAGCACATCGCCGCAATTGATGTCCATGTCCTCGATCATCTGGGTATACATCGGCGTATTGGTGGCAAGCTTGATCGATGGTGTCGGCTTGCAGCCATATGCCGAGCCGCGCCCTGTGGTGAAGGCGAGTATGTTGGCACCGCCCGCGACCTGTCCCGTGGCCGAGACCGGGTCATACCCGGGCGTGTCCATGAAAACGAGCCCATGCGACGTGACAGGCTCCGCATAACCGTAAACCGCTTCAAGTGGTGTCGTGCCGGATTTGGCCACGGCCCCGAGGGACTTTTCCAGGATCGTGGTCAAGCCCCCAGCCTTGTTCCCGGGTGAAGGATTATTGTTCATTTCCATTTTGTTGCGGGCGGTATAGTCCTCCCACCAGGCGATGATCGATTGCAGGCGCTCGACAGCCTCCGGGTTGGAAGCACGCTCGATGAGCAGATGCTCGGCTCCGTAAATCTCCGGTGTTTCCGAAAGGATCGCAGTGCCGCCCTGCTGCACCAGAAGATCGACGGCAGCACCGAGCGCCGGGTTGGCGGTGATGCCGGAGTAGCCGTCGGAACCGCCACACTGCAGGGCGAGCATGAGTTCTGATGCCGGAATGGTCTCACGTTTCACATTGGCGGCGGTCGGCAGCATGTCGCGTACGGCAGCAATGCCTGCCTCCATGGTCTTGCGCGTGCCACCGACTTCCTGGATCGTCAGGCTGCGGAACGTGTCACTCTCGACGATATTATAGGCTTCCTTCCAGCGGCCGATCTGGAAACCTTCACAACCCAGACCAACCATCAGCACGGCGGCGATGTTCGGGTTGGAGGCATAGCCCCACTGCGTGCGCTTGAGAACTTCGTAGCCTTCGCCCTTGACGTCGAGCGCACAGCCGCCGCCGTGCACCAGGGGAATAATGCCATCGATCATCGGATATTCGTCAAGCAGGCCGGATTTCTGGACCGCCTCTGCGATGAACCGCGCGACGGAAGCCGAACAGTTTACGGAGGTCAGTACGCCGATATAGTTGCGCGTACCCGCCCGGCCATTGGCCCGGCGGAAGCCTTCGAACGTTGCGCGCTGCTCTAACGGCAAAATGCCATTCGCAGGAATCAAGTGCGTTGCATCGGGTTCGCGAACGAAATTGCTGTAGTCGAGATTGTGTTCGTGCACCCATTCGCCGGCTTCGATCCGCTTGGAAGCGGAGCCGATGATCTGGCCGAACTTGCGCACAGGTTCACCCGCCGCAATCACGCGGGAAGCCAGCTTGTGCCCGCGTGGAACGCGGCTTGCCACGGTCACCGCCTCGATTTTTTGGCCCACCTGAAACGTATCGACAGCAACAATCACATTGTCGCTGGCGTGAAGGCGCAAGTGCCGGGGAGCGGTAAGCGTGTCCATCGAATTCTCCAACTGGTCAATTAATATATTAATTAGATCCGGCGCCAGTTGCAATGTGGCAAGATGGACCTATTACGCCATCGGAAGATCCAGCGGGGGGTATGATCAACCGCTCGCAACCGAATTACACGCGCCAGCTGAAATTCTTACGCCAGTTTCGCACATTCTTGCATGGGAATTGCTAACTCTTGTTCCATTTTCCGGCTTTCTTGCGCAAACATGGACGCGATTTGAGCCCCTGTGCCTGAAAATTTTTATCGGGAATCTGCAGTCCGTAATTATCGGTGTCGCGTGGAATTTTTTTGCCGGTGCGAGCCGTAACGTCTGGTACGGCCCCCCAAAAACAGCAGTAATCCGAAGCATAATTTAATTCAAATTTTGAAGTACATTTCCATTATATTCTGCGATACTTCGTTATGAAAAATTCATTTGCATGAAATACCAAATTTAGTTCTATATCCAAATATAGCTAAATAAATCCGTTTCTAACTGTCTCAAAATGGGGGCCATGATGGCGCTGAACAATTCCCTGCTCGACCTCCTCAATATCCACCCGGAAAACGGCCTGGACCAGATACTCACCGGCGGCGACGGACCCGACATTTTGTTCGGAGGCAGCGGCAACGACTTTATCCAGGGCAAGGCCGGCAGCGATCTGCTCTTCGGTTATGAGGGTATCGATACGCTGGCCTATGTCGGATCGTCCGAAGGTGTGATGGTTCACCTTGGCGGCCTCCACGGATCCGGTGCGCTCGGTACGTGGGGCGGGGATGCCGAAGGCGACCGGCTTGCCGTCGGTTTCGAGAATCTCGTGGGTTCCGCCTTTGACGACAAGCTCTCCGGCGACGCCGGTGACAATGTGCTTGTCGGCATGGATGGCGATGACGGTCTCTCCGGCGGTGAAGGCAATGACACGCTGGTTGGTGGTGCAGGCACCGACTGGCTCGATGGTGGAACTGGCGATGACACGCTCCTCGGCGGTGACGGCGAGGACTATCTTTATGGCCGGGACGGCGACGATACGCTCAATGGCGGAGAAGGCGAGGATCGCCTCGACGGCGGCAACGGCGATGACCACCTGCTTGGCGGTGGCGGCACGGACTGGCTCGATGGCGGCAATGGTGCCGATTATCTCGATGGCGGTGACGGCAACGATTTGCTCGATGGTAGCCGCGGCGCCGATACGCTGATTGGCGGCGCCGGTGATGACACGTTGAACGGTGGCTCCGGCGATGACCGCCTGAACGGCGGTACGGGTACCGACTACATCGCCGGCGGCCAGGGCAGCGACTGGATGGACGGTGGAGCCGGCGACGACCGGCTTGAAGGCGGGTCAGGACAGGACTGGCTCTACGGCGGCGATGGCAATGACACGCTCGATGGCGGCTCGGGCGAGGACCGGATGAACGGAGAGGCCGGCGATGACACGCTCGTTGGCGGTTCAGGTACGGACTGGCTGGATGGCGGCGCGGGTGCCGATCATCTCCTTGGTGGTTCCGGCGATGATTTCCTGCGCGGCGGAGACAACAACGATACGCTCGATGGCGGCACCGGCAACGACACGCTGAATGGTGGTGCCGGGAATGATCAACTCATTGGCGGCCCGGGATCCGATATCCTTGCGGGCGGGACCGGCGCGGACATGTTCATATTCGGTCAGGTCGAAACCGGTTTCCAAACCCAGGGCGGACACAGCGCCGTGACTTCGATCGTCGATTTCAATGCCAGCGAAGGCGACAGGATCGATCTCGGTCGGATCGATGCCGACACGGGCACCTCGGGCAATCAGGGTTTCCATTTCATCGGCGAAAGCGACTTCTCTGGCGTTGCCGGCGAATTGCGGGTTTTCCACGTTCCACAGGACCACTCGGAAGGCACGGCCATCGACCATTGGCTGGTCGAAGGCGACACGAATGGCGATGGTATCGCCGACCTGATCGCCGAGGTCTCGGGGAACGTCGAGGATGGACTGTCGGTGCATGACTTCGTGATGTGATGAATAAGGAACAACGTGGTCGATCAGGTGGGTTCAAGGCAAGGTGATTACGACTGGCGTTATGGCCTGATCGCCGGCGACCATGCAAATTGGCCCGGCGGTACGCTGGCTGATGACAATCTTCGCGGGACACCGGACGATGAATGGATCGCCGGCTATTCGGGCGGTGACACGCTGAATGGCGCTGGCGATGAAGACCGCGTGAACGGCGGCGCAGGTAGTGGCGAGTTGCTGGCCGGAGAGCCGTTGAAAGATAGCGATGGCCCGGACCATCTCATTGGGACCGCTGGCACCGACTGGATCGACGGGGCTGGAGGCAACGATCATATCTACGGCGGAAACGGCGATGACTGGCTGTATGGTGGCGACGGCAATGATGTCGTTGACGGCGGCGCGGACGACGATCGGCTTAGCGGTGGCGCTGGAGCCGACACGCTCATCGGCGGAGTCGGGACAGACTGGCTGGACGGTGGTGCCGGACCCGATCACCTGCTTGGTGGAGACGGCGACGACTGGCTTCGCGGCGGAGACAATTATGACACCCTTAACGGCGGCGCAGGCGAGGATCGCCTGAACGGCGGCTCTGGCAGCGATGTTCTCGATGGAGGCGATGACAACGACTGGCTGGACGGTGGGGACGGCTACGACAGGATAACTGGCGGTGCCGGGGACGATAAGCTAGTCGGCGGAGACGGCTGGGACACGATCGAGGGCGGTGTAGGCGACGACCTGATCATCGGCGGGCAGGGATACGATCGTCTCAGCGGAGAAGGCGGTGACGACACTTTCATTTGCAGCGGAGACGACGATGTTTTCGGTGGGGAGGGGAATGATATCTTTGTCTTCACGTCGCCTACGGAGGTCAACACATATTTGTTCGGTGTACAGACCGGCGATATCATCAACGTGCAAGCTATAGACGCAAATTTAATGATCGAGGGCGATCAGGCATTCCATTATATCGGTAGTGACGATTTTTCAGGAGTCGCCGGTGAGCTCCGGTTTGGCTTTATTCTCGGCGAATTTCACGGTGATCTCGAGGGCGATATGAATGGCGACGGGCAGGTAGACTTCTACGTTCGATTGTGGGATGTCGATCTTGACGGTACTGTGCCTTCAGCCGATCTCATCCTGTGAGCTGAAAACCCGTACGAATAGTGAAGACATGCAGACGAGCATGCCAGTTCGAGTGTTCGGAGTATGATTTGGAAGACTGGGACCCTAACGTAGTCAAGATGCTCAGCATCTTCATGCCGACCACTTTTGACAGGCGCCTGGCCATCAAGGGGCATTCCCGCTTCGTCCATTACACCACGGCTGAAAATCTGTTTCGCATTCTCGATCAGGAGGAAATACGGTTCCGAAACACGCGATGCATGAACGACTATCGCGATGTGGAACAGGGGGTCATGCAGCTGCACCAGTGGAACAATGACGGGGAAAGCAGCGAGCGCCTTGCGAAAGCGCTTGAAGCCAGCAGCCCAGGGATTTGGGGTGAGGCAATCAAGAAATACTACCACGCGTTGCCGAGCTTGCGCACCCAATCCTATGTCTTGTCGGTCGCCGAACACGATCCTGCTGAAAATGACACCGGGCGGCTGTCGATGTGGCGGGCATACGAAAAAAGCGAAACCGGGGTCGCCGTCGTCGTCAAGGTCGCGCCTTTCATGCAGGTGACGGAGGCCCTTAAAGCCTTCTCCAGCCCGGTGGCGTACTGGACGCGGCACCAGCTCGACGACGAGTTCAAGGTCGTCGCCCAGCGCGTGTCTGCCAACAAGGATTTCCTGTCAAAATTACCGAAGCCCGCACTGATCGAAATGCTGTTCCTGATGCTGGTCTTCGCAGCGACATGCTCCAAACATCCCGGACTGGGCGACGAGCGCGAGTGGCGAGTATTGACCAATCCCCAACTCTGGCCATCACCCCAGCTGATCGAACACCATGACGTCATCAATGGAGTTCCGCAGACGGTCTACCGGATGCCGCTGAAAAACAACCCCGCCGACAATGTGCTGGGTATAGAACTGCCCGAGCTCATCGACCGCGTGATCATTGGTCCGACAGCATATGCCGGGCCGATCCGCGATGCGATCATCGCGAAATTGGCGCAGAGAAAGATTGAAGATCCCGCATCGAAGGTTGTCATATCGGGGATGCCAGTGCGTGCGAAGGCAATGGGGGGGTAGCTTTTCCATGCCTGAATGGAATCGTCCTTCCGGGTGGATTCGGGCCAAACCCATCGGGCTTCGGCATCGTCCGATGGAAAGACATCGGCGTCGCCAAATCCCCTGACCTTGTGACGAATTCCCTCCGGCAGAAGAGACACTATTTAGGCATGAAAGGCTCTGGTAAATGCAGTGTGATCGAACTTCGCGGAATCGTCGTCCTCAAGCCTCCTTTTGATCAAAAACAGACCTAAACTGAACACAACCTCGCTTTAGACGTTCGCGCCGAGGGTACTATTTCCGCCCAAGGAGGATAGTCAGATGCACGACCTAACGATAGTCCTGGCAATCTTCGCTATTGTTCTTCTCGCTTATCAGTCCGAGATCGATGACCGTCCTCCCGTTCAGGACGATGACGGGTCGTAATCCGGATCATTCTGATTAGGTCGTGATTTACTACGCGGTCAATGCGATGGCTATTGAGACAAGGCTGAGCATCGCAAAGACAGCGCGTGCGACATGTGAATATTCCCAGATGTCCCGAAACTGCTTCCAGTCCTCTTTGCCGGCTTTACCGGCGAAACTCGAAAAGAAGGCGTTTCCGGCGCCGGATAGTTTGGTATCCCTCAGCCAGAAATTGTTCACTCTGTGGGTGAACGTCCAATAGATGAGATTGACGACGACGAGGCAAGCCAGCGCTATAGCGCTCCACCAGAAGCGCGAAGTGCCATAGGGCAGGATAAAGAGTAGAATGGCGAGAGCCACGATACCGCCAAATTCGCCGACCAGACCGCCCAGAGTGAAGCCCGGGTAATAGATTGGCTGGACGATGCTGTATGTATCCTTGTCGAGCCGCTTCTTCCCTGGAAACTCCAGGGCATGCGCCAATGAAAGTCCCATCGCAACGGCAACGAGCAGCAGCGATAGAATATGCATGAAGTTATCCATGACGAATTCTCCCGATGGTGATCCTGAAAGAATGACGTATCGGAGTTCGTCATTCTGACAAACGGATCAGCTCTAGTGGGCGACGCCGGCAATATCGTCCGGAAGACCAACGGAATGGGCAATGCGATGCAACTTCCCCGGCTCGGTGTTTTCGCCCATCTCGATGCCGTTGAGTTCATCGACGGTCAGGCCGCACGCGATAGCGAGATCCTCGACAGTGTAGTTGAATTTTTGCTTGATCATTTTCACCAGATTTACGCTGGAGGCGATGGCGGAAGCCGTCGTTTCAATCGTATCGGCCATGGCGGATCTCCGGATCTGGCAGGTTTCGGTCTCCCGAAATGCCCTGGACCATGTTTGGTTCCCAGCGGAGACGGCAGATACTAAAATCGAAATGGTCTTGACGTAGTGCATATGCACACTTATATTGCGGGTATGAGTGAAACATCATCCATGCACGCCTGCAATGGTTTCGCGACGAGACGTGCTGCTCGTTACATCACGAGGCTTTACGAGCGGCATCTTGCGGCAGCGCACGTGACGAGCACCCAGTTCTCGATATTGGTGCTGCTCAATGAGAGACCGGGTATCACGATGAGCGAGCTTGCGCAGGCAATGGTCATGGACAGGACGTCACTCGTACGGGCCATCAAACCAATGCAACGCGATGGCTGGCTTAAAACGGAGCCGGCTCAAAATGAGCCGCGAAAGCTGGTGCTGTCACTGACTGAACCGGGTCAGAGCAAGGTTCGGGAGGCCAGACCGTTGTGGCAAAAGGCCCAGCAGGAATTCGAGGCCCAGGTAGGGTCCGAGCGAGCCGCACAATGGCGGCACGATTTTCTGGAAATGACACACAGTACCTAGAATGTATCAGAAATTGAAATTGCGTGCCAAATAGTGTGCATACGCACATAACGTTACAAAATGTAGGAGACTGAAATGACTGGATATTTGAAAATCGCTGGCAGTGCCGCCCTGTATGGTATGGTTGCCGCTACATCGCCGGTTCAGGCCACCGAACCAGATCACAATGTCAAAGAAGGCCAGGCCGTCGTTACGACCCTTGGTAGTGATACGTCCGCTGTAACCTACTGGGTCAGCCAAGCCGATGGCTGGCATGTCGTGACAACAGTCGATACGAAGAACGCAGCCATCAGTTCCGGGACCGGAAATCACGCCGTGGTAAGGTTCTCCGCGGTGCTGCAGCCGGGCCAGTCCCACTCGATCTCGATCCCCGTTGCCGTTGGAGAGAAACAGCCGGCGCTGCATATCCGGCGCGTGGCGGACCGGATCGAGGTGGAGACAGAGCCGACACTTTTGAACTAGCGGGATACCGCACTACTGCACGAGCGATCTGGACTGGTTGATCCAGTCGATCGCTTCGTGATGCGGCATGGGCTTCGCAAAGTAATGGCCTTGCATGCTCACGCACCCGAGTTGCCGCAGAATGCGCAGGTCTGCTTCCGTTTCAACGCCTTCGGCGACAACTTCGATTCCGAGCGACTTGCCGAGGCCGAGAATGGATTGCACCACTTTGCGATCGTCCACTGACTGAGCGATGCCGTAGACGAAAGAACGGTCGATCTTGATCCGGTCGACATGCAATTGCCGCAGCGATGACATCGACGAATAGCCGACGCCAAAATCGTCGATGGCAATGCGCACGCCCTCTTTGGCCAACGCAGCCAGTTTGCCTTGCACCGAGCTGATGTCCTTTGCAGTGTCTTCGGTGATCTCGATCTCCAGCATGGAAGCCGGCAGATCGAGTTTGCGCAGTTTGGTGATGATAAGATCGTCCACGGCGAGTTGAGACATCTCGCGCGGGGACATGTTCATCGCCACACGCAAATGACCGAGGTTCATTGCGCGCAATGTCTGCATCATGGTGCAGACGTCCTTCAATATGTATCGGAACAGCGGTTCGGCGAGTCCGGAAAACGATGCCACCGCTACCAGGTCCGTCGGGGGAATCCAGCCATGTCGCGGGTGGTTCCATCGTACAAGCGCTTCGAGATCGGTAATCTTGCGCCCGCCATTTCCAAAAATTGGCTGAAACCAGACCTCCAATGCGTCATTGCTCAATGCCTTGGCAACGTCGCGCTCTATATCGCGCCGCATCGCGAGGTGATCGCGCAAATCGTCGTCGAACACATAATGCCGATTGCGGCCCTGTGACTTCGCCCTGTAAAGCGCCGCATCTGCACGGACCAGCATCTCGTCGACGTCACGTTCGCTGGATACGCAAACGCCGATGCTGACGCCGATACGGCCGGCATCGAAGGTGGCGAACGGAATGGATATTGCGGCGATCAACTTGGTCGCCAGTATCGACGGCGTATCGTCATGACGCGCGGTGTCGAGCAGAACGGCAAACTCATCTCCACCCAGACGTGCCACAAGTACGTCGTTACTCAGACTCTGACGAAGCCTCCTGCCGACTTCCACAAGCACCCTGTCGCCCGCTTTGTGACCGAACGCGTCGTTGATCGATTTGAAGCCATCGAGATCGAGAAGCATGAGCGCGAACCCGGCCTCGCCGGAGGACGGTAAAGACGCAACCTCCTGCATGAACCCGCTGCGGTTGAGAAGTCCGGTCAGTTCATCGTGAGTGGCGCGATGTCCCATTTTGGCAGCGGCTTGCGTCGCCTGATCCCTGGCCACTTCCAGCGAAATTGCCATTGCGGTGGCCTCGTTCTTCAGCCTGCTGGACTGACGGAACAATGCTTCGCTTTCCCGTGCGCCGCGTATGAGGGCGGCGAGGTAAATGATCGTCGTTGCTGCCAGACAATACCGGTCAAAGCCACCGGCATAGACGAGGCATCCGGCAACCGACAGTAGAACCGGTACAATGTAACAGATTGGCATCAGCGCATAGGCAAAGCCGGCGGTAATTGCGCCCGCAGTAATTCCACACAGGACGACCAGGTAGAATATCGATTGCGGGGCGGTATAACCGTCGCACAGAATTGCGACGAAGGCCCATACCACACCTGAGGCCGCCGCCACGAGCGACTGCAGGAAAAGATGTTGTCTTACCGAGGCGGGGTCCAGATTCTTTGGCTCCACCGGGCCGCCGGGATCAAGCAGCCGCACCGGAAAACGGCACAGAAGCATCCGGACCACATTCACGAGGCTGGAAGCGAGAAACCACAACAAACCGGCCAGTCCTTGTCCGTAGTGAAGGGCGACGAGCAGACTGATCAACCCCAGGATAATACTGACGGGAACGGAAATAAGCATGCTGCGGCGCACGGCCAATAGCTGGTCGGCGGCGATCAGATGCCGCAAGGGCAGCGCAAGCGCTTCTGCAGGTTGGTTGGGGCTCATCGCGTCTCTGCCAGAAATGCATTGTTATTATTGCTGGAAGGCAACTTAACCGCCTTCTGTATAATTATTGGTAACTTTTGCGAGCAGGCAGAGACGCTCACCATTGGAGCGTTAATTTTTCAGGCCGCGGTCAGCGCAATAGGTCATGAACTCTTCCGGCAACATCATGCCTTCGCCTTCGACCTCCACCTGCAGCACCGGATATTTCTGTACTGCGCGGAAGGCGTCCTTGGCGCATGGGTATTTGATTGCCGTTATCGTCAACCTTCCCTCGACAATGAACACGCGGACGGTCGTGTCTAGCCGGGACATCGCCGTGGCTCCTCTGTATGTGCTTCGATATGGCCCTTAGATAGTCATTGCAATGCATTCAGAAAAGAGCCCGGGGCATGATCTCGCTTATGCTGTCCATGCCGAGCCGCGGATGACGCTGCAGAAGTTGCCACGGTGAAAATGCGGATCCTTGTCGGCAAGCACATCGGCCTTGACGTTGCCGAAGGTGGTGTCGGGCTTGTGCTTGATGCCATCATAGAAGGCCTGGATGATATCCTCCTTGAAGTGATCGCTGCGTGGATGGGCGTGGACGACAGTCTCCCGCTCCATATCGCTGTATTCGGCATAGGTCAGCCCGAGCACATCCATTTCAACGCCTGCGGTCACGAGTGCGACGACCGGGTGCATGTGCTGCGGTATGCCGGGTGTCGTATGCAGAGCGATGGCGGTCCAGACGAGATCGATGTCGGTCAGGGCGATGCCATGTCCGCGCAGGAAATCGCGCGCGGCGTTGGCACCATCGACCTCGAACCGCTCATGCGCACTGCTGTGCTGACGGGTGAGGCCCATATCGTGGAACATGGCGCCGGTATAGAGCAGCTCCGGGTCGAACCTGAGGCCGCGATGCTTGCCGGAGAGCGCGCCGAAATAATAGACGCGGCTCGAATGGTGAAACAACAACGGCGAAGCGGTGTCGCGGACCAGTTCGGTGACCTCGCGTGCGAGCTTGCTGTCAGGGATGCTGACCCCTTCGATTGTCAATGCCATGGAACTCTCCTTCTTTCCGTTGGCAAAGTGTAGGGGATGCGCTAGTTTGGCTGCAATAAACGTATTACGTCAAAAACAGACATTCTCCGCCAGAAAGGGACACGGGATCGATGCCGAGCGGGCCGTTGAGGGTTGCGATACTGGCTGTACCCGGTGTTCAGCTGCTGGATGTGTCAGGGCCGCTCGACGTTTTTGCCGAGGCGAATGCGCAGGCCGGCCGGACGGTCTACGAGCTTTGCGTCCTCGGCACCCGGCATGGCGCCATCCGAAGTTCATCGGGTGTGCGGCTGATGCCGGACATGGTGCTCGGGGAAAGCCCGAACCCGAAGATCGATACGTTGCTGGTGGCGGGTGCGCCCAATGCGGCGGACGTGCCGCAGGGTGGCGGGATGGTCGAGTGGCTTCGATCGACGGTACCGGTCGCGCGCCGCTATGGCTCGGTCTGCAGCGGCGCGTTTTTCCTGGCGCAGGCGGGCCTGCTGGACGGAAAGCGGGTCACGACCCATTGGGCGGTGGCCGAGCGGCTGGTCCGGGAATTTCCGGGGGTGAGCGTGGACGCTGACGCACTCCACATCCGCGACGGCCGCCTGTGGACGGCAGCGGGCGTAACCGCCGGTCTCGATCTGGCCCTGGCTCTGGTCGAGGAGGATCTCGGCCGCGAAGTGGCGATGAGGGTAGCGGGACAGCTCGTGATGTTCTTCAAGCGGCCCGGCGGGCAGATGCAGTTCAGCCGGAAAGGCGAGGCGGCGCCTGTTGGGCGGTCGGCACTGCAGGAGGTGCAGCGATGGGTCGCCGCAAACCCCGCCGAAGACCATAGTGTCGGCAGCCTCGCGCAGCGAACGGGGTTGAGCGCACGCCATTTCGCCAGGCTCTTCCGCCAGGAGGTCGGCATGACGCCGGGGGACTGGGTGGAGGAAGCCCGCGTCGCCGCCGCACGGGAGCTGCTGGAGAGCGGAGACGCTGCCCCGAAGCAGGTAGCCGGACAATGCGGCTTTGCCGATGTCGACACGCTGCGCCGCGCCTTTGTCCGGCGGGTTGGTGTGACGCCGGCGGAGTACCGCAAGCGATACGCGAGGGAGGACATGAAAGTCGCCACTTCGCGAAACAGATAGGGGCTACGTCTATATGGGCGCAAGCCACCCAAGCGCGGTTGCATGCGGAACGCTGTGGCGCGCTGGAGTTGCACCAAACTTTGTTCGTGTCATATTCACATCGAAATGGACCTGCCTACCGGATTGGACAAAGGAACATGATGATCTTGCTCTTGGCACTTCTGATCGGGATCGTAGCTGGTTTGCGTGCGATGACGGCCCCGGCGGCTATCAGCTGGGCGGCGCATCTCGGTTGGCTGCATCTCGGCGACAGTTGGCTCGCATTCCTCGGTTATGCACTCACACCCTGGATATTCACCCTCCTGGCAATCGTGGAGCTGGTCACCGATCAACTGCCGTCCACGCCAAGCCGAAAGGTCCCGGTGCAATTCGGTGCACGTATTGTCATGGGAGCCTTGTGCGGCGCGGCGATTGGAATCAGCGGCGGTTTGGCCATAGGCGGTGCTGTCGCCGGCGTGATCGGCGCAGTAGTTGGCACTCTGGCGGGCGCCGACATCCGCGGGCGCTTGGCCAGGAGCTTTGGTCAGGACCGGCCCGCCGCGATCATCGAGGACGTCGTGGCAATAGTTGCTGCATTCCTGATCGTCGCTGCTTTGCCGTGAGCGATAATGGCTTCAACCGGGCAGGGTGGGGGGAACTCCCGGAACACCTTCGCGCGGCTCTCCGTCAAGAGGTCTGGATGACGCCGGGGATTGGGTGACAAAAGTCCGCGTCACCGCCGCACGAGAACTGCAGGAGACCGGAGACGCTGCCCCGAAGCAGGTAGCCGGACGCTGCGGCTTTGCCGATGTCGACACGCTGCGGCGCGTCTTTGTCCGGCGGGTTGGTGTGACGCTGGCGGAGTACCGGAAGAGGTATGGGGGGATGGGTGAGGAGTGGTGGAAATGGGGGTGCCAGCGATAATGGCAATGCGGATCATCGCGCCTGCAACGTCGCTCCGGAATACACTTTGAATCCCGTCGCCGCGATTAACAGGTTTACCGACGACACGAATCTGCGACCACAAAGCTGTGACTGGTGCACGCTACAGGCCGAATACCCATCGAACCAACGACAAGCTATTTGCCTACCTTGACCACTATTGCTGTAAGGTTGGGTGAATCCATGCCCTTGAATTGAGTGGCCAGGCTCACCTTGTCTGTCCCGCTATAACCATCCGAGGACGTGTAATAGGCTACGGGACCAGTGTATTTCCTGGAGTTGCATTTGAACCGGATGTTGCTCTTCGGAAATTTAGGATCAAACGCCTCAACAACGATATCGATTTTTCCATGCGCTGGTTGTGAGGTCACCTTCATGGAGGGCACTACGCCGGGCGAACAATCTTCATTAGCCTGAAAATTTCGCCAAAGGGCAGTTCGTTGTCCGGATAGTGCTATCTTCTCTACATTGACATATTGCGAGTTCGTCGCGTCGGGACCCTTGTGAGTTACGCACGCAGATATCGCGACCGAAAATGTTACCAGCACCGCGACGGTGGAGATTCTTCTCATGTTCATCTTCGCCTTGATCCCATTCTCATGTTCGACTCCGAGCATCTAGCTCTCTCAAGCTTGCCTGAACATGGAATTGTCTGAACTGGTGTACGAGGGGAAGCCACAAACGAAAAAGCCCCGGAAAACCGAGGCTTATTCAAGACATTAACGAACAGTCGCGAACGTTAGCGTATTTGGAAATGGTGCCCAGAAGAGGACTCGAACCTCCACGCCTTGCGGCACACGGACCTGAACCGTGCGCGTCTACCAATTCCGCCATCTGGGCAGCGGGGTTCCATGTAAGGGGCGCTTCAGAGTCTGTCAATCCATTTGCCGGGGAATTCGTCAGCGATTGTCAGCCTTTGGCGCGCCGCCCGGTCAGCCTTCGAGAACTTTCTTGGAAGCGACCGTCGAATCCGCGTTGAGCTTGTAGACGATCGGAACGCCGGTCGCGATTTCCTGTGCGACGATCTCCTCGCCCGTCAGGCCGTCCAGAGCCATGACCAGCGAGCGCAGCGAATTGCCATGCGCGACCACCAGCACATTTTCGCCGCGCAGCACATGCGGCTGCATGTCGTGCATGTAATAAGGCCAGACGCGCGCGCCGGTATCGCGCAGGCTTTCGCCGCCGGGCGGCGGAACGTCATAGGAGCGGCGCCAGACATGCACCTGCTCTTCGCCCCACTTGACGCGGGCATCATCCTTGTTGAGACCGGACAGGTCGCCATAGTCACGTTCGTTCAAGGCCTGGTCGCGGATCGTTTCGAGGCCGGTCTGGCCAACCTCTTCGAGAATGTGGTCGAGGGTCGCCTCGGCGCGCGAGAGCACCGAGGTAAAGGCGATGTCGAAATGCAATCCCATGGCCTTCAGCCGCTGGCCCGCATCCTTGGCTTCCTCGTGGCCGAGCTCGGTCAGCGCGGGGTCGCGCCAGCCGGTGAAGAGGTTCTTCAAATTCCATTCGCTCTGGCCATGGCGGACAAGGACGAGGGTTCCGGACATTGCAGTACTCCTGTTTGACAGACTTATGAATTGAGACCGAGAACGTCGGACATGGAATAAAGGCCGGGTTTGCGGCCTCTGCCCCACAGCGCTGCCTTGACGGCGCCGCGCGCGAATATCGTGCGATCTTCCGCATGGTGCGAAAGGGTGATGCGCTCGCCCTGACCGGCAAGGATGACGGAATGGTCGCCGACGACGGATCCGCCGCGCAATGCGGCAAAACCGATCGTGCCGTTTTCGCGTGGCCCCGTATGGCCGTCGCGCACCCGCACGCTATGCTGGCCGAGCCCGATGTCGCGGCCTTCGGCTGCGGCTTCGCCGAGCAGCAATGCGGTGCCCGAGGGCGCATCGACCTTGTGCTTGTGGTGCATTTCCAGAATCTCGATGTCGAAATCATCCGCGCCGAGCGCACGCGCCGCCTGTTTGACGAGGACGGCGAGCAGATTGACGCCGAGGCTCATATTGCCAGATTTGATGACGACCGCATGACGGGCGGCTGCGGCGATCTTTGCTTCGTTGTCGCTCGTGCAGCCGGTCGTGCCGATGACGTGGACGATACGCGCCTGTGCTGCCAGCCCGGAAAACGCCACGGTCGCGGCGGGCGTCGTGAAATCGAGCACGCCCTCGACGCGGGCAAATGCTGTGGCCGCGTCATCGGTGATCGGAACGCCAAGATTGCCGACGCCGGCAAGGTCACCCGCATCAGCGCCGATATGGGGTGAGCCGGGCCTTTCAATGGCTCCGGCAAGTATCGCGCCGGGGGTGGCGTGAATGACGCGGATCAACGTCTGGCCCATGCGCCCCGCGGCACCGACGACTGCAAGTCTCATTGGTGTCGTGGGCTGTTCCGCTCTGCTCATTCGGCTGGTCTCGCTATCCGATGGGATACTTCTTCGCTGTCATCGATGATGGGCGACTCTTCCTTGCCCTGCAACTGGTAGAAGCGGGCATAGACCCCGTTGGGACGGGCGAGCAACGTTTCGTGCACGCCTTCCTCCACGACCCGGCCGGCCTCCATGACGACGATATGGTCGGCGTTGACGATGGTCGACAGGCGGTGGGCAATGACGATCGTGGTACGCCCCTGCATGACGCGCTCCAGTGCCTGCTGCACGCGTTTTTCCGATTCATTGTCGAGTGCGGACGTCGCTTCGTCGAGAAGAAGGATGGACGCATTGCGGACGATGGCGCGGGCGATGGAAAGACGCTGGCGCTGGCCACCGGAAAGGGTCACGCCGTTCTCGCCGACTTCCGTGCCATAGCTCTGCGGCTGCTGGCGGATGAACTCGTCGGCGTTGGCAAGCTTCGCCGCCTCGATGATCTCCTCATCGGTGGCATCCGGTCGGCCGTAGCGGATATTGTCGGCGATCGTTCCTTCGAAGAGATAGGGTTGCTGCGAGACATAGGCGATCTGCTGGCGCAGCGAGCGCTTGCTGACATAGGCGATATCCTGCCCATCGACGAGAATACGCCCGCCATTGATATCGTAGAAGCGTTGGACAAGGCCGATCAGCGTCGATTTGCCTGCGCCGGAAGCGCCGATGATGGCGGTGGTCTTGCCGGCTTCCGCCGTGAAGCTGATGCCATGCAGCACCGGCACGCCATTGCCATAGCTGAAGTTGACATTGTCGAATTGCACCTCACCGCTCTGCACGGTTATCGGCACGGCGCCGATGCTGTCCGCCTGACGCGGCTCGATATCGAGGATCTCGTAAATCATGCGCGCATTGACCAGCGAACGTTCGAGTCCAACCTGGACACGCGCCAGACGGCGCACGGGATCATAGGCGAGCAGTACTGCAGTCATGAAGCCGAACATGGCACCGGGCGGCTCGGCATTGTAGACAGCGCGGTAGCCCGTATAGATGATCATCGAAGCGATGGCGATGCCGGCGATGAGTTCGGTGATCGGCGTCATACGCTCCGAAACACGAGCGATCTTGTTGGCGCGTTCCTCGGCCCGCTTGATCAGCGCGCTGATCTTGATGCGCAACTGGTCTTCCATCGTGAACGCCTTGACGATGGCGATGCCCTGCGTCGCCTCCTGCATGGCGCCGAGCAGATGCGAGTTCAGCGTCACGGATTCGCGATGGATGCTGCGCAGCCGTCTCGCCAGGTAGCGGACCACAAGTATCAACGGCGGCCCGACGAGCAGCGCGATCAGCGACAGGAATGGATCGAGCAAAACCATGCTCACGATGAGCGCGATCAGCGTCGGCACGTCCTTGGCAATGGTCGTGACGACGATATCCAAAAGCTCGCGCACACCGCCGACGTTCTGGTTGATACGGGCAGCAAGCTGGCCAGAGCGGGTGTCGTGATAGAAATCGAGGCCGAGCTTCATCAGGTGATCGAAGACGCGGGCTTGATAACGCGCAACGATGTTATTGCCGATTCTCGCCATGGTGACGGACTGGACATAAGTCGCAATGCCGCGAATGACGAAAGCACCAAGAATGCCGAGACTGATCGGAAGTATGAGGTCCTCGCGGCGTTCGTAATAGATCTTGTTGATCACGTCCTTGAAGATATAGGCGACGAAAGCCGTCGTGCAGGCAACCGCAAGCATGGCGACGATGGCAATGGCATAGGAAGACCGGTGATCGCGGACATTTTCGCCAAGAACCCGGCCGATGACGCGCTTCGCCTCGGATGGATCGATCTTCTTTTTCCTGGTCTGTTCGCTCATTAGAGGCGGCAACTCGCTGGTACCAAAAATCCGGCAAAGGCATTGCTTTTGCCGCTTATTCAGAGCCCGTTTCGAAACTCTACTGCGGCGGTCATCTGATGCGATTTTCTGTGCTTCCGGTGCTCACGTACTCAATATACGCTCCGCTCCGGTTCTCGAAAACCGCGCCATATGTCTCGCCGCAGCGACTTTCCAAACGGGCTCTACGTCCCTATAGCGTTATTGACCCGGCTTGCCTATCGGTTTTGGCCGCGGTTTCGCAGGGATTGGACGAGTGTTGCTCTTGTGCCTACGCTGACTTAGGGTCATCTATAATGATAGTTCCAAAAGTTGCGCGAAATATGGGTTTCTTCCCTTAAGTTCAGAGCGAGTACCTCGATCTTGTAGGCGTCCCCTGTTAAATACGAAAATCGCGTCACTATTGACCATGGCACTAGCTCGATGGCTAATGGTAATGACTGTTCTTGTTTTGAAATAATCAGCCAGCTTTTCCAGTACTTTTCGTTCGGTCACCACATCCAAGGAGGATGTACCCTCGTCAACGATCACAATAGAGGGGCTGGTGAGAAATAAACGAGCAAAGGAAATCCTTTGCCTTTGTCCACCTGAAAGTTTTGTTCCACGGTCGCCTAAGAGTGTGTCCAACTTTTCAGGTAATTGATCAAAGAATTCTCCTAGGCCTGCATTTATCAGTGCCTCCACTAACTGGTTATCGTCCGCGTCAGGTTTGGCCATCAATAGATTGAAACGCAGGGTGTCCTTGAAGATCATAACATCTTGCGAAACCACTCCCACGGTTCCATTAAGAGTCGCCGGATCAATGTCCTCCAGATTAACTCCAAATACTTGAATTTGTCCCGACGACGGTTCGTATTGGCCTGTTAAAATCTTGACGAGCGTACTTTTTCCGGAACCACTTTCGCCCGTCCATATAATGCTATTGCCCGAACGGATTTCAAACGAAACATCTTCCAATGCATTGTGCGAAGATTGCATATAGGAAAAAGAAAGCTGCGTGACCTTTAGTGCAATCTTGTTGTTGGAAAATATTGGCGAAATTGCTTTGGGAGCGCGTGTTACTTGGTCACGAATGCGGGACAGAAAAGCTCCAAATGTCATTACCGACTGGTTAACTTCTGTAAACATACTGCCCAAGTTTTCAATGGGGCTAGCTAAAATCACAATATACGACGCAACCATAACAAACTCGCCAATGGTCACACTACCAGCGATCACGCCATAAACAACTTGCAAAAAGCTGACAACGTAGAGAGTTGTAAAGAGCGTCGTATTCAATAAAAGCATAAGTATAGTGGTACGCCAATATTCGGACTGTGTGGCGCGGTCTTGATCCAACACGCCGGTATAACGTGCGAAGAAAAAATCAAAAGAACCATACTGTTTCGCAACAGAAATGTTGGCTATAGAATCGACTAACACCGAGTGCGATTGCCGCCCAGCGTCCATCAATTTAATCTTCTTATCATATAATTTTTTTGTGAAGTATGCGTTATTTATAGAGAACGCGAGTATATATATAATGAAATACACCACTACGGGGTAATTTTCGGTATACAACAGAACGAGGAAGGATGAAGCGATTTGAATAATGGGTGATACCACGCTCCCCGAAAAACTTCGGATAATTACGTAAAAGTCATTGTTTGCTTGGTTTAGTTCTTGAGAAAGATCGCCGGAATTCTTAATTGTGAAAAAGTCCGCCTTTTGTCCAATAATGTAGCGAAAATAGATCTTCGACAAAACGTTAACAACGTCGAGCCGGAGCATGCTTTGAAAATACAACGACAAAGTCGATGAGAATCTGCCGACCGCGAGACAGACGAGATAGATCGAAGCCCATAAGAATATCGTGTTTGAGGAGATACCTGCGGCGAGATTGCCACTGGCAACCAAATCTGTAATCTTGGAAAGGGCGAATGGCGCAATTCCAAATATTATCGATGTGCCTATGGTGATGGCCATTATCGAAGCGCACCTGTACTTGGTGGTACGTTCCAGATCATAAAGCACAAACATCCACAGGCTTGACCAATTCGTCATCAATATTATCCCGTCTCTGCCCCACATCTGTGGATGTGGCGAGCAATTCTCCAAATCAAACTAGTTAAATCGATACAGTGGTTTTCGGATGAATGTCTCTAACTGATACATTCTGAGAAGCGCCGGCAAGTCATCTGTCAACGCAATGTGAGCATTATATGAAATGCATGAATTCAGTTTGGATACATAAATGCCCAACGTTCTGGCAACAGTTCCCTCACAAAGGGCTTTGTTAAAATTGTCATGGTTTCTTCTAAGTACATTAAACAGGAAGCCAGAAGATGATCGCTTTGTTCTTCGCCACGCCACTTCGTTGCGGCTATATTCATATAGTGCTTTCCTGATGGGCAAACGGTCAAATGTATCGGAGTATAATTTGCTTACGGGTAGATTGATTACGTAACTCACCATGTTCTGAAGCACGAATGGGCTCAAAGATATATTTTCGAGTGAATCGATGCGGGGACAAGAATGGAGGACCGACAGGATGCCAAGCAAATGCTGATATTTTGCGCTTCGCGGATCAGCGCCCATCAGCAAATGGTGTCGGCGACTGGGGACGGTGCTACTGGCCTGACACCATTCTGAACGATGTTGGTCGCAGCTTCGACGCGGATGTCCGATTCTCAAGAGATTCGCAATAGTTGTAAGGATCACCGGAAATACAAACTCTTTTTTCAGAGTGCAGAACTTCACTATTTCCTTCACTGCGTTTACGACGTCGCCATAATAAAACGCATCATATCCAATCGCCCTACTTGGGTTCTGCAGAAACAAATGTTCTCCGCCATGTCCGTTCAATTGTAATAAGTCGTGCGAATGGGTTGCGTTCACTTTTGGGTCGTGATTGTCAGGTTTTTCGGAACCATCTAACAATTCCATTATATCAACATCATATGGCGAAGTGACGGTATCAAGCGTACATAGGGTAAAACGCTTTTTCTCCATGGACGGCACCTTCGCTCTCAACTCCACAATATCTCGCCCGCGAGAAGCCGCTACCGACCTCGCCTCATCGATCTCAGTCGAATTCGGATCTTCGGTCGTCGTCGTATGCAGACACGAGAAATCAAAGCCCAATCCATCAAGGACAAAAAACAATGTGCTTGAGTCGAGGCCACCCGAGAACATCAGAGAGACACTCTTAAAAAGCGGAACGAAGGTCTGCATGTTGTGCTTATGGATATCAATGATGTCACTGCAATCAGGTATCGCTGCTGTGATTCCATTTCGATCAATAAGACCATTCCGGTGAAAAGTAAGAATTTCCCCAAGCATTATCTGGCTAACATTCGCGAATGCGGTATCTCCATTATAGGTGTGGTCGTTTAGAATGAAATTCGTGCAGTACTCGACGTTTAAAGGTGCCGCTGTATTATTAGACAGGGACTGCAAGAAAGCAGGGTCCGTAGCGAGAATGAATCCATCACTGCCATCGCTAAAGAAGCAATCCTTGCCGCGATACAAGCTTGAAAAAACGGTCACGCCCTTGTCGCCTACTACGATACACAGAAAAAATCCCACTGCAGATTCCAGCGTCTTCGCCAGGTGAACTAAACAGTGATGATCATACGGATTTATCTTGGTACTGCCGCTGAATGCCATTCCAAAATAGAAACCATGTTTTTTTCGATGGTCGCGATCAAGAATAAATCGCCGCAATATATAGTACATCCTGACAAGACATGTTTGGACATCCCGCGTTTAGCTGCGAAGATAGCTACTCTTGTGGCATTTTCTGTTGAGATTTTGTCCTGATGTAGAATAAACATCAACACTCCAACAGGACTGCGAGTTTGTTGCGGAGTGCGGGATCATCATTGATCACTGTTCCATCATGCTCAACCCAGGCATGCGCACAGAATGGTCTTGTCTTGGCGCCGATGATGAGCTTCAGAGCTATCTTTTGGATCGCGCAAGGAGCACAAGTGCTAGTGCATATGTCAGGCATTTGTTGCCACTGAAATCGAATATAAAAGTTTTGTTTAGGGCAGATATGATTCTAGAAAGTTTATCACGTTCGCGATCGAGGTCGCCGCAAATGCTGTTTGTTGCGACAGTTCCACCAAGTCTTTTTAGAATTCCTCGATATCCTGCCAGCCTGACTATCAGCCCGCTCCGCCAAAGGGCAGCCAGTGCTTTGGCACAGTCCGCTCGCTTAAAATTTTCAGCAACATGGACTGGTGTAATCCATCTGTGATCATAATATCCTTGATGTTCAACAGCCGGTATTAGTTTCGGGGGGCAGAGCTTTTATCGAGTACGTCTAATGACAACAACGCCCGGAGAGTATCGGAACTCTCCTGTAGAAATGGCTCAGAAAAAACTTTATTTACTCGCGTACGGTCAACATCGTGGAGCACCGTAAAACGATTTCGTGATGTGTTCAGAAGTATCAAATCATCTGAGTAATGCGCTGCTTTTATGTTATTTCGGAGGATATAATACATTATTGTAGAGCACAAAATTGTTGTTTGGAGGAAGAGGACCGATTAATAATCGGTCCTCACAATTGATATTTACCCGTAAAAAGTAACAGGGGGTCCTTTGCAACGGGAGGGCACCCCGGGCCTGGACTTGCAGGGCCCGTCATCATCCAAAAAAGGATCAGGGAAATATTCTGGGACTGGACCTTTATCACCCAAAGTGAGTCTGGTGGCACTCTCGGTCAATTTCGTAATAACAATGCCAGAAACGTTGCTCATTTCAAAAGTCACGCGCTTAAATCTCGCCAACATCATATCTCCTTGGTAAAAATCACAATAATACTAAAGTATAGTTATAAAAGGGCGGCGTCTGAGACAGAAATATAAGTAAACGTCTCATGTTAATGAGAACATACAGAAACATAGAAGTAAATACGAGGTTGACGTATTTTTTTGCAAAGGCTCGTATGGCGGCGCAGAGGCGGAATTGGCGCGAACGACGTCATTCGCTCCAAGGCTTGTTGGCAACCGAAACTGGCGTTTCAATTGGCTTCGCTAGCCCCGAACGAATCATCTCCGGCGAGACAATTCTATTTAGGCATGAAAAACGCTAGTCGCGTCGCCAGCGCCGTCCCTCGATGGAAACCCCAAAGCGGGTCGGTGTCCGCGCGAACGCGGATAGGCCGCTGAGCGCCGCGAGCGGATGGGTAATGACATAAACCGGCGTCTCACGCAGGATCTCTCCATGCGGTGCCTTGTCCTCGAAAGCTTGGCGAAAAGCCGGATCCTTCAACGGTTCGATGATCTTCTGGACGATGCCGCCGGCGAGGTAAACGCCGCCGCGGGCTATGAACGTCAGGGCGAAATCACCGGCAAGGCGGCCGAGATAGATGACAAATAGCGCCAGGGTTTCCTTGGCCTCAGCGGATTCTCCGGAAAGGCCGGCCGAAGTGATATCGGCTGGCGTCTGCAGTGTCGCATCGGTACCGTTAACCTTGCAGATCGCGCGATAGATATTCTGCAGACCACGGCCGCAGAGCAGCTGTTCGCCCGAGATGCGCCCCTCGATATGCTCGAGATGCGGGAAGATCTCGAGATCGCGTGGCGTGCGTGGCCCCATATCCACGTGGCCGCCTTCGCCGGGAACCGGGACCCAGCTCGAGCGTGCGCGGACCATGCCGGCGACGCCAAGGCCGGTGCCGGGTCCGAGCACGGCGCGGCTGCCATGCGGATCGCCTGCACCGCCGCCGAGTTTTTCCAGATGCTTGGGTTCTAGCGACACGACGGCGAGCGCCTGCGCTTCGAAATCGTTGAGCACGGTGATATCGCGCAGGCCGAGTGTCTCCATCATCTGGTGCGGCTTGACCACCCACGCGCAATTGGTGAGATCGATTTCGTCGCCTTCCACCGGACCGGCGATGGCGAGGACCGCCGAACGCGGCTGGATTGAGGTATGGTCGAGAATGGCGTTCTGGATCGCCTCGTCGATGGTCGGATAATCGGCGGTCTGCAAAACCGGAAATTCCTTCGGGTCCGCATAAGCGTCGACCAGAATGGCAAATCGCGCATTGGTACCACCGATGTCACCAACCAGGATCGGAAACTTCATGATGTGGTCGGTATCTGCCTGTGTAACCATTATCGCTTCCCTATTTTAGTGTTACTGCGACCTTTGCGTGTCGTTCAGAGCGCGCGGCGCAGTAAGTGTATTTTCCGCTGCGTCATCGCGCAGCAAACCTCGCTTTTGCACCAGAACCTCGGCTGTCGCCCGATTCAAGGCCATCGGAATATCGTAGACGCTTGCGAGCCGCATCAGCGCCTTGACGTCGACATCATGCGGCATTGGAGACAGCGGGTCGACAAAGAAAATCAATCCGTCGATCTTCCCCTCGGCAATCAGTGCGCCGATCTGCTGGTCGCCGCCGAGCGGTCCGCTCTTCACTCGCGCGATGGTCAGCGAAGGGCAAGCATCCTGAACGAGCCCGCCCGTCGTACCTGTGGCGACGATCGTGCAAGGAGCAAGCAACCTTTCATAGGTGCGGGCAAAATCCACCATGTCGTCCTTTTTCTGGTCATGCGCGATCAACGCGAGGCGAAATGGCTGTGTCATGAAAACTCTGTATCGGGTCCAACCCTAAATCGATTGAAACCCTATACTCAATTCATGACAGCATGAAAAGGCCGGAGGTAGTTCGAAGTTGAATTATCTGCCCGACGGCGATTAATGCTTCTGCAGATGCAAGGCCGCAAGCACCGCAGCCACAGCAACGATCGGAATCAACAAAGATAGATAATTGTATATGGTCATTATAGCATCTCGCTCAGATGGCGTGTTGCATAGTAATGGAGGACAACCCCAAGCACAAGGCACACCCCCGCCGACAGCGCCATGAACAGGAAAACATCGCCCTTCATAACCGGATCATATGCGGCGCGCGTGATTGGAGTGAATACGCCGATCAGGACTACACCGATTGCCAGTCCATTGATGAAGTTGGCTCGAAGTTTGATCCGTTCGATCTCACTGGCAGTCATGAGTTGCACGCCGAGCTGACCTCAGCCAGATAATCAGGCCAGCGAGTTGTTAGACTTGAATAAAAATCTCTCATAATATCTTCCTCGTAAAAGAAGATACTGGACACAATCTCTACCAAAAGAAAATCCCAACGCGGTAAATTTCGCCTTTTTTGGTGGTCATTGACCTTGCGCCGGCACGTCTTCCGGCAAATCGCCGCCTTCCGGGGCATAGGCCGTTGCCGGAGTTCCCGCCGCAGCAGGCTGCGCAACTTTCGCACCTGCGCCGTAGGTCACTTGATCAACCGATTTCGGCCCTGGCGCGTTGAGGATCATCGCGCAAGCCTTCGGCAGATCGGAGAGCATTGTCACCTTCGGCTTCTTGGGTTTGGCAGGTTCGGGTGCCTTTTTCCACGGCTCATCCGTAAACCACCACGCCAGCGACTTGCCACAACCGTCATCGGCACCGATCGGCTCCTGCGGCTTGCAATTGGGTGATCCCGGCTGGCATTTTATACGCACATGGAAATGGTAATAATGTCCCCAGTAGGGCCGGACCTTCGCCATCCAGCTGCGATCGCCCTGAACACTGTCGCACAGCTTCTTCTTGATGCCGGGGTGTACGAAAATGCGTTCGACTTCGGGGTAGCTGGCAGCGCGTTTCAGAAGCGCCGTTCGTGACTGGGTCCATCTGTCCGGATCGACATAGAGTGTGTCGCCCTTGAGCATGGAGGTTGCTGCCACATTCTCACGCTGATCGTCGGTAAAGCGCTGTTTCGGCATCGGCGTCAGCCAGATATCGGCGTCCAGTCCCACCTGATGCGAGGCATGTCCGGTCAGCATCGGGCCACCGCGCGGCTGCGATATGTCGCCCACGAGCAGACCCGGCCAACCATCCTTCGTCGCGGCATCGCGCGCCAGCCTTTCCAGGAGGGCGATCATGCGCGGATGTCCCCAGCGGCGATTGCGCGACAGGCGCATAACTTGCCAGGCCGGTCCATCCACGGGCAACGCGACACCGCCTGCAAGACAGCCTTTGGAGTAAAAACCCGCCGATTGAGGTGCACTGACGGTCGGAAGGCTCTGTGCTCCGAACAATTGCTTGGCAGGACCATCCACGGCAATGGCATCGATGGTGCTGGTGAACGAAATGAGTGCGCCGAGGGCGAGACGCAACAGGGTTTTCGATTTCATGATCGCTGTCCCCACAAGTGACCTTGGCGAATTTATGCTTCGGATCGGGGCTTTATGATGGCCAGATTCGCGGGAAAGTCGCAATATAGCAATGCGGACCTCACATTGATTCGAACGGAACATCGCCATGAAAGCAGTCATTTTCGAGCAATTCGGCCAGGCGCCGCGCGTGCAGAGTGTTGCGGACCCAACACCCGCTGCAACGGGCGTGGTCATCAAGGTCGAGGCGACGGGCCTCTGCCGCAGCGACTGGCATGGCTGGATGGGCCACGACGCCGATATCGTCCTGCCGCATGTGCCGGGGCACGAACTGGCCGGGACCGTGCAGGCTGTAGGCAAGCACGTGACGCAATGGAAGGTTGGCCAGCGCGTCACCGTGCCATTCGTCGGCGGCTGCGGCCATTGTTTTGAATGCAATTCCGGCAACCATCAGGTGTGCGAAAACCAGTTTCAGCCGGGCTTCACCGCCTGGGGTTCCTTCGCGGAATATGTGGCGGTGGATTTTGCCGATACCAATCTCGTCGCGCTACCAGATACGCTGGATTTTGCCACGGCGGCAAGCCTCGGCTGCCGCTTCGTTACATCGTTTCGCGCAATCGTCGATCAGGCAAAGGTCAAGCCGGGTGAATGGGTGGCGGTGCATGGCTGCGGCGGCGTTGGTCTTTCGGCGGTCATGATCGCGACGGCGATGGGTGCCAATGTTATCGCCATCGACCTGACCGAAGAGAAACTTGCCTTCGCCCGCGAGCTTGGCGCAGTTGCGACGATAAATGGCCGCGAGAGGCAGGATGTGATCGGTGCGGTGCGGGAAATTACCAAGGGCGGAGCGCACGTCTCCATCGATGCGCTCGGCCATCCATCGACCTGTTTCAACTCCATCGCCAATCTGCGCCGCCGCGGCCGGCACGTGCAGGTGGGACTAATGCTTGGCGACCACGCGCATCCGCCGATCCCGATGGACAAGGTCATCGCCCATGAGCTCGAGATCTATGGCAGCCACGGCATGCAGGCTTTCCGCTACAAGGCGCTGATGGACATGCTTGAAACGGGTAAGTTGCAGCCGCAAAAACTGATCGGCAAGGAGATCGCGCTGGATGATGCACCCGCAGCGCTCATGGCGATGGACCGGTTCGAGGGACTGGGGATTAACGTGATAACGCGGTTTTAGAGACCTTTGCCAATCCACCCTGACGAGCATCCAATGCGATTTTCTGCGCTTCCGGTGCTCATGGACCCAAAAGTCCACTGCGCTCCGGTTCTCGAAAACCGCACCAGCTGCCTCGTCAGGCTGAATTCTCAAAACGGTCTCTAGCGCCAGCGGCGCTATTTCCAGCTGCCATCGCGCCACATGGTGGCAAAGGCGGTGCCGTAATCGGGATAGCGGAAGGAAAAGCCGAGCGCCTTGATGCGCTTATTGGAAACGCGTTTGTTCTCGCCGTAGAACGAGCGTGCCATCGGCGTCAGCGGTGCTGTATCGAAATCGGCCTCTTCCGGCGGTTCGACGCCCATCAGCTCCGCCGCATAGGCGACGACGTCCTGCGGCGGTGCAGGTTCATCATCCGTTATGTTGAAAACGCCGGCCTCATTGCGCAGGCTGAGAAAAACCAGTGCACCGGCAATATCATCGACATGGATACGGTTGAACACCTGCCCGCTTTTGTTCAGCCGGCGCGCGCTGCCGTTGGCGAGATTGACGAAAGCGTTGCGTCCCGGCCCGTAAATGCCGGCAAGCCTCAGGATAGCGAGCGGAACACCGCGCTCATCGGCCAGTTGCTGCCAGCCCTGCTCGGCGGCGACACGTTCGGTGGAACGGGCGGAAAGCGGGTGGCATGGTGTAGTCTCGTCGACCCATGCACCGCCATGATTGCCATAGACGCCAACGGTGGAAAGATAGCCGATCCATTGCAGCTTGGGCATGGCGTGCCGAATGGTCTTGCCAAACTGTGCCAGCACCGGATCGCCGCTCTGCCCGGGTGACGTCGAGATGACGAGATGCGTGACACCGGCGAGAACATCGACGATCTCCTGTGAGGCATGGGTACCGTGAAACAGGAACGGCGTGATGCCATCCTTCTTGAGATCTGAAAATTTGGCGCTATCGCGCGTCGTCCCGCCGATGAAATCCGCTTGACCATCGATGACTTTGGCAAAGGCTCGCGCCGAGTATCCGGCACCGAAGAGAAAAATATTCATTATTGATTTTTCGCGGCTTTGTGCCACTCGGTCAAGACGCTCGCGTCATTTTCCTGCGCGGCTCCGTGCATGCGCAGGGCTGCGAACCGGTCTGCATCCATCAGTTCACCCAACGCCCATACGGCGGCGCCGCGCACAAGTGGTGAGGGATCGGCGAGATGTATCTTGACGGCTTCGATGAGGACCGGGTCGCCGGAATTGCCGCTGGCGATAAGCACGTTGCGCATGAAACGGTCGCGGCCGATGCGCTTGATAGGTGACCCCGAGAACATCGTGCGGAATGCCGCGTCGTCCAGCATCAGCAGCGATGCGAGCGATGGCGATCTCAGTTCATCGCGCGCCTGTAGCTTGGTTTCACGCGCAGTCTCGGCAAATTTGTTCCAGGGGCAGACGGCCAGACAATCATCGCAGCCATAGATGCGGTTGCCCATCGCCTTACGGAACTCGAGCGGGATGGGTTCCTTGTGCTCGATGGTGAGGTAGGAGATGCAGCGCCCTGCATCGAGTTGATAAGGTGCGGGGAATGCGTTGGTCGGGCACACGTCGAGGCAGGCGTGACACGAGCCGCAATGATCCGCCTCGCGTTCATCAGGCGGCAATTCCGCCGTGGTGAAGATCGTGCCGAGAAACAGCCAGGAGCCATGGCTGCGGCTGACGAGATTGGTGTGCTTGCCCTGCCAGCCGAGACCGGCGGCTTCGGCCAGCGGCTTTTCCATTACCGGTGCCGTATCGACGAAGACTTTCAGATCTTCGCCTGCGGCACGGGAGGCGAAACGGCTGGCGACGCCTTTGAGCTTGCCTTTGATGATGTCGTGATAATCGCGGTTCTGTGCATAGACGGAAATCGCGGCCTTATCCTTGTGCTGGAGGATTGCCAGAGGATCGCTGTCCGGTCCGTAGTTCATGGCAAGCACGATGATCGAACGCACCTCCGGCCAAAGGGTTTGCGGACTGGCGCGGCGCTCTTCCGTTTCCTGCATCCAGTCCATGCTGGCGTGGCGTCCGAGCGCCAGATAGTGGCGCAGGCGCTCTTCGGCGAACGGGATGGCATCCGGGCGCGTGATGGCGACCAGATCGAAGCCAGCGGCACGCGATTCCTCAAGAATGAACTGCTTCAGCCGTTGTTGTTGGTTTGAGTTCATTTGCATGAACCTTGTCAGAGACCGCCGTCTCTCTGTTTTCGTAAGCACCCACCTCTCCGTAATCCTCGGGCTTGACCCGAGGACCCATGGCAGAGGAGCGCCACTGTCTTGGAAAACTGCGAGGAAATCCAGAGAGCGCTATAAGAGTTGATTGAGGGATAGCCATCTGGAACGCGCCGCGCAAGCTGTTATGAAAGCACTTCCTGGCCGTGGGTCCTCGGGTCAAGCCCGAGGATGACGGAGAGGTTGAGATTCAAAGATCACGGATGGATCGACTAAAAGGATTATTTGGAGGTCAATTAAAAATCCAGATCGCCATAATGCGACGAAGGCGGCAAGCCGCGCACCCGATCCGACAACAATGGCCGGAACGACGGACGCGATTTCATCCGCGTGTACCAGTCGCGCGCCGCTTTATAATCGCCCCATTTGATTTCGCCAAGATAGTCGAGAATCGAGATCGAAGCCGCGGCCGACATGTCCGCATAGCTCGGGGCCGGTCCGGCCAGCCAGTTGCGCGTGGCCGTCAGCCAGTCGATATATTTCATGTGCTGGGTAATATTGGTACGGGCAGCACGAATAGCGCCCGAATCCGGCGCTCCACCGCCCTGTTCGGCGGTCATGTGCAATTTGAAGATGCGTTCACGTGCCATGTGCCGGGTCACTTCATTTTCCAGCTTTGTAAGGAACCAGTCGACCAGCCGCCGTACTTCGGCACGGTTGAGCGAATCTTCAGGAAACAACCGGCGGCTGCGCTTGAGTGCGCCGCGGGTTTCATCGATGTATTCGGCGATCACGGAAGCCCCTGAAACCGGAACATCGCCTTCCGCCAGGAGTACGGGCAGGGTTCCCGCCGGGTTGAGCGCCAGAAACTCCTTGCGCCGTGCCCAGCTGTTTTCTTCGATCAGCTCCACTTCAATGTCATATTCATTGAGGATAAGCCGGGTATAGCGCGAGCCGGTGGACATGGGATGATGGAAGAGCGTCAACATGGCAGATTGGTAAATCTTTCAAACTGGTATTTTATCCGCACCGTCGTCTCGCGACAGCCGCGTCGGACCTGCGTCAAACCTATAGGCGCAACACTAGCACGAGACAAGTAAACAGGATTTCACCAACAGCCGGTTCTCCCAGCCGGCACCCATCAAGAAAGCGGTAATTATGGAAACACAGACGATTGTCGAAGCCCTCTTCCTTGGCTTGCTGGAAGGAATAACCGAATTCCTGCCGGTATCATCGACTGGGCATCTGTTGCTCGCGGGGCATTTTCTAGGCTTCGAATCGAACGGCAAGACATTCGAGGTGTTGATCCAGCTCGGTGCTATCCTGGCGATCCTCAGCGTCTATTTCGGCCGCCTCGTGAAGATCGCGCGCGATCTTCCAACCGATCCGAAAGCCCGCCGTTTCGTCGCTGGCGTGCTTATCGCCTTCCTCCCGGCAGCAGTCGTCGGGGCGCTCGCCCATGACGTCATCAAGACCGTGCTGTTTGAATCGCCCATGCTGATCTGCGTGATGCTCATCATCGGCGGGCTGATCCTGCTCTGGGTCGACCGGGTCGAACTGAAGCCGCGCTATACCAATGTCATGGATTATCCGCTGGGTCTCTGTTTCAAGATCGGCTTGATCCAGTGTTTTGCCATGATTCCCGGTACGTCGCGTTCCGGGGCGACAATCGTTGGAGCCCTGCTGCTGGGAACAGACAAGCGCTCGGCAGCCGAATTTTCATTCTTCCTGGCAATGCCGACAATGGCCGGCGCCTTCGCCTATGATCTCTTCAAAAACCGTCACATACTGACCTTCAACGATGCGTCGCTGATCTTTGTAGGATTTATCGCGGCGTTCATCTCGGGCGTCTTCGTCGTCCGCTTTCTGCTGGACTATGTCTCGCGCCACGGCTTTGCATTGTTCGCATGGTGGCGGCTCGTCGTCGGGACGCTCGGACTGGTCGCGCTGATTTTGACGCGGTGATGATATTCACGCCAGGACGGCCTGCGAATGGCGCTCTTCTGCGATCCGGTGCTCATGAACCCAAAACTTCACTGCGCTCCGGGTCTCGAAAACCACCATTTTCGGCGCGTCCTGACCTGAATCTCAGCGCCCAATGATCAAGCCTCAGGCGGGTGTATGGCTGGAATATTGTCCGTGGCTCCGGAAACGCCAGAGATAGGACGGCAGGATCGTCTCGATCGTCTGCGGCCGGATTCCAAGGCCCTCGAGCGTGCGCCCTTCTTCCTTCGCAGCGTTCGAAACCACGTTGTCGTGCTGCAGGAGCAAGACCTGATCCCTTGTCAGTGGTGGCTTTGGCAGATAGCCAAGGATAGAGCCCTGAATCTTGGCGATCCAGAACGGGATCGATACGAACATACGCTTGCGGCCAATGACACGCAGCATTTCTTCGAGGCACTGCTTGAACGTCAAGACTTCACCGCCGCCAAGTTCGTAGACTTTGCCCGGCTGCAAGGTGCCATCGACGGAACGTGCAAAGACATCGGCGACATCACCGACATAGACCGGCTGGAACCTGGTATGGCCGCCGCCGATCAGCGGCAGGAAGGGCGAAATACGCGCCATGCCGGCAAATTTATTGAAGAAACTATCTTCAGGGCCGAAGACGATCGACGGGCGAATAATGATGGCGTCCGGTAGCGTATCGTGCACGGCTACCTCGGCGCGGCCCTTGGTGCTGGCATAGGCGGAATGAGAGCGGGGATCGGCGCCAATCGCCGACATGTGGGTAAGGGGGACGCCCGCTGCACGGGCCGCTTCGGCGACGGCACGAGCACCGAAATCGTGCACCGCGCTGAACTTCTGCTTGCCGCCTTCGAACAGCAGCCCGACAAGGTTGATCACGTGGTCGGAGCCCGCTACGGCACGATCCACTGAAGCGCGGTTACGCAGATTTGCCTGTACGGCCTGGATCTGGCCGACGCCGCCAAGCGGCTGCAAATGGAAAGCCAGATCGGGATGACGGACGGCAACGCGAACGCGGTAGCCGCGCTTGGTCAGCGCACGCACGACATGACGACCGATAAAGCCGGAGCCTCCGAAAACGGTGACGAGTTTTGGCTTGATGATTGTCATCGAGCTCTCCTAAAATGCAAGCGGGCAACAAATGCTGTTTAATGCCTTTTGTTGCCCGCGCAAAGGGGAATGGAGCTCAAAGTTCGCGGCGCGTTGCCGCGCCGAAGTACATATGCGTGGCCCGGCAAAAACGCCGAACCACGCGCATTGATTGACTACTGCAGCATCACGGTGCGCAATTCGTGTTCCTGCGCGCCGACAAGCACATTGTCACGTTCATCGGAAAGCACGATCGGCTCGCCATTGGCCGCAAAAAGCGCCCAGAGTTCGACGCCCGGCGTCATCGGCGGGAGCGCCGGGAAACTCGTAGCAAGGTCATCGGTTTTGACCTTGCGCATATAAGCCACCTGGCCAGCGCCAAGGCGCGCAAATTCAAGCTCGGTCAGGAGATTCTTGTGATCGGTGGTTTGCATAATAGCCTCCATGTTCGGACAGTCCATTCTTAGGCCCCGTCCAGTTAGAGCTTCTACTGCGCCGCGCGTCCGCTTGGACGCGTAAAGGTCGAAGTAGCACTTTCAACTACCCATGATCCTGTCCAAAATCGACATGATTTTGGGATCATGGGGCTAGTCCTGAACCGCAATATTGATGCGCTTGACCAGTCGTTCGGGTTCCGGCCGGTCGAGATCGATCGACAGAAGCCCATTCTTCAAAGCGGCGGCGCTGACGCGCATTCCATCGGCAAGAACGAAGATGCGCTGGAACTGACGTGCGGCAATACCACGATGCAGATATTCGCGGGTCTCTTCTTCGGCCTGCCTGCCGCGAATGATCAGCTGATTGTCTTCCGTGGTCACTTCGAGATCGTCATTGGAGAAGCCCGCAACGGCGAGAATAATTCGAAGCTGTTCACGGTCATTGTTGCCGCGGATGCGCTCGATATTGTAAGGCGGATAGCCGTCGCCGGACTTGGCGATACGCTCCAGCGTCTTTTCCATCGAATCGAAACCAAGCAACAGGGGGCTTGAAAACGGTGTCATTCGTGTCATTTGTGCAGTCCTTGAGAAAAGCGACCTAAAAGCAAAACCCGTGATGTTAAGGCATTTCACTTCTGTTCATTGATATGGCGATTGAACTGCAGACTTCAAGAGAGTGCCGGTTTAAGGCCTAAAGAAAGTAAGAAATGACGCGTAAAATCATAATCGACACCGATCCCGGCCAAGACGATGCTCTCGCAATCCTTCTGGCGTTCGCCAGCCCGGAACTGGAAGTCCTCGGAGTGACGGTTGTCGCCGGCAATGTGTCACTGGCTTTGACCGAATTGAACGCACGCAAGATCTGCGAGCTTGCCGGCCGCCCTGACGCGCGCGTTTTCGCCGGCGCCGATCGCCCCTTGATGCGCCCGCTGGTCACGGCCGAGCACGTGCACGGAAAGACGGGGCTTGACGGCCCTGATCTGCCGGAACCGGCGATGCTGCTGCAAGATCAGCACGCGGTCGATTTCATCATCGAGACCTTGCGCAAGGAAGAAACGGGAAGCGTTACGCTCTGCGCACTTGGACCCCTCACCAACATTGCACAAGTCCTGATTCGCGCCCCGGAGCTTGCACCCCGTATCCAGGAAATCGTCCTCATGGGCGGCGGGTTCTTCGAAGGCGGCAACATTACACCGACGGCGGAGTTCAATATCTATGTGGATCCGCATGCGGCGCAGATCGTGCTCAGGTCAGACGTTCCCGTGGTCATCCTGCCGCTCGACGTAACACACAAGACGCTGACAACCGCCAAGCGTATCGAGCGTTTCCGGGCAATGGGGACAAAGGCCGGGGATGCCTCCGTTGCCCTTCTGGAATTCTTCGAACGGTTTGACGAGGAAAAATACGGCCGGGATGGCGGTCCGCTGCATGATCCGAATGTCATCGCCTACGTGCTGAAACCTGAGCTCTATCGAGGCAGGCATTGCAACGTCGTCGTCGACGCCACGAACGAATTGACGCTCGGCATGACCGTTGTCGATTGGTGGGGGGTGACCCATCGCCCCAAGAACGCGCTCTATATCCGCCATGTCGACGATGAAGGTTTCTTCGATCTCTTGACCGAACGCGTTGCACGCCTGCCGTGAGCCCATACAGGTCTGGCTGGTTTGCTGGGCCTATCCCTTTGTTTATTCACGGAAAGTTGAAATCGCGTAAACCATCAATAAGTAATTCTCGGACAAAATCCCCTTGAGCGAGTAGTGTCCAAAGGATGGACAGCAGAGAACTTGGGGTTTGATATGCTGACACGTCGCGATGTTCTTACCGGTATACTTGCAGCGGCGCTGGCGCCGCAGGCTGCGTTGGCGGCGCCAAAGAAGAAGAAAATCTTCGTCATCAATCCGGAATTCCGCCCACAATATGTATCGTACGATTCATCCTACGCGCCGGGCACAGTGGTGATCGACCCTCGTGGCCGGTTCCTTTACCTGATCGAAGACAGTTTCACCGCACGGCGTTATGGCGTTGGGGTCGGACGGGCTGGCCGGGTCTTCCATGGCGTCGCGAAAGTCGGCCGCAAGGCGAAATGGCCGCGCTGGATCCCGACGAACGGTATGATCAGACGCCAACCGGAAAAATATGCGCGCTATGCCGGTGGTGTCGCGGGTGGTCCCCGCAATCCGCTGGGCGCCCGCGCGCTCTATCTTTATCGCAATGGACGCGACACGCATTATCGCATCCACGGAACGACGGAGCCGTGGACGATAGGACGCGCCGTATCGAATGGCTGCATCCGCATGGTCAACGAACACGTCATGGATCTGTATGCGCGAGTGCCGGTAGGTGCCAGAGTCGTCGTAATCTAGAGCAAATTTTGTCTATTCAGAGTCGTTCTGCCGGAAGGAATTTGGTTCAAGATCAAGGGATTTGGCGAGGCCGATGTTTATCCATCGGACGAAGCCGAAGCTCGAAGAAATTGGGCAAAATTCACCCGGCCCTTTGGGTTTCCGGCTGGCGGACAACCACTTTGTCAGGCGGCTTCGTCCGATGAACCACATCGACCTCGCCACCTTCCGCGTGGATTGTCTCGCCATCCGAGAAACAGAACTGGCTCTGAATAAACAAAACTTGCTCTAGGCTGCGACGCTCTCCCGCTGGGTGTCCGGAGCCAGGGTGATTTCGAGACCGTTCAATTCTTCGGTCATGATCAGCTGGCAGGAAAGACGAGAATTGTCCTCGACGTGAAAGGTCACGTCGAGCTGGTCGACTTCCTCATCAAGCGGTGCAAAGAGCTTTTCCGACCAATCCTGATCGACATAGACATGGCACGTGCCGCAGGCGCAGGCGCCGCCGCATTCCGCCTTGATGTCTAGTCCCCAATCGCGGATGACTTCCATGACGCGAAAGCCTTCGAGGGCTTCCAGCGTATGGCGCTTGCCGTGCTGATCGGTGACGTGGATATAGAGGGACTCTGAGCTCATCAGGGTTACCTATGCCGCCTTCAGTTTCTTCTGCAGGGAGGTGGAGGACGTCGTATACTGGAAGATGATCCGTTCGCCCGGCGAAACAATGCGTTTGGCCGCCTGGCTCATCAGCGCGGCTTCATGGAAGCCAGAGAGGATCAGCTTCAACTTGCCGGGATAGGTATTGATATCGCCGATGGCGAAGATACCTGGCTCCGATGTCTCGAATTTCTCCGTATCGACGGCGATCAGGTTCTGGTCGAGATTGAGGCCCCAATCGGCAATCGGACCGAGCTTCATCGTCAGGCCGAAGAATGGTAGCAGACGCCCGGCGTCGAGGATCTCTTCGCCCTCGGCGCCCTTGAGGATGACCTTTGACAATTGGCCGTCTGCCCCTTCCAGACCGCTGACCTGCCCCATGCGGAAATTGACGCGTCCTTCCTTTTCCAGCGCCCACATCTTGTTGACGCTATCGGGCGCGGCGCGGAATTCCGGCCGGCGATGCACGAGGGTCACCGATTTCGCAACCGGTTCAAGGTTGAGCGTCCAGTCGAGGGCGCTGTCGCCGCCGCCGACGATAACCACGTCGTGACCGCGGAAAGCCTCGATCTTGCGCACCGCATAGTGAACGCTGACGCCCTCATAGAGCTCGATTTCCGGCACAGGCGGGCGCTTGGGCTGGAAGGAACCACCGCCAGCCACGATGACGATGACCTTGGTGATGAAAACTTCGTCCGCATCGGTCTCGACGCGAAAACGCCCGTCCTCGAGCTTCTCTAGCGCGGTGACCATGGTAGAGAAATGGAACTGCGGATCAAAAGGCGCGATCTGCTTCAAGAGGTTGGTGGTAAGGTCCTGACCGGTGACTTCAGGCAAACCCGGAATGTCGTAGATCGGCTTTTCCGGATAAAGCTCGGCACACTGGCCGCCCGGACGATCGAGGATATCGATCACATGGGCGCGCAGATCGAGCAAACCAAGTTCGAACACGGCAAAGAGGCCGACCGGGCCGGCGCCGACAATAACCACATCTGTTTCAATCAATTCGGACATAAAGGTGCCTTCTAGGTAGCAAATTCGAGTTGTTTGGAGTTCACGCCCCGGGAACGCGGCGCCAGCTATAGGTGCCGGACACTGTGTGCGAGCCTCGTCCCGGCTGGTAGTAACCGGGAACATCGTGAAGATTATGGCCGGCAAGACGGTTCAGCGTCACCGCATGGTTGACCTTCATCGTGTCGAAGCCGGTGCGCAGCATATAGGCGACCTGATCGATCAAAACATCCCCGACAGCGCGCAACTCACCCTTGAAATGATGCTGGTTCTTGATCAGCTCGGCCTTCGAATAGGAGCGCCCATCATTGAAAGCCGGAAACTGCAGCGCAATCACAGGGATTGAATCCAGCAACGGCAATAGCGGCTCGATGCTTTCACCCGGGGCGACCAGAACACCGATCTTGCGATTGGAGGCATTGCGTATCTCTTCGGTGAGACCGAGCCAGACGCCCAGCGGCAGGATCACAGCGGGTGCATCACCGGCCTCCTCCAGCGTTTCGGCTATAACGTAGGGATCCTCGCGGAACCCTTCGCGGCCCCAAAGCTCACCCGCAGGTTGTTCAATGTCACTCATAAACTCGAATCCGTCAGCGAGATGTTGCTCAGTTCGTCGGTAAGTCCGGTCAGGTGAATGCCGCACTCGGTCTTGTCGGAGCCAGCCCAACGGCCAGCGCGATCATCTTCGCCGTCCTTGACCGGCAAGGTGCAGGGCATGCAGCCGATCGACCGGTAGCCTTCGGCGACCAACGGATGCGGCGGCAAATCATGCTCGGCCATATATGCCTTGAGGTCGGCGGAGGTCCAGTGCGCAAGCGGGTTGATGCGGACACGCGCCCCCACAGATTCGAACACAGGCAGTGCCGTACGCGTCGATGCCTGGAATTGCTTGCGGCCGGTCATCCATGCGCGGTAGGGCGCGACGGCACGGGCCATCGGCTCGACCTTGCGGATATAGCAGCAGCGATCCTTGTTGGTCATGGACAGTGCGCCGAACGGGTCCTCATCCTTGAGGCTCTGCTTCAGCGGGTGGATATCATGCACGTCCGTCATGCCAAGCTCGGCTATGAGCTGGTCGCGGTAGCGCAGCGTTGCCGGAAAATGCTTGCCGGTCTCAAGGAAAAGCACCGGCGTTGCGCGGTCGATCTGCGCGATCATGTGCAGCATCACTGCGCTGTCAGCGCCGAAAGAGGAAACGACGGCGATCTCCTCGTTGAAGAGGTGATCGACCGCGAGCTCGATGACATCCATCGGCTCGAGATTACCATAGCGGGCCTGAAGCGCACGCGCCTCGTCCGCCACGGTAATGTCATTGACTTCAAGCAGCATTTGCAACCTCGCTATAGAGCGCATCCTTGAACGGTGCTGCGCCCACGCGCCGGTAGGTGGCAAGGAAGGTCTCTTCCTTGTCGGTTCTGATTTCCAGGTAGCGATCGACGATCGTTTCGATTGCATCGACGATCTCTTCAGACGAGAAGCCGCGGCCAGTGATGTCACCGATCGTGCATATCTCGTCGCCCGAACCGCCGAGCGAAATCTGATAGAGCTCTTCACCCTTCTTCTCGACGCCGAGAATGCCGATGTGGCCGACATGATGATGGCCGCAAGCATTGATGCATCCGGAAATCTTGAGCTTGAGTTCGCCGATATCCGCCTGACGCTCCGGATCGCCGAAGCGTTCGGAAATGCGCTGCGCGACGGGGATCGAACGCGCCGTCGCCAGAGCACAATAGTCGAGACCGGGGCAGGAAATGATATCGGTAATCAAACCGGCATTGGCCGTTGCCAAACCATCCGTCAAAAGCAGATCGTAAACGATGCGCAGATCGGCAATCGCCACATGCGGCAGAACAAGGTTCTGTTCATGGCTGACGCGTATCTCGTCATAGGAGAATTTCTCGGCGATATCGGCAACCAGATCCATCTGCGCGTCGGTGGCATCGCCCGGAATACCGCCGATTGGCTTTAGCGAAATGGTCACGACGCCGTAATCTGGATTTTTGTGCGGTGTGACGTTCTGGTCGACCCAAGCGGAGAACGCATGATCGGCCTTGCGCGCGGCTGCAAGCCCGGACCAGCCTTCCGGTCGCTGGACCAGATTTGGCGGCGCGAAGTAGGTATCGATGGCATCGACGTCCTGCTGCGGCAGTTTGAGATCGGTTTCCCTGATCGCTTGCCATTCGGCCTCGATCTGGCGGGTGATTTCTTCGGTACCGGTCTCATGCACGAGGATCTTGATGCGCGCCTTGTACTTGTTATCCCTGCGTCCATTGAGATTGTAAACGCGCACGATGGCTGTCGTGTAGGTCAGCAAATCCTCGACGGGCAGGAAATCGCGGATTTTCTTGGCGACCATCGGCGTGCGGCCCTGACCACCGCCGACATAGACGGCAAAGCCGAGTTCACCGGCTTCGTTCTTCTTCAGGTGCAGGCCGATATCATGAACCTGGATCGCGGCGCGATCGCGGTCAGCGCCGGTCACGGCGATCTTGAATTTCCGCGGCAGATAGGAGAATTCCGGGTGCATCGACGACCACTGCCGAAGGATCTCGGCATAAGGGCGGGGATCCCCGACCTCATCCGCAGCGGCGCCGGCAAAATGATCGGCGGTCACGTTACGAATGCAATTGCCCGAGGTCTGCAGCGCGTGCATTTCCACCGAGGCGAGCTCGTCGAGAACTGCTGGAATATCCTTGAGCGCAGGCCAGTTGTACTGGATGTTCTGGCGCGTGGTGAAATGGCCATAACCGCGATCATAGTGTCGGGCGATATGAGCGAGCTTGTGCATCTGACGGCTGGACAGCGTGCCATAAGGAACCGCAACACGCAGCATATAGGCGTGCAACTGCAGATAGACGCCATTCATCAGCCGCAGCGGCCGGAACTGCTCTTCCGTCAGTTCGCCGGAAAGACGGCGCTCCACCTGATCTTTGAACTGTTCAACGCGAGCAGAGACGAACGCGTGATCAAACTCATCATAACGATACATACTGCGGTCTTTCGATTTTCAAGTCAGGCGGCTTTGGGCTTTTCAGCCTGTTTGCCGAGGTCGAGGCGAATAGTGGGTCCGAGCTGACGGATGCGCTCGCGCAAGCGGACCGGATAGAGATCTGTGCCGCGCTCTTCGACGTCGATGACATTCACGTCGATGACGAGGTTGGACTTGATGGCGGACTTGCCGGCTTCTTCCAGCGCACTGACCGCTTCCGCGTGGCGCGCGATCAGCGCTCCATCGATATGCTCCAGCCACTCGCCATTGGCGCCGAGCCATACAACTTCGCCATCGGTCAGGCGGTTTGCAGTCAAGACTTTAACGCTCATGATCTTTATCCTTCGCAGTTATGCAGCATTGGGTTCAAGGTGGTGCTGCTCCACGGAATTCTTTGCATTGGCGGAAAGCGGTTCGGCCTTGTCGATGGCTGCGCCGGCAACCGCATCGCCAATAATGACCATGACCGGGCCGCCGAGATCGTCGCGCTGTTCCAGCGCCGGCAAATCATTGAGCGTGCCATGGAACATGCGCCGGTCTACCCGTCCTGCATTCTCGATGACGGCAACGCCGGTATCGGCATGAAGCCCTGCCTGCATCAGCCGTTCCGCGACTGAAGCCGCAACGCTGCGGCCCATGTAAACGGCGATGGTTGCGCCGGAAATGGCAAGGCGCGCCCAGTCGGGCAGCACTTCGCCCGCCATGTCGTGACCCGTGGTGAAGACGAGGGAGGATGCGACACCGCGCAGGGTCAGAGGCAGTTGCATATCCGCAGCAGCGGCAAAGGCCGAGGTAATGCCGGGTACGATCTCGAAGGCAACGCCGGCGTCCCGCAAGGCGGCCATTTCTTCGCCTGCGCGGCCATAGACCAGCGGATCACCCGACTTCAGGCGAACGACGCGCTTGCCTTCACGTCCAAGCGCGACGAGGAGATCATTGATCTCGCTCTGGCTCTTGGTGTGGCAACCCTTGCGCTTGCCGACGGAGAGCCGGGTTGCATCGCGGCGGCCCATGGCAACGACCGCTTCCGGAACCAGCGCGTCATAGACGATAACGTCGGCCTCCATAAGGACGCGGTGCGCGCGCAGTGTCAGAAGATCTTCGGCGCCGGGTCCCGCACCAACCAGCCAGACGTAACCCTTCGGGGCGGCCTGGTCCTCGAGGAGACCGGCTGCTGCCTGGTGGGCGCCTGTAAGGTCATTGTTGTAAATCTTGCCGGCGACATCGCCCGAAAAGAAAGAGCGCCAGAACAGGCGGCGCGGCACTCCTTTTTTGACCAGCTTCTCGACCACAGGGCGATAGGCATTGGCAAGACGTGCGAGATCGCCGAGCCGCGGCGAGAAAGCGGCATCAATACGGGTGCGGATCATCTGCGTCAGCACGGGGCCAGTGCCTTCCGAACCGATGGCAATGGCGAGCGGTGCGCGATTGACGATGGCAGGCGTGTAGAAATCGCAAAGCTCGGGGCGATCGACGACATTGACCGGAATGTGCTGGCGGCGCGCTTCCTCGGCGATCTCCGCATCCTGGTCTTCGTCGCCAGTAGCGACGAAGACCAGTTTTGCGCCGGTCAGTTGCTTGGGAGCAAATTTTGTCGCGATGTGTTCGTAGCGGCCATCACGCAGGAATGCGGCGAGTTCGGGCTCCGGCTCTGGTGCGATGACCCGGATGGTGGCGTTGGTCTGGCCTAAAAGCCGCGCCTTGTTCAAGGCTTCCTCGCCGTTCCCAACAACGACAAGCACTTCATTCCGCACGCGGAAGAAGGCTGGAAAGACAGATAGCTGGCTGGAACGGATAGACATAATCAAGATATCCCGATGGTTCCGGGGATTATCCATGATCCGTCTTCGTTTTATAAGGAACAGAAATGCGCCGATTGTCGCGGGTGAGCATGGAATTTCTGAAAATGCCGGAACAAGAGGATTCGCATTCCCAGCATTCAAAAGGACACACGCCCCGCCATTGCCTCCTGAAGGCAAAGCACGACATGCTTGATTGTCCGTATCCGCGAGGCGTCGATACACGACTAGATTTATCGTGTTAGCAAGCAAATGCAAGTTATTTTTTTGTCATTGCCAATGTCGGATCGCGCAACCTTCCTTCGTCCTCTATAGGAAAGCCGCTGAATGAAGAGGAGATTTATTTCATGCGCATGATTTTCGTGAACCTGCCGGTCAAGAAGATAGAGGCTACGCGGGCCTTCTTTGCTGCTTTGGGATTCAGTTTCAATCCCGATTTTTCTGACGACAAGACCGCCTGCATGGTTATCGAGGAAAACATCTTTGCGATGCTCATGGAGGAGGATCGGTTTCGGGATTTCATCAACAATGATATCAGCGACGCCACCAAGGCGCAGGAGGTATTGATCGCGCTTTCCGCCGGGAGCCGTGCGGAAGTGGACGACATGCTGGCCAAGGCGCTTAGCGCAGGCGGCAAGGCGTGGAAGCCGATTCAGGATCTCGGTTTCATGTATGGACGCAGCTTCCAGGACATCGATGGCCATGTCTGGGAAGTCGCGTACATGGACATGTCCGCACAGTAGGAAAACTCTGCAGCAATTGGCCCTCCTCATGCGAGGGCGGCCAATTGCATTTTACCAGATACCGGGGATGAGGTGCGACTTCACCTTCCCGCAATAGGCATCATATCCCGATAGATTTGCCTTCAGATAACGTTCCTCATCAAGCAATCGTATGGCGATGACGACGCTCAAGACGATTGCAACAGGCAGTGCCCAGAGCGAGCCGAGCGCCAAAGGCGTTGCCAGAAAAAGCACAACTGCGCCTGAATACATGGGATGACGCACCAAGGCGTAAGGGCCGCTGGAGATAACGCTCTGGCCGGATTTCACCTCGACGATGCTCGACGCGTAGCCATTCTCGCGCAAAGCCAGAAACATGATCCAGAACCCGACGACAACAAGTATGTTGGCCACGATGACGAGCCAAACCGGCAAGGGCAGTCCGGTAAAGTGGCGCTCTATTCCCGGTACGATATACATCAGGAGGCCGACCACGCTGGCCGCGCCCTGAATCCATTTCTGCGAAGTTTCACGCTCGGCACCCGCACCGGCTTTCTGCCGGCTGGCAACGAGCGCTGGATCATGCTTGAGAAAATAGAATGTCAGCCAGAACATGCAAAGCGTAAAGACAACCAGATAAAGCCAGCCCTGCCAGAAGCTGAAGGTCCAGGCGGGAACATGCACCAGTAGCACCAATGCCACCAAGGCCTTGATGCATCCCCCGATTGCCGTTTTACGCAGTTTTTCGAGGTCAAGTTGTTGCGTTGTCACGATATTTCTCCTCAGGCTGTAAATACCGCAGGCACGTGCACAGGCCAGCGCCATGGCAGAATAGCAACAAGATCGAAGCGAAGGGAGAGGCGGGAATGGTCTGGCTGGCGCGCGAGCCACAGATCGGCGGCGGCTTCGATACGGCCCATGGTCAGAACGTTGACAGAATCCATCGCCTGCTCAAGCGTTGTTCGAGCCTTGACCTCGACGATGAGCACGACATCCTTACGCCGCGCGATCAGATCGATCTCTCCGAGTTTCGTGCGATAGCGGCGGCCGATAATGCGATAACCCTTCAGCATCAAGGCAACGGCGGCAAGGCGCTCGGCGGAATGACCGCGACGGTAGGCCTTGTGGCGCTTGCCGGGCTCTGTCATTTCATCGCCAGGAGCCGCTGATACAGCTCGCCTTTGGGTCGTCCGGTCATGCGCGAGGCCTCACCAGCCGCCTTGGCGGGAGACATTTCAAGGCTGAGTGCACGCAACAGCGCGTCGATGTCATGGTCGGTTCGAGGCACGTGTTCATCTTCCGGAGGCGGAGCGATGACCAGCACGACCTCTCCCCTTATCCGATCTTCGCCGTCGAATTCCGCTGCCAGCTCCTTGAGTCGCAGGGTGACGATTGTCTCATAGGTCTTGGTCAGCTCGCGGCACAGCGAGGCCTGGCGCTCAGGGCCGAACACTTCGACCATATCTGCCAGGGTCGCCGCCGCGCGATTGGGCGATTCAAAGAACACCAATGCCGCATCGAGCGACTTCAGTTGCTCAAGCTTGGCGCGGCGCTGGCCTTGTCTGGATGAAAGGAAGCCGGCAAAATAAAACGCATCCTTGAACAGACCAGACGCCGTGAGCGCCGCCAGAACCGACGATGCGCCGGGGATCGGGACGACGCGAATGCCTGCCGCCTTGGCTTCGGGTACCAGACGTCCGCCCGGATCGGAGACCAGCGGCGTGCCCGCATCGGAAATCAGCGCGACACTTTTCCCCGACAGCAGCGCTTCGATCAGCTTGGGTCCCGCCATATCCGCATTGTGTTCGTGATACGCATAGGGACGCCGCGAAATGCCATATCTATCAAGCAAAACGCGGCTGACCCGCGTGTCCTCGCAAGCGATGATATCCGCAGCGGCCAGGGTTTCGATCCCGCGAATGGTCATGTCGCCGAGATTGCCGATCGGTGTCGCCACGATATAAAGCGCTGGCTCCAGCGGCCGGGCGCGGAACGACGCGCTGCCGATCTGATAGTCCCGCTCTTTTGCTTCCCCTTCGGACAAGTCTCTTCCCTAAGCTGCGAGATCGGCGATGACCGCATTGAGCACGATCGCGCCTGCGGGCGTCGTGCGGATGCGGCTATTGCCGATATATTCGATAAGACCCTGTTCGGCCAAGGAAATCACGCGGCTCTCCTTGACGCTGTGTCCGGCCAGGCGTTCGTAACGGGAAAGGTCGATACCCTCGACGAGCCGCAATCCCATGAGCAGGAATTCATCGCCCTCCTGTTCATGCGTCAGAAACTCTTCTTCGACCACTCCGTGACCGGTGGTTTCGACGTTCTGCACCCAGGTTTCCGGGTGCCGTTCGGTGATTGTCACTGCGCGGGTGTCGTTCTCGATAAAGCGGCCATGCGCGCCCGGTCCGATACCGACATATTCGCCGTAGCGCCAATAGACGAGATTGTGCTGCGATTCTGCGCCCGGCGCGGCGTGATTGGAAATCTCATAGGCGGGCAAGCCATGCCGGGCCGTCACGTCTTGCGTCTCCTGATAGAGCATTGCTGCATGATCACCATCGGGCGTCACCAGTTTGCCGGCTTTCCAGAGGTTATAGAACGGCGTCCCTTCTTCAATGGTCAACTGGTAGAGCGAAAGATGATCCGCGGCATAGGAGATGGCTTTTGCCAGTTCGTCGCGCCATGCGGCAATCGTCTGGTCGGGCCGGGCGTAGATCAGGTCGAACGAGAGTCGGGGAAAGATCTCCCGCGCCAATTTGATCGCGGCAAGGGCCTCCTCGACATTGTGCATCCTTCCGAGGCGACGCAAATCGGCATCGTTGAGTGCCTGCACGCCAAGCGAAACGCGGTTCACTCCGGCAGCGCGGTAACCCCGGAAGCGATCGGCTTCAACGCTGGTCGGGTTGGCTTCGAGCGTGATCTCGATATCATCTGGCACATGCCAATTGCGCGAAATCTCGTTGAGAACGGATGCAACGGTTTCCGGCTGCATCAGCGATGGTGTGCCGCCGCCGAGGAAAATGCTCGAAACCGTGCGCGATCCGGTCCGTTCCCGCATTGTCGCCATTTCGCGTGCGAAGGCTGCGGCAAAGCGCGATTGATCGACAGCTTGATGCCTGACATGCGAATTGAAGTCGCAGTAGGGGCATTTGGCCATGCAGAACGGCCAATGGACATAGACGCCGAACCCGGACTCGCCTTTGTCGGAATCGCTCATCCGGCGTCCAGACAATCTTTGGCAAAATGCTGAAAGGCGCGGGCGCGATGCGACAGCGCGTCCTTGTCGCCAGGCTTCCAGCCATGTTTTTGTTCGGCAGTCATTTCGCCGAACGTCACGTCGTGGCCTTCCGGCTTGAACACCGGATCGAAGCCGAAACCGGCCGTGCCGCGCGGCGGCCAGACAAGTTCGCCTTCCACCTCGCCGCGATAATAATTGGCTTCGCCATCCGGCCATGCAAGGCAAATGACGGAAACGAAACGGCCGCTGCGATCTTCAGGCGCTTTAGCGCCCGCTTGCCGCAGTTCGGCTTCAACCTTTTGCATGCCATGGGCAAAGTCGCGCTTGCCATCGGGCAGTTCCGCCCAATTGGCCGTATAGACACCCGGTTTGCCGCCCAGCGCGTCGACGCAAAGGCCGGAATCATCGGAAAGCGCTACGAGACCGGTCGCCTTGGCGGCGGCGAAGGCTTTGATATAGGCGTTCTCTTCAAATGTCGTGCCGGTTTCGTCCGGTTCGGGCAGACCGATATCCTTTGCCGAGACCACTTCAAAGCCGAACGGACCGAGCAGGTCGATCATTTCCTTGATCTTGCCCTGGTTGTGACTGGCGACAAGCAGCTTGCCTTTTTCGAGTGTCTTCATTTTAGATTCCATAATTTCGGTTCGGCAAATTCGATCGAGTTTCCCGAGGGATCGCGGAAATACAGCGAGTGCGCACCATTCGGCCAGTCGAATTCGCTTTCGATGGCAACGCCATGCGCTTCAAGATGGGATTTCCATCCGGCGATTTCATCCCGGGTCGCGCGAAAGCAGACATGACCCGGACCCGTGGCACCATGCGAGGGTATCGGCAAACCACCTTTCGGGCGTTCTTGCAGTTTTTCCGCATTGAACAGGATCAATACGCCGGGCCCGCAGCGGAAGAAAACGGATTCTTCGCCCGCACGCAGGATGCATTCAAGCCCCAGCACATCGCCGTAGAATCGCGCAGCCGTTTCGACATCGGTCACATAAAGCGCTGTTTCCAATATTCCCGAGGGCTGCATGGTGAAATCCCGTTAGCTGACGGCCATTTTCTGCAGGGAAACCAAGCGGTTGATGCCGTTGCGGGCAAGACCCATCAGCGACAGCAATTCCTCTTCGGAGAAGGGCTCGCCTTCGGCAGTTCCCTGTACTTCGACGATACCACCCTTGCCGGTCATGACGAAATTGGCGTCTGTCTGCGCGGTCGAGTCCTCGAGATAGTCGAGATCGATCACAGGTGTGCCATTGGAAATGCCGCAGGAAATGGCTGCGACATGATCCTTCAGTACCTTTTCCACCTTGAGCATCTGGCGTGTTTCCATCCAGCGCAGACATTCGTGCAGCGCAACCCAGCCACCGGTAATCGCTGCGGTGCGCGTGCCGCCGTCGGCCTGGATGACATCGCAATCGACGGTAATCTGCACTTCGCCAAGCGCCTGCAGGTCAACGACCGCGCGCAAAGAACGGGCGATCAGGCGCTGGATTTCCAGCGTGCGTCCGCCCTGTTTGCCTGAAGAAGCTTCGCGGCGCATGCGGTCACCCGTCGAGCGAGGCAGCATGCCGTATTCCGCCGTCACCCAGCCTTTGCCGGTGTTTCGCATCCAGCCCGGCACTTTTTCCTCGAGGCTGGCAGTGCACAAGACGTGCGTGTCGCCGAACTTTACCAGGCACGAGCCCTCGGCATGTTTGGAAACGCCGCGCTCAAAGGAAATGGCGCGCATTTCGTCGGGGGCTCGCTTGGAGTGACGCATGGGTAGACCTCTTGTTGATGTGTTCCGGGCCTTTTAACCGTGATGGGGCGATGAAGCAAAGGCTTTGATGATTGCGCAGAGAATGCTTATATCAAGACACAAAGAACGGAAGTACGAGGCACGATGAACAGGACCGTTGTTCCGGACACATTGCAATCGCTCGACCAGCGGTCGCGCGATATTTTCCGGCGCATCGTCGAGAGTTACCTCGGCGATGGCGAGCCTGTGGGTTCACGCAATCTGTCGCGCATCCTGCCAGTCTCGTTGTCTCCGGCGACGATCCGCAATGTGATGAGCGATCTCGAGCATCTCGGCCTTGTTTATGCGCCTCATATATCGGCCGGCCGCTTGCCGACCCAGATCGGGCTGCGCTTCTTCGTCGATGCTTTCATGGAAGTTGGCGACCTTTCCAAATCCGAACGCAATTCCATCGAGGCGCAGGTCAGGGCCGGGGAAACGCAGTCAGCCGAAAGCGTACTGACGCAGGCGAGCCAGATACTTTCCGGCATGTCGCGCGGGGCGGGGCTGGTCCTCGCGGCCAAGGCGGAAGGTGCGCTCAAACATATCGAGTTTGTCAGGCTCGAACCGACAAGGGCTCTCGCCGTACTGGTCACGCAAAGCGGTGACGTCGAAAACCGCGTCATCGATCTGCCGGTTGGCGTGACGCCGTCGCAATTGATCGAAGCCTCGAATTTCCTCAATGCACATATTCAAGGCCGCACCATCACCGAGGCGCGGCAGGAAATCGCCCGGCTGAAGGAAGAAACCCAGCAGGCGCTCGACGCCCTCTCGCAACACCTGGTCGAGCAGGGCCTCGCCATCTGGGGCGGCGATGGCGGCGGCCAGCCGGCACGGCTGATCGTGCGCGGGCGGGGCAATCTGCTTAAGTCCGTCAACGCTGAAGCGGACCTTGATCGTTTGCGGCACCTCTTCGATGATCTCGAGACCAAAGAGGGCACGCTGCAGCTTCTTGATCTGGCGGAAGCCGGGCCGGGCGTGCGCATCTTCATCGGCTCGGAGAACAAGCTGTTTTCGCTTTCCGGCTCATCGCTGGTCATCGCGCCCTATCGCGATTCCGAACAGCGGATCATTGGAGCACTCGGCGTCATCGGCCCGACACGGCTTAATTACGCGCGCATCGTACCCATGGTGGATTATACCGCCCAGCTCGTCTCGCGCCTCTTGAGATAGTCATTTGCACTTGATTTTTATGGCCTAAACCTCGATATCCAGCGCAACTTACGAATAATGAATGGACAGGATACATGGCTGAAGACAAGAAAAATCACGACAACCCCGATCTCGACCAGCGCGACCTGAAGAACCCGCGCGATCGCGATGCGCTGAAGCGCGCTGCCGATGATTTTCTGAAATCACGCAAAGCTGAAGAATATGCCCTCGCTCAGGACGACGAGATGGAGGCAAATGCCAACAACTGGGCCGAGCTTGATAAATTGCGCGCCGAGAATGGCGATCTGAAGGACCAGCTGTTGCGGCTTGCTGCCGACATGGAAAACCTGCGCAAGCGTACCGCGCGCGATGTCCATGATGCACGGGCCTATTCGGTCGCCAATTTCGCCCGCGACATGCTCTCCGTTTCCGACAATCTGAAGCGTGCATTGGAGGCCATCCCCGCCGATGTGCTGGCAAGTGGCGATGCAGGGTTCAAGACCCTCGCCGAAGGCGTCGAGATCACCGAGCGTTCGCTCATGTCGGCAATGGAACGCCATGGCGTCAAGAAACTGGATCCCCTGGGCCAGAAATTCGATCCTAACTTCCATCAGGCGATGTTCGAAATTCCAAATGTCGACGTGCCGCACAACACGGTGCTGCAGGTTGCGCAGAGCGGTTTCGTCATCGGTGACCGCATGCTGCGGCCGGCGCTTGTCGGCGTCTCAAAAGGCGGTCCGAAACAGGCATCTGCCGAAGGTCAGCCTGAGCCTGGCCCGATCAATCCGCAGGCGGAAAAAGACGCCTGATCACCTGGGTAGAGCCCCCTCATCCGGCCCTTCGGGCCACCTTCTCCCCGTGGGGAGAAGAAAAAGGTGGCAACGGTTGTGTGCTATTCTTCTCCCCACGGGGAGAAGGTGGCCCGAAGGGCCGGATGAGGGGGTTTTAAGCCGATGTCCATGATCCAGCTCTTCAACTATGCCGGAATATTCGTCTTTGCTGCGACGGGGGCTTTGGCGGCATCGCGTCGCCAGCTCGATATTATCGCCTTCGTGTTTCTCGCCGCCGTCACCGGTATCGGCGGTGGCACATTGCGCGACTTGATCCTTGGTGTACCGGTTTTCTGGGTCACGGATCCCGCAAATCTCATGGTCTGTGCTGCGGCAGCCATTATCGTCTACTTTTCCGCCAATCTGCTCGAATCGCGCTACCGTGTCCTGCTTTGGCTCGATGCGCTCGGTCTTGCCGCTTACAGTGTCATCGGCGCGGCCAAAAGCCTGGCACTGGGCTTCGACTCAACGATTGCGATTGTTACCGGAATCATGACCGCGACGTTTGGTGGAATTCTGCGCGATATCATATCGGGAGAACCGTCCGTGCTGATGCGGCGCGAGATCTATGTGACCGCCGCTCTCGCCGGGTCGGTTACATACATTGTGCTGCACAGCCTCGCCGCTGGTCTAGGGATTTCCGCCCTCGTCGCAGCGCTTGCTGCGTTTGCCGTGCGGGGCGGCGCGCTCTATTTCGGCTGGGCACTGCCGACTTATCACAAGCCCGGTCGCACATCGGAAGAGCTGAAGCGCGAGGGCTATATCCGCTCTGAGTAGAATGTATGGCTTGACAAAAGAGCTACATGTGGCCACAATCCGCCCATGACAACTGTATCGATCCGGGACGCAAAGAATCGCCTGACCGAGCTTGCCCGGCAGGTCGAAAAGGGGGAAACCATTGTGGTCACGCGCAACGGTCGCCCGGCGTTTGATCTCGTGCCGCACAAGCCTCGAAAGGGGCTGCGGTTGGAGGCGATTGACGAATTCAAGAAAGTCCACGGCATCACGACGATTGTGCCCTTTATTGCGGACGATTTCGACGAACCTTTGCCAGAAGATTTTCTCCTTGAGCCTCTGCCGCCAGACGCATGAGAATATTATTGGATACTCATATTCTGCTGGCTATTATCGAACAGCGGCTGGACAGGTTTACGCCCGGAATCCGCAGCTTGCTCGCCGATCCGACCGGTGAATTCTACGTGAGCGTGGCCAGTTTGTGGGAAATCGCGATCAAGTGGCGGCTCGGAAAACTCCAGCTGACGCCCCCTCTCAAAGCATTGCCAAGTCTGTTGACCAGCATTGGTATCGAACTCATTGCAATCGACGAGCACCACACTTTGATTGCCGTCGAGCCCGAGCCACTGACGCGGGATCCTTTTGACCGGTTGTTGCTGGCGCAATGTCAGGTCGAAGGCTTGCGCCTTGTCACGATAGATCGCGCGCTTGTGGCTCATCCGATAGCGATCAACGCCTAGAGCAATCCAGCTTGCTTGGCAGCCGCTTTCAGGTTCTGCTGCGGCCGCGGACCGATCTGCTGAATGACGAGACCTGCGGCCAGCGAACCGAGTTTGGCACAATCCGTCAAGGACCGGCCGTTCGTATACCCGAACAGGAAGCCGGCGGCATAAAGATCGCCAGCGCCGGTCGTATCGACCAGTTCCGCAATCTCGATCGCCGGAACCGCCACGGTCTCATCCTTCGAGACCACGACCGAGCCCTTCTCGGACCGGGTTACGGCTGCAAGTTTGCAATCCCTGCGGATGAGTTCGAGGCCCTTTTCGAAATCATCGGTCTGGTACAGTGACTTCAATTCCGCCTCATTGGCAAAGACGATGTCCACCGTGCCGGAGCGCATAAGCTCAAGGAACTCCTCGCGGTAGCGATCGACGCAGAAAGGGTCTGATAGCGTCATCGACACTTCGCGCCCATACTCATGCGCGATCTTCGCCGACAGGCGGATTGCTTCCTTGGCCCGGGGCGGATCCCAAAGATAGCCCTCGAAATAGGTGACCTTGGCTTCGGAAACCTTGGAACTTTCAACATCTTCCGGTCCAAGCTCGACGCAGGCGCCGAGATAGGTGTTCATCGAGCGCTCACCATCCGGGGTGACAAAGATCATCGAGCGCGCGGTGGGGGGCGGCGAATTCAATACGCGTGTATCGAAGGCAACGCCCTGCGAACGGATATCATGGGTGAACACATGGCCAAGTTGATCGTCTGCGACCTTGCCAAAATAGGCTGCACGCCCGCCGAGACTGGCGACGCCAGCGGCGGTGTTGCCTGCACTTCCGCCGGACGCTTCGATCGCCGGACCCATGCGTTCGTAGAGAAACTCCGCGCGATCAGCATCGATCAGGTTCATGGCGTTCTTGATGATGCCGTTCTTGATGATGAAATCATCATCGGTGCGGGCAATGATATCGACGATGGCGTTGCCGATGCAAAGCACGTCAAAGCTGGACATGAAAACTCCGGGATTGAACTGTTCGGTACCTGTTGGCGGTTATTTTGGCGCCTGTCCTAGCGCGTCGGCAGCCGGTTGACTACCCCTTGTTTGGTGTGTTGCCTTGTCTCACCGGTGAACTGCCCCTATGTCCGCAACCCGGCAACCTTGGAGAGCGACCCTAAATGATCGTTGAAAGCGCCCGCGCTGCGGCCAATCATCTGTTTCGCCCGGAGTTTCGTGCTGTCCTGTGGAAATCGATCGGCCTGACCGTTTTGCTGCTCATCGGCATATGGTTCGGCCTGCGGGAACTGTTCGAAGCGCTCGCATGGCCCTTTTTCGACCAGATGCTGCCGGAACTGCCGTCCTGGGCGGGATGGCTCGGGTTCCTTGCCGGCATTCTTGCAAGCATTGGGCTTGCGCTTGGATTGGCACTTCTTATAGCGCCCGTCACGGCAATCGTTGCCGGGCTCTTCCTCGACGATGTGGCGGCGGTGGTAGAAAAAGAAGATTACCCACTCGACCCGAAAGGACAGCCATTGCCCGCTGTCCGATCGCTGATCCTGTCGGTGAAATTCCTCGGCGTCGTTATTCTCGGCAATATTGCTGCTTTGCTGATGCTGCTGATCCCCGGCGTCAACATTATCGCCTTTTTCGTCGTCAATGGCTATCTGCTCGGCCGCGAGTTCTTCGAATTTGCCGCGATGCGCTTTCGTCCGGAATTGGAGGCCAAGGCGCTGCGCTCAAAACATGCGACGACAGTGTTTTTGGGAGGGCTGGTCATCGCCGCCTTCATGGCGATCCCGATCCTCAATCTTTTGACCCCGCTCTTTGCTGCGGCGATGATGGTGCATTTGCACAAGGCGGTCGCGCAGTCCGAGCCTCCAGCCACTGTGATCAGATAATTTGTGGTGGCAGCGGCACCAGCGGCGCCGGTATTTCCGAGGTCTTTTCCGCTGCTTTGCAGATATCGGCGATAACGCAGGAAGGGCATTCCGGTTTGCGCGCCTTGCAGATATAGCGGCCATGCAGGATCAGCCAGTGGTGCGCGTGATAAAGATATTCAGAAGGAACAACCTTCATCAGCCGCGCTTCCACCTCCTCCGGCGTCTTGCCGGGTGCAAGGCCAAGCCGGTTGCCAATACGGAAGATGTGGGTGTCCACCGCCATGGTCGATTGGCCGAAAGCCATGTTGAGGACGACATTAGCCGTCTTGCGGCCAACGCCCGGCAATTTGATCAGCTCGTCGCGATCATCCGGAACCACGCTGCCATATTGGTTGATGAGCGCCTCGGACAAAGCGATGACATTCTTCGCCTTGTTGCGCCACAGCCCGATAGTGCGGATATAGTCGCCGACCTTTGCTTCGCCCAGCGCCAGCATCTTTTCCGGCGTGTCCGCGACCTTGAACAATGCCCGCGTCGCCTTGTTCACACCGGCGTCGGTCGCTTGCGCTGAAAGCACCACGGCGACGAGCAGGGTGAAGGGATTGATATGTTCAAGCTCGCCCCGGGGCTCAGGGCGCTGGACCGAAAAACGCCGGAAGATTTCATGGATTTCCGCAGCGTTATAACGCGTGCCCGGAACGTTGCGTGCCTTGGTTGACTTGGCAGGGCTCACACTCTGCTCTTCCGCGATCCCGGACGGAAAACCGGTTCCCACTTTTCCTGGAATTGCTCTCTTCTGATCGATTTTACGCTTGGGATTTTCCATGCTCAATCTATACTCAACGCCCATGAGCCAAACAATGAACCCAATTGACGCTGCGGGCCAAAACGAGGAAGAAATTTTTCGTGCGCTTCTCGTGCCTCATCGTTCGCTCGCGCGTTCGGGTTTTCTAATCCTGATGGCAACGATGGGTGTCAGCAGCTTCCTCACCGGCCTATTTTTTCTATCCCTTGGTGCCTGGCCGGTTTTTGGCTTCTTCGGCCTCGATGTTCTGCTGGTCTATATAGCTTTCAGGATGAATTATACGTCGGCAAAAGCCCATGAAGAGGTGAGCGTTTCGCGCATTGCCTTGAAAATCCGCCAGGTCGCCCCGTCAGGCCGGGCCAAGCTGCATGAATTCAATCCGTTCTGGACACGATTCAGCGTCGCCCGTCATGCGGAAATCGGCATCACGTCAATGCTGGTCGAAGGGCAGGGCAAGGCCGTGGCGATCGGCTCGTTTCTCAATCCCGATGACCGTGAAAGCTTCGCTTCCGCATTCCAGATGGCACTTGCAACCGCCAAGGGCCGGTAAATCCACGGCCTGCAAGAATCGGGTGGCGACAAGGGCCCCGGAGTGGTCATATAGCCTCAATAGAGAGGTAAAAACTCATGAAACCACATGCCATACTTCAGAAAGACATCACCCCGACCGGCGACGATTATGCGATCGTCAGTCATATCATCGAACGTATCAGCAAGGACTATCGCGACCAGCCGTCGCTGGAGACACTGGCCCGCGACACCGGGCTGTCGCCAACCGCGTTGCAGAAGCTGTTCACCCGCTGGGCGGGCCTTTCTCCCAAGGGGTTCCTGCAGGCGGTGACTATCGATCATGCCCGGCGTTTGCTGGATGAGGGGATGCCGCTCCTGGAAACAGCCTATGAAACGGGTCTTTCGGGTCCAAGCCGGCTGCATGATCTGTTTGTCACGCACGAAGGCATGTCGCCGGGCGATTACAAAACCCGCGGTGCGGGGCTGACAATCCGCTACGGCTTTCTGATTTCGCCGTTCGGCCTGGCGCTGGTGATGGTGACGGACCGCGGGCTGGCGGGTCTGGCCTTCGCCGATCCGGGCAAGGAGAGGGAAGCGCTGGCCGATATGACATCGCGTTGGCCAAATGCCAGCTATGTTGAAGATCTCGCCGCGACCGCTCCCTATGCAGCGCGCATCTTCAACCCGGCAGAATGGCGTGCCGACCGGCCGCTCAAGGTCGTCACGATCGGCACGGATTTCCAGCTGCGTGTCTGGGAAGCATTGCTGAAGATCCCGATGGGCAAATGCGTCGCCTACTCGGATATCGCCGCCGATATCGGCTCCCCCAAGGCTTCGCGCGCCGTGGGTGCCGCCGTCGGCGCCAACCCGGTCAGTTTCGTCGTCCCCTGCCATCGCGCAGTCGGCAAGTCCGGAGCGCTGACCGGCTATCATTGGGGCTTGACTCGAAAACGCGCCATCCTTGGTTGGGAAGCCGGTCAGTTGGGCGGAGAAGCGGCGGATCAGGCACAGGCGGGTTGAGCTCAGTTTCTTAACCCTCCCCCTTGTGGGGAGGGCAGGACCGTAGGTCCGGGAGGGGGCTTATGAAAACTTTGCCTCAAAGCCCCTCCCTGCTGCTTCGCAGCCTCCCTCCCCACAAGGGGGAGGGTTAGTGTCGGCACCCTTCGAAGGGCTCTTTCTTCACTTCCCATCCACCTCGAAAAACCCTTGACCTTCCAGTTACTGGAAAGATTACCTTTGATGCACTATCTGGTTCCTAACCGAAAGTTGCATCATGAAACACGACCATCACCCCCACCACAGCCACGATGATTCCTGCTGCGGCGGGGAGAAAAGCGCAGAAGCTGCAATCGTGCGCGATCCGGTATGCGGGATGATTGTAGACCCGAAGGCGAACAAACCGACAGCCGAACATGGCGGGCGGCTGTTTCATTTCTGCTCTGCAGGCTGCCAGAGCAAATTCACGGCGGAGCCGGAGGCCTATCTCGAGGCGATCGATCCTGTTTGCGGCATGAAAGTAGACCGCGCAAGCGCGAAACATTTCCTGCGTCATGAAGGTGAAAAATACTATTTCTGCTCGGCAGGCTGCCTGGCAAAATTTGAGAACGCACCGCAGGATTATCTTGGCGACCGGCCAGCGGCCCAACCGATGCCCGCGGGGACGCAATATACCTGCCCTATGCATCCCGAAATCATCAGGGATGGCCCGGGCTCATGCCCGATCTGCGGCATGGCGCTGGAACCTGCTGGTATTCCGACTGGCGACGAAGGGCCGAACCCGGAGCTGGTGGATTTTACCCGCCGCTTCTGGATCAGCGCTGCGTGCTCGGTTCCTCTGCTTTTGATTACCATGGGTCCGATGCTCGGTTTACCGCTGCGTGCCTGGATTGGTGAGAGTTTGGCTACGTGGCTGGAGTTCGCGCTGGCAACGCCGGTCGTTGTCTGGGCGGCCATTCCCTTCTTTGAGCGGGCCTGGGCTTCTTTCGTCAACCGCAGCCCGAATATGTGGACGTTGATCGCCATCGGTGTCGGCACGGCCTACGCTTTTAGTGTCGTCGCCACGTTCCTGCCGGGTATTTTTCCGCATTCCTTCCGTATGCATGGCGGTTCGGTGCCGGTCTATTTCGAAGCGGCGGCGCTGATCGTAACGCTCGTCTTTCTCGGCCAGATACTCGAACTGAGAGCCCGTGAGCGTACAGGTTCCGCCATCCGCGCCCTTTTGGATCTTGCGCCCAAGAGGGCCCGGCGCGTTGCCGAGGACGGAACAGAAACGGACGTGCCCCTGGATGAGATAATTGCCGGCGACCGGCTGCGTGTGCGCCCCGGGGAAAGCGTGCCGGTGGACGGCATCGTGCTTGAAGGACGCTCCTCCATCGACGAATCCATGCTCACCGGAGAACCTGTGCCGGTCGAAAAGACCGAACATGACACGGTGACCGGCGGCACACTCAATCGCAACGGCACGCTGATGATCAAAGCGGAAAAGGTCGGCGCTGATACAGTACTGTCACAGATCGTCTCCATGGTCGCCTCGGCCCAGCGTTCGCGCGCGCCGATCCAGGGCTTGGCCGATCGCGTCGCCGCCTGGTTTGTTCCGGCTGTGGTGCTTGTTGCGATCATCGCCTTTATCGTCTGGTCGCTCATAGGACCAGAGCCGAGCATGATCTATGGCCTGGTTGCCGCTGTTTCCGTATTGATCATCGCCTGCCCTTGTGCGCTTGGTCTGGCGACGCCAATGTCGATCATGACCGCCACCGGGCGCGGGGCGCATGCGGGCGTGCTGATCAAGGATGCGGAAGCTCTCGAACGATTCGCCGCCGTCGATACGCTCATCGTCGACAAGACCGGAACGCTGACAGAAGGCAAGCCAAAACTTACTGATATGGTTGCAGAACCGGGTTTTGCTGAAGACGAATTGCTGGCACTTGCTGCAAGCCTCGAGAAAGGCTCCGAACACCCGCTCGCCGAAGCGATTGTCGAGGGGGCAAAGTCGCGCAATCTCATACTTGCCGATGCAATCGGGTTCGAAGCAGCGACGGGCAAGGGGGTATCCGGGACGGTCAACGCCAGAAGCGTGACGCTTGGCAACAAGGCCATGATGCAGGACATCGGTGCTGACGTTTCACAATTGATCGAGAAGGCCGACCAATTGCGCGCGCTGGGCAAGAGCGCGCTTTTCATAGCAGTCGATGGCAGGGCCGCCGGGATCGTTGCGGTTGCCGACCCGGTCAAGGAAACGGCCGTGGAGGCGATTCGTCTGCTGCATGAGGCTGGGCTGAAGGTCATCATGGCCACCGGCGATAACGCCGTGACGGCGCAGGCAGTTGCACGCGTGCTCGGGATCGACGAGGTTCGCGCCGATATGCTGCCGGAAAGCAAGAAACAGCTCATCGATGCGCTGCATGCCAAAGGTGCCAAGGTCGCCATGGCCGGCGACGGCGTCAATGATGCGCCTGCACTTGCCGCGGCCGATGTCGGTATCGCCATGGGTACGGGAGCGGATGTAGCAATGCAGAGTGCCGGAATAACTTTGGTCGGAGGTGATCTCAACGGTATCGTTCGTGCCCGCCATCTTGCCGCCGCCACCATCCGCAACATCAAGCAGAACCTGTTCTTCGCCTTCGTCTACAATGTGCTCGGTGTGCCGGTCGCAGCAGGTGTGCTTTATCCCGTATTCGGGTTGTTGCTTTCACCCATGCTGGCTGCAGCGGCCATGAGCATTTCATCCGTGTCGGTCATCGCGAACGCGCTGCGGCTGCGGACAATAAGATTGTGAGGTCCCATGAATATCGGTAACGCTTCTGATAAATCCGGCTTGCCCGCCAAAACGATTCGCTATTACGAGGATATCGGCCTCCTGAAGCCGGATCGGGCGGACAATGGCTATCGCGATTATTCCATGTCGGATGTGCACAAGCTGCGCTTCCTGCAGCGCTCGCGCGGCCTGGGTTTTTCTGTTGAGGAATGCCGCCAGCTGCTGGCACTTTATGAGGACAAAAGCCGGGCGAGCGCCGACGTCAAGTCGATCGCGCAGTCAAAGCTGCAGGAAATCGAGCGCAAGATTATCGAACTGCGCGAATTACAGCACACACTGAAACATCTGGTTGCTCATTGCCATGGCGACCAGCGGCCGGATTGTCCGATTCTCGAGAGCATTTCCGGCACGGCTGGGTCTAACTGAGCGTCGACACCACATCCGCAGAAATGCGCAGTTCACGTAGCGGCCGGACGACGGCCGTTGTTTCGCTGTAGATCGGATGCGCCTTGTAGGCGGCCAGCGCCTCGGCATTTTCGAATTCGCCGTAGACGACCACATCGATTTCGCCGGAAATCGGGTCAGTCTTGGTATTCTGCATCACTTCGAAAACCGTCGAGTGGGGGATTTCACCAAGGCGCCGCAGGCCCTTCACGATCGTGTCGACGTCTTTCTTTTCACGGGCGCTGAAGAATACGATATGGCGGATCACAATTTTGCTACCTGCTGCATTTTCACTGCGCCGGACTTTTCATATTCCGCCCCTGTTAGTCAATGGATGCGCTGTCGCAGCCCCTAATCGAACCCGGCGTTCACTCGGCGGCGAGCTTTGCCATCGGATTGTTCGGATGCGTGGTCCAGTTGGCGTAATCCGGCTGGATCGGCATTTTGGTACGCGGATCGACGCCTGAGACCATCGGTTCCATGGTGATGCAGTTTTCAACGGGGCAAACGCTGACGCAGAGGTTACAGCCAACGCATTCCTCGTCGATGACTTCGAAATGCCGCGCGCCATCCACCATCGATGTGATCGCCTGATGCGATGTATCCTCGCAGACGATGTGGCAGCGGCCGCATTTGATGCAAAGCTCCTGATCGATCTGCGCCTTGGTGATGTAGTTCAGGTTGAGGTACTGCCAATCGGTGACATTCGGCACGGCGAGGCCCTGGAAGTCGTCAATGGTGCGGAACCCGCGGGAATCCATCCAGTCGGAAAGACCGGAAATCATTTCCTGCACGACCTTGAAGCCATAGGTCATGGCTGCCGTGCAGACCTGCACATTACCGCAGCCGAGTGCTATGAATTCCGCCGCGTCGCGCCATGTGGTGATACCGCCGATGCCTGAAATCGGCAGGCCGCGCGTTTCAGGATCGCGGGCGATTTCCGCGACCATGTTCAGCGCGATCGGCTTTACGGCCGGGCCGCAATAGCCGCCATGTGAGCCGCGTCCATCGATGGTCGGGTTAGGGGCAAAGTTATCCAGATCAACTGAAACAATCGAGTTGATGGTGTTGATGAGCGATACGGCGTCGGTTCCGCCGGATTTGGCGGCACGCGCGGGCTTGCGTACGTCTGTGATGTTCGGCGTAAGCTTGGTGATGACCGGCATGCGCGTATATTGCTTGCACCAGCGAACGACCATTTCGATATATTCCGGCACCTGACCGACGGCGGCGCCCATGCCGCGCTCGGACATGCCGTGCGGGCAGCCGAAATTCAATTCGATGCCGTCTGAGCCCGTCGCTTCCACGAGCGGCAGGATTGCTTTCCAGGCTTCCTCCTCGCAGGGCACCATGATCGAGGCGATCAGCGCGCGATCTGGCCATTTCTTCTTCACCTCGGTCATTTCCCGCAGGTTCACTTCGAGCGGGCGGTCGGTGATGAGTTCGATATTGTTGAAGCCGAGCAAGCGCCGGTCCGGACCGTGAATAGCGCCATAGCGCGGTCCGTTAACATTGACGACAGGCGGGCCTTCCTCGCCCAGGGTTTTCCAGACAACCCCGCCCCAGCCCGCCTTGAAGGCGCGCTCGACATTATAGGCCTTGTCCGTGGGTGGAGCAGAGGCCAGCCAGAAAGGGTTCGGAGATTTGATGCCGAGGAAATTCGTTGAAAGATCAGCCATGGCAGTTTCCTTTAGCTGACTAAATGACTTGGTTGACTGGATTGTTGTTCCGGAACAGACGCGCCATCTGGACTATCGGCCATGATGGCTTCGACGAAGCCGTTGACCTTTTCCGGTTGTTGCATCAGCGCACGGTGAATTGATTCGGCCGCTATCTTGCCGTCCTGTACGGCCGCGACGGTCAGATCCTCGCCGTCTGCAACACAATCGCCGCCGGCCCAGATGCCCGGGACCGAGGTCCGCCCTTCATCGTCTACGCTGATACGCCCGCGCGACAACGCGAGGCCGGCCTCGCCAAGGATTGCTTCGGCCGGTGTCTGACCTATCGCCTTGAATATCTGATCGCTGGCCAGCGTGATGCTCTCTCCTGAAACACCAAGACGGCCATCGGACATGACGGTGTAGTCCAGCGTTATGCCGCAGACCTCGCCATGCTCGTTGCGGGTCAGCGCGCGAGGTTGCAGCCAATGGCGGATGATAACGCCGTTCTTCAGCGCGAGTTCCTGTTCGAAGTCGCTGGCATTCATGTTTTCCGGGCCACGGCGATAGGCGATAATGACATTCTCCGCGCCGAGCAGTTTCGTCTGTACCGCGACGTCAATCGCGGTCATGCCGCCGCCGATAACGACGACATCACGGCCGACAGGAATTTCCGACAGATTATCGCTCTGGCGAAGCACCGAAATATAGTCCACGGCATCGATGCAGCCGGCAGCGTCTTCGCCCTCGAGGCCAAGATCGTTGACGCCCGGCAGCCCCATGCCGAGAAACACCGCATCGAAACCTGCTCTCAGCGCATCGAGGCTGATATCGCGCCCAAGAGCCTTGTCATTCTGGATGGTGATGCCGCCGATTTCGAGAATGAAGTCGAGTTCCTTCTGGGCGAAGTCGTCGACGCTCTTATAGGCAGCAATACCGTATTCGTTGAGGCCGCCTGCCTTGGGGCGCGCTTCGAAAATGGTCACATCGTGGCCATGCATGGCCAGACGGTGGGCGGCAGACAAACCCGCTGGCCCCGCGCCGACGACTGCGATGGATTTGCCCGTAGGCTCGGCACGGGTGAAGGGATGCTGGCCATTGGCCATCAAATGATCGGTAGCGTAACGCTGCAAAAGTCCGATCTTCACGGGCTTGCCTTCCGCCACTTCGCGCACGCATGCCTGCTCGCACAATGTCTCGGTGGGGCAGACGCGGGCGCACATGCCGCCAAGGATGTTTTCGGAAAGAATGGTTTTGGCAGAACCGGTAGGATTGTCTGCAGCAATCTCGCGAATGAACAGGGGAATATCAATGCCGGTCGGGCAGGCATTCATGCATGGCGCGTCATAGCAGAAGTAACACCGGTCCGATTCGACGAAGGCTTCGTGCCGGCTTAGCGGCGGATGAAGATCGGCAAAAACGTCCGCGTAGGCGCCGGACGAAAGCCGCCCGGCTCTGACGTCACGGATTCCAGAATCCATCGATCCCATGAAATCTCATCTCCTCGTTTTGACTGCGTCCGGTTCCCATGGATCAGCAGTCTTTTCGATGGCCGGTGCGTCCGGACCCTGCACGGAAGAATGGCATATTTTCTCGGAAGGTCAAATTTTTTATCAAACGGTCAAGAAATTAAACTTTGCGGGTATCTGGAATTTGCAAAAAGAGGAGGCCCGGACTTGCCGGGCCACTCCCGATGCATCGCATCAAGATTCAAGTTCAATCGGCCATACGCCGCAATATCAGCTCAGTGATATTAGCCCGGTTCGATATGCCGCCGGCGCCACCACTGCCGCTATAGGCCGAATTTGAGTCGAGATAGGACATATTGTAAAAATCGCTAAATTTGATTGTGTAGGACACGCCCGCTACCAGCGTCACCGGGACAGGGGTCGATTCGCCCCAGATATTCCACCTTGGCAAATGCGGCATGACTACAACGCCTTTGCCCGGAGTCTGACCCGCACCCGTTACCTCCATTTGCTTGACTGCCGCTGTTACGCCGGTATTGACAGGGCCAAAACCATTTCCGTAGCGCAGGAGAACATGATAGCTCCCGCTGAAAGATGGCGTGACGGTGAAGGTCAGCTCTTCGCCTGGGACACCCCAGTCTGACCAGGCTCTGCGACCATGGTCGTACTTCAGTTGCGCGTGTGAACCTGCAACAGAATTGTTCGTCGCTTGGTCAGCGCCAATAAATGTGAGTCTGTCATTGCCCCAATAACACGCCGGATCGGTTCGCTGCGACACATTCTTCAGCCCACTGCTATCTTGCCGTTCCAGCGAATAGCAAAGCGCCTGATCGGTGATCTCACTGGATGTATCCGTCCATCCGGTGCCGGCGACCTCTGCGGCGACCACAGCACCGTTGCGATAGACGTTGATCGCAGTACCGGCGGGATTTGCTCCTGTCCAGTTGATATTGATCAGCCTATTGCTATCCTTTGACAGCGCCCAACCGCTCGCTGGCAGATCGAGTTCCACCTTGTCCGGACCATAGAGCTCGGTGTCGGATGCCACGGTGGCCAAGCTGCCATCTACCTTGTTGTTGATCAGTTCCACTACGAAAATATTGGTTCCGTCGCTTTTGAAATCTGACGCTTTCGTGTAGCGGTCCAGCGGTATCTGTGCGCCGTTCAGTGTGACCGATTGTGCTGTGTAGAAACCATTATCGACTAAACTTGCATCGGGCAAATTCACTTTGACTGTAATTTTTCGGCCTCGATAATCCAGATTGTTCAACTGGATCTGCCGGGCACCGTTGAAGACGTTCTTGTGCATCTTTTTAGTGATCGACGGCTGGAACCGGATACCTGTCATGTCGGCCTCACGCCCGAATACGACGTCGAGTACGGAACCGATGTAGCCGCCCACCGACCACAATTGCTTGTCGGAATCGATAGCTGGCCGGTCATCATCGTTCGGCGCTGTCACCGCAAGGGTGGTGAATTCGAAATTCTCCATATTGGACAGGTTCAATGCCGCACCGTTGATGAGAGTTTCGAAGTTGCGATCGACTACGTCTGAATTGCGCCCCTTGGCCGCGGCTTTGATCAGATAGCTGGAAACGAACGGCCAGATCGCCCGATTGTGGTAGACCTTTACACCGCGCATCTGCGGCCAGACGACCGGTGCGCCAGCCGCTGTATGGGGATAGTTGTTCAGAATTCTCGTTGCTTCGGCTTCATCAGCAATGCCGTCCTGGATCGCCAGAGCCTCGCCAAGCAATTCGTAGCGCCGAACTGGAGCCTGATCGAGCTCGGTTGATTTCATCATGCTGAACAGGCCGGGATCCTTCATCCAAAGGTCGCTCTTGATATGCTGTTTCAACTCGTCGGCCCAGCCGGCATACTTGGCGGCGTCCGAAGTTTTGTTCAGTTCGACAGCCATTTTTGCCGCGACATCGAGAATTTTCCAGTGATTGATGTTGGTAGACAGCGTCTTCGACATCGCAATGTGGACCACAGTATCCTTCATCCAGTCGGGATAGGTCTGTTCGCGCCAATCGAGGAATGAGGTTTCGCCGCGATAGAGCCCATCACGGTTGTCATAGGCAGCAAGGCGATCGCTTTCGATCGTGTTGTGAATGGCGGTATAGGCGTCGTTCAGGAATTGCGTGCGATCCTCACCGTCGAGATATTTGAGCAGTTCGAAAGCGGCACGCGCCCAAACCACGCGATCGGTACTGATCGGCCAGCTGCCACCACTGCCGGTGTCCTGAACGATTTCCGTTGTTTCGGCACCGAGTGTCTGCGTTGCACTGCGCCGCTTTGACAGTTTGAATAACAGGCTGTTTTTGGCGGCCTGCGGGTTGATCTGCGCCAAGCCAAGATCAACCGCATAGGCGGTATCGCGCGTCCACACATAGGTCCACTCGTCCCCTGTCTGGTAGCAGCCAATGTCGCCGCCACAGGGTACCGGATTGCCGTTATTGTATGCGCCATCCTTGATGGAGGTTACGGTCAGCTCCTTGGCTTCCTGCATTGCCATAGCAAACAGCCCATCAAACATCTGGCTGCCCGTGCGGATCGTCGGGTCGCCGGCTTGTTCCGTAATTTTGAGTTGTTTGCTCTTGCCAGCTTTCCGCTGTTCCTGGGTGGTCGTCAGCTGATAGGTGCGCAGCGTAGATACTAAATCGGCAGTCTCTATCGCAGCACTGCTGCCATTCCAATCCACACGCTTGATGCCATCATCCTTATTGACGGGATCGGTAACGGGCGGAATCTTGACAATGCACTCGTCGCCGACGAGCGTCCCTGATTCACACCGCATAACCACAACGGGGGTGACGACGCACTCGTTGCCAACACGAGTGCCCTTCTCGCATGCGCTAGTCACCACATTCGGTTTGACGACGCACTTGCCGTCCTCAAGGGTACCTGTGTCGCATCGGGCAATTACATCGGGCTTGACCACGCATTTGTCACCTTCGAGCGTTCCTGTATCGCAACGGCCAACCACAACGGGTTTGATGATGCACTTGTCGCCTTCGGGAGTGCCGCTCTCGCACTTGCCGGTCATCACATCGGGCTTGACGACGCACTTGTCGTCTTCAAGGGTGCCGGTCTGGCATACCGAGGTTACAACGGGCGTGACGATGCATTTGCCATCAACAAGCGTGCCCGCCTCACATGCGCTCGTAACCACTTCCGGCGTGATGACGCATTTGCCATCAACAAGGGTGCCTGCGCACGAGACAAAAGTTCCGGACTCGTCGTCCGCACCCGCTGTTTTGTTCGAGTCATTGCAGGCTGCCAGCATGAAACAACATGCCAAGGCTCCCAACAGCATCCGAAACGAAGCCATGATTCCTCCCAATATGAATAAAAAATGCTTGTCTTAAAAATAATGCGCATGCAGTAACGACCGGCCGCACGCTCGCACGACGGCACAGACTGTAGAAAAGAGTTTCGGGGTTTCCTCCCAAGGGAACCGCAGGATTTGGCTATAGGTGCAACAGAACGCCGTCAATAATACGATAGTCAAAGAAATTCAGAATTGAGCCAATGAGCGCAATTTATTGCAAACCCGATGCCCGACAATCTTGATCGTGGCTATTCCGCCGCCAGCGGTGGTTGTGAGGCAACTTCCAGAAGTTCGCGGTTGAGCCGCGCTTCTTCCTCGGCTTTCGGCTTGGAGAAGCCGGCTAGCAGCAGATAGGCAACCGGCGTCAGGAAGAGCGTCGAGGCGGTCGCCATGCCGAGGCCGCCGACGATGACCCAGCCAAGGGCGATACGCGCTTCGGCCCCCGCACCACTGGCGAGGACTAGCGGCACACCGCCAAGGATGGCGCAGAGCATGGTCATCACGACGGGGCGCAGGCGGATGTTCGAAGCCTCTTCGATGGCTTCTCTTACATTCCTGCCCTCATCGCGCAGATGATTGGCAAATTCGACGATCAGAATACCGTTCTTGGCCATGATACCGACGAGCAACACCAGTCCAATTTGACTGTAGACGTTCATGCTTGTGCCGGTCATGACCATGGCAAAGACTGCGCAGGCGAGACCAAGCGGAACCGTAGCCATCACGACGGCCGCACTGATAAAGCTTTCAAATTGTGCTGCGAGAACCAGTAGAATGATCAAGATGGCAAAGCCGAATGTCGTGACCATGCTCGACGAATTTTCGCCCAGCGTCGCCGCTTCAGCCAGCGGAATGATGCGATAGCCGGAGGGCAGCAAAGGTGCGGCGACCTCCTGCACGTCCTTGTAGGCATCGCCGAGTGCAAAATCCGGTCTAAGGCCCGAGGTGATGGCGACGGAACGCATCTGCTGTTCGCGCGTCAATGCCGGTGGAACGGCGACTTCGGTGAGTTTGGCAATCGTCGACATCGGGACGAACCGGCCATCGCCAGTGCGCAGAAAAACGTTTTCAAGGTCTGTCGGATCGTTGATGGGATTTGTGCTCGATACGAGTTTCACATCGAAGGAACGATCTTCGATGTAGACTGAACCGACCTTGTAGCCGTCCAGCACCGATTGCAGCGCTTCGGCCAGGCCAGTGATATTGATGTTGAGATCCGAAGCGCGCTCGCGGTCGATCGACACGGCCAGTTGCGGCTGGGTCGGCTCATTGGTCAGACGCGGACGATCAAAACGGCTGTCCTTTTCGAGCTCCGCCACGATGTTAGCGGCGGTGGTCCCGAGCTCGGCATAACTGGTGCCGACGACAGCAAATTGCAGGCCGTTACCTGCGCCGCGGATACCAAGCGAATTCGGCTGCGCGGCAAAAACCTGGATACCTGGAATATTTCGAACGCGTTTCGAGACGTCGGCGAGGATCTCCTGCTGGCTCCGCGTCCGCTCTTTCCAGGTGGCGAGACTGAGGACCATGAAGCCACGGTTGGTATTGCCATTCTGTCCGGCGATCGAGAACGTATTCTGGATTTCGCCGTTATCGCGCAACGGCTGGATCAACTGCTCGATCTGACGCATCTCGTCACCGAGATATTCGAGACTGACGCCTTGTGGTGCTGTAATGCGCAGGAACGCCGAAGCTCGGTCTTCGACCGGTGTCAGTTCCTGTTTGAGAAGGGAAAACGCGCCAAACGCCGCGCCGGCAAACAGCACCGAGATCACGACGACGATCCACGGGGCGGCAAGGCAAACATGCAACATGCGTTTGTAAAGATTGCCGAACCAGCTTCCGACACGGGCCACCCGTCCCGGCGTGTGGGTGACATCCTGATGCTTGGCCTCACTCGCACTGAGCAAGCGGGAAGCCAGCATCGGGCACAGCGTCAACGCCACGACGGCGGACAGAAGCACGCAGATCGCCAGGACGAAACCAAACTCGCGGAAGAGCCCCCCGGTCTGGCCAGGCAGGAAGGATAGCGGGACGAAAACCGCCGCGAGCGTCACCGTCGTCGCGATGACTGCGAAAAACACTTCCTCCGTGCCGAGAACTGCGGCAGCGCGTGGCCCCATGCCCTGATTGCGGCGGCGCACGATGTTTTCCAGCACCACGATCGCATCGTCCACCACCAGACCGGTCGCCAGCACCAGGGCGAGCAGCGTCAGAATGTTGATTGAGAAACCGGCAAGATAGACAGCAGAAATGGTGCCAATCAGCGCAACCGGCAGACTGACAGCCGGAATAAGGGTTGCGCGAATGTCCCAAAGGAAAAGATAGATGATCAGGATGATGATGACGACAGACACGCCAAGCGCAATCTCCACCTCATGCACTGCGCCATTGACGAAATCAGCATCATCGCTGGTCACGCGGATGTCGACACCCTCAGGTAGCGTTTGCTGCAATTGCGCGACCGCGGCACGGACACCTTTCGAAATATCGAGCGTGTTGGATTGAGCCTGGCGGATGATGCCGAGGCCGATGCCGGTCTTGCCGTTGGCGCGCAGAATCGAGGTGCCGATGTCGGGGCCCATCGTTACCGTCGCCACGTCGCGGATCTTCGTCTGACCCTTGATGATGATGTTTTCGAAGTCTTCAGGCGTTGATACCGGAGCCGTTGCACGAACGACGATGCTCTGGTCGTTGCTGTTGAGCTGGCCGGCGGGTGTATCGAAGGCCATCGTGGTCAGGGCGTTGCGAATGTCCGCGATGTTCATGCCGAGGCTGGCAACCTTGCCCTGATCGATGTCGATGCGGAATATCTTGCTGCGGTTGCCATTGACCTGAACGTCGGCGACCCCCGGAACCGAAGCGAGCACGTCCTCGATCTGATCCTCGACGAGGACGGTCATATCCTCGACCGCCATGGTGTCCGAGGTGACCGCAAGACGCATTACCGCATCAGAATTTGCATCGGCTTTGACGATCTGCGGCGGATCCGCTTCGTCTGGCAGAGTGTTGGCGATGCGGCTGATGGCATCGCGCATGTCGGCGGCTGCAACGTTGAGATCCACGCCATCATTGAATTCGACGGTGACACGGCTGCTGCCGAAAGAAGAACTGGAAGATATGGATTTGACGCCCGAAACGCGGGATACAGCGCCTTCGATGGCGGAAGTCAACTCACGGTCCACTGTCTCCGCGGCAGCTGATTCAAAAACAGTCGAGACTGTGACCACCGGGCGATCGACATCGGGCAATTCGCGGACATCGACGCCATACCAGGCGGCAAGACCCGCGACGACGATAAGGGCATTGAGCACCAGCGCCATGACAGGTCGACGAATGAACAGTGCGGTGAAACTGGAATCGTTCTGTCCGTTTGACGTGCTCACCTTGGACCTCAGCCCCGTTCGCCGACGGAAGCAGTTGGTTCCGCGCTGGTATTGGCCGCTGGAGCCGGCTGTCCCTGAATTTGGACAAGCCCGTCCTGGCGGACTGACTGCACGCCTTCGGCCACAATCTGATCGCCGGGCTTTATGTCGGCATCGACCAGCACATAGGCGGTGTTGCGCTGGACAACACGCACCGGAACGCGTGTCGCCTTGTTATCGTCGATCTTCCAGACATAGGCGCCCTCCGTACCCCACTGAACGGCGAGGGGATCAACCGTCGGGTAGGTGTCGCCTGGAAAGCCGACCGCCATCTGGAAAGCCATGCCTTCGCGCAAGGCATCGTTTGGATTGGTGATTTTCGCCTGGACATGCAGTGTACGGCTCGTCGGATCGACGCGGTTGTCGATGGCGCTGATGGCACCTTTGAAAGTTTCACCCGGGCGGGCGATGGAGGTTGCCGTCACCGGCAGGTCGATCGATATGGCCGGCGCAAAGCGTTCGGGCACCCAGAAATCAACCAGAAGATCGGAGCGGTCATCGATCATTGCGACCGTGGTCGATATCGTGACGTAGTTGCCCGCGTTTATAGGCAGGATGCCGACAATGCCACCAATAGGGGCTTTGATTGCCCGGCGATCCAGGGCGAGTTCCGCCTCGCGAACGTTGAGGGCGGCGTTATCGACCGCCAATGCCGCTTCCGAAAGCTGCACAGCGGATACCGTGTTGCTTGAACGCAGGCTCTCGGCGCGCTTGAGCTTGGTCTGTGCGTCCTTCAGCGCTACCCGCGCTTTGTCGACAAGGATGCTTTCGGCTTCTGAATCAAGACGGGCTATCACATCGCCGCCTTTTACTTTGGTTCCTGATGTGACAAGAATTTCGGTCAGGCGCCCGGCGGTGAACGGAGTGACTGCGACGGAACTCTTGGCCTTGCCGGTGCCGATTGCAGACAATTTGTCGTTGATTTTCGCCTCAGCCGCAGCGCGGACGACGACAAGCGGCAAAGCCTGTCCGCCGCGACGCTGTCCCGGGGTGGCAGCGGGTTCGGTTGCAGCGGTCGAGTTGCGATCAATGCCAGCCTTCGAGCCTGGATAGAAATACAGCCAGCCAGCTCCAGCGAGTACCAGAATTAGTACGGCAAAAATCAGTTGCTTCGAAAGCCGCATATACCACTCCAAAAGGCCGGTCCCGCACAAGCAGAGCCAGCACAACATGATCATATCCCAACGCGCAACTCAGCGCGAACGGTTGTTTGCCGGGCAGAATAAGGGGGTTTTACCTAACCGTTAATGACAATTCCGTTATGTTACAAATATTTAATGGAGTAAGCACAGCCACGAGATCCGCCGAAATCAGCCGGATTTGCTTGTCGCTCCTTGAAGGTCCGGTTCTGGCGTGCAACATGACGGGCGGAAAATTCGCAAGGAAAACAGTCAATGGCGACGAAGACCGATATCGCACGGCGCGTGTTCAACCACACGTTCAAGCTCGATCCGATCGTTCGCAGCCTGCTCGACACGGATTTCTACAAGCTCCTCATGCTACAGATGATCTGGGGCGTCTATCCCGACGTAGATGCGACATTTACGCTGATCAACCGCACCACCAAGGTACGGCTTGCCGAGGAGATCGACGAACAGGAATTGCGCGAGCAGCTCGATCACGCGCGGACGATCCGCTTTTCCAAAAAGGAAATGATCTGGCTCGGCGGTAACACTTTCTACGGCAAGCGCCAGATATTCGAACCGGACTTTCTCGAATGGCTGTCGAACTTCCAGTTGCCGGAATACGAACTGACAAAGCGGGACGGACAATACGAACTGAATTTCTACGGGCCGTGGATGTACACGACGATGTGGGAGATACCGGCGCTGACCATCATCAACGAGCTGCGTTCGCGTGCTGCCATGAAGAAGATGGGCCGGTTCGAACTTGACGTTCTTTATGCCCGTGCCAAGGCCAAGATGTGGTCGAAGGTGGAGCGGTTGCGTGCACTCCCCGACATCAAGATTTCCGATTTCGGCACGCGCCGCCGCCATTCCTTCCTTTGGCAACGCTGGTGCGTCGAAGCCCTGAAAGAAGGTATCGGTGAGGCCTTTACCGGCACAAGCAACGTGTTGATGGCGATGGACAATGATCTGGAAGCGCTCGGCACCAACGCACACGAATTGCCGATGGTACTTGCTGCACTGAGTACCAGCGACACGGAGCTGCTGAAATCACCCTACAAGGTCTTGCAGGACTGGAACCGCTATTATGGCGGCAACCTGCTCATTGTCTTGCCGGATGCGTTCGGAACGGCCGCGTTTCTTCGCGACGCGCCCGACTGGGTGGCGGACTGGACGGGCTTTCGTCCGGACAGCGCGCCTCCGGTAGAGGGAGGAGAGAAAATCCTTGCCTGGTGGCGATCAAAGGGCAAGGACCCACGGGAAAAGCTGCTGGTGTTTTCCGACGGGCTCGATGTCGATACGATTGAGGAAACCTATCGCCACTTCGACGGCAAGGTCCGTATGAGTTTTGGTTGGGGCACCAACCTCACCAATGATTTTGAAGATTGCGCGCCCCGCTACAATGACCAGTTGAATGCGATTTCACTGGTGTGCAAAGTCAGTGACGCCAATGGACGTCCCGCGGTCAAGCTTTCCGATAACCCGAAGAAGGCAACTGGGGATCCGGCGGAAATCAAACGTTATCTGGAGTTGTTCGGAGCGCAGGACCGTGTGGAGCAGGCTGTGAAGGTTTGATGCCGTCCGGGCGCAACCAGCGCGCAATCAGGCTGACATGCGCAGCATGATTTCCGCATTCAACAGAATTCGCTGGTCATCGGGAAGCTCGATCTTCGCCTCGTCGCTTTCCCCGAGCTTGTCGAACAACAGCTTGATCGCCAGTCTGCCGATTTCGTTGTAGTTTTGCGCGACTGTCGTCAGCGGCGGGCACATATAACGCGACAGTGGCTGGTCATCGTGGCCGGCAACCCGTAGATCGCAACCCTCGCCCCGTCCGACCTTCAAGCCAGCCTGGAAAGCGGCAGCAAGGACGCCATAGGCAATGCGATCATTGGCGCAAAGAACGGTTTTGGTAGGAAAGCCACCCTCCTTCAGGATCTGCTTCGTCGCATCGAAGGCGAACTTCTCGAACTCCCAGTTGGCATGCGCTTCGTGTACAACAAAGCGGGGCTCGAGATTGAGGTTTTGCATTGCTTCGATATAGCCCTCGCGACGTTCGAGCGCGTTGCTGTTGACCGAGGTCATACCGAAATAACACGGCTGATCACCCGAGCGGATCAAATAGTCGACGATCAATTTGAAGCTTTGACGATTATTCGTACCGACAAACGGCGACGTCGCGTCTAGCGGAGAGTCGACGTAGATCAGTGGAATCGATTCGCCGAGCTTGGCCAGTTTATCATGATGCGACTTGACACCGAGCGGCCCGATGATCGCACCAGCGACGTTCATCGACTTGAAGGTTTCAATGGCACGTTCCTCAAGCTCCGGCTTGCCATCGGAACTCAGTACAAACGCCAGATACCCGGCTTGATCTGCGATCCCTTCGATCCGCCGCGTCAGGGCCATGTAGAACGGGTCCGTCGAATTCGGAACTATAAGGCCTAGAATATTCGTGCGGCGGCGATTGAGATTGACGGCGAATATGTTTGGCCGGAAGCCAGACTTCTTGATGGCCGCTTCGATGATGTCACGCGTCTTCTTGCGCACCGATGTGGGGTCGTTGAAATATTTCGACACAGTGGGACGCGACAATCCTACAAATGCAGAGAAGTCTTCCATTGTCTTGATCGGCTGATTCACCGCACGTATTCCTTTTTATTATCCCTTGCTCATTTCAAGACCGTATGCCGGCGAAGAAATTGCGAAGGACATTTGCAATCATTGCTGAAAACTACGCCGACGCAATACATCGCATGATTGATCCAGGGCCGCTCTTAATGGTTGAAAATTTACAGCATGAGTGACATGCGTCAAGATTTTATTTAAACCGCATCAACTAGATAGAGCTATTTGGGCTTTCTTCGCCCTCCTCAACTCTCTGCACCAGAAAGTTGGCTTATTCAATCATTAAAGTTTACGTGCGGTAACTTGCGCCAGGCTGACGTCGTTGAAAATGGCGTGCAAGATTGCATTGGGTTGATAGTCAAGTAGCATGCAACCTCAGAGTGTAAACATCGGCCAGAAGCTGGAGGGATGTAATGGAGGGCGGTATTCCGAATCCGGAAGTCTTCACCCATGTACGCGTGATTATCGGCATCATCCTTGGCCTGAGCGTCTCGCGTTTATTGACTGGCATCGCCCGCATCATCCAGCATCCGCAGCGCAAGAATATCTACGCGGTGCACCTTGGCTGGGTTTTGTTCGCTTTCCTTACCGTCGTGCATTTCTGGTGGTTCGAGTTCTACCTGCATACGCTGGTGTTGTGGAAATTCGAGGCCTATCTCTTTGTCATTTTCTTTGCCAGCCTGCACTTTCTTGCCTGCAGCATGCTTTTTCCCGACAGCATGGAGGGTTATTCCGGCTATGAGGATTATTTCATGTCGCGCAGGGCCTGGTTCTTCGGGATATTGATATCGATATTCATTTTCGATTTCATCGATACGGCCATGAAAGGCATGGCTCATTTTCAAGCACTTGGGGCGGAATATCCCTTCCGCAACCTCTTCCTCATCGCACTTTTCGGATTGGGAATTTATGTACACCGGCAAAAAATCCAGCTGGTCGTACTGGCTTTGGCTCTTGTCACGCAGATCGCATTCATTCTGATCCAGTTCGATACAATCTGACAGAACGGTACCTGACTTATCCTTTCGTTGATGAGTCGGATCTGGCGACAGTTGCAAATAATTCGCACTTGCAGAATCAAAAATCGATCGATAAAGATGCAGTTGCAAAGCAATAGCAAAAAGGAGTGGCGGCATGATGAATTACGTTGGGCGCATGTTTCTGGGCGCAATCGTCGGGGCATTGATGCTCGGCGTGATTTCAGGCAGCGCGTTTGCGGTGGAAAAGTTCAAGGTCGTAACCACCTTCACCGTGATCGCGGACATGGCCAGAAACGTGGCAAAAGATGCAGCAGTCGTTGAATCTATCACCAAACCGGGTGCGGAGATTCACAATTATCAGCCAACGCCCGGCGACATCCAGAAAGCGCAAGGCGCACAGCTTATTTTATGGAACGGTCTCAATCTTGAACTCTGGTTTGGAAAATTTTTTCATAACCTCAAGGATGTCCCGAACGTGGTGGTTTCTGAAGGGGTTGAGCCAATGGGCATTGCCGAGGGCCCCTATACCGGCAAGCCCAATCCCCATGCCTGGATGTCGCCAAAGAACGCGCTTGTTTACATCGACAATATTCGCGACGCCTTCGTGAAATATGATCCTGCCAATGCTGCAACCTACAAAGCCAATGCGGAGCTGTACAAAAAGCAGATCACTGATGTCGTGACACCCATTCGGGCAAAGCTCGATACGATCCCCGTGGACAAGCGTTGGCTGGTATCAAGTGAAGGGGCTTTCAGTTATCTCACCCGCGATTTTCGTCTGAAGGAGCTTTATCTGTGGCCGATCAATGCCGACCAGCAAGGTACGCCGCAGCAGGTACGTAAGGTCATTGATGCAGTCAGAGCCAACAAGATCGCTGCGGTGTTCAGCGAGAGCACAATTTCGGACAAGCCGGCCAAACAGGTGGCGCGCGAGACAGGGGCGTATTATGGAGGGGTGCTTTATGTCGATTCTCTTAGCGATGCCGATGGCCCGGTGCCAACCTATATCGACCTTCTGCGCGTGACTTCCGACACGGTGGAGAAGGGTCTGGCGCGGGGATTGTCACAATGAACGCCCTTGTTTCACCCTTGGTTTCCCCTGGCTCGTTGGATGCGGACGAACCCTCTGGCCTTACCTTGCGGGATGCGACGGTTACTTATCGCAATGGCCACACCGCTTTGCATGACGTCACCTTCCAGATCCCGGCGGGCACTATAACCGCTCTCGTGGGTATCAATGGCTCGGGCAAATCGACGCTTTTCAAGGCGATCATGGGTTTTGCCCGCCTCGCACGGGGTGAGATATCCATTCTGGGGCAGCCGGCCGAGAGGGCACTGAAGAAGAATCTCGTGGCCTATGTGCCGCAGAACGAGGATGTTGACTGGAACTTCCCTGTCCTCGTCGAAGATGTGGTCATGATGGGCCGCTATGGCCATATGGGCATGATGCGTCTTGCCAAAGCCGCCGATCATCAGGCGGTATCATCTGCTCTGGCACGCGTGGGTATGAATGACTTACGCAAACGCCAGATCGGCGAGCTTTCGGGCGGCCAGAAAAAGCGGGTATTTCTTGCGCGCGCGCTGGCGCAAAATGGCCGTGTCATACTTCTTGATGAGCCTTTTACAGGCGTTGACGTCAAGACCGAAGACGCCATTGTCAAACTTCTTCGCGTGCTGCGCGAAGAAGGCAGGATAATGCTGGTTTCGACCCATAATCTCGCCAGTGTGCCGGAATTTTGCGACCGCACCGTACTGATCAACCGGACGGTTCTGGCCCATGGCGCGACGAAGGAGACCTTTACGCAGGCCAATCTTGAGAAGACTTTTGGCGGGGTGCTTCGCCATTTTGCGCTGAACGGGACCATGCCGGGCTGTGCTGCCAACCTCGTCGTTAGGGATGAGAGCCTGTCTGGCTCTTACCATGACAGGCACGCGGCGCATGATCGCGAAAAAGTTAACGGGAGTCTGGCTTGATAAATCTTCTGCTGGAGCCCTTTGCCTATGGCTATATGGTCAATGCCATGTGGGTTTCGGCCCTCGTCGGCGGGGTCTGCGCCTTCCTGTCGTGCTATCTGATGCTCAAGGGCTGGTCGTTGATTGGCGATGCGCTTTCGCATTCCATTGTCCCTGGCGTCGCAGGCGCTTACATGCTCGGCCTTCCCTTTTCGCTTGGGGCTTTCTTTGCCGGTGGCCTGGCTGCCGCTGCCATGCTGCTGCTCAATCAGCGTACAAGGCTGAAGGAAGACGCCATTATCGGACTGATTTTCTCGTTCTTCTTTGCCCTTGGCCTGTTCATGGTGTCGCTGTCTCCAACCTCAGTGAACATCCAGACCATCGTGCTCGGCAATATTCTTGCCATAAGTCCTGAGGATACGCTTCAACTTGCGATCATTGGCTTTGTATCCCTGGCAGTCCTCCTTGTGAAATGGAAGGATCTGCTGGTCGTCTTCTTTGACGAAAGCCATGCCCGTTCGATCGGTCTCAATCCCACAGCTCTCAAGATCATGTTCTTCACCTTGCTGTCCGCGTCAACGGTCGCGGCGCTCCAGACCGTCGGCGCCTTTCTTGTCATCTGCATGGTCGTCACGCCCGGCGCAACAGCCTATCTGCTTACCGACCGTTTTTCACGTCTGCTTGCCCTGGCTGTCGCTATTGGTGCGGGAACCAGCTTCACCGGTGCCTATGTCAGCTATTTCCTTGATGGCGCCACCGGCGGCATCATCGTCGTCCTGCAGACGCTGGTCTTCTTTGCTGCCTTCCTCTTCGCACCCAAGCACGGCCTGCTTGCCGCACGCCGTCGGGCAGCAGGCACGGAGGCAACGCCATGAATATTCCGGATCTGCTTGCGCCGTTTCAGTTCGAATTCATGGTCAACGCGTTCATGATTTCCGCGCTGGTTGCAATCCCAGCCGCCCTGCTCTCCTGTTTTCTGGTGCTGAAAGGCTGGTCGCTCATGGGAGATGCGATGAGCCATGCGGTCTTTCCCGGCATTGTCATCGCCTACATTGCCGGTATCCCGCTGGCTATTGGCGCCTTCACAGCCGGCATGGCTTGCGCATTGGTGACCGGTTTTTTGAAGGACAATAGCCGCATCAAACAGGACACGATCATGGGTGTGGTCTTTTCGGGAATGTTCGGTTTCGGTCTGGTGCTCCAGGTCAAGATCCAGCCGGACATGCATCTCGACCACATCTTGTTTGGCGACATGCTCGGCGTTGCTCTTCGCGACATTGCCGAGACCGCAATCATCGCGGCGATCACCACCGGTATCATCATCATTAAATGGCGGGATTTCCTGTTGCACGCATTCGATCCCGTTCAGGCAAAAGCCGTTGGCCTCAGGGTCAGGCTTCTGCATTACGGTCTTCTATGCCTGGTCTCGCTGACCATCGTCGGGGCCTTGAAAGCAGTTGGCATCATCATGGCCATTGGCATGCTCATTGCTCCGGGAGCCATCGCTTTTCTACTCACGCGCCGGTTTGGCACCATGCTGATCATCTCGGTTGCCGTCGCTGTGACCGCCTCGTTCCTCGGTGTCTATCTCGCATTCTTCCTCGACAGTGCGCCAGCGCCGACCATTGTGCTCGTTCTAAGCGTCATTTTCGCCGCGGCAGTGATACGTACTGCAAGCAAGGCAGCCTGGATCGGGGAAAAAGAGGCAAGTTAGAGCCTGAGGCTTTAGCGCAAACTCGCCTATTTGGATTTCGCCTATTGGTTTGGTATTGGCCATGAAAAAACCCGCCGGCTCGCACCGGCGGGTTTCATTTGTTTCGAGATCAGGAAAAGAACTTAGTTCTTTTCACGGCTCTTCAAAGCGGCACCGAGGATGTCGCCGAGTGAAGCACCGCTATCGGTCGAACCGTACTGGGCAACAGCTTCCTTCTCTTCGGCGATTTCCAGCGCCTTGATCGAGACCTGCAGCTTGCGGGTCTTCTTGTCGAAGGCGATGACGCGGGCGTCAACCTTCTGACCGACCGTGAAGCGTTCCGGACGCTGTTCGTCGCGATCGCGGGACAGATCAGCGCGGCGGATGAACGAGTCGAGGTCATGATCGACCAGACGCACTTCAAGACCACCATCGGTGATGCCCGTGACTTCAACGGTAACAACGGCGTTCTTGCGCAGTTCACCCGAAGTAGCGGCTTCGCCGACCTTATCGCCGGTCAGCTGCTTGATGCCGAGCGAGATGCGTTCCTTCTCGACGTCAACGTCGAGAACCTGCGCCTTGACCACGTCACCCTTGTTGTACTCTTCGATGACCTGCTCGCCTGGGCGGTTCCAGTCGAGATCGGAGAGGTGAACCATGCCGTCCACATCGCCATCGAGGCCAATGAACAGGCCGAACTCGGTCTTGTTCTTGACTTCGCCTTCGACGATCGTGCCGACAGGGAACTTGTCTGCGAAGGTCGTCCATGGGTTGTCGAGCGTCTGCTTGAGGCCGAGGGAGATGCGGCGCTTGACCGGATCCACTTCGAGAACAACGACTTCGACTTCCTGTGTTGTCGAGAGCAGCTTGCCCGGGTGCACGTTCTTCTTTGTCCAGGACATTTCGGAAACGTGGATAAGACCTTCGATGCCTGGCTCGATCTCGACGAATGCACCGTAGTCGGTGATGTTCGTAACCGTACCGGTGATCTTTTTGCCGATCGGGTACTTCGCACCGATACCATCCCAAGGATCGCTCTCGAGCTGCTTCATGCCGAGCGAGATACGATGGGTTTCCTGGTTGATACGGATGATCTGCACCTTGACCGTCTGGCCAATGGACAGGATTTCCGACGGATGGTTGACGCGGCGCCATGCCATGTCGGTCACATGCAGCAGACCGTCGATGCCGCCGAGGTCAACGAACGCACCATAATCGGTGATGTTCTTGACAACGCCTTCAACGACCTGACCCTCTTCGAGGTTCTGGACGATTTCAGAGCGCTGTTCGGCACGGCTCTCTTCGAGAACGGTACGGCGCGAAACAACGATGTTGCCGCGACGCTTGTCCATCTTGAGGATTTCGAAGGGCTGAGGGTTGTGCATCAGCGGGGTAACGTCGCGGATCGGACGGATGTCGACCTGCGAGCGCGGCAGGAAGGCTACGGCGCCGTCGAGGTCGACAGTGAAACCACCCTTGACCTGATTGAAGATCACACCATCGACGCGTTCGCCGCGGTTGAACTTCTCTTCGAGACGGACCCAGCTCTCTTCGCGACGTGCTTTTTCGCGCGACAGAACTGCTTCGCCGAGAGCATTTTCGATGCGCTCAACGTAAACTTCAACGATATCGCCCGGCTTGAGCGAACCGTCCTTGGCTTTCGCGCCGAATTCCTTCAGCGGAACGCGGCCCTCGACCTTGAGGCCGGCGTCGATGATCGCCATGTCTTTTTCGATGGCGACGATACGGCCCTTGACGACATAACCTTCAGCAAGGTCATTGGTGGCAAAGGACTCGGCGAGAAGAGCTTCGAAATCTTCGCGCGTTGGATTGGCTTCAGACATAAATACTCCTGAGTGTCCGGAAAACTCATCGGACACAGCACCGGTGGTTCGTGTTTCGGTTCACCTGCATGCCAACCCGCCCATTGAAGGGCAATCCGGTGCTTGGGTCGGTTGCAGATGGTCTAGGGCTGTTGATATTCACACTCTGACGGCCTGCAAATGCCGTTTTTCGCAGCTCCGGTGCTCACGTACCTTAGAGTACGCTGCGCTCCGGTGCTCGAAAACCACCATTTTCATCGCGTCAGAGCATGAATCTCAACAGCCCTTAATGCGTGTTCTTCGCGAGAGCCTGATCAATCAGGGTTTTAGCGCTAAGAAACGCGGTCTCTATATCCATTTCCGTCGTATCTAGCAAGTGCGCGTCGGCAGCGGGCTTCAACGGCGAATCGGTGCGCCCCATATCGCGGGCATCGCGGCGCGTGAGATCCTCGAGAATTTCCTCATAATTGGCGCCGCCGCCATTGGACTTGATTTCATCATAGCGCCTTCGGGCGCGTGCCTCGGGCGACGCTGTGATATAGAGCTTCACCGGCGCATCGGGGCAGACGACTGTGCCGATATCGCGCCCGTCGAGTACGGCACCGGGCGGGCGCTCGGCGAAACTGTGCTGCATGGCGACGAGCGCACGGCGCACTGCTGGCATGACTGCAACTTTTGATGCGGCTTCGCCGACAGCGTGTGCGGACAGAACAGCGCGATCAAGCTTCGTCAGATCGACACTGCGCGCCGCCTTCTCAGCGAGAAATTCATCATCCAGCGGCATGTTCTGATCGATCAGAGCCTTGGCGACGGCGCGATAGGTCAGGCCCGTGTCCAGGTGATGAAAACCGTAAGCCTCGGCAATCCTGCGGGCGAGCGTTCCCTTGCCAGAAGCCGCGGGGCCATCGATCGCGACCGTAAAGTGCGTCTGCGGTGTCGGCAGGTCTTTCTCATCCTTGTCGAACAACCATTGTCCGAGCGCAAAGAGCAGATAGGCCGCAGCCAAAACAAGGGTGATGATAGGCGTGATTCCGATTGTGACGAAAGCAAAGCCACCGAGCGTCGTCAACATGGATTCAAGCAAGTCGGGCATGGACGTTGCAAAATTCTGCAGCAGCGCGTCGATGCTGAAGATCAGCACGAACTGGAAGACGAACAGCCAGAACAGCAGCGCAAACAGGCCAAAGCGAACCCGAAGACCGAACCGTTCGATCACATAGGGAATGGCAACGACGACAAATGACGTCAGCAGGAAAAACATCAGATGATCCTTCTCTTGCCCATGAAATAACCGATACCGTATCCGGCGATAGATCCAAGTGCCGGCGGTAGCAGCAAAAACTGGAATGGTACCCACTCGCTCGTATTCTCTGCCTCCGCACCGGCCGAGACGTTCCACGCATAGAGGAAGATGATCGTCAAAGGAAGAAGGACGCGAAATATCGTGCTGGTTATACCCGGCCACGGCGCCGGCGCCGTGCTCGCGACCGTGCCGCTATAGGCGCTTCGTCCTGCCCAGACAAGGAAGGGCACGCTGGACATGGCATACAGGAAATATACGGTGAGACGCGATATGAGCTCGGTCATCGCTGACTTTCTTGCTCGTTTTCAGATTTCGAGTTCGGAAATCTCCGCACCCATTCCCGTCATCATGTCCATGAATTCCGGGAAGCTGGTAACGATCATGGTCGAATCGTCGATTGTGACAGGCTTTTCGGCAGCGAGGCCGAGGACAAGAAAACTCATTGCGATGCGATGGTCTAGATGCGTCTCGACTGCGCCGCCGCCAAGGCCCTTGCCATCCGGACGGCCGCGAACGCTCAACGTGTCATGACCCTCGGTGCAATCGGCGCCATTGGCCTTGAGGCCGTTGGCAACAGCAGAAAGCCGATCGGATTCCTTGACGCGCAGCTCCTCGATCCCGTTCATCACCGTCTCGCCAGTGGCAAAGCAGGCCGCAACCGCAAGCACGGGATATTCGTCGATCATCGACGGCGCGCGGTCTGGGGGCACATTGACGCCGTGGAGTTCGGAGGCGCGAACGCGCAGATCCGCGACATCCTCGCCGCCGGCCAGGCGCGCATTGAGTATTTCTATGTGCGCGCCCATCTCCTGCAGCGTCAGGATAAGCCCGGTGCGCGTCGGGTTCATCAACACATTGCGAATGGTGATATCTGAGCCCGGCACGATGATGGCCGCAACCAGCGGAAAAGCCGTGGACGACGGGTCACCCGGCACGTCGATGGTCTGGCCGGTCAGCTTCCCCTGACCTTCGATGCGGATGTGGCGCGCATTATCCCTGTCGGTCTCGACGGAAAGGTTGGCGCCGAACCCTTGCAGCATCTTTTCCGTATGATCGCGCGTCATGACCGGTTCGATGACTGTCGTAATGCCCGGCGTGTTGAGCCCGGCGAGTAACACGGCGGATTTCACCTGCGCTGAGGCCATCGGCACGCGGTAGGTGATCGGCGCTGCGACTTTCGGACCGCGCAGCGTCAGCGGCATGCGGTCGCCTTCCGCCGCGGAAACCTGGACACCCATTTCGCGCAAGGGATCAAGTACGCGGCCCATCGGCCGCTTCGACAATGAAGCATCGCCCACGAAGGTGGTCTCCATGGCGTAGGTGCCAACGAGACCCATGGTCAGGCGCGCGCCCGTGCCCGCATTACCGAAATCGAGCGGCGTTTCCGGGGCAAGCAGGCAGCCATTGCCGGTTCCCTGAATGACCCACACATCGCCTTCCTTGGCGATTTTCGCGCCCATTGCCTGCATGGCGCGGCCCGTATTGATGACGTCCTCGCCCTCGAGCAGACCGGTGATGCGCGTTTCGCCGGAAGCGAGCCCGCCAAACATAAAGGAGCGATGCGAAATCGATTTATCGCCGGGAATGCGGATATCGCCGGAGAGAGCCTGTGAGCGGCGGGCAGTGGCGGGTTTCGTCGGCGCGGAATGGGACATGGAGAGGATCAATCGCGATAAAAGAAGGTCATTGGGATGCGGGCATCCTACTAACACAGCTTGCCAGTGTGGTCATCTTGCAAATTCAATGATCGATACAAGCTTTTTTCGCTTTGACAAATGCGTCGAATTGCGTTTATGGGACCGCAAATTCATTTTGATGAGTATCGGCGTAAACGGTTGGGGCCAACAGGGACCTGATATCAGCCGGTCGCAGGCGAGCGCAGCAAGACGAGGCAAAACGTGGCGAATCCAAAACTTGGCACCAAGCGAGTTGACCCGGAGACCGGGCAGAAATTTTACGATCTGAATCGCGATCCGATCGTTTCGCCCTATACGGGCAAGAGCTATCCGCTCAGCTATTTCGATAGCACCGCTTCGTCCGCGCGCGAGGAAGAGGAAGAGGTCGAGACGGAAGAGCTCGACGTTGCTCTCGAGAAGCCGGAATTCGTTGCTCTTGAAGAAGCTGACGCCGAAGGCGACGACGTCCCGGATATCGGGGATGACGATGTCGAGGTCGAGGACACGGATGACGACGACACGTTCCTCGCAACCGACGAAGAAGATGAGGATGACGATGTCACCGATATTCTTGGCGGTGGTATTGGCGACGACGACGAGAATTGATTTTGATTATTCCTGTTCACCGAAAAATCCGGTGAACAGGACTTGATCTTCCGGACGGCGGGCGATAAGTACCGCCATCTTCGCGAAAGCAAGAGGCAAGGCTCCAGACCTTGCCGGACAGTTTGCCGGTTCGCCCGGCGGCCTAAACGGCCATTTTGAATGGGGCCATAGCTCAGCTGGGAGAGCGCTTGCATGGCATGCAAGAGGTCAGCGGTTCGATCCCGCTTGGCTCCACCAAATTTCTCAGCAGGTTTCCAATATATTCGCAGTTCAGCCTTACGAGCGGTGTTGCCCAATTCTCGTCATAACGTTGGGCAAGTCTTGAGGCATGGCTCTCGGAATAGCCTTCGGTATTGGCATCGGCGCGATGCTTGGAAACACAATGTTTGGCAGCATCTCGATGGGAATAGTGGTTGGCATCGCAATAGGTGCCGCACTCGGGCATGCGTTGTCCAAATAACGAAACCTGTTTGGCTCGACTATGGGCGCCAGGTCGAGAGGCTCTCAACTCGCCTACCGCATGTTGCGGGTCGGGTAGGACATTGTGCCCTACCCAGCCTGTGCGAAGCGTGCCCTTGAGCGCTCGCGTGCTTTTTCGGCTTCGACAGTCCGATCACGTGCCGGCGCTTGAGTATGGAGAGAGGCAAGCAGACGCCGCGCAGCATCTGAAACTTCCTTGACGGCGCGATCGAAAGCTTCGGTGTTGGCCTGCGAAGGTTTGTTGAAACCAGATAGCTTACGCACGAATTGCAGAGCGGAAGCGTCGATCTCATCCTTGGTTGCAGGTGGATCGAAGTTAAACAGTGTCTTTATATTGCGGCACATAATGGTCTCCTCAATGTCGATTATTGCGACGTGGCAAGGCCACTGTTGTCATTCCTCCCGTTCGCCGGCCTTATCCTGTTCATCATATCAGCGGCCGTCGGGTTAAATCCTTCGGTAGTATGATCAGGGTCATTTCTCAGGAGACCCTAACTAATTGGTAGTATTTTTCCAATTTTATCACGACAGGAAGAGTAAAGAGATATAATATGTGAATGTGGCATTTGCATTCAAACTCTGCAGAGACGGGGAGAATGGGGGAGCAGTGTCCAATTATGAAACAAAACGCCGTCGGGCGCGTCAAGTTCCTGCCGTTATAATCATAGACCAACACACGCTTGCAAGGACGACTATCGTAAGACTCCTTGCGCACGAAGTTGTTGGCTGGGATTTTATAGACATGATGGGCATCGATAACCTCGATAGCGCCATCGGTATGGACGTGCGTCTGGTCGCACTGGATGTGGCGGGACGAAACGTCGAAAGCTCCAGTTTGCACAATGACCTCGCTGCAATATCCGAGCTCTTTCCTGAAGCTGCGATTGCGCTTTTATCCAGCACGGACGATCCTGCGATGGCCTCGCATGCGCTGGCGATGGGAGTTCGCGGGTATTTCACCACCTCGCTGCCCATTGAGATAGCGATTGCCGGAATACGGCTGGTTCTTGCAGGCGGCATATTTTGTCCAAATCCGCTCGGCACGTTTGTTGCCGAGATGCCAAAAAGCGACAGATACGCCGCCCGCGAGAACCGGACAAACGGGAATGGAAGCGCACGTTACCTAAGCGTTGCAGATTTCACGCCGCGCGAAGCGGACGTTCTCGCAGAATTGCAGCGCGGTCACCCGAACAAGGTGATTGCGGGAAAGCTCAACCTGTCGGGCAACACCGTGAAGATGCACCTGCAGCACATCATGCGCAAACTCAACGTCCAGAATCGGACGGAGGTGGTTGCGCGGCTGGGGCAGGCGCCATCCACGGATCATGAATACACTGCCTCATAATTCCGGAACCTAGAGCAAGTTTTTGAATAGAAAAATTTGCTCTAGGCATTTCCCCTTGATGGCGTATTGGCAAGCATCTCGCTGAGTGTCGCTGCTGCCAGCATGGCTTCGGCCAACAGCTTCTTGAGCTTCTGGTTCTCGTCTTCCAGGGCCTTGAGCCTTTTCACGTCAAAGCCGGCATTTCTGAGTTGCAGGGATTGCCACCGGTAGAACGTCGGCTCGCTGATACCATGTTCGCTGCATAACTGGGCCACGCTCATTCCGCTGCGATGTGCCTTGAGAATGTTCATAACCTCGTCGTCATTGAATTTCCTTTTGCTCATCGCACCATCTCCCTCCGACAGTATGAGTTTACGACCTGGACAGCGCGGAGCTTGATGGCATGCCGTACTGGCTTCGTCGATCATCGACCGATCAAGTTCCTGCTCAATCCTCGCGGAATGCCCTGTTGAAACTGTCTATGAGCGGCCGGACTGCATAAAAAGCCACAGTGCTTTCCCCCGTTTCGATCAAGGTCTGGGCCGGCATTCCGGGAACCAAACCAACATTCTTCATCTTGGGCAGGCGCTCATCCGTCACTCGGATCGTCGCCGCGTAGTAAGGTAGACCGGTGGCCTTGTCGACAAGACGGTCTGCGGAAACATATTCGACGAGGCCTTTGAGAAGCGGCACCCGACGTTGATTATATGGGAGGAGGTGAACCTGTGCGGATAACCCCGAGTGCACGAGGTTGATATCTTCCGGGCGGACATGTGCCGTAATGATAAGCCGCCCTTCGCGAGGGACCAGATCGACAATGGGTTCGCCAGCACCGATGACACCGCCCGCCGTATGGATACGCAGATCCATGATCACGCCATCTTCCGGTGCCTTGATCTGTGTCCTTGAGAGTTGATCATCGATTGCCCGAAGTCGCTCATTCAGCTGCATGATCTGGCTCTCGGCGTCGCGCAGACCTTGGGCCACTTCGTTTAACCGGTCATTCTCAATTTTGACAAGGTAAGCCTGACTTTCGCCTATCACCTGATAAGCCCGTGATATTTGGGCAGTCACTTCACCAAGCTGACCATCTATATCGGCTTTCTCACGGTTGAGATTGAGAAGCCGGCTCTTTTTCTCGATGCCCTTCGCCACGAGAGGCGTCACCACTGCGAGTTCCTGCCGCGCGATTTCGGCTCGTTGCGTCAGGCCCGCCTTTTGTGCTGTCAGGCCCGCTATCTCCTGTTGCACTTGCTCCATCTTGCTCTGGGTGATTGCGATCTCCGATCGCATAACCATCCTGCGTGTCGCGAAGATACGCTGCTGTCCCGTTAGAATGCTGTCGACAGCCGGGTTCGTGGCTCGGATCGCCGCGAGGTCTGCGGGATAGACGACGTTGTCGCTGCTCGTCCGCTCGGCGGTCAGGCGCGCATGGTTGGCCTGGGCGTCCCAAAGTTGACCCTGCAAGGCGTCGCGCTCAGAGCGAGACTTTGTATCTTCAAGCTGAATCAATGTTTGACCGGCTTTGACCGCGTCACCATTTTTGACGAGAATTTGCCGGATGATACCGCCTTCGAAGTGCTGGATCGTTTTGCGGCTCGATTCGGGTTCAACCACACCCGAGGCGATCGCGGCGCTCTTCAAAGGCGCAAAGACAGACCAGGCGCCGAAACCAACGATGAAGGTACAAATCAAAAGGTTGCCAACCAAGGCGACCCTGCGAAGCCGCGGCATCGGGGATATTGGTGCCAAGGCTGTCGAGGTGTTTGGTGTCGGCGCATAGATCAAGAATCGTGTTTTGATTCCTGACGTTTGGACGCTGTGCCGGATTGCGCTCAAGGCGCCTGTAAATTTTTCTGGAATGCCGAATTGAACGAGGGCCATGGCAAACATCCTTATGTCCCTGTCTTCGATGGCGGTTGAAGATAAGTGTCGTAAATTTCGTCGCTATCTCCAAATGCATCGACGGTCCCGTTGCGCATGATTGCGATTTTGTTGGTGACAGGCAGTATTCCCATCCGGTGGGTTATGACGACGATCGTCATTCCCCTTGCCTTCATGCGTTCGATCGCATTGAACAAAACCCGCTCGCCGTCATAGTCGAGACTGGAGTTCGGATCGTCGAGGACGATCAAGGAAGGATAGCCATAAACTGCCCTGGCAAGTCCGAGTTGCTGGCGTTGCGCGCGCAGCAGCAAGTTGCCGCCTTCGCCGACGTCGGTCTCGTAACCTTGCGGCAGCCGCATGATCGCATCATGCAGACCAACGAGCTTTGCCGCTTCGATTGCCTTACCGGGCCCTGAACCATCGAGCCGGCCGATCACATCTTTGATGGCGCCGCCGAAAAGCTCGATGTCCTGCGGCAGATACCCGATGTGGTGGGTTCCTCCGCAAAGACGCAAGGCAGATATGTCGACACCGCCAAGAAGCGCGCATCCACTGGAGGGTTGGAGGACGCCTGCGATAATGCGGCCGAGCGTCGACTTGCCCGATCCAGAAGGGCCAATCAGCGCCGCGCAGTCCCCCGGGGCGAGCCGAAGCTTGACGCCGCTCAGCAGTGGCCGGCCGGAAAAGGGCAATGCATAACTGACATTGTCAAGGATAAGGCCGCTGGGTTCGGGGACCGGCACCATACGCGTGTCGGCGTCCGAGGAAACAGCAATGAGCATCTTGTTGAGACGGTTGAAAGCGTTGCGGGCATAGGCAAAGGAACGCCAGGCGCCGATCGCGCCCTCGACTGGAGCGAGCCCACGACCGAGCAGAAGGCTGGCGACGAAAATGATACCGGGGCTGCTGTTTTCGGCCAGCACCAGCCACGTCGCGGCACCCATCACGAGTATCTGGGTCAAGGTGCGAATGGACTTGGAAAAACCAAGGATGATCTCGGTCCGGTGCATGGCGCTGTCTTGCGCTTTCCTTGCGACTTCCGCATCGCGATAGACGATCTGTGCAGCACCATCCTGCATGCCCATCGCGCGGATGACCTGGATATATTTGAGCGCTGTGGCAAACCGGGCGTAGCTCCTTGCCAGCGCAACATTCGCGTGGGTGAGTGGTTCCCGCGTGGCGAGTTCGGTAAGCAGCGCAAGCAATAACAATGCGATCGCGCTCAAGACACCGATTGCTCCGAGCAAGGGATGTACGAGGAAAAGCAGCAGCAGGAAAACTGGCGCCCACGGCACGTCGAAAAGCAGTGCGCTTGCGGGCGAATCGAGAAACTGGCGCAGAGAGGCGAGGTCCCGGTAGCAATCGGTAGCCACGCCCGCATCGGCTCTCGCCGCATATTCGAACGATGCCGTGAGGACACAAGGCCGCAAGCGATGGTCGAACCAGCTTCCAATGCGAGATAGGGCGGCGCGCCGGACAATATCAAGCACGGATCCGACGATGACGGCGACCGCTATGATGAGCGTCAACATCAGCAGCGTATCGGTGCTGCGGCTGGACAAGACGCGATCATATATCTGCAGGAGATAGATGGACGGTGCGAGCAGAAAGAGGTTGTAACCGCAGCTATAGACGAAGACCAGACCGAAGGCTCCAGCGCAAGCACGAAGGGCTACCACCAGATGCGTCGGTTGACGCTGCGATTGTACGAGACTCGTTGTCATGGTCAGGTGCTCACTGATTGGACAGCCAACTGGTGTCGCCGTCCGGATTTAAGGATCGCCGGTCACAACCGGCGATCCTGGCGAATTGATTTTATGAGCCCAGATCGTGCTGATCGATCGTTCCGAGGACGTTGACGAAATGGTCGAGAGTATTATTGACGGTCGTGGGATCGATATGAACCGCTGTCGACTCGATGTTGCCACCCAGTGCCAGGTTGCCGTTGCCGCCACTACCACCGACGCCAGCGATAATAGTGGCATCCTGACTGGCCATGAGCTCATTCACCTGAGTGGCCGTCGTGGCTGCAGCAACCGTTGCCGTATTGCCTCCGCTGGAGTTGGACTGGCTGCCATTGGAGTTGGCGTCGCCGCCGGCACCGCCGTCACCATTGTTGGTGATTGCTGCAATGAGACCATGATGCGCCGAGGTATCGCCGCCGTTGCCGGCGTCCTTGGCTTCCCAACTGGCTTTTTGCCAAACGTCATCGCCGTTATACAATTTGGTATGAGCACCCTCTACCGTTTGTGAAGCGTTGAAGTAGGCGCTGGGGCTGAAGCTGATATCTCCCTTGTTGTAGCCGTCACCGCCGTTACCGGCATTTGCATCGCCAGCATCGGAATTGTTCAGCTGGATCGTGTCAGACATTTGTGGAATAGGCATAATATTACTCCTTACTAAGTTTTTCCGTGTTTCTCCCACGGCCAGATACCCGCGACGTCATCGTCAGGCAGATTAACCGCCTGGAAAGAGTGCTCGCGATTTTGCTTGGGAACTAGCCGGATATTCGGGGACGTCCGTTTGGGTGGGGTGTGTATCTGGCGACGGGGTGTGGTTATTACATCGGCGCGGCGCGCCGATTGGCGGCGCATCGAAAATCGTCCACAAGAAGCGTGGTTTCGAAGACCGCGAGAAGTCTGGGAAGAATTTGCTCTAGGTGTGCAGGAACGAAAGAATATCATCCACCAGCGCAGAGTGATTATCAGCAAGGCTGCCGTCGCCGCCGTTGCCGCCGATGCCGCCCATTTGGAATGAGTGCTGATCGAAAAGCACATTATCGATCTGCTGGGCATCCGCTGTGCCGCCCGCGGGCACAGCAATGTTGATCGGATGATAAACGCCGACATTGAGATCGACGAAATTACCGTTCGAGAAGCCTGAACCCCCATTGCCACCGCTGTGGTTGCCGGTGAAAATCGTATCCGAACTCAAATTGAATCCGCCGCCATCGCCGCCGATACCCGCGATCTGGATGCCACCCTGGTCAAAAATCGCGTTGTTGGTCTGATGCGCTTCGGCGGAGCCGCCCGCCGCGCCGACGGCGATATTGATCGGTGAAAAGATAGCAACATTCACGTCGACCATACTGCCCATGAAATAGCCGTTGCCGCCATGGCCGCCGAACATATCTCCCGTGTAGGTATGTGTTCCAACGCCTCCGGGAGTGCTGTCGAATGTCCCGTTATTATCCCCGCCGGAACCACCGACACCGCCAATTTGCGTGGCGCCTTGGTGCATAACGGAATTGTTTGACTGGCTGGCAACAGCGGATGAACCGCTGCCCCACGAGATGGCAGTGTTGACAGGCGCGAATACACCGACATCCGAACTCACCATGCCACCGAAGAAGAGCCCGTTGCCACCGCTTCCGGAATTGTGATTGCCGTCGCCCCCGCCGAGAGCAACATTGCCGTTTCCACCGTCTCCGCCCATGCCGGCTATTGCTGTGGAATGCTGATTGATCAAGGCGTTGTTACCCTGATGCGCTTCTACCGCGGTGTTGGGACCAGCAATGGCGGCATTGGAGGGTTGGAAGATCGCCATAGGCATGCTGCTGATAAGACCAATGGCAATGCCGTCGCCACCACTGCCCGCGGAATATGTGGGACTCGGGACGACCTCGAGGGGCAGCCATGTTGGCACCAAAGCCAGGTGACCGGATGCGGAACCAGAGATCGCACTTTGGCTGACGTTCGGGTTAGGTGCTTCTTCTGACATAGGGCGAGTTTCCGGCATTGCGTCTCTCCATTCAGTCCGCAAAACTTGCGTCCATTTCTTCGATGTATTGTGAAGTCAGTTGAAGAAAAAGAAGAGCCTGCAATTCGGCTATATCCATTTGGGCGGAGATGGGCGGTAATCAGGCTAAGCCGTTCTACGTATTCATAGTTGTTCCAGATTGCTATATCATACAGGGTAAGTGAACAATCAATCGACTTACCTCATGGGGGAGCTGTGATTGGGCAATCGGGCAACAATACAATGAAATTTGCCCGGAGGACGCATTTTTATAGCTCTACAGTTTTGATCTTATAGCAGCGTTTATACGCTGTTTCCGTATTCGCAACTGTGAATGACTGTCAGAACTTCGAATAATACACCGTGCCCGCCGGCGCAGTTCTGGTCATTTGGGGGATGTATCATGGCCGCCCAGCAGATTCTGATTTGGGAGAACGATCCTGCTTCCGGTGTATTGGTAATGGCTGACAAACCCAGCATCAGCACGATTCCGTTCAAATATACTTTTCCGCCGCCTAGTCTCAATCCCAACCCACTTCCGGACACGCGGGAGTTTAGATACTGGAACGCTGCTGCAGCTTTGCGGCGAGGCGCAGATTTTTGGGGCCCGAAGGTCGACAGGTGTGAATGGCTTCGCGGTCCTGCCCTTGGCGTGAGCCTGGATCTAGGGCCCGGGTGGAACGCCAGCTATGATCGGCGAGCGCTGAACTTCTATCACGGGGTAACTTCCACCGGGAACATCTATGCTGCGGCAAGCCCTGACATGCTTTGCCATGAGCTGGGTCATGCCATGCTTGATGCGATCCAGCCACATCTTTGGATTACAACTTCCCTGGAAGTCGAAGCCTTTCATGAATCGTTCGGCGATATCAGTGCAATACTATGTTCGCTTCAAATCCCGTCGATGCGGGATTCCATTCTGGTGTCGACGGGCGGCAATCTATACTGCAACTCAAGACTGTCCCGAGTTGCTGAGCAATTCGGGACAGCCCTTCACATCCACTTTCCCGACGACGCGGATCCGGATTGCCTGCGCAATGCGGTGAAGTTTTTCTGCTATCGCGACCCCAGCACCCTGCCATCGAGCGCCCCCACCACACCGGATTCGCATTCGTTCTCAAGGATTTTTACCAACGCCATATTCGAGGCGTTGGCAGGTATGCTCTCCCTTTATCCTGCTCCAACTTCAGCTCAGTTGCTTTTGGTTACTGAGGAAATGCGGGACATAATGGTTGAGGCGGTCAAATCTGCCGGGATCGTGACCAACTACTATGCGGAAGTTGCGGCCAAGATCGTGCAGAAAAGTGCCGCAAAAAATCCTGCGTATCCGGCGATCTTCCGAGCCGCCTTTGTCCGTCGCAACATTCTGTCACTTGAATCGGCCTCAACCATTATGTCGTTGCTGAACGGTACGATCGGTGCGGATGCAGACGAAGGAATAAATCAAACCTACATGCCGAAACTCGCTCCGCTTGATCCATCTCGTTATGGACTGAACGAGCCCTTGTTCGTTCAGATGCCGTCGGACCCGGTAAATACCATAGCACGAAGCGCAACCCCGGACGGTAGCTCGATGGAGCCGCCCAGCCCCGAAGCGGCTGCAACAGCTTTCGTCGATCAATTATTTATCAAAGGCCTCGTCAACTACGGCGAATTCGGGGACAGGGATCACAAGGGCGACAAGGATAACAAGGATCCAGCACTGGCACATACCACGCATCGTCTTCAGCGCGAAGGTGACCAACTTCGCTTGGTGAGAATTAGAATCAACTGCGGGTCAAGGCACGTCTGTTAAAAGTCATGAGTTAAAGGAGGTTGGAATGTCAGTCATGGACAGGAAGCTTTTTGCCGATTGGGCTAGAATGATAGCTTTGATGATCGGTTGCTCACTCTGCCTCGTCGTCGCTGGAACAGCGATAGCGCAGACGGGTCAAACCAAGCAGGCTGGAAGTGCGCCTTCAACGGGAGGGTCTGCCGCTGTGCCGGCGTGTGAGAATCGTCCGCAAGCGGACTGGCTGATAAATCCCAGCGACCCCGGACCCGCGGATGCCAGGGCAATTTTGAAATTGATTCATCGCTATAACTGGGCTCTGGACGATCACGACTTCGGTCAGCTGGACGGGCTTTTTACGGACGATGTGTTCTATGAATTGTGCGATGCAGCCGGGGAACAGATTCTCAAGAGGACCGACAAAGGCCAGCTGGAGATATATCTCGGCGGCGTCTTCGACGAACTTGGGCGGCTGGGTACGCAGACACGGCATATTCAAAGCAACGCATTGCTCAATTCCGTGGACACAGACACCATCCAGGGGAAAACAAGTTTGGCGGTGACGCTCCAACACTCGGATATCGAAACGCCGGTGCTCGACTACACCGGTGAATTTAGACCCGTGTTCAGGCGGGAAGGAGGTGTCTGGAAATTTTCGAGAATCACGCTCATCACCGATGGGCGCAAGATCGAATTCCGGGCACGTTGAACTTTATCGGAATCGCCAGTGAGGCACATCGGCCAAATCCTCATTATCGGAGCCGCGGTCGTCGCCCTCACTCAGGGTTTGGCGAGATACTCCCAAGGCAGCGACGTGGACCGGCTCAGCAGCGGTAGTCTCGGATTTGATAAGATTTCTTTTGCTGAGACGGTGCAGCGCTGGAATGGACATTTCCTTTGGGAGCCGGCGTCGGCGAGCGGCGAGACGATCACCCGGTTCGGGGATGAAACACGCGCTGTGTTCGGTCCGATTCCTGACGGGGACTGCACGGACGGCGCGGCCAAGACAATACCCTTGCAAATCGACGGCAATCTTGTCGACCTTAAACCCAACCCCGGGAAGGCAGGGCATCCACTGGAATTCGAGCACCGCGATATCAAGGGGAAAGTGGTCAAATGGACAAGCGGTGTTGCGCGATGTGACAAGCCTTCACTGACTGGAAGCGCAACTTACTGCGGCCTGAACTCAAGACTGAACCGTGTCGAAAATGGCAATGTGGAATGGCTTTTCCTTTGCCGCAAATCGAGCCACCACCTCGAGGTGGAACCCATCCCCTATTGGCAGCGATCAAATCCGAAGTTTGCGCTGTTCGGCATCATCGGTTTCAACAGGCGCTCAGGCGAGATCGTGTTCTTTGACGGCAGAAAAGACTGGAGCGAATTCGACTGGTCGCAGAAATTTGTGCCGCCAGGTGGCCATTCCTATCACGACAACGAGGGCCGAGCAGCCGCAGAAGCCCTTTACGATCCGACATTCCAGGTGCAATGCTCTGCGTGCCACGACAACAAAGGTGCCTATGTCATCAACCCCAATATCCAGCAGGCGAGAGTAGGCTACCTTGCCGGAAATCATGATCCGAAAGCGTCTGCCTTCAGTCTGGGCAGTTTGCTCCCCGCGGCGCCGCGGCGCAGGTCAACACCGTTCCGGGTTATAGGATCCGGTTACACCGCCACCTATCGCGTCGATCTCGAACGCGCCATGACGGTCCAGGATCCGACGGGAAACTGCACGGAGTGTCATACCTTGACGACGCAAACGACGGGGCAGCGCTTTGCCGCCGATGCAGTGGCACGAGACCCGGTCATTGCACATCCGAAAAGGTCTCAGTTTCTTCGGCTCAAGGCGGAGCAGCGCAAGTTGCGGGAAATAAACTCTCACCGGACGAAGTGGGCGTCCCGATCCGGCCCGGGGAAAATTCATCCCTGGATGGTTCCGATCGACGGAAATGAACTGTCGGCTGCTCCACCCGAAATCAGCGCCTCCGACTGGAGCGTGTTGAGCAATTGTCTGTGGGGAGCAGGGGGAGATGAGTGCGCTTACACGCCGCTTTATACGTCCTGTCCCACACCAGGGGTGGCGGCGCAGGGCGATCACTCGAAGCCCGAGGGCCTGTCCATTGACGTTGTACGCCCGCCGGGCGCAGAAGCGATTGCCGACCGGGTAGTTGGGCTGAGTTGGCGCTATTTGAACAGTTACGGCAATGTTCCGCAACGGGACGACGTGCGGTTCAATGTGGCGGTCAAATCAACGGAAATTCCGATGTCAGGCGCAGCGCCGTCACCATCAGACTATCCTGGTTTGGAGCAGGCGACGGATAAAAATTTTGTCGCCATAGACGATGAGACAGGGACGTCGGGGTCGGCTATGCTGATCCGCAACGTTTCCTACTTCGGCCATTCGAAACTCACGGACCCCGTTCCGTCAAAGGATATGCGGACCTTCAGGCTGGATTTACCTGCCCAATGCAATCGGCGTTACCTCGTTCGCATAATGCCCAAGAGGTTTTGCTTCGATCAAAGCAACATCACCTATGGGCAGGCTGATCATGTTCTGTACGCTGACGTCTCATGCGAGTGAAGAGGGCCGATCGTTCTGGATCTTGCCATCGGACGAGCGCCGCAGTTCATTCAGGCTGTGGGTGGCCTTCTGCTCCCACGACCGCGCCCCTTGTTTGCGCGCAAAGGCAATGGCCTTTTTAAACAACGCTTCGGCAAAGCCAGGTGCATTTTTCATACGCAGCACTTCGCCTTTCAGCCGAAGCAGCTCCGCCGTGAAATAGTTTTCGTTGGTGTTGCTCACGAGATCCAGCGCCTCGTCGACGGCGTCAGATGCTTGCTCGATGGCATGGGCCTGGAGATAGCATTCGGCCAGTAGCCCCAGATAGCAAGATTTGTCGATCTCTTGATCGCCGAGGTTATCGCAGGTCTTACGCATCTTTTCCAAGCCGTCAAAGTTGCGGTCGGCGCGGACCATGGCCCAGCCCTCGAAAAAAGAACCCATATTCAGCCACAGCTGAAATCCGTTCTCCCTTGCCAAAGGGATGAGCTCATCCTTTAGCTCGCGTAGTTTGATGACATCATTGCGCAATGCCAGCAGAATGCAACCATTACCAAGGCAGGCGGCAAGTCTGTAAGCCGACTGCTGACGTGCATCGAGTTCCGCAGCGTTATAGAGGTCGATTGACCTTTGATGTTCACCGAGCAAATGCAACGTCCAGGCGAGGTAAAGCATCGGCATGCTCGGAAAGTCGCTGCCGATTGTGTCCTTATGTGCTTCGTACCCAAGCGAACGTTCGAGATAGTCGCGGGCACCTTTCAGATTACCTTGAGCAAACAGACTCATGCCCTTGAACTGCAGTCCCAGTACCCGGGCCTTGATATGGTCGCGTTTACTGCCAATGTCGAGCAACCGGTCACTTGCCCATTCGGCATCGGCAAAGTGCGCAGAGTTGAAGGCCGTGCCGAAGAGCCCGTCGAGCGCCCGGACAGGCGACTCCGTATCGCCGAGCTCGTCACTCAACTGCATGGCGTTTCGGTATGCATCGCTGCCTTCGCGCGTGACATACCCAAATGTCGCGTAGTGCACGTCGCCAATCTCCAGCCAAAGCCGCAACTCCTTCTCTTTGCGCTCAAGCGTAGCCGGAAGCTTCTGCAGGCATTCTACGCCATGTGCAAACATGTTCGCGGCTTCTACTTTGGCCCAGGTCTTGCCAACGTTGAGACCAGCAGCCAGCCAGCAGTCAGCTGCCTTTTCGAACTCGCCGGCCTCCGAATAGTGCTGTGCCAAGAGCTCGGGGTGTTCGGCTGCCAGTTTGGGATAGATCTTCTGAATAGCCTCCGCAACTTTGCCATGAAGTTGCCGGCAGCGTTCCCGCAACAGCGTGTCGCGCGCGGCTTCCTGGAGCAGCGCATGTGTAAATACGTAGCTCTTCCGGTCGGGTTGGGGTGCGAACAACCCGGATTCGACAAGGTGACGCAATGCGGCATTCAAGGAGCGAGCCGACAGACCGCTAAGCCGGCTTAGCAACTTGAGATCGAATTCACGTCCAATGACCGCAGCGGTTTGGGCGATCATCTTGCCGGGGCCAAGTTTGTCGAGACGTGACAACAGCGAAGATTGCAGCGAATTCGGAACCCCGACGGACTGCTCCCGCACCTCCGACTCGGAAGGAAAGAGTGGACCGCCGGTCTCCAGAGCTGCCCGCGCCAATTCTTCGACGTAGAGAGGAACGCCCTCGGCTCTGTTCAGGACAGAGGTTTGAATTTCGCTCGCCAGGGGTTTGCCGCCGCTGACATTGCTGACGAGTATATGAGCTTCGTAGTCGCTTAACCGCTTGAGTGCGATCTCGTGCAGGTTCTCCACTTTCGGGGGCCTGCAAAGTGTCTTCTCTCGCGTTGTGATGAGGATCAGCATCGGGAACGATGCAACCTCTTCCAGGAGCGCCTCAAGCACATCACTCGAAGAAGGGTCGATCCATTGTTCGTCCTCGATCAACAACAGGACGCGGTTGATACGCGATACGTGATGGAGCCAGTCGATGATTATGCGATGCGAAACACTGCGCTGCCGGGGGGCCGTCAGTTCAGACGGTGGGTAACGCCGTTGGTCGATGGAAAGCAACCCCGCAAATATGGGCAGGGATTCGGCGAGGGGAACGTCGCTCAGAGCGAGAATGGCCTCGAGTTTTTCCAGACGGTGCGCAGGATCGTCGCCGTGAATTCCGGCGTAGCGTTTGAGCAATGTGAGAAATGGGAACAGGGCACTGTTGGAGTACGCGGCCGAACACTGCAGCGTCAAATATGTACATTGTGGCATGCGACGCTGAGCTTCGAAAATGAGGCGCGACTTGCCGATACCGGCTTCGCCCAAAACAAGTGCTGCCTGACCGCGGTTTTCAGAAGCTACATCTCGCCAGAGTTCGAGCACCTGCGACATTTCATTGCGGCGGCCAACAAGTTCCGTCAATTGCGTTCGTTTGGCGAAGCGGTTCTCCAGAATCCGCTCTTTTTCGGCTTGCCAGACGTGTATCTGCTTGGAAAAACCTTTAAGTGTTTGCGGGCCATGATCAATGAATTCGAATGCGCCGGCGGCATTGTCGTGAGTCTGTTGATCCGTCAAGATCGTTTGCGGCTGCGCCATTGTCTGGAGCCGCTGTGCAAGGTTGGGTATCGATCCTAAAGCGACGGTAGACACGCCCGCAGGCGCTCCGAGAAAATCCCCCACAACCACGAGGCCGCTGGCTATTCCTATCCGGACCCTTAAAGGCGGTCCTGCCGCCACCGGAATCTCGGGTACGAGCCTCAGAATATCGAAGGCCAGGGCAAGTGCGTGCTCCGCGTCGTCTTCTTCAGCGATCGGGTAACCGAACAACGCCTGGAAAGCGTCGCCGATATAGTTGGCCGCAATGCCGTTGTGCCGTCTCACCGCATTGTTGCACTGCCGCAGATAGTCTCGCGTCAGTTTGCTGAAATCTTCCGGATCAAGCAGAACCGCATATTCGGTTGAATCGACCAGATCGCAGAATAGAATGGTCAACGGACGGCGCTCGCCCGAAATTTGGGACAGTTCGCCACTGCCTTCTTCGACCAATCGCGCGATACCCGCGAGGATCTTTTTTCTGGGGCCGAGCGGAATCCGCATGCTCTGCAGGTCACTGTCCGAGAGGAGGGGGAGACTATCAAAGTCGACCTGCGATTCCGCGAACGCATCGGCGAAGTGATCAAGCTTCAGCTTGTTCAACCATTTCCTGACATCCTCCATAGGTCCCCCGTTAACGGCCTTGGATCAAGATGGTCGTTGACTCATCGCGAATGCCGACAAGAATAACATTCTTTTCAATTGCTGACTAAAGCATTCGAGCCGCGGTACTAATCATTCCGAAGTATTGTTTGGCGTACGCCAATCGAAAACGTCGAGAATTTGTCCGTCGACAATCTGCGGGCGAAGCAGATCGATCCCGGTTTGGCCAGCTTGCGCATCATAGGTTTCGGAGAAGAACAGAACGCGGAAAATAATGTACTGGACAAACAGAACCGTTTTCAGCACAAGCGCGGGATGCGGTTCGCTCATCTTTGGGACAGACATTTCGCGGCAATGCCTGGACAAGTCGACCGCGCCGAGGGCTCAGTCGTTTTGCTTCCAACAGATAACATTTTTTGTAGCGCGATCGCACCAGATAGCGAACCATGGGTTTGAAATGCAGATTGAACGCCAGCCAGAAGTCAGCGGCATTATCGTCACCTACAATCCTGACCTCAAAGGCCTGAAATCGCTACTCGATGCAATCGTTCCGCAACTCGGCCCGGTGATCATCGTTGACAATGGTTCGAAAGCCGACATCGGAACGTGGCTGCGTGAGCAGGATGTTCATGTCGAAATCGTAGCGCTCGGCGATAATCTGGGCATCGCCAAGGCGCAGAACGTCGGCATCGAGCGGGCGCGTGCGCATGGATCTCGATTTGTGCTGCTCCTCGATCAGGACAGTCTTCCCGCGCCCGACATGGTGGTGACGCTGCTGGCCGCTGCCAAAGCGCAGATTTCCAACGGCGTGAAACTTGGATGTGTCGGCCCGCGATATGAAGACACCCGCCAGAACAATCCGCCGCCCTTCATCAGGACGAACGGCTTCCGGCTGGAACGGCAGGCCTGCGCGACACCGGATGCCGTCGTGGACGTCGACTACCTGATCGCTTCAGGGTGTCTCATTCCGATGGGAACGCTCGATGATGTTGGCGGCATGCGGGAGGAGTTGTTCATCGACTATGTTGATATCGAGTGGGGTCTGCGGGCGCAGCAGAAGGGTTATCGCTCCTTCGGGGTTTGCGCGGCGCTCATGAAGCACGATCTCGGCGACGAACCGATCCTGTTTCTCGGCAGGCAAATTCCCGTTCATGGTCCGCTGCGGCATTATTATCATTTCAGAAATGCGGTCTGGCTCTACCGTCAGCCGTGGCTAAGGTTCAACTGGAAGGTCGTGGACGGGTCCCGCCTCCTGCGAAAATACGTATTCTACAGTCTGATGACCGTGCCGCGGGTTCAGCACGCCAAGATGATGACGACCGGCATCTTTCATGGCCTTTCCGGCAAGATGGGAAAGAAGGCCGGCAATGGCTGAATCGCAGGATCTCGAGCTCACAGTCTGTATTGTCATCTTCAAACCCGACAGGCCGACTGTCCTTAGGACATTGCAAAGCTTGCGTGATGCGCTTGGTTACGCGCCGCCATTACTGGTGAAACTTACTATTGTCGATAATTCGCCTGGCGCTTCCGATCATGCCTGGCTCTATGCAGCGTGGGGCGATCTGCCCTGCGAGATTATTGCAGGCCAGGGTAATGTGGGATTTGGCCAAGCCAACAATCTGGTGCTCGGCCATACCGGCAAATATCATCTGGTGCTCAATCCGGATGTGGAGATGGAGCCGGACGCGATCGAGCAAGCACTGTCGTTCATGGGCGAGCACGAGGAATGTGGCCTTATTACCCCGCAGGCGTTCAATCCAGACGGCAGCAAGCAGTATCTGTGCAAACGATATCCTACGCTGTTCGATCTTCTTCTGCGCGGGTTTGCGCCCGGCTGGCTTAAATCCTGGTTTCGCAAGCGCCTCGACCGGTATGAGATGCATGACCAGCCAACCAATTCCATCGCATGGGATCCGCCAATCGTCAGCGGCTGCTGCATGTTTTTCCGAGGCGATGTCTACACGAAATTGAAGGGGTTCGATCCGCGTTACTTGCTATATTTCGAAGACTTCGACATCTCGTTGCGCACAGCAGAAATCGCTCGCATCGCCTATGTGCCGGCAGTCAGGATCGTCCACGAAGGTGGCGGCGCGGCTGATAAAGGCCTTTGGCACATTTGGCAATTTGTGCGCTCAGCCGCGATTTTCTTCACGCAGCATAAGATGAAAGTGTTCTGACCTAGCCCGAGACCACGGCTTGCTGCGCCCGTTTCAAACCCCACTGCAAAAGCTCTTCGGCGCGCTCGTCCGTCGCCGCTTCCGCATAGCAGCGCAACTCGGGCGCGTTGCCGGAGGCGCGATAATGGACCACCTCGCCGGTCGCAAGCACGGTGCGAACACCGTCGATAGTGTCGCTTTCCTTGATCGCTCCGAGCTCCGCAAAAAAATGTTTCCGGTGGCTGTCGTCGCCAAGATTTTGCAGGAATGGTCCGCTCTGGCTCGCATCGACGTGTTCGAGGCGGCCACTACGTGTGAATCGCGCTGGCAAATTATCGAGGAGCTTTGACAGCGCGACACCTCCTTTTGCAGCCGTGCCCAGGACAGCGAGGATGGGAAGCATCGCGTCGCGTGTCGGCAAGGCGTCGAGACGCCCGCCATCCGCGGTGACTTGCGAACCAAGCAGAACACCGCCATTGGCCTCAAAACCGACGACGCGCTGGTAGCTGTCCTTGCTGGCCTCTTCCATGCCCTCGACGACGTATGGCGAGCCGACGCGCGTGCGATAAACCTTTGAAAACAGGCCGCTAAGTTCGATCGCCGTATTCGAGGTCACCGGTGTGACGACCGCATCGGCACGCAGAAAGTGCGCGGTCAGAAGCCCGACACTATCTCCGCGCAAAAACGCGCCTTGTTCATCGGCGATGAGCGGCCGGTCGGCATCGCCATCCGTGGAAACCACCGCGTCCAGCTTGTACTTTTTGACAGCTGCGTGCGCAAATTCAACGTCCTCCGGCCGCAGCGCTTCGGTATCGACTGGCACGAAAACCTCTGAGCGGGCGAGAGCAACCGCGTCCGCGCCGTAGTCTTGCAAGATGGTCACCATCAAATCGCGCGCGACCGAGCTATGCTGATAAACGCCTATCCGCAGTCCAGCCAGGGATTTCGGTGCAAGAAGAGAAGCGCAACGCCTGATGTAGTTTTCCAGTGCTTCCGATGCGACCGGCAAAGCTTCCGGCGAGGATGGGGGTGCGGTCGTTTCCGCGTCGAGCGCGGAAAGAATACCGGCCTCGTCGCCCTTGTCGATTTCACCATCAGGCCGATAGAACTTCAGCCCGTTGCGATCTGCCGGAATGTGGCTGCCTGTCACCATGATAGCCGGCACTTTCAGGCTCATCGCCCGGAAGGCCAGCGCCGGCGTCGGTACCGGGCCGCAGTTTTCGACGTTCATGCCAAATTCCCGGGCCGCGGAAATGCAGGCAGCAGCCATCTGCGGGCTGCTTGATCGCAGATCATACCCGACGAGCACAACGGCAGGCGCTGCATGAGCGCTTTGCATATGTTTGAGAAACGCCAGCGTATAGGCGCGGCAAACCTGATCCGGCAGTTCCGTTACCAGGCCGCGAAGCCCGCTTGTTCCAAACTTCAAACTTGTCATGGGAATATCATCATCGTTGAGATCCGGGACACACTGCTAAGCTCAAAATTCGGCGGATAGGCTTTATCGCTCGTGTAACGCTTTTCACCGGACATGACAACGACGGCATGCGGATGTTCGGAGGGCGATAAACACTCGGGCGACTGAAGCGTCGAATCGGTTATGAGAAATGGCTGATTTAGCTGGCTGGGGAACCTGGACTATAATCCAACTAATTCTATAGTCTTGATATCTAATATCTTATTGTCTTTATTGACGAATCTCGGGCAAATCTGTAACACATGACTGTAACACGCAGACCTTCCACATGGGGCAGTCATGACCGGATTTAACTATCTTATTCGGCGCGGCGCTAGCTACTCGGCTCGCATCCGCGTCCCTCTCGATTTGGTGGGTATCGTCGGAAAGAAGGAGCTTGTGAAAGCACTGGGCACAAAGGAACAGAGCGAGGCGAAGCGGTTGCTCTGGCCGGTCATTGAAGGATGGAACCGGCATTTCGACGACCTACGCGCTCGCCGCGCCGTTACCGCTGACGACAAAGCCTTTGCCGTATGGCAACACTACGAAGCTACCCTTCAGCGCGACGAACAAACCCGGCAGGATATGCCGACGCAAGCTATTATCGATGAGGCCACGAGCGCCGTGTTAGCCCGTGCTAGTCGCGGCGAGATTTCATCCGCCGACCCTCTGGCAATCCTCGACGCGACTCTCGATGTGCAAGTCCTGAAAAAGGCCCGCGAGTATGACGCTCTTGCCCGACGTGCCAAACTGGACGCTCTGCGTAAACATCTCGTGACGGGAGAAACGGGCCTTATCGCTCATGAGGTTGAGGACTACGCGCAGCGGAACCGCTTGCTCATTGATGATGCGCACCCGGATTGGAACGACATCGCCCGGAAGATGATGAGGGCTGAAATCCAGGGCTTAGAGCGCACCCTTGAGCGCGACCGGGGAGACTATAGCGGCACCCCAAAAGATCCCATTGTGAAGCCCGCGACCGGCACGAACCGCGAAGTAGCAGCACCGGGCGAAAACATTATGGAGGTTTTCGCGATTTATGAACGCGAGAACCCGAAACAGATCAAACCCGACACGCTCGCGCAAGCACGTCGGGACATTGGCACGTTTGTTGATTGTGTCGGCAGCACTTGCCCGGTCCATCGGATTGACAAGAAGGCCGTTCGCGAGTGGAAAACGCTTTTGATGCGCTACCCGGTGAAGGCGACGGAAAGCAAAGCGTTCGAAGGCATGAAGATTTCGCAGATCATCAAGCACAACGAAACCGTAGGCAAGCCGGTTCTCTCCACAACGACCGTGAACCGCTATCTTTCGAGCCTCGGCGCGTTTTGCGGCTGGCTTGCTGACAACGGCTATTTGGACAGCAACCCGGTAGCCGATATGTTCCTTGCGAAAAAGAAGGATAAGACAACTGTTCCGTTCAAGGTTGACCAGTTGAATGGCCTGTTTTCTTCACCGCTATTCATTGGGTGCGAGAGCGATGAAGCGCCCCGTTTTTGGAGCAAGCCGGGAAACGTTCTTATCCGCGATCATCGCTATTGGGTCCCACTTATTATGCTCTATTCCGGCGCACGCCCGGCAGAGATTGCGCAGCTTGCTATCGATGACGTTCGGGAGCAGGAAGGTATTTGGTTCATGCACATTACGACGGAAGGGGACGGCGACAAGAGCGTTAAGACCGAGGGCTCAATGCGTGTAGTTCCGATTCACCAAGAGCTCGTGAAGCTCGGTTTCCTCAAGTATCATGCCGACATGAAGCAAGCAGGACAGACCCGACTTTTCCCGCAGGCGGTGCGCAATTCACGGGGCCAGATGATTGCGGATTTCAGCCGGGACTTTCCGCGCTACCTTGCGAAGATTAGTCTCAAGAACGGGCCCGGCCTTTCGCTTTACAGCTTTCGACACGGCGCGACTGATGCCCTTCGCCGCGCGGGATATCTGGACGAGGAGTTTGGCTTCATCCTCGGCCATACGTCCAGCACTATGACGCAGCGCTACGGTGTTCTTCCGCAGGGAATGCTTGAGCAGCGAGCGGCGCTGATTGATTCAATCAATTACCCTCAGCTTAACATCGAGCACCTGATGAATAAGGGAGCATAGTCATTGACCAAAATCTCGCTCGAACTTCGCTTTGACGCCAATCCGTTTACCGTATTTCAAGCATCGGAATTAACGGAAGTGCACAGCGAAGCGTATGAGCTAATCGGTCGTATTTTGGCGTTATGGAATCGTATTGAGCAGGATTTAACTTACCTAACCTTTTGGCTGTATCCGGCTTTCGAGAACGATCTCCCGAAAAAATATCAAAAAATGCCGCGAGGACTTGATGCGAAACTCAGGCTCATGTCCTATCTGACCAAAGAATATTATGAGCTATCGGTATTTAAAGATGAGTTCGAAAAACATAAATCAAACATAGATGCTATCAAGACAGACCGGCATCATATCGTCCATTGGGCAATATTGAACTTCGAAGTAATCGAGGATGAATTCATATTAACGCTGATTAATCCAGAAAGCCTTTCTACGAAGTTGGAAACCAAGACAGTAACGAGAGAACAGCTACTTCTGCTAGCTCAGAAATTAGGTGTCATCGGTCTGTCATTTGGCTTCTTCGCTACAGAGTTTGATGTCAGATTGCGAGAAGTTATCGGCGATAAAAAATAGGTTTATTTTCACATTTAGTGTTGCATAAATTCTTAGCAAATGGGACAATATTCTTACGTTAAGTGTGTAGGAATGTTTTGTGCCAGTATCGCGTTTAAGTGAGTTCTTTGGCTTCCGTTCGAGGCCAGTTTCGTTAGAAGAGAAGTCGTATTCTCTTACCTCTCCTGAAGCATTCGGGATTTTTGGTGTTACGCCAACGGTTGCCGGACCTTCCGTTAGCCCTGTTTCCGCGTTGAAGGTTCCGGCTGTTCTTCAAGCCGTCCGACTTATCTCCGAAACCGCTGGTTCGCTTCCGTGCAAGGTCTATCGCAATACTGATGACGGCAAGGAGGTCGCAAAGGATCATCCGGCCTACAAGCTCGTTCACGGCTGGTCTAATGGCTGGACTTCTGCAAACCTCTTTCGCGCGCAACTAACAGCCGACGCTCTTTTACATCATGGCGGCTTTGCCTTTGTGAATCGCGTTGACGGCAAACCCTTCGAATTGATCCGGCTCGATCCTACAAACATCACCGTAAAAATCGATGATGACACTGGAGAGCCGGTTTTCGTCTCCGGAAAGGGCAAGGGTCAAAAGACCTATCATTACACTGACATTCTGCACATACCGGCCTTCGGTGGTGTTGCTCCGATCAGAAGCGCCCGCGAAGCTATTTCCCTCGCGATGGTGCTTGAGAAGCACGCCGCGCAATTGTTCGCTGGCGGCGCACGCCCCGCTTCGATGCTCTGGAATGAAAGCAAGACACCGGCAAACGAGAACGGTTCGAAGACCATCGGCAACATGCTGCGGTCGTGGCGCAATACGTTTGCCGAAGGCAAGCAAGGCGACCCGCTCATTCTCGATGGCAACTGGCGGTATCAACAGATTGCATTGAATTCCACAGATTCACAGTTCGCGGAAATGCGCACCGAACAAATCCGTGAGATTGCTCGCGCCTTCGGTATCCCGCCGCACATGCTCTTCGAGCTATCCCGCGCCACTTGGTCGAACGCCGAACAAATGGGTTCGACCTTCCTTCAGCTTTGCCTCCGGCCTTGGCTCGATAAATGGCAGGACGCCTATAATCTCGTTCTCTTCTCTGACGACGAGCGCGACGAACTATTCTGCGAATTCGTCATCGATGATCTGTTGCGCGCCGATACCGCAGCCCGCGCCGATACCTTCAGCAAGCTAATCGCCGCCCGCGTCATGGCACCGAACGAAGTGCGCGCCGCAATGAACCTTCCGGCAAAGGAAGGCGGCGACGAACTGGCAAACCCATACACCACGACCGCCCCGGCCACTACAATCCCGAATAAGGAAACACCCGCAAATGACGCATAAGGCGTTCTTTGGCGACAAAGAGCGCGCCTTTGCGCTCACGCCTGAATTGATCATTGAACTTGAGCGCAAGACCGGCATCGGCATTGCTGCTTTTTGCAACCGCGTGTTCCGCGCTCAATTCCATTTCACCGATATCCTCGAAACGATCCGGCTTGGTCTTATCGGCGGCGGCACTTCGTCTAGCGATGCGGAAGCCCTTGTTGATGCATACGCTAAGCCGCGCCCCATCGTGGAAATCCTTCCTCTTGCAATTGTTGTGCTCGAAACGGTCTGGTTCGGCTCGCCAACTACGACTGATGAACCGGCTGAAGCCATCCCCCAGGACGAAATTGGACACGCCGCCGCAATCGACGACGCGCTTAATCAGGTGGCACCATAATGGATTTTCTCGAAACGAAAGCCGATTTCACCGTAACTGATGCTGGCGAGATCACCGGCATCGCATGGCCGTTCGGCTCGCCCGATCGTGTTGGCGACGTGATTGAAAAAGGATCGTTCACGTCACCGGCAAGCCTACCAATGCTGTTTGCACATGATCAGTCGCAAGTCATTGGGGTTTGGGACAGCATCACCGAAACGACACAAGGCTTGATCGTCAAAGGTCGCCTTTTGGTTGATCAGATTGCCCGCGCCGCAGAAGTCCGCGCCATGATCAGAGCTAACGCTGCAACCGGCCTATCAATCGGCTTTGTCACCAAACAGGCAAAGTCACGCAAGGGCGGCGGGCGAACGATCAGCGCCCTCAATCTTCATGAAATCTCAGTTGTCGCGGTTCCGTGCCATCCGGCCGCACAAATCACTTCAATCAAAGCCGCCGATGGCACGGCAACCGATAAGGAAAATACTATGGAAAATGAACTTGAGAATGAACAGCCGGAGGCGAAATCCGCGCCGGTTATTGACCAGAAGGCCTTCGACGCGATGAAGGCCCGACTGGATAAGCTGGAAGCCAAGAGCAATCGCCCGAAGGCTGATAATAACAATCATCCGACAGCTTCCAACGATAATGAGGAACGTAAAGCCTTCGGCGATTTCCTCCGCACAGGCCGCATGGAAGAGAAGACGCTCTCTTACGGCGCTTCAACCGCTGTTGTTCTGGCACCGGAAGAGACCGCAGCGTCGATCATCGAAAAAATTGCTGAATTCTCCCCGGTTCGCCAGATTGCAGCTTCTATGAGCATGTCCGGCCCGCTCTTGCAGCTTCCTCGCCTTGTGAACGAAGTTCAGGTTGGCGACGTTGGCGAAACTGGCGACCGTCCTGAATCCGAACCATCGTTCGAACAGATCGACCTGAAGCCTTTCGAAATGGCCGTAGTCGTGCCTGTCACGCGCACCTTGCTCGAAGACGCACAGATCAATCTTGAAGCTTATCTCGCTAACCACGTCGCCCGCCGGTTTGGTCAGAAAGAGGCCGCTTGGTTCGTAAACGGCAACGGCACTACTCAGGCGGAAGGTTTCCTGAAATCCGCAGAGTTTGCGCCACTTGAAACCGATGTTATCGACGCCGACGCATTGATCGATGCCTTCTATAAGATCGCTTCGGCCTATTCGGCCAACGGTTCTTGGCTGATGAACCGTGGCACAATGGCAGTAATTCGCAAGCTGAAGGACACCGATGGTTCCTATCTCTGGCAGCCTTCAATCGCCGCTGGCGTTCCGCCGACACTCCTTGGCCGCCCGGTCTTGGAAGCAGTCGATATGCCCGCCATTGGTGCCAACGCAGTTCCGATTGCCTTCGGTGACTTTGCGTCGGCTTACACCATTGCCGACCGCGTTGGTTTCGAGACTTACCGTGACGAAGCTAACTCGTTCCTTAACGGCATTGTGAAGCTTTCCGCACGTCGCCGCGTGGGTGGCCGTGTAACGCTTGGCGAAGCCCTGACCGGCTTGAAGATCGCCGCGTAAGGAACCACGAATATGCGGCTCGTATCAGAAGCAATCATGATCATCCATGACGACCGGCGCATAGAATTGCGCCCTTCGTTGCGAGCCGCATACCTCCTTGAACAGAAGCACGGCCTGACCAAGCTATGGTTTGGCGCACTTCAGGGCAATCTAACCATCATCAATGATATCGTATCAGCCTCGACCCCGTATCCATATGAGGCCCGCAACCTGATAGCCGACATGATTGAAGCCGATGGCGTTCTATCATTGCTCGAACTTCAGCAATCGCTCTCTGACTTCATCAGTATGTCGTTTGGCTTGAACGATGGCACTGAAGACGAACCCTCGAACACCATTATCAATCCCGGCAAATCACAATCCATCACAGCACGCCTTGTGTCGCTCTATGAATATGCGACCGGTTGGCTAGGCTGGACGCCTGAAACCGCTTGGACTAGCACACCGGCTGAAATCATGACGGCTTTTAATGGTCATGTTGCCAAGCTGAAGGCGATCCACGGCGCTAAGGATGATGACGATCAGCCGGACCCACATAACCAATATAATCCCGCCGACCACGAAATATCGCCCGACCAGCTTCGCGAGAACCTTGCACGGTTAAAAGCGCTTTCGAAGGGGTTTGCATAATGGCACGCCCTCCACACCTTTGCTCATGCGGCAAGATCGTTGCGCATGGCGTTCGCTGCACATGCCAAGCGAAGCAGGATCGTGAACGTAAAGCACGCTTCGATCAGAAGCGCCCTAGCGCCCGCGCCCGCGGCTATAATCATGAATGGCAGAACGCCCGCGCTGAATATCTCGGGTATTTTCCCACCTGCAAAATCTGCGGTTCTTCGGCAAACGTTGTCGATCACATCCGGCCACACAAAGGCGATGACCGCTTATTCTGGGACAGCCGTAATTGGCAGCCACTTTGCACTACCTGTCATAACAGCATCAAACAACGTCAAGAAAAGCGCAGCTTCACTCAACCCTTGGGTGGGTATGGATCATGACCATATGTCCATTCGGTGCGAAACTTATTGTCCTCACCTTGAATAAGGACTTGAGCATCCCCTCCATTCTGTCCGGTCTTATGTGCAGCATCGACTGCCGCCTTTATAGCGGCTTTCTGGGTGTCATAAGGTCCGGCATGTTTACCGCTATAACTGATCTTCCATTCACCATTCAGAAGAACAACAATGTATTGCGTGCGCGCCATGCTTGCCTCCCCGGCTGTTTATTTTCACTCGCACCTTGCGCGTTATTTAAAAATTCTTCAACGGACCCTATCCAAACACCGGGGGAAAACCTGTGAACCCCGATACGATCATCACTTTTGACGGCACGAGCCAATCAGTGACGGAATGGGCCCTTGATTTTGGCATCACACCGGAAATCATCATTGCCCGCCTTCAAAAGGGCTGGGATGCTGAACAGGCGATCACGCGCCCGATGTTCGCAATCAAAGGGCAAATCCTGAATGGTAGTTATATCCGTCGATATTTGAACCCGCGTCGGACCCTGACGACCACCATCAAAGTCACCACCAAACCAAAAGCAAAACCCGCCAGCATCTATGAAGGTGCAAAGCCCTATTCATTAGATGGCAGGACACTTACCCTAGCTCAATGGTCCAAAGTCACCGGGATAAAGGTGAAGACGCTACAGGCTCGCTTAGACAGAGGTTGGTCAAATCAACAGACCTTCGAAACTCCTTTACGTGGCATCACAGATAGATTGCGTGTGAGCCGAAAGAACATAGCAAAGCTCTATGAGTGTGACGGCAGAGCGCTCTCGCTTAGGCAATGGTCTGTGGTCACGGGCATCCCTCATCAGACACTCTACGCCCGCTTGAGCTATGGCTGGTCGATTGAACGAGCCATCCATGAACCGCAGCACAGACACAATCCCTCTCGCGTGCTTGCATCCAACGACAACACCCCGGGGGTAGTCTCCAATTTTACGCCCTCTCAGGGGACCGGCGCGGGGAGCACTTTGCAAGAGACGCCCGAAATAACTTTTTCTGAAACCACACCGCGAAAGGCGATTTTGTAGTGAGTATCGTCACCCTATCCTTGCTGAAGCTCCAGCTTAATATCGATGATTCCGCCGATGACGAGTTGCTTCAGCACAAGCTGGACGCCGCCGAAGCATGGGTCGCCAATTACACCGGCACGCCCTGGACGAATTATGACACGGTTCCTTCGGACGTGAAGGAAGGCGTTTTGCTCCTTGCTGGACACCTTTACGAGAACCGCGAAGCTACGCTTGTCGGCGTAAACCCTTATGAATTGCCGTTCGGATTGCTCGATATGATCCGGCCCTATCGGGAATGGACGTTCTGATGGCGAAATCCGAACAATACAGCCGTATCCAGCGCAAGGTTATGAGCCTTCCGAAGGCCTATCTTGAAGCTACCGTTCCGGCGCTTGAGAAATCCGCTGAAGAATTGGCCGATTTGCAGCGCCGTTTTGCGCCTGAAGATACCGGCGCGCTGAAAAATTCCATTGCCGTCACCGGCCCGAAGCAAGCAACACCGGCATATTCGCAGCCGGGAGGCTCGCGCGTTGCCGCTGAGAATGAGGTGCTTGTGACCGCTGGCAACAGTGACGTTCGCTATGCTCACCTTGTCGAATACGGCACCGCTGAAGCAGAAGCGCAGGCTTATTTCTGGCCCGCCTATCGCATTCTGAAAAAGCGTATCGCGAACCGTGTCAATCGTGCCAGCCGCAAGGCCATCAAGGAAAGGCTTGCCCGTGATTGAGCCATCGCTTGCACTGCGCACGGCCATCCGTGCCCGCCTAATCAGTGACACCGCCGTCACCTCGCTTGTTTCCGCAACGTCCATCTTTGCCGGATCGTCACGGCCCGAAGCCTTACCATGCATCATGCTTACCGACGCTCAAACCATCTTCCTTGGCTATACGGCTGGCGCTGGATACGCCGCCCGCGTGTTCGTTGACGCACACATTTGGGCTATCGAGGATGGCGAAGACACGGCCAAGGCCATCGGCTTTGCAGCCATGAACGCTTTGCGGGAAATTCCAAACGCGGACGGCTGCACCATTGACGAATTTGCAAAGCCTTCGGTTCGCTGGCTTCGCGATCCCGATCCGGAAAAGAACTATTGCCATGGTGTTCTGACGTTTGAAGCCGTGATCCGGTGGAAGCTCTGATGCGTGCCGGTAAACTCGACCGGCGCATCGAACTTCAGCGCGAAACCCAAATTGTGAAACCCTCCGGTTCAGTCGTGAAGGAATGGCAGACATTCGCCACCATCCGCGCCGAGATCGTGCAACAATCTGCGTCCGAGTATCTTACCGGCTTCGGTGAAGCCGAGACGAACGCCGTCATATTCCGCACCCGATACGTGTCTGATATCAGCACCGACGACCGCATTTTCTATTCCGGCAAGCCCTACGACCTAAAGGAAATCAAAGAAATTGGCAGGCGGCGCGGCCTCGAACTGAGGTGCGCGACGTGATTGTGAACCTCAGCCATGGATGCTATATTCTTTCCAGCGCGCCGTTGGCGAAACTGGCAGACGCACCTGATTACCTAAGGGCCACATCAACGGGGTGGCCTTTAGGAATCAGGCGAGGAAACTCATGCGGGTTCAACTCCCGCACGGCGCACCAAAAGGCTGCACATGCGCGGCCTTAAACCATCGACAATTATTGGCGGTTCTTCGCCTGTTATAAAAATTCCCTCACCTCCTGCTTACCTTTCAAAAGATGCTAAGGCGGAATGGAAACGCGTTGCGCCAATTTTGATCCGTGAGCGAAAGGTGTTGACGGTTGCTGATCTTGGCACGCTGGAAAATTACTGCATTTCTCTTGGCACCATTCGCGAGATGCACCGACTGCTTCAGGCTGAAGGTTATGTGACGACAGAGGGCAAACGCCATCCTGCCGCCGGTATCCTGACTGCAATGCAGCAACAGCAACTGCGTTGTGCAGGTGAGCTTGGTCTGACACCCTCGGCTCGCTCACGCGCTGCCATGATGGAGATGGCGGAAGATGGTGACGATAACCCGTTGGACGTTCGGTAGTGAGCAAGAGTGCTTATCCGGAATGGATTTTTGACGGTTCACCGATTGCTGACCCTATGGGATTCGGCGAGCGTGCCGTTAAGTTCGTCCGGCTCTTGCGGCATCCGAGGAGCACGGCAACCGGACGAGTGTTCCAGCTTTACGACTGGCAAGAGCGCATTATTCGCGCCATCTATGGCCCTCGCCATCGGGACGGAAGCCGGATCGTTACCAAAGTGTTCTGGATGATTCCGCGCGGCAATCGCAAGACTAGCCTAGCCGCCGCATTGTCGCTTCTACATACCATTGGCCCCGAGCATGTTCCGGCTGGACAGGTGATTTTCGCCGCTTCAGATCGCGAGCAAGCCGGAATTGGCTTTAAAGAAGCCGCCGATATCATCCGCCAAGACAAGCGCCTAATCGCGGCAACGCGCATTTATGACGCCCATAACAGCGTGAAAAAGATCGTCTACAGGAAGCAAGGCGTTTCCCTGCAAACCGTTTCCAGTGACGGCGCGGCACAGCATGGCAAGACACCGGCCTTCGTTCTGGTCGATGAAATACACGCTTGGAAAGGCCGCGACCTTTGGGAAGCCTTGAAGTCCGGCTTAGTGAAAACGCCGAACACGCTCATGGTGATCGCCACAACCGCCGGACGCGGGCAAGAGAACCTTGGCTATCAAGAATATGAATACGCCCGGAAGGTTGCGACCGGAGAAGTGATCGATCCTTCCTATTTGCCGATCATCTTTGAAGCTGACGCTAAAGACGATTGGCAGGATGAGGCCCTTTGGCACCGCGTTAATCCTGGCCTCCAATATGGCTTCCCTGATCTTCCGTCTTTTCGCCGGGAAGCGCAGCAAGCCGAGCACAGGCCATCCGAGCGCCACGCGTTCAAGCAACTGAATTTGAATATCTGGCAAGCGAGTAGCCGTGATCCGCTCTTCGATATGGCCGTCTATGATGAAGGCAGGTTTGAGTTCGAGCTTGAAGAGCTAACGGAATTGCCCTGCTATCTTGGCGTCGATTTGTCGGTGAACGGCGATCTAACTGCCATTGTTGCTGCTTGGCGGCATGAGGATGGCCGGATCACGATTCACCCTTGGTTTTTCGTTCCCGGCGACGATCTTGCCGACCGCGCGGCTAAGGATAACGTTCCCTACGTCGCTTGGAAGGATGACGAGCTTATCAATGTCATTGACGGCCCGATCATAGAGCCGGATGAAATCGAGAACCATATTCGCGAGCTTTGCGCGACCTACAACGTGCAGGAAATCGCGTTCGATCCGCATCTTGCTCGCAAGATCATGCAGCGCCTTTTCGATGAAGGTTTGCCGACCATCGAAATGCGACAGGGACCGCTCACCATGGGACCGGCTATCGGTGATCTTGAGCGCACCGTGAACGGTTTCAAAATCCGGCACAACGGCCATCCCGTCTTGCGGCATCACTTTGACAGCGTTGTCGCATCCCGAAACGACACCGGCTTGGTGCGAATGCACAAGGCCGCGAACAACAATCGCATCGATGGCGCAGTTGCCGCAGCAATGGCCGTGAGCCGCGCCTGCAATGCGGAAACGACCGGCTCGATTTACGATCAGGATCCCGAAGAATTCGACCGCATGTTTGCGGCAGCATAGGAAATATCAGAATGGCAACCGACGAAGAACGCCTAGTTATCGCTCTTGAGGCCCGTATCCGCGATTACGAGAAAAACATGGAACGCGCAATGCGTTCAGGCGGAAAGAGCTTCGATGCGATGGAAGCTCGCGCCAAGCAGTCAGCGCAGCGCATGGAAAAATCCATGGCTGATGCTGGCAGCTCCATTAATAGTCGGCTGGAAAGCCTCTTCAAACCATTCATGGCCGGAGGAATTGCGACGGCAGCCATAGCGGCTACAGCAACCGCAGTGACTCAGATCGCCGGCAGCATCGCCGAAGTGGATCAAGAGGCCCGCAAGGCCGGCGTGTCGTCGCAAGTCTGGCAGCAATGGTCATACGTCGCCAAGGCGACCGGCGCAACCATTGATGGTGTTGCCGACGCCCTGAAGGAACTGAACATTCGCGGCGACGAATTCGCCAAGACCGGCAAGGGTTCCGCAGAGGATGCTTTCAAGCGTCTAGGCTTTTCCGCTGCCGATGTTGCCGAACGCCTGCGTGATCCGAACCGCTTCCTTGATGAGATCATTAGCAAGCTTCAGCTTTTGGACAGCGCGGGTAAAACACGTATCTTGGATGAAGTGTTCGGTGGGACCGGCGCGGAACAGCTAGCCAAGGTGCTGGGCCTTTCCGTCGCGGAAATCCAGAAGCTTCGGGATGAGGCCGCGACCTTCAGCAATGAGCAGATCGAAGCCGCCAAGCGGATCGATGCTGAATTCGAAACCCTTTGGCAGAATGTTCGCGTTAATGCCAAGAAAGCCGCGATTGAGTCTGTGAGCTATGCCAAGCAGATCATTGGCTTGATCGGCACCTTGAAAGGTGATGGCTATGTTTCGTCCGCGCGCGATGATTTCCTGTCTCAGGAAGCCACGCTTGAGCGCGCCCTAGAGCGCCGGAAAAAGCTCCTAGAAACTATTGCCGCGATTGAAGCCTCCAGCGAAAAAGGCCGCATGACTGCATTGCCAAGGCTCAGGCAGGATGTTGAAGCGCTCGACCGCGAAATCAGCCAGCTTGAGAACGGCACCGTCGATATGGAAACGGCTATGCGCACCTTGTCCGATGCGAGCCGCTCACTTTCCAGCGGCTTCAGTGGCAACGTAACGGCAGCGGCCAATTTCAAATCCGCACTTACTGACCTCAAGAAGTTTATTCCGGAACTCAAAGCCGAGCTCGATACGCTTGCGCAGAATGATGCGATCGATACCGCTTATCAGAATGCGGTCAAAAACGCCCGCACCATGTCCGAAATCCGCACCGCCACCGACATTGCGAACCGCGCCAAGACCACCGCCACGTTCGGCACTCATAAGGATATGCTTTCCCTCATTGGCGCGGTGGAAGGCACTGATAAAGGGCGCGGCTATAACGAGACACTGGATTATGGCCGCTGGACCGGCGGCGCTCGCAATCTCACCAGCATGACGCTCACTGAAATTCTTGCGCTGCAGGATAGTATGCGGACGCCGGAGAATCGCGCGCTATATGGCGACGGCAAAGGATCATCCGCGCTAGGCCGCTATCAGATCACGAGCGGCACGCTCCGCGACATGATGAGCCAGCTTGGTCTAACCGGCGACCGCATGTTTGATGAGAAGACCCAGGACGAAATTGCCCGCGCTCTTCTCCGACGTCGTGGCAGCGATCCGGACTCCCTTCGCAATGAATGGGAGGGCTTACGCCGCGTTGACGACTCAACCATCCGCGAAGCCTATTCCGGCACGTCTACAGCGCCGCAGAAGCTGGAGAACACGCCCGCGCAGCAGAAGGCCGTTGATTTGCTCAAGCAGCAGAATGACGCCCGTAAGAGTCTCAATCTGTCCGTGCAGGAAGGTTTGGACCTCGCGAAGTTCGAGCAGTCGATTTCCGGAAAGACGCAATCGCAGCAGCAAATCGAATTGGCCGTCTATCAGCGCCAATTGGAAGCCCGTCGCGCCGGTATCACACTGACACCACAGGAGCTTGCGGGCATCCGTGCCAAGATCACCGAAACGCAGCGCTTGGACGATGCGACAGGAAAATCTCAAGCGCGCATGGAACAGATGAGGGATGCGCAGCAGTTCATTGCACAAGGCTTCACCGATGTTCTGACAGGTGTTCTCACCGGCGCGACGACCGCAGAACAGGCCGTGCAGCAGTTGCTTTCGTCTTTGATCAGCGCGCTTGCTCAAGCCGCTCTGCTAGGACAAGGTCCGCTTGGCGGCTTGTTCGGCGGCGGCACTGGCATCCTTGGCGCAGTGTTCGGATTTGCCGATGGTGGCTATACCGGCAGCGGCGGAAAGTATGAACCGGCTGGTGTGGTGCATCGTGGCGAATACGTCATGAGTCAGAAAGCCGTCAGTCGTATTGGCCTCGACAATCTTGAGCGCCTTCATCGTGGATATGCGGACGGTGGCTTGGTAGCGCCGAACCTCACACCACTGGCATTGCAGCGGCCCTCATTGTCCGGCGCAAACAGCAATCGTGCGAGCGATAGTCCGGAGGTGACGTTCAACGTGAACACCACCGTCAATGCCACAGGAGGCAGCCCGGAACAGAACCGCGACCTTGCACAGCAAACGGCGCGCGAAGTTCGGAATACGGTGAAGGCGATCATGGCGGAAGAAATGATCAATCAACGGCGCGGTGGCGGCACGTTGCGGCGGTGACACTTTTTTCAAGCACTACCAAAATATATCTGATGTTCTCTGAAATGTTTGCTATACTGTTGAAATAAAGAGGGCTGGATCGCGCCGCTAAACAACGATCCAGCCCTTAAACCACTTGGCTATTGGGTTTATGGATGAATTATAGCATACCTTTTCGGGAAGTGCAGGAAAATGTTGCTGCAAATGACAACAATTTTTCTGTTCAGTGTCAATATATACCAATTGATACTGTAAAAGAAGCCAATGATAATGAACCGAAGCCAGTTGCCAATTTTGGAAAACGGCATCACCCGAAATTCAGTATGCGGGACGCTCATTTCTTCCCTTATTTCCAAGAACTTAGGCAAGAGCGGCTTACCCCTGTTTCTATAGAGACTTCAGTTACAGGGAGGGGCGCATACAAGCCTACCTACGCTGATACTCTCACCGGCAACCACGGAACCTCGCCCTCACGATTGCTGAAGAAGATGGGAGCCCTAGCAGCCGCCCAAAAAGCCGCCCGGGCGCCATCACCGAAACCGAGCAAGCTGGATCGATCCCTCCGCCAACGCCAACAGCCCGTCGATACCCATCTGCATCAATGGAAGGTTCCGGCACCGTGGCGCGATCTCACGTTCTGGTTCCAAGCCGTTCACCTTCACGACGCCGGTTCGCATCTTGGCACGGTTCACTCCTTCTCACTGAATCTCAGGCCGGATATTGAGGAGCTTGCGCGTAAGCAGCTTTCCGCCGCGTCATGGCTTCACAAGCGTATTCAGTTGGAACTGAAGGCAGCATATGGACGTAAGGTCGATTGCTGGTTTGTGATAGAGGCGGCGCAGAGCCTAAAGCGTTTGCACATTCACGGCGAAGTCATACTTCCGGGCTCAGACGCCACATTGGCACGCAAAGCACTTAGAAAGGCGGGCGGCGAATGGGCTCAGGTTCGGCAGCATCAATGCCACACAAGCGAGCTTCCGGACGATGGTTGGGTTTCTTACGCGCTAAAAGATTTGGCTTGGAACAGCGCTCGCAGCCGAAACGCACCGTTCAGAGGCTTCTCCGGTGAACCCTATGCGGCGTCTCAGGCTTTGCGGAAATCAGCGCAAGCTGAATATGAGGCGGATCGTAAGAGGGTCATAGCGCGGCTAAAGGCCAGGAATGCGGGCAAATCGGCAGGAAAAGTCAGTCAGCGCTGACTATAACTAATTGTTTTTGTTCCATTTTTTCTCATTTTCTGCTTGCCAAATCTCCGGCTTTGACTCATGATTCCGCTCGTAAACACTAGCTCATGGGTTCAAAAATGCCTTTATACGTAAACACTGACGACTATCACGCGGCGCTCGATCAGATCGTAGCCGCGCCTTCCGACGATCCGCTGCTTGACCCTCGTTCCCGGATCACGATCATTCTTGGCGAAGTGCTAGACATATGGCCGGATAGCATTCGCGATGACTGCGAACCTTCGGTAAAGGAGGCCGCGTGATGACCAATGCTACGCCCCGCGATAAAGTACTGGAATTGATATTCCATGAACTGGCGAACGACAGGGATAGTGTGTCGGGACACCTTGAAGCCGTAACGAAAGCAACCGCGTTGCTGGAGGAAATTGAGCGCCGTGCCCTTGCCAAGGATGGAGATCGATTGATCTTCTGCGATCCGGACTTGCCAGTCGATTTCCTTGGCTGATACTGCGCATCAATACGACAATGGAAAGACCGCCCCGGCGGTCTTTTTAGCTTTGTTTTCGCTCAGCCTTCTGGCACCGGATCCGGCTTTCGTTGTCCGGAAGCAATTTGCTTGGCCCTCACAGCCGCGATTTTTGCGGGTTTAACAAAGAGGCGTTCCAAAAGATCGACTGTCAGTTCCTCCAGCGCTTCCGCTTCATTGGCAGTGTATGGATCGACGTCATGTGCAGCATCGTTGCCATCTAAGGCTACGACATCAGCAAGCTCGACAATATCATCCTCCAGTATTTTTAACTGGCCTAAAGCCTTGATGCGCGGCCGCAAAGCTTCAGCGGGATTTCGTTCGGCTAGGCGCAAATCATGGGCATAGATGTATTTTGTAGCTACATCGATTACTTTTCTGAAAATTGCTCCCGCGGCTTCATAGAGTTGAAGCCGACGACATCGTGCCGCCTCGCGATAAAGATTTGCGACACGCTCAGGAATGTAAGTCGAAACGGTCGGAACACCCGGATAAACGAATATTGGATTGCTATCAAAATGGCGAGCGTAGTCCAACAATAAAGTAGATTTAACAGGATCGTCTTGTGGTTGGCCTCGATAGATGCTCCCGAGGTTACAGGCCTGACATGCGAAGAAAACCTCCGAATTCAGACTGTCATACGTGGAGAATCCGCGCGCGATCATTTGGACCTTTGATACACCGCACCTCACACAATCTCTAAGTAAAAAGCCCATCTTATCGCACCCGTTTTAACAGCCGATTGTGTAATTTATTCGGAGAATGACTGATTCTACCGGATTCAGCTACGAATAGTCGGGCCACAGCGCTGGCGAAACACCTTTTCTTTCCCTGCATTAACAATATGTTGCAATAAGGTGTGAATTTTGGGGAAGGACACACAAAATATGGTTGCAAGGCCAGATTCAATCTGGACTCCACCGCGACTCACGATAGATTGGCGATGTTCTCGGATTGTTCGATTCGCAGAACCCGGCAACCAACCGTCTGGCAGGACAGAAGGTGCCGGAGACTACGTGGCCGCACACATTGGCAAATGCTCTGCCGTGCGGATGCTCAAGCGGATATAAGAATCCTTGCAGCTAGGGGATTCTACATACTCCGAGTCACTTGGGCAAGGCGGAGCGCAACGACATAAGGAAAATTTTATGTCCCATAGAAAGCGCTCTCCGCGCGTAACACCTGAAATGGCCGCACATATAAAGCGGCTCCTTTCGAAGAATATGATGCAACACGATATCGCTGCGCAATTCGGGATAAATCCGGGTCGCGTCAGTGAGATCAAAACCGGCAGGCGGTTCGTTGATGTCGCTCCGGCAGGAGGGGCATCAGCATGGTGAAGAAACAATCTTCCTCACCAGTATCGACCCTTGCCTCAAAGGTTCTTTCGGGAACTAAGAAGGCTACCCCTGCCGATGCAAAGCGACTTGCAGCGTCGGTCCTTTCTCAGGACGAAAAAAAGGGTAACCGTTAAGTAGCTCGGCCCGCCGGTGAAGATCGGCGGGCTTCCTTATTCTGTTGTAGCTGATGCGGGCAGAGTTTTTGAAGCGAAGAAGATCGATCTATGGCCGACCACACTTATCAAATTGGAGAAGTTACCTACACAGCGGAGGAGTTTCGAAGGCTTACTGAAGATGAGAAGGTTGAAGCAATGCTGGAGTGGTTCCACCAGCATTACGAGGACCCTGTCCACCGGACTCCCTATAACAGCCGCGAGGGGGGCTACTTGTGGGTTCACGGGGGGCCATTCGATGCTGACAATGAAATTCAGTCAGAATTTTCCGGTGTTGTAGAATTTCAAACAATGCAAAGAGCGGTCGAGCAAATCACTAGCGATGGACTTTATGAATGGGGACCCGTCCAAAGTGATGATGACTATGATGATGGTGAAGAATATCTGGCGGATGAAAACGGAAACTCTATAACAGACGAAAATGGCAATAGAATAATCGTCTCACGAGACATCCCAGAAATTGACTACCGCACTGAAATGCTTTCGCGGCTCGATCGGCTAGAGACCGCGATTGCGGGGTATAGTCAAAATCTCGCACCAAGAAACCACAATAATCCGCCAGAGTTAATTGATGCAGAGGTTATTAGCTCGGCCCAAATAGAGCGGGCCCAGCAAGCCGCTACAGCGTTGCGAGTTGAGACCGCCAAGGAAGTGCCAGATGCAAACGTGCTGCGTGCTCAAGCAACCATATTGTCACAGCTTGGCTCGGCAATTTGGTCTGGCGTCAAAGTTATTGCGGGAGGTGTCGCGGGAAGCGCCGCTTGGGAGGCAATTTCTTGGATGCACAACAATCCCAAGGAAGTCTACGATTCATTGCATGCTGTAGTTCAGATCGCCCAACAGTGGGCAGATTCGGTTCAGGGCTTTTGGTAGACCATACGGAACATCCGCTAAGGTGTAACACTTAGTGTTTTTCTAATTCGCTTAAGTATATGATTTTATTGTGAAAAATGTGAGTGGCTGGGGAACCTGGATTCGAACCAGGACTAACGGAGTCAGAGTCCGTGGGTCTACCGTTAACCTATTCCCCAAAAGAGCTGGCAGCATTGGCCGGTGCGGGTCGTCATATAGTTGAATTCCATCGATATGCAAACCCCTGATCTCAAGTTTTTTGGCAGCGCGTACGCCTATCTCAACAATGACCTTGCGGTTGGCGCGAGCCGCGTGATGATCGGCGGTGCTATAAGATGGGTTGCAAGGCGCTGTTGCACTGCCTGCCACGCCGGATTGTCATCGAGCAAATCTCTGAACACCGATTGATCATCAATTGAATCGAAACGTGAGAAAACCACGACGACATTCTCACCGAGGCGTATCGGCAAGCGTGTGAAGCTGTTCGGGCTGTGATTGGAGGCAAAGGTTGCAATGCTGTCGTTTCCGGACGCGCGCAGGAGCGGCGCAAGGACATCGTCGAAGAAGGCGAGGAAGCCCTCTACGGACGTTTTTAGCTGATACGTCGCAGCCTCTATGATTGCATGCGAAGGCGTTCCTGAAACACGTCCAGGACGTTCGTGCGTAAGGGAAAAACCGGCGTCACGGCCGGCGGGGCGCAGCAGAAGCACATCGTCCGAGTCGATCATGGTATCATTGGCCGCGTTGCGATGTGCAGCCCAGACGGGACCGTCATAGAAGGCAGTGAGCGCCTGGTGGCGAGCCTGCATGTCACCAAAACCGCGGAGCCAGACAAAGGCGTCGGGATCATCGATATCGCGGAACTGGCCGATGACCTTGATGCCGCATGATTCCTGACTTTCCAGAAAATGCGCATCGAAAAGCGAAATCAGATCGTCACGCCGACCCGGATGCAATGTATAGCGGCGCAGCTCAACAATTGGACTATGAAGTTCACGGTCGAGTTTTTGCACAATCTTGGCGGTGGTCATAAACCGTTCCTCCCAAAACAAACCGGTTGTCCTGTTTTGATAAAACCGGTTGTCCTGTTTTGTCAATTTGTTATTTTAAGTTTTTGAAAGGCGCATCATGACGCAGGACACCATTGAACGGCCCAGACGCATCAATAATCCGCAGGCGATGCGGACGCGTATTCTCGATGTTGCTGCCGATCTCTTCCAGCGAAACGGTTATAACGCGACCAGCGTCCATGAAGTGGTGCGCGGCGCAGCGACGACCGGCGGTGCGCTGCATCATCATTTCGCGACGAAAAAGACCCTCGGTCTCGCAGTTATTGCCGAACGTGTGGCGAAGGAAGTGGACGAGACCGCGATCCAGCCCATCATGACCGCCACCTCCGCCGCTGCTGGCATTCGTGCGGTTTTCAATGGCGTGGCCGATACACTGGAGCGCAACCGCGCGGTATCCGGCTGCCCGTTGAACAATCTGGCGCTGGAACTATCGCTGGCGGATACGGATTTTCGTGAAGCGGTCAATGCTGTCTTCGACCGCTGGCGCTCGGCCCTCTCACTCAGATTGCGAGCCGACAGGCCGGATCTCGACGCATCGCGGGCCCATGATCTCGCGACATTGGTGGTCGCGAGTTATTCCGGGGCCATGGCAATGGCCAAGGCGAGCCAGAGCGCCGAGCCACTGCGAGCATGCGCCAAACAGCTGGAAACCCTCTTGGGTTCATAAAAGTTTTTCGATTTGCGTGCTTTTCGGCTGGATTGGCGGCGGAAAATAGCCCAAAGCAATCGAAAAAACATCGTGATCCAGGAAACGGCCCATGACCACCGCTCCGGCGCGCTTTTCCAGCGCGTCCATGTCCTCGGCAGCACGCAGCGGCGTTCTGCTTATGCTCCTCGGTATGTTGATGTTCTCGCTCAACGACGTCATGGGCAAATGGCTCGTATCGACCTATTCCGTCGGTCAGGTGGTGTTCATCCGCAGCATCGCGGCACTTATCGTGCTTGCGCCATTTCTCTGGTTCAATGGACCGGCAAAGATCGTTCAGGTCGAGCGACCCTGGCTGCAGGCTGCACGCGTATTTCTTTCGACAGCTGAAGTCTTCGCCTTCTATTTCGCCGTTGTCTATCTGCCGCTCGCCGATGTCATGACCTATTGGCTGGCCGCGCCGATCTATGTGGCGGCCGTCTCCCCTTTCGTCTTGAAGGAGCCCGTCGGCTGGCGACGCTGGACCGCCATCATCGTCGGCTTCATCGGCGTGCTGATTGCGCTCGAGCCCTCGTCACAGGCGCTGACCCCGCAGGCGATCATCTCCATTCTTGGCAGCATGTTCTTTGCATTCATGCTGCTGCTTGGGCGTTCACTTCGCGGCACCCCGGACACGACTCTGGTATTCTGGCAGATCGTCGGCGCCGGACTTGCGGGCCTGGTCGCTGTCAGCTTCGAGTGGACGCCGGTTAGCCTGCGCGACCTCGTTCTGCTGGCATTGCTTGGCGTTGTCGCCATGCTCGCGCACGTGCTGGTAAACCGGGCGCTGAAGGTTGCGGATGCCGCGACCGTCGCGCCACTGCAATACACGATGTTGTTCTGGGCGATCGTCTTTGGCTGGCTGGTATTCGGAGATGTGCCGCGCATATCGATGCTCGTCGGATCAGGCTTCATCATCGCGTCGGGACTGTTCATCTTCTTCCGGGAACAGCAATTGAAGCGCCAGGGCAGAATCAAGGCGCCGGCCGAGACCATTGTCACGGGGTCGGGTGAAGCGCCTTGATACCATGGGTCAGGCGTTGACGTTCGTGTTTTCCAGGGATCTGCCCAATGCGTCCAGGAGTTCTCCCATGCCTTCCCTGCGCACGGATGGTTCGTCGAAATCATCGAGATACGCGCCTTGTTCGGTGAGAATCAGCCTCGTACCCGTCCCTTCGGGGCGCAATTCCATCGTCGCAAGTGACACCGAGATGCGTTTTTCATCGAGGTGCATGTCATAGGTGTATATGATGCGCTCATCCGGTACGATGTCCTGGTAGACGGCTACGTAAGTGTGCACCGGTCCGCCTTTCGGACCTCCACTGCTGATCTCCTGCCCGCCAACACGGAAATCCATTTCATATTTGCCCTGACCCCATTCATCGGGACCGCCAAACCATTTGGCCTTTGCCTGCTTGTCGCTGAGCGCAAAAAATACGCGCGCTGGAGAGGCCGAATAGCTGCGTTCGAGGACGAAGGTGTCGTGTGTCACGGATCGGTTGGTCATAGATCTATCCTTTTTCCTGATCAGCGAGAAAATCACCCAGTCTGTCGAGGCGATGTTCCCAGGTCTTGCGCCGTTCCAGCATCCACTCTTCCGCGGTTTGCAAAGCTGCCCATTCGATATGGCAGGTGCGAACGCGCCCGATCTTTTCCGAGCGGATAAGCCCACTCGCCTCCAGCACCTGTAGATGCTGAACCACTGCAGGCAGTGACATGGCAAGCGGCTTGGCGAGTTCGCTGACCGAAGCCGGTCCGCGGCTCAGCCGTTCAACCATGATGCGGCGCGAGGGATCCGCCAGCGCCTGGAACATGAGATCGAGTGGTACTTGTTGGTTAAGCATATACTTAAGTATTGTGATCCAGGAAAATTGTCAAATGGATTTTTTAGTTCTAGACGCTTTCGTGACTGCGGCGCTGGAGTGCCGCCTCGAAATGATTGATCGCTTTTTCGAACTTGTCGCGGCAGCCCGGGTTGCAGAATCCGACGACAGCGCCGTTATAAAGCGTCAGGCTATCCTCCTTGATCGGATCACCCGACCATGGGCAGGTGGTGTTTATGGCATCGCCGATCTTGAGTTCAGACATGATATTTCCTCCTGTGAGTTCAGACGGGCTGAACGTCGATATGGGTGAGCACGGAGTTGGCAATGAAACATTGCTCGTGCGCTTCGTGGTGCAGATGTTGCTCAGTCTCCGCATCGGGCGCGGCACCCGCATAGGTTACATGCGGTTTCAGCGTGACCCGACTGACATAGAGTTTTCCCTGATCGTTTTTTGCGAGTTCGCCTTCCGCGGCATCACGGTATTCATCAATGACAAATCCTTTTTTGGCGGCACCACTGAGAAAAAACAGCATGTGGCAGCTCGAAATCGAGGCGACGAAAGCCTCTTCGGGATCGACATTCTCCGCCGTGGAATAGGGCAGGCGAACAATATGCGGCGAAGACGAAGCCGGCACCTCGGCACCGCCGTCGAACTGCCAGACATGCGCTCGGCTATATTTGTTGTCGGTGAAGGGGGTGCCCTCCGGCCGCGTCCACAGAACAGTTGCTCCGAATGTCGTCATGGCTTTGCGTTTCCCGAATCCGATTTTGTTTGAGGTCAAGCTTGTCAAAACATGCTGGAATTGTCGATAAGGGATGACACGGGAACAACCGGCGAGGACATCATGGATCTGGGTATCAAAGGCAAGCGCGCCATCGTCTGCGCAAGTTCAAAGGGACTTGGCCGCGGCGTTGCGGAAAAACTGGCTGAAGCTGGCGTCGACCTGACGCTGAATGCACGCACCGAGACAACGTTGCGCGCCACGGCCAATGAGATTGCGGACAAATACGGTGTCAAGGTTCAGATCGTTGCCGAGGATGTGACGACGGAGACCGGGCGCAACGCACTGCTGAAGGCCGAACCGCAACCGGATATCCTCGTCAACAATGCAGGTGGTCCGCCAGCCGGCAACTGGTCCGAGTGGGGCGAAGAGGAATGGCTGAAGGCGATCAACAACAATATGTTGACGCCCATCCTGTTGATGAACGCGATCTTGCCCGGCATGATCGAGCGGAAGTGGGGGCGCGTGCTCAATATCACGTCGGGCTCGGTGAAATCTCCGATCTCTTCGCTTGGACTTTCCAACGCCGCCCGCAACGGGCTGACAGGTTTCGTTGCAGGCACTGCGCGGCAAGTGGCCAAGCATGGCGTCATCATCAACAATATTCTTCCCGGATCCCATGATACGGATCGGACGAAGGGCTTCCTGGAGCGAACGGCGCTGGCCAAGGGCATTTCCATCGAGGAGGCACGCGCCGATGCCTATGCGGAAAATCCCACGGGGCGATACGGAACGGCAGAGGAATTCGGCGCCGCAGCGGCTTTTCTGTGCAGCCAGTATTCCGGTTTTATCGTCGGCCAGAACTTGTTGCTCGACGGTGGTGCCTACAATTCGACCCAGGGATAGAGCAACTCATTTCACTCCGCGATGAAACGATAGCCCACACCGGCTTCGGTGCGGATAAATTGCGGATTGTTGGCGTCGTCTTCGATCTTGGCACGTAGCTGGCCAACGAAGACGCGCAAATATTGCAAATCTTGCACATGTGCAGCGCCCCAGACCGAGGCGAGGAGCTGACGGTGCGTGATCACCATGCCCGCGTGCAGTACCAGATGCACGAGCAATTGGTATTCTTTGCGGGTCAGATGCACTTCCTCGCCGTTGCGGCTGACAATCCGCTTGACCATGTCAACCACAAGTCCATTGGCTTCGAACCGTGAAGGTACGCTTGTGCCGGCCACTTGCTGGCGTAGCGCCGTGCGTATACGCGCCAGCAACTCGCCGATGCCAAAGGGCTTCTCGACATAGTCATTGGCACCAAGATCAAGGGATGCAATCTTTTCAGCCTCGCGGTCACGGGCCGACAGAACGATGATCGGCACTTCAGAAAACGCGCGCACTGTCTCGATCACTTCCTTGCCGTCCTTGTCGGGGAGGCCAAGGTCGAGGACGATCAGATCCGGCGCGCTGGTCGCAGCGAGCCGTTCGGCCTCGGCGCCGGTCGAAGCAAGGATCACTTCGTAACCCGACGCCGTGAGCGCAGGGTTTAGAAAACGCTGGATCTGCGGCTCGTCATCGACGACCAGGATACGATGCTGGTTCATCCCATTGCCTCGCCGTCAGGATTGGCGATGGGTAGGCGGATGATGAACCGCGTTCCGCGTTTGCGAATGGCTGGGCTTTCCGCCTTGATCGTACCGCCCATGGACTCAATAAAACCGCGAGAGATGGAAAGGCCGAGCCCCGTCCCCGGCGCGCGACCGTCGCCTTTGACGCGCCGGTAGAACTTGTCGAAAATCTTGTCGAGATCCTTTGGTGGGATGCCCCTTCCTTGATCCGTGATACTGATGGCAACTTCCGGACCATCCTGCTTTGCATAGACGGCAATCGGCCCATCCCCCGCATATTTCGTTGCATTATCCAAAAGGTTGAACAGAGTCTGGCCAAGCAAAGAAGCATCGCCGTTCACCATGGGCAAATCCGGGGCGATGCTGGTGTCGATAGCGATGCCGGGCTTCAGTTTTGTCGTGCGCTCGATTGAAGACAAGATAATTTCTGCCGCATCGACGGGAAGATTTTTGGCCTTGAGCGTTCCAGCCTCGATCCGCGTCATATCGAACAGGTTGGCAACGAAGCGGTTCAACCGTCCGGCTTCTTCCTCGATGGAAAGCAAGAGGTCGTCACGCGTATCGGCTTTGATGCGGCTGCCCAACTGCCGCAGCGTCGTAACCGCGCCGGTAATCGAGGCAAGCGGGGTTTTCAGATCATGTGAAAGAGATGAAAACAGTGCCGTGTGCAGCTTGTCGCTCTCCTGCAATGCGGCCGTTTTAGCGTTTTCCCGCACGAGCTGTGCGCGATCGATGGCGATGGCAGTCTGATCGAGAATCGCGGAGAGCATTCGGTCATCGTTCTCACTCAAAGCCGCACGGTCCTTCATGGAAAGGCCCAATACACCCGCCACGCCATTTGAAGTGAGAATGGGCAGAAACTGCCATTCGATCTGCGGCAATGTTGCCGTATCGGAACCCGCGCGCTCGTTCTTTTCGTAGGCCCAGCGTACCGCTGTCATATCCGTGCCATCCAACGTCAGGTCTGGCGGCCATGCGGTCTGCAGCGAAAGCTCGCCGTCATAAGGCATCAGGATGACAATACCGGTTCCAAAGGTCGAATGCAGATGCGTGGCGGTGGAAATCAGGACGTCATCAAGGCGCGCCGTGCCTGAAAGCTTGCGCGAAAATTCGTAAAGCGCCTGCGTGTTCTTTGCCTGGTTGCGCGAGCGGGCGACCTGATCGCGCAGACGACCGGCAAGATCCCCGATCATCAAGGCAACCCCGAGAAAGATGATCAGCGAGAACAATTGATGCGGTTTTGCAATGCTCAGATCATGCAGCGGTTCGAGGAAGAAGAAGTTGTAGAAAACGAAGGCAAGGCCAGCCGCAATCACCGCCGAAAGCCGCCCGCAGATCATTGCCGAGAGGATAACGGCGACAAGGAACAGCATCGACAGATTTTGAGCGTGAACGATGTCGCTGGCAGCAAGACCGAGCAGTGTGGTCACACCGGTCGCCACAACGGGCAGCGCGATTGCCTTGGCAAGCTCGAGCCGGGTACGCTTGCGCATCGACGGTGGGACGTAAGGGTTGCCCTGTTCCTCACCGGTGACGATATGCACGCCAATATCGGTGAAACGCTTGATGATCTCGTCCGGCAGTGAACGCCGGAAAGGATTGGCGAACCGCGCTGACTTCGGGCGACCCACAACGATCTGCGTGACGTTTTCGCGCCGGGCAATGCGGAAGATTTCGTCGACGAAATCCTGCGCGATCACCCGCCGCGTTTCCGCACCGAGCCGTTCCGCCAGGTCCAGAAGTTTGTCGAGACGTTTGCCGGTCTCGCCACCAGCATCGTTGGTCTGGGTCAGCGAGACAACCAACCAGCGGGCGTTCAATCCCGATGCAAGGCGGCTGGCCGTGCGTACGACCTTTTCGGAAAGGCTGTCGGGACCAACGCAGACTAGCAGCCGTTCGCCCGTCGCCCAAGGCCCTTCGATCGCGTTCTGCCGCAACAGATCAATCATCTGATCGTCGACGCGATCCGCTGTGCGCCTGAGCGCCAGTTCGCGGAGAGCCGTCAGATTGGCGGGTTTGAAGAAACCCTCCGCCGCGCGCTCCGCATTGCCGGGCAGATAGACCTTGCCCTCCTTCAAGCGTGCGATGAGCTCTGCCGGCGGCAGGTCGACAAGCAAGACGTCGTCGGCTCGCTTCAGGACAATATCCGGCACGATCTCCCGAACAGTCACGCCGGTAATGCTGGTGACTACATCGGACAGGCTTTCCAGATGCTGGACATTCATTGCCGTCCAGACATCGATGCCCTGCCAAAGCAGTTCTTCGATGTCCTGGTAACGTTTCGGATGCCTGCTGCCGGGAACATTGGTGTGAGCGAGTTCGTCCACAATGATAATTTTAGGCTTGCGGGCAATCGCCGCGTCGATATCGAACTCTTCCAGTACCTTGCCGCGATAGTTGACCTGCTTGCGCGGAATGCCTTCCAGCCCGTCGAGCAGTTCCGCCGTCTCGACCCGGCCATGGGTCTCGGCGAGACCGATAACGATGTCCGCGCCATCCTCTTTCAAACGGCGCGCTCGAAGCAGCATCGCATATGTCTTGCCCACACCGGGGGCTGCGCCCAGAAATACAGTCAGTTTGCCGCGCGTCTCGCGAGCGGCAAGTTGCAGCAATTTATCCGGATCTGGTCGATTTTTTTGACCGTGATCGGCCATATACGCCTCAAATTATTCGTTCAGTGCTTGGAGCACGTGAACGTTTAGCCCACCTCGGCTGCAAATGCCAAGAGCAGGTTCGTCTTCATTCCCGCTCTGCACTGTCCTTACCCTGATCTCGCGGCCTGATTCCGTTTAAAATAATGCTCAGCACCGCTTGTGCGGTTTGCTCCTTGAAACCTGGGCGGCCGACCTGGCTGCCCATGATCGCACGAACCTGCACATCGAAATCCGCATAATGCTGCGTCGTCGCCCATATCATGAAGATGAGGTGATAGGGATCGACTGGCGCCAGCTTGCGTTCGCCGACCCAGCGGCGGATCACGGCAGCTTTCTCATCAACCAATGGCTTCAGATATTTGGTGAGAAAGTCGCTGATGGCTGGCGCGCCGTGCAGAACCTCATTGGCGAACAACCGCGACGCTTCCGGGTGCGTTTCGGACATGTTGATCTTCAGGGTTATGTACTTGCGCAATTGCTCGATCGGATCACCTTCCGCATCGATCTCGGCGAGCGGCGCCAGCCATTCCGTCAACGTCTCTTCGAGCAGCGTCACATAGATGTTCTGCTTGCGCGGGAAATAGTAGAGCAGGTTAGGCTTCGACATGCCGGCTCGTTCGGCGATCTGATCGATCGTCGTGCCGCGGAAGCCGTACGTCGAGAAGACGTCGAGAGCCGCGTCGAGGATGAGGCGGCGATTGATTTCCTGAATCCGCGTCGTCTTTTCCGGCGCTTCTTTCAGTTTTTTCCTCTCCGCCCTCGCCATGCCTAGCGTCCCTTTATTATTTGCCCGGACGAGCCTTTTCGTCGCATCCTGGAATTGCTCCAAAGCCTTATAAAGCGCTTGACCGCCTTCCTATGCTCTTCTAGCCTGCATTTTGACCAAGTAGTCAAGTTTTTGATTGTGCTGCAAGTTCAATCATTCGGGAACACAAAACAAGCGGTAACATCCGCTCTTCGGAGGCTTCACAATGTCTAAAGCGGCATACGGGACCAATAATCTTGACGCGTTCTGGATGCCATTTACGGCAAACCGCCAGTTCAAGGAAAACCCTCGTCTTTTGGTCAGCGCCAAGGACATGCACTATAAATCCCATGACGGCCGCGAGGTGCTCGACGGCACCGCCGGGCTGTGGTGCTGCAATGCCGGTCATGGCCGGCCGAAGATCGTCGAGGCCGTCCAAAAACAAGTCGCCGAGCTCGACTATGCGCCGGCGTTTCAGATGGGCCATCCCAAGGCATTCGAGCTCGCCGCCCGCCTTGCTGCAATGCTGCCATCACCGCTCGATCATGTGTTCTTCACCAATTCCGGCTCGGAGTCGGTCGATACAGCGCTGAAGATTGCGCTGGCGTATCATCGCGCCAAGGGAAATGGCACCAAGGTCAAACTGATCGGCCGCGAGCGCGGTTATCATGGCGTCGGCTTCGGCGGCATTTCGGTTGGCGGTATTTCGGGTAATCGCAAGACCTTTGGTAATGCCCTCAGCGGTATCGATCATATCCGCCACACACACGATTTGGCCCGCAATGCCTATACCCGGGGCGAACCGGAATACGGCGCCGAGTTTGCCGATGACCTGGAAAAGGTTGTCGCCCTGCATGATGCCTCCAACATTGCAGCTGTTATCGTTGAACCGGTTGCCGGATCGACCGGTGTCCTCATTCCGCCGAAGGGCTATTTGAAGCGCCTGCGCGAGATTTGCACCAAGCACGATATACTGTTGATTTTCGACGAGGTCATCACCGGATTCGGCCGTCTCGGTACGCCGTTTGCGGTCGATTATTTTGGGGTCGTTCCAGACCTTGTCACCACGGCAAAGGGCATCACCAGCGGCGTCATCCCGATGGGCGCGGTATTCGCATCGAAGCAGATTTACGAAACCTTCATGACCGGCGCGGAAAACATGATCGAGCTTTTCCACGGCTATACCTATTCCGGCCATCCCGTCGCCTGTGCGGCGGCGCTCGCAACGCTCGACACCTATGAAGATGAAGGCCTTCTGACCCGAGCCTCCGAGATTTCAAGTTACTGGGAAGATGCGCTGCATGCGCTGAAGGGCCTGCCGCATGTCATCGACATCCGAAACCTCGGACTGATCGGCGCCATCGAGCTCGAGCCGATCGAGGGTGCGCCAACCAAGCGGGCTTTCCAGGCGTTCCTCAAGGCTTATGAAAAGGGCGTGCTGATCCGCACCACTGGCGATATCATCGCGCTTTCCCCGCCGCTGATCATCAGCAAGGGGCAGATCGAGCACCTCTTCGACACGCTGGCCGACGTTCTGAAAAATCTCGATTAGGAGCTCTAAATGGCGCTCACAGGAAATCTCAGGATCAACGGCGACCGTCTCTGGGACAGCCTTATGGAGATGGCCAAGATCGGGCCGGGCTTGCGCGGTGGCAATAACCGCCAGACCCTGACGGATGAAGATGGTGAAGGCCGCCGTCTGTTCCAGTCCTGGTGCGAGAAGGCAGGTCTTTCCATGGGCGTCGACACCATGGGCAGCATGTTTTTCACTCGGCCAGGGACCGATCCTGATGCGCTGCCGGTCTATGTCGGCAGTCACCTCGATACCCAGCCGACGGGCGGAAAATATGACGGCGTGCTTGGTGTGCTCGGCGGGCTTGAACTGATCCGCACGCTCAACGATCTCAACATCAAGACCAAGCATCCGATAGTCGTCGTAAACTGGACCAATGAGGAGGGCACGCGCTTTGCTCCGGCCATGCTGGCTTCGGGTGTCTTCGCGGGTGTTCACGATCAGGAGTGGGCATACAATCGCGAAGACGCCAAGGGCAAGAAGTTCGGTGATGAGCTTGAGCGCATCGGCTGGAAGGGCGATGAAAAGGTAGGCGCGCGCAAGATGCACGCGCTCTTCGAACTGCATATCGAGCAGGGCCCGATCCTCGAGGCCGAGGGCAAGGATATCGGCGTTGTTACCCACGGTCAGGGACTGTGGTGGCTGCAGATTACACTGACTGGAAAGGAAAGCCATACAGGCTCGACGCCGATGCCTATGCGCAAAAATGCCGGGCTTGGTATGGCCGGTATCACCGAACTCGTCCACACTGTCGCCATGGCGCATCAGCCGAGTGCTGTCGGTGCCATCGGCCATGTCGATGTTTATCCGAACTCGCGCAATGTGATTCCCGGCAGGGTCGTTTTCACTGTCGATATACGTTCTCCTGATCTTTCGACGCTGACCGCCATGAAGACGGAGATTGAGGACAAGGCGCCGAAAATCGCCAGGGAGCTCGGTCTGGATATCCTGATCGAAGAGGCTGGTCATTTCGATCCCGTGACCTTCGATGAAGGCTGCGTGACCGCGGTGCGCAATGCGGCGGAGCGGCTTGGTTACAGCCACCGCAACATTGTCTCCGGCGCGGGGCACGATGCGTGCTGGATCAACCGTGTCGCTCCGACGTCGATGGTGATGTGTCCCTGTGTCGATGGACTCAGCCACAACGAGGACGAAGATATTTCAAGGGAATGGGCTGCTGCCGGCACCGATGTCCTGTTGCATGCGGTTTTGGAGAAGGCGGAGATCGTGGTGTGAATCGTCTGATTTGCCCCCCTCATCCGGCCCTACCGGCCACCTTCTCCCCGTCGGGGAGAAGAAACAGGTGGCAAGCGTGGAGCGCTTTTCTTCTCCCCGACGGGGAGAAGGTGGCCCGTAGGGCCGGATGAGGGGGTGCTATGAACACTCCAGAACAACCCATTACCAGAAGAAAAACTGGCGCCACGCAGAAAGCCCGGGCGCTCAGAAAGAATGAAACTGATGCCGAATATCGTCTCTGGTACGACCTTCGCAACCGGCTACTCAATGGGTATAAATTTTCTCGTCAAATTCCCTTGGGACCCTATGTGGTCGACTTTGTCTGCAGAACCGAACGCCTGATCGTCGAATTGGACGGCTCACAGCATGCTGAAAGCACGCATGACGACGTAAGAACACGCTGGCTAAACAAAGAGGGCTATTCTTTGTTACGGTTCTGGAATGATGAGGTTGTGAAAGAGCGCCGTGCCGTTCTGGACACGATACTGGCCGTGCTTGAGGGGCGCGCTTGGTTACCAAGTGCGAAATTACAAGGTTCTACCCGGGCCAAATTCCCAATACGCTAAGCCCTGAGTGAATATTGTTCGGCAAAAAACCAAAAAGGGGAACGGACACATGGCTACGAAAGTGATCAAGGGCGGTACAATCATCGCCGCCGACCGCACATACAAGGCGGATGTGTTGATCGACGGCGAGATCATCGCTGCCATTGGAGCGGACCTTTCCGGCGACGAGATTATCGATGCGACGGGCTGCTACGTGATGCCGGGCGGTATCGATCCGCATACCCATCTCGAAATGCCCTTCATGGGAACGTATTCCACGGACGATTTCGACACAGGCACTGCAGCGGCGCTGGCGGGCGGAACAACGATGGTTGTCGATTTCGTCCTTCCGGGGTCAGATGGTCTGCTGGTTGCCTTGCAAGACTGGTTCCAGAAAGCGGGCAAGGCACGAACCGACTATTCTTTCCACATGGCCATCACCAGCTGGAACAAGCAGGTTTTCGACGAGATGCCGAAAGTGGTCGAGCGCGGCATCAACACCTTCAAGCACTTCATGGCCTACAAGGGTGCGTTGATGGTGGACGATGACGAGATGTTCGCCTCGTTCCTGCGCTGTGGCGAGATCGGTGCCATGCCGCTGGTCCATGCCGAGAATGGCGACGTGGTCGCCCACCTGCAGCAGAAGCTGCTGGCAGAAGGCAACAACGGACCGGAGGCGCACGCCTATTCACGCCCGCCGGAAGTCGAGGGCGAGGCCGCCAACCGCGCGATCATGATCGCCGATCAAGCGGGAGTGCCGCTCTATATCGTGCATGTATCCTGCGAACAATCGCATGAAGCCATTCGCCGCGCTCGTGCCAAGGGGATGCGCGTTTATGGCGAGCCGCTGATCCAGCATCTGGTTCTGGACGAGAGCGAGTACAAACACGAAGACTGGGATTATGCCGCGCGTCGCGTCATGTCACCGCCGTTCCGGGACAAGATCAATCAGAACGGTTTGTGGGCTGGCCTGGCTTCCGGCAGCCTGCAAGTCGTCGCTACGGACCACTGCGCTTTCACGACCGAACAAAAGCGCTTCGGTGTCGGCGATTTCACCAAGATTCCCAACGGAACGGGCGGGCTTGAAGACCGCATGCCGGTGCTGTGGACCAAAGGCGTGCTTACCGGGCGGCTGACGCCGAACGAGTTTGTGGCTGCGACATCGACGAATATTGCCCAGATACTCAACATCTATCCCCGCAAGGGCGCGATCCTCCCGGGCTCCGATGCAGACATTGTCGTCTGGGATCCCAAAGCGAAAAAAACCATCTCGGCAAAGACCCAGAAATCGGCCATCGATTATAATGTCTTCGAAGGCATTGAAGTTACCGGACTGCCGCGCATGACACTCTCGCGCGGAAACATCGCCTTCAAGGACGGCGAAGTACTGGCGCCGACTGGCAGCGGACGTTTCGTTGAACGCGAAGCCAATCCTTCGCAAAACCGCGCGCTTTCCACTTGGAAGGAATTGACGGCTCCGCGTAGAGTAGAGCGCGATCCGAAAAACATTCCGGCAGGCGTATAGATTGATGTCCGTTGTGACCCTCCGACCCAAGGCGAAGCCAATGCCACAAGCGGCCAAAACCGTGATTGACGTCAAAGACCTGTCACTGGTCTTCGAGACCAATGACGGGCCCGTCAACGCTTTGTCGAATATCAATCTTTCTGTCGATGGCGGTGAATTCGTTTCCTTCATAGGCCCGTCCGGCTGCGGCAAGACCACGCTGCTGCGCGTAATCGCCGATCTTGAGCAGCCGACATCCGGCTCGATCTCCGTAAACGGCATGACACCATCCGAGGCACGGCAAAAGCGAGCCTATGGCTATGTCTTCCAGGCAGCAGCGCTTTACCCTTGGCGGACGATCGGCGGCAATATTTCCCTGCCGCTGGAAGTAATGGGCGTGCCCAAGGCGGAACGGAAGGACCGCATCGCCAGGAATCTGGAACTGGTCAATCTTTCAGGTTTTGAGAAAAAGTTTCCATGGCAATTGTCCGGCGGTATGCAGCAGCGTGCCTCCATCGCCCGCGCACTCTCCTTTGATCCCCACCTGCTTCTGATGGATGAGCCCTTTGGTGCGCTCGACGAGATTGTCCGCGATCACCTCAACGAGGAGCTGTTGAAGCTTTGGGCGAAGACGCAGAAAACAGTGGTCTTCGTTACCCACTCCATTCCTGAGGCTGTATTCCTGTCCACGAAGATCGTTGTAATGAGCCCGCGTCCAGGACGCATTCACGAGGTCATCGACTGCAATCTCGGCTCGGAACGCACGCTCGACATACGTGAATCGCCAGAGTTCCTCGAAATCGCCCACCGCGTGCGCGAAGGCCTGCGTCACGGCCATTCCTACGACCAGGCGCATCTATGACATTGCAACGGGGCATATGATGATCATTCGGGCCGCCAAACTGCGGGACATGTCCGAATGCGCAGAAATCGTCAACGAGTGGATCGATGCGACGAAATGGATGCCACGCGTCCACCCGAAGGAAGATGTCGCGGAGTTTTATCGCGACACCGTGTTCTCGAGGTTCCAGGTCTTTGTGGCCGAAAATGATAATCACGTTGCCGGAATGGTAGCGCTGGCCCCGGACCACACCGTCAGTGCGCTCTATGTACGCGCGAGCGAACGTCACACAGGTGTCGGCAAAGCACTACTCGATCATGCGAAGAAAGAGGCCGGCGGTCCGGTTGAACTATGGACATTCGTCGCAAACCGCGATGCGCAGGCATTCTATGAGCGTGAGGGATTCAAGGAAGTACGGCGCACCGATGGTGACAATGAGGAGAATCTGCCCGACATTCTCTATCGTTGGCAGCCGGTTGGCTCGGAGACGGCGTTATGAATTTCGTCCGCAACACTGTTCTACCTGTGGGAACCGTGCTGATCGGCATTCTCGCACTGTGGTACGTATTCACCGTCACTCTCAATGCGCCCTTCGAGCGCGATCAGGCGGCGCGGGCAAATACGACCATTTCGACAAGCCAGCTCATAGCGAACACCATGGCGCAGGAACGTCCGGTCCTGCCAGCGCCGCATCAGGTGGCGGCGGAAATCCGCAAGACTGTCTTCGAAATTAGCCCCACATCCAAGCGCAGCCTGGTCTACCATGGCTGGGTGACGCTTTCATCGACGCTGCTTGGCTTTGGCCTCGGAACGCTGCTGGGCATCCTTCTGGCGATCGCCATCGTCCATTCGCGCACGCTGGACAAGAGCCTGATGCCATGGATCATCACGTCACAAACTGTGCCGATCCTCGCAATCGCGCCGATGATCATCGTCGTGCTCAACGCTGTAAATATTACCGGACTGCTGCCCAAGGCGATGATTTCGACCTACCTGTCGTTCTTTCCGGTCGCCGTCGGCATGGTGAAAGGCCTGCGGTCGCCCGAGACCATGCAGCTCGACCTGATGCGCACCTATAATGCTTCGAAGGCGCAAGTGTTCTGGAAGCTGCGCTGGCCGGCCTCGATGCCCTATCTTTTCACGTCGATGAAGATCGCCGTCGCCATCAGTCTCGTCGGCGCTATTGTCGGAGAATTGCCGACTGGCGCAGTGGCCGGCATAGGCGCGCGGCTGCTTGCCGGGTCCTACTACGGCCAGACTGTACAAATCTGGGCGGCACTGATTGTAGCGGCGTTGATGGCGGCGGTTCTCGTTAGCCTGATCGGTCTGATCGCTACATTCGTCAACCGGCGCATGGGAGTGCGAACATGAAGCGTTCGCCGCTCGCGATTGTCGCTTTCCTGCTCGCAGCGGCGGCGTTGGTGCTGCCGACGGGCGCCGACGCCCCCGGACTCTTCTTCTTTGCAACGCCTGCCCTGTTGTTCGCGGCATCCGCCTTGGCGCTTTTCGCTTCTGCTTCCAACAGTTCTCTGATCGCACTGCTGATACTGGTCCACCTGGCGGCATTCTTCCTGATCGGCTTGCTCGGCTCCTTCGCAATGGCGGCTCCCGCTACCGGCTACTGGTGTATGGTGGTCGCTGCGTGGTTGCTGGCGTGGCTCGCTGTACAGAGGCTGGCCGCGCTGCGGCCGAAATCCCTCGCTGCGCAACGAACGGTCAACCTCGCACTGCCGGTTTTGTTCGGCGCATGGTTGCTGATCCTCTGGGAGATCATCGTGCGCGGCTTTGGCGTACCCGCAATCCTGCTGCCGCCGCCTTCAATGATCGCAGTGCGGATTGCTGGGTCGGTGCCAACCCTTTGGGCAGACTTTCAGCAAACCTTTCTGAAGGCTGCGATCGCCGGCTACGTAATCGGCTGCGGGTCGGGCTTTCTCGCGGCTATCATCGTCGACCGCGTTCCCTTCCTGCGCAAGGGCCTGCTGCCGGTCGGCAATCTCGTTGCGGCTCTTCCCGTCGTCGGCATCGCACCGATTATGGTGATGTGGTTTGGCTCTTACTGGCAATCGAAGGCGGCAGTCGTCGTCATCATGACGTTTTTCCCGATGCTGGTGAACACCGTCGCCGGTCTTGCCGCGTCCGGCGCCATGGAGCGCGATCTCATGCGAACCTACGGTTCGAGCTACACTCAGACCTTGTTCAAGCTGCGCCTGCCTGCAGCCATGCCGTTCATCTTCAATGCCCTGAAGATTAATTCGACGCTGGCGTTGATCGGTGCGATCGTCGCGGAGTTCTTCGGCTCGCCGATTGTCGGCATGGGCTTTCGCATCTCGGCCGAGGTCGGGCGCATGAACGTCGATATGGTCTGGGCCGAAATATTTGTTGCAGCACTCGCGGGGTCGCTATCCTATGGGTTGATCACACTCATCGAAAGGGCTGTCACCTTCTGGCACCCCTCGTATAGAACATAACCAAGAAGAACAGAGGAGAACTAAAACATGAAAAACAAGATTGCATTTTCGCTGGGATTAGCCGCCATGACATTGATGGCCGGTTCGGCGCTTGCTGCGGATAAGCTCGTACTCCAGCTGAAATGGGTCACGCAGGGCCAGTTCGCCGGTTACTACGTGGCAAAAGACAAAGGCTTCTACGAGGAAGCCGGGCTGGATGTGGAAATCAAGCCAGGCGGGCCCGATGTTGCTCCGCCACAGGTGATTGCCGGCGGTGGCGCTGATGTCGTTGTAGACTGGATGCCTTCGGCATTGGCTACACGCGAAAAGGGCTTGCCGCTCGTCAACATCGCGCAGCCGTTCAAACGTTCGGGCATGATGCTGACCTGCCGCAAGGAGACCGGCATCACCAAGCCGGAAGACTTCAAAGGCAAGACGCTCGGCGTGTGGTTCGGAGGCAATGAATATCCGTTCCTGTCGTGGATGAACCACCTTGGCCTCAAGACCGACGGCGGGCCAGACGGCGTGACGGTTCTGAAGCAGGGCTTCAATGTCGATCCGCTGATCCAGAAGCAGGCCGATTGCATATCCACCATGACCTACAATGAATATTGGCAGGTGATCGACGCGGGGATCCCGGCCGATCAGCTTGTGACGTTCAAGTATGAGGATGAGAAGGTGGCGACGCTGGAGGACGGTCTCTACGTACTGCAGAAGAGCCTGGACGATCCGAAGATGGTCGAAAAGCTAGCGAAGTTCGTCAAGGCTTCGATGAAGGGCTGGGACTACGCACGCGCCAATCCGGATGAAGCCGCAACCATCGTGCTCGACAATGACGCCAGTGGCGCCCAGACGGAAAAGCACCAGAAGCGCATGGTTGCCGAGATCAACAAGCTGACGGAAGGTTCCGATGGCGTTCTCGATGTAGCGGCCGCTGACCGCACGGTCGAGACGTTGCTCGGCGGTGGTTCTGATCCGGTCATCACCAAGAAGCCCGAAGGCGCCTGGACGACGAAAATCACGGATGCCGCGAAGTAGTAGCTTCGGATGCAGCTTCTAGGAGGTTGCATCCTTATCGTGCGTGGTTCGCCCCTCATGGTGAGCCTCCCGAGCTCGTCGAGGGGCGAACCACGCACAATGGTAATGCTATCCTATTGTTATTCCCAATGATCCGGTATCTGCCGGACAGCACCCCGGGCAGCACTCGTCGCCATCGCGCCATAGGCCCGCAGCGCAGTGGTGATCTTGCGCTTGCGTTTTTCTTCCGGCTTCCAGGCGGCCGCGCCCTTGGCTTCCATATGAGCGCGACGATCGGCGATAACAGCATCATCGACAGCAAGGTGAATCTTGCGATTGGGAATATCGATATCGATGATATCGCCCTCATGGACAAGCGCGATCAACCCGCCTTCCGCCGCTTCCGGCGAGACGTGGCCAATGGAAAGGCCTGACGATCCACCGGAGAAACGTCCGTCCGTCACAAGGGCACAAGCCTTGCCCAGGCCTTTGGATTTCAGATAGCTGGTGGGATAGAGCATTTCCTGCATGCCAGGTCCGCCGCGAGGACCCTCGTAGCGGATCAGCACGATATCGCCGGGCTTGACGCCTCCATTCAGAATACCAAGCACTGCACTGTCTTGGCTTTCGAAAATGCGAGCGGGACCGGAGAATTTCAGGATCGACTCGTCTACGCCAGCGGTTTTGACGATACAGCCGTCCTCGGCGAGATTACCATAGAGTACCGCGAGCCCGCCATCCTTGGAATAGGCGTGTTCCGCGTTGCGGATGACACCCGTTTCGCGGTCGAGATCGACATCGACGAAGCGGCGCTCCTGGCTGAAGGCGACCTGCGTCGGCACACCACCCGGCGCCGCCATGAAGAAATCATGCACGGATTTGTTCTTGCTGCGAACGACATCCCAGCGATCGAGCGCCGCACCGAGATTGGCTGCATGTACCGAGTAAACCGATGTGTCGAGCAGGCCGGCGCGATCGAGTTCACCCAGAATGCCCATGACACCACCGGCGTGATGGACGTCTTCCATGTGAACATTGGCAACTGCGGGCGCAACCTTGCAAAGAACCGGAACGCGGCGGGACAGGCGGTCGATATCCGCCATGGTGAAATCGATCTCGCCTTCGTGCGCGGCCGCAAGCAGATGCAGCACCGTATTCGTTGACCCGCCCATGGCGATATCCAGCGTCATGGCGTTTTCAAACGCGGCAAATGACGCGATGGAGCGCGGCAGGGCAGTCTCGTCATCCTGCTCATAATAGCGGCGCGCGAGATCCACGACGAGGTGACCGGCCTCGACGAAGAGACGACGCCGATCCGCATGGGTTGCGAGCGTAGAGCCATTGCCCGGCAATGAAAGGCCAAGCGCCTCGGTCAGGCAGTTCATCGAATTTGCGGTGAACATGCCGGAGCAGGAGCCGCAGGTCGGGCAGGCTGAGCGCTCGATTGCCTTGACCTCCTCATCGGAGATGCGGTCATCTGCGGCAGCTACCATGGCATCGACCAGATCGAGCTTCTTTTCCTTGTCGTCCCAGACGACCTTGCCTGCTTCCATCGGTCCACCGGAAACGAACACGACCGGAATGTTCAGGCGCAGTGCCGCCATCAGCATTCCGGGGGTAATTTTGTCGCAATTGGAGATGCAGACCATCGCGTCGGCGCAGTGGGCATTGACCATATACTCGACACTATCGGCGATGATCTCGCGGCTGGGGAGCGAATACAGCATGCCATCATGGCCCATGGCGATACCGTCGTCGACAGCGATCGTATTGAATTCCTTGGCAACGCCGCCCGCACTTTCGATTTCACGCGCAACAAGCTGGCCGAGATCCTTCAGGTGAACATGGCCGGGCACGAACTGTGTGAAAGAGTTCACCACAGCAATAATCGGCTTGCCGAAATCCTCGTCCTTCATGCCGGTCGCGCGCCAGAGCCCGCGGGCTCCTGCCATATTGCGGCCATGGGTGGTTGTGCGTGAACGATAGGGCGGCATCTGCGTAATTCCTGATGATAATGCTCAAGGAAGTATCTTTATAGAAAAACCACTTCCATGGCAAAAGAATGGAGGTTTGTTGCCCTGCGGGGCCGTTTTATTTTCCGATCATTACATAGGGAAGGTCGTTGACGAATAAAACGGGACGTAATGTCTCGGTTCAGAACGCTGTAAACGTCATCGTCGTCAAAGATCGGGCGATGCCGGTAATGTCGAGCACATTGTCGTTGATGAACTTGCCGATATCCTGATCCTCGGGAATATAGATCTTCATCAGCAGGTCGTAGTCGCCGCTGGTCGAATAAAGCTCCGAGACGATTTCGCGCTCGAAAAGTGCAGCAGCCACCTCATAGGTTTTACCGGGAAAGCATTGCAGCTGCAGGAAGACGGGTTTCATAAAATTTCACTCCGGAGGTCAAGTCTGATCTCCATAACCTAATTTGCTTGCGCGCGCAGCGCAATTGCGCGTGAATCCAGCGGCACATTACAGTGTCCTAACAAAACGTGATGTCTCTCATGCCCCATACGGGGCCCTTTTGTGGCCGTACTGCCACAAGCCAAGCTCTGCGGAACCTCGCGGAGGCTATTGCGGGTTGGCCTGCATATCCCCGCATGTTATCGTTTTCTTAAGCTCGGGAGGGGAATTTTATCAATTGCAGGATATGTTTCTCCGTTTCTGCGGGCGTATTTGTGTGTTTTCTTGAGTAGGGATTTTACTGGTTGATGGACTTCAAGCGCCCACAGGCCAGTTTGTTTGGTGCAGCTCTTTTGGCTTGTACGGCGCTCGTCTCGCCCGCCCATGCATTCGATCTTTTCGGCATTCATCTTTGGGGTGAAAGGAAGGATGCCGATGCTGATGCGGTGATCGCCGATCCACACAAATACACCGTCGAGACTACTTCGGACGAAGATAAAGACACAAAAAAGCTGGTCGAAGGGGCTTCCAGCCTCATCGCAGACAAGGACAAGCCTGCTTCGGGAGCTGCTGGGTTGCTGGCCAAGGCGCGCGGCGATTATCGCCGCATCCTTGGCGCGCTGTATGCGGAGGGCCGCTATGGCGGCACGATCAGCATCAAGGTCGATGGGCGGGAAGCCAGCGATATTCCGATTGACGCTGATCTGGCCAACCCGGCACCCGTGGTGATTTCCGTCGATCCGGGGCCGCAGTTCCTGTTCGCGACTGCCCGTGTCGAGCACATGGCCCCGCCCACACTCGACCCCAAGGACATGGTTGACCGGCCGGAAACGCAGGGATTTGCGCCCGGCGACATCGCGAGGTCAACGGCGATCGTCAAGGCGGAACGGCTTGCCGTCGATGCGTGGCGCGAGCAGGGCCACCCGAAAGCGAAAATTATATCGCGCAACGTGCTTGCGGATCACGACAACAACAAGGTCGACGCAACGATCGACGTCGATCCTGATCGCCGCGCCGCCTTCGGTCCGGTTCGGGTGACGGGCACCGAACGCATGGATCCGGAGTTCGTCGCCTTCATCACTGGTCTGCAACCGGGCGTCGAGTACGACCCAGACGAAATCGAGCGGGCCAAGAAGCGCCTGTCGCGCCTGGAAGTGTTCCGTTCGGCCCGCATCGAAGAAGCTGACGCGATTACTGATAACGGTTTGTTGCCGATCACGGTGGCCGTGCAGGAGCAAAAGCTGCGGCGCTTCGGCCTCGGCGGATCATATTCGACGCTGGACGGTGCGGGTCTGGATGCCTATTGGCTTCACCGCAATCTTTTCGGACGTGCCGAGCGCCTGCGGTTCGATGCAAAGATCGGTGGCATTGGCGCACAATCCTATAGTCCCGAGGACTATAACTACACGCTTGGCGTGACCTTCACCAAACCCGGTGTCTATACGCCCGATACGGATTTTTTTTCGTCGCTGATTGGCAGGCGAGAGGTTCTGGATGCCTATACCCAGACCTCGATCACCGCCGAAGCGGGTTTCACCCAGATTTTCTCGGATGAACTGTCCGGCAAGATAAGTGCAATCGTCTCCAAGTCCCGCTTTGACGATGATTTCTTCGGCAAGCGCGATTTCTTGACTGCCGGCCTACTCGGCGGTCTCACCTATGACAGCCGGGACAGCAAGGTCGATCCGTCACGGGGCTATTTCCTCGAGGGACTGATTTCGCCCTTCTATGAATTCGAGTATGGCAATTTCGCCACCAAATTCACCGCTGAAGGCCGCACCTACTACAGTTTCGATGCCGACAACCGCTTTATCCTTGCTGGCCGCCTGAAGCTTGGTTCCATCGTTGGCGCCGAGGTTTCTGAATTGCCGCCGGACCAGCTGTTCTTCGCCGGTGGCGGCGGTTCGATCCGCGGCTACGCCTATCGCAACGTCGGTGTAAACGTGACCCGCGATGGCGAGACATTTGTCATCGGCGGCCGCTCGCTGGTCGAAAGCTCGGTCGAAGCGCGCATCCGCATGACCGATACGATAGGCGTCGTTGGCTTCGTCGATGCAGGTTATGTCGGCGAAGAGTCGTTCCCAGATTTCGCCGATCAGATGCGGCTCGGCGTCGGCGCTGGTCTGCGCTATAATACCGGCCTTGGTCCGATACGGCTCGATTTCGCGGTGCCGCTGGATCGAACGAACGACGATCCCGATTTTGCTTTCTACGTTGGCATAGGACAGGCGTTTTGACCCGGATTATCGCAGCTCTCTTTCTCCTGCTCTTTATGAGCCCGATCCTCGCGCAGGATGCCCTGGCGCAGGCCCAGGACTCTGCAAGTGCTGAGGCTGAGAAATCCTATTTTCTGAGCTTCGTGCAGAACCAGCTGTCCACGCCTAACCGGCAGATCGTCATTTCCGGTATTCAGGGTGTTCTCTCCTCCGAAGCCAGCATCGGCAGCATAACGATTGCCGACCGGGAAGGCATCTGGCTGAGAGTTACCAATGCCAGAATCGTCTGGAGCCGGCTTGCATTGCTGCGCGGCCGGCTCGACATAAACACGCTTGCCGCCGATCGTATCGATATCTTGCGCAAGCCGTTGCCGGACGAGAGCCTGCCGTCTCCGGAGGCCAAGGGTTTCAGCCTGCCGGAACTGCCGCTGGCGGTGATCCTGCAGCAATTGAATATTGGGCGTATCGCTTTTGGCGATGGCGTTTTTGGTCTCAAGTCCGAAATTTCCCTTGCTGGCAATCTGACCCTCGAAAGCGGGTCACTGGATTCGAACTTGCAGGTGCAACGCCTTGATGGACCGGGTGGCGAATTCCGGATCAAGGCTGCTTATGCCAATCAAAGTCAGCAGCTCGATCTCGACTTGACCTTGAATGAGCCGCAAAACGGTATCGTTGCCAACCTCCTCAACATCGAAGGCAAACCGCCGGTTGCTCTCGCATTGAAAGGCTCGGGTCCGCTCAGCGATCTCCTGCTGCAACTCACGCTCGACGCTGCAGGCAAGCGCGTTCTCACCGGCGACACCAAACTCGACCGCCAGATCGACGGGCTTGGTTTCAAGACCAATCTCAACGGTGAAATCGCCGCGCTGATCCCGCCGGTCTTCCGTGATTTCTTCGGCAACGAAACGGCGCTGATCGTCAACGGCGTGATGCGCGACGCTGGCGGCGTGGCGCTCGACCGCTTGAACATCAAGAGCAACGCCCTGGTGCTCGATGCGAATGGCGAAACGACGAATGACGGCTTTCTGAAGCGCTTGAAGGTCGATGCGACAATCGCCGACCCGACCGGCAAGAAGGTAATTTTGCCTGTCAAAGGTGGGCAGACTACGGTCGACAAGGCAGTGCTGGCGGTAGGTTTTGGAACCAGTACCAACAATGACTGGTCGAGCACCGTCGAAGTGACCAACTTCACCACGGACAGTTTTGCCTCGAAATCCATCAATCTCGTCGCTAAAGGTCTCGCCGAAAACATCGACAATCCAACGGCGCGCTCGCTGACCTACGATGTGAATGGCGAAGTCGCCGGCATTACGGCCACGCGCGCGGATATCGCAGAAGCCTTGGGGGAGTTGATCCAGCTCAAGATCAATGGCGACTGGAAAGCCGGCACGCCCGTCAATCTGAAGCAGGCATTGATTGCAGCGAACGGATTCAGCACGGCTCTGGCCGGGACCATCGACAAGTTTGCCTACCGGGGCGATATCTTCGTCAAGGCTTCGAGCCTCGCGCCGTTTTCCGCGCTGGCAGGGCGCGATCTCGCCGGGGCGATCGACCTTAAGGCCAATGGCCTTGTCGAGGCGCTCACCGGGGCCTTCGATCTGATGCTCGATGGCAATGCCACCGGCATGACACTCGGCATTGATGCTGCCGACAAGGTGCTGGCGGGTGAAACGCGGATCACTGGTGGGGTGGCGCGAGGCGAAGCCGGGCTGAGCGCAAAGAACTTCCGGGTCGAAAATCCGCAGACGCTGGTAACGGCCAACGGAACTTTCGCCACGGGCGCCGCGAACTTCGATTTCGGCCTCGACCTCATCGATCTCGCGCTCTTGTCGGAAAAAGCAGGCGGTGCTCTCAAGGTCAAAGGCAGCGCGCGTGGTCAGGACAATATCATCGCACTCGCTTTCAATGCCGGGGTCCCTGAAGGAACGCTTTCCGGTCGCAAGCTGACGCAGGGCGATCTCACATTCAACGGCACGCTCTACAAGGATATCGTCGACGGCAAGGTCTCGGGTCTCGCCTTCCTTGATGGTATCCGCGCTGACCTTACGACGGAAATCGCGCTGCATCAGGATGAAAAGCGCCTGACCAATATTTCGTTCATCGCGGGCGGCACGCGGCTTCGCGGCGACGTTAAGCAGTCGAAACAAGGCCTCTACAACGGCAATTTGACGCTTGCCTCGAGCGATGTCTCGACAGCTGCAGCGCTGTTTCTCGTCGAGGCGACTGGCAAGGCCGATGCCACCATTGCCCTCTCGCATGACGACGAGAAACAAAACGTCGATATCAAGGGTCAAATCGACGATCTCAGGGCCAATGACATCGTCGTCGGCAAGGCAGCGATCGCATTGGCCGCGCAGGACATTTTCAAGGTCCCCTCCGCGAATGGCAGCGTCACTGCATCGGATGTTTCGGCCTCGGGCATCGTCGTCAACAACCTTGACGCTCAGGCAACGCAGGACGGGAAGACCACCAACTTCAGGCTCAACGCTGGTCTGAACAATGGCGCACAGACGTCACTTCAGGGCGCCTTGCAGCCAACGGACAGGGGCTATCTGCTGTCGCTGGCCAATGCCGAGCTTACCCGCGGCGCGCTCGCTGCGCGGCTGGTGCAGCCCGCCGCCATCAATGTTGCCGGCAGCAATGTGTCCTTTGGCAATATCGTGCTCGATGTCGGGCAGGGCAGGGTCACGCTCGGAGGCGAAGTGGCGGAAACGCTCAATCTCGCAGTTGGGATCCAGAGATTGCCGCTCGATATCGCAAATACCATCAAGCCTGACCTTGGACTTGGCGGCGAGATAAACGGTACCGCCAAGGTCGGGGGTACCCGGCAAAGGCCCGACGTGAATTTCGATATGCAGGCCCGCGGGGTCACTGCGGCAGCGCTTAGGAAAGCCGGGCTCGACGCGCTCAATCTCGATGCCAAGGGAACATCGACCACGGACCAGCTCAATATCGATGCCCATCTGACTGGCGCCGGCGGACTTGACGCGTCAGCCAGGGGTTCGGTGCCGCTGGCACAGAGGCAACTCGGCGTCGATTTCGATCTGAAAAGCTTCCCGTTGACGGCGCTGAATGGCGTCGTCAAGAACCAGAATCTTGCAGGGGTTATTTCCGGCAGGGGCCGGGTCACCGGTACGCTGCAAAGACCCAATGCCGAGTTTGATCTGAAAGGCGCGGGACTTTCCGCCAGACCATTACAGGAGGCGGGGCTGAGCCCGTTGCAGCTTGCGGCGGCCGGCCGTTTTGCGAACAGTACACTGACGCTTTCCTCGGCCAAAGCCGATGGCCCGCAAGGGTTCACGGTTTCGGCAAGCGGCAATGTTCCGGTATCCGGGTCGGGCCTTGGCATCAATGTCACGGGTAATATTCCCTTGTCGTTGGCCAACCGCTTCCTTGCGGATCGGGGCACGCAGGCCAGAGGAAACATCGACCTGACGGCATCCATTTCGGGCAGTTTCGCGCAGCCGCAAATTCGCGGCATGTTCTCGGCTAATGGAGCCGAGGTCATCGATCCGGAGGCAAATCTCCGCCTTCAGCGCATCACCTTGCTCGGCAGCCTGGAAGGGACCACCGTCACGATCAGGACATTCAATGCAAGCCTGTCGACCGGCGGCACCATCAGCGCAACCGGGACGATTTCGACCGATGCGGCTGCAAACTTCCCGGCCAATATCAACATAAGGCTGGACAGGGCGCGCTATGCGGATGGCAATCTGGTTGTGGCAACCGTGACCGGCGCGCTTGCGGTAAGGGGCCCCCTGACCCGCGATCCGGTTATATCAGGCAACGTCAACATCGATCGAGCCGAGATCACCGTTCCGGAGAGCTTCGGCGGTTCGTCCGCTGTGATCGATGTGAAACATAAGGATCCGTCAAAGGCAGTTGCGCAGACATTGAAACGCGCCAAGGCTGACCAGCCACAAGTGGCAACGCCAACCGCACGCCCAAGCGTCGTGCGGCTTGATATAAACGTCACTGCACCCAACAGGATTTTCATTCGGGGTCGAGGTCTCGATGCGGAAATCGGCGGTTCCGTCCGGCTTACCGGGCCGGCGACCAATATCCAGCCTGTGGGAGCGTTTGATCTCATTCGCGGAAGGCTGGGCATACTTGGCCAGCGCATTACCTTCACCGAAGGTCAGGTCACCCTGGTAGGTGATCTCGATCCGGACATCAACTTCGTCGCCAGTACGCAAGGCTCCGATATCACCGTGAATGTCATGGTCCGCGGCCGTGTCTCGGACCTGCAAATCACCTTCTCCTCGCAGCCTGAATTGCCGCAGGACGAAGTCATGGCCCGGCTGATCTTCAACCGCTCGATCAGCGAATTGTCAGCGTTTCAGGTCGCACGGCTTGCGGCGGCGGCAGCAGAACTCGCCGGTGGTTCGAATTCATCATTGCTGGAAAATCTGCGCAAGAACACCGGCCTTGACGATCTGGACGTCGTGACCGACAGCCAGGGCAATGCAGGCGTTCGCGCCGGCCGCTATATCCGCGACAATGTCTATCTCGGCGTAGAGGCCGGCGCGGCAGGTTCGACGAAGGGCACGATCAACCTCGATATTACCCCCAACCTGAAAGCCAAGGGCTCGGTAGGAGCCAATGGCGATTCCGGCGCAGGATTGTTCTTCGAAAAGGATTATTGAGGAAGACTCCGCTTATCTCCCCCTCTGTGGGGGAGAAATAATCGGCATGAACTGCTACCGTCAATTTACCCCTGCACTACATCCTGGCGCTGCTCGCCGAGTCCCTCGATACCGAGCGTGATGACATCACCTTCCTTGAGGAACACGTTGGGTTTCTGTCCAAGGCCGACGCCGGGAGGCGTACCTGTCGAGATGATATCACCGGGATGCAGGCTCATGAATTGCGACAGGTATGACACGAGATACTTGACGCCATAGACCATCGTTGCCGATGTACCATTCTGGTAGCGATGGCCGTTGACATCGAGCCACATCTTCAGGTTCTGCGGATCTTTTATCTCGTCCTTTGTTACCAGCCATGGACCGGTCGGGCCGAACGTGTCGGCGCTTTTCCCCTTGGTCCACTGGCCCTGGCGCTCTGCCTGGAACGCCCGCTCCGATACGTCATTGATCAGGCAATAGCCGGCAACATGGTCCATCGCTTCATCTTCGCTGACATATTTTGCGTGCTTGCCGATGACAACGCCGAGTTCGACTTCCCAATCGGTCTTGAGGGAGCCGCGCGGGATTTCGACATTGTCGTTAGGTCCAACTATCGCTGAAGTCGCCTTCATGAAGATGATAGGCTCCGGCGGCACCGTCGCCCCCGTTTCAGCAGCATGATCGGAATAGTTGAGGCCGATGCAGATGAACTTGCCGGTGCCGGCTACGCAGGGGCCATAACGCTCGACGTCAATGACCGGCAGGCTCGTCGGATCGATAGCCGCAAGCTTCTTCAAGCCTTCGGGTGAAATAGCATCGCCGGCAATGTCTTTGACGTGTGCGGAAAGATCGCGCACCTTGCCGTCCTTGTCGACAAGACCGGGCTTTTCCTGACCGACAGGGCCATAGCGCAACAGTTTCATGGGATAACCTTTTCTTTATTGGAGAGACTAATAGGTGGCACGGCCACCGGAAATATCGAAGACGGCACCGGTCGTGAACGAGCATTCCTCGCTGGCGATCCATGTGATCAACGATGCCAGCTCTTCGACCTTGCCGAAGCGCTGCATGGGAATTTTCGAGAGCATATAGTCGATGAATTCAGGCTTGAGCTGCTGGAGGATAGGTGTATCCACAGTGGCAGGGGTAATCGCATTGACGGTGATGCCATCGCTGACAAGCTCTTTCCCAAGCGATTTTGTCAGACCGATGACCGCTGCTTTCGATGCGCTATAGGCCGAGGCGTTGGGGTTACCTTCCTTACCTGCGATGGAAGCGACATTGACGATCCGGCCGTAACCGTTCTTCTGCATGATAGGCACGACAAAGCGGTTGCAGAAGAAAAGCCCATGGATGTTGATGTCGAAGACGCGCTTCCACTGATCGATTGGATAATCAGCAACTTTGGCGTTCGGGCCGGTGATGCCGGCAGAGCAAACCAGGATGTCGATCTTGCCGTGCTTCTCCGCTGTCTCCTTTGCGGCCCTCTCCACCTCGTGCGGGTCGGAGACGTCAAGCGTTACACCGTGCGCTGAGGACGATCCAAGTGCAGCACGCGCCTCGTCGATCTTGGCACCATCGACGTCCCATAGAGAAACCGTGCCGCCTTCCGACACAATTCGCTCAGCGGTTTTGAAGCCGATGCCGGAAGCGCCACCGGTGATGACCGCGTGCCGCCCCTCGTAGCGCCTGATCGAATTCGCCATATTTCCTGCTCTCCAGGTCAGTGATTATCGCGAGGAAGACCCTTGGTCTGGGCGACGCGCTGATACTTCACGGCTGGCTTGAGCACCATGCCCTCATCGAGCTGGCCGACCATGCTGCGCTGGATTTCCTGCCACGGCGTCTGGCTTGCCGGATATTTGTAACCGCCCGCAGCGATCAGATCGTCCTTGCGCTTTTGCAACTCCTCATCGTTGATCAGAATGTTGGCCGTGCCCTTGTTGAGATCGATACGCAGATGATCGCCGGAGCGTACCAGCGCCAGTCCGCCGTTCACTGCCGCTTCCGGTGAAGCGTTGAGGATGGAAGGCGAGCCCGACGTTCCGGACTGACGGCCGTCGCCGAGGCAGGGCAACGCATGGATACCCTTCTTCAGAAGATAAGCCGGAGGTTGCATGTTCACAACTTCCGCCGCGCCAGGATAACCGATCGGCCCGGTTCCACGCATGATCAGGATGCTGTTCTCGTTGAGAGCAAGCTTCGGATCGTCGATGCGATGATGATAATCCTCTGGTCCGTCGAACACTTCGGCGATGCCTTCGAACGCTTCCGGATCGTCCGGGTTGGACAGATAGCGCTCGCGGAACTCTTCGGAGATCACGCTGGTCTTCATGATAGCGCTGTCGAAGAGATTACCTTTCAGGTTGATAAAACCGGCCTTCTTCTTCAGCGGCGCATCATAGGTCTTGATGACATCCGTATTGAGATTTTCGGCACTTTCGCAGTTTGTACCGATGCTCTGGCCATTGACGGTCAGCGCGCCCGGATGTGGCAGCTTGCGGGCTTTCATCAACTCCGCGACGACGGCGGGCACGCCGCCCGCGCGGTGGTAATCTTCGCCGAGATATTCGCCTGCCGGCTGCAGGTTGACCAGCAGCGGCACGTCGTGGCCGATAGCCTGCCAGTCGTCGTTGTCGAGGGGAATGTCGAGGTGCCGGGCGATGGCGTTGAGATGGATTGGCGCATTTGTCGAACCGCCGATCGCTGAATTGATCACGATGGCGTTTTCGAATGCCGCGCGGGTCATGATATCCGAGGGCTTCAGATCTTCCCACACCATATCGACGATGCGCTTGCCGGTGTCATACGCGATCTGTCCGCGCTCACGATAAGGCGCCGGTATCGCAGCGCCACCGGGCAGTTCCATGCCGAGGGCTTCGGCGAGTGAATTCATCGTGGTCGCGGTGCCCATCGTGTTGCAATAGCCGACGGAAGGAGCGGACGAAGCGACGATGTCCATAAACTGGTCATAGTTGATTTCGCCCGATGTGAGCTTCTCGCGTGACTTCCACACGATGGTGCCGGACCCGGTGCGTTCGCCGCGATGCCAGCCGTTCAGCATCGGTCCGACGGAAAGCGCAATCGCAGGGATATTGACGGTAGCAGCGCCCATCAGCATGGCGGGGGTGGTCTTGTCGCAGCCGATAGTCAGAACGACGCCGTCCAGCGGATAGCCGAACAGGACTTCAACGAGGCCAAGATAGGCAAGGTTGCGGTCGAGCGCGGCGCCTGGGCGCTTGCCGGTTTCCTGGATCGGATGCACCGGAAACTCGAAAGGAATTCCCCCCGCCGCAATGATGCCATCACGCACGCGCTTGGCCAGCTCGATGTGATGGCGGTTGCACGGCGATAGGTCGGAGCCGGTCTGCGCGATGCCGATGATCGGCTTGCCCGATTGCAGCTCGGCGCGGGTCAAACCGTAGTTCAGGTAGCGCTCCAGATAGAGCGCCGTCATCCCCGGATTGTCAGGATTGTCAAACCATTCCTGCGAGCGAAGTTTTTTCGGGGTGTGGGAAGTCGTCATTTGCAAGGAACTCCTGGGTGTCCGCTATTCCTTGACCGCGCCGGTCATGGAAGAAACGTAATAGTCGACAAAGAATGAGTAGAGAATGACGACCGGCAGCGACCCGAAAAGTGCGCCTGCCATCAGTGAGCCCCACTCGAAAACATCGCCTCGCACCAGCTCCGTCAGGACACCGACCGGAACAGTCTTGTTTTCCGAGGATTGGATGAAGGTCAGCGCATAGATGAACTCATTCCACGACAAAGTGAAGGCAAAAATACCGGCCGAGATCAATCCCGGTACCGCCAGCGGCAATATGACCCTGATGAGGATCTGCCACCGCGACGCGCCATCCACCAGGGCGCTTTCCTCGAGCTCGAACGGGATCGAGCGGAAGTAGCCCATCAGCAGCCAGGTGCAGAAGGGAATAAGGAAGGTCGGGTAGGTGAAGATCAGCGCGAGTTTGGTGTCATAGATGCCAAACTTGAAGACGATGACGGCAAGCGGAATGAACAAAATCGACGGCGGCACCAGATAAGCGAGGAAGATCAAAAGGCCGACGGGGCGCGATCCTGAGAACCGCACTCGCTCTATAGCATAGGCCGCAAAAACGGATGCCACCAGAGATAGCGCTGTGGCGCACACCGCAACGACCAGTGTGTTCCACAACCAGCCTGGATAGGATGTCTCGAACAGCAGGTATTTGATGTGGTCGAGCGTCGGCTTCACGACCCAGAACGGACTGTAGTTGTTGTAGTCCGTCAGCTGCGAGTTTGGCTTCACCGCCGTGATCGCCATCCAGTAGAATGGGAACAGCAGCACAAAGACAAAGACGGCAAGCGGCAGGTACAGGACGACGATCCGCCGTGGCAGCCGATTGAGATAGCTCATGCCCTGCGCGTCGTCGGTGAGAACATGCGGGTTGGTCTGTTCGGTAATGCTCATGTTCGTTTCCTCCCTCAATCCTGTCCGCCCTGTTGCCATTTACGGCGCTGCAGGCCGAAAAATGAGAACAGGATCGATGCAAGCAGGAACGGGATCATGGCAACGGCAATCGCCGCACCTTCGCCAAGTTGACCACCGGGTATGCCCCGCTGGAATGAGAGGGTCGCCATCAGGTGCGTGGCGTTGACCGGCCCGCCCTTGGTCAGGACGTAGATAAGCTGAAAATCAGTGAAGGTGAACAGCACCGAGAATGTCATTACCACTGCGATGATCGGTGTCAGCATTGGCAGTGTGATGAAGCGAAAGCGCTGCCATCCGGTCGCCCCATCAAGGGACGCTGCCTCATGCAGCGATTGCGGAATGGTCTGAAGCCCGGCGAGCAGCGAAATCGCGACGAAGGGGATACCGCGCCAGACATTGGCTGCGATCACCGAAGCGCGTGCGTTATTGGGATCACCAAGGAAATTGATCGGGCTGTGGATCCAGCCGAGTTTCATCAACGACCAGGAAATGATCGAGAACTGCGCATCATAGATCCACCAGAACGCGAGCGCCGAAAGGACAGTCGGAACCACCCATGGCAAAAGGATGATTGCGCGGAAGAAGGATTTAAACGGCAGATGCTCGTTGAGGATCAATGCCAGCCACAGGCCGAGCCCGAACTTCAGGATCGAGGCGATGAGCGTGTAGAAAATCGTATTGTAGACTGCCATCCAGAAGACCGAATCCCTGGCCAGCGCCTGATAGTTCTCGAGGCCGATGAAAATGCCGTCCCTGCCGATCGTCGTATCGGTAAAGCCGAGCCAGACACCGAGGCCGAGCGGATAGGTCAAAAAGCACAGGAGAAAGACGGCGGCCGGCAGCATGAAAAACAAGCCGACGGCGGTATTGCTCCGGGCGATATTTCCGAAGGCCAAGGGCTGCTTCGCAGTTGTCGTCATTGTCATCGGATATCTCCGGTTGCCAAATTAGCTGATGAGTTGGCTTCCGCAGCCCTTTTTCTGGACAGCGGAAGCCGGTCTCGTTGCCTAGACCTTGTAGTAACGGTTTGCGCGCTTCTCGGCTTGGGCGATGGCGTCTTCGGGCGTCATCTGGCCGGTAACGGCGGTCGCGTACATATCCACCAGGACATAGTCGGCCATGGTTCCCGCCGAGGCAGCGCCAAGCGGGCCGGCATAGCCGTTCGGGCGCAGGGTTCCGGATGCCTTCGCATAGGCGGCATGGATCGGATTGGACGTCCACACCGGATTGTTGGCGAAAGCCTTCAGCGGCTGGCAGCAATAGGCGCTGGCACCCTCGATCCAGGCATTCATGTTCTCAGCCTGATACATGAACTGCAGATAGGCCTTCGCGGCCTCAGGATATTTTGTGTGCTTGAAGATCGAAATCGTCGACGTCTGGTGCAGTTCGACCGATTGACCAACTGGCCCGATCGGCAGATTGGTCGAGCGCATATCGTCAGCGATCGCCTTCATTGCGGGATCCTTCACTGCGGCGTAGTAAACCGACACGCCATTGGCAGTCAGCGAGACCTGACCGGCAAGGAATGCGCGATTGTTGTTGACGTCCTGCCAGCTTTCCGTACCCGGAATGAAGGTCTTGTAGAGTTCCTGCGCATATTTGACAGATGCCAGCGTCTCGGGGCTGTTGATCACCACCGCGCCGCTCTCGTCGACCATCTTGCCGCCATGGCTCCAGAGCAGCCAATGGGCATAGTTGTTGCCGTCGCCGACCGCCTTGCCATGCGGGAAGCCCGCAGGCGTCCCCTTTGCCTGCATGGCCTTGCAAAGTTCGAGGAAACCAGCCGTATCCTTCGGGAATTCGCTGAAACCGGCCGCCTTCATGTGGCTGTCGCGATAGACGACCGCGTTACCGATGGCACAGAGCGGCAGTGCGATGAACTTGCCGTCGCGCTTGGCATAGCCTTCGAGGCCTGGATACCAGCCACCATGTGCTCCACCAAGATATTCGCCAAGCTCCGTCACATCGACGAGCTTGTCCGGATATTGCTGCGGATCATCGAACCAGCTCATGACCATGTCCGGGCCAGAACCGACATTGGCCGCAACGGCAGCCTTCGGGCGAACGTCTTCCCAGCTTTCCTTGTCGATGCGCACCTGAACGCCCGTGGCGTCGGTGAACTTCTTGGTGTTGGCGAGCCATGCGGCCTCTTCAGCCGGGACGAACGGCACCCAACGCAGCAGGCGAAGGGTCGCACCTTCTTCCGGTTTGTAAGCGGGTGCCGATTGCGCGAATGCCGGCGTGAGACCGAACCGGCCCATTCCGGCTGCGGCCACGAGACCGGCAGATGCGCCGAGTAGATGTCTTCTGTTGATGGTCATTGATGCTCCTCCATTTAACGACCGGATAAACTAGAAAGGCTTGTTCAAAATGCTCTTGCGGGGAATTGTATCCGGCATCTGCACCCCGACTGGCAGATACCGTTGAGCTTCAGGCCAAACGCTTGCCCGTCTCCGCATCGAACAGATATGTCGCTTCAGCATGGATCGACAGACCGACAGTTTCGCCGGGTTTCGCACTGATACGCTGATGGAAAACACCTGTGACGAGATCGCCGCCAACGCGCATGATCATCTGGGTTTCCGATCCGGTTGGCTCGATGACCACCACTTCGGCGGGAATTCCGCCATCCGCAATGGTCATGTGTTCGGGGCGCAGTCCATAAATCAACGTGCGGCCCTTGGCGCTTTGCGGTGCTTTGGCAACCGGCAGCACGACACCCTTTTCTGTGGTGAATTTCAGTCCGTCATTCGGATCGAGCTTGCCTTTGATCATATTCATCGCCGGCGAGCCGATGAAGCTGGCCACGAAAAGATTGGCCGGCTGGTCATAAAGCTCGAGCGGCGCGCCGATCTGTTCGACCAGGCCGTCATGCATGACGACGATCTTGTCGGCCATGGTCATGGCTTCGATCTGGTCATGCGTGACATAGACGGTGGTTGTTTTCAGGCGCTGGTGCAATTCCTTGATCTCCGCGCGCATGGCGACACGCAGCTTGGCATCGAGGTTGGATAGCGGCTCATCGAACAGGAAGACCTGCGGGTCGCGCACGATGGCGCGGCCCATGGCAACGCGCTGGCGCTGACCGCCGGAAAGCTGGCGTGGAAAGCGGTCGAGCAGCGGCGAAAGTCCGAGGATCTCCGCTGCGGGCTTCACGCGCTTGTCGACCTCCGACTTTGGCGCACCCTTCAGCTTCAGGGAAAAAGCCATATTGTCGGCGACGGTCATGTGCGGATAGAGCGCATAGTTCTGAAACACCATGGCGATATCACGTTCTTTCGGCGCGAGGTTGTTGACAACCTTTCCGCCGATCTTGATCTCGCCCGCAGAGATGTTCTCAAGCCCCGCCAGCATGCGCAGCAATGTGGACTTGCCGCAGCCGGAGGGCCCGACCAGAATAACGAATTCGCCGTCGGCGATCTCGATGTCGACACCCTTGATAACCGGGTGCGTGCCGAATGATTTTCGTACATTGGCGAATTCAACCGATGCCATGCCTTCTCCTCCAAAATTTCGTAAGACAACGTTCTTTAAAGAAATCGCTGTCGAGTATCCTTTAGCCGCGCCCGACCAGCGGCATCTTCGTAGCCATGATCGTCATCGTCAGTACATTGGCCTCCAATGGCAAGCTTGCCATATGCACCACCGCATCGCCGATATAATGCGCCGGTATGGTTGGCTCGCTGGCGGTCTCGCCATTGGCTTGTAGCACGCCGGTCGCCATCTTCGATGTCATCTCGGTCGTGGCATTGCCGATATCGATCTGACCGCAGGCAATGTCGAATGGTCTGCCATCCAGCGCTGTCGATTTGGTCAAGCCGGTCACCGCGTGCTTCGTCGCCGTGTAAGGCGCGGAATTCGGCCGGGGCGTTTGTGCCGAAATGGAGCCATTGTTGATGATGCGTCCACCACGTGGTGTTTGCGCTTTCATCAATTTCATCGCCTGCTGCGTGCACAGGAAAACGCCGGTGAGATTGGCGCCCACAATCGAATTCCAGTGATCGAAGGTCAGTTCTTCCATCGGGATATTCGGAACATTGACCCCTGCATTGTTGATGAGCAGGTCGAGCCGACCGAATTCGGATTTGATTGCATCGAAAAGCGCAGCGACCGATTTCGGATCGCTGACATCAGCAGAAATGGCTTTAACGGTGCCGCCCGTTTCGCTCTCCAACGCCTTGGCAGCATCTTCCAGTACATCCTTGCGGCGCCCGGAAATCACAACCGTATAGCCTGCGCCAAGCAGCGCTGTGGTAATAGCCTTGCCCACGCCGGTGCCGCCGCCGGTAACCAGCGCGATCTTCCCCTTGCCTGAATCCTCTTTACTCATGCCGCAACGTTCCCGCCCAGTTCGTCTTCGATATGTGCCTTGATGATATCATCGAAAGCCGTTTCTGCCTTGAAGCCAAGCTTCGTGGCGCGCGTCGTGTCGAAGTCGGTTGCCCAGCCGGCAACGATCTTCTGAATTGTTGCATCGGGTTCGCGGCGGATCAGCTTGACCGCCTTATCGCCGGCCACGCGGCGCAGCGCGTCGATTTCCTCGCCGACCAGAGCCGAAAGTCCGGGCATGGAAAGATTGCGTCTTGCACCGACCTTGTCGAGGTCCAGCGTTGCGGCATGGAGGAAAAATCCGACGGCAGCACGCGGGCTGGCAAACCAGTGCCGCACATTTTCGTCCACGGGAAGTACCGCTTCCTGACCCACCAGTGGCTCGCGCAGGATGTTGGAAAAGAAACCGGATGCCGCCTTGTTGGGCTTGCCTGGACGAATGCAGATCGTCGGCAGGCGGATACCTATCCCGTCGAAGAAACCGCGGCGGCTGTAGTCCGACAGGAGGAGTTCAGAGATCGCCTTCTGCGTGCCATAGCTGGTCAGGGGTGTCGTGAAGAATTCATCGCCGATCTTGTCCGGGAAAGGCGTTCCGAACACGGCGATGGATGAGGCAAATACCACGCGAGGCTTGTAGGGAGCATTTTTGCCTTCCAATCGGATCGCCTCGAATAGCGCCCGGGTTCCATCGAGATTGACTTTGTAGCCCTTTTCGAAATCGGCTTCTGCTTCACCGGAGACGATCGCCGCGAGGTGAAAGATCATGTCCGGACGGCTTGCGATCAGGGATTCCGCTACGCCAGGGTCCGAGAGGTCTGCCGCCTTGGTCACGGAAATGTCCGCAAAGGCTTCAGGCGCGGCGGGTTCGATGACATCGACCAGTGTCAACCTGTCGATGTCTCCACCCAGGGAGCCGGGCTCGGCAGCGATCCTGTCGAGCAATTTGCGGCCAACCATTCCGGCTGCGCCGATCACCAAAACATGCATAAGAAGAAGTCCTCCCTGCAAGCCCCTCCCGGGCCCGTCGCACCAATCATCGCACTAATATATAAGAACGTGGTGCAAAGTTATGCACACTGACTAGCATTCATCAAGCCTTTTATGGTAGCGCTGTCATAAATCTTGTCAATCGCACTGGATTGGTGCTTATGCCGCGCAAACGCAACGCTCACCGAAGTCCCGATATGCCGACGCTTGCCGATGTTGCGCGGCTTGCGGGTGTGAGCGAAATCACGGCGTCGCGGGTTGTTCGTGCGCAAGGGCCTATCGCAGACTCAACCAGAGCGCGTGTGCTGACAGCCATTGCCGAGCTTGGCTATATTCCCAACCGCGCCGCTGGTACCCTTGCTTCTGCAGGATCCACGCTGATGAGCGTGCTGCTGCCATCGCTATCGAACATCGTCTTTCCAGACGTACTGCGCGGCATTCATACGGCGCTTACCGAAACGGCGTTCCAGCCGGTGATCGGTGTCACTGACTACGATCCGCTGATTGAAGAGCGGATTCTCGTCTCTTTTCTCGCCTGGCAGCCGGCAGCGGTGATCGTCGCCGGCCTGCATCACACGCCGACCGCGCGCCGGCATCTGGAGCATGGCCGCTTCCGGGTCGCCGAATTGATGGACATCGATGGCGAGCCTGTAGACATTGCCGTTGGCATGTCGCATCGCCAGGCTGGCTATGAAACCGGAAAACATCTCGTTCAGCGCGGTTATCGCCGTTTCGGCTATGCCAGGCACAACGTAACGACAGACGACCGCGCCAGTGCCCGTTATGAAGGGCTGTGCTCGGCATTGCAGGAGGCTGGCCTGTCTCTTGTTGCAGAGCATTGTTATCCCGACGCGAGTTCGACCAAGGCGGGGCGCGACGCACTGGAAATACTCCTTGCTACCCATCCTGACCTGGACGTTGTTGTATTCCCGAATGACGATATGGCGATGGGCGGCATTTTTCACTGCATGCATGCCGGAATCGCCGTGAAGGATAAGCTTGGTATATTTGGTTTCAATGGACTCGATATCGGCCAGGCCATGCCAATGCCTCTGTCAACGATCCTGTCGAAACGTTTTCTCATTGGAAAAACCGCTGCCGAAAAATTGCTTGAAAGCCGCGAGCGGCCCGCCGAAAAGACCATCATCAATACGGGGTTCGACATCATCGAAGGCGCAACGGCATAGGGAAACGAGCCGGGTTCGTTTACCCATAGATTGACACGCGCTTTCATTTTCGTTTTCGTATAGGCTGCAGAAAAACGAAAATGAAAGCGCAAGTCATGTTTCTCGCTCCCAGGCACGCCGAAATTCTGGAAATGGCCAAGGAGCACGGACGCGTTCTCGTGGACGATCTCGCCATTCATTTCAATGTCACGCCGCAAACCATTCGCAAGGATCTCAACGACCTTTGTGACCAGCGCCTGCTCAACCGTATCCACGGCGGCGCGCTGTTTCCCTCCGGCGTGCAGAATTTGGAATACGAGGCGCGGCGTTTGATTGCTGCGAACGAAAAGGAAGCGATTGGCCGCGCCGCGGCGGACCTCATCCCCGACAATGCCTCTCTATTCGTCAACATCGGCACCACCACGGAGGCGGTGGGGCAGGCACTACTTGACCGCAAGGGCCTGATGATAATCACAAATAACATCAATGTTGCCAACAAGTTACGTATTTACCCGGACATTGAGGTCGTTATCGCGGGCGGTGTCGTGCGCGGGTCCGATGGCGGAATCGTTGGCGAAGCGGCGGTCGATTTTATCCGTCAGTTCAAGGTGGATTTCGCCGTCATCGGAACGTCCGCTATCGACAGCGACGGCGCCTTGCTCGATTTCGATTTCCGCGAGGTCAAGGTGGCGCAGGCGATCATGGCCAATGCACGCCATGTGATCCTCGTCTCCGATTCAACCAAATTCGAACGCACGGCGCCGGTTCGAATCGGCCATCTTTCCCAAGTCCACACCTTCATCACCGACCGCTGCGAAAGTGAAGCAATCCGCCAGATTTGCGTCGATGCGGACGTTCAGCTCATCGAAACTTCGATTTGACAATGCACTTGTGCGCCGTCGCCATGCGCGGTATAGTTCCTTTTAGTTTCGTATTGGTTTCGTAATGCTTCCGTATGTCTTTCGCAATTGCGAAGAAATGGTGCACTGCGAAATGGGGAGCGCAGGGATTGTCTAATCTGGTCGACATGGTCTACGACATCTTTGTCATCGGCGGCGGCATCAATGGATGCGGCATTGCGCGCGATGCTGTCGGCCGTGGTTTTTCGGTTTTTCTCGCGGAGATGAACGATCTCGCCAGCGGTACGTCCTCCGGTTCGACCAAGCTCATCCATGGCGGCTTGCGCTATCTCGAATATTACGAATTCCGGCTGGTGCGCGAGTCGCTGATGGAGCGCGAAGTGCTTTGGGCCAGCGCGCCGCATATCATCTGGCCGCTGCGTTTTGTTCTCCCGCATCATGCGGGACTGCGTCCAGCCTGGCTCTTGCGGCTTGGACTTTTTCTCTACGACCACATTGGCGGACGCAAGAAGCTTCCTGCCACACGCACGCTGGATATGACCAGAGATCCGGCAGCCAAGCCATTGAAGTCGCTCTATACCAAGGCCTTCGAATATTCCGACTGCTGGGTAAACGATGCACGGCTGGTCGCTCTCAATGCCCGTGACGCGGCAGATCGTGGCGCGGTCATCCGCACACGTACGAAAGTCGTCAGTGCCCGCCGCGATGCGGATCATTGGACACTGACGCTGCAGGACGGGTTGACCGGCGCGACAGAAGAGGTCCGCTCGCGTCTTCTGGTCAATGCCGCCGGGCCATGGGTCGATGAGGTCTTGACCGGCGTTGTCGGCAGCAATAATGCGCACAACGTTCGTCTCGTGCAGGGCAGCCATATCGTCGTGAAGAAAAAGTTCGATGATCCGCGCGCCTATTTCTTCCAGAACACCGATGGCCGCATCATTTTCGCCATTCCCTACGAGCAGGATTTCACCCTCATCGGCACCACCGACCAGGACTATCACGGCAATCCGGCCGAAGTGAAAATCAGCGATGCCGAGATCGATTATCTTTGCGCTGCCGCCAGCGAATACTTTGTCGAGCCAGTGAAGCGCGACCAGGTCGTTTGGACTTATTCAGGCGTGCGCCCGCTCTACGATGACGGTGCCTCGAAGGCACAGGAAGCCACGCGCGACTATGTACTGAAGACCGACGCGCCCGAAGGCCGGGCGCCGCTGCTCAATATATTTGGCGGCAAGATCACCACATTCAGGCGCTTGTCCGAGCACATGCTGGAAAAGATCGAAGACCAGCTTGGCAAGCGCGGCAAGCCTTGGACGGCGTCCGGAACACTACCGGGCGGCGACTTTGCAGCCACCGCTTTTGATGCGGAGCTGCAGAAACTCAAAGGCGATTATCCATTTCTCGATCCACGCCATGCACATCGCCTGTTCCGGCTCTATGGTACGAAGGTACGCTTGGTGCTTGGCAAAGCTGCTTCTGTCGCCGATCTTGGCAGGCATTTCGGCTCTGACCTTTATGAAGCCGAGGTGCGCTATCAGATCGAAAACGAATGGGCGGTGACGGCTCAGGATGTTCTCTGGCGTCGGACAAAAAAGGGTTTGCATTTGAGTGCCGATGAGGCTGCTGCGCTCGACCGTTTCATGGAAAATGCTGTCGATAGACGGCGCCAGATCGCGGCGGAATAGAATTGAATGATACGGTGCAGACAGGTCTGCACTGTCTCTGGGAGGAGTTGGAATGTTGGAACTGCGGAATGTATCCAAGGTAGTGGGCGGAAAACCCCATCTCAGCGATATATCGCTGACTTTGGAACATGCAACGCTGAATGTCCTGCTCGGGCCGACTCTGTCCGGCAAGACCAGCCTCATGCGCATCATGGCAGGACTCGACGTGCCGACCTCTGGCTCTGTCTGGTTCGACGGCAAGGACGTGACCGGCGTTCCGGTACAGAAGCGTTCGGTTGCCATGGTCTATCAGCAGTTCATCAATTACCCGGCCTTCACGGTCTACGAGAACATCGCCTCGCCGATGCGCGTGGCTGGAGCCGACAAAGCGACAATCGACCGCGAAGTACGCAAGGCGGCCGAAATGCTCAAGCTTACGCCCTTCCTCGATCGCACGCCGCTCAATCTTTCCGGCGGTCAGCAGCAGCGCACTGCGCTGGCGCGCGCTATCGTGAAGAACGCCAAGCTGGTTCTGCTGGACGAGCCGCTTGCCAATCTCGATTACAAGCTGCGCGAGGAACTGCGTCAGGAGCTGCCAAGGATTTTCGCCGAATCCGGTACGATCTTCGTCTATGCCACGACCGAGCCGCACGAAGCCCTGCTGCTTGGCGGCAACACGGCGACATTGTCCGAAGGCCGCATCACCCAGTTCGGGCCGACCATCGATGTTTTCCGCAAGCCCGATGATCTGATAACAGCACAGACTTTCGCCGATCCACCGCTCAACACGATTGCGCTGGCGAAATTCGGCAAGGCATTTCAGCTCGAAGGCGGCGTTACGCTGCCCGTACCGGCGCATCTCGCGGAGTTCGCCGATGGTGCTTACACGATCGGTTTCCAGCCGCATCATGTGAACACGAGCCGCAGGAATCCTGACGAGATCGGCCTTAAAGCCACGGTCACGGCCACCGAAATCACAGGTTCTGAAAGCTTTGTCCACCTCTCCTTCGCCGATGCGCGTTGGACGATGCTGACGCATGGCATCCATATCTATGCGCCCGATGAGGAGATCGACATCTTCATCGACCCGCGCAATCTGGTGATTTTCGACGCGAGCGGCAATTCCGTCAGCCGCCGCCAGAAGCTGGCGGCATAGGGGGAACCATGGCACGCATCGACCTCAACCATATCCGTCACGCCTACGGTCCCAACCCCAAGTCGGACAAGGACTATGCGCTGAAGGAAGTCCATCACAGCTGGGAAGACGGCGGTGCCTATGCCCTGCTCGGACCGTCCGGTTGCGGCAAGACCACGCTCTTGAACATCATATCCGGGTTGATCCATCCCTCGCACGGGCAATTGCTCTTCGACGGCGTTGACGTGACCAACCTGTCGACGCAGGAACGCAATATCGCGCAGGTGTTCCAGTTCCCGGTCATCTACGACACGATGACCGTTTACGACAATCTCGCCTTTCCCTTGCGCAACCGCGGCGTTCCCGAAGCGGAAATCGACCGCAAGGTGCGCGAGACGCTGGAGATGATCGACCTTGCCAGCTGGGCCAAAAAGAAGGCCCGTGGCCTTACCGCCGACCAGAAGCAGAAGATTTCGCTCGGCCGTGGTCTCGTCCGGTCCGATGTCAACGCGATCCTTTTCGACGAGCCGCTCACGGTTATCGACCCACACATGAAATGGGTGCTTCGATCGCAGTTGAAACAATTGCACCAGCGCTTCGGTTACACGATGGTCTATGTCACGCACGATCAGACGGAAGCGCTGACCTTCGCCCAGAAAGTCGTCGTCATGTATGACGGCGAGATCGTGCAGATCGGCACGCCGGAAGAATTGTTCGAGCGGCCGAAACACACTTTCGTCGGTTATTTCATTGGCTCGCCCGGCATGAACGTCATGCCCGTGAAACTTTCCGGCGGCATGGCGCAGATCGGCAGCCATCAGATCCAGCTGCCTTCGCCAGTGATGCCCGCCAACGCGAAGGTAATCGAACTTGGGATCCGTCCGGAATATGTGCGGCTTGGACGCTCGGGGATGCCCGTGAAAATTGCCAAGGTCGAGGATATCGGCCGGCACAAGATCGTCCGGACCCGGCTCGAAAACCAGGACATCGCCATCATTGTCGAGGAAGGCGGGGATATCCCGGCCGAACCGCACATCGCCTTCGATCCGAAGGGCATCAACATCTATGCCGATAGCTGGCGCGTGGGAGGGCTGTAGCCATGGAGAAAACCTGGAACAACAAAGCCTGGTTCATGGTCCTGCCGGTTCTGCTGTTGGTGGCGTTCTCAGCCATTATTCCGCTGATGACCGTGGTCAATTATTCGGTGCAGGATACGTTCGGCAACAACCAGTTCTTCTGGGCGGGGACGGAATGGTTTGATGAGGTTCTGCATTCCGAGCGCTTCCACGCCTCCCTTGGCCGCAATCTGATCTTTTCCGCGATCATTCTGCTGATCGAGGTTCCTCTCGGAATCATCATTGCGCTCAACATGCCGCGCAAGGGCTGGGGTGTTCCCGTCTGCCTGGTCCTGATGGCATTGCCCTTGCTCATACCGTGGAATGTCGTCGGTACCATCTGGCAAGTGTTCGGACGTGTCGATATCGGGCTTCTCGGACGCACACTGGCGAATCTCGGCATCAATTATAACTATGTGCAGAACCCGATGCATGCGTGGTTTACCGTCATCATCATGGATGTCTGGCACTGGACGAGCCTCGTCGTCCTCCTCTGCTACGCCGGTCTCGTTTCGATCCCCGATGCCTTCTACCAGGCAGCCAAGATTGATGGTGCGTCGCGCTGGGCAGTTTTCCGCTACATCCAGCTGCCCAAGATGAACCGCGTGCTGCTGATCGCCGTGTTGCTGCGCTTCATGGACTCATTCATGATCTATACGGAGCCTTTCGTGGTTACAGGCGGTGGCCCCGGCAATTCGACAACCTTCCTGTCGATCGACCTGGTAAAGGTGGCGGTCGGCCAGTTCGACCTTGGTCCGGCAGCGGCGATGTCCATCATCTACTTCCTGATCATCCTCTTGCTGTCATGGGTCTTCTATACCGTCATGACCAACTACGATGCGGAGCGCTGAAATGTCGGTGCAACAAGACACACTTGCACGCACAAGCGGACGTCCGGAGGCCGAACAGCACCGGATTGACAAGGCGCTCGCCCGCAAGATGCGCAAACGCGGCGATGAATCGAAGTTCTGGTGGCTGATCCCGACGATCTATATCATCTTCCTGATGCTGCCGATCTATTGGCTCATCAATATGAGCTTCAAGACCAACCAGGAAATCCTCGGCGCTTTCTCGCTGTGGCCGCAGAACCCCACCTTGCACAATTACGCGGTCATCTTCACCGATCCGTCCTGGTACAAGGGTTATATCAATTCCATCATCTATGTGGTGATGAACACGGTGATCTCGGTGCTGGTGGCATTGCCTGCAGCCTATGCCTTCTCGCGTTACCGCTTCCTCGGCGACAAGCATCTGTTCTTTTGGCTGCTGACCAACCGCATGGCACCGCCTGCCGTGTTTGCGTTGCCATTTTTCCAGCTTTATTCGGCCTTTGGCCTGATTGATACGCACATCGCCGTGGCGCTCGCACACTGCCTTTTCAATGTACCGCTGGCCGTGTGGATTCTTGAAGGCTTCATGTCGGGCGTTCCGAAAGAAATCGACGAAACCGCCTATATCGACGGCTACTCCTTCCCGCGTTTCTTCGTGAAGATATTCGTACCGCTCATCGCCAGCGGCATCGGCGTTGCGGCCTTCTTCTGCTTCATGTTCTCATGGGTGGAACTGCTGATCGCCCGCACCCTGACGACCACCGCGGCAAAGCCGATCGCCGCCATCATGACCCGCACGGTTTCGGCTTCCGGCATGGACTGGGGCGTTCTGGCTGCGGCCGGGGTGCTGACCATCATTCCGGGTGCGATCGTTATTTACTTCGTCCGCAATTACATCGCCAAGGGCTTCGCCCTGGGGAGGGTATAATGGAAACGACAAGGCGTTGGCCTGTAACGCTGGCGGCAGTCGTCGCCGCTTTCGCAATCATGGTCGGGCTGCTCGTGGGAGCGGTTCCTTTCAAGGACGGTGCGCGCGACTGGTTCGCGCCACTTGTCAAAGGCGGTTGGATGGCCTGGACCTTCCCGACGGCCCTGTTTTTCTTGACTATTTTCTTTCTGATGTCGCTGATGGCCGTGTGGGAATATGCATCTCCAGGTGGCAATCCGCGTGTCGGCATCCTGCGCTTTGAAACCACACGCGGCGACCGCCTGTTCGTGTCGCTGCTCGGCAGCGCATTCATTCACCTCGCCTGGCTCGGACTGATCGGTCCGAACCTCTGGTGGGCTCTGGCTCTCTCTGTGGTCTACGCAATCGGCGTATTCCGCTTTGTCTAGAAACAATATGTCCGGCACCCGTCGGACAATTGACGATGCAATCGCAACTCTGGGAGGACTACATATGCGAACGCGATTATTGACAACAACCACAGCCCTCGCGCTGCTGTTTGGCGCAGGCAGTGCCTGGGCCGGCATGGACGAGGCAAAGGCTTTCCTCGATAAGGAAATCGGCGATATGTCGACCCTTGACCGGGCTGGGCAGGAAAAGGAAATGCAGTGGTTCGTCGATGCGGCAAAGCCTTTTGCCGGCATGGACATCAAGGTGGTTTCGGAGACCATCACCACGCATGAATACGAGTCGAAGACCCTTGCCAAGGCGTTCACCGATATTACGGGCATCAAGATCACGCACGATCTGATCGGTGAAGGCGACGTCGTTGAAAAACTGCAGACACAGATGCAGTCGGGCGAAAACGTCTATGATGCCTATATCAACGATAGCGATCTGATCGGTACCCACTGGCGCTATCAGCAGGCGCGCAGCCTGACCGACTGGATGACGAACGAAGGCAAGGACGTTACCAATCCCGAACTCGACATCGACGACTTCATCGGCAAGTCGTTCACCACTGCGCCGGACGGCAAGCTCTATCAGCTGCCTGACCAGCAGTTCGCGAACCTCTACTGGTTCCGCTATGACTGGTTCAACGACGAGAAGAACAAGGCGGACTTCAAGGCGAAGTATGGCTACGATCTCGGCGTGCCGGTCAACTGGTCGGCCTATGAGGATATTGCCGAGTTCTTCACCGGCCGCGAAGTGGACGGCAAGAAGGTCTATGGTCACATGGACTATGGCAAGAAGGACCCGTCACTCGGCTGGCGCTTCACTGATGCCTGGCTTTCCATGGCCGGAAATGGTGACAAGGGCATCCCGAACGGTAAGCCGGTCGACGAATGGGGCATCAAGGTCGATGCGAATTCGCGGCCGGTGGGCTCCTGCGTGGCGCGCGGTGGTGACACCAACGGCCCGGCTGCGGTCTATTCGATCCAGAAGTATCTGGACTGGATGAAGGCCTATGCTCCGGCCGCAGCGCAGGGCATGACCTTCTCGGAGTCGGGACCGGTGCCATCGCAGGGCGAGGTTGCCCAGCAGATGTTCACCTATACGGCCTTCACCGCCGACTTCGTCAAGCCCGGCCTGCCGGTAGTCAACGAGGATGGCACACCGAAATGGCGTTTCGCCCCGTCGCCGCATGGCGTCTACTGGAAGGACGGCATGAAGCTCGGCTACCAGGACGCCGGATCCTGGACACTGCTCAAATCCACCCCGGACGATCGTGCCAAGGCGGCCTGGCTCTATGCACAGTTCGTCACGTCCAAGACCGTTGACGTGAAGAAGAGCCATGTTGGTCTCACCTTCATCCGTCAGTCGACGCTCGATCACAAGTCGTTCACAGACCGCGCGCCGAAGCTTGGCGGCCTGATCGAGTTCTACCGCTCGCCGGCTCGCTTGCAATGGTCGCCGACGGGTACCAACGTTCCGGATTATCCGAAGCTGGCTCAGCTCTGGTGGCAGGCGATCGGCGATGCATCCTCGGGTGCAAAGTCGGCTCAGGAAGCCATGGACTCACTCTGCTCCGAGCAGGAGAAAGTTCTTGGCCGTCTGGAGCGTTCAGGCGTGCAGGGTGACATCGGTCCGAAACTGGCCGAAGAACATGACCTTGCCTACTGGAATGCCGATGCCGTCAAAAACGGCAATCTCGCTCCGCAGTTGAAGGTCGAGAACGAAAAGGAAAAGCCCCAGACCATCAACTACGATGAACTGGTCAAGAGCTGGAACAAGTAAGTTCCAAGCGTTTTGGTGGGGGGAGGGGCGGCGCTTCGGCGCTGCCCCTTTTTTCTCTCATCACAATTCTGCTCATTGACAAATAGGCGCAGATCGATGGATTATTCTAAGGCTGCGTAGGGTGCATCGACGCAAGGTCGAAAGGGCAATGCCCGCCTCCATGATGTAACAACAGATGCGCTTATGCCAAATCTTGAAAATCTGAAGAAGCAAGCCAAGCAGTATTTGCGCTGGCATCGGGAACGGTACTATCCCGTGGCCGCCGAGATCAGGGCAATTTTGCCCCGGTTTCAACATCTTGGTGACAGTGAGATACTGGAAGCGAGCTTCAAACTTACAGACGCGCAGGAACTCGTCGCACGTCAAATGGGGTTCGAGGGATGGCTGGCGCTCAAGTCAGGAGCCCAATGCATGAGCACGCAATTCAAACGAACCGCACTTCGACCCGTCCTTGGTTCGACCTCGGCGCAACTCTTTGTAAGCGACATTCGAGTGTCGTGCAGCTTCTTTATCGACAAGCTGGGATTCACGGTCGACTTCGTCTACGGCGAACCGCCATTCTATGGACAGGTCATTCGCGACAAGGCACAGCTCGCGCTACGGCTGGTGTGTGAACCCGTATTCATCGGCGACATCCGGGAGCGTGAGCACCTGCTCTCTGCATCGATCACAGTCGATACAGCCGAAGAGATCAAACAACTTTTTCTGGATTATCAGGCCAACGGCGTGCCGTTTCATCAAACGATCAAGGAAGAACCGTGGGGAGCCCGAAATTTCATTGTGTTGGATCCAGACGGGAATCTCATACTATTTGCGGGTCCAGCAGGCTGAATTCCGGTCCGATCTTCAAATGCCATAGACCTGCAGCAGGCTCTTCATGCGGCTAACCGCGAGCTCGGGCTTGTCCAGGACATTGGCTTGGTCGGCCAACCGGAAGATATCCGCATAGTGAACGATACCGCGCGCCGATTGCATGCCGGCCGGCATGGTGAAGTGGCTTTGGTGGCCGTTGAGCCATGCGAGGAATACCACTCCGGCCTTGTAGTATTGAGTAGGGGCCTCGAAAATCTTGCGCGACAGGGGAACCGTCGGCTCGATCACAGCACGAAATTGCTCAGGCTCGCCTTTGGCAAGATGCGCCAGGGCTTTGGACGCCGAGGGCGCCACGGCATCGAAGATGCCAAGCAGCGCATGACTGTAGCGGTCGCCATCGCCTTCAATCAGTTCGGCATAGTTGAAATCATCGCCGGTGAAGCAGAGCACGCCTTCCGGCAGCCGTTTGCGCAGTTCGATTTCTTTGGCGTTGTCGAGCAGCGAAATCTTGATCCCTTCGACTTTGCCCCTGTTGTCGCTAATGATTGCAAGAACTGTCTCCAGCGCCTGCTCGAATGAGGGCGAGCCCCAGTAACCGGCGAGCTGCGGGTCGAACATGTCGCCCAGCCAGTGCAGCACGACCTTCTCGCGCGTCTGGCCCAGGATATGGTCATAGACCGTGCGGTAGTCGTCGGTCGAGCGCGCCACGCGCGCCAGCGCCCGGCTCGCCATCATGACAGCCCGTCCGCCCTCCGCTTCGACAAATCCGATCTGCGTTTCGTAAGCCTCGATGACGTCCTGCAGGGTTCGCGTGGCGTCGGGCGTCAGCTGGTCGGTGCCCGCACCGCAAGCCAGATCGGCGCCCGGCACGGTTCGCGATTCTGCAAGGGAGCGGCGGATCAGTTCGCGTGCTCCGGCCCAATCAACGCCCATACCGCGCTGTGCCGTATCCATGGCCTCGGCAATCTTGAAACCAAGCGACCACAGGTGATGGCGAAATGCCATGGTTGCATCCCAATCGATTGCTGGTGCACCCCAAGGCCGGGCGTCGCGCAATGGATCGGAAACCACGTGGGCGGCCGCATAGGCGATCCGGTTGAACGTTGGCGGGCTTGAAGACGCGGCAATCGGAACGCCGGTCAAGGCGTAATCGAGTGTCGCCCCGCTCGCATTCGGCAGTTGAATTTTGAGGGTCATTCTGCATCGCTCCCAGATCGATCGGCCCCTTTTAATTTGGAACGTTCCAAAAAACAAGCAGCAATTTAATAGCCTGAAAAAATCGCTATACCCCGCAAACAAGCCGTATCACAATAAAAAAACTTGACGAATTTGGAACGTTCCAATTATATGAAAGCAAGTGGAGGACTTTTATTGAACAAGACCCGGACCAGTATTGTGGATATTGCGCACGCCGCCGGCGTGTCGAAATCCACTGTGTCGCTGGTCCTGCAGGGTAGTCCGCTCGTCAATGAAAAGACCCGCGAAAAGGTCAATGCGCTGATCGGCGATCTTGGCTACGTCTACAATCGCGGCGCCGCCAACCTGCGGCAGTCGAAATCAAAAATCATCGGCATTGTCGTCAATGACCTCACCAACAGTTTCTTTGCCGAGCTTGCTGTCGGCATGGATATGATGGTCCAGTCTGCAGGCTACGTGCAGTTCCTGGCTCACAGCGGCGAGAGTGTCGATCGTCAACGCGAAGTCATTTCCTCGATGCGCGAGAATGGTATTGCCGGGCTGATCCTGTCGCCGGCGCGTGGCACGGAGGCCAGTGATATCAAGCCGCTCGCCGATAGCGGCATTCCCGTGGTGCTGGTCGTGCGCAATGTGCCCGGCGCGAAAGTCTCGACGCTTCTTTCCGACAATTATACCGGCGCCAAGGCTGCTATCCGCCATCTGATCTCGCTTGGCCATCGTCGCATTGCCTTCATGGGCGGATTTGTGGATACGGCGGTTTTTGGCGAACGGCTGCGCGGCTATCGTGATGCGCTGGTTGAGGCGAATATCCCTTTCAACGAGAAATTCGTCATCCATTCCGCTCCGTCGCGCGCTGGCGGTGCCGCTGCGGTCGAACGCATGATGGTCTTTGCCGAGCGCCCGACCTCGGCCCTCTGCCTCAATGATGCGGTCGCCTTTGGCGTTTGCGACGGCCTGCGTTCCAACAATATCGAGCCCGGCAAGGGCTTCGGCGTCGTCGGTTTCGACGATGTAATCGAGGCGAAGACGGCCGTACCTGCGCTGACAACGGTGTCGGTCGATCCGCAGGGCATGGGTCAACGGGCGGCACAGCTGGTCCTGAAGCAGATCAATGCCGGGCAAACAGATCCGGAATCGATCGTAACGTCGGTGCGCCTGGTCGTGCGTCAGAGCTGCGGTGCACCTGTAAAACAATTGGAGGAGCTGGCATGACACGCTGGGGACTGATCGGTGCAAGCACTATTGCACACGAATGGGTAATCGATGCGATCCGCGCCAGCAGTGGCGAAATCGTCGTTGTGATGAGTACCAATGAAGAGCGCGGCAGGAAATATGCAGCGGACCACAACATCCCCAAGTCGGTGACCACTTTGGATGCGCTGGTCAGCGATCCGGATGTCGATGCTGTTTATATTTCAACGACCAACGAATTGCATAAGGACCAGGTGTTGGCCGCTGCAAAAGCCGGCAAACACGTATTATGCGAGAAGCCGCTGGCGACGAGTCTCGCCGACGCGCGCGCTATGGTCGAAGCCTGCCGAGCTGCAAACGTCGTTTTCGCCACCAATCATCATTTGCGTAACGCGGCCAGCCACACGGCGATGCGCGATGCGATTGCCGCTGGCAAGATCGGCACGCCGCTTGCCGCCAAGGTCTTTCATGCCGGTTACCTTCCCCCGCATCTGCAGGGCTGGCGGCTTGATCGTCCGGAGGCCGGAGGCGGGGTCATTCTCGACATAACAGTACATGACACGGACACCCTGCGTTACGTTCTTGGTGATAATCCCGTCGAGGCGACGGCATTCGCTCAGAAAAGCGGGCTCGCCAAGGCCGGGCTCGAAGATGCGGTCATGGGCGTCATGCGTTTCAAGTCGGGTGTTGTAGCGCTGTTTCATGATGGCTTCACCACGAAATACGCCGAGACCGGCTTCGAAGTGCATGGCACCGAAGGTTCGCTTGTCGGGCGCAATGTGATGACACAGAGGCCGATCGGCACCGTAACGTTGCGCAATGCGGATGGCGAGACGGAACTGAAGCTGGAACAGAAGAACCTCTACGAAACCGGCATCGCCAAGTTCCATGCAGCCATGGCAGGCAAGGGCAAGCCAGCAGCGAGCGGCGAAGACGGCCTGTGGTCGCTGGCGGCTGGCCTCGCCGTCACCGAGGCTGCCAGGACCGGTACTGCACAACCTATCAATCCCGGACTCTGAGTAACGAATACCGATATGAACAAGCACATCACCCCCGAAGAGGCCGCGAACCTCATCCCCGACGAAGCGATCATTTCGGTGTCGTCTTCGAGCGGCCTCGGCTGTCCGGATCTGATGTTGAAAGCCATCGGCGCTCGCTTCGATGCGACTGGTCATCCGCGCGACCTCACGACCTTGCATCCGATTGCGGCAGGGGATATGAGCGGCATAAAGGGTGTCGATCACATCGCCAAGAAGGGTCTGCTCAAGAAGATCATCGGCGGCTCCTATCCATCCGGCCCGTCCGGCGCCGAACCTCCACTGATCTGGCAGATGATCGGCAATGATGAGGTAGCTGCCTACAATATTCCTTCCGGCATCATGTTCGACATGCACCGGGAAGCGGCGGCGAAGCGGCCGGGCGTTTTCACCAAGGTCGGGCTCGATACTTTTGTCGATCCAGACCGGCAGGGCTGCGCCATGAATGCCTCCGCCGCTGAGGAACCGGTTGTCCGCAAGATCGAGTTCGGCGGCGAGGAATGGCTGTTCTTCAAGCCCATCATTCCGCAGGTCGCAATCATTCGCGCCACCACCGCCGATGAACGCGGCAATCTCACCTACGAACATGAGGGCGCCTATCTCGGCGGCTTCGATCAGGCGCTCGCGGTACGCAACAATGGCGGCATCGTTATCGCGCAGGTCAAACGCATCACCAAGAGCGGCTCGCTGAAGCCGCATGATGTGCGCGTTCCCGGCATCCTTGTTGATTACGTCGTCGTCGATCCCGACCAGCAGCAGACCACGCAAACGCTCTACGATCCGGCTATTTCCGGCGAAATTTTCCATCCGCTCGAAGATTTCGCACTCCCGGATTTCAATATCCAGAAAGTCATTGCGCGCCGCGTCGCAACCGAGCTCGAAGCCGGCAGTGCCGTCAATCTTGGCTTCGGCATTTCCGCCAACGTGCCGCGTATTCTGCTTGAGGAAGGCTTGCACGGGGCGGTCACCTGGGTGATTGAGCAAGGACCTGTCGGCGGTATTCCGCTTCTGGATTTCGCGTTCGGCTGCGCTTCCAACGCGGAAGCCTTTGTCCCGTCGCCGCACCAGTTCACCTATTTCCAGGGCGCGGGCTTCGATGCCTCGCTGCTGTCGTTCCTCGAGATCGACAAGTCCGGCTCCGTCAACGTGTCGAAGCTCAGCTTCCGTCCGCATGTGACAGCTGGCGCAGGTGGTTTTGTCGATATCACCGCAAGGGCGCGCAAGATCGTCTTCTCCGGCATGTTCAATGCCGGTGCGAAAGTACATGTCGAGGATGGAAAGCTGGTCATCGAGAAGGAAGGCAAGCTGAAGAAGCTCGTCACGCAAGTCGAACACGTCACTTTCTCCGGCCGTCGCGCCGTCGAGCAGGGGCAGGACATCACCTATGTCACCGAACGCTGCGTCATGGTCCTGAGGCCGGAAGGCGTGGTCCTGACCGAAATCGCGCCGGGGGTGGACCTGCAGTCGCACATTCTCGATCAGTCGGAATTCCCGCTGGTCGTCGCCCGCGACCTCAAGCTGATGGACGCGCATCTGTTCGCGCCGGAACCATTCGGCCTGAAGTTGCCGCAGAAACCGCAAAGGACGCTCCATGGCTGACCCGCGCATCAACGTCACTTTCGTCGGTCCTATCGCCACGATCACTGTATCGCGGCCGGAAAAGCTCAATGCCTTCGACCTCGACATGTTGAAGGAGTTGAGCACTGCCTGCGATGCAGTGGAGACCAACGCGCAGGTGCGGGTCGCGATCCTCACCGGCGCCGGCAAGGCATTTTCTGCAGGCGGCGATATCAAGGCTTGGGCAGCGATGACGCCCAATGAGTTCGGCCATGCCTGGGTGCGTTTCGGCCATCGTGTCTTCGAACGGCTGGCGACACTGCGTGTACCTTTGATCGCGGCTCTTAACGGCCATGCACTGGGCGGGGGCCTCGAATTGGCTGCTGCTGCGGATATCCGTATCGCCGAAACACAGATCAAGCTCGGCCTGCCGGAAACCGGCCTCGGCATGGTGCCGGGCTGGTCCGGCACGCAGCGGCTGGTCCGGCGTTTTGGCGCGCAAGTGGTTCGCCGGATGGCGCTTGGCGGTGAAATCTTCAACGCAAGCGAGGGTTTGATGCTTGGCCTCGTCGATCATGTGGTCGAAACCGGTACCGCGGTTTCCACGGCGCAAGCCTATGCGGAGCGCATTGCCAAGCGCGGCCCGGCCGCCGTGGAGGTGGCAAAACTGATGATCGCTTCGGCCAATGGCGAAGACAATGGAACGGCGGTCGAGGCGCTTGGCTCGATCCTCGTCGCAAAAACTGCGGACCTCAAAGAAGGTGTTTCGGCCTTTGCCGAAAAGCGTGAGCCCGTGTTCAAGGGAGAATGGTAATGACAGTTCTGGTGCGGCCTCAGGCACTCGATAATTTCAAGGTGCGCGAATTCCAGATGCTGATCGACGGCCGGTGGACCGACGGCGCGGAAGGCGGCGTCATCGAGCGCAAAAGCCCCGGTCATGGCGTGGTCGTCTCGCGTTATCAGGCAGCGACCAAGGCTGATGCCGAGCGCGCAATTGCCGCCGCCCGCCACGCGTTCAACAATGGACCGTGGTCGCGCATGACCGGCGCGGAGCGCTCGAACATCATTCTCAAGGCCGCCGATCTTATCGCGGGGCGTTCCGATGAACTTGCTTATCTCGACTGCATTGAGTCAGGCAAACCAATCAGCCAGGCCAAGGCGGAGCTCGGCGGCGCCGTGGATATCTGGCGTTACGCGGCCGCACTTGGCCGCGACTTGCATGGCGAAAGCTATAACACGCTTGGCGATGCAACATTGGGTGTCGTCCTGCGCGAGGCGATCGGTGTCGTCTCGATCATAACGCCCTGGAATTTCCCCTTCCTCATCGTAAGCCAGAAGTTACCCTTCGCGCTCGCTGCCGGGTGCACCGCTGTGGTGAAACCATCTGAGCTGACATCCGGCTCGACCCTGGTGCTCGGTGAAATTCTGATGGAAGCCGGCGTTCCGGCTGGCGTGGTCAATATTATCGTCGGGACGGGTGCCGAAGTCGGCGCGCCAATGACCACGCATCCGGATGTCGACATGGTCTCGTTCACTGGCTCGACGCTTATCGGCAAGCTGACCATGGCCAATGCCGCCCAGACCCTGAAAAAGGTCTCGCTGGAACTCGGTGGCAAGAACCCGCAGATCGTGTTTCCGGATGCCAATCTCGATGATTTCATCGACGCTGCAGTGTTCGGTGCCTACTTCAACGCAGGCGAATGCTGCAATGCCGGATCCCGCCTGATCGTTCATCGCGATATCGCCGATGAAGTCGTACAGCGGGTCGCAGCGCTGTCCGCCAAGGTCAGCGTTGGCGATCCGCTCGATCCGCGAACCAAGGTTGGCGCGATCATCACGCCGGAGCATCTCGCCAAGGTCGGCGCCTATGTTCGCAACGCCGCTTCCGCGGGAGCGAATGTCAGCCATGGCGGTGAAGCGCTCGATCTCGGCATGGGACAATTCATGGCACCGACGATCCTTTCGGCAGTCCAGCCGGAGATGGCCGTGGCGCGGGAAGAGGTATTCGGACCGGTGCTGTCTGTGCTAACATTCGAGACGCTGGAGGACGCCGTCCGTATCGCGAATTCCATCGACTATGGACTGTCCGCTGGCGTCTGGAGCCGCGACTTCGATACCTGCATGACGATTGGCCGCCAGGTACGTGCTGGAACCATCTGGATGAACACCTTCATGGACGGTGCGTCGGAACTGCCTTTCGGTGGATACAAGCAATCCGGGCTCGGCCGTGAACTCGGCAGGCACGCGGTAGAGGACTATACGGAAACCAAGACTTTGAACATGCACATGGGTAGAAGGAAAGTAGTATGGTCAGGAGACTAAATCGATTGTAATAGCCGTTCTGCCTATTGTATGAATGCCCCGGACCTAAGGGCACCTTCGGTCGGACATGTTAAATTTTATCTCTTTTTTCTCTGGGAGGATCGTTATGAAAAAGCTGATGAATACTGTTGCCGCTGCAGCAATGCTGCTCGGTACAGCAACGATGGCCCGTGCGGCCGAAAACGTCGAGGTCCTGCATTGGTGGACCTCCGGCGGTGAAGCGACGGCGCTGGAAGTGCTCAAGAAGGATCTGGAATCCAAGGGCATCACCTGGTCCGACATGCCGGTTTCCGGTGGTGGCGGTACCGAAGCGATGACCGTTCTGCGTGCCCGTGTTACCGCCGGTAATCCGCCAACGGCCGTACAGATGCTCGGTTTCGACATCACCGACTGGGCGAAACAGGGTGCTCTCGGCAATCTCGATGAAGTTGCTGCCAAGGAAAAGTGGGATGACGTGATCCCGACCGCCCTGCAGAAGTTCTCGAAATATGACGGCCACTGGATTGCAGCGCCGGTCAACGTGCATTCGACCAACTGGATCTGGATCAACAAGGCTGCCCTCGACAAGGCCGGTGGCAAGGAGCCTGCGAACTGGGACGAGCTGATCGCTCTTCTCGACAACTTCAAGGCGCAGGGCATCACCCCCATCGCCCACGGTGGCGTGCCATGGCAGGATGCGACGATTTTCGATGCTGTCGTTCTTTCTCTCGGCAACGACTTCTACAAGTCGGCGTTCATCGACCTTGATCCCGCTGCTCTCGGCAGCGACAAGATGAAGGAAGCCTTCGACCGCATGACCAAGCTGCGTACCTATGTGGATGACAACTTCTCCGGTCGCGACTGGAATCTTGCTTCCGCCATGGTCATCGAAAACAAGGCAGGTCTGCAGTTCATGGGCGACTGGGCCAAGGGCGAATTCGTCAAGGCTGGCAAGGTGCCAGGCAAGGATTTCGTCTGCATGCGCTTCCCGGGTACTCAAGGCTCGGTCACCTTCAACTCCGACCAGTTCGCGATGTTCAAGGTCAGTGAAGCACAGCTCAAGCCGCAGCTCGTCATGGCATCGGCCATTGAAAGCCCGACCTTCCAGTCGGCGTTCAATGTCGTAAAGGGTTCTGCTCCCGCACGTACGGATGTTCCGGATACGGCTTTTGATGATTGCGGCAAGAAGGCCATCAAGGATCTTGCCGAAGCCAACAAGGCCGGCACGCTCTTCGGGTCGATGGCCCATGGCCATGCCAATCCGGCTGCTGTCAAGAACGCGATCTATGACGTTGTGACCCGTGAATTCAACGGCGACTTGACCTCGGAAGAAGCGGTCAAGGAACTCGTTTCGGCTGTTGAAGCGGCGAAATAAGTTAGGCGTTTCTGTCCGGGGCGATGTAGCCCCGGACAGGTACCCCGCGACGCTTCGCGGCAATATAAGATTACACATCGAGGGGTGAGGCTATGGATACCCGCAGCCGCATACAGGACCTGATACCGAAACTGGTATTGGGACCGAGTTTTCTGATCGTCCTGATTTTCGTCTACGGCTTCATCGCCTATACCGGCATCCTGTCTTTCACCGACAGCAAGATGCTGCCATCCTACGGCTTTGTCGGGTTTGAAAACTATCGCAAGCTCTGGGCGTTGCCGTATTGGTGGCGCGCCATCACCAATCTCGGTATTTTCGCCTCGCTGTATATCATCATTTGCACTGTGATTGGCCTCGGTCTTGCCATCCTGCTCGACCAGAAGATCCGCATCGAAGGGTTCTTGCGCCCGATTTATCTCTATCCGATGGCCCTTTCCTTCATCGTCACCGGCGTTGCCTGGAAATGGTTCCTCGATCCGGGAATCGGTCTTGAAAACACCATGCATCAATGGGGCTGGGAGAGTTTCCGCTTCAACTGGATCAAGGACTCCAAAATGGCGATCTATACGGTAGTCATTGCCGCCGTCTGGCAATCTTCCGGCTTCGTCATGGCCATGTTTCTTGCCGGTTTACGCGGCGTCGACAATGAAATCATCAAGGCGGCGCAAATCGATGGCGCTTCGACAGGCATGATCTATCGCCGCATCATCATTCCCCTGATGCGTCCGGTCTTCCTCTCGGCCTTCGTGGTTCTCGCCCACCTCGCCATCAAGGCCTATGATCTTGTCATCGCGCTGACCAATGGCGGACCAGGTCAGGCCACGGCATTGCCGGCGACGTTCATGTATTCCTATACGTTCACCCGCAATTCCATGGGCATCGGCGCTTCTTCAGCCATCATCATGCTGATCATGATCTTCTCGATCATCATTCCCTATCTCTATTCTGAAGTAAGGGGGGACAGCAAATGAGCGCCCAGAGCCCGGACAATGCAATTTCAAGCGGCAAGCTCACGCGAGCGCTTATTTATACCGCGCTCCTGTTCTTCGCGTTCTACTACCTCTTGCCGCTCTACGTAATGGTGGTTAACTCACTGAAGACGCTGGATGAAATCCGTCAGGGTGGCATGCTTTCTCCGCCGCATGAATGGACGATCGAGCCTTGGCGAACAGCCTGGTCGACAGCGCAGATTGGTGTACAGCCGACAGGCGTCAGCCCCTATTTCCTCAATTCATTGCTGATGGTAATTCCGGCTGTCGCCATATCGACCATCATGGGAGCGTTAAACGGCTATGTCCTCACCAAATGGCGGTTTCCCGGTTCCAACGTGATGTTCGGCATGCTGTTGCTTGGCTGTTTCATTCCGTTCCAGATCGTGCTCATTCCCATGGCGCGCATGCTGGGAATCCTGGGGTTGGCCGGCACGATTTATGGTTTGATTCTCGTTCACATCATCTATGGGCTCGGCTTCACCACCCTGTATTTCCGCAACTATTATGAAGCGTTTCCGACAGAGCTGGTGCGTGCGGCGCAGATCGACGGCGCAAGCTTTTTCCAGATATTCCGCCGCATCCTTCTGCCGTCGTCGGGACCGATCATCGTCGTATCCGTCATCTGGCAGTTCACCAATATCTGGAACGACTTCCTGTTCGGTGCGTCCTTCTCCGGTTTCGACAGCCAGCCCATGACTGTTGCGCTCAACAACCTCGTCAATTCGTCGACCGGGGTGAAGGAATACAACGTGCATTTCGCTGCCGCTATTATCGCCGCAATACCAACTCTTGTCGTCTACATCGTTTCCGGACGCTATTTCGTCCGCGGCCTCATGTCCGGCGCCGTGAAGGGATAAATCAATGTCATTTCTCCAGATCAAAGACCTGTATAAATCCTACGGCAATGTGCCGATCCTCAAGGATATCAATATCGAGATTGATGAGGGCGGCTTCCTCGTGCTCGTCGGTCCTTCCGGCTGCGGCAAGTCCACTTTGCTCAACACCATCGCCGGGCTGGAACCCATCACCTCCGGCGATATCTCCATCAAGGGCAAGTCGATCAGCGGGCTGCATCCCTCCAAGCGCGATATCGCCATGGTGTTTCAGTCCTATGCGCTCTATCCGAATATGACCGTTGGCGGCAACATCGCCTTCGGCATGGAAATTCGCGGCGTCCCGAAGCCAGAGCGCGAAAAGGCCATAAAGCAGGTTGCCGACATGCTGCAGATCGGCCATCTGCTCGACCGCAAGCCGAGCCAGCTTTCCGGTGGTCAGCGTCAGCGTGTCGCCATGGGCCGGGCGCTTGTGCGCAATCCCCAGGTATTCCTGTTCGACGAACCGCTCTCCAATCTTGATGCCAAGCTGCGCGTCGACATGCGCACGGAAATCAAGCGGCTGCATCAGCGCATGAAGACCACGATCGTCTATGTGACGCATGACCAGATCGAGGCAATGACGCTGGCCAGCAAGATCGCGGTTCTCAAGGATGGCGTGCTGCAACAGTTCGGCACTCCGGCGGAAATCTACAACAACCCGGCCAATCTGTTCGTTGCCGATTTCATGGGGTCACCGGCAATGAACCTGCTCAAGGCCAGGATTGATGGCAGTGCATCGGATCTCCATGTCGTGCTCGACAGGCCCGATGCGGCACCACTGCGCCTGCCTATCAAGAAGACCAACAGCGCTCTTGTCGGATATGCCGGCAAGGATGTCGTCTTCGGTATTCGCCCCGAAGCGCTGACTGATCCGGACGGCGCGGACCGCAATGCGGGCTCGCTGGTTGAAGGCGAATGCCTGATCGAAGTGGTCGAGCCGGCAGGTTCGGATACTTTCGCGGTGACGAAGCTTGGCGGCAAGGAAGTCGTTGCCCGCCTGCGCGCGGATGCGCAGATTGTCCCCGGGGCGAAAACACAGCTCGCCTTCAATCTGGACAAGGCCGTATTCTTCGATCCGCAATCGCAATTGCGTATCGGCGCCTGAATCGCATGAACGGTCAATGCGCATGAGCCAGGAGATACAACCGGCCACAGCCGCAGATATCGTGATCATTGGCTCAGGCATCGGCGGCGCGACAATGGCGGCAGGACTTGCAACCTCGGGTGCGGATATTCTCATCCTCGAGGCAGGCGATCATCTGCCAGATCGTCCGGAAAATCGTGATCCCCGGGCGATCTTCCAGCACGGCTTCTTCCGTCCAAAGGAAAGCTGGTACGACAAGACTGGCAGCGCCTTCAACCCCGGGAACTATTATAATGTGGGTGGTAATTCGAAATTCTACGGAGCGGTGCTGACGCGCTATCGCGCCGAGGATTTCGAGGAAATGCAGCATCTCGAAGGGGTGTCCCCGGCCTGGCCCTTTCCTTATGAGGAACTGGAGCCCTGGTACGGCAAGGCCGAAGCTCTGTTCCAGGTTCGTGGCAAGTTGGGCGAAGACCCGACCGAACCACTGCATTCGACACCTTATGATTTCCCCCCGGTTCCTGACGAAGCGCCGATCGCTGCCTTGCGGGAGCGATTGATGGCTGCGGGTGTGCACCCGTCGACCCTGCCGCTCGGTGTCGATATCGATACATGGCTGTCCCACGGCAACACACCATGGGACGCGCATCCGAACAGTTTCAACGGCAAGATGGATGCCGAGACGGCAGCTTTGGCATTTGCGCTCAAACACAAGAACGTCAGATTGCAGACCAATTCTAGGGTCACCCGGCTTGAAACTGTACCTGAGGGCACCACCATCGCCGCGGTGCACTATGAAAAAGACGGCACGCGCTACATCATCAAGCCCAAGCTTGTCATCCTTTCTGCCGGCGCCGTACAGTCTGCCGTGCTGCTCCTGCGTTCCGCCGATGACGCCAACCCCGCCGGCCTTGCCAATCGTTCCGATCAGGTCGGGCGCAATTTCATGAACCACAATCTCTCTGCGGTCATCGGCTTCGATCCACGTTTCAGGAACGATTCCGTCTACCAGAAAACCTTTGGTTTCAATGATTTCTACTTGTCCGATGGCAAGGGCGGAGCTCCCCTTGGCAATGCACAACTGCTCGAGCGCATAAGCGGGCCGGTGCTCAAGTCCGACCTGAAGCTCGTGCCCGAATGGATACTCGACCGCTTCTGTGCCCATACGGTGGATTTTCTCGCCATGAGCGAGGATGTGCCAAAACCGGACAGCCGTGTCCGCGTCGATGGCGACAGGATCATCCTTGAATGGATTCGCAGCAACTGGCCGGCGCATCAAAAGCTGGTTGCGCAGATCAAATCCGTCCTCCGCTCAGCCGGTTTTCCGCTCGTTCTCTCCAAGGCCTTTGACCGCAAGACCCCCTCGCATCAATGCGGCACAGTCCGCATGGGCGATGACCCGGCAAAGGCGCCGCTCGACATCTATTGCCGCGCCTATGAGCACCCGAACCTGTTCGTGGTTGATGCAGCGTTCCTGCCGACCTCCGCCGCCGTCAATCCGGCACTGACCATTGCTGCGCAGGCATTGCGTGTGGCGGATCACATCGTGTCGAAGGAGCTTGCGTGATGAAACCCGTCGCTCTAGTCACCGGAGCCCGCCGTGGCATCGGCCTTGGCATAGCCAAGGCCTTGGCGTCGAAGGGCTTCGACCTTGCCATCACCGACATAGCCGATGACGCAGCCAGCCAATCGGCAGTCAAGATGCTGCAAAAGCTGGGCGCAGATACGGTTTTCATCCAGTCGAATATAGCTGACCTTTCAAGCCATGGCGCAACAGTCGAGACCGCCATCAAGGCCTTCGGCCACATCGATTGCCTCGTCAACAATGCCGGTATCGGCTCGAAAGTTCGTGGAGATTTCCTCGACCTTGAGCCAGCTAACTATAACGCGATTTTCGACATCAATCTGCGCGGAACCGTGTTTTTCACGCAGGCCGTATTGAAAATGATGCTGGCGCAAAAGCAGACGTCCCATCCGCGTTCGATCATCAACATCACGTCTGTTTCCGCCGCGATGACCTCGCCGGAACGGCTCGATTACTGCATGACAAAAGCGGCGCTCGCTGCCTTCACCCAGGGTCTCGCCCTGCGTCTGGCCGATCAGGGCATCAGCGTCTTCGATGTACGTCCCGGTATCATCCGTTCAGATATGACTGCGGTTGCCGCGGCGAAATATGACAAACTTATCGCCGAAGGCCTGGTGCCGATGAAGCGCTGGGGTGAGCCGGAAGATCTCGGCCGCATCGTCGCGGCGCTCGCCAGCGGCGATTTCAACTTTGCCACCGGCTCCGTCATCAATGCCGACGGCGCCCTTTCGATAAGCAGGCTTTAAAGCAATTGCAGGAAAAGTGGGAACCGGTTTTCCGTCCGCAATTGCGTAAACAAAGAGTTGGACCATGACCTACGACTACATCATCACCGGCGCCGGTCCTGCGGGTTGCGTCCTCGCCAATCGCCTCAGTGAAGATCCGGCGATCTCCGTGCTGCTGCTGGAAGCAGGTGGCGGCGATTGGAACCCGCTGTTCCACATGCCGGCCGGCTTCGCCAAGATGACCAAGGGCGTCGCCAGCTGGGGCTGGGAAACCGTGCCGCAAAAGCACATGAAAAACCGCGTTCTCCGCTATACGCAGGCCAAGGTCATCGGTGGCGGGTCGAGCATCAATGCGCAGCTTTACACGCGCGGAAATGCAACCGACTACGATTTGTGGGCGAGCGAGGATGGTTGCAAAGGCTGGAGCTATCGCGATGTCCTGCCCTATTTCAAGCGCGCCGAAGACAATCAGCGTTTTGCCGACGACTACCATTCCTATGGCGGGCCGCTGGGTGTCTCCATGCCTGCGGCCACCTTGCCGATCTGCGATGCCTATATCCGCGCCGGTCAGGAGCTGGGCATACCCTATAATCATGATTTCAACGGCAAGACTCAAGGCGGTGTCGGTTTCTACCAGCTGACCCAGCGGGATCGCCGCCGGTCGTCCGCGTCTATGGCCTATCTCACGCCCATAAAGGATCGCAAGAATTTGACGGTCCGCACCGGCGCCCAGGTATCGCGGATCATCGTCGAGGGCAAACGTGCCATTGGTGTCGAGATCATCAGCAACAATGCGCGCGAAATCGTCCGGGCCAACCGCGAGGTTCTGGTGAGTTCAGGCGCAATAGGCTCGCCAAAGCTCCTGCTGCAATCGGGCATTGGCCCCGCCGATCATTTGAAAAGCGTCGGCGTGCCGGTCGTGCATGATCTGCCGGGCGTCGGGGAGAACATGCAGGATCACCTTGACTTGTTCGTCATCTGTGAATGCACCGGCGATCACACCTATGATGGCGTAGCCAAGCTGCACAGAACCCTGTGGGCCGGGCTGCAATATCTGCTGTTTCGCTCTGGTCCCGTCGCATCCAGCCTGTTCGAGACTGGCGGCTTCTGGTACGCCGATGACAAGGCCCGCTCGCCCGATATCCAGTTCCATCTTGGCCTTGGTTCCGGCATCGAGGCAGGTGTCGAACGATTGAAGAATGCCGGCGTCACGTTGAATTCAGCCTATCTGCATCCCCGTTCGCGCGGCACCGTTCGGCTGAAATCGGCTGATCCATCCGCGGCACCGCTCATCGATCCGAACTATTGGAGCGATCCGCATGATCGGAAAATGTCGATCGAGGGGCTGAAGCTTGCCAGGGAAATCATGCAGCAGGCCGCGTTGAAACCATTTGTCATGGCGGAGCGCCTGCCCGGACCAAAATACAACAGCGATGAAGAACTGTTCGATTATGGCTGCGCCAATGCCAAGACCGACCACCATCCGGTCGGTACGTGCAAGATGGGCACCGACGCCATGGCCGTCGTCGATCTCGATCTCAAAGTTCGGGGTCTTGAAGGTCTGCGCGTCTGCGACAGTTCGGTGATACCGCGAGTACCGTCATGCAACACCAACGCGCCAACGATCATGATGGGCGAAAAAGGTGCGGATATCATTCGTGAAAGGACACCTCTGCCGCCGGCAATCTTTTCCAATGAAATGAATGAAAAACGCCCGCGGGCACGGGCAGATATTCGCTGACAGCTCCACTTGCCCTCCCCCTTGTGGGGAGGGAGGCTGCGTAGCAGGGGAAGGGGTTCTTTCGCAGCGTAAGAAAAGCCCCCTCCCGTCGCTTCGCTCCGCCTCCCCACAAGGGGGAGGGTAAAGCGGCACCCCTATGCATCCTAATGCAGTCTGGTATCCAGAAATACGCCGGCCTCGCGTGCAGCGCTGATAAAGGCATGGCGCGCCTTGTGCGCTGGTTTCCAGCCGTCAAGCGCATCAAGGCAGGCTTGCAGAGCCCGGCGATAGCTCGGTCCTTTCTTGGCGGGCCAATAACTTCGCAGGCATTCGATCGCTTCCCAAACGCTGGAGACTGCTCGTTGGCCGGCAGTTCCAAGAGTGATCATAACCGGGATGGGAAAACGCTTGTCGTTCATCACTTCCTCCACAAATGTCGGATAGTTTGGCAGCGGTTCTGCGCCGCTCAGCCAACCATGAAAATGAGTCCGGTATGAGTCCGGTTCCATGACAATTTGAAGAATTATTCTTGAATGATCGAATTTCGCAGGAACCGATCCGCCGGCCTCCCATCGGCAGTCATCTGTTTTTTAGATGACCCTAAACAATCTATGTATTGGATAGGTGCCGGAACTCCTACTAACCATCCATATACACCGGATTCCGAACGGGGAACGGGCTTGCGGTACGTTTCGCTTGGGAGAGCGAAGGCAGGAAACCGGGATAATATTCACTGGGAGGAACATGATGAATATGGACAAATTCCGCCGCGGTTTTGCACGATCCGCAGCCTGCGTTGCGCTTATCAGCGGCATGCTGCTCGCTCCGGCGCTGGCACAATCCGCCATCGACGAGATTGCCAAGTATGGTGGTCCGGATCGCATGGACCGGCTGGTCGCGGGAGCCAAGAAAGAAGGGGCGCTCACGCTGTACACCGCGACACCCGTCGAGGACGTCATGGCGATCACCAAGGCTTTTGAAACGAAGTATGGAATTCCCGTTACCGTCTGGCGGGGCAGTTCCGAAGATGTGCTGCATCGTGCCGTGACGGAAATAAAGGCCGGCCGCAATGAAGTCGACGTCATCGAAACGAATGGACCGGAGTTGGAAGCGCTGCATCGCGAAGGGGTGCTCCAACCGGTAGAATCGCCGGTGATGTCCGACATTTATCCCGACGCGGTTCCCCAAGCCAGGGATTGGGTCGGAAGCCGGCTCAATATCATCACCGCAGCCTATAACACCAACCTTGTCAAAGAGGCAGATCTGCCCAAGACATGGCAGGATCTTCTCGATCCGCGCTGGTCCGGCAAAATCGGTCTGGAAGCCGAGGCCTATGACTGGATGGCAACCGTTGCCGCAACATTCCCGTCCGAAAAAGAGGGCAACGATTTCTTCCGCCAGCTCGCGGCGGCAAATGGCCTTTCGCTGCGCAAGGGTCACTCCCTGCTCACGCAACTTACCGCGTCGGGTGAAGTGCCGTTCGCCTTGACGACCTATCTGTATAAGGCCGATCAGATGCACAAGGATGGTGCGCCGATCAATTGGTATGCGCTTGGTCAGTCCGTGGCGCGCATCAACGGCCTTGGCGTGGCCCGCACCGCCCAGCACCCGAATGCCGCAGTGCTTTTTCAGGACTTTACCTTGACCGACGGGCAAAAAATCCTCGCCGATCGCGGATTCACGCCGACGAACGTCAAGCTCGTCCCGCTTCCGGAAGGATTGCAGGTGCGCGTCGTCGATCCCTCCAGCACGCTGGATAATTTGCCGAAGTGGCGCGACACCTTCAACGCGGCCGTCAAAGGTCAATGAGATTGCAGAGGCCCCTCGATCGAATGTTCTCCGCTCTGAAATAGCAAGCAATCAGGAACTTGGAATGACCAGGAAAAAACTTACGATCGCCACGACCGACTATGATCACTTTCGCGATTTCCGCACTGGCGCAGTGAAAGCCGAGGGACTTGACCTGAACTGGTTGACCCTGGGTCACCACGAGATTTTCGCGCGCTTCACCTTCAATCGCGAATGGGACATCAGTGAGCTTTCGTTTGCCAAGTTCATGGCACAGGTCAGCCAGCCAGACAGCGACATCATCGGCTTGCCGGTCGTTTGCTCGCGCCTGTTCCGGTTCAGCTCGTTTTACGTCAACAAGAACAGCGGCATCAAGACAGTCGAAGACTTGCGCGGGAAACGCATCGGCTCGCCGGAATGGGCGCATTCCGCGGCCGTCTACATGCGCGGCTGGATGCACAATGATTGCGGCGTCAAATTGCAGGACGTTCATTGGTATCAGGCCGGGGCAAACGCATCCGGGCGCATCGAGAAAGTCGATCTCGACTTGCCGGAGGGCGTCAGGCTGACACGCGTCGGCGACAAGTCTCTCTCGGAGATGCTCGCCTCCGGCGAGATCGATTGCGCCATCATCGCCCGGCCACCCACCTGTTTCCTCGAGGGGGACCCCAATATCGAACGATTGTTTCCGGACTATCTGGAGATGGAGGAGGAATATTACGAGCGGACGCGCATCTGGCCGATCATGCACATCATCGCGCTCAAGAAACACCTGCTTGACGACAATCCATGGATCGCCCGCAACCTTTACAAGGCCTTCGAGGAGTCGAAGAACCGCAGTCTCGAACGTCTGCTCGATCCTGCCGTCTCGCGTTATCCCTTGCCGTGGCTTGCCACCTACGCCCGCCGCATGCGCACGCTCTTCGACGGCGATACATTTCCCTTCGGCATCGAAAAGAACCGTGCAACCTTCGAACAGATGATGCTCTATACCTATCAGCAGGGTATCGCCCAACGACATATGAGTCCCCAGGAAGTTTTCCCGGAAGGCATCATGACCAAAATCGTCATCTGAGGTAGCGGGCCCTCCCACTTGTGGGAGGGTCAAGGGGGAGCCCCACCTCCCCCTTGATGGGGGAGGTCGCTGCGAAGCTGCGGGTGGGGGTGAATAGTAGAATCGGCACTACTGCCTAGATATGAAAGGTCTATCCCCGTGAACTGTATTCCGTCTTCCGGTGGAGGACGTCTTCCGCATGACCTGATCCTGCCGGCATGGTAAGACGACCTCGTGCAGAGGAGGAAAACCTGTGAGGGTTCGTCAGCTTGAATCATTCGTATGTGTTTGTGAGAGCGGAAGCATCACGCAGGCCGCGGCAATATTGAACATAGTCCAGCCGGCGCTTGGCTCGCAGATTACTGCGCTTGAGCAGGAGCTCGGTGTGCAATTGCTGGATCGCAGCCCAAGGGGCATCAAGACAACGCCTGCAGGTCAGTATTTTCTCGAAGAAGCCAGGGACCTGCTGGGACGGTTCGCGACGATCAAGAAGAATATAAAGAACTTCAACAACCCGCAGCCAGGTCATCTGTCGATCGGACTGACGGCCAGCCTTTCGATGCTGCTCGCAGCCCCGCTGGCGCAGGAGTTCAACCGGCAGAACTGGTCCACCAAGGTTCATATCATTGAAGATATCAGCCACAATCTGCCGGAGCGGATTGCCAGGGGCGAGATTGATCTGGCGTTGGCGTTCGACGTTGCTCCTCACAAGACGGTCAATTGCACGCCGGTCCTGACCGAATCGATCTTCTTCGTCACCGGTCCATCAACGGAATTCAACAAGCAGGGACCAATCGATCTTGCCGAGCTTTCCAGGGCGACTTTCGTCATCTCCACTGAAAAGAGCCAGATCATCCAGCTTGTCAAACAGGCGATGGAGCAACTGCAGCTGCCGCTTGACGTCACCTATCAGATTGAATCGAAACAGGCGATCAAGGGACTGATAGCGCAAGGTACCGCTTCTGCACTTCTGCCCTATGGCGTCGTCGCGCGGGAGGTGGAGGCCGGTACGCTGATCGCGCGCAAGATTGCCAATCCACCGCTCACGCGTACGCTTTTTCTATTGCAACCCTCGGGTCACCCCATCTCCGGCCATGCGGAAGCCGCACTGGCGATTGTCGAAAAGTTCATCGCGCACCTCGCCGACAACGTCGCTTTCGAGTTTGTCGAACCCGCTGGTCAACAGCGGCTCTATCGGGGACGCGCCAGCCAGCCATAGAGCGCGCCGAAGCCAAGCATGAGGCAGGTGCCGAGAAAAACCGCGCGCATGCCGAAATGCCCGCCAACGAACCCGCCGGCAAGGGGTCCGATTACCTGCCCGGCATATTGCGAAGAGGTGGCATAGCCAAGAATAGTGCCGGAGACGCGGTCGGGAACATTGTGGCGGATCACGCTGGTGATGCAGGGCAGAAGCCCGCCGAGCGAAAGCCCCATCAGGAAGCGCAAAACGACAAGCTGCCAGCCTTCGGTTACGAATGCCTGCGGGATCAACAGGAGCGCCGATACACCGAGCGCCGCAACGATGACGTTCCAATGGCCGATGCGGTCGGCGAGTTTGCCGAGACGCGACGCCGAAAGAATGCTTCCCAGTGCTGCCGCCGACATGACGATGCCGGCCACCATCGTGACATGGGAAGGATCGTCGACGAGTTGTGCCACATAGACCGTGATGATCGGTTCGATCGACATATTGGCGAGCATCAACAGCATGCCTGCGAGCAGCATTACGATGATCGGCCGTTTGTCGGGAATGGCCGACCAGCCGCCGACCTGTTTGTCAGTCTTCGACTTTGCCGGGCGCCATTCTTCCTTGATGAAAAAACTCGTCGCCAGAAAGGTGATGAAAATGACGCCCCCGGCCAGCCAGAAGGTCTGGCGGATGCCGATCAACGGCGGCAGCGCGCCACCGATCAGCGGACCGACAAGATTGCCGGCCATGATGCCCGACGCAAGAGTCCCTAGCGCCCAGCCGGTGCGCGCCTTCGGCGTATGTGTTGCCACCAAAACGGTGGAGCCCGATGCATAGCCGCCGAGCAGTCCGGTCAAAAGCCGCAGGAACACAAGCTGCCAGACATCGGTCGCCATGCCGATCAGCGACATTGCGACCGCCATGCCGAGACTGGCGCGGATGAGCATCAGTTTGCGCCCATAGAGATCGGCGAGACGCCCCCAAAGCGGCGCGACGAGCGCTGCTGTCAAAAATGTTGCGCCATAGGCAACACCCGACCATTGCACGATCGCCGCATGATCCTTCACGCCAAGCTGTTCAACGTAAAGTGGCAGGAATGGCAGGATCAAGGTCATCGCGACGATCGTCGTGAAAGAGCCAAGCAGGCAGACGACGAGGTTCTGCCGCCAGTAGAGTGACTCGGTCGAGGAGCCGGATTCTTCAATGTCAGTCATACCGGGAATCGGATTTCCTACCGGAAATTTCCGGAGGCCTCTCATTGCAAGAGCGCGAATAGATCACCAGTTTTTCACCTGACTGCGGCAATAGCAACATGCGGCAAAGGAAGGCGGCAACGCGCCGCACGATTTGCCAAAAACAAGCTTGATGAGGAGTGAAAATAAAACAAAAAGATGCGATTCTGATACGATTCCCATGCAAGCAAGGTCAGGTCCGGGATGAAAATCTCATCCTGCGATTGAACTTTGGATGCAAGCGGTTGAGGCCGTTACTTCAGCCGCGCGGTAACGTCGATGGGGATTGCTTTGCCTATTCTATCCCAGCCCGCCGACTTTTGCGATTGCCGCGCATAATAGCGATACGATGTGCTCGACCAGTCCCTGACCGAATTGGTGCGGTTGTCGAGGATAAGGTCGCCGCTCGAGGTACGAACAGTCAGCACCACATGACCTTCATTGCTGAAGGGAAGACGGGCAACCGTAAGTAACAGTGCAGCTGCTGGCCAGCCTCGTTTCAGGAGTTCGCGCTTCTTCAGGATGGCAAAATCTTCACAGTCGCCGGCTTTCGTCGGGATCGTCCAGAGGTCCTCGACACCGTTGGTCTGCATGTCGCTCTGTTGTTTGATACTCGCGTTGACAGTTGAGTTAACCAATTGAAGTTGCCGGCGTTTATCCGCCGTCAACTGGACAATCCTCGCACCTGAGCGGGTGTTGCAAAGGCTCGCGAAGCGCCCGCAAAAGGAGCGAAATGCCGGTGGACCAAAGCCCTTGCCGTTGAGTTGCATCTCCGTTCCCTGCGCAAATGCCGGAGCCGAAACAGGGCTTCCAATTAGTAGTGCCGTCAAAACAAGCAGAGAATTCTTGCGGATCATCCGACGCTCTCCCGCGAATTGCCAAAAGCAGCTGTGCGTGGGGATTATAACCTCATCGACCGAACAACCAACCTGCAAAAAGCACCAAGACTGTTATCACGACGAACAGCACCACGTAAGGCCGGATCGGCGTAAGGTACGGATCATACTCGGCTTTTGGCGGGTCTCGATCGTCTGGATCCATTTCGGATGATATGCGCTCTCATGGAAAAAGGCCCGGCGGGGCTTGGGGGAATGGGCACCGGGCCTGCTGGGGTCAATCAGCCACACCAGTCTGCACAGATACGATGTTCGCTTCAATCAATCGCGATTGGCTACTATTTCTTATTAAAGAGTATCCAAAGGTATTGCACCGGTGCTCTCAGGTAGTTGGCCATCGGCACAAACACTTCAGATAAAATTCGCGACGAGTGCTGCCACTATCACGCCAGTAATAAATATGCCGAGATACCATCCGAGAGAATTGTGAACTGCCCAGACATCTTCGTCGTCTTCGTCGAAATCATCGACCATGGTATCATCCTTTCGGCGGCCAGAGCGATGTGCCTCGATCGCAAGTATTGGAACTCCACAATGAGCTTTTTGCCGAAAAACGATCGGCAATAGCACAACGCCTTGGTTCGCCGATGGTTTCATTCCGCGGAGTTGATCTTCCCAAGCAATTTCCCTGATGTTACGTTCACTCTCTGTTCGCGGCTGATTCGCGAGGCTGCCTGTCGGGGATCATATGAGCGCTGCCTACTTGGAAAAACTGAATGCCGAGCAGCGCATGGCGGTGGAATATGGCGTAGGGCAGGCGGCTGGCCCGCTACTGGTGATTGCCGGAGCCGGTTCGGGCAAGACCAATACGCTTGCGCATCGCGTCGCGCATCTGATCGTAAACGGAGCAGATCCGCGCCGGATCTTGCTGATGACGTTTTCACGCCGGGCCGCCGCCGAGATGTCGCGCCGTGTCGAGCGTATATGCGGCCAGGTCTTGGGTGCGAAGTCCGGTATAATCGTGGATGCTCTGGAATGGGCAGGTACATTTCATGGTATCGGCGCACGTCTCTTGCGCGAATATGCGGACCAGATCGGCCTCAGCCCGGATTTTACCATACACGACCGCGAGGATTCTGCCGATCTGATGAATATCGTCCGGCATGAGCTGGGCTTCTCCAAAAAGGAAAGCAGGTTTCCGACCAAAGGCACCTGTCTCGCTATTTATTCCCGTACCGTCAATTCGGAACGGCCGCTCGACGAAGTACTCAAGGCCTTCTTTCCCTGGTGCGCTGCCTGGGATGCTCAGCTGCGCCAGCTTTTCGCCGCCTATGTCGAAGCCAAGCAGATACAGAACATTCTCGATTATGACGATTTATTGCTTTACTGGGCGCAAACCGCCAGTGTCTCAGCTTTCGCCGACGATATGGGCGGCCGGTTCGACCATGTTTTGGTCGACGAGTATCAGGACACCAACCGCCTGCAATCCTCGATCCTCCTGGCGCTGAAGCCAAGTGGCCTGGGCCTTACCGTGGTAGGAGATGACGCACAGTCGATTTACTCGTTTCGCGCCGCCACAGTTCGTAACATTCTCGATTTCCCCAAGGCGTTCAGCCCTTCCGCGGATATCATAACGCTGGACAGGAACTATCGCTCCACGCAAACCATCCTCGCCGCTGCCAACGGTGTCATCGACTTGGCGTCGGAACGGTTCACCAAGAACCTCTGGACGGAACGGCAATCGGCTGAACGGCCGCAACTTGTCAGTGTTCGCGACGAGGCCGATCAGGCACGTTATATCGTGGAACGCGTGCTGGAGAACCGCGAAACCGGAACCCTTTTGAAACAGCAGGCAGTGCTTTTTCGAACGTCGCATCACAGCGGGCCGCTGGAGGTGGAATTGACACGCCGCAACATACCCTTCGTAAAATTCGGCGGGCTCAAATTCCTCGATAGCGCCCATGTAAAGGACATGCTTGCAGCGCTGCGTTTTGCGCAGAATCCACGCGACCGCGTGGCGGGTTTTCGGCTAATGCAGCTTTTGCCCGGTGTCGGGCCTTCGTCGGCGCAACGTGTGTTGGATCGGATGGCAGAAGAAGCCGATCCAATTGCAGCACTCGCCGACATTCCTGTGCCGCCTCGGGCCGGCGAGGACTGGACTGGTTTCGTGCAAATGCTGCAGCAGATCGGTGCAGGTAAAGCGTGGCCGGCCGAGATCGAGCAGGCACGGCTCTGGTACGAACCGCATTTGGAACGCATCCATGAAGATGCGTCGATGCGGCAAGCCGATCTTCTGCAACTGCAACAGATTGCAGCGGGTTATCCATCGCGCGAGCGTTTTCTCACTGAATTGACCCTTGATCCGCCGGACGCGACCAGCGACCAGTCCGGCGTGCCGCTGCTTGACGAGGACTATCTCATTCTCTCGACCATCCACTCGGCCAAGGGCCAGGAGTGGAAATCCGTCTATATGCTCAATGTTGTCGATGGCTGCATGCCCTCCGACCTCGGCGCCGGTTCCACGGCGGAACTCGAAGAGGAACGGCGATTGCTCTACGTCGCCATGACCCGGGCCAAGGACAATCTCCACCTTGTCGTGCCGCAGCGCTTCTTTACGCATGGCCAGAATGCCCAGGGCGACCGGCATGTTTATGCATCCCGGACACGATTCATCCCGGCTACGCTATTGCAATATTTCGAGTGCATCGCATGGCCTCTGGCCCGGTCCTGTGCTGCCGGACAATCGGAGCCGCCAACGACGCGTGTGGACATAGGGGCGCGTATGCGAGGGATGTGGCAATAGCCGGCGCCGAAAAGCTCGACGTGGAGATCGCGACACATAGTGTAATGACAGAAGCAAGCGAATTTGACCTCGGAAGGTTTGTCCAAGCGCAGGAACCTGTCTTTGAGCAGGTGCTCGAGGAGTTGAAATCTGGACAAAAACGCAGCCATTGGATGTGGTTCATCTTTCCACAACTAAAGAATCTCGGTCACTCCTCCACGGCACAGTTCTACGGCATAGCATCGCTTGACGAAGCGCAAGCTTATCTGGGTCATCGGCTTCTAGGCGAGCGGTTGGTCATTTGTACCGAGATATTGTTGACCCACACCGATACGTCTCTCAATCGAATACTGGGATCTCCGGATGATCTGAAGTTCTGTTCATCGATGACGCTCTTTTCACTGGCATCGAGTGATCCTGTTGTTTTCAAACGTGCTCTGGATCAATTCTGCGACGGTCGTATGGACAAACGGTCGCTGGCGCTTCTCGGGTTTTAGGGGACGCTGGCTTATCCTGTCACTCGCCGGCATAAAGACTACTTGAAGCACAATTCCCACGCCTCTCAGTGACTTTTCCGCGGAATATTCGTAATTTTGAAGTAATTTTCAAGTATTATATTAAGGTACCGCGGGGCTGATGAAAGTATCAAGCCGAATGAGATATTGCCAAATACGAACTAAATGTGCTACGTGTTAAAGTAAAATTGCATAAATAGCGGTGATGCTTTGGTTGAGGCGTGTGTTACTGGAACTTATTTTGCAGTGCACACTTAAAAATCAAAAACTGTAAGAATTACTGATATTAGGGGAGGAAAGACTATGGTTGTTTCATCTCATCGACAGGCATTGTTGGTTCGAGGTTCTGACGATGCCGATCTTGCTGCTCTATCTGGTGTGCACATGGTCACGAAAGCCATCGTAGACGGGACGGAGAGCAATGATATTCTCACCGGGTCCGATAAAGACGATATCATCAACGGCCTTGCCGGCAATGATGTGCTTAACGGCTTCGAAGGGCACGATTCGCTTTATGGCGGCGGTGGCTCCGATATCCTTGATGGCGGCGATGGAAACGACTGGGTCGATGCCAGTTTTGGTGACGAGTGGGATGACGATACGCTCTACGGACGCGGTGGCGATGATGTTCTGGTCGGTGGTTACGGCAACGACCGCCTCTATGGAGGGGACGGGGATGACGTACTAATCAGCGGACGTGCCAGACTAGAGGCTGACAGTATTCCCGGTGATGCCGACGGCGATCAACTTTTTGGCGGTGCCGGGGACGATATATTGGTCGGTAGTGGCATGGGTGATGCCCTGTATGGCGGTGAGGGCGATGACATACTTATTGGCAATGGCGGGGGAGACATACTGCACGGTGATCCCGGTGCCGATCTGCTCATTTGTGATGGCGCGGTCAATTACAGCGCCTCGAGCGCCGGTGTGACCGTCAACCTCGCGGTGGGCCTGGGACAGGGTGGTTTTGCCGAAGGGGATATCATCCGCGACGCTATGGATGTGGTTGGAAGCGCTTATGGGGACATTCTGACCGGCAATAGCGCCAACAATAGACTATCCGGCAACGCCGGTAATGATATGCTTGCCGGGGATGCCGGAGACGATGAACTCCGTGGCGGTCAGGGCAATGACATTCTTGATGGAGGCGCTGGCGATGATAAGCTGATCGGTGGTGCTGGCGCTGATCAGATCGACGGGGGTGATGGTGTTGACACAATGGACCTCTCCCATTTCAACCCAGCCCTCGGCGGCGTCACGGTTGATCTGGTGGCGGGTATAGCATCGGGCGGTGAGGTCGAAACCGGCGAAACGTTCCGCAATATCGAGAACATCATAGCTACTCACCATGATGATGTTCTGACTGGCGATAACCATGACAATTTTTTTGAAGTCAGGGGCGGGGCCGACCGGATCGATGGCGGCGATGGAATCGACAGCGTCCTGTTCAGTGGCAGCGGAAGTGTGTTCGATGAAGGTCTGACGATCGGTCTCGCGTCGGGCACAGTCTCCGGCGGTAATTCCGGCGGCAGCACGTTCACCAACATTGAAAACGTCATCGGAGGCTTTGGCGGCGATTTCATTTGGGGTGACAGCGGGGACAATATGCTGTCGGGCAGTGATGGAGCGGATAGGATTTATGGTGGCGCGGGGAACGATACGCTCATCGGCGGAATGGGTGCCTACTTCAGCGAGAACTTTGCACCTGCCAGTGCAATCCCGGGATTTCCCGCAAACGATAGCCTCAGTGGCGGAACAGGGGCCGACGTTTTTGTGTTCACCGCTCTTTACGACAGCGATATTCCCCGCGCGGATGTCATCAGCGACTTTAGCGCATCCGAGGGTGACAAGATCGATCTAAGAACGTTTTATGCGGGATATCCGCAAGAGGGTGATCCTATGGATTTGACCTTCGTCGGTTACAGCAATTTCTCCGGGGAAGCGGGCGAGTTGCACCTTGTCCATGGCGATACCTCGACCAGCTTAGAGATCGATGTGAATGGCGACCTGACTGCGGATTTTCGTGTCACGTTGGTCGGCGTAACGGAAATCGTCGACGGGGACGCAATCTGCTTCTGAACATAATGATTGTTAGACGAGCGCTGGATTGGCCTCCGATGATGGAATCGCGTGCTGACAATCCGGAATCGAAATGCCGTCGACCTGAATGATCAATCGGCGATACCGTCGCCCATTGGTGAAAAATACCAGATGTCACCTTAAAGGTTATCGACAAAATTCTTGCTGTCGAGACTCACAGCGGTACCCTTGGCATTCTCGTAGAGAATCTGAGCCCATTTGGCTTGCGGTGGTTATCGAATATTGACACCAGTTCAAGTGTTGTCGAAGAGATGTGTCTTGCAGGGTCCTCGTGGCAGCACTTGTGCCCGCGTCGATTGCAGAGGCAATGTCACCAAGGAGTGTCGATGTCTCAATCCGTGAAACTGCTATCAATAGGCACAGCAGTGCCTGCCCACATCATTCAACAACGCGACGCCGCTGCTGCGGCACATCAGGCTTTTTCGGCCCGGTTCAGAGACTTTGACCGTTTGGCGAAAGTTTTCGAGAGTTCCGGCATTCGCACGCGCTACGCTGTCCAGCCCCTGGAATGGTATCTGGAGCCTTTGGGGTGGCCGGAAAGAAATGCCGCTTATATTGAAGGAGCGTGCAGTTTGTTCGTCTCGGCAGCCAATGCCGCTCTGGAAAAGGCAGGCATCAGGGGCAAGGACGTCGATACGGTCGTAACAGTGTCGTCAACGGGTATTGCCACCCCAAGCCTGGAAGCCCGTGTCGCCCAGCAAATGGGATTTCGGGATGATATCGAACGCGTGCCTGTTTTTGGGTTGGGCTGTGCGGGCGGTGTATCCGGTTTTTCCATTGCCTCCCGGCTTGCGCAGTCAAGACCTGGAACCGTCGTCCTGCTGGTCGCTGTTGAACTGTGCACATTGTCGTTCCGGTTGGATCAACTGACAAAAGCCAATATCGTTGCCAGTGCGCTTTTCGGGGATGGCGCGGCGGCATGCGTCCTGAAGGTTGCAAATGAGGGACTTGCAGCTGTCGAGATGTCCGGCCAGCACACCTGGCCCGGCACGCTGGACATAATGGGCTGGAGTGTTGACAGACAAGGTTTCGGCGTCATTTTCGATCGCGATATTCCACCTTTTGCCGAAGAGCGCATCGCCCCGGCGATTTCCGGAATCCTCGGACGCGCGGATTTGGAACTTGCGGATATCGATAGATTTGCCTGTCATCCCGGCGGCGCCAAAGTCGTGACTGCCTTGGAGACTGCGCTTTCCCTTGGTCAAGGCAGCCTGGACCATGAACGGGATGTGTTATCCGAATATGGAAATATGTCGGCCCCCACGGCGCTGTTCGTTCTCGACCGCGTCGCCGAGCCGGGTTTGCCATCCCGCACATTGCTGACAGCGATGGGCCCAGGCTTCAGCGTCAGCTGTGTTTCACTCACGAGAGCCGCATGATCGCGGCTTCCACGCTTCTCGCTTTCGTCACTATCGAGCGTCTTGGCGAACTCCTGCTCGCCAGACATAACACCAAAGCCCTGCTGGCGAAGGGAGCCTATGAGGCGGCGCCGGGTCATTATGTGTTCATCGTGGCGTTGCATGCCGCCTGGCTTGCCGGCCTGTGGGTTCTTGCCTGGGACAAGCCGATTGAACCCGGATGGCTTGCCGTTTTCATATTGCTTCAAGGCTTGCGGTTCTGGGTGCTTGGGACGTTGGGCAAGCGCTGGACCACGCGCATTATCGTTCTGCCGGGAAGCCCGCTCGTCAGAACGGGCCCCTACCGCTTTCTTTCGCATCCGAATTATGTCGTCGTGATCGGAGAGATCGCCGTGCTGCCCTTGTGCTTTGGGCTGATATGGTATGCTCTCGCGTTCTCCGCGCTGAATGCCTTGGTTCTGGCGGTAAGGATTCGCGAAGAGAATGCCGCGCTTTCGGAGTTGCGCCATGATGCAATGCCCTGATGCAAGCGAAGTGCGGTTGCCAAGTCTTTCAACTTGGCTGGGCTTTTTCGCAATGTGCATCGGGATGTTCATGGCTATTCTCGACGTCCAGATCGTCGCTACGTCGCTACCAACAATCCAGGGTGCCTTAGGGATAAATCCGGATCAAATGAGCTGGATTCAGACCGCCTATTTGATCGCCGAAATCGTTGCGATCCCGCTGACGGGCTTCTTGACCCGCTTGCTCAGTATGCGCTGGCTTTTTGTATTTGGCACATTGCTGTTTACTGCTGCTTCCGTCGGATGTGCGCAAAGCGATAGTTTCAATGCCCTTCTGTGCTGGCGGGTCTTGCAGGGGTCCTCAGGCGGAACCTTGATCCCGTTGGTTTTCTCTGCGGTTTTCCTGTTGTTTCCGCAGCGGCACCAAAGTATCGCCACAACCGTCGCTGGTGTCGTCGCAGTCATGGCTCCGACTGTCGGACCAATCATCGGGGGGTGGATAACGGAGACGTACTCATGGCACTGGCTCTTTTTGATCAACATCGGTCCTGGCTTGGTTGCGGCGTCCTTGGCAGCTTGGTTGCTTCCCCGCGCGCCAATGGAATTCAAGTATTTCCGTTCGATTGATTTTCAATCGCTGGCAATGATGGCGATGGGTCTTGCCGCTTTGGAGATCGCATTGAAGGAAGCGCCACAACGCGGCTGGCTGGGCCCCGTCGTTCTGTCACTTTCGGCTTTCAGCGTGGTGATGCTGGCCGCCTTTACCCGGCGAACCTGGATGTCGCCCACGCCGATAGTCGATTTGCGTAACTTCAAGGACCGAAATTTCACCATTGGCTGCATTCTGAGTTTTGTTCTGGGCTTCGGTCTATTTGGATCGGTATATCTCATGCCCGTTTTTCTGGCTTTCGTCAGGGGCCACAACGCGCTGCAAATAGGCGAAATAATGCTTGTGACCGGAATTGCACAACTGATGATTGCGCCCTTTGCCGTCCTACTGGAACAGCGGGTCGAAGCGCGACTGCTGTCAACCATCGGCTTTGTGTTGTTCGCAATCGGCCTCGGTTGCAGTGCTTTTCAAACACCGCAAACCGATGCTGCCGGTATGTTCTGGCCCCAAGTTATCCGCGGTCTGGCAATAATGTTTTGCCTGCTCCCGCCCACGCGCCTTGCTCTTGGTAATCTTCAAGATGATCAGGTACCGGATGCCAGTAGCCTGTTCAATCTGATGCGCAACCTTGGCGGCGCGATAGGCCTGGCACTGATTGACACAGTCATTTACACGCGATCCACAACGCACGGCATCGCAATTGCCAACGGTTTGCTGGCGGGGGATCAGCGGACCGAAAGATTTATCGGAATGCCCGCTAACGAGGTTGTTGCGCATGTGCCGGGGAAATTCGATGCGCTCGTTCAGAGCATTTTCAGTCCTATGATTGCAAGGGCGGCGATGGTGGAATCCATCAATGACGCATGGGCCATGATAGCGCTGATAACTTTGATACCTATGCTGGTCATCATGTTTGCCTACCAGCTCTCGCCGAAGCCCTCATCCGTAAATCATTGATTGGCACGCCCAAGTGGAGTCTTTTTCAGCCAGACGATGCGGCGGTGAAAACTGCCGACTGAGCATCATAAGCGCGCTTGTATGCGGGCCGGGCTTCGCCGCGGGCGACATAGGCAGAAAGGTTCGGATAGTCGTTCAGTATGCCGGATCCGTCCAGCCTGCGGAGTACCAGTACCATTAGCAGATCTCCGGCGCTGAACGCGCCGTCAAGCCAGTCCGCATGGCCAAGCCGACTGGAAAGTTCACTCAGCCGCGTACGTATACGTTCCTCGACGCCAGAGAGGCGCTGCTCATACCAGCTCTCATTGCCCTCCAGGTATTCGGCAACTTCGCGATCAACGATCGGCGGCTCCATCGTGGAGAGTGCGGCAAACATCCATGTAATCGCGCGCGCCCGAGCCGTCGCATCGTCTGGCAGCAGGCCCGCATGGTGCTCCGCGATATGGAACACGATTGCCCCCGACTCGAACAGGGCCAGGTCGCCTTCTTCATAGGTCGGAATCTGTCCGAAAGGATGAAGCGCGAGATGCTCGGGCTCCTTCAACGCGCTAAACGATAGAAGACGAACGTCGTAAGGTTGGCCCACTTCTTCAAGCGCCCAGCGAACCCGCATGTCACGCGCCAGACCCTTCCCGCCATCGGGCGATTGTTCAAACGCGGTAATTGTAATGGTCATCGCTGTTCTCCATAGCTTGTCCGTCTTGAGGACGATTTGCTAAGCGAGATTCCGACACGTCGCGCTCGAACTATTTCTAGCAGTCAGAACGCCACGCCAGTGCATTCAGATGATGCCGTGTTTCCTTAGCAGTGCTTCTTCATCGCCTGACACCCAGCCGAAAACTTTCGGCTCTCCGCCCAGCTCCTGGACAAAGTAGTGAACATCGAAATCTATCGCTACGTTCGAGTGATTCTTGCGGACATAGGTTGCCGTCCAGGCAACATGGGCGACGCAATGATGGTCATCTATAGGCGAGAAACGGACATTGCGTATCCGCATCTCCTTCGTCCCTATCGCCCGATAGTGCCTATAACCTTGCGCCATGACTTGCTTGAGTTGGTCGTCATTCTTTCCGGTCATGACCCCTCCAGGCGAGGCCGCTATGAAGTCGGAGGCATACAGCGATGCGATCTCATCCATGTCCATGTCGCCGCTAAGGGATTGTCTGAAAAAGCGTTCGTATCGGTCGAAGAGCTTTCTTACGCTTGCCTCCATGATTTCCTCCCTTGGCGCCGCTTTTTCGAGTAGCGAACGGTTCATTGGCCAAAGGGTTGCAATGGAACCATTCGAAACGATAGCATTAACCCATGCTCCACCACGATTTTGTGAGTACGAACAGGCTTGAAATTGGCGGCGCTGCCAACGGCTGGTTCGCAATGCGCTGGTGCGCGAGCAAATGAGATCGCTCATGGTAGCCAGCCCAATACCAGTCACTTTCGATCCAGTGACGTGGAGGTGGTTAAAACCACCAATGCGAAAGCGGGCCTCGGTTCCTTACCGCGATCGGGACCACCTTCTTGCGCCCGGTCAAGGAATTTTCCCCAGGAGTTGCCTCACGCGAATGAAAGTTCATGCTCTGCATCTCCAACGCGCAGCTCGAGTTGGCGGCAACCGTTATTCGTATCTATTTTATGATTGACTGCGAGCTTCAAGCTCCGGAAGAGAACATCAATTGAGTTAGATTATTACGCTTTGTGTTCTGCTAACTCTGCTTAAGGAATGATCATGAACAGACCAACAACGGGTCTTCTTGCTTTGGTCCTGACTATCGGTTTGCATTCCCAATTTGCATTTGCCGTGGAGGACAGTGCATCGCAACTCGTAACCATCAACAAGATCATCAGAGGTGAGGGAAAGCCCGGTGAAACCGCTACAGCCAAGAACGGGGAAGTTATTTACACCGTACTAGAAGATGGCACCGTGGAAATCAGGAATTTACGCTACAACACGGTGCAACGGTTCGGTACAATAAAGTCGAACGATAACAGCAGGTCAAAATAGCAAAGAATTCCGATTTCCTGACCGTTCCCACGCCGCGCAAGCCGTCCTTGCTGCCGTAGCCGCGTCAGGCATATTAGCCGCAGACGGCTCGCATAACGATACCATGACTGTCAACTTCCATCGTCAGCCGGTCCTTTCGGAAATCCTGCGTAACCATATCTCCGGGCGATATTCGGCGTATGGTAACTGCTCCCGTGATTACCTTCGCCTCGCTGTCCATTACGCCCGACCTTCCAACGAGTGTCTGCGCCGCAATTGGATTGCATTGATCTACAGAGCGACCGCTATTGGTATTATTATCGCCGGCGGCACAGGCGACAAGACCGAGGGAAAAGAAGAAGGCAGTTGTAGTCATACGAGGACGTTGCTTGGACATTTGGCCATATTGGACCGAAAGATAGCCAAATCAAGCCCATGGCCGGGAAAACTGACGCGGAGCCTCGGTACCACAGGCATGTCCTACGAAACAATTTATAGGATTACACTGTCGTCCACGCGCCGATCGCAAAGGAGTACGAAATCCTCGCTTCATGAAATGCGATCGCAGATGGCCGTCGTTCATCCTGCGGAACATCGCGGCGCGAATGTTTCTGCTCTGATGAAGTCTGCCGTGGAATAGAGGGAGAACCTTCGCGATGTTCCATACGACTTCCGGCTTCGTATTGTCTGGGTGAGCCTCGATCTTCGCAAAGATCAAGTGCGCTCTGTTTTGGTCCCCTATCAGACATGAACCTCGCCGTGCTCCTTCTTGTCAGTGTCGCCGGCGAGCAGCGCTGCGTAGGCGAGCCAGCTGTAGAAAATAATGACTCCGAGCAATATGAGCCAACCCGGTAGCGGCCCGAATGCAGCGTTTGCGACGATCTCATGAAGTGATCGCGCAACATCGAGCGTGACCCCGTCATCCTGCAATTTAGGCGTCGAGATTTTCAATACCCAAGCCAGAAGCAGCACCAGGAACATCCATAAATAATTACGGCGCAGCCGCCGCGACATCGCCGCTCGGATGGAAATCAGGAATTGCGGCTTGCGCAAATCTTGGCCGAGTAAGCCCGCCCAGCCGCTATCCAACTCCGGCAGGGGTGCAAAGACCTGAGCGAAATAGTGTTTCTCCAGCCGGCGCACTCGTCCGCGATAGACGTCGAAGAATCGATAACGCCGCGCCTCGATGACCAGCAGAAGTTGCACCAGCACCATGGCAAACAAGAGCACGCCGTGATGCGAGGTCGGCGACGATAACGATAGAGACAGCATTGCTGCAACGCCTGTGATGGCCCAGTTGGTTGTCCGGTCGATCCGGTCGCGCCAACCCGCCATGCGGCCCATCTCGGCGCGGTGATAATGCGCCAATACCGTAATGTACTCCGCCGTTGTGGCTGGAAACGGAGGGACTGACCATCTAGCCGCGATGTCGTTGACCGGCAGTTGTTCCTGAGCTTCGTCCATATCCACCTCCCAGCAAGACCCTCCACCATGTTTATCTGCCTGAAGTCGCCAGCAATGGCTTCGAGTTCTAGTTTCGTTCCGGAGATTGAAGAGAGTCAAGAAAACTTCTGGCGGGAAATGCGTGATCGATATTTGAAGGCGTCACTATTGTGGCGGATATTTTGGGAAGCACGGCGGTATCCCCTCGATGGATGACAGATCGGCATTAACTTTGCTTATCCCGATGGTCCATTGAATGTAGCCTGGGCAGATGCATCCACCAACGAAGGTTTGCTCGCTCATTGACAGGTGCAAATCGACAGGCGTCATCAAACGTATTCCCGATTTTTCATTTGCTACCGCTTAGACATCTATATGAGCCATGAACTCATTGAGCTGGGAACGATCCTGCTTTATCGGAATTTGGTGAGAAACGGGAGACCTCATGACAACACAACAATTCCTGGCCTTCACGGTAATAGGCCTGATGATGGCCGCATTCGTTTGGGGCCGGGTTCGCTACGATATCGTGGCGATGTGTTCGCTCCTCGCAGCGGTCGCCCTTGGAGTCGTCCCCATTAACGCGGCGTTCAGCGGCTTCAGCGACGAGATTGTCATCATCGTCGGCAGTGCACTCGTTGTCAGCGCCGGGGTGGCGCGTTCCGGGCTGATGGAGGCGGCGGTGCAGCGGTTTGTGCCGCAGGTGTCGTCGGTAAGGGCGCAGCTAGCCATATTGGTGATCATCGTGACCGTGTTGTCGGCTTTTGTGAAAAATATAGGCGCGCTGGCGATCATGATCCCCATTGCCTACCAGTTCGCGCGGCGATCGAACGTGTCGGCTTCCGTGTTCCTGATGCCCATGGCATTTGGCGCCCTTATTGGTGGCCTGATGACGCAGATCGGTACCTCGCCGAACATCGTGGTCTCCCGCGTGCGCGCGGAAGTGGTTGGTCAGAGCTTCTCGATGTTCGATTTCACTCCTGTCGGAGCAACACTCGCCGCCGCCGGGATAATTTATCTGGTGTTGTTTTACCGGCTGGTTCCGGAGCGGACACGCGAAACGGTTTCTGTGGACGAGGCGATCGAAATTCGCAACTACGTCTCCGAAGCTGCTGTAGCGAAGGGATCGTCGGCGGTCGGCAAGACCGTGATGGATTTGGTGAAGCCGGCAGAGGGCGCGGCGATGGTAACGTCTATCGTGCGTGCCGATCACCGGGTCACACCGCTTCCCGATTCCGTACTGGTGGAAGGTGATGTGCTTGTACTGGAGGGTAACCCGCATGCGCTCGACGCCATCGTGACGGCCGGAAAGTTGAAACTGTCGCGTGACCGGTCGCCGCTGGATAAGGAGCGGTCGGCGGAGGTCGAGGCCGTTGAGGCAGTGATCGGCCAACACTCACCGTTGATCGATAAATCAGCGCAGCGCCTTGCAATGTTCGATCGTTACAACGTCAATCTGCTTGCCGTCAGCCGCCATGGCGAAAGGATCAAGGAGCGTCTGGGTGAGATCACCTTCCGGTTCGGCGACGTCATCGTGCTGCAGGGGCAGAGCAGTGTACTGCCGACATTGCTGCGCGAGTTCGGCTGCCTGCCGCTGGCAAAGAGGACCATCATGCTGGGCAGTGTCAGGCGCGGGCTTATTCCTCTCGTCATTCTGTTTGCCGCGATGGGATCGACCGCGTTCGGGCTGTTGCCGGTGTCGATAGCCTTCTTTGCCGGTGCGGTCGCGATGGTGCTATTCCGTGCGATTCCGCTCGGCGAAGTTTATACAGCAATCGATGGCCCGATACTGATAATGCTTGCAACGCTTATACCTGTCAGCGACGCCCTGAGGACGTCGGGTGGCACCGAACTGATCGCACATTGGTTAACCCAAGTGGCGCATCAACTGCCTCCGTTCGGGGCACTGACGCTTATCCTGGTGGCCGCGATGGCCGTCACCCCATTCCTGAACAATGCCGCAACGGTGCTTGTGATGGCGCCAATTGCAACCAGCTTTGCCGGCACCCTCGGCTTTAAACCGGAGGCCTTTTTGATGGCGGTGGCCATTGGCGCCGGTTGTGATTTCCTGACACCCATCGGCCACCAGTGCAACACGCTGGTTATGGGTCCGGGCGGCTACAGATTCAGCGACTATCCTCGGCTAGGCTTGCCACTTTCGGTGATCATCGTGCTCACAGCCGTGCCCGCATTGCTGGTGTTCTGGCCGCTTGTTTGAAGGATAGCACAAAGCCGCATCCATCGAGCCAGCGTCCGCAAAAGTCTCATTATCAGCGCGAATAACGACGTCTTTATCCGGCCGGTCGAGGCTATCTGCGGACTTTATGCCCTCGGTGACAGGTCTGCTGGATTGAGTTCAATCGAAAATCTCGCTAAGCACGTTGGTGGCTGAACTGATCCGCCCAACGCCGCTAACGGATTGCGACAGCCCCCAATCTTCAAGGGACATTAACCTCGAAGTGCAATGCTAACGCATGGGGGTTCACTCGTCGAACGACAGGAGAGACAAACTTCGGTTGTCAGGAGGAAGTATTGCCGGACTCCAACAAAGGAAAATTGCGGCCACGTCTGGTTGCAAAATCTGACGATGCTGACAGCAATGCCTTGCATGAGCAGGGCGAACGACGCCGTTGGCCGAGACAACCTGCTGTCCCGGAGGACGCGTCCGCGCCTTCATCACCAGTGTTGCATCCGTTGCAGTTTTCCACGCGAGATTTAGCACCAAGTGATCAATTCGTCGCCTGGCAGAACTATCTGGCACCCCTTGTCGACATCAAGTTGCCAGATGGCGTAACGCCAGAAAGCGGCTTCCCTGCCGACCATATTGCTTGGAACCTCGGCAGCATGCTTATTGTGCAGCAGGACGCTCCGCCTCACAGTTATCTGCGATCCTCCACTAAGCTGCGATCAAACACAATTGACCATTGGCATGTCGTGGTACTGCGAACCGGGCGAACATGGACGGAAGTTGATGGGCAAGTTTGTGAAGGTGGGCCGGGGAGAGTCGAATTCAGATCCTTGGGACATCCATTTCGCGGCCGTACGACGGCCTCACAAAGCCTCTCGGTTTATTTGCCTCGCGACATATTCGCTGATACGCCGGTTGGCAACGACATCAAAAACAACACGACATTGTCCGGCAATTATCCCAAACTGTTGATCGAATATCTGGACGGCATCGAGGCAAAACTTGCCAACCTGGCGGCAAAGGATCTCCCGCAGGTGGTGCAGACGACCCGGGACATGATCGTGACATGCATTTCATCGTCCACAGAATCGTCTGGCTCTGTCACACAGAGCAACCTGGCTTTGATGGAGCGCGTGCGCCGCTTCGTGCAAGGCAATTTGAGTTCATCCGATCTCACGCCAGACACTTTGTGCCGAGCACTCGGAATATCGCGGACGCGGCTGTATCAATTGTTTGAACCTAGCGGCGGCGTTCTCCATTACATACAAAAGCGGCGCCTGCTGTCGGCCCATGCCGCATTGAGCAACTCGGCCAACCGACAGCAAATCGTAGAAATTGCCGCCGCAGTGGGGTTCACGTCCGCTGCCCATTTCAGCCGGGCCTTCAGCAAGGAATTCGGCTACAGCCCGCGCGAGGCCCGCAGCGTTGCGGTGCCGCCATATTTTGCGCACGTGGTGGCGCCAGCGGAATTCGTCGACAGTGCGCATTCATTCGACGAGTGGCTTAGATCCCTCGGCCACTGATGCCCTGATCGAACCTGAGCGATCCCAACGCTGCCAGTCCCGTTCCACCGGCAACGTGTACCGTCGCACACCTTGCCGCGGTAAGCTTCGGCTCGCCTTTTTCCCCACGATTTAGGCTTTCCATCGCAAATATGGACGGAGCGGCAAGTTCCCGGATGCGCATCTAACGACAGGCTAGAGGCGAGAAAGTATACCAAAAACAAGAACGACGACGGCGTCAAAACTAATTCCATGTTGGATTTAAGAAAAAACAGGCGCCGCTGATCGATAAGAAGAACGAGTTTTTGGGGTCAGATCAATGAAAACAACGCGCCCGCTATCTTCCCTTCCAAATGTCAATGCACTCTTCGGCGAGGTGCGTGTGGTCCGGTCAAAGCAACGGCCTCGCCACATTCTCGTCACCGGCGGCGCGGGTTTTCTCGGGTCGCATCTTTGCGAACGACTCCTCAAGGCGGGACATACCGTCATCTGCGTCGATAATTTCTCGACGGGCCTCGAACGCAACATCCGCCATCTGCGCAATTTCGATCGCTTCAGTGTTTTGAAGCATGACGTCATCCATCCGATCGATATCGAGGTGGATGAAATCTACAATCTTGCCTGCCCGGCATCCCCTCCACATTACCAAGCCGATCCGGTCCACACCATGAAGACCTGCGTTCTTGGCGCTCTCAATCTTCTGGAGCTGGCCGCACGTACCGGCGCCCGAATTTTCCAGGCCTCAACCTCCGAGATTTACGGCGATCCACTGGTTCACCCGCAGGTTGAAGGTTACTGGGGTAACGTGAACTCATTCGGCCCGCGATCCTGTTACGACGAAGGCAAGCGCAGCGCCGAAACCCTGTTCTTCGATTTTAACAAGAAGCACCACGTCGAGATCAAGGTCGCTCGGATATTCAACACGTACGGACCGCACATGCGTCCCGACGACGGCCGTGTCGTCTCAAACTTTATCGTACAGGCGCTGAAGGGTCAGGACATAACCATTTATGGTGATGGCTCGCAGACGCGGTCCTTCTGCTTCGTCAACGATCTTATCGATGGGTTTCAGCAATTGATGGCAACCGAGCCATCATTCACCGGACCGGTCAATCTCGGAAATCCCGTCGAATTTACCATTCTCGAGCTAGCAGAGATGGTAATTCAGATGACCGGTTCGCGTTCGAAGACCATTCGCAATCCCTTGCCGACAGATGATCCGCGCCAGCGCCGCCCCGATATTTCGCTCGCTCAGCGCGAGTTGGGATGGCAGCCCATGGTGCCCCTTGCCACCGGTCTCGAGAAGACGATCCATTACTTCGATCGTCTCCTTGCGGAGGAAGCACATGAACTCGCGGAGATCGCATAATGTCTCCGCGGAGAGTTCTTGTTGCGGGTGGCGCCGGTTATATCGGCAGTCATACCGCCAAGCTATTGCACGCGAACGGAGTCGAGCCGATTGTTTTCGACAATCTCGTTACCGGAAATCGCTCATCGGTGCGCTGGGGACCTTTCGTGCACGGCGATATCCTGGATACGAGTAACCTGGCGCGGACTTTCGCGCAGTATAAACCGGACGCAGTTGTGCATTTTGCGGCATCTGCCTATGTCGGGGAGTCCGTCGAAGATCCTGCGAAATACTATCGCAATAACGTCGCAGGGACATTGTCGCTTCTAGATGCTTGCCGGCATGCGGAAATCGACAAGATTATCTTTTCATCGAGTTGCGCAACCTATGGTGTTCCCGACTCGCTTCCAATCACCGAGGAAACGCCGCAGCGGCCGATCAATCCGTACGGCAGGACCAAGCTGATGGCGGAGCAAATTCTGCAAGATTATGCGGCGGCCTATGCGCTGAGATACGTGGCGCTGCGGTATTTCAACGCCTGCGGTGCCGATCCTGAAGGCGAACTCGGCGAGTGGCATGAGCCCGAGACACATTTGATCCCGCGAGCACTGCTTGCTGCTGGAGGAGCTATTCCACACCTGAGCGTCTATGGTGACGACTACGCAACTGATGATGGCACCTGTGTCCGCGATTATATACATGTGACCGACCTGGCGCGTGCACATGTGCAGGCGCTAGATCATCTGATTGCTGGTGGCGAAAATCTTTCCGTCAATCTTGGAACAGGACGCGGCTCGTCTATTGGAGAAATTATCGAGACCATCGGCCGCGTCACCAAACGGAAAGTGCCGATCGAAATGCATCCAAGACGCGCCGGAGATCCACCAGCACTTTATGCGGACCCGACCTTTGCGCGCAGCACACTTGGCTTCACACCTGAATATTCCGATCTGGAAACGATAGTTCGTACCGCGGCTCCTTTCTTTGGACTGGAGTCGCGTGCATGAGCGAGGCGAGCAAAATTAATGTGGCGCAAGAGCCATTTCTGGTACCGGTCCTGACGGGATCCAGCAAAAGGGAATACCTCGTCGGCGCAGCCATCTGGCTGGCATTGCTTGTCTATTTTTGGTCCTGGTGGTTACAGCCGGAGCATTATATCGACTTTTGGGGCTTCGTTTCTGTTACTGCAATTCTGGCGTGGGTAACACTGTTGCCTGCCTACTTCATGGCCATATTCTATCATGCCAGGAAGCCAAACGGTAGGCTTCGACTGCCAACTGACAGTCGGGTTGCCATGGTCGTGACGAAAGCGCCCTCCGAGCCCTTTTCCATAGTGGCGACGACTTTGAAAGCCATGCTTGCTCAAGAGTTCCCCCATGATGTGTGGCTCGCGGATGAAGATCCAACATTGGAAACATTAAGGTGGTGCAAGCAGCACGGCGTCTTCGTTTCGACGCGGAAGAACCGGCCGGATTATCACCTGTCGACCTGGCCGCGCCGTACGCGGTGCAAGGAGGGTAATCTTGCCTTCTTCTACGATCACTACGGCTACGAGCGCTACGATTTTGTGGTGCAGCTTGACGCCGATCATGTTCCCGAGGCGGGTTACCTCGTCGAGATGTTGCGCCCGTTTGCCGATCCAGATGTCGGCTATGTATCGGCGCCGAGCATTTGTGATCAAAATGCCTCTGAGAGCTGGTCTGCTCGCGGAAGGCTTTATGCCGAAGCCAGTATGCATGGTTCGCTTCAGGCTGGCTACAATCACGGCCTTGCTCCACTCTGCATAGGATCGCACTACGCGGTGCGCACGTCCGCGCTTAAGGAAATTGGAGGTCTTGGGCCGGAGCTCGCCGAAGATCACTCCACGACGCTGATTATGAATGCCTATGGCTGGCGCGGAGTGCATGCACTCGACGCGATTGCACATGGCGATGGGCCCCGTACATTCGCGGACCTCGTCACGCAGGAATTCCAGTGGTCACGCAGCCTCGTCATGGTGCTCTTGCAATACTCGCCAATCTACGTTCCACGATTGCCGCTGAAGCTGAAATTCCAATTTCTGTTCTCTCAATTGTGGTATCCGCTGTTCGCGTTCTTCATGGCTTTGATGTTCTTCATGCCGATCCTGGCGTTGGTGCGTCAGCAGAACTTTGTCGCCGTGACCTATCCGGACTTTCTCGCTCATTTCACGCCGCTTTCTGTCGCGCTGATGGTATTGGCATATCGTTGGCGTTCGAGCGGTTCATTCCGGCCCTTCGATGCTAAAATCCTGAGCTGGGAGACAATGTTTTTTCTCTTCGCGCGCTGGCCTTGGGCGCTCGCTGGAACAGTTGCTGCCGTTCGCGACCGGATCATGGGGTCCCATGTCGATTTCCGGATCACCCCTAAGGGAGCGTCTGAGGTGGATCCATTGCCTTCGCGGGTGCTCATGCCTTACGGAATTCTGTCGATCATTTCGACCTTGCCGGTTCTTCTGGTGCAGAACGCGGGGGAAACGCGCGGGTTCTATATCTTCGCGATCATCAATGCCGTGCTCTATACGCTTCTGTTTCTGACCATTGTCGTCCAACACGCCCGGGAAAATATCGTCAGGATCCGAACAAGAGCATATCGCCCCGCTATGGCCGCGAGCCTTCTTGCACTCGTCGTCCTGCCAGGATTTGCAACTTTTGAGCATGGAAAGGAAGGACTGGAGGCTCTTGGTGGGGTGCCGGCAGACTAAGACTCTATGAAACGAGGTACGCAGTGTCAGGTGCCGGGGTGGGAAGTGGAGAGCTCCGCACCTTGACGTTTAAGCCGCGTTGGCTGCCCGCAGCAGCGCCGATTAACAACTTCTCAAAAGAAGAAGGGCTCAAGGAGAGCGGAACAAAATGAAACTGAGAAAAACTCGAACGGGCCAATTTGAGCTCGGCAATTGGGAAACGCCGACAAAGGCGCAAATGCAGCGAAAGCTCGGCGCCAAAGGATACTTTCGCTGGTCCTTGATCGTGTCGTTCTGTCTGTCAGCTGTTGCATTCACGAATATTGCCCGTGCGGGCGAGAGCGTCTCCCCCTCCGCAGATGCGCAGCCTATGACCGGTGTTGAACTCTATATGCTTTACCGTGACAAGTCCTGGGCCTGGACTGATGGTGCCGGTCGCTTTGACGATGCGGAGCGTCGTTTCACGGCAAGTACCGGTGCCGGGGATAAAATTGCATGGGCACAGGGCCGTTGGATTGTGACTGACGATGGCCGTTTATGCCTTAACGCCGAATGGCACACGATGTCAGGGGTTCATGCCAATAGGAGCTGTTTCAGTCACAAGCGTGCCGGTGAAACTATTTACCAAAAGAAAGAACCGTCCGGGTCTTGGTACATCTTCCGGCATGCCGTGCCAACTGAGACCGACGAGTTCAAAAAGCTCGTGGCAGAAAATCTCGTGTCTGCGGACATAGGGACAATAAAATCCGATCTTCAAAATCAAAAAAGACTAGCAGGCAACACGTTGACGAATGCTAGCAAGAGGAAAACACAATGAACAATAACAAAACACGCACAGCCATTGCAGTTTCATTTGCAACGTTGCTGTTAACTGGAACGGTCCTTGCGGCAAGCGTGCCACGCGGCATACCAGCCAATGTGAAGCCAAATACGGCTCATGCTTTCGATAAACGGCCAATTATCGGCCCCAACTCGGTTACCTTTGGCGCGTATGACCCGCATAGCGACTTTAGCGCGGATCCGAACTCGAAGATCGAGCACCTTTTCCTTCCATGGGAAGACGTCGATCTGTCGTCGCTGTCAATCGCCGATGAATATGCGCAGAAACGCGGACGAAAGCTTTTCATTACGGTCGAGCCGTGGTCTTGGGCACTTGACTGGAGGTCGTCACCCGAACAGTTGCTCAGCGGCATTCTGGCAGGCAGGTACGATGCTAATATGGCTGCAGTCTGCTCGGCCGCGGCCGGGCTCAAGAGCGAAGTGACTATCCGCTGGGCACAGGAAATGGACGCTACCGACAATCAGTTCACCTGGTCGCATTGGAAAGCAGCCGATTATGCCTCAGCCTATCGGCGCATGGTGACAGTATGCCGTCAGCACAACAAGTCGGCAAAATATATGTGGTCGCCCAAGGGAGAGCCAGGACTCGCTGCTTTCTATCCCGGAAACGATGTCGTCGATATCATTGGCCTGTCGGTGTTTGGCCTGCAGCAGTACGATAAGGACAAGTTCGGAAAAGAAAGAACTTTCGCTGAAGCACTCGCGCCCGGCTATCGCTTGGTCGCAGGTTTTGGGAAACCCGTCGTTGTGGCTGAATTGGGATACGAAGGTGATTTTGGCTACGTACACAACTGGGCCGAAAATGCCGCCAAACAATATCCAGAATTTCCGCAACTCACCGCCGTAGTCTATTTCAACGACAAGGAAGTATATCCTTGGCCCCGGCCCTACGGACTTCCCAACTGGCGGGTCGTCAGCGATGAAGTCGTGAACTAAATCCCATACAGGAGGAAGAAAAATGAGAAAATTTAGAAAACTACCGCTTCTGTGCACGATCATTGCTGCCATCGGCGCCAGCACCTTCAACGCTGACGCAGCGCAGAGCAAAATGGCAAAGCCCCCGGCAATGTCTGAGCCTCTGACCAGCAAGGATTTGGTTAAACTCTATGGCAATCATTCCTGGATCTGGAAGGATGGCGCCGGCTACTTCGCCGTGAAGCAACGCGAGTTCAAGGCCTGGACAAGGGAGGGGGCAGGTTCATACGGCACCGGGCACTGGTTTGTTACGGATCCGGGTAAACTCTGCTTCAAGGCTATGTGGTACGCGAAAAGTGGCAAAGCAGATGCCTTGACATGTTTCAGCCACCGCAAGAAGGGAAACACGATCTTCCAGAAGCGCGAACCGAACGGAGAATGGTATGCTTTCAAGACCAGTCCAGGAAGCGCAAGTGACGAATATCGTAAGGTCCAGGCTGGAGACTACGCCACGGCGCGATTCGATCGGATGCGAATGAAATTATCGCCAACGAGGTAAATCGTTCCGGTTCTTCGAAAACCGGACAGATGCACTGTCCGGTTTTACTGCCCGCGTCAGGCGGTATGAACAAATGGGCTTCGAACCCCATAACGGCTGTCTATCGTGCGAAGCACCGCGACGTTCTGCCAAACCCGCTTGGCGTGCAGATCCAGGGGGCGCTGCCAAGGTAAGAGGCCTTGATGATGACCGCAGAACCAGCCTTTTTGATTTTCGCAGGTTTACCAATTTTTGTGGCCGCCTTCAGGCTTCCTGGGTATGCAATTTCGAGCGAAGATGATTGTGCTTGGGCGGTCTCTGTCAAGCCGAATACCCCCAACAAACCAATGGTGAGTACAATCCCCGTCAGCCTTGACGAGAATAGAGAAAACTGAACATTTTTGGGCAGTTGTATTGAAGAAAATTTGGAAGCTTCAGGTGCGTTTGCCATCGTAAGGGGGTCTCCTTGTCTCGATGCAATGACGCTACAACAAGCAGATTTCCCGCTATTTAAGTAAATTAGTACAATTGGAAGCAATTCGAAATCTATTAATTTGTAGAGCGACGAAAGTGATACAAGACTTATACAACTTGGGATGGCGCGTATAAAGGCAGTTCGCAAGACATGATGCAGGGAAGCTACTGATGCGTGAGTTTGTCAGAATGGCGGAGAGAGCGGGATTCGAACCCGCGTTACGCTTTTGACGTAAACACACTTTCCAGGCGTGCGCCTTCAACCACTCGGCCACCTCTCCGCATACGGCCGGCATCTGGCCAGTCGGGTTGTTTTACTGCAGCCGGAAAAACCGGCTTCAAGAGCACCGTCAACCATCGGTCACTCAAATCTGGATAGACACGCGACACCCGTCGATGGTTAGCCGACAGTGACCCCGTGCGGCGCGCACTATAGTCAGAACAGGCACTTGATCAACACCTATTTCAACATAATCGTGCTTTGTATGGATTTGCCGGATTTCCTGCTGAAATTGCTGGGAATTTTTTCGAATAATTCATCCTATCCCATCAAAATACCGGTAAAAGTGAATTCATCTGGCCTCGATCCGGCGCTACGATGTTATTCGAGCGGTGAAAGACCGATTGTATTGCCTTATCCTGGAGATCATTGTGATCCGATTTATGTTCAGGCTTCTCGCCTATGTCGCTTTAAGCTTGGCGATCATTGCGGCCGTTCTCGATGCGGCGCGTTCTGTCGGGGCATCGCAATTGATGATGACATCGCTGCAGGACAGCTGGCAGTCGCTCTCCGCTTCCTCGCTCGCCCTCGCTCAAACAAGCATCAAAACCCACATATCCCCAATACTATGGGACCCTTTGATGCTCTGGATACTCGAGGCGCCTACCTTCAGCGTTTTCGCGCTGCTCGCATTTCTGTTCTATGCGATGGGTTATAAACGCGAGAGCAGGGCCGGTCGCTTCTCCGCTCGTTGAGCAGCCGAAGCCTGTAACCGTTGAAGGAGGCCTATCGGGATCCTGGCCGGTTCCTGTGTCTGCGCGCTATGGTGTCTCCTGCCAGTTAACGCCTAACAGACTGACTTGGCTGTATTTTTGGAGGATCTTTGACCAAGAGGCAAAATTCCGCGTGAATTTTGCTTCTTGGCATGCAAGATTGCTTCCGGGGCGGCTGGGGAGTGACCATCCGCAACGATTTTAAGGCTCAACAGAAGTTGAATCTGCTCAACAAAATCCAGAGGGTTGGTATCAAATGAAGCGTGTTGTTCTTGGTCTCCTGGCTGCCACAGCAATGTCCGTCTCGGCCTTTGCTGCGGATGACAAGCCGGCCGTCATTTACGATCTTGGCGGAAAATTCGACAAATCCTTCAACGAAGCCGCGTTCAATGGCGCCGAAAAATATACGGCCGACTCCGGCGTCAAATATCGCGAGTTCGAAATCCAGAACGAGGCCCAGCGCGAACAGGCTTTGCGCAAATTCGCATCGGACGGCAATTCACCTATTGTTATCGCGGGTTTCTCCGCCGCAGCTGCGATCGAAAAGGTCGCTGCGGAGTTTCCGGAGACCAAATTTGTCATTATCGATGCGGAAGTTGACAAGCCGAACGTGCGCTCCGTTGTGTTCAATGACAATGAGGGTTCCTATCTTGTTGGCGTGATCGCGGCAAAATCGTCGAAAACCGGAACCGTCAGCTTCATCGGCGGCATGGACGTTCCGCTCATCCGCAATTTCGGCTGCGGCTATGTTGGCGGTGTCAAGGCTACAAATCCCGACGCCAAGGTAATCCAGAACATGACCGGCGATACGCCTGCGGCATGGAATGATCCGGCCAAGGGTGGCGAAATCGCAAAGTCGCAGATTGACCAGGGTTCCGACGTTATCTTCGCGGCTGCCGGCGGCACGGGCATCGGCGTTCTTCAAACGGCTGCCGACGCTGACAAATTGGCAATCGGTGTCGATTCCAATCAGAACGGCTTGCATCCGGGCAAGGTTTTGACTTCGATGCTCAAGCGTGTCGACGTTGCGACCTATAATGCTTTCAAGGATGCTGCGGATGGCAAGTTCACACCAGGGGTCAATGTTCTCGGCGTCAAGGAAGGCGGCGTCGATTATGCAGTCGACGAGAACAACGCCAAACTGATGACCGACGATGTCAAGAAGGCTGTCGAAGCTGCCAAGGCGGATATCATTTCCGGCAAGATCAAGGTTCACAGCTATTTCTCGGACAATGCCTGCCCGTACAAATAAGCAATGCTGGAGCAATTCCAGGAAAAGTGGGAACCGGTTTTCCGTTCGGAATTGCGTAAAAACAAAGAGTTAGGCTATTCCAAAAACGGAATTGCCCTAGTCATTGAAACCGCCGGCCATAGGATCGGCGGTTTTCGCTTGAAGATTGCATGAAAGGAGAATGTTCCATGACAGCTGTTGCAGTCCTTCTCAGCATCCTCGCCACAATTTTCATTGGCGCAATGAGCCCCGGCCCAAGCTTCGTGCTTGTCTCACGCGTTGCCATCGCATCGTCGCGGACGCATGGTCTTGCTTCAGCTTTGGGCATGGGTCTTGGCGGCGCCATATTTGCGGCGCTCGCCGTCCTCGGCCTTACGGCGTTGTTGATGCAGTTCGAGTGGCTCTACCTTATTCTCAAGCTGCTTGGCGGAGCCTATCTGATCTACATCGGTATTCGCATCTGGCGCGGAGCGTCTGAACCATTGACGACGTCAGGCGCTGGCGAAACCACGAAGGCCATATCCGTTTCCCGCGCGTTTTTCCTCGGGCTGATCACACAGCTCAGCAACCCCAAGACCTCGATCGTCTATGCCAGCATTTTTGCCGCTCTCATGCCGCCTTCGCCGCCGCTATGGCTGCTCTTGGCGTTGCCGCCAATGCTGTTTTGCGTCGAAGCCGGCTGGTACGCCGTCGTCGCCTTCGCGTTTTCAGGTTCGCGCGCGCGGTCTGTCTATATCCGGCTAAAACAGTGGATCGATCGGGGCGCGGGTATGGTGATGGGAGCGCTAGGCGTCAAACTTATGGTCGAGGCGCTGAAGGGCCGGCCGTAGTCAAAGTTTGCGAATGAGGATCATCAAACCATTGTAGTCGCCGCCAAGCGCTTCATGGTCTTGCCAGTCGAGATTTCGATAGTAGTTGGCCTTGCCCGTATAAAGATAAAGCGCCGCATGCCTTTGATCGCGCGCGGTATTTTCCACAGCGTGGATCAATGCGGTTCCGATGCCCTTCCCACGCATTTCAGGCACCACAAAGAGGCTGGCAAGCCATGGCTTCAAGTGCGGATGGCTTTCAAGGTCGTTGTCAATCAGAAGCACCAAGCCTGCTGGCAAGTCGTTGTCAAAACCTATGAAGGCTCTTTGCTGGCCCGCCGGGTTTAGAAAGGGTTTGAACCCGTCGATGGTCTCTTGCAATGTTCGGCCCCATTCCTCGAAATTCCAACATGCACACAACGGCACTAGCTCAGGGTGGTTCTCCAGAGGCTCAATTTTGATCATCAATAATGCGGCGGTTTGGTCACGGGAACATCGGGCGCCGTCTGCTCCTCCAGAACCAGAAATCGATCCGTCAGCGCGTCGAGCTTGCGGCGCATGGCTTCGATCACTTTCCATTGCTCCGCGATCTGGCCGGAAAGCTCCTCGACGGTTTTTTCATGCTCCGTCACAAGAATTTCGAGGCGGGTCAAACGCTCGGGGTCGTCGGCTGTCATTGCTCGTCTCCATCTTCATTTGCTTGTCTATTCTTGTGTTTCTTGACTGGAAAGAAAAAAATCCCGTGTTAGGGTCGAAAGCTTGAAAAGACGAAAAGCTGAACAACAGCGGATGGGGATATGGCCGAACCGGCGATCGAACTAGTTGGAATCGATAAGCGCTTTGGTGCCGTTCATGCCAATCGCGATATCCATATGCGTGTCGAAAAGGGCACGATCCATGGCATCATCGGTGAGAACGGCGCGGGCAAATCTACCCTGATGTCGATCCTCTACGGATTTTATCAAGCTGACAGCGGCGAGATACGCATCAATGGGCAAACGACCAGGATCGCAGATCCCAACGCCGCCATCGCGCTCGGCATCGGCATGGTGCATCAGCATTTCATGCTGGTTGAAAAGTTCACCGTGCTTGAAAATGTCATGCTCGGTGTCGAGGGTGCGCCACTGCTCAAGAACGGCATCTCCAAGGCTCGTGCCGAACTGAAGCGGCTCGAACGGGAATACCAGCTCGATGTCGACCCCGATGCGCTGATCGAGGAGCTGCCGGTAGGGCTGCAGCAGCGCGTGGAAATCCTGAAAGCACTCTATCGCGGCGCTGAAATCCTCGTGCTCGATGAGCCGACCGGCGTTTTGACACCACCGGAGGCCGATCACCTTTTCCGTATTCTCGAGCAGTTGAAAAGTCAGGGCAAGACGATTGTGCTCATCACGCACAAGCTCCGCGAGATCATGGCGGTGACGGACAATGTTTCGGTAATGCGGCAGGGTGCGGTCGTTGCAACGCGCAAGACCGAGGAAACCACTGTCGAAGAACTGGCTGAACTGATGGTCGGCCGCCGCGTGCTTCTGAGGGTGCAAAAGGGCGAGGCGAAGCCAGGCGATATCAAGCTCTCCGTCGAAAACCTGACAGTGCGCGACAGCCGCGGCGTGGTGATGGTCGATGACGCGTCGTTCACGGTGCGCGCAGGCGAAATTGTCGGGATTGCAGGTGTTGCAGGTAACGGCCAGTCGCAGCTGATCGAAACCATCGCGGGTATCCGCGCTGCCGTTTCGGGCCGCGTGCTGCTCGACGGCCAGATCATCGATATAACCGGCGCTGCGGATCCCGGAGAATTGCGCGATCGGGGCCTCGCACATGTGCCGGAAGATCGCCACCACATGGGGCTGGTTCTCGCCTTCGAAGAGTATGAAAACTCTATCCTCGGCTATCATGACGACCCGCTCTATTTGAATGGGCCATTTCTTGATCTGGAGGCGATAAAGGCGGATGCGCGCAAGAAGATCGAGAAATACGATATCCGGCCAAGTGATCCGCGGCTGAAGACCGCCAATTTCTCCGGCGGTAACCAGCAAAAGATCGTGCTTGCGCGCGAAATGGAACGCGACCCGGGGGTCCTGATCATCGGCCAGCCGACACGCGGCGTGGATGTCGGAGCGATCGAATTCATCCACAAGCGCATCATCGAGATGCGCGACGCCGGCAAGGCGGTGCTGCTTGTTTCGGTTGAACTCGATGAGATTCGCTCGCTTTCTGATCGCATCCTGGTGATGTTTGCCGGTCGCATCGTCGGCGAACGGGACTCCAATGCCGATGAGGGCGAACTTGGCTTGCTGATGGCTGGTGTCGAACACAAGGAGGCCGCGGAATGACGACGCAGGCGCTTATCGTCGTCGACGTGCAAAATGCCATCGATGATCCAAAGTGGGGAAGGCGCGGCCAGCCAGACACCGAGGCCATGATCGCCAAATTGCTTGCCGCCTGGCGCGAGCGGCGGCTGCCGGTCATTCATATCCGGCACGATTCCACTGATCCGGCGTCGCCCTACAGGCCCGGCACCGAGGGCAATGAATTCAAATCGGAGGTCGCTCCACACGTCGGCGAACCCGTCGTCGATAAGCGGACCAATAATGCCTTCATCGGCACGGATCTGATGGATGTTCTGGACGAGTTGCAGGTTCACAGCCTTGTCGTCACGGGTGTTCTTCTGGAAAATTCGGTTGACGCGACTGTACGCATGGCGGCCAATCTCGGATTTGAGGTGGGTATCCCGGAGGATGCCGTTGCAAGCATCGACAGGAGGGATTATCGCGGCAAGCTGTGGGCGGCCGAGGACGTACACGCGCTGGCATTGTCCGTGCTGGGCGGCGAGTATGCCCGCATCACCACGTCCGACGAAATTATCGAGACCTTGCCATGAGCCAACCTTTTGCCAAACTGCCTGCCTGGGCGGATTATGGGCTTCTTCCGCTGATCAATCTGATTGTTGCATTTCTAGTCGCTGGCCTCGTGGTGCTTCTGGTCGGCGAGAGCCCGATCGATGCGGCTGTCCTGATGGTGAAGGGCGCATTCGGTTCGGGTGACGGTGTGGGCTACACGCTTTATTATGCGACGAACTTCATCTTCACCGGTCTTTGCGTGGCCGTTGCTTTCCATTGCGGACTGTTCAACATTGGCGGGGAGGGCCAAGCCTATATTGGCGGTCTTGGTGTTTCGCTGGTCGGACTCTGGCTCGGCAATTTTCTGCCCTGGTGGCTGACTTTCCCTTTGGCGATCCTCGCCTCGGCGCTGGTTGGAGCGCTGTGGGCGCTCATCCCCGCATGGCTTCAGGCCAAGCGCGGCTCACATGTCGTCATCACGACGATCATGTTCAATTTCATCGCTGCAAGCATCATGGTCTACGTGCTGGTAGGCGTGCTGAAGCCGGCGGGCAGCCAGGCGCCGGAAACGCGCGTCTTTGCCGAGGGTGGACAGTTGCCGGGTCTCGGCTGGCTGCTCGATCTCGTTGGTCTCTCAATGCGCTCGGCTCCCTTGAATGTCAGTTTCCTGCTGGCGCTGGTGGCGGCCTTTCTGGTCTGGGTGCTGATCTGGCGCACCAAGCTCGGCTATGAGATTCGTACCATGGGTTTTAGCCCCAAAGCGGCTCGCTATGCCGGTATCAGCGAGCTACGGATCGTCATCATCACGATGATGATTTCGGGAGCGCTGGCAGGAATGATGGCACTTAATCCGATCATGGGGGCGCAACATCGTATGCAGCTGGATTTCGTCGCCGGTGCCGGCTTCGTTGGTATTGCCGTCGCATTGATGGGCAGGTCGCATCCGGCCGGAATCGTCCTCGCGGCGATCCTCTTCGGCATGCTCTATCAGGGCGGCGCGGAAATCGCATTCGATATGCCCAATATATCGCGCGATATGATTGTCATTATTCAGGGCTTGGTTATCCTCTTTGCGGGCGCCCTCGAACATATGTTCCGGCCCTCGCTGCAACGGATATTCTATCGTCTTGGACGTGCAAAAAATCGAACTGCCGCAGCCGCCATTGCCGGAGGAAACCAGTAATGGAGTCTTTCACAACGGTCTTGCAGCTTTTCGATTCGACGATCAGGCTTTCGGCGCCTCTCCTGCTTGCCTGTCTTGCCGGGCTCTATTCCGAGCGCGCCGGCATTTTCGACATTGGCCTTGAGGGCAAGATGCTGGCCGGGGCCTTTGCCGCTGGCGCAGTCGCGACGTGGTTTGGTTCTGCTTATCTCGCGTTGCTCGCGGCAGTTCTGGTATCGGTCGCCCTCGGGCTCGTGCATGGTTTCGCGTCCATAACCCACCGCGGCAATCAGATTGTCTCTGGCGTTGCGATCAATTTCATCGCTGCCGGCACGACCGTCATCCTCGGTCAGGCGTGGTTCAGCCAAGGTGGGCGCACGCCTTCCTTGCCGAATGCTGCGCGCTTCAATCCGATCAATCTTCCCGGTGCAGAAGCCATGCGCGGCGTGCCGGTCATCGGCCCGTTCTACTACGAACTGATCTCCGGCCATTCGGTGCTGGTCTATCTCGCGTTCTTGCTAGTGCCGTTTACGTGGTGGGTGCTCTATCGCACGCGCTTTGGCCTGCGCCTGCGCGCGGTTGGTGAAAATCCTGCAGCTGTGGATACCGCCGGCATCTCGGTACCATGGCTGCGCTACCGCGCGGTGATATGCTGCGGCGTGCTTTGCGGTATCGCGGGCGCCTATCTGGCGACGGCGCAAGGTGCCGGTTTCGTCAAGGACATGACTGCCGGTAAGGGGTACATCGCGCTTGCGGCATTGATCTTCGCCAAATGGCGTCCGGTTCAGGCCATGTTCGCATGCCTGCTGTTTGGTTTTCTAGACGCTGTGGGAATACGCATGCAGGGCCATCCACTGCCACTTATAGGCGAGGTGCCCGTGCAATTCATGCAGGCTTTGCCCTATATATTGACCGTTGTGCTTCTGGCCGGTTTCATCGGCAAGGCGATCCCGCCAAAGGCCGGCGGCGTCGCCTATGTGAAAGAGAGATAATGAAAGACCTGTTCGACGCGGCGTTTTCCGCGATGCAGAAGACGCACTCGCCCTATTCGCAGTTTCCGGTTGGCGCGGCCATTCGCACCAGTGATGGCCGCATTTATTCCGGCTGCAATATCGAGGTCATCTCCTATCCTGAAGGCTGGTGTGCCGAAACGACGGCGCTGGGGCACTTCGTCATGGGTGGCGGCGGTACGATCACGGATATCGCGGTCGTTGCGGAAAAGAAGGCGAAATGTACGCCTTGCGGAGGCTGCCGTCAGCGTTTGGCGGAGTTCGCCGGGCCAGATACCCGTCTGCACCTTTGCGATAACAATGGCATCGTTGAAACGCTGACCATGAAGGATATTTTCCCCTACGGCTTCGAGGCGGAAGTTCTGGGCAAGGGTGCCACATGATCGCACCTGCGACCAATGCGCTTTTTCAGAAGCTTAACGGTTTGGCACCGCGTGTTGCGCTTGTCCTCGGCTCCGGTCTCGGTTCACTGGTCGATGCTGTGGAAGATGCGGTTCGCATTCCTTACGCCGACCTGCCCGGCTTTCCGCATAGTGGCGTTTCGGGGCATGCCGGGGAGGTCGTTGCCGGTTATCTCTCGGGCAAGCCCGTTCTGATGCTGGCTGGTCGCGCCCATTATTACGAGAAGGGAGATGCCTCGGTCATGCGGCCGGTTATCGCTGCGCTTGCCGATCTCGGCATCGAGATGCTGATCCTCACCAATGCGGCCGGCTCGGTGCGCCACGATCTTGCGCCGGGTAGCCTGATGCTGATCGATGATCATATCAATTTCTCCGGCCTCAACCCCCTCATCGGGGAGCCGTCCGACCAGCGCTTCGTCGGCATGACGACAGCTTACGACAGACAACTGAAAGACGCGTTTCTCGTTGCTGCCGGCGAGGCGGACGAAAAGCTGGAACAGGGGGTCTACATGTGGTTTTCAGGTCCCTCCTTTGAAACGCCGGCAGAAATTCGTATGTCGCGAACCTTGGGCGCCGACGCCGTCGGCATGTCCACTGTTCCGGAAGTCATCCTGGCGCGATTCTTCGGACTGCGTGTCGCAGCTTGCTCGGTCGTTACGAATTATGGGGCAGGCATGACTGGCGCGGAACTTTCGCATGAAGAAACCAAGGATGTTGCGCCCAAGGGCGGCGCCCGTCTTCAAAAGATCATCCGTGTACTGATCCGGGAGATAGGCTAAACGATGTTGTTGCCGCAAGAAATTATCCGGCGAAAGCGCGACGGTCATACCCTTGACGCTGCCGATATCACGGCTTTCATCAATGCGATGAGTTCAGGGTCCATCACCGAGGGACAGGTTGCCGCCTTTGCCATGGCCATATTTTTCAATGGAATGAAACGCGACGAAGCCGTGGCCCTCACCTTGGCTATGCGCGATTCCGGCGATATTCTTGATTGGTCGGACTTGCCCGGACCCGCCGTCGACAAGCATTCGACTGGCGGCGTTGGTGACAACGTTTCGCTGATACTCGCGCCAATCGTAGCCGCCTGCGGTGCCTATGTGCCGATGATCTCGGGACGTGGGCTCGGTCATACCGGCGGTACGCTCGACAAGATGGATTCGATCCCTGGTTATCGCAGCCAGCCAGACAACGCTTTGTTTCGCAAGGTCGTCCACGAGGTCGGTTGCGCAATCATCGGCCAGACCGCCAATCTGGCGCCCGCCGACAAGCGGTTCTATTCGATCCGCGATGTGACGGCGACGGTCGAGATCAATCCCGCTTATTACCGCTTCAATCCTGTCCAAGAAACTTTCCGCTGGCCTCAATGCGCTGGTGCTGGATGTGAAATCGGGCAATGGCGCCTTCATGACCAGAAACCGCGATGCTGTGTCGTTGGCTGAAAGCATTGTTGCGGTCGCGGCTGGAGCGGGGCTGACAACGACTGCCGTTCTCACGGATATGAACGAACCTCTGGCACTTGCCGCAGGCAATGCGGTTGAGGTCAGAAATGCCGTCGATTTCCTTACCGGAGACCGGCGTGACACGCGGCTTGAAGCGGTCACGCTGGCACTTGCCGCAGAGATGCTGGTTTCGGCCAAGCTTGCCCCAAATCATAAAGCCGCAACCGACAAGGCAAGCGAAGCCTTGAGCAGCGGCAAGGCGGCGGAGATCTTCGGCCGGATGGTCGCAGGCCTCGGCGGGCCAACGGATTTCATCTCCCGGACGCGCCAGCATCTGGCTGTTGCGCCCATCACGCACGAAGTCAAAGCCGTGCAGGCGGGCTATGTCGCGGCCGTCGATACGCGCGCTATTGGGGTGGCTGTCGTAACACTCGGCGGTGGGCGCATTCGCCCGCAGGACCCCATCGATCATGCGGTCGGCATCACGGCGCTACAGCCAATCGGGGCAAGAATGGAAGAGGGAGAACCGATTGCCTTGGTCCACGCCCGAACCGACGCCGATGCAGCAGCAGCAGTAAAGGTAATCCAGGCGGCCTATGGATTTTCCGAGCGTAAGCCTCGCACGGTCAACCCTGTGCTTCGCCGGGTAGGACCCTGATTATTTCGTCCCGTACATGCGGTCACCGGCATCACCGAGGCCTGGAACTATGTAGCCCTTCTCATTCAAATGACTGTCGATCGCCGCGGTGAAAACCTGAACGTCCGGATGCGCATTGGTAAACCGCTCGATGCCTTCCGGCGCTGCGAGCAGGCAGAGGAAACGGATATTGCTGGCCCCGCGATCCTTCAGCTTCTGGATAGCGGCGATAGCCGAGTTTGCAGTTGCAAGCATCGGATCGACCACGATGATCAGCCGGTTGACGATATCCTCGGGCGCCTTGAAATAGTACTCCACCGGCAGCAACGTTTCATGATCGCGGTAAAGTCCGATATGCGCGACCCGTGCAGCGGGAACCAGGTCAAGCATACCTTCGAGCAAGCCGTTGCCCGCCCGCAGAATCGAGGCGAAGACCAGTTTCTTGCCCTCGATCACCGGGGAATCCATTTCCGTCAGAGGAGTCTCGATGCGGATATTGGTCAATTGCAGGTCACGCGTCACCTCATAGCAAAGGAGCAGCGATATTTCCTTGAGCAGTCGCCGGAAGCCCGCGGTAGAGGTATCCTTGTCGCGCATTATGGTGAGCTTGTGCTGGACAAGCGGGTGGGAAACAATCGTCACGCCCATAGGAAACCCCTTTTACTAGAAATTCTGCAGACTTTGGAGCCTGTTTTGAAAGTCGCTGCGGCGAGTCAGATGGAGTGGTCTTCGAGGACCGGAGCGCAGCGTACATTAAGTACGTGAGCACCGGAAGCGCAGAAAACCACGTCAGATGACCGCCGTAGTAGAGTTTCAAGACAGGCTCTTAGCTGCTTGAGACCGATCCTGCAAAGACCTCATCTGTAGCGCGCACAGTTTTGTCCGGGTAGAGCCGCTCCAGCAGTGCAGTTCGCGTGTCTTCATCGACAAAAGCCGCCTTGAGAGCCGTCCCTGTAACTTCCGTCAATTTCACGTCGTCATGGCCGAAATATGTAGCTGCGATCTCATATTCGCGCGCAAGATCCGTGTGGAAATAGGGCGGATCGTCGGCATTGAGCGTGACCGGGACACCGGCCTCGGCAAGCGCGGCAAATGGATGGGATAGAAAATCCGGGTAGACGCCCAGCGAGATATTCGAGCCGGGACAGCACTCCAGAACGATCTGCTCGTCGGCCAGCCTCTTAACGAGATCGGCATTTTCAATGGCGCGAACACCATGACCAATACGCGCGGGTTTCAAAGTGTCTAGCGCGTTAGCCACGCTTTCCCACCCCACCAGCTCGCCCGCATGCACAGTTATGCCGAGCCCCGCATCGCGCGCAATATCGAATGCAGCCGCAAAATCACTAGGGGGATGCATGCGCTCATCGCCCGCCATGCCGAAACCGGTGATCAGGGGGTGCGGATTGGCGGCAACGTATTGTGCTGCTGCCGTGACGGCCTCCGGTCCCTTATGGCGCAGGCCTGTCGCGATCATCCGGGTTTCGATACCGGTCGCGGCTTTGGCACGCTGGATGCCTTCCGCCAGACCGTCGATATAGGCGCGCGGGTCGAGCCCAGCGCTGATGGCGTGGTCCGTCGATATGAAAAACTCCGAATAGATGGCGTCTTGCCGGCTCAACGACAAAAGATAGTCTTCCGCGAGATCAGCATAATCCTCTGCCGTACGGAAAAGCATCGAAGCCTGATCAAATGCGCGCAGGAACGAGGTGAAATCATGCCAGACGAATCTGCCATTCTGGATGAATGCAGAGACGTCGGCACCATATTTGGTGGCTTTCCGTTCGACCAGCCGGGGTGAGGCGGCGCCTTCGATATGGCAATGCAGTTCGGCTTTCAAAACCATCCCGGTCACTCCCGACAAAACAGATCAACGCGGCGCTTCATCGCGCAAGAGACAATAGCCTTATGCGTTTCAATCTTCTATGGTTCTGGCGATTTGAAAAACAGGTAGCACAATGAGCCAGCAACGCACCGGTGCCCATGGCGGCATGGAAACGTCCTTCGGGTTTCAGGACGTCAGCGATGGGGAAAAGCAGACACGCGTCAATGACGTCTTCCACCGCGTCGCCAAACGCTATGACGTGATGAATGATTTGATGTCTGGCGGCCTGCATCGTGTCTGGAAAGATTCGATGATTGCCTGGCTCGCCCCCTCAAGAACGGCCAACTGGAAAGTGCTCGACGTGGCTGGCGGCACCGGTGACGTTGCCTTCCGTATTGTTGAAGCGTCCAATCGCAATGCCCATGCGACAATCCTTGATATCAATGGTTCGATGCTTGGTGTCGGTCGCGATCGCGCGGAAAAGAAGGGGCTTGCCGACAATACCGAGTTTGTTGAGGCCAATGCCGAAGACCTTCCCTTCGAGGATGCGCGTTTCGACGCTTATACGATCGCCTTCGGCATCCGCAACGTGCCGCACATCGACAAGGCGTTGGCAGAGGCTTTTCGCGTGCTGAAACCCGGCGGACGCTTCCTTTGCCTCGAATTCTCCGAGGTCGAATTGCCGGTTCTCGACAAGATTTATGATGCGTGGTCGTTCAATGCTATTCCAAAGATCGGCAAGGCCGTGACCGGCGATGCTGACAGCTATCAATATCTGGTGGAGTCCATCCGCAAGTTTCCGCGCCAGCCCGATTTTGCCGAGATGATCCGCAAGGCCGGGTTCGAACGGGTCAGTTGGCGCAATTTCACTGGTGGTATTGCCGCGCTGCATTCCGGCTGGAAGCTGTGACTGCTGCATGAGTAGTCCTGCAGCAATATTTCGCCTGATGCGGGCCGGATGGATCATGACGCGTGAAGGCGTCATATCTGCTTTGCCAGCCGAAGGCCTGAGTGGTCTCCCCGCCTTCGGTCACCGGGTAGCCGGCCTTTTGGCACGCCGCCGCGCCATGACGGCGCAGCGCTCCGAGCGCATGTCGCGCGCCATCAACAAGCTTGGCCCGTCCTACGTCAAGCTCGGGCAGTTCCTCGCAACGCGGCCCGATGTGGTCGGGACCGAAGTGGCCGACGATCTGGCGCTCCTGCAGGATCAGCTCGATTTTTTCCCGATGGACGCTTCGATCAAGGCTATCGAGGGTTCGCTCGGAAGGCCTGTTTCCGACCTCTTTGTAAGACTTGACGAACCAATTGCCGCCGCATCGATTGCGCAGGTGCACCCGGCATTCGTTGCAAGCAATGGCGATATCAAGAAGGTCGCGGTCAAGGTTGTGCGCCCTGGTGTGCGCCAGCGTTTCAACAACGACCTCGAGAGCTTCTTTTTGGCGGCAAGATGGCAGGAGCGCTATGTACCTGCCACACGCCGCCTGCGCCCGATTGAAGTTACGCGCACGCTGGCGCAGACGACCCGTATCGAGATGGATTTGCGCCTTGAAGCCGCTGCGCTCTCGGAGATCGGCGAGAATACCAAGGATGATCCGGGCTTTCGTGTTCCGACTGTCGATTGGGAGCGTACAGGACGCGATGTGCTGACCCTCGAGTGGATCGATGGCGTCAAAATGTCGGACATCGAGGGCTTGCGCGCAGCCGGACACAACCTCATCAAGCTCGCCGAAACGCTGATTCAGTCATTCCTGCGTCATACATTGCGTGACGGCTTCTTCCATGCAGACATGCATCCCGGCAATCTGTTCGTCGACGACGAGGGCCATATCGTTGCGGTGGATTTCGGTATCACCGGCCGGCTTGGCAAGAAGGAGCGCCGTTTCCTCGCCGAAATCCTCTATGGCTTCATAACACGCGACTATGTCCGTGTTGCTGAAGTGCATTTCGAGGCCGGTTATGTGCCGCATCGGCACGATGTCGCGAGCTTTGCACAGGCAATTCGCGCCATCGGCGAGCCCATCCATGGCCAACCTGCCGAAACCATCTCCATGGCAAAGCTGCTCACACTGCTTTTCGAGGTGACAGAACTCTTCGACATGGAGACGCGGCCCGAACTTGTCATGCTGCAGAAGACCATGGTTGTGGTGGAAGGGGTATCGCGCACGCTGGATCCGCACTTCAACATGTGGAAGGCTTCGGAACCGGTGGTCGGTAGCTGGATTCGCCGCAATCTCGGGCCGCAGGGCATTCTCATCGATGCGCGTGAAGGAGCTCAGGCAGTCCTGCATCTGGCCCGTCAGGTGCCGGAATTGGTCGGGCGCGCTGACCGTCTGTCGAAGGAACTCGACAGGATGGCCGAAGATGGCTTGCGGTTTGACGAACAGACGGCACACGCTATCGGCAAGGCAGAGGCCCGCCATACGCGCTCAGGGCGTATCGCGCTCTGGGTGATTGCAATTTGTCTTGTCATCATCACCTATGAGCTTCTCAACTAGGTATATATCGGCTAATATGATTGCAATGATTGCATTCTGGCAATCTTTAGCCAAGTGGACGCAATCATATGGCCAGTATCACCATCCGCAATCTCAACGATACCATCAAGGAAAAGCTGCGTTTGCGCGCCGCGGCGCATGGCCGCTCGATGGAAGAAGAAGTGCGGCTTATCCTCGGGGAACTAGGGAATGCAGTTTCGATAGAGCGCTCCGCACCGACGACGACAATCCATGCCCCGGGCTCGTTATCCGGGCGTCGCATCCTGCTGATCATCGGTGCGGGAATCGCAGCCTATAAATGCCTCGATCTTATCCGGCGTCTGCGCGAGCGTGGCGCACAGGTGCGTCCGGTACTGACCAAGGCGGCAGAAGAATTCGTGACGCCATTGGCGGTGGGCGCGCTAGCCGCTGACAAGGTTTTCACAGACCTCTTCTCGCGCGAGGACGAGCATGATGTCGGCCATATCCGCTTGTCCCGTGAGGCCGATCTGATCGTCGTCGCGCCGGCAACAGCTGACCTGATGGCAAAAATGGCGACTGGCCTTGCCAATGATTTGGCCTCGGCGATCCTCCTGGCGACCGATAAACCTGTGCTGATAGCGCCGGCGATGAACCCCAGAATGTGGGACCATCCGGCAACGAAGCGAAATCGCGCCGTGCTTCAAAAGGACGGCATTCGTTTTGTCGGCCCGAACAAGGGCGAAATGGCGGAGAGTGGCGAAAGCGGCGATGGCCGTATGGCGGAACCACTTGAAATTGTTGAAGCAATCGAGGGGCTGCTGGACCGCAGCCCGAAACCGCTGGCGGGTAAAACCATTGTCATGACCTCGGGGCCAACGCACGAGCCCATCGATCCGGTTCGCTATATAGCCAATCGCTCGTCCGGAAAGCAGGGCCACGCCATTGCCGCAGCACTCGCCAGGCTCGGCGCAACGGTCCGTCTGGTTTCTGGTCCCGTCACGATCCCGGATCCGGAAGACGTTGCGGTGATCCACGTCTCAACGGCACGCGAAATGCGCGATGCTGTGGAGCAGCTTTTGCCCGCCGACGCTGCCATCATGGTCGCGGCCGTTGCGGATTGGCGCACCGCCAACGAAGCGGGCGAGAAGATAAAGAAGAAGCCGGGGGAAAAAGTTCCGGCGCTGCAGATGATCGAAAATCCGGACATTCTTGCCGGGGTAGGACACAGCAAATCGCGGCCGCGTCTGGTTATCGGCTTTGCGGCCGAAACACAGGACCTGCTTGCCAATGCTCAGCGGAAGCTCGACAAGAAGGGGGCGGACTGGATCGTCGCCAATGATGTCAGCCACGCGACCGGCGTCATGGGCGGTGACCGCAATGCCGTGCGGATCGTCACCCGTTCAGGGGTCGAGGAATGGCCAGATATGAGCAAGGAAGAAGTCGCGGAGCGCCTGGCAGCAAAAATAGCAGCTGCATTGCAGATTGTGGAAGTTTAAATGTGGATCAGGAGACCAGAATCGTGATTCCAGCACTTGAAACCGAACGCCTCGTCCTGCGTCCTCACAAACGCGAGGATTTTGAGGCGCTGCACGCAATGTGGACGCATCCTTCGGTGTATAAATACATCTCGGGCAGGCCCTCCACGCGGGAGCAATCCTGGGCGAGACTCCTGCGTTATGCCGGGATGTGGCCGCTGATTGGTTATGGTTTCTGGGCGATGCAGGCGAAGGCCAGCGGACGTTTCGTCGGAGAGCTCGGCTTTGGCAATTTCGAGCGCGATATGGAACCGCGCATTGGCGATACGCCGGAGATGGGCTGGGTTCTCGCGCCGGAAATCCACGGCAAAGGCTTCGGAAGTGAAGCTCTCGCCAAGGTGGTCACTTGGGGCGATGCTTTCTTCAAGCACGATCGGGCGGTCTGCATCATATCTCCGGAAAACGCTGGATCGCAGCGGATCGCTGAAAAGAATGGTTTCCGCAAGATTGCCGAAACGACCTATACGGAAGAGTCGGTCTGGATGTTCGAGAGGCGATTTAGACCGTAGTTGAAGGCCGAAGGCCGGCATACTATGCCGGCCAACATATTATGTAAGCGATACCTTACGCAATCAGCCCGCGATGATCTGCTTGTATTCCTTCTCGAGCCGGGTGAACTTGTCCCAGAATCCGCTGGTCTGTTCGCCGCTGAGGTGATCGATGAGGACACCCAGATGTGTGTGCCAGCCGCTGGCAACGCTCACCATGGAATCGTTGCTGCCAAGCCGTGTGTGCGTGACCCGGAGCAATGTATCCGATCCCGAAGCCGTAAGTTCGAATGTTACTTCGGAAGGTTCTCCTGTGGATTCCGGCCAGGTGAAGCTGAGGAATGACGGCGGCTCATAACGAGTGACCTTGCCCTTGTTGGTGTGACCCTCATATTTCTGGTAGTCGGCGGGGGTCGGCTCGTCCGACAATTGTGAGTGGTAAAAGGTCAGTTCCACATCGCCGCCGACATAATTGGCAATTGGCCCCTCGGCCAGCCATTTCTTGCGCTTGTCCGATTCAGTAAGATAGGTCCAGACCCGTTCGACTGGGCCGGGAAGGATACGTTCGATGCGAATCGTACGCGGTGCTGTCACAACACCGAGGCGATCATTTCCGACATGCTCGTTCATTTCGTGCTCCTTGACGTTTTATCAGATTTGGTTAGCCTCGACGGCGACTGTTCGCTTGATCGAGCCGACGCGCGATCTTCCTCGCGCAGGAGTTCCTCGAGATCGTCGAGACGCGTTGTCCAGAACCGCTCATAGGTACGTAGCCATTCTTGCGCTTCAGCAAGACGGGCCGCCTCAAGCTGACAATAATGCGTACGGCCTTGGACATGGCGGCGCACCAATCCGGCTCCTTCCAGCACCTTGATATGTTTCGACGCGCCAGCGAGCGACATGTTGAAGGGCGTTGCAAGCTCGCTGACGGTACGTTCGCCCTCGGTCAGCCGGTGAAGAATGGCCCTCCGTGTTGGATCGGAGAGAGCGTGGAAAACGGCGTCGAGGTGCGGTGTCTGAAATTCAACCATATGGTTTAATAACATCGTAATATTCGATAGTCAACCATTTGGTTTAATATATTTTCAAGCAACGGTTTTGGACCTGTGAAAACGGAGCGAATTTGCTCTAGAGAACCAGAAATCCTTGGCCCAAAGGATCGTCGTCCTCGACGATAAACTCAGCCTTGCCGCTATAATAAGCGTGGCCGGAAACGCGGGCGGTAATAGCGTCGAAATCGCCCGCCTTGGTCGTAGAGGCAACGAAGCCCGCAAAGCGTGAGCCTACAATGCTTTCGAATATCCGCGCATTCCCTTCGCGTATTTGTCCTTTGGCGAACATCGCAGCCAGCCGCGCGGTCACGCCCGAACCCGTCGGCGAGCGGTCAAGCTGCGCGTCGGCGAAGATGCAGACATTCTTCGTCGGGCCTTCATTCCAGTCGTCCGCTCCATCTGTCAGGATCGATCCGTAGAGAAACGCCAGGTCCTTATGGTCTGGATGGTCGAGCGACACCGCCTCCTTTACCGCCTCGGTGAGGATGGTTGCAGCGTCAATGAAGGTCCTTGCCGGATCGCGGCCGAATTCGAGACCAAACTGATGACAGTCCGCCAAGGCATAGAAGGCTCCGCCATAGGCCACATCGAAATTGATCTTGCCGAATCCCGGCAGCTCGATCATCTGCTCCCCAGCATAAAGAAAGGCAGGCACGCTCTCGAATGATACACCGCCGGATTTGCCGTCGCGAACTTCGACGGACGCCACGACCATGCCGCACGGGCATTCGATTTGAACCGTCGTCACAGGCTCGACCTTGGGCACAATACCATAGTCCACGGCGTAGCGGCCAAGCGCCATGATGGCGTGGCCGCACATGGTGGAGTAGCCTTCATTGTGCATGAACAGCACTGCCAGGTCGGCGCCGGGCAGGTTTGGCTCGACCAGAACCGCGCCATACATATCAAAATGGCCGCGTGGCTCGAATATCAGTATCTTGCGGAGGTGATCCAGCCTTTCGCGCACATAGACCCGCTTTTCGAGGATCGTGCCCTTTGGCAGTTTGGGATAACCGCCGGTAACAATGCGCAAGGGTTCACCGCCAGTGTGCATGTCGACAACGGTCAAGGGCTCGGCCATCAGGCGACTCCCAGTAGCGCGGGTAGTTTGCGCATGTCGTCGAAGAGTATGCCACCGGCAGCAGCCAGACCCTCGTGGTCCGCATGCTTGTCGCCGCAATAGGAAAACACGCGCATGCCGGCGGCTGTGCCCGCCTTCGTTCCGGCAACACTGTCCTCGATGACAACAGACCGCGATGGCTCGTAACCCATTTCCTTGGCCGCATGCAGGAACAGGTCGGGGAACGGCTTGCCGCGCGCAACCATCGAGGCGCTGTAGAGCACATCTTGAAAATGCTCGATCAGACCGGTCTTGCCCAGCGTGATGTGCATCTTCTCGACATTGGCCGATGAAGCAACACAGTAGGGAAGTTCCGCCTTTCGAACCGCGGCGATGACCTCTTCGATATGCGGGATGGCCTCGACGCCGTTTTCGAAGATGACCGGTATCGCCTGATACCAGCGGTCGACGAAATCGTCGCCAAGCGAATAGCCTTCGGCCTCGATCTTTTCTTTCACTGCGCGCATGGGCATGCCGCAGAAATCTTTGCGGACAGCCTCGAAAGTGGTTGCGTAGCCGGAAGCGTCGAGCATTTTGACGAGATGGTGGTTGCCGAGTGTCTCCGTATCGACCAGAACTCCGTCACAGTCGAAAATCACCAGCTCGGGTTTTGTCATTATTTCAGATGTCCTCGTCTGCGCCCTGCGAAAAGAGTTGCTGCAATTCGCCGAAGGGCATCGCCTGTTGACTGAATTCAAAAGTGCCTTTGTCCAACATCGCGCGCGCCGCATCCCGGACCGCCGCAAAGGCGATGGTCGTCAAATACGGACCAAGCGATACACGCTTGACGCCCGCCTCTGAAAGCTGCGCAACCGTGAAGGTGGGGCCGGCCATCACGTTGACCGGCTTGGAAACCGACGAGCAGACTTGCCGGACAAGATTGATATCGCGGATACCGGGCGCATAGAGAACGTCGGCACCAGCAGCCTCGAACGCCTGCAGCCGCTTGATCGTGTCGTCGATATCGGGTCTGCCATGCAGGAAGTTTTCCGCGCGGGCGGTAAAGATGAAATCGCCCTTCAAGGCCTTGGCTGCTTCACTCGCTGCAGCGACACGCTCGACGGCAAGCGAGAAATCGTAGATGGGGTTATGATCGTTCCCTGAATAGTCTTCGATCGAACAGCCGGCGAGCCCTGCAGCTTCGGCCGCGAAAATCGTTTCGCCCGCGCTGTCTGGGCTGTCACCCTTGCCCTTTTCGAGGTCGGCATTCATGGGAAGGCCCGTGGCAGAAATGAGATCCCTGCAATGCTGGATCATCATGTCAAACGGCACACCGCCGTCAGGAAGGCCACGCGAAAATGCAAAACCCGCGCTGCTTGTCGCAAGTGCCTTGAACCCCAGCGACGCCAGCAGCACCGTTGTGCCGGGATCCCACGGGTTGGGCATGAGAAATATCCCCGGGGCTTCATGCAGCTGACGAAAAACCCTGCCCTTGTCCATGGCGACCTCCAGTGCGGACATCCTTTATGTTAGGACGTACCTGTTGAACCGAATCCTCCGGCGCCTCGAACGGTCTCGCCGACATGCTGCCGTTCTTCGACATCAAGCTGCACGACCGGAGCGAGGATGACCTGTGCAATACGCATGCCGCGCGTCACATAGAAATCGTCATCGCCGAGATTGATCAGCAATACTTTTACCTCACCACGATAGTCGGAATCAATCGTTCCTGGGGTGTTGAGACAGGTAATTCCGTTTTTCAGTGCGAGGCCCGAACGTGGCCGGATCTGCGCCTCGAAACCTTGTGGTATTTCAAAGATCAAGCCGCTGGGCACGAGTGCTCTCCGGCCGGGCAAAAGCAGCAATGGCCGGTCTTCCGGCACGGCAGCTCGAAGGTCCATGCCGGCCGAGCCTGACGTTTCATAGGAGGGCAATTCAAGATCCAGCCCATGCGGCAACCGGATGATACCGAGAGCGGGATTCTTGTGACGAACGGAATCGGATAATTTGGACATGAAAAGACCTTTTTCACCAGACGGCGGCCACGGTCAACTCACAAGATATGAAGGGTGCGTTGTTTGCACATGATACACGCCGGAAGCAGCGCGTAGAGGATGCTAGGCAGCCTCGTGGGTTGCCGCGTCAAGTTCTGTTATTTTCTCGATCTCGGCCTGCTTGTCGCGGCGGGCAATTTTGAGATCATAGCTGGTCTGCATGCCTAACCAGAGCTCGGCAGACGTTTTAAAGAATTTGCCGAGCCGTAATGCGGTATCGGGTGTCACGGAAGTCTGCTCGGTCACCAGACGTTCGATGCGCGTACGGGGAACGTGGAGTGCTTTCGCCAAAGCACCGGCACTCATGTTGAGGGGCTCCAAATAGATTTCTCGTAATATTTCACCCGGATGTATCGGAGGCAAAAGGTCTCCGGGGCGGATGGGGCGATTAAGGCCTCTTGTCATAGTACCCGTTCCTATTGAGCTAGCGCACTAATGGTAATCTGTGATTTCCACTTTATCTGGACCAGCACTGGTCCAGATAAAGCAAATGCGCCATTGTTGGTTGATACGGACTGAATACTCGCCTTGACGGCTACCTGCCAGTCTTTCCAACCTATTCCCGGGCGGTGAACGAAGTTCGTTCAAATCAGTCGCAATATCCATAAGTGTCAAAAGCTGTTGAGCTCTCCGTATGATATCCGTTGGGAAGCCTTTTTTGATCACTCCATAAAAAACCGCTTCCGTTAATTTGTCCTTGAACGAACATATTATTATCGCCTCAAATATGCGTATCATATGTTGATACAAGTCATAGTCAATCAAGATGTATCGTGGCGTGATACGACCTTCGTATAAGACCCATCTGGAATTGCCATCGACTGCGAAGCCTGCGGCTGATAGAAGGCGCGCAACCGTTCCTTCACCGAGTTTGAGTTTCCATGTCTTCTGCTGACCATCCCGTTTCCAAGCGCCGTACCTTTGCGATCATCGCACACCCTGACGCCGGTAAAACCACATTGACCGAAAAGCTGCTATTGTTCGGTGGAGCGATCCAGCTCGCGGGTGAGGTCAAGGCCAAGAAGGACCGTATCCAGACACGCTCCGATTGGATGAATATCGAGCGTGATCGCGGTATTTCGGTGGTCACTTCAGTCATGACTTTCGAGTATAGGGATTGCATCTTCAACCTGCTTGATACGCCTGGCCATGAAGACTTCGCCGACGACACCTATCGCACGCTGACAGCCGTCGATAGCGCAGTCATGGTTATCGATGCCGCCAAGGGTATCGAAGCGCGTACGCTCAAGCTCTTCGAAGTCTGCCGCATGCGCGATATTCCAATCGTTACTTTCATCAACAAGATGGACCGCGAAAGCCGCGACCCTTACGAAATTCTCGACGAGATCGAGCAGAAACTTGCGCTGGACACCGCGCCAATCACCTGGCCCATTGGCCGCGCCAAGAGCTTTGCCGGAACGTATAATTTGCAGAACAACACGGTGCGCCGGCGCGACGAGGAAGAGGTGCCGACCCCGGTCAATGGTCCGGAATCCTCCGCCGCATCCGGTCTTTTACCGGAAAATGAACGTCAAGCGTGGATTGACGAGGTGACGCTGGCGCGCGACGCCTGCAATCCGTTCGATCCGCAGGCTTTCCGTGAGGGTCATCTTACCCCCGTGTATTTCGGTTCGGCACTACGCAATTACGGCGTGCGGGATCTGATCGAAGCTTTCTGCGATTATGGCCCGAGCCCGCGCGCGCAGGACGCCGATACGCGCAAGGTCGAGGCAACCGAAGACAAGATGACCGGCTTTGTTTTCAAGATTCAGGCGAACATGGATCCCAATCATCGCGACCGCATCGCTTTTCTGCGTGTCTGCTCCGGGAAACTGTCGCGTGGCATGAAAGCCAAGCTGGTGCGCACGGGCAAGCCGATGAGCCTGTCTGCGCCGCAGTTCTTCTTTGCGCGCAGCCGCCAGATCGCCGATGAGGCTTGGGCCGGCGATGTGGTGGGCATTCCCAATCACGGAACGCTGCGCATCGGCGACACGCTGACAGAGGGCGAGGACCTTCTGTTCCGCGGCGTGCCCAATTTCGCGCCGGAAATCCTGCGCCGCGTGCGTCTCGATGATGCGATGAAAGCAAAGAAGCTGCGCGAGGCCCTGCAGCAGATGGCCGAGGAGGGTGTGGTCCAGCTCTTCCTGCCGGATGACGGCTCCCCCGCTATCGTCGGCGTTGTTGGCGCCCTGCAGATTGATGTTCTGACCGAGCGGTTGAAGGTCGAGTATACTTTGCCCGTGGGCTTCGAAGCCGCCCGCTTTACTGTCGCACGCTGGATTTCCGCGGACGATCCGGCAGAGTTGCAGCGTTTCATCAATTCACATCGCGCGGATATCGCACACGATCTCGACAGTGATCCGGTGTTTCTCGCCCAGAATACTTTTTCGCTGTCTTACGAAGCGGAGCGCTGGAAGGCGATCCGCTTCGCCGCGATCAAGGATTATCAGGTTCGCGACAAGGCGGCGTAGCCCCTGATCAATCCCGTAGTTCGCGCCGCAATATCTTGCCGACATTGCTCTTCGGCAACTCATCGCGAAACTCCACGATGCGCGGACGTTTATAGTTGGTCAGCCGTTCGGCACAGAAGGCTTTCACGGCCTCCTCGGTCAGCGCCGGATCCTTGCGAACGATAAAGAGTTTGACGATCTCTCCCGAATGCTCGTTCGGCACGCCGATAGCCGCCGCCTCGCGTATGCCAACGTGCTCCATCGCCACTTCCTCGATCTCGTTGGGATAGACATTGAAGCCCGAGACCAGGATCATGTCCTTCTTGCGATCGACGATCTTGGTATAGCCACGCTCATCCATGTAGCCCATATCGCCGGAACGAAAAAAGCCGTCGGCGGTCATCGCCTTCGCGGTTTCGTCCGGGCGGTTCCAGTAGCCCGCCATGACCTGCGGACCGCGGATGCAGATCTCGCCGACCTCCATCAATGGAAGCTCCTTGCCTTCATCATCGCGGATGGAGAAATCCGTCGAGGGGAGCGGCAATCCGATCGTGCCGGAGAATTCGGTTGCATCGAGCCGGTTTGCCGAAGCAACCGGAGATGTCTCCGACAGGCCATAACCTTCGGTGATCAGGCAGCCCGTTACTTCCTTCCAGCGCTCTGCTACCGGCTTCTGCACCGCCATGCCGCCGCCAAGCGAAAGGATCAATTCCTTGAAGTCGAGCTTGCGGAATTCTTCATTATTGAGAAGGCCGTTGAACAGCGTGTTCAGCCCGGGGAAAATGTGGAACTTGTACTTCTGCAGCTCTTTGACAAAGCCGGGAATATCGCGGGGATTTGGAATGAGCACATTCAGCGCGCCTTGATCGATGCCCATCATCGCATTCACCGTCAGAGCGAAAATGTGATAGAGCGGCAGCGCGCAAATGTAGACGATGTCCTTTGGGCGTCCTTTCACTCGAAACCCGACATCGCACCACAGCCGCATTTGTGCGACATTGGAAACAATATTGCTGTGTGTGAGGATTGCGCCTTTGGAGATGCCCGTTGTGCCACCGGTATATTGCAGGAAGGCGACGTCAGCTCCGGTAACCTCGACGGGTTTCAGCTTCTGAGCTGCGCCTTGGGCGAGTGCTGTTCTGAATGGCGTATGGCCCGGCAAAGACCACGCGGGAACCATCTTCTTGACGCGCCGCACGACGAGATTCACGAGATGACCCTTCAGGCCCAGCATATCGCCCATCGCCGCTACGATCACGTGCTGAACAGGCGTTTTGGTGACAACTTTTGCCAGTGTTGAGGCAAAGTTTTCTAGAATAATAATTGCCTTGGCACCGCTGTCCTTCAACTGGTGTTCGAGCTCGCGCGGCGTATAAAGCGGATTGATATTGACGACCGTCAGGCCCGCCCGAAGGATCGCGGCGATCATGACTGGATATTGCAAAATATTGGGCATCATGACAGCGACGCGATCGCCCTTGACCAGTCCGCGCGATTGCAGCCATGCCGCCATGGCGCGTGAGTGGCGATTGAGATCAGCATAGGTCATGCTCTTGCCCATGCAGCTGAATGCGGGTTGGTCGGCATATTGCTTGAAAGCCCTCGCAAGTAAATCGCCGACCGAGTCATATTGCGATGCAGAGATCTCCGCCGGAACACCTTCCGGATAGGATTTCACCCACTCGCGCGGCATAGGCCTGGCGCTGGCCACCTTGACAGTCACCGCCTTTGCCTTTGCCAGCGATTTCGCCTTGGCAGGTGTTGCTTTCGCAACCGGTTTTGTAGCGGCTTCCGCAACAGATTTTGTTGGGACAGCTGCTGCCTTGGACTCACGCGCAGTTCTCGTTTTCGCTGGGACTTCAGCAAGCACACCGGCTTTTGCTTGGGTCGCCTTTGAAGCGCTTGCGGTTGGTCTCGCAGGCGCTTTTACCGATTTGTCCGTTGCGGCCTTCCTGATATTACCGGTTTGCTTTTTCAAAGCTGGCGCGGTGGTCTTCACCACTTTATCAACTTGCGCTTTTGCCGCGGCGTTCTTGGTTATTTTTGCCGGTGTCGTCTCTTTCGCCACATTAACCTCCCAGTTGATTTCCTTGAAGCCTGCACGCGGTTCTCCAAACCCGCATACATGCTACTTAACAACGCAATCTATTGCGAGAGGCAGGTTGCTTGCAAGTATTTACATTGACGTAAACGTAAAATCATTCTGCCAGATCCTTCGACGAAATCGTGCAATTCACCTCTTTGGCACTATCTGGGCACAAAGTCGCCAAGGTTCGGCTCGACAAAGCACCCGCATCTCCTCCATCCTGTTCCCGATCAAAACTGGATTCTCCGTGGAAACAATAACCATTGTCCTGCTGATGCTCCTGGCCGTGGTGGTCAGCGATTCCATCATCCGGATCCTTCCCCTTCCAGTACCGCTGCCGCTGGTGCAAATCGGTCTTGGGGCGGCGATCGCCTCGGTGACGGATATTCGCGTCCAGCTCGATCCGGACATCTTCTTCCTGCTGTTTCTCCCGCCTCTGCTGTTCCTCGATGGCTGGCGCATTCCCAAGGAAGGGCTATTCCGTGACAAGGGCATCATTCTCGAGATGGCGCTTGGGCTTGTTATTTTTACGGTTGTCGGCGTGGGCTTCTTCGTCCATTGGATGATCCCGTCCGTGCCCTTGCCGGTCGCCTTTGCGCTTGCCGCAATCCTTTCGCCAACCGACCCGATCGCCGTTTCCGCCATTGCGGCACGCGTGCCAATCCCCTCGCGCATGATGCATATTCTCGAAGGCGAATCGCTGCTGAACGATGCGTCCGGCCTTGTCTGCATGCGCTTTGCAGTTGCCGCCATGCTTACCGGCGCGTTTTCGCTGCAGGCGGCATTCCTGACATTCCTCTGGCTTGCCTTTGCGGGGATTGTAATCGGTGTTGGTGTCACCCTTGGCGTCACCAGGGGCAAGGCGTTCCTGACCCGGCATCTTGGTGAAGAAAGCGGCTCGCAAATCCTTATCAGCCTGCTCATCCCCTTCGGTGCTTATCTTCTGGCAGAACACGTACATGCCTCCGGCATTCTTGCAGCCGTCGCCGCCGGCATCACCATGAGCTACGCCGAGAACACCGGCCAGTCTCTGGCTCTGACAAGGGTAAGACGCACCGCCGTCTGGGACACGGCACAATTTGCTGCCAACGGCGCCATTTTCGTGCTTCTGGGCGAGCAGCTTCCGGGCATATTTTCAGGTGCGGTCGACAACGTCCATCACGTGGGGAGGGCGAGTTACTGGTGGTTGCCGGTCTACGTGGTGATTATTTATGCGTCGCTGGTCGCGCTTCGCTTCGCATGGGTCTGGGTCTCGTGGCGCGTCGCCTTCCGGCAGTCTTCCAAAAGTGGACAGCCCGGCGTGAGGCCAAGTTGGCAGCTCGTTGCCGCCATGTCCTTTGCCGGGGTTCGTGGCGCCATCACCTTGGCCGGTATCCTGACGCTGCCGTTTTTCCTCAACGATGGAAGCCTGTTTCCCGCCCGTGATCTTGTAATATTCCTGGCGGCAGGCGTCATTATCCTGTCCCTCATTATGGCAAGCATTTGTCTTCCGCGCGTGCTTAAGAATATCGACCTGCCGATAGAAGATTCCCACCAGCGGGAGGAGGACTACGCCCGTATTGCCGCCGCCGAAGCCGCGATCATGGCCATCGAAAAGGCCCAACACGAACTCGCATCCGGCCGTGCCGACGCCGATGCTTTCACCGATGTTGCCACGCAGATCATGGAGCTCTATCGGAAACGGATCGACGGGCGCATGCACCTCGGTGAGGAACGCGAACAGGCGGCACGAAGCGAGGAAATCGGAAAACAGCTGCACATTACCGCGCTGAAGGCAGAGCGGCAGGAAATCTACCGTCTGGTGCGGGCGCGGCGGCTGGAAAGCACCGTGGCCAGCAAAATGGTGCGGGATATCGATCTGCTCGAAGCCAGATATAGCTGAGCTCTTGTACCCTCCTTGGGAAGATTGCCTGTCCCTTGTGCGTGGTTCGACGGGGCTCACCATGAGGGAATTAGGTTGATTGCAGGGAGCCAAGTTCTGCAACAATGACGATTATCTGTGCAGCCCACAAATCTCCCTCATGGTGAGCCCCGTCGAACCACGCACAAGGGACAGGCAAGTTCTAAACTATAGCTGATCCTCCAACACGAGTTCAGCTCCCTTGGCACCGACCATCAAGGCCGCGGCGTTGGTATTGCCGGAAACGATATTGGGAAATACCGAGCAGTCGATGATACGCAGGCCCTCCACACCGTGAACCCGCAAACGCGGATCGACCACGGATTGCGTCGGATCGGGACCCATGCGGCAGGTGGAAACGGGATGGTAGACCGTGCCACTACGCCGCCGGAAATCCGTGATCAATTCTTCGTCGCCCTGGCAGGCTGGGCCCGGCAACAATTCGTCGACGATCAGCTTGGACATTGTCGGCGTTGCGGCGATCTTGCGCAGGAATTTCACCGCATCGAGCATCTCGGCCACGTCATGGTCAGTGGAAAACGCGTTCGGTACGATGCGCGGCTGCTCCATCGGATTGCTTGAGCGAATGTGGATCGAACCCGTACTGGTCGGGCGACAATTCGAAAGCCCGATGGAAAAGCCTGGCCATGGGTCGGGCGTCAGGATCGGCCGTTCGCCATTCTTGGGGACCAGCGTTGAAAAAGCCTGGAAATAGAGCTGCATGTTGGCGCGCTTGCGCGATGGATCGCTGCGAAAAAAGCCGCCGCCCTGGTTCATGCTGATTGACAGGGGTCCGCTCCGCAGCAGCAGGTATTCCATGCCCGCAAGCGCCTTTCCCCACCATGGCCGCAACACCTGGTTGAGCGAGGGAACATTGGCCCGGTAGGTGTAGTTGATGCCGAGATGGTCCTGCAGATTTTCGCCCACCTGGGCGTTGTCGTGTACCACAGCAACGCCAAGATCGTGCAGACGCGCGGCATCGCCGATACCCGACAGCTCCAGGAGCTGCGGTGTATTGATCGTGCCGCCGCAGAGTATGACCTCGCGGCCAGCCATGACAGTCTCGCTCTTGCCGTGGCGGGTGAATTCGACGCCAGAGGCGCGTTTTCCATCGAAAAGTATGCGTGTCACCATGGCTTGCGTGATGACGGTGACGTTGGGCCGCTTCATCGCGGGTCGCAAGAAAGCCCGCGCCGCGGACACTCGCCTTCCGCCTTTCGTTGTCAATTGAAAAGGCCCGACACCTTCCTGGCGCATGCCATTGAAATCAGGATTATAGGCAAGTCCGGCTTCCTGTGCCGCCTTGATCAGCTGGTTGGCTAGCGGATGAAACAGCTTTGCGCAGTCGCTGATATGCAGCGGCCCGCCCTTGCCAAGGTTTTGTGCTGGCCCGTCATGATCCTCAAGCGAGCGAAAGACCGGGAGAACATCCGCATAGCCCCAGCCCGGATTGCCCCTGTCGCGCCACTCGTCAAAGTCTTCGGGTGCGCCGCGAACATAGACCATGGCATTGATCGAACTCGATCCGCCGAGCACTTTGCCGCGCGGCCAGTAGTCGGTATTGCCGTCAAGGCCGGGATCAGGTTCCGCACGGTACATCCAGTTGACGGATTTGTCGTAAAACGTCTTGCCATAGCCGAGCGGCATGGTCACGAAGAAGCGCCGGTCCGAGCCACCGGCCTCCAACACCAGCACGGAATGTCGTCCATTTGCTGAAAGTCGCTCCGCGACGACTGATCCGGCCGATCCTGATCCGACAATGATGAAATCAAAGGAGCGCATGCATGCCATTTCCAAATGCGTTATTGCATGCGCTCAGGATATCCGGCTTCGAGTCCGTAAACCCAAACGGCTTTCCGCCATGGCTTATGGAAATTGCGACAGATGGTCGTTTCCTAGGTCCCGCTCACCGCCGCGTTGAAGTTCTCGAAAAACTGGGTGGCGAGTTTCTTGGAGGTCGAGGCGATCAACCGGCTGCCGAGTTGGGCGATCTTGCCGCCAACATCCGCATTGACCGTATATGCCAGCACGGTTTCGGCGCCCTCGTCAGTCAAGACCACATCCGCTCCACCCTTGGCAAATCCGGCAACCCCGCCCTTGCCTTCGCCGGAGATCGTATAGGAAGAGGGGGGATTGAGATTTGTAAGTTCAACCTTGCCGCTGAAGCGTGCCTTCACGGGTCCCATCTTGACGCTGACGGTGGCTTCGAGCTCCGTATCCGAGATTTTCTCAAGGCTTTCGCATCCGGGTATGCATGCCTTCAATACTTCCGGATCGTTCAAGGCTTTCCAGACGGTGTCGCGCGATGCGGCAATTCGTTCTTCTCCGGTCAAGTCCATGCTCAGCCCTCCCTGCTGTCACAAAGCTAGAATAATATTCTGGCAAATAGAAGTGGCGCGGCGCCGCAGTTCCGCCAGCATTTGCGGCACAGACTTGCCGTATTATGGAAACACCGAGATTCTTCTTCCGGTTGATTGAACTAAAACCATTCCGGTGGCAGTTTGCCCACCATCAAGCGTGATTTCAGGAGACAGACATGGCGTCAGGACAAGCGAACGATCTCAAGCGGTCGGTTCAGGCATTGAAGGCTCATTGGAAAAATGGCGCACCAAAAAATATGCGCGCGACCTTCGCCGATGACCCGAAGCGATTCTCCCGCTATTCGCTTCAGTTGGACGATTTGCTCCTCGACTGGTCGAAATGCCTCGTAGACGACGAAGCGCTGTCGCTGCTTGGGGAACTGGCCAAGTTAGCCAAGGTAGAAGAACGCCGCGATGCAATGTTTGCCGGCAAACCAATCAACAATACGGAAGGCCGCGCAGTGCTGCACATTGCATTGCGCAACCGCTCCGGCAAGCCGATCAAGGTTGATGGTGAAGACGTCATGCCGGGCGTCAAGGAGGTGCTCGATCGCATGGCCGCCTTCGCCAACGGTCTGCGCTCCGGCGAAATCAAGGGCGCGAAGAACAAGCCGATCACCGATATCGTCAATATAGGCATCGGCGGTTCGGATCTCGGTCCGGCCATGGCCACGCTGGCCATGTCGCCCTACCATGATGGGCCCAAAGCGCATTTCGTCTCCAATATCGATGGTGCGCATATCGCCGACACGCTTGCCGGTCTCGATCCGGCGACGACGCTGATCATCATCGCCTCGAAAACCTTCACCACCATCGAGACCATGACCAACGCCAAGGCGGCGCGCAAGTGGATCGCCGATGCGCTGGGCGAGAAGGCCGTCGGCAAGCACTTCGCTGCTGTCTCCACCGCACTCGACAAGGTCGACGCCTTTGGTATTCCCGCAGACCGCATTTTCGGTTTCTGGGATTGGGTCGGCGGCCGCTATTCCATCTGGTCGGCGATCGGTCTCCCGCTGATGATCGCCATCGGACCGGAGAATTTCGGCCGCTTTCTCGATGGCGCCCATGCCATGGACGAGCACTTCCGCAAAACTCCACTGAAGAAGAACCTGCCGATGATGCTCGGACTCGTCGGTTATTGGCATCGCGCCATTTCCGGCTACACCAGTCGCGCTGTAATCCCTTACGACCAGCGGCTCGCCCGGTTGCCTGCTTATTTGCAGCAACTCGACATGGAATCGAACGGCAAAGGCGTGACCATCGATGGCAAGCCGGTTACCGGGCCGACCGGACCCGTCGTCTGGGGTGAGCCCGGCACCAACGGTCAGCACGCTTTCTTCCAGCTTCTGCATCAGGGTACAGACACAATTCCTGTGGAGTTCATCGTTGCCGCCAAGGGTCACGAGCCGCAGCTCGACAACCAGCACGAAATGCTGCTCGCAAACTGCCTCGCCCAATCGGAAGCCTTGATGCGCGGCCGTACACTGGACGAAGCCAAGGCGCAACTCGCAGCAAAGAACCTGCCCAAATCCGAGGTGAACCGCATAGCGCCGCACAGGGTTTTCACCGGCAACCGCCCGTCGATTACCATTATCCATGACATTCTCGATCCCTATACGCTTGGACGCCTGATTGCTCTTTACGAGCACCGGGTGTTTGTCGAAGCGCAGCTTTACGGCATCAATGCCTTCGATCAGTGGGGTGTCGAACTTGGCAAGGAACTGGCGACGGAACTTCTGCCGGTAGTCTCCGGTGAGGTGAAGCCGAAGGACAAGGACGCTTCCACGCAAGGTCTTGTCGCGCACCTGCGCAAGCGCCGCGGCAAATAAAGCTAAAGTCACACGAAATAATCGGAAAAGAATGATGAAGACGGAAAAGATCACGCTGGCCGGCGATGTGCCGGGCAACAGCATTGAACTGCGCGTCCTGCGCTTTGAGGGCGGAAACAACGAAGCTGTGAGCGCTTATTTGCAATCGTCGCTGCATGGTTCGGAATTGCCGGGCCAGGCGGCATTGCATTTCCTCATTCCGATGCTCGAGAGGGCCGAGAGCGAAGGCCGCGTCGCGGGCAACATCACCGTGGTTCCGCAGGCCAATCCGATTGGCTCGGCGCAATGGCAGGCGCATCAGCATCTTGGCCGTTTCGACTATTTTTCCGGTGTCAATTTCAACCGTTCTTTCCCGCTGCTCGAATCCTTCGATACCACTGGGCTCCCCGCCATCGATGCACCGAAATCTCTGGCGGAGCGGTTGAAGGCGCAGCTCCTGCGTCTGGCGTTGCCGCACGAAATCGTGCTCGACCTGCACTGCGACGACGAGAGCGAGAACTACCTTTATATCCATCAGGCTTTCCTGCCGGAAATGTACGATCTTGCTTCCGCGCTTGGTTCGACCGCCATCCTTTCATGGGACAGCACGGCCGACGCCGCCTTCGAAGAGGCGTGTGCGCATCCGGCATTGCATCTGTCCGAGCAGGAGCGAAAGGCTCGCGCGGTTACCACCGTCGAGTTTCGCGGCCTGAACGATGTCGATATCGAAACCGGCAAACACGACGCCGATGGCCTGTACAGGTTCCTGGTCCATCGCGGTGTGATCATCGACGACAGCGTCAAGCTGAATGTAGATTTCAATGGCCCGGTGACGCCACTCGAGAATGTCGAGATGATCCGTGCTCCGCAGGGCGGGATGATCCTGTTCCACGTCGATATCGGTACTGAGGTCGAAGCCGGCGCCAAGCTGGTGACAGTGGTAACTATCCCAGGTGATCCGCAAGGCGATATCACGCTGACCGCACCGCAGGCAGGGCGGATTCTCACGCGCCGTAGCCACCGTTATACCCGTCGCGGCGATGATTTGTTGAAACTCCTCGGCGACAAGCGTTCGGAAAACGCCCGGCCTGGCTCACTGGAAGCCTGATGCCGACGGCTCGTTCCACTGCTATACGGGGCATCCTCTTCGACAAGGATGGCACGCTCGTCGATTTCAACCGCACCTGGTTCGGAATCACGATGGAACTGGCGCACAAGGCAGCCGATGGTGATGAGGCACGGGCGCGGGCACTGGTCGAAGCGGGCGGTTATGATTGGGAGATGGAAAAGTTTCGCGGCGGCTCCGTCATCGCCGCGGGAACTGTCAATGACATTGTCGATCTGTGGCATCCCGAATTGACGCTTGAGGAGAAGCGTGAGCGCATCAGCGCTTACAACACCTATGCCGTGCAGGAAGGTTCGCGCCGTGCCATCGGCATCGAAGGTTTGTACGCGACGCTGGAAGCGCTGGTCGCGCAAGGGTTTGTCCTCGGCATCGCCACCAACGACTCGGAAGCCGGCGCCCGAGCAACGGCGGAAGCGCTCGGCCTGACTGCATTTTTCAGCGTGATTATCGGTTATGATTCCGTGACGCGCGCCAAACCGCATGCGGACCAGCTGCATTTGTTTGCGGCCAAGACCGGCCTTGAGCCAAATTCTGTCGCCATGGTCGGCGACAATGCGCACGATCTGGAAATGGCCCATGCAGCTGGCGCCGGCCTTGCCATCGGCGTCCTGTCCGGCAACAGCACGCTGGACGACCTTGCGCATCTCAGCGATGCCATCCTGGGTTCCATCGCCGAATTGCCGCAGTTTCTGGAAAAGCGTGCTCAATCTTGATCTGGAGCACCGCCCCCTCCGATTGCTATGATGACAATGATTTGAGTGCCTGTTACGGATCGCGGTGCTATCAATCCTTCGCATTGTAAGACCTAAAGCGAGGACAGCATGGACAGTCAGGGCTTGGCAATTGATATAGGTGACGTCGAGGCCGCTGCCGCAAGGCTCAAGGGCCAGATCGTGTCGACGCGGTTTGTCGAATCCGAAGCCCTGAACGCGAAGTACAAGGCGCGTATCCTGTTCAAGCCGGAATGTCTGCAGCGCACGGGCTCGTTCAAATTCCGTGGGGCTTACAACCGTATCAGCCAGTTCACCGGGGACGAACACAAGCGCGGCATCATCGCCTATTCCTCGGGTAATCACGCCCAGGGCGTTGCCAGCTCAGCCAGGCTTTTCGGAATTCGTGCCACCATCATCATGCCGCTTGATGCGCCGCAGACAAAGGTTGCAAACACGCGTTCATATGGCGCGGAGGTCGTGTTTTACGACCGCTACAATCAGACCCGCGATGAGGTCGCCGCACCCTATATCGAGGAGCGCGGCATGGTCCTGGTGCCGCCATATGATGATCCTTCCATCATGGCGGGGCAAGGAACGATCGGGCTTGAACTTGTGGCCGATGCCAATGAGCGCGGGCTGACACTTGACGAATTGTTCGTACCGAGCGGTGGCGGCGGCCTTATCAGCGGCATTTCCGTGGCGGTGAAGGCTGGTTCTCCCGGAACGCGCATCTGGGGCGTCGAGCCGGAAAATTTCGATGATCTGCGCCGTTCGCTCGTCGCGGGTCAGCCGGTTGCCAATGAACCCGGTCATCGTTCGATCTGCGATGCGATCCTGACGCCGCAGCCGGGCAATCTCACTTTCCCGGTCAACAAGCGCAATCTCGCCGGCGGCATCGCGGTCACCGATGACGCCGTGAAGGCCGCGATGCGCGACGCAGCGAACCACCTGAAATTGATTGTCGAACCCGGCGGCTGCGTCGGGCTCGCGGCTTTGGCGAGCGGCGAAGTCGATATCGAGGGCAAGACGGTTGCTGTCGTGCTATCCGGCGGCAATGTCGATCTCGACCTCTATGGCGAATTCATCGCGGCAGCTTAGACCTTCGTCTCAGAGGCACAAAACACGCGCGTCTGTCATCATATTGTTACTCTGGCGTCATAGCGGGGAGGTACGTTTAAGAGACGTTGACGACCCAGCCAGATAGCCAGAGGTAAGCGCCATGAACGACCAGTCTCAGCCATTCCGCACCAGCCAGCTCGAGGAGAATGACGGTCCGGGCCACAACCCGACCGACAATGCCACCATGGGCGAACTCATTGCCGCGCGCTTCTCGCGGCGGGGTTTTCTCAAGGGCTCTCTTGCCGTATCCGCCATCGCCGCAACTGTCAGCCCCATGGCCCTGATGATGGCCGACGATGCGCGCGCCGGCGAGAGCAAGTCGGCTTTCACTTTTGAGGAAGTCGAGGTCGGCATCGATGAGACGCACCACGTCGCCGCCGGTTATGACGCGGATGTCCTTCTGCGCTGGGGTGATGGCATTTTTGCCGATTCGCCCGAGTTCGATCCCTTGAACCAGACACCGGAAAGCCAGGCCAAGCAGTTCGGCTACAATAATGATTATGTCGGCTATATTCCGATCGACGGTTCTTCCGAGCACGGTCTGCTCGTCGTCAATCACGAATACACCAATGAACATCTGATGTTCCCGGGTATCGTCAAAGTCGTCAAGGATGACAAGGGCGACGCCAAGATCGAGATCGCGCCGGCTGACCAGAAGCGTGTCGATATCGAAATGGCCGCCCATGGCGGCACAGTTGTCGAAATCAAAAAGACCGACGGCAAGTGGCAGGTCGTCAAGGACGGCAAGCTCAACCGCCGCATCACTGCCAACACGGAAATGCAATTGTCCGGCCCGGTTGCCGGCCATGACCGCGTCAAGACCAATGCCGATTCTTCCGGCAAAAAAGTTTTCGGCATGATCAATAATTGCTCTGGCGGTGTTACGCCCTGGGGCACCTATGTTTCGGGCGAAGAAAATATCCATGGCTATTTCACCGGCAAACTGCCGGAAGGCAGCAAGGAAGCCGCCAATTACAAGCGCATGGGCATTCCTGAAGGCGTTTACGACTGGGGCAACTTCCATGATCGCTTTGATCTGTCGAAGGACCCGAACGAAGCCAACCGTTTTGGCTGGGTGGTCGAGATCGATGTGAACGATCCCAATTCCATTCCCAAGAAGCGCACTGCCATGGGCCGGTTCAAGCATGAGGGCGCCGATTCCATCGTCGCCAAGGATGGCCGGGTTGTTTTCTACCTCGGCGATGATGAGCGTTTCGATTATGTCTATAAGTTCGTCACCACCGGCAAATTCAACCCGGATGACCGCGCTGCCAATATGAATCTTCTTGATGATGGCACGCTTTACGTTGCCAAATTCGATGTCGACGGCACCATCAACTGGCTGCCGGTCGTCTTTGGCCAAGGCCCGCTGACGGAAGCCAACGGCTTTGCCAGCCAGGCAGACGTGTTGATCGAAACCCGCCGTGCTGGCGACCTGCTTGGCGCGACGAAGATGGATCGCCCCGAAGACATTGGCCCGAACGGGGTCAATGGCAAGGTCTATGTGATGCTCACCAACAACACCAAGCGCAAGGACGATCAGGTCGATGCCGTCAATCCGCGCGCCAAAAACGCCTTCGGCCATATTGTCGAGATCGCCGAGGAAGATGGAAACTTCGCCGCCACCAAGGGCAAGTGGGAAATCCTCTTGAAATGCGGTGATCCATCGGTTGCCGATGTCGGTGCATCCTTCTCCACCGATACCACCAAGAATGGCTGGTTCGGCATGCCGGACAATTGTGCTGTCGATGCGGAAGGCCGCCTTTGGGTGTCAACAGATGGCAATTCACCCAAGGACACTGGCCGCACCGATGGCATCTGGGCCGTGGATACGGACGGTCCCGCCCGCGGCACGTCGAAACTGTTTTTCCGCGTGCCGGTCGGCGCCGAAATGTGCGGTCCGCTCATGCTGCCGGATATGGCGACCTTCATGGTTGCCGTCCAGCATCCGGGCGATGGCGGCGAGGATTGGAAGCCCTTCGGCCGTCCATCCTATTACGAGGACCTCTCCACCCGCTGGCCGGATTTCAAGGACAATATGCCGGTTCGCCCCTCTGTCCTCGCCATCACCAAAAAGGGCGGCGGCAAGATCGGCGTTTGATTACTGTTGGTCGCGCTCGGGGATGATCTTTCATTCAGCCGGGGCTACTGCATCCACTCCGTTATCCTCAGGTCAGGCCCGAGGATAACGGAGAGGTGGCAGCTCAAGATATCGGAGAGGAACGCGCTCTCCGATAATCGGCGCGGGCAGCCGTCGCACAAGCCCCGGAAATCAGCGGCGCGACATCTCGCGCGCGATGCGGGCGAAATCACCCTGCTTGATGCCGATATCGGCGCGATCCCGCGCGCTCATGCCCTGCAGCATGGCAAGCGCCTCGCGATAAGCACTGTCATTGCGGCGGCCGCGCGTAGCAAAATCAATAAGAAAGCTCATGGCCTGTTTCCTGGTGGGTCTGGTTCAACAGACACAGCATAGGCGCAGAGGTGGATATTGTGCAGTGCAATATGCGCATGGGTGGTATGATCGGACGTTATAGTTCCGGCCACCAACATTGTAGGTTAGTAGTAGATTGCGTTACTCCGAACCTAACGCCTCTATATTTCAATCTCTATTCAACTGAAATTGCCCTTGAAAATCATCATCTGAAAATAGTATGGGGCCTCTACGTGAAAGTGGAGTTTCACGATTGCGTTCTATTGCATCTTCGATTTGATTAAATACAAACGCAGAGAATTCATCAGCTTGCTTGCTTATTTGAGCTTCTGTCTTTTTCTGCTGCATTAAAATATCCTCCTCCAAAGGATGGCCTCGAATCACACGTAAGGTAGTACGTGTTAATGATTGAGCCAAACGAAAGTTGAGCACAATTTGTTAAAAATTCATTAGCGGGGGCGATAAACCATAACATGGAAAATACGAGTGGCGTGGAGAATCCCGAGCTGTTTTTCGGTTTAGTGGGGCCTATCGGAGTTGATCTCGATGTAGTTCAGGAGTCGTTGGTAGAATCTCTCCAATCAGTTGGGTATAAGACACAAATCATCCGGGTGACCGAGCTTATGCAGTCATTTAGCTCTGATATTTTGGTCGATAAAAAAGACTATTTTCCTTAATTCGCTTTGCGGATGATATCCGAAAGAGTGCCAGAAATAATGCTGCATTAGCGGCGTTAGCCATACAAAAAATTAGGCAGATACGCTCGAAGTCAGATGAGAACAAAGATCTCAAGCCGGAGGACAAAGCTAGCATTCCACTGCTCGGTACAGCCTATATAATCCGTCAATTTAAGCGTGAGGAAGAAATTCGTCTCCTTCGTTCTATTTATGGAAGGAAGTTCGTTCAAATTTCAATTTTTCTCGATAAGGAAGAGCGCAAAAAAATAATAATGAAGAAAATAAGAGCCTTCTCCATGAAAAGTATTGGAGATGCAGATTGCGAGAAACAAGCAATCGATTTGATTGATGTAGACAACCACGAAAAAAACGATGAATTCGGTCAAAGGATTTCGGACGTTTTTCATCTCGGCGACGTATTTGTTCTAGGTCGAGAGAAAACTGAGGCTTACCGGACTATCAATAGGTTCATTGAATCATTTTTTGGAAACAACGGTGTCTCACCGACAAAGATGGAATATGGAATGTATGCCGCTGCAGGCGCGGCGTTACGGTCCATTGATCTTTCACGCCAAGTAGGCGCAGCTATATTTTCACCTGATGGTGAAATCATCTCTGCTGGTTGTAATGAAGTTCCAAAAGCGTTTGGAGGATCTTATTGGTGCGATGATTTGGGTGCTACTCATCGCGACTTCGATGAGGGTGGCGATGCAAACCAACAACGAAAGATGGAAATTCTTCATGACTTTGTAGAGAGGCTTGGAAAGCAAGGATATTTGTCGGACACATTAACAAGCAAAGGAGACGTATACGAACAAGTCGGAGTATTAACCGAAAATCCGCTTATCAAAGAATCGCAATTAATGGACATCATTGAATATGGTCGAATGATCCATGCGGAAATGCTCGCAATTACGGATGCCGCCCGCCTCGGTAAAGCTGTAAAGAACTCGATTCTTTTTTGTACAACATTCCCCTGCCACGTCTGTGCAAAGCATATAGTGGCATCAGGTATCAGACGCTTAGTTTTTCTGGAGCCTTATCCAAAAAGTTATGCTGAAAAACTGCATTCTGATTCAATTTCGTTCTATTCAAATGATGCTGATTCGCACGTAATTTTTGAGCCTTTTATTGGGATATCTCCCCGCCGATACCGCGATATTTTTGAAAAAAGGAAGCGAAAAGACAGCACGGGCAAGGCACAAGAATGGTCGGATGGCAAAAAGGTCCCGCGCATCGAGGACCGCAGCCCAGCTTATGTTGAGAACGAAGTTTCGGGAACATTAATCCTCAAGGGCCTTAGACCAATTAAAGCGGCAACATCTCCAGCGTCATAAATTCGGCACTACCCCCCGAACTGCTCTTCCTGTTCCACCGTCAGTGGTTTGATGCCGGGCGTCAGTGGTTCGGGCTGGTCGTCGCCCTGCGCGATGGGCGCGGGTACAGGCGGGGTGCGCGGCGCGGTCGTGCTGCAGCCGGCAAACGCCGCGCTGCACAGGATCAGGGCGAGAAGCGAGAGAGTGGCTGGGCGCATCGGGATCATCAAGACGGGGAGTTGAGGGCCAAAGCGCTCAACTATCGCCCATCTTCAGCGCCTGGATGAAGGCTTCCTGCGGGATTTCGACCTTGCCGAACTGCCGCATGCGCTTCTTGCCTTCCTTCTGCTTTTCCAGAAGCTTGCGCTTGCGCGAGACGTCGCCGCCATAGCACTTGGCCGTCACGTCCTTGCGCAGCGCCGAGATGGTTTCGCGCGCGATCACCGTGCCGCCAATGGCCGCCTGGATCGGGATCTTGAACATGTGCTTGGGGATCAGGTCCTTGAGCTTTTCGCAAAGGTCGCGGCCGCGCTTTTCGGCGGCGGCGCGGTGCACCATCATCGACAATGCGTCCACCGGCTCGCCATTCACCAGTACCGACATCTTGACGAGGTTGCCCTCGCGGTAATCCGACAAATGATAGTCGAAGGAGGCATAGCCCTGGCTGATGGACTTCAGCCGGTCGTAGAAATCGAACACCACCTCGTTGAGCGGCAGGTCATAGGTGACCATGGCGCGCTTGCCGACATAGTTCAGATCGATCTGGATGCCGCGGCGGTCCTGGCAGAGCTTGAGGATCGAGCCGAGATAATCGTCGGGGGTGAGGATCGTCGCGCGGATCCACGGCTCCTCGATGGATGCGATCTTCATCACCTCCGGCATGTCGGCGGGATTGTGCAACTCGCGCTGGGTGCCGTCGGTCATGTTGAGCTTGTAGACGACGCTCGGCGCGGTGGCGATAAGATCGAGGTTGAACTCGCGCTCCAGCCGTTCCTGGATGATCTCGAGATGCAGCAGCCCCAAGAAGCCGCAGCGGAAGCCGAAGCCGAGCGCAGCGGAGCTTTCCATCTCGAAGGAGAAGGAGGCATCGTTGAGGCGCAGGCGGCCCATGGCGGCGCGCAGATCCTCGAAATCGGCCGCATCGACGGGGAAGAGGCCGCAGAAGACGACGGGCTGCGCCGGCTTGAAGCCGGGCAGGATCGACGCGGTCGGGCGCTTGTCCTCGGTGATGGTATCGCCGACGCGGGTGTCGGCGACTTCTTTGATCGACGCGGTGATGAAGCCGAATTCGCCCGGGCCAAGCTCATCGACGGCGAGCATCTTCGGCGTGAACACGCCGGTACGCTCGACCGGATATTTGGCGCCGGTGCCCATCATGCGGATGGTTTGGCCCTTTTTCAGCACGCCATCGATGATGCGCACGAGGACGATGACGCCGAGATAGGCATCGTACCAGCTATCGACCAGCATGGCCTTGAGCGGCTTGGTGCGGTCGCCTTCGCGCGGCGGCGGCAGCTGGTTGACGATGGCTTCGAGTACATCCGGAATGCCGAGGCCGGTCTTGGCGGAAATAAGGACGGCCTGGCTCGCATCGATGCCGATGACTTCCTCGACCTGTTCGCGGATACGCTCGGGCTCGGCGGCGGGGAGATCGACCTTGTTGAGGACAACGACGATCTCGTGGTTGTTGTCGATGGCCTGATAGACATTGGCGAGTGTCTGCGCCTCGACGCCCTGCGAGGCATCGACGACAAGCAGCGAACCTTCGCAGGCAGACAGCGACCGCGACACCTCATAGGCGAAATCGACGTGGCCGGGCGTGTCGATCAGATTGAGGACATAGGTCTCGCCATTGTTGGCCTTGTAGTTCAGCCGGACGGTCTGCGCCTTGATGGTGATGCCGCGCTCGCGCTCGATATCCATCGAGTCGAGCACCTGCTCCTTCATGTCGCGCAGCTCCAGCCCGCCGGTCGATTGGATCAGCCGGTCGGCAAGGGTGGATTTGCCATGGTCGATATGGGCGACGATGGAGAAATTACGAATGTGATCTAGTGGAGTGCTCATGCGCGCCACATAGAGCATTTCGGGCGGATTTGGAAGGGTAGCGTGCGGGTGGTCATAGAATAGCGGAGAATAATTTTACCCGGGTATATTGACGAAGGTGTTTTACCGGGTAAAAGCCTGCCATCCAACAGGTGAACAGGAACATGGAAACGACGGAACAGACATGCACGGCCTTTCAGGGCATGCGGAAGATTGCAAGCGGAACGCGTGTCGAGGTGGCGCTGGCGCTGAAGCGCGCGGGGGATACTGGCGAGGCGATCCTCGTCTTCGACGATGCCACGGGGAAACAGGTCGAATTCGACCTGCGCGGCAGCGATGTGGAAATCGCCGCGCGGCTGGACCAAAGTGAGCCGCGCAAGCCGGGGCGGCCGAAGCTCGGCGTTACGGCACGTGAGGTAACGCTGCTGCCGCGGCAGTGGGACTGGCTGAGCGGCCAGCCGGGCGGCGCTTCCGTTACGTTGCGCAAGCTCGTCGATGCGGCACGTAACGAAAATGGCGGGCGCGAAAGGAAGCGACAGGCGCAAGGTGCGGCCGACCGTTTCATGATGGTGATCGCCGGCAACGAGCCGCATTACGAGGAAGCGGCGCGGGCGCTCTATGCCGGCAACGTTCAGCGCTTTACGGATTTGACGGAAGGCTGGCCCGCGGATGTGCGCGACCATGTACGCAGATTGAGCGAACCGGCGTTTGGCTGGGAGGACTGACGAGCGTCCGGTGGACAACTCATACCTTTGTCTAGAACGACAGGATCTGGCACGCTTGTTGCATTTCAAGTTCTGTTAGCCGGCCGGCCGCATCCATTTTAAGCGGCCCTGCCATCGATATTTTGTGTGTTTTCAAGGCGGATCGTTCGCTGCGGCGGGCATCTGCCAGGTCAGGAGTTTCCAATGAAGAAATCGAAGACGCGGGAATTGACCCGCGCGTGCCTGTTTAGTGCGCTGCTTGCCCTATTGATGGGCTGTAACAATGACAGTAGCGCGCCTGAACCCAACCCGGAACCAACCTTTCCCGAAATTAAGACAACGGTAATCGATGACACAAAGGTGCCGAAGGAGCCGGTCGTTGGTGATGTCACAAAGGTTCCAGAAACCGACCCGAAGCCGCCAGTGACGACCGGCGGTGAGCCCAGCCCCATCGAAGGTTTGCTCGATACCGCCGCCAGCAAGGGGGCAAGCCGGTTTATCGAGGTAGCACCGGATACCATTGGTGGGCAGACATTCTGGTCCTCACCGGCCTACGAGTATAATCTTGGCAATTTGGTTGCCGTGGCAAGTGGTGATTCCACCACATTCGGCGATGGGACCACGCTTCTCACACCGATCCATGGCTGGATCCGCTATCCCCGAGACGCGATCAGACCGCCGCTATCAACGACCTTCCCGGTTATTATTCTCTTGCACGGCAACCATAGCGCAGCGGACGCAAGCTACAAAGGCTATGATTATCTTGCTGAACACCTTGCGACACATGGCTACGTCGTGCTGTCGATCGATGCAAATGCAATCAATGGCCTCGGCACTCGGGGGGTTGACCCTTGGGCTGGTGATGCTTCAAGTCAATCACGTGCACAACTGATGCTGGGCACGCTCGACCGTCTTCGCCAAGTCAACGAGCAGGGTCAGATCAATCCGGATGGCACGCCAGGCGCCCTCAATGGTTTGAAAGGCAAGCTGGATTTCTCGCGCATCGGCATCATGGGCCATTCGCGCGGCGGTCAGGGCGTTACAAACACGATCCTGTTCAATATGGTCCGGCGCGGCACAACCGAGCGGGATCTGATCGCAGCCGTCGCCGCAGTCCGGCCTCGATTTTCCGGCTATCCCGATCTTACTGCCGCCATTACTACAGCTGGAAGCGTTGACGAAGCAAAGCTTGCCAGCGCAATCACGAAACATAACATCTTCTTCGCAGCCGGCAGCGGCAATGCAAACGAACCACCGTCCTATCAATTCAAAGGCGCATTCTTGCTGGCGCCCACAGACTTCGGCGGTAGTACGGGTATCTATCACGTACCGCTCGCAGTGCTATTGCCGTCCTGCGATGGAGACATGGCCGAGTTGCAAGGTGCTGTGGCCTACGATCACAATCGTTTTGGCACCGATGAAGATCGCGCGCCGCGCTATCAGATCATGGTCAACGGCGCCAATCACAACGACTACAATACGATCTGGACAAATGATGACTTCCGTTTCGGTAGAGGCCCAGACTTTTGCTTGAGGGACAAAAACAGGACGGACAGCATTCGCCTGAGCGATGAAGATCAGCGTAACACCGGGTTGTTCGTCATAAACTCTTTCATGCGGTATCACGTCGGCGGTGAGAAGATATTTGCCACCTATTGGAATGGTTTGGCCCAGGTGCCCGAGGCGGCCTGCCCCAAGACACACGGGCGATGCGACGAGCGGTTCGTTCTGACCGTGCAAAAGGATGGAGCAAAACGCAAGCTGATCCAGCGGTTTGGATCCGGCAATAGTCTAACAACAAATCTGCTTGACGGAACAATCAATTTGTCCGGTTTCGATGATATAGCCCGCTGCGAAATGCCCGCGGGTGCCTATCGCGAGGGCGCCTGCACGCCCAAACGGCTGTCAGGATTCGAATTCAATGGCGGCGGAGTTAATGGGCTACGTTCCATTGCCGATCATGCGGAGCTTGCCTGGTCGAAACCAAAAACGGATACGCAGCCGGTAGAGCGAGCGATCACCACCGATCTCAAAGATCTCTCTACCAAAGACTTCGACTCCCTGACATTCCGCATCGCCGTCGTGCGTCCGATGGGTCAGGAAGTGTTGGTGAAGTTAACAGATACTGCCGGCAAATCGGCCACCGTGACAGCGAGCAATTTCACCAATGCCCTCTATGCGCCGAGACGCAAAGCAGGAGACGCACCGTTCCCGGAAACCCCGCCTGCGGTAGCTTCGATCGGCCAACCTGATCCTGCCTTGGGAATTTCGGTCACAGCTGTATCGATTGGCCAACCTGATCCCAAAAAAGACATTCCTTTCCTCGATCATATGGCCGACGCACCCTACGCCAACGGGCAGGTGAAGATCCTGATGAACATGGTTGCCATCCCGCTCAAGGCTTTCGAGGGCATCGATCTTGAACACCTCAAGGAACTGAAGCTGGCTTTCCCAAAGGAGAGTGGCAAGGTTGCCATCACCGATATCGAGCTGCAGAACTTCGGGCGTGAACAGCGGTTGGCTGAGATTGCGTTGGCACAGGCCGGGATGCTCGGTGGGGCAAGCGGCGGCATTGCTCTCGGCGGCAATGGGGGACCTCCCAAGTCCGCCTCTGGCAAGCCCGAGGACAAGCTGCTGATTATCAATCATTGAACTATCGCGCCACGCTGCTCACCCTTGGGCGGCGTGGCGCAAAGCAGGGCAATCAGACTATGCAATACGCTAATTTTGTGCCGCATTGATGGAAAGCGTCGACCCGCGCGCGGACGATCTTTACGCTACGCTCGCGTAAACTCCATCACCCAGTTGGTTTCCCAGGTTTCGCCGCCATCCCTGGAAAACGCCTGCGCCCAAAGTGGCGCTTCGGGCGAGGGGGTCCAAAGGAAGCGCACGCGCACCGGCACGCCGTCATCCATATCCTCGCCGTAGAAAACGCCCTTGCCGTTGTCGAAATGGCCGATCACCGGCGGAAACAGCACATTCGCGCGGCTGTCGGCCCAATGCAGCGACCATGATCCATCGCGCGGGTTGAACAGGCGCAGCGTCATCCCGGTAAAGCCCTGCGAGGGCATGTGCATCTCTTCGAAATTCCCCGTGCCTTCGAGAATCTTGCGCACGCTCGACGTGGCGGGGAAGATCTCCCAGTTATCGGAGCCGGCAAAACGTTCCTTCAGACGGAGATTGCGGATGTTCCAGTCGCCGATGAAAAAATCAAAATCGGCTGCGCTGCCAAGGGTGTCGATCGCTCCGTCCATGATGCTGTCCTCCCGTTATTTCATCCCGTTTCGTGGATAGATATAGCGCAGGGCTCCTGACAACCTACTGTCAGGAGGATGTCAGGAAGTGGGGAATTTTTTGGGTGGGTTGATTTTCCGGATGGCATCGCTGCTGTGCGTGGTTCGACGAGCTCACCATGAGGGAAGTGGGTTGGTTGCAGTGGAGGCAAGTAGGGTCGGTGACTAGCGGTGCAGCCAAGTGGAGTCTGTGGCCAGCGGTGCAGTCCTCAATCTCCCTCATGGTGAGCTTGTCGAACCACGCACAGCAGCGATGCCATCCAGTAAATCAACGCCCCCAAAACCACAAGACCTGCAAGAATCCGCAATGCCGGAGCAAGCACCGCTGTACCGGAATAAGGCTGGAGGACTCGAAGGACGATCATCCAGATCCGCTGTTTCCGCTCTGCGGTACCGTCGAGATGGCCGAACGGGCTCGTAGTGGGATCGTCGCGATGTCCCGGATTGTTGCCACGAACCATTGTGCAATGGTTGCGCCAGACGGCAGCTTACATCCGGGTGCGGAAATGCTAGAAGACGAACCATGACAACGAAACCGCGCATCACCATCACCTATTGCACCCAATGCAGCTGGATGCTGCGCGCCGCCTGGATGGGGCAGGAACTGCTGTCCACCTTCGGCGCCGATCTTGGCGAGGTGGCCCTGATCCCCGGCACCGGCGGCATCTTCGAGATCCATGTCAACGGCGATCTCATCTGGGAGCGCAAGCGCGATGGCGGCTTTCCCGAGGCGAAGGTGCTGAAGCAAAAGGTGCGCGATATCGTCTGGCCGGAACGCGATCTCGGCCACTCGGACGGGCATACCGGGGTCCCCGCCAGCGCCGAGCAAAGCGAGAAGCTTAAGGGCGGGGCAGACAAGTGAGCAAGCCCGACCTCACCACAACGAGATTGGACGATGCGGCGCGCGCCGGCTGGCTCTATTATGTCGCCGGCAACACTCAGGATGAGATTGCCGCCAAGCTTGGCATTTCGCGCCAGTCGGCGCAGCGCATGGTGTCGCTCGCCGTGTCGGAAGGGCTGGTCAAGGTCCGGCTTGACCACCCGATCGCCCGCTGTCTCGATCTCGCCGAGCAGTTGAAGCAGCGCTTCGGTCTGAAGATGGCGGAAGTGGTGCCGACCGACCCGGGTTCAACCTCGACGACGCTCGGCGTTGCCGATGCGGCGGCGGCGGAGATGACGCGCTGGCTGAAATCGGAAACGCCGATTGTTCTCGGCATCGGCACGGGCCGCACGCTGAAGGCGGCAATCGAGCTGCTGTCACCGATCGAATGCCCGCAGCACAAGGTGGTGTCGCTGACCGGCAATATCGCGCCGGATGGTTCGGCGGCTTTCTACAACGTTATTTTCAATATTGCCGACAAGATCAAGGCGCGCTCCTTCCCGATGCCGCTGCCGGTCATCGCCTCTTCGCCGGAGGAGCGCGAGCTCCTGCATAGCCAGGCGATGATCCGCCCGGTGCTTGAATTGTCGGCACAGGCGAATGTCGCCTTCCTCGGCATCGGGGACCTGTCGGAGGATGCGCCACTCTTCATCGATGGCTTCATCTCGCGCGAGGAACTTCTGGCGCTCAGGCAGGCTGGCGGGGTCTGCGAAATCGTCGGGCGCGCCTTCGACCGCAACGGCGTGCCGCTCAAGGGCCTGACCAATGACCGCGTCGCCAGCGCGCATATTCCTTCGCGCGACACCGCCATGGTCATCGCCATCGCCAAGGGGCCGAAAAAGCTGCCGGGCATCGAGGCGGCGCTAAAAGGCAGTCTTATCAATGGCTTGATCACCGATGAGGCCACGGCGGAAACCTTGCTCGCGGGCTAAAGCAATTCCAGGAAAATTGGGAACCGGTTTTCCGTCCGGAATTGGGTTAATAGGCAAAAATCCTTCTCAATATTGCAGTGCAGCGACGAATTGCTCTTGACTTGTTTTGCCATTGTGTGAGTATTTGCCCATACCACAAGCAATTGCTCATAACATTCGGGAGGAATGAGATGTTATCAAGAACGCTTCTGCTCGGCGCGGCGTCGGTACTCGCCATGTCGAGTTTCGCGCATGCGGAAACGCTGACCATCGCCACGGTCAACAATGGCGACATGGTCCGCATGCAGAAATTGACCGAAGATTTCACCAAGAAAAATCCGGACATCAAGCTTGAGTGGGTGACGCTCGAAGAAAACGTATTGCGTCAGCGCGTCACGACCGACATCGCCACCAAGGGCGGTCAGTACGATGTCATGACCATCGGCACCTACGAAGTGCCGATCTGGGCCAAGCAGGGCTGGCTCCTGCCGCTCGACGGCCTTGGCGCCGACTATGACAAGTCAGACCTTTTGCCGGCTATCGATGCCGCCGTCTCCGTTGACGGCAAGCTCTATGCCTCGCCGTTCTACGGCGAAAGCGCAATGGTCATGTATCGCAAGGACCTGGCCGAAAAGGCCGGTGTCAAGATTTCCGAAAAGCCGACCTGGGACGAGATCGCCGACGCGGCGAAGAAGATGACGGACAAGTCGACCGAGACCTACGGCATCTGCCTGCGTGGCAAGGCCGGCTGGGGCGAGAACATGGCGCTCCTGACCGCAATGTCGAATTCGTTTGGCGGGCGCTGGTTCGATGAAAAGTGGACCCCGCAGTTCGACCAGCCCGAATGGAAGAAGGCGCTGACCTTCTACGTCGACCTGATGAAGGAAGCGGGCCCTCCCGGAGCTTCGTCCAATGGCTTCAACGAAAATCTCGCGCTGTTCCAGACCGGCAAATGCGGCATCTGGATCGATGCGACGGTGGCTGCGTCCTTCGTGACCAACCCGAAGGATTCCAAGGTTGCCGACAAGGTGGGCTATGCGCTGTTCCCGACAGGCGGCGTCGAAAACCATGGTAACTGGCTGTGGGCCTGGAACCTCGGTATTCCGGCAGGCACCAAGAAGGCGGAAGCTGCGCAGAAGTTCGTCTCCTGGGCAACCGACAAGGCCTATACGGAGCTTGTCGCGAGCAAGGAAGGCTGGGCCAACGTTCCTCCGGGCACACGCAAGTCGCTTTATGCCAACCCTGAATACGAGAAGGCGGCTCCCTTCGCCAAGATTACGCTCGATGCGATGAATGCTGCCAATACCACCAAGCCGACTGTCAAGCCGGTGCCTTATACGGGTGGCCAGTTTGTCGCCATTCCCGAGTTCCAGGGTATCGGCACAGCTGTAGGTCAGCAGTTTTCGGCGGCGCTTGCCGGCTCGATGAAGGTTGATCAGGCATTGCAGAGTGCGCAAGCGCTCACGACTCGCGAGATGACCAAGGGCGGCTACATCAAGTAGAGTCCTCTCAGGCATCCGGACGGTTTCCTGACGCGAATGTCAGGATCCGCCCGGGCCTCCTTCTGCATTCTCGCTTTTTGATGATTGCTGTATTGGAACCCTGACCATGGCTACGCTTCAGACACGTGCAACCGCCCGTCTCATGATGTCGCCCGCCGTCATCCTCCTGTTTTTGTGGATGATCGTGCCGCTTGTCATGACGCTGTATTTTTCGTTCCTGCGCTACAATCTTTTGATGCCGGGAACCGAGGAATTTATCGGCTTTCTCAATTATCAGTACTTTCTTACTGACCCGGCTTTCTTCACCGCTCTTGGCAACACGCTCATGCTGGTCGGCGGCACGCTGCTCATCACAGTCATTGGCGGCGTCCTGCTGGCGCTGGTACTTGACCAGCCATTCTGGGGGCAGGGCATCGTCCGGCTTCTGGTCATCGCGCCGTTCTTCGTCATGCCGACTGTTTCGGCGCTGGTGTGGAAGAATATGCTGATGCATCCCGTAAACGGCCTGTTCGCGTGGATCGCCCGCTCGTTCGGGTTCCAGCCCATCGACTGGTTCGCCCAGCTGCCGCTGTTTTCGATCATTCTCATCGTCGCTTGGCAGTGGCTGCCTTTCGCCACGCTGATCCTGCTGACCGCTTTGCAGTCGCTCGACGGCGAACAGATAGAGGCGGCGGAAATGGATGGTGCCGGGGCGCTCTCTCGGTTTTTCTATCTGGTCCTGCCGCATATGTCGCGCGCCATCACGGTCGTCATCCTCATCCAGACCATCTTCCTGCTCAGCGTCTTCGCCGAAATTCTGGTGACGACCAACGGTGGTCCGGGACTTCAGACGACGAACATCACCTATCTGATTTACGCACAGGCGCTTCTTCAGTTCGACGTAGGCGGCGCTTCGGCCGGCGGTATCGTCGCGGTGATCCTCGCCAACATCGTCGCCTTCTTCCTCATTCGCCTCATCGGCAAGAACCTGGAGAGGTAGAGTCATGGCCCGAGCAGTCACAAATCGCCGCAAATTGACATTCACCATTCTCGGTTGGGCTATCGGCCTGTTGATCTTCTTTCCGATCCTGTGGACGTTCCTGACCAGCTTCAAGACGGAAGGAACGGCGGTGGCGACGCCTCCGCAGTTCTTGTTCTTCGACTGGACCCTGGAAAACTACCACGAGGTGCAAAGCCGATCCGACTATATGAAACACGTCACGAATTCGGTCGTCATCTCGGTCGGCTCGACACTGATAGGTCTGGCTCTCGCCATTCCCGCAGCATGGGCGATGGCGTTCTCGCCAACCAAGCGCACCAAGGACGTGTTGATGTGGATGCTGTCCACCAAGATGATGCCGCCGGTCGGCGTCCTGGTTCCGCTCTACCTGATCTTCCGCGATTGGGGGCTTCTGGACTCGCGTCTTGGCCTTGTAGCGGTCCTGACCATGATCAACCTGCCGATCATTGTTTGGATGCTTTACACGTACTTCAAGGAAATTCCGGGTGAAATCCTCGAAGCGGCGCGCATGGACGGCGCATCGCTGATGAAGGAGATCGTCTATGTGCTGACGCCGATGGCCGTACCGGGGATCGCATCGACCATGCTCCTCAACATTATCCTTGCATGGAACGAGGCGTTCTGGACGCTGAACCTGACAGCCGCGAATGCCGCACCTCTCACCGCCTTCATCGCGTCCTACTCCAGTCCCGAGGGCCTTTTCTGGGCCAAATTGTCGGCCGCATCCACCATGGCGATTGCACCGATCCTGATCATGGGATGGTTTTCGCAAAAGCAGCTGGTACGGGGCCTGACCTTCGGCGCTGTGAAATAAGGGGGAAATATTATGGGAAGCATTACACTCGAAAAAGTATCGAAATCATTTGGAACCACAGCGGTGATTCCGGAAATCGACCTTGAAATCGTTGATGGTGAATTCGTTGTCTTCGTCGGTCCCTCGGGCTGTGGCAAGTCCACACTCTTGCGGATGATCGCGGGACTTGAAGATTTGAGCGGTGGCCGCATCATCATCGATGGCAAGGATATGTCGAGCGAGGCGCCCGCCAAGCGCGGCCTCTCCATGGTATTCCAGTCCTACGCGCTTTATCCTCATATGAGCGTCTACGGCAACATCGCGTTTCCCCTGAAGATGGATGGCCAGGACAAGGCTGCGATCGACAAGAAGGTCAAGGACGCGGCGCATATCCTCAATCTCACCAACTATCTCGATCGCCGGCCCGGACAACTATCCGGCGGTCAGCGCCAGCGTGTCGCAATCGGCCGTGCAATCGTGCGCCAACCCAAGGCGTTTCTCTTCGACGAACCGCTATCCAATCTCGACGCTGCGCTGCGCGGCAACATGCGGCTGGAGATAAGTGATCTGCATCACCAGCTGAAAACGACGATGATTTACGTCACCCACGATCAGGTCGAGGCGATGACCATGGCCGACAAGATCGTCGTCCTGAATGCCGGACGCATTGAGCAGGTCGGATCGCCACTCGACCTCTACCGCAGCCCGCGGAACGTTTTCGTTGCCGGGTTCATCGGCTCGCCGCGCATGAACCTCGTCGAGGGACAGGAAGCCGCGAAACAAAATGCGGTCACACTCGGCGTGCGGCCGGAACATGTCCGTATCTCGAAGACCGAGGGCGCCTGGAAGGGCACTGTAGGCGTGACGGAACATCTCGGCTCCGACACCTTCATCCACGTACAGGTCGACGGCGTCGGCAAGATCACCGTGCGGACCGATGGCGATTTCAGCACCGATTTCGGCCAGCAGGTCTACCTGACACCAGAGCCCGCGCGCCTGCATCGCTTCGATGCGAACGGCCAGGCAATTTAGAGGTTAGCTCGAATTATGCTCATAACTGGCGTATCAGGCACATTTCACCCCACCCCGGTCCTTCGGTCCGACCCTCCCCATCAAGGGGAGGGTGAAGAGGGTCGTGGCATCTTCCACCGCCCCCTTGATGGGGGAGGTCGCAGCGAAGCTGCGGGTGGGGGTGAATATGGAAAGACAGGCAATTTGAAATGAACAGACTGGCAGGCAAGACGGCATTTATCACTGGCTCGGCGCGGGGCATCGGCCGAACGTTCGCGGAGGCTTACATACGCGAAGGCGCCGCGCATGTGGTGATCGCCGATATCAATCTGGAGCGTGCGCAGGAGACCGCCAGGGAACTTGGCAGCCAGGCGCACGCCGTCCGCCTTGATGTTACGGATCAGGCGTCTATTGATGCTGCGGTCAAGGAAACAATCGACAAGTTTGGCGGCGTCGATGTGCTGATCAACAATGCCGCTCTGTTCGATCTGGCACCGATCGTCGAAATCAGTCGCGAGAGCTATGAAAAGCTGTTCGCGGTCAATTTCTCCGGCACGCTGTTCACCTTGCAAGCTGTCGCCAAGGCGATGATCGCACGCGGCAAGGGCGGCAAGATCATCAACATGGCAAGTCAGGCGGGACGTCGCGGCGAGCCACTGGTGGCGATTTACTGCGCCACGAAGGCGGCCGTCATCAGCCTGACCCAGTCCGCCGGCCTGAACCTTATCGAACATGGCATCAACGTGAACGCGATTGCTCCGGGTGTGGTCGACGGCGAGCACTGGGAAGGCGTCGATGCGCTCTTTGCCAAGTATGAAAACAGGCCGCGCGGCGAGAAGAAACGCCTCGTCGGTGAAGCCGTGCCCTATGGCCGCATGGGCACCGCCGAAGATCTGACTGGCATGGCGATTTTCCTCGCAAGCAGCGAGAGCGATTACATCGTCGCGCAGACCTACAATGTCGACGGCGGCAATTGGATGAGCTGACGTTTCAGCGGCGCTGAACGGTGCACGCAACCTATAAGAATAGAAGGGTTAGGCCCGATGACTGTAAAACTTTCGAAAGCCGCGCTGCAAAAGCTGCCGGAGAATGTCGGCGTTCCGGGCTATAGCCAGTCCGACCTCAAGGCCGGGATCGTTCACTTCGGCATCGGGAATTTCCACCGTGCACATCAGGCCGTCTATCTCGATGCGTTGTTCAAGGCGGGGACAGATCACGAATGGGGTCTTGTCGGTGCAGGTGTGCTTGCCTCCGATGAGGTCATGCGGCAGAAGCTCAAGGAGCAGGATTGGCTGACCACGGTCGTCGAACAGGACAGCGGACACCGGGTCGCGCATGTCACGTCGTCGATGATCGATTATCTGCAACCTGGAGACAGCGCCAACACCATCGCCCGACTTGCGGATCCCGAAATCCGTATCGTTTCGATGACCATCACCGAGGGCGGTTATTTCATCGATCCGGCTTCGGGTGTTTTCAACCCCCAGCATCCCGCCATCGTGGCCGATGCAGCCGACATCGCAAATCCGAAGACCGTGTTTGGCCTGATCCTCGCCGGCCTCATTCGCCGCCGCAACGAAGGCACCGCGCCGTTCACGGTCATGTCCTGCGATAATATTCCAGGCAATGGCCACGTAACCAGCGATGCCGTCAGCGGTCTGGCCACCCTTGTGGATGCGAATCTCGCCGAATGGATCAGGCAAAACGTTGCGTTCCCAAACAGCATGGTTGATCGCATCACGCCTGCGACGACCGATCGCGAACGCAACCTCTTGGCCACGGATTTCGGCATAGACGACAATTGGCCGGTCTTCTGCGAGCCATTCAAGCAATGGGTGCTGGAGGATCATTTCCCGACAGGCCGGCCAGCGCTTGAAAAGGTTGGTGTTACCTTCGTCAAGGACGTCGCACCCTATGAGCTGATGAAAATCCGCATTCTCAATGGTGGTCACGCGGCGATTGCCTATCCCGCAGCTTTGATGGATATTCATTTTGTCCACGAGGCCATGGAAGAACCGTTGATTCGCGAATTCTTGACCAAACTTGAGCGGGAGGAGATCATTCCGGTCCTGCCGCCCGTTCCCGACATGCCGTTCGAGGACTATTTCGACCTCATCGTACGGCGTTTCTCCAATCCGAAGATCGGCGATACGATCCAGCGCCTCTGCCAGGATGGCTCCAATCGCCAGCCGAAGTTCATTCTGCCGACGACTGCCGACCGGCTGAAAGCGGGCAAGAGCGTCACCGGCCTGTCGCTGGTTTCAGCACTTTGGTGCCGCTTCTGTGCAGGGACGACCGATACAGGCAAGCCGACGAACTATCTTGACGCCAGTGCTGAACGCTTGAAAGTTGAAGCCTTGAAGGCCAAGGACGATCCGAAAGCATTCCTCGCGATGACCGATATTTTCGGAGAGGTCGGCACATCGCCGATTTTCGCCGAATCGTTCTCGCGAATCCTCCGGACGCTCTGGGACAAGGGCGCTCGCGACACCCTCAGGCTTTACCTGGATGACAAGCTTTGACGACAGCGAAACCAGATCTGGTGATATTCGACTGCGACGGTGTTCTCGTCGATAGCGAACCGATTTCCATCGCCGTCCTGCTCGAGATGATCGCCAAGAATGGCACTGTGATGTCGGAGGATGACGCCTATGACCGCTTCCTCGGGCGCAGCATGACGACGATCAGCAAGGTCCTGCATGAAGATTACGGTTTCGCCGCAAGCGAGGCAGATCTCGACGAGATGCGGGCCAATCTGTTCGCTCGCTTTGAGCTTGATCTGCAGCCGATACCGGGTATAGCCGAGACTCTGCGCAAACTTGATGTGCCGCGCTGCGTGGCCTCATCAAGCCAGCCCGATCGCATTCGCCTGTCATTGAAGTTGACGGGATTGCTCGACCTTCTGGATCCGCATATTTTCAGTGCCACCATGGTCAAACATGGCAAGCCCGCACCGGATCTTTTTCTGCTGGCTGCGAAAACGATGAAGGTCGAACCAAAGGACTGCCTCGTGATCGAGGATAGCCCGGCAGGAATCGAGGCGGCCAAGAGCGCCGGCATGCGGGTCTTTGCTTTCACAGGCGGTACGCACTCGCGCGGCGGACGGCTTGAGGCTGCACTTGCGTCCCGCAATCCAGACCGTATATTCAGCGACATGTTGGAGTTGCCGGGCTTGCTCACGCAGGTCACACCGAAAGTTCGTTGATGCCGGAATTTGTCTGCGCGGTAGATGTCGGGACAGGGAGCGCGCGTGCGGGCATTCTTGATGCCAGCGGAAAACTCCTTGGTCGCGTCGAACATCCAATCCTGATGAATCAGCCGCTTGCGGGTCATGCAGAGCATGATTCTGAAGACATATGGAAGTCTGTCTGTATCGCCGTACAGGGCGCCGTCGCCGCCTCCAGGGTCGATCCTTCTCATGTCGTTGGCATAAGTTTTGACGCCACCTGTTCCCTCGTTGTCCGGGACGGGGACGGCAGGCCGCTCACTGTCTCGACTTCCGACGAGAAACGTTGGGATACAATCGTCTGGCTCGATCACCGCGCGCTCGACGAGGCGGATGAATGCACGGCGACCGGCCACAAAGTGCTGAGCTATCTTGGCGGCGTCATGTCGCCGGAAATGCAGACCCCGAAGCTGATGTGGCTGAAACGGCATTTGCCGGAGACATGGAACAAAGCCGGCTATTTCTTCGACCTTGCAGATTATCTGAGCTGGAGAGCATCGGGTTCGCTCGCTCGTTCGCAATGCACGTTGACCTGCAAATGGACGTACCTTGCGCATGAGCTGGAGGGCTGGCAGCCGGACTACCTTGAAACCATCGGCCTCGAAGATCTGGTCGAACGCGGCAATCTGCCCGACCGTGCCAGTCCCGTGGGGGCAGATGTCGGGCGATTGACGCCCGAAGCTGCCAAGGCGCTCGGACTGACCACTTCCTGCCACGTCGGAGCGGGGTTGATCGATGCCTATGCTGGCGCGCTCGGCGTACTCGGCGGCTTTGCCGGCGATCTGTCGCAAATCGATCGCCACCTTGCGCTGATCGCCGGTACATCGAGCTGCCTCATGGCGCTCTCGCCGGAGCCGATTTCCTTCAGCGGCGGCTGGGGGCCGTATTATGGCGTTGCTCTGCCGGATTGCTGGCTCAGCGAAGGCGGCCAGTCCGTGACCGGAGCGTTGCTGGACCATATCACCCGCTGGCATGGAGCCGTCGGTGATCCAAATGCTGCCGTACACAGGAAAATCACCGAACGCATCATGGAACTGCGCGAAAGCGAAGGGCCGGATCTCGCCAGCCGCCTGCACGTTCTTCCGGATTTTCATGGCAACCGCTCACCGCTCGCTGATCCGCACGCGGTGGGTGTGATCAGCGGTCTGACACTCGATGCATCTTTCGACAGCCTGTGCCGCCTCTACTGGCGCACCTGCGTCGGGATTGCGCTGGGTGTCCGGCACATTCTCGATGCGCTCAACGACAAGGGCTATGCCATCGACACGATGCATGTGACAGGCGGTCATACCAAAAGCCCTTTGCTGATGGAGCTCTATGCCGACGCTACCGGCTGCACGGTGATCACGTCGGCGGCCGAAGACGCCGTACTGCTCGGCACGGCCATGGTGGCTGCGACGGCAGCCGGTCTCTATCCCGACTTGCCTGCTGCTTGTTTGGCCATGAAACAGGGTGGCCGATCGCGCCAGCCTGACCCGACCGCCCGGGCTCGCCTCGATCGCGACTATCGTATTTTTCTTGAAATGCACGCCCAGCGCAAAGTGCTGGATTCGCTGCAGTAATTATTGAGGAAGGTTGCATTGCGATTGTGCGTGGTTCGACGGGGCTCACCATGAGGGAGGTAGTAGTTTTGCAACGATAATCGCATATGTTGCAATTTCTTGATCTCCCTACTGCAAACAACCCACCTCCCTCATGGTGAGCCCCATCCTGAGCTTGTCGAAGGGCGAATCACGCACAATAATCATGCAGCGCATGGATTAGTGTGCTTCATCCCAATTATGCGCCGCACGCGCATCGACCTGCAGCGGCACTGACAGCGACACTGCAGGCATGGCGGCATTTTCCATCACATGACGAATGACCGGAATAGTCGCTTCGACCTCTTCCTCGGCAGTCTCGAAGATCAATTCGTCATGCACTTGCAGCAGCATGCGCGCCGAGAGCTTGGCTTCATTCAAGGCGGGTTCCATTCGTACCATGGCGCGGCGAATGATGTCGGCCGCTGAGCCCTGGATCGGCGCATTGATGGCGGCACGCTCGTTGAATGCCCTGTGTGTCGGGTTGGACGAACGTATCTCCGGATAGTGCGCGCGCCGGCCGAAGATCGTCTCGACATAGCCATGCTGGCGGGCGAAGGCTTTCGTCGCTTCCATGTAGTCCTTGATTCCCGGGAAACGATCGAAATAGGTGCGGATATATTGGCCGGCCTCCTCGCGCGGAATGGACAGCTGATTGGCGAGACCGAATGCCGAAATGCCATAGATGATGCCGAAATTGATCGCCTTGGCGCGGCGGCGCACCTCCGACGGCATATCCTTCACCGGCACGCCAAACATTTCGGAGGCAGTCATGGCGTGGATGTCGATGCCATCGGCAAAAGCTTGCGTCAGTTGCGGAATTTCGGCGACATGCGCAAGGACCCGCAATTCGATCTGGCTGTAATCGGCGGAAATCAGCTTGTTTCCCGGCTCGGCAATAAAGGCGGTGCGGATCTTGCGGCCCTCGCTCGTGCGTACCGGAATGTTCTGCAGGTTCGGCTCGGACGATGAAAGGCGGCCTGTGGAGGTTGCCGCCATGGCGTATGAGGTGTGCACGCGCTTGGTCCGGGGGTTGATATAGCCGGGCAGGGCGTCGGTATAGGTCGATTTGAGCTTCGTCAGCTGGCGCCAGTCGACGATCTTGCGTGGCAGCTCGTGTCCCTCCGCAGCAAGATCTTCAAGGAGTTGGGCCGATGTGGACCATTGCCCGGTCTTCGTCTTGGAACCACCTGGCAAGCCCATCTTGCCAAACAGGATATCGCCCATCTGTTTCGGTGAGCCGATATTGATCTTCTCGCCAGCAAGCCGGTAAATCTCTTCTTCGATCGCTGCGGCGGATTGGGCAAGGTCGCCCGACAGGCGCGAAAGTATCTGCCGGTCGACGGAAATGCCGCGCTCTTCCATGCGCGCGAGCACAGGTATAAGCGGCCGCTCCAGCCGCTCATACACCGACACCAGCCCGTCGGCGACGAGACGAGGCTTTAGCAAACGCCAGAGCTGCAAGGTGACATCGGCATCTTCCGCCGCATATTCCGTTGCCCGCTCGATGGAAACCTTGTCGAAGGTGACCGAAGACTTGCCCGAGCCGATCAACTCCTTATGGGCGAGAGGCTTGTGGCCCAGCCAGCGATCGCAAAGACTGTCCATGCTGTGACTGCCTTCACCGGCATCGAGCACATAGGAGATAAGCATCGTATCGTCGAGTGGATGAAGATCGATGCCGTAGCGGTGCATGACCAGCCACTCATATTTCATGCTGTGCGCTATCTTGAGGACCGACGCGTCTTCGAGCAGCGGCTTCAGCATGCGAAACACTTCGCGCTCGGGTATCTGGTGCTCGACCAGCCCACCGCCGAGAAGATCGCCGTCGCCGGATACATGATTGATCGGGATATAGGCGGCACGTCCCGGCCGCGTCGCCAGCGATAGTCCAACGACTTCGGTCTGCATAGGGTCTGCGGAGGTGGTTTCCGTGTCGAAGGCGATGACACCCGATGCCATCGCTTCGTCGATCCAGACCTGCAGTGCAGCAACATCCCGAATGGTCGCATAGGAATTGCGATCGATCTTGGCGGCAAGTGCCTGGTCGGTGCGGGCCTTCACCAGGCCCGCCGGTGTCCCCTCCACATTGCCAAAAGCCGGCTTGGCGCCGTTCGATGCGGATGAAGCCGGTTTTGGCGGGCTGGGGAGATCGTCTTCGGATGCCACATCGAGGTCCGGGCCGTGCGCCTCTGCAACCGCCTGGATGAGCACGTTTGCCGGTTCGATCTCGCTGGCCTCGACGCCTGTTGCCTCTGCCGCGCGCCGCGTCAGCGCATTGAACTCCATTGCCTTGAGAAACGCGACGAGCTTGGGGCCGTTCTGGGGTTCAAGGCTAAAATCCTCGATGCCGACGTCGACCGGAGTGTCTGTCTTCAAAGTGACCAACTGGCGCGAGATGCGGGCCTGTTCCGCATACTGGATGATATTCTCGCGCCGCTTTTGCTGCTTGATCTCGCCGGCCCTTGCAAGCAGCGTATCGAGATCACCGAATTCCTCCAGCAATTGCGCCGCCGTTTTCGGTCCGATGCCCGGAATTCCCGGCACATTATCGGTTGAATCTCCGGTCATCGCCTGCAGGTCGATCATCTTCTCGGGCGGCACGCCCCATTTCTCTATGACGTCGGGGATGCGGATCTGCTTGTCCTTCATGCTGTCGTACATCGTCACCATCGGCGTGACGAGCTGCATCAGATCCTTGTCTGAAGAGATGATGGTGACCTCCGCGCCTGCCGCTTCGGCCTGGCGGGCATAGGTGGCGATCAGATCGTCCGCCTCGTAGCCGTCTTTTTCGATGCAGGGCAGATTGAAAGCCTTGGTTGCCTGGCGAATAAGGCCGAACTGCGGAATGAGATCCTCCGGCGGTGCCGAGCGGTTTGCCTTGTAGTCCGGATAGATTTCCTTGCGGAATGTATGCGACGAATAATCGAAGATCACGGCAAAGTGTGTGGGCGTATCGCGGACGGACGTGTCGCGCGCTTCCCGCAGCAGCTTCCACAGCATGTTGCAGAAACCTGACACAGCGCCAACCGGCAAACCGTCGGATTTGCGGGTCAGGGGAGGTAGTGCGTGATAGGCTCTGAAGATATAACCGGAACCGTCGACGAGGAAGAGATGATCACCTTTTTTCATGGCGCCTACGATTAAATGATGATCGGGAAAAAGGAAATGCGGTGTCTTTCGGTTTCGAGGAAACTACCCTTGGAAACATAATCATCCTGACATTTGCGCATCACACCTTTGTTACAAATATGTAATCTCTTGTGCCCTTGAATTGCCACGGTTTGCCCCCCAAATCCATACTTGTCGACGTTAGATCGATGTCCGGTTTATAAGGCTCGTCCCCCGCCTAACACCGGACTTGCGGCCAGCCTCATCCCCCTCTCCAGGGTTGACCGCAAAGTGAGTGTAGTGATCTGGTCGCCTGTGGTCCCCCCGCCACGGCGGCCATTTCTTTTGTGGCGTTGTCGTAAGCCAGCGGCAAAAAAGAGCCGCCCTTCCGTTGTCCGTTGTTCGACAAGCTCACCATGAGGGAAGTCGTGGGTTACAAGGAGCCAGGTTCCGCAATGGCGGCGATTATCGTGCAGTCCGCCAATCTCCCTCGTGGTGAGCTTGTCGAACCACGCTTGGTGTTTCATGCGGCAATTTTATTGTGGCTGAACAAAACTTGCTCGGCATATTGGTACTTTTTTGTGCTCCTCCCGGCAAAATGCGCTAAGAAGAACTCCCTTCACGAATTCCGGCCCAGAATCAGGAAATAGCATGTCAGCTCTCGAACCTGTGTTGAATACGCTCGATAATAATTTGGACAAAAGTCTGGAGCGACTTTTCGATCTCCTGAAAATCAAGTCGATCTCGACGGATCCCGCCTTCAAATCCGAGTGCCGCAGGGCAGCCGAATGGCTGGCTGCTGATCTGAAGTCGATCGGCTTTGAAGCCAGCGTTCGCGACACACCGGGTCATCCCATGGTCGTTGGTCATCATGAAGGCCCAGGCGCCGACGCTCCCCATGTATTGTTCTATGGTCATTACGACGTGCAGCCGGTCGATCCGCTCAATCTGTGGGATCACGATCCTTTCGAACCGGCGATCAAGGACGTCGGCAATGGCCGCAAGATCCTGACGGGTCGCGGCACATCCGATGACAAGGGCCAGCTGATGACGTTCGTCGAAGCTTGCCGCGCCTACAAGCAGGTGCATGGCAAGTTGCCGGTCAAGATTTCCATTCTCTTCGAAGGCGAAGAGGAATCAGGCTCCCCTTCGTTGAAGCCGTTTCTCGACGCTCACCGGGACGAATTGAAGGCGGATTTTGCTCTCGTCTGCGACACGGGCATGTGGGACGGAGAGACACCCGCTATCTCGGTTGGTCTGCGCGGTCTTGTCGGCGAAGAAATCGTCATCAAGGCTGCGGATCGTGATCTTCATTCCGGCATGTTCGGCGGTGCTGCCGCCAACCCCATCCGCATCCTCACCAAGATTCTTGCCGATATTCACGACGAGAATGGCGCGGTAACCATTCCAGGCTTCTATGACGGCGTTGAGGAAACGCCGACGCAGATCCTGCAGATGTGGAAGGGGCTCGATGCTACGCCGGAGAATTTCCTGGGGCCAGTCGGCCTTTCGATACCATCCGGAGAAAAGGGCCGTTCGCTCCTTGAACTGATCTGGGCGCGCCCGACAGCCGAATTCAATGGCATCACCGGCGGCTATACGGGGCAGGGCTTCAAGACGGTGATCGCGGCCGAAGCCTCTGCTAAAGTGTCGTTTCGGCTTGTGCACAAGCAGGATCCGGCGAAAATCCGCGAAGCTTTTCGTGCTTTCGTACGCGAACGTGTTCCCGCCGATTGCTCGGTCGAGTTCCATGAACACGGTGCATCTCCCGCAATCCAGCTTTCCTACGAATCGCCACTGCTCAGCAAGGCGAAGAATGCTTTGAGCGACGAGTGGCCGAAGCCTGCCGTTTTGATCGCCATGGGCGGATCAATTCCGATCGTCGGGGATTTTCAGCGTATGCTCGGCATGGAATCGCTGCTCGTTGGTTTCGGTTTGGAAGATGACCGCATCCACTCTCCGAATGAAAAATACGAACTGACCTCCTTCCACAAGGGTCAGCGCTCCTGGGCGCGCATTCTCGACGCTTTGGCAATTCCAGGACAAGTGTGAAACGGTTTTCCGTTTGGAAGTTCGCGGACAAAAAATAGAAGTGACAGGAAACGACAATGACCATCCGCTTTCACCGCAATGATCTGCCCGATCTCACGAACTATCAGGTCGATGCCGTTGCCATCGACACCGAAACGCTCGGGCTCAATCCGCACCGCGACCGGCTCTGCGTGGTGCAGATATCTCCGGGCAATGGTTCGGCGGATGTGATCCAGATCGACAAGGGTCAGACGGCGGCGCCCAATCTCGTCAAATTGCTTGGCGATGACGCCATCACCAAGATCTTTCATTTCGGACGGTTTGACCTCGCGGTGCTTTTCCACGCTTTCGGGGTCATGCCGAGGCCGGTGTTCTGCACGAAGATCGCCTCGCGTCTGGTGCGTACATACACCGACCGCCATGGTCTGAAGGATATCTGCAGCGAGCTTTTGGAAGTCAATCTCTCCAAGCAGCAGCAATCATCGGATTGGGGGGCGCCCGATCTGTCGCAGGCGCAGCTTGAATATGCCGCTTCAGACGTACTCTATCTGCACCGTTTGCGCACGATCCTGCAGCAACGGCTCATTCGCGATGGGCGTTCGGAGGAAGCGGCCGCTTGCTTCGAGTTCCTGCCAACCCGCTCCAGGCTTGATCTGATGGGATGGGACGAGCAGGATATCTTTGCGCATAGCTAGGCCGTGTTGACAAAGTGGTGTCGGGCGCATCTTCCAAATGGGTCTATAAGAAATAGTTGCCTATACGGAACTTAAAAAACTATTCGTTTGGCATAATCGAGACGAGCGGCTTACCAGAGAGGCTTGTATGTCGGCGCTGTCCTCTCCTTCGCCGCGTTTATAGCTGCCATTGATTGGTGGCATCGGCGATATCAAAAATTCAAAGCTACACCGGACGGAGAACGATTCGTCCGCAACGTCAGGCGGGTCCGCCTCGTTCTCACACTTTGCATGACTGGGGCGGTCTCTGGTGGCTCTGGAACGTAATCGAACTGTAGGACCTGAGCGGGACAAGCCCTATAATTTATCTGGCTTTCCCTTTTGCCATCGGGCGGCCCGATAACTAGACTTATCGGGCCGGCACTTACAGGAAATGAGTTGCCTTGGACGACAAGTGGTCAGGTCAAATCACCTGACCACCTGATACCTCGATCCGCTGCGCGGTAACCCATCGATTGTCATTACCTAACAGGCCTGCAACCATCGGCCCGATATCGTCTGGCACCCCCACTCGGCCAAGTGCCGTCATACTTGCGAATTGGGCGTTTACGTCGGCATTATCCCGGACAAGTCCGCCACCGAAATCGGTCTCTATAGCCCCTGGAGCGACGGTGTTTACCGTGATTCCGCGACTACCCAACTCACGAGCCATATAAACGGTCAGAATCTCAATCGCTCCTTTCGCGGCGGCATATGCAGAAAAACCTGGATAAGAGACCCGGGTCAAGCCGGAGGAGAAGTTCACGATCCGACCCCCATCGGCGATAAGAGGCAAAAGAGTCTGTACGAGGAAGAAGACTCCTTTGACATGGACATCGAATAGCCCATCGAACTGGCTCTCGGTGGTCTCGCCGATCATGGCGAATTCGCCATGGCCAGCGTTGTTGATCAGATGATCGAACGTGTCGCGGTCCCAGGTCTGTAGCAGTGCGGCGCGCAAGGTGTCCGCAAAAACGGGGAAGCTGTCGATTCTGGCGATGTCGAGTTGTAGCGCGATGGCCCTGCGACCTAGAGCCTCGATCTCGGCCACCACTTCACGAGCCTGAACGTCGTTGCCGCGATAGGTAATGATTACGTCCCCGCCAAGTCTGGCGATGCTGATGGCCGTGTTTCGTCCGAGGCCGCGGTTTGCGCCTGTTACGAGAGAGATGCTGGTCATAGTAGTTTCCTTTCATCAAAAGTGATGTCGGGAAGATGGAGTAAATGCTGCGTCTTGTGTTGCCCGTTCCTCGCGCTACTTTGCCTGATCCTACAAATGTAGCGTTGATCATACTCGCTGTCGTGCGGAAAACGTCGAATTACCTTGCTTGATCCCAGATATCTCCTTGCCTGAAGCTACGACAAAGTCCATTCTTATGGCATGACAGGAAACCTGCTGGATCTTGTGCGGCGATACGCCGACGATCATGCCGACCATTTCGGCGCTGCTCCGACTCCCATTCCCGGGATGGCCGCGATACGCGCGATTCAGACAGACGAATTGCAAGTCGCTGTCAACAAACCGCTGGTGGCCATACTGCTGCAAGGCAGGAAACGCGTTTCGATGGGGGCCGACAGTTTCGAATTCGGGCCAGGCGAGTCGCTGTTGATCTCGGCAGACGTTCCCACGGTCAGCCAGATCATACAAGCAAGCCCCGCTGCGCCGTACTATTCGCTGGTGCTTGAACTCGACCCAGCCTTGGTGCGAGAACTTTCAGTCGAGATCGCGGCCATTCCCGATGGGGACGACAGCCCCGTGCGGATCGAACCAACAGATGAAGATGTTTCCGATGCGGCACTGCGCTTGATGCGGCTTTTGGACCGACCCGCAGCGCTGCCGATGCTGGGAAAACAACTTCTTCGCGAAATCCATTTCTGGCTGCTGACAGGTAAGCATGGCACGGCAATTCGCCGTCTCGGCATCACTGACAGCCACGCACAACGCGTCGCGCGCGCCGTCTCAATGATCAGACAGTATTATGCCAGACCTATGCGCGTAGAAGAGTTAGCTGCTGCGGCGGGCATGAGTACCTCATCGTTCCACCAACATTTTCGCGAAATCACCACTCTATCGCCATTGCAGTTCCAAAAGCACTTGCGCCTGATCGAGGCACGCAGACGGATGCTGGCAGATGGCATGAGCATAAGCTCAGCGGCGTTTGCCGTTGGTTACGAAAGCGTACAGCAGTTCACCCGCGAATACGGCCGTTTGTTTGGTAGCCCCCCAGCGCGCGACATGCGGCATACAGAGATGAGCGCGTAGGATTGGCGTGTAAGAGGCGGCAGCGGCAAGAGGTCGGAGAAGCGTTTTAATAATCCGCCACTCGGCATCTGTCTCCGCGAGCCAAAGCTACCTCCTAAAAGGCAGCCTTGAATCATACCGAAGCTGATTTGGGAATCCACTTTGTCAACACAACTAGTCTATGATTTACACCATTTTGCAGGCCGTCGTGGCGTGAATATCACTCGGCTGAAGCCAGCGCGCCCCGTGGCGCAGGGGCGCGATCGATATGGGCCCATTGCGGCCGTCTGAACAGAAACTGGCCGTAGCCGCTCCACTGGATCAGCCAATAGAGAACGACCGGACCGATCACGCCGCAGATGACGGTCAGAAGCGAGATCGTGCCGATATCGGTAATGATTCCGCTCTTCAGGAGAACGGTGCGAGCCAGCGCCATCGGCAAAAAGAACGCGAGGTAGACGACGATCGAATGCGCGCCAAGCCAGCGCAATGGTTTCACGATAGCGTCCCACGATTGCGCCATATGGGCAATCAGCGCGGAAACAGACACGATCGCCAGCGCTCCGGCGCCTCCGGCTGCGAGTGAGATCAGCGGCACGTTAGCCCATCCGCCAAGCCCGCCCGACGTATAGGCTTCCGGGGGTATCCAGGCAGCGAAGGCCTCGGATGCGGGCGTGAACACCAGCCAACCATTGATCAGTGCCCATACGCCGAGGATGAGGAGGGCGGTAACGGGCCGCTGCCTCAGCCATTCGGCCAGGCGGAATATCGCCGGTGCAAATGCATAGCCGGCGAAGAAATAGACGAAACGGCTGCAAAATTCATCGATCACCAGCCAGCCCGTATGGATCGGCAATGTTTCGAGCCCGGCAGCGATCAGCAGGACGAGCCAGAGGTTGGCGCCTTTCACGAGGCGCGTGACAACAAAGAAAACCGGCAGAAGATAGATGAACCACAACGTGCCGAATGGCTGGATGAAAGCCAGCAAATAGGCGGATACCGCGCCCCCTGGACCGCTCTCCGCCACTATGCCTGGCGCCTTGAACAGGAACTGGATGGTCAGCCAGAGCACGTAGAAATAGGCGAAGTGCACGATTTTGCGATCGGCATAGCGCAGCCACGAGCGGTCGATGACAAGGCCGAGAAACAGACCCGAGATCATGAAGAAATCCGGCATGCGGAAAGGCTGGGCGAAAGCGACGACAGGATGCATCCAGCCACGCGCACCGGCTTCGTTCTCGACGCCGAGCACCGAATGCATCATCACGACAAAGATGATGCAGATACCCTTGGCGATATCGACCCAGTCGACGCGTGCCTTTTCACCCGTGCTCATAACATTGTGTACCCCAGAACCCATTTCCCTTTGATACGCGAAAATTGAGAAGGGAAAGTAAAATTCGGGTGATACCCAGTCGAAATCGAAGAAACAAAAAAGCCGGGCAGAAGCCCGGCGAATTGTGAACGCTAAAGCGTCCAGAGGGGAACACGCAACGAGTGAAAAAATGGGAGGAGAACCACTCGTTACGCAAGGATTAAAGTAGAACTACCCGGGCAAGTTTTCAAGGGCCGCAAAATAATATTTTACGCGCGCGATGATTTTTATACGGAATCCCGGATATCAGTGCGCTTATTGGCTGGGAACAGAGAATTCCTGCAGGTCCTTGCAAACGCCATGTCCGCGCAGCTGACAGCCGCCGAGGCGATATTGCGCTTCCGCGTCAGGGCTTGGATTGAGCCGCTGGAACGCGCCACCGCCACAACCGCTCAAAATCACCACCAAACCAGCAAAAACGACAAAACGCATAGTTTACTCCGTGAGGTTGTATCTGACACCCTGGCGTTCAGGGCTCCGCGCGGCGGCGCGTAAACCAGCGGATGCTGCCGAGGACAGCCATCGCAAGCAGTGGCCAAGCGGCCCAGAAAGTGCCGTGCCAGGAAAGCAGATTGATGCAGGTGAGGGCAAGACCGACTATCGTGAGAACCGTCAGAACCTGATCAACCTGTCGGTTGGTGCGCATCCACGACAGTGCAGCCACGGTTGCTATAGCGAGGATTGGCCATGGCGCCCAGAACTCGCCGTCCCACGACAGCAAATTGACGACGACGATTCCGGCTGAGATTGCGCCTAATACGCCGTAGTTGCGCCACTTTGGTGTCATGGAGCCCGGGTCGTAGGTGGTACTGGGTCCCATGTTTTTTCATCGGCTGTGCCCCTGACTGAAATGGGGTCCTGTTGCGCAGAACGGGCAGGATCTTCTCCGATCCTGACGGCGTAGCTGAGCACACCACCTTCGATGTTCTTGACGGGCAGCTGTCCCAAGCAATCGAAACCCACCGCAACCTTGTTGCGCACGTGGTCGTACACCGTGTTGGATATGACGATGCCGCCAGCCGACGCAGATGCCTGCAGGCGTGCAGCCACGTTCACACCGTCGCCGTAGATATCGTCTCCTTCGGCGATAACATCGCCAAGATTGATGCCGATACGAAACAACATGCGTGTGTCGTCGGGGCGGTCGGCGTTGTAGCCCGCAAGCTCGTTCTGCACATCGAGCGCTGCGCGCAGCGCCTCGACCACGCTGGCGAATTCAGCGATCAGTCCATCGCCCCAGGTGTTGACGACCCTGCCACCATGGATTTCGATCAACCGGGACATTGCGTCGCGGTATTTTCTCAGGGTGTCGAGGGTTCCTTCCTCATCCGTACGCATCAAGCGTGTATAGTCCTGGACATCTCCGGAGAAGATCGTCGTCAGCTTGCGCCGCGTTCCGGCCATGGCGGTGTACTCTCCCAGCTCGATACATGCAGGGGGCTGCAGGGGCACCCGCAGTCGTACCGAACATTATATGCTGGAGCCGTATGTGTGAAGAGTTAGTCCTGCTCGAAGCGCATCAATTCCGGCTGAGAGGGGGTCCATAGTTCCAATGCCTTGATCCTTAACATTAATTAACTGAAGCGGCTTTAACCGCACCTTAGCATCAAGCCTTTGATTTGATTGCAGGCAGTTACCGAAGTCATCCAACTAGGAGATTCCATGAGAATCCTTTCGATCCGGCGCCTAGATGGGCCGGCCGCTTTAGCTCGCGTCGATGTCGAGCTAACCGAGCACGTCAGGCTCTACAGCTTGCTGCTGAAAAAGAATGCCGATGGCAAGGTCAGGATCCATTCCCCGCATTCTTGCGGGAAGAACGTTGCCACCTTCCACCCCATCATTGCTCAAGAAATCACAGAAGCTGCGATAGCAGCCTTGGAGGCGACAGCCTATGACCACCACAGATAAGCCAGGATCTCTTGAAACCAAGTTCAAACTCCTGCAGATGCTACCCTACGACCCGCGCGCCAAGAGAAAACATATCCTTGTATATGGGTTTATTCTCGACTGGTACCATTCGAAATATGGTGATGCTCTCGCAAGCGTCCGCCATATTGTCGGCATCACAAAAGAACGAGATCCATCCGAGAGGGGGCTTTACGCCGGGGATATACACAAGGCACTGACTGACCTTGTGACATGGGGGTATCTGGATCAGCAAAAAGGGAGCGGTCGCAAAGCCAGCCGCTATGTCCCAATTTGGGAAAAACTAGCTAGCGTTCGTAAAATCCCGAACACTACAGAAGATGAAGCTAGCGTTCGGGAAAACACTAACACATGCGTTCTGGAAAATACGTACACTACGGACGATAGCGTTCGGGATTCTGCGAACGAAGACCCATCTACCCCGACCCGGGTACCAGACCCGGAGACGGGGGTAGATATGGATGCATGCGTTCCGCCCGTGGCTGGGCTGGTGCCCGCCACGGCAAACGCACGGAAGGAGGATTCAGCTTTCCACACTCTATGGCTTGCGTATGGCGTAAAGAAGAGTCTGGCCGAGGCAGAGGCTGAATTTGCCAAACGCACATGGGACATGGAGGCGCTCTTAGCAGCAGCAACCGCCTGGCGCGATGCATGGAAGGCGCAGAACAATCCAGACGCACCGCGTAAACGGCTGCATGTGTGGCTTCGTGATCGGCACTACCTTGAAGACCCGCCTTCCGCGTATGTGAAGAAGGAACGCGAACCTAAGCCAGCCAAGAAGAAACCAGCCGTTGCCGACAACGATGACTTGCCGATGACTCCGGCTAGCGAATGGGACGTTGGCCCGTTCTCACCATTTGGAACGTTCAATGCCCAGATCGTCGGCAGTGAGGTCACGACCTTGGATCCGCATAACGAGCAGGTTGTCCTAACCATTGAGTTAGGCGGTGTTCAAGGCAACACCGTAGACCACACTTTCCTTGTCCAATCTTCAGACCAGGCGAAGCAAGAGCGCGGGCAGCAATTTCTGTTCGACGTCATGCGGGCTGTTGGATTTGAAGGAACGTTAAACGACACCTGCTCTCTGCACTACACGCCCCTGAGTGTCACGATTGACCGAGGCATCATCTCCTACGCACCACTCAAGGAGGCCGCATAATGGAACCGTATGAAATAGAAGCGTTGATCGAGGAACGCATTGCTGCGGTCACAGTTCCTCAGCCTGTAGTCACACCGATCACACCGTTTAGCGCGTTGTGGAACAGACGCGGCACGCTCGTACCAGTGAGTGTGGTTGGCATCAGACCGGCCTTAAGCACAGACTCGTCGTTTGAGTTTGTCGTCATCAATCAAGAAGACGGATTGATTTTCTGTGACGTGGCTAGCTCACTGGAAGGTGACTTGCCTCATCCCGAGAATGACAATCTGCAGGAAGCGGCGTGACACTCAAATGTGTGGAAACTTTTTAACAGTTCACGTGACACAGTAAGCGAATACGCTTACTAAAAGAACCTGGGCGGCTCCGTTCCAAAGCAACCGCCCAGATCCCCGATCATTCCAGACTATTTCTTAGTCGGTTTGATCGTTTCAACGACGTGGGTTTTGGGATGTGTTACGGCGGTTTTCACCGATGTAAACTTCCCACTACCTGCGTTACGGCCAATCTTACTCATTTGAACTCACCTGCCTTTCTATTCTTGACGAGCTCTGCCAGGGGTTGACAGGGCTATCGAATAGAATCCGATGAGTCGCTGTGCTGCGCAAGCCACTGATTGCTATAATATTGTATATATCAATCAAGATATTGAGATGTGTCCGCCGTCAAATAGGGATCGTACCGTATATTTATGTCGCCATCTCTAGATATGGACGTTATCTCTGCTTCAATTGAGGAGTAGGCTCAATCTGTCTCAATTGAGGATAGGCATCCGCTCCGTCTGCTCCGTATTTTCCTAGGTTTTCCAATTGGCGCATTACAGCGGTGCGCTCTGACAGTAGGTCTTTCCATGTACCGGAAGACAATCCTTGATCTGGCAGTTTGAAAGCCACAGTACCCGTCTTAACCCATTCCGCAACTACTTCGTCCTTCAACTCCACTCCTGAATAGCGTTGAAGGACCTGTACTGCGAACTGCCGGCTTTGGTTGGTTTTGTCACTGATATCGCCGCCGAGTATGTTGAGGGCTAGTTTGACCATTTCAATATCAAGCTGTCTGGCTTGGTATTGTGAGTTCATAAGTGATTGCTGTAGGGCTGTTTGCGACCGAATCGCCTCGACCGTTCTCTCGCTATCCGCCTTAACAGAATAGCCGACATAGCCAATGACGATGGTGGCCAAGGCGGTAAACACTGATGCGATAATTGATGCGGTGTTGCTATTCATGACTCTGTCCCCCAACAGGCAAAGATATCGCACGCTTCACGTATCAAGACTACTGGAGGCCGCCGCGATCTTCAGGTGTCTTCTTATTCAGCCTTCAATCTGGCGAGCAGGGACTCTAATTCGGGCAAATCCTTTTTGGCTTTGGCCAAATTGTCTTGCGTGGTTTCCCTTTGCTTCTCGCCGTGGTTCCAATCCCAAGTTCGATAGTTGCCGCCTTCAAGCGCCGCAATTATTTGCTTGAGGTTTGCTATTTGTTCTTCAAGCCAGTGTGAGTGTGGGTTCATTACTTGTCCCCTGAGTTGTAATAGGCTGCAATTACTTTTTCTAAGCAGGCCAGCATCGTAAAAAGGAATAAACGCCCCGGCCGTGAAGCAGGGGCGTTGTAACGAGTATATCAGCCGGGCAGCAAATTAAGCTCAGCGGTAAAGGGTACCCCTGGCGCCTGGGCAGACGTTCCCGTGCATTTAACATTGTTCTGGTTATCGTAACTGCCAACGATATCAATTGTCACTTGATCCTTGCCAAACACTGATACGATGTTTGGATCGTAAGTATGGCGGTTTATGTGTACTTGCGCCTGCATCTGCCCGTTAGCTGCACGATAAGCACCCAAGTAATAAATTCCCGAATCGCCTCCATACATCTTACCGTCTTGCGCAAACACAACACCTGCGCCCATACCGCCCTGAGGGGTAGAGAATTGAACCCTATACAAACCATTTAGCATTCGAGTATTCCGTTGTGCTTGAATTGGATCCCTCTTAGCGCTACACCAAGCCTGTCAGGACGTTGGATTCGCGCCTTCTGTTGTAGAGACGGCAGCACGAAACCGCAGCAACACCAGAAACAAAGAAAGACGGTTACGAACCTTCGTGACCGTTTTTTTATTATCTCACATCAACATTGCTCACGCAACATATAGCGTGAACATAACTGGAACGACACACTCTATCTTGTGTGTGGCATACGTTGACAAGAATGACCGGAGCCAACGGCCAAGAACTTCTGGGACTGGAGTAGACTCCAACCAGAGAGTGAGTCTTGCGCCCCTTAGAGTTGCTGACGTTCCCGCTTGCCATCCTCCGCGAGTGTTTTTTCCTGATGAGGCGCCCATTTAGACACCGCTTGCCAGAGCGATAGCCTCCTCCACCACATTTATTTTTTGAGTAAATGGCCCCTTAACACAGATCAGAAGTGGGTCTGATATCATCTGCTAACAGTATAGAGGGCATAGATTCACGCATTCGATTGCGCGATCTAATGTTTATCAGACACTGTAGAAACGCCAGCAATGACGCCGGCTTCAACAAAGGAACCGCCAAAATGATTTCACACGCATGAGCACATATAGATTCCGCGGAGGCGCTCGCCTCGTAACCTGGCTGTTAAAGCAAGACCCAAAGGCAGGTTACGTTCTGCGCCAATACGGCAAGCCAGCCAATGACAACCACCAAACATTAGAACGTGAAACAGATATAGACGGCAACACCCCGCTAAAGCCATCTATTGAATATCTGCATGAAACCAAGCCAAAGCCCGATGACATGGTTTCGCAGGCGTACCGCACGCGTGCAACGAACACCGTAGAGCGCAGGCGCCAGTTAAAGAGCTCCAAGCCATCCACATGGATTGCATTAGAGCACGGCGACCAGCCTGCCACTGAAGGACGCACTACACGTGTTGGCGACCTAGTTTTCAGCAGCAATCCCATCCGCCGCGAGCATGGCCGCGCATCGGGCCTGATGGTCTCCTACCAAACCGACAAGGCAGGCAAGCCAGTAGCACCCGAGGTCAAGACTAAAAAGCCGAGGGGAGGCAAGACGCAGAAACGCGTTGTTAAGCTGCCCACGGTAGGCGAGCGCAATCCACGCAAGCTTGGTTATCTCGATTTGCGCGGCGTCGATCGCAGCGATGAATACCGTGTACCAGTGTCCTTCCGGGGAGGTGCGCATGTAGCTGCGTCGCGTACTGACAGCGCGATAGACGCGGACAACGAGCTTGCAGTGTGGCGGGACAGAATCGCAGCATTTCCAGTCACCAAATGCCCGCCTGGCATCGCTTACCAGGGCGCCATATGGCTTGGTGGCGTGGTAAGAGCAAAGCAAACTTCATCGCGGGGCGCGATACCATTGGCGCAGCAGTACGAGAAGCCAGAATTGCCAGAGGCCGAGGCGCGCGTTCTCGAGGAGGCACTCTCAAACTCGACCTTTACCGATATTGGAACTCGACTTGGATACAAAGGCAGGTATGCCGACAAGGCTGGCAAGCATGCCTTCCTGCGCGCAGTTTCGGTGCTTGTGGCGAACGACAACGGACAGGAAAAAGAAAAAGCCGCATGAATGTTACAAATCGTGCCGTCTGGGCGCGTATATAGTAGAGACAAGAATTCAGGTCGCTTTCGAGCGGCCTTTTTCTTTGCCGTGCGTTCTTGGCGGTTCTCACGGCATACGGCGCTTGTTTCCCGTAGCGGGGCGAGCGCCACACTTTTTGGTCGACCACGGATGTACTGGCGACCCGAACGAATCCACGATTTGCTTCTCCTCATCGTGGATGGCTTGAGCGCGGGAATGGACGGCACACCCATTCCCGTGACTCGTCAGCCTCCGCCGCGTTTTTTTAAGCGCTCAATATCAATTACCAACAAATGGAGGCGTCGTGATGCGGAAATCGCATGCCGTCGAAATTCTAGCACGTCGGCTCAATATTTTACCCAGCCGCGTGCATCACATCGCAGCCAGGTTGGCGGATGATGGCCAGATATCAAAAGCAGAAGGCTCGCGCAGGTATCCGCCCGAACTTAACGAAATCGAGGTTACTCGCCTCGTCCTAGCGACATTGGCAGACAATGGGCTGGGTAATGTTCATTCATCGGTCGAGGCGTTCTCGCGCCTTACAAGCCAGAATGGCCTGCGTTTCGGGGATGCACTCTCCGAAGTATTGTTTGGTCCTCCTGCCGACGTAGGTCACGTCATTCTTCGACACGACCCACCAGGCGTTTCGGTAATCATTGACGGCGCTCATCACGTCTACGGTAGCGACACCCCGACCAAGACCGCAGCCAAGGCTTCAATAGTGCCCGGTTACGCACTCATGGCGATTGCTGCTGAACTGCAGGGACATGTGCCAACTCAGGCGGATTCGTTAGTCGAACTCGCTCGGCTCCAGAGAGCCTTCCAATAAGGAAATCAAATGACTGAAAAGACCTATATCTTCCCTCGGCTCGAGGGCGGATTGATCGGCTTGCCTCCCGATCTAGACGTAGAGGGCGTCTTTAACAAAGACTACGCAGACAGCGACATTTCGGATCCTGCTGTCCTATCACGACAGCTAAACGCTCAATACGGAATGTCTTCGCAAGCGAAGCGAGAATCGGTTTTTTACCGATTGAACGAGCTCATTGCGGAACAGGACGCTATTCACGACGACCACGGCGACGCACTCGCCAGGTTGGCAGCGTCCCTCGGCACCAAGCTAGCCACCACCCAAACCGCACAACATCCATCCAACATACAATCCGCACGCATCGACGCCCGTCAGAAGGCACGCCTCGCATGCACGGCAGCATTAGCTGCCGGCTACAAACCTTAAGGAATCCAAATGTCTGAACTAGCAAGTAAAATTGGCGCAATCGCCGACTCTATCAATGATTTTAAGAGTGAATACGGCACACGCGTTTCGGAAATCGAAAAGCGAATGGCCCGCGATCCACACTACGATAATGACAATTACATTGGCGCCGCAAACGACAATAATCCCCTAGCGGCTGCCATTGCAGCTTCCCAGGAGATTCAGGACCTGACATCGTCTTTCCGTGGCAAGGCTGTAGTCAAGCTTGCGGGTGAACGGGCGGACATCACGTCTGGAAATACTACGGTGGGCGCTGGCCGTTCTCAGGGCACATCACTGGTTGCTGGACATCGCGTCGCTGGTATCATCACTCCATACGAACGCGAGCTGAAAATTCGCGACGTTATTGGCAGCGCTCGCACAACGTCTAACAGCGTCGAGTTCGTCCGTGAAACTAGCTTCACCAACAACGCTGCTCCAGTTGCTGAAACGACCCTGAAGCCGAAGTCTGATCTGGCTTTTAATATGGAGTCTGCGCCAGTTCGTACACTGGCCCATACGTTTAAGATATCTAGGCAGATGCTGGACGACGCTCCTGCGCTCGCGGCATACATTGGTCGACGCGGCACCTATGGCCTCCAGTTTGTGGAAGAGCAACAGGTTCTTAACGGCTCTGGTACTGGCCAAAATCTGCTGGGTATTGTTCCGCAGGCAACCGCGTTCGATCCGCAGTTTACCTCGACCAGCGAAACCGCCATTGACCGCATCCTGCAGGCTATCAGCCAGGCCGAGGACTCTGACATTCCAGTCAACGCTGTCATCCTCAACAAGCGGGACTGGCGTCGTATTACAAACGTGAAAGATGGTGAAGGCCGGTACATATCCGGGCAGTCGCCATTCGGTCTGACTGACCCGCGTTTGTGGAACGTTCAGATTGTTGCGACGAACGCCATGGCTTCGGGTGAGTTTCTTACCGGTGCCTTCGGTGAGGGAGCTTCCATATACGATCGATTGGAAACTGAAGTCCTTCTCTCGACTGAGAACGAAGACGACTTTGTTACCAACCGTGCCACCATACGCATCGAGTCACGTTTGGCATTGGCTGTGTTTCGTCCTGATGCATTCATCACAGGCGATCTGTACGGCACGGTGAGCGGCTAACTATTCGGCGGGGGGTGTTGACGACCTGCTCGGTCGCGGTGAATGAAGGCCCGCCATAACCTTTCTTCCTTCATTCATCTTGAGCACGGCGCTGCGCGAGTCCCCTTGGCTTAGGCCTTGCGCGCGGCGTCTTCTTCTTACAACTCAGGTTAGCTGCTCGTCCTCGAACCGTTGCTGCATGCGAAGCAGATCAGCATACTGTTCTGGCGATAAATGGACGTCGCCCTCATCAGTATGTACCACACCGAGACATCCATAACCACCAATCTTCATATGCAATATCTGTGAAAGCACAACGTTCAGCGTAGATCTAAGGTCTTCATGCATGGGTTGAGTTGCTATGATGAAGGTCGCTTCGTTCTGTCTGTTCTCCTCGTAGAACTCTTCTGCATTCCAGTCTGACACCGCGAATCTCCCGTTATGCTTACGCAGTCTCAGAGTGGCATGGCCGGGGGTGCCTCGCAACTCGTCGCTTGGTCGTTTCCGCGGACCTGTGCCCCCGCATCGCGCGCATTTCCACGTATCAAACAATGGGTCAAGCTTATGGCACCACCTCGTAAACCACTTGCAGCAGCCCGTTTATCGGGTGCAATCGCAAAGAATCCGCAGCGTTATCGCAACCGAACTGAGCCTAACGTTGCGGAGGGCCTTGGCTCGCCTCCGTTTTGGCTGAACAAGCCGCAAAGCGAGGCTTGGCATGACATGGCCAACCGCCTGCCTTGGCTGAACCGCAGTCATCGCTGCATCGTTGCATTGGCCGCTCATCTCCAGGCCAGTATGCAGGCTGGCACACTCGGCGTCCCAGGAATGCAGCTTTTGAGGCAAGTTCTTGGTCAGCTTGGCGCGACGCCCGTCAGTGCGGGCAAGATCAGTTGGTCGCCTGAAGCTGCGGATCCTGATGAGGATTTGTTCCGGTGAGGTCTATCCCCGCCTCAGAGGCGTAAGTTTCAATGGCAGTATCGTCATTGGTCGGGGCCAACCATGCGCCCACACTCCAAGATAGAGTTAATACGCCAACTAGTAGAATCGCCATTAATACTGTTTGTCCGCGGCCGATGAGGCCGTGTTCTGGGTCTGGCACATGCTTTCCTTTGAATTTGAAGTGTATCGATGACGATACAAGTATTTTCAACATAGGCGTGCCGCTTTTGCGGACGTAACAATCCTTAACACTCCGTTACCAACAGAGCAAACACTACGATTTAGTCACTTGGACCTAGCTCCAATTATTAACCATCTTTGCCCGCCATCGAGCGGGCCTTTCATATGGAGAAGAAGAAATCCATGACTCAATTTGAAACCGCAACACGCGGTGCCCACCGTCTCATCGATCGACTTGTTGCCGGCGATATCGAGCCAACTACCGTTGCGGATGCGTTTATCACTCAGGCGCTTGCGCTGTGGGGTGCAGACACTGGCCGTAAGGCCGATGCAACATGCTTCTTGTTGGCATGGGCCGCACCGCGAGGCGAGCAGTAATGGCTCAGGACCTTCAAGCTCTCGTCGTTTCGTTATCGGCCGATATCAAAAAATTCGAAAACGCGATGAATCGCGCGAACGGCATCTCGAACAAACAAATGCGTGCAGTCGAGGCGCGAGCTAAAAAGATGAACAGCAACTTGTCGGCGTCCTTTGCCTCTGCAGGCAAGGGTTTTGCTGGAGCGTTTGCAGCGGCTGGCGCACTGAAGGGTGCTCAGTCGCTTATTGATACGTCGACGCGTATTTCCAACGCCCTTAAGGTTGCCGGCCAATCTGGTGAGCAGCTTAACGTTGTGTATGACAGTCTGTTCGCCAGCGCGCAGAAGAACGCCGCGCCGATCGAGGATCTAGTAACACTGTACGGACGCGCCTCGCAGTCCGCCACGGATTTGGGCGTGAGTCAGCAGGAGTTGCTCAAGTTCACAGACAACGTTGCACTGTCGTTGCGCGTTGGCGGTACCTCGGCGCAAGAAGCTAGTGGCGCACTCCTGCAATTGTCCCAGGCACTCGGCAATGGCGTTGTTCAAGCAGAGGAGTACAATTCCTTGCTGGATGGCGCCCAGCCCCTCCTGCAGGCAACAGCGGCCGGTCTCAAGGAAGCTGGCGGCTCGGTCTCGGCGCTAACCCGCCTGGTGAAGGATGGGAAGGTGTCGTCCAAAGCGTTCTTCCGTGCATTCGAGGCAGGCGCCAGCACACTGCAAGATAAGGTCGGCGGTTCGCAGCTAACGGTTTCGCAGGGTTTTACTCGTCTTCAGAATATCCTGATCGATACCGCCCGCCAGTTCGATAACAATTCGGATGCAGCGGTCCTTCTAGCACAAACCATCGACAGGATGGCCAGAGCTATGAAAGAGTCCGGCAACATCATCAATTCGCTCGTCGGGCCCTTGGAAAAACTTCATGGGTGGGTCAGCGCTGTCACTACAGCTGCCCTTGAGATGTCCGCTGCGTTCGGTGCTGCCACGGGCCTTGACGAGGTAGGCCGATCGCTTGGCGCCACGCCGTATCGTTCTGACCGTCAGATTCAACAGCGCATTAATGATGCGTTTGGCGCTACTGCGACTGAGGACAAACCAGGCACCACGCTCGACGTAACAGGCGGAAAACCAATCCGCCCTGTGTCGTTGGCGGATTATAAGGTGCCCGCGAAGGCCACAAAGGCGAAAGGCGCACCAGCGGTAAAGAAGACTGCAGACAGTAGATTCAACGACGACATACAGGCCACGAAGGACCGAACTGCCGCTTTAGCCGAAGAAACAGCCATGGTGGGCAAAGGCTACGAGGCACAAGAACGCCGACGCATGGCACTTGACCTAGAGCAGTCCGCTCTGGCTGACCTTCGCGAAGAGGCCCGTAGAAAAGGCCAGACGGACCTCGAGAACATCAAGTTGTCCGACGATCAGAAGGCTAAAATCGACGAGGTGTCGGCCGCGTATGCCAACCAGGCCAATGAGCTCCGCAAAGTTCAGGATGCGCAAGATAAGTCAGAGCAAGCTGCTGGCGAGTTTTACGATACATTCAAAAGCGGTGCGATCGACGCGATTACAGGTGCGAAAAGTCTTGGCGACGCATTGTCAGATCTGGCGAAGAAGCTTGGAGACATGCTGCTCAATCAGGCTTTTGATTCACTGTTCAAACCAGCATCCGGAAATGACGCTGGCGGCTCTTTCGGCAACATCTTCTCGGGCCTCGGCAAAATTATGGGGTTTGCAGGTGGCACGAACAATGCACCTGGCGGCCTAGCATGGGTGGGAGAAAAGGGCCCCGAACTCATGAATGTGCCGAAAGGTGCGCAAATCATCCCGAACCATCGACTGACCGCCCCGAGCATGCCGCCACTGCGAGGCGTAAGCGGCGGTGGCCAGAGTGTCGTGGTGAACTTTAATCCCACAATCGACAACCGCGGCGCCTCCGTAGAAGCCGTGGCACGAACCGAACAGGCACTCGCACAGATGAGGCGAGAGCTTCCTGCGACCATCGTTGCCACCGTTCGCAAGGCCAATCAATCGAATGTGAAGTTGAGATAGCTACCTCGGCCGGGGCTCGCAGGAAATGCCATCCTTATCGCGATCGAGGTGCGCAAAATAACCTGGCTGACCACGACGTGCGGAAGGTTGGGCCGTCCTGCAGGTCCGCGGAACGTATGATGGCCGGGTAATCAGGCTGCTTGCGCTAGAATACTCGGGAGGTTCGAACGAACTCGCAATATATAGCCCGATGCCAGCCATTGCTAATACACAGAGCTTGAACGCGAAGCTAAGTACTGATCGCACCCTATCGTAGTACGACCTGACCTTGCGCCGATACCGCACCGAGTTGAACTCGACAATCTCTGCTGAACTCTTTTTCCACGGCGACATTGGCACGTACTCCCCACGCGCGATTTCACCACCGAACTGTAAAAACTTGCCGCTCAAACTCTCTCGAATTTGAATCGATCGGCTGAAAAATCAAGGAATCCAACATGAACAACGACGTGAAAACGGCGGCCGAGAAGCCGTGTCCTGCGCACGCCCAATGGGAAGCCGACTACGTTGCTCCTTCCTCACGGGCCTAACCCTTCGCCAATCGTCGCATTCCCGGAACCGATACTGAACGCGCCCGACGGGGCGGTAGCAATTCCATCGGAGGAGCCCGAAAGTGAATAACATAGATTGGTCGAAACTGATCACGGCGGAAGATAAGGCACGCGCATCAGTGCCCTCTACCGTCTCTCGTAGACAATTCAAGATGCAACTCGCCATTTCGGGTTTGAGTGCGCAGGTGGAGACTTGGATCGCCTCTCAGCCGGAGCTTGTCCAAATAGCCTTCGAAGAATCGGGTTCATTCGTCCGGACAGATGAAATGCTGGTGCTCGGGTTTGACGCGCTCGGGTTTACGGAAGAGCAGGTTGATCAGTTCTTTACCGAGGCGGCGCGGCTATGACGGGAAGAACCAGCAGAGAACCGACAAAGAGGCGACGGCCGAAACAATGAAAATTAAGTCGAACACAGATAAGCGGGTCATGTCATTCTTACGCATTACGGGCACCATCTCCCAATCTGGATAGAACATCCCGACCTGCCTGTCACATACGCACAACAACGATAGCAGGCCGGGTGCCGACAAAGTGGGCACTATAGTCAGTGCAAAGCGTGCGCCTGTATGGTTAACAAAAGGTGAGGCCCGATCCTCCAGAACGCAAATTACCAGAGGTTCGAGCCTCGTTGGGCCTGCTGTGAAAAAGAAGCGGTATCCTCTTTGGCAGGCGTTGCCGGCCCGGGGGAGCCGACGCTTCCAAACTGCCCTTCAATTGGCAGTGGCAATACGGACTAAAGGCCTACGGCTCATCCTATACACAGATTTCAATTAAAAATGACGGTGAGGTTTGGCGCTCACCGTCTAGTCTATGAGCCCTGAATTTGCACGGGGGGGGGTGATCATTGTGTGGATGTGGGGCGAACCGATGATGCAAAAACTTATGGTTTCTCAAGCACATAGTTTCTGTTGATGGTTCAAAGCTTTCATGGAAAGTTGTTACATTTATGCGATAGTGCAAATACAAATCTAATCTATTTGAGGTAGTTTCGATCGAAATAAAGAAAAGTTGATGTGTTAACCATTGCCATACCTCTTGATTCGTGTTTAGGCATATCTTAACTCTTGAAGTGAAATATGGACAGAAGAAGCCGCGATCGCAATGCACATTCTCATAGGCGACAGCCTGGAAAAGACGCTTCCGACAACGGCCGCGAAGGTCTGGTTGCGTCCGGGTCTCATGCAGATGTCTGGTTGTTTGGTGAAGCCAGGGAAGAGTACGAGGCCCTCCTCGACCGTACGGACGAGACTAGTCGTCGATCTGCAGCGCAGCTTCCTCGGTACTTTGAAAGGTTCTCGAACGGCCAGCCTCTTGGCGAGAAGATGTTCAAGTCGTTGGGCCGCGCGAAAGACGGCGCTGGGAACACGGTGCAGATACATGAGTTTAAGTCGTATCAATTTCGAATATATGGCGTCATCAAGCAATATAAAGGCAGGAAAGCGTATGTAGGAACAGCGTGCGATCCCAGCAAAAAACAAGATAAAGCCGATCCAAAAAAAATAAAAAAGGCGGCTGAGAAATCAGAAGAGGTAGGGTGATGAAGAACGTAGCAAAACGGGCAGAGTATGATTTCATCGAGGCAGAAGAAAATGCTTTGATGGATTTTCAGTTCGCTATTCTTGATGCCATGAAGAGCAAGGGTATCACGCAGGCTCGTCTCGCAGAGTTGCTGGGCGTAACGCGTGCACGTGTTAGCCAACTCCTCTCTTCCGAAGCCAACCCTACGATTAAGTTGGTCGGGCGCGCATTGCACGTTCTGGATATCAAGGCTGACTACCAGTCGAAGCTCGTAAAGTATGGGCGCCGTCACACCGATCGCGAAAACCGTGTGGTCGAAGCTACGGCGGACAGAGGTTTCGCAATTATGGCCTGTCAGGCTCGCGAGGCGTACAGAGCTTGGGGCGCACAAGAAACATATGCGAACGAGAACTACGCAGACGACCTCATACTCGAAGCAGCTTAGCATGGCAAAAAAGTCCGAAATAGCTGGGCCGTCAGACCAAAAAAAGGATCGGCTCGAAAAATACAGTCATGTCGTGGGAGTTGCCCAGCTGAGGGCGGTTCAAGTGACGTCAGTAGAATTTAACGTAAAGCCCGAATTTTTCTCTGACGAAGCCGACAGGAGTCTTGGATACGTTGTTATAAAAGGTGGACAGCAGTTCTCACATGAGGACTGCGTAGCCATGGCGTTTATTGGCTTCGAAGTCGCTGCTAAAACCGGCAGGAAAAAAACCCTTGTCTGTAAGGCTGAATACGCAGTTACATACGATAATTTGGTCGACTGCGACGAAGAGGCCACGATGGTTTTCCTTAATCGGGTAGCTGTATTTGCATGTTACCCATACTTTAGGAGTCTCTTCGCCACTTTAGATTGGGCCGCGGCGACCAGCCTGCCACCACTTCCTGTTCACAAAGAGCCGGCCGTCAAGAGTCCAGCGGAAAAAGGCCGTATGGTTGCGAAATCGGCACCTAGAAAAAAAGTCGATAACTGAGCTTAGAACAACATCTTGTAAACGTTGCCTGCGCTATCCTTTGCGATTCCATATCCGCTTGCCGTTCCGCTTCCCGTATAAAACTCAGCGTCTACCGTGGTGCCTCTATTGCAAGTCATGAAGGCTTGGCCCTTGTTGACGCCTGGCATGATGCCAGTTGTCACGGATGAGCCGTATACAGCTCCACCGTAAAGGCTGAAGAGCGATCCTGTGGTGACGGCGCCAATTCGTGGTGCAGCCGACGACCAGGTGCCATTGCACAACTGACCGTCAGCGAGAGTGGCCTTGATGGGCCCGCTGTTATTCTCTACGCCCATCGCAACGGCCTTCACTGTGGGTAGCGGCACTTGTTTGGCGAGCGGTCCTTGGATTGGATACATGTTCACGTTCGCGCTCATGCAGCCGGTCAGAGCGCACGCAGAAGCTAGCGCCACCATTTTGAACTTCATAGGAATTCCCCCAACCCAATGGATGCAATCTATGCGTGCAGGTCTGCAGGAATGCAAGTTGTATTCAGCGTACCGTACGACGTGTTTTCTTTTCTGTGAGTTTCCGAAGTTTCTCCATCAGTCTCGCTTCAGACGGGAATACGTGTGCCGGCCTTATGTTGTCTCGTGCCGCCACCCTCATCACTTCCCAAATATCAGTCAGATCCTGCTCGCTGAAGAAAAGCTCTCTGCCATGTGCTGAGCACAGACCCTGTCTGCGGGCCAAACGGCCTAGTGCATTAGGCTTCATACGCAGCTTTTCGGCCGCTTCGTGGAGGGTGTAAATCGTGGGTAGGGTCATTCCGCTAGCCATGCATTTGTTTGTATTCCTTGGTGGCAGCCTCGCGTCTGGAGTCGATATAGTTGACGAGGTCCAGAATATGCACGCCTTTATGGCACTTCTGGCTGGCCTCCATCCGTATGATTGGAATGGGTAGTTCGCCGAGGCTGGCCTTCCGCAGAAACTTGTCGGGAGGAAGGTGGCTGAAATAATCACGGCATATCAGGTCCAGCGGAATGACTGCCATAGGCCCGTATTGCGCCATCAGAAAGAATAGAGTGTTGAGGGTAGGGGCTGAATCGTAGGTAAGATTTTTCATGTACAGAGCGTAGGCTCGCCTTTGACCTATAGTCCAATAGGTCGACTTATATTCACAGGTATTTTGGGGCCGCGCAACGCACGATTTATTTGTGAAACGGACCCTTTTCGCACCAGTATTTAACTTGAACCCCAGGTTGTTCGGCGAACAGATGCGTGGCGATATCGCAATTCTCACGGTTGTAAGCGTCACCATCGGCAGCGTCGAAAGTCGCCACATGAATGCCCATGCCGTCGCCAACCATGCTACTCCGATATAGCGTATAGATGCCCTTTGCTTCGTTGCAGCCAAAAAGTAGGGTTGCGGTGAAACCGATCACTACCAAGCTAAGTGATCTAGCGCTCATGGCTGACGATCCCGTAGGCGCACGCCTGGGCCATTCCCATTGGGATCAATGAAAAGTATGCCGGCAGTCTCGAGGGCCGATCGAACTGCTGCAACATTGTTGATCATACCGGTAGCGTATCCATCGCTTGCTTCCATCCGCTTCAAGGTTGGAATCGAGATGCGGGCACTTACCGCCAACTCGGCCTGGGAGATACCCAAGAGTGTCCGTGCGGCTGCAATCTGGCGCCCAGTTATAGCTGAAGTCTGATCCATAAGTATCAAATTTATCCAAAGGTGTTGACATAGAGGTTATGTTGATCTAAAAGTATCACATCGACCCAATTAGAGCAACCCGGAGACACCAATGACCAATGCAGTAGCAGTATCGCAGGAACCAGACAGATTTCCCATTAGCGAAATGACCAACCTTTTGGCCAGTATCAACTCCGCAATGTATCTGTGCGGAATGCCAGATGCAGCCATGAACGCCTTGTTCGATGCGCACGCCAGTGTAATCTACGAGATCGTAAACACGCCGAGCGTCGACTATCGCGAAGTGGAATCCAAAGTAGCCGCAGCAAAGATCCTCGTTGATAATCCAGATGACGGACAATGGGGTGCACAGATTGCAGCGATTGGCGCGAGTATCGGCCGCGACATGGTGCGTTTCGACGGGCGCGAAACTGTTCTTGCAGCACTAGCGGCCTGACCATCCGCGACACGAGGAGATAGCAGTGAACAGAAGATAGTAGCCACCACAACCACCACAGCCAACTTGGCCGGCGTACTTTCTCCAAAGGCGCCGGTCTTTTTTCATCTGCTAACAGTTGAGAGTGGAAGTATTTGGATTCCAGTTGGCAGCATCGTTGGGTTGTGTGCGTACTGGATTGGCAGCAACTAAACACCAGAAGAGGAGGCGGCTATGCGCGCTGAAAATGACAATGACCCGTTTGCCCGCCTTCCGCTTTTTGCGAGCGATGCGGCGATTGCAGAGGCAATCGTAGGTAAGGCAGCCGCACCACGCTGGCTGAAGGAACGATTGCCGACGATATCAGAGAAGCCTGGTTTCCCACAGATCGACGCCTTTCACGGCGGACGCGCCGTTCCGCTCGTGCGAGTTTTTTATCAGAGCTATCTCGGGATCACAGTTGGGTCGGGCGGCATGCCTGACCGAGGGGAGGGCGAATGGAAAGGCCGAAAGCAGTAGGTCTCAAATGGATGAAGCGCGCATCTGGTCACGTACCCGTCTGGGTTGCCGACGAGGCGGATGTTAAGCGCGGCTATAGTCCAAAGACCGTCAATCTCTCATTCATGCAAGACAGTCCAGAAATGTTAGTCGCCAAGTGCAACGCACTTCAGGCGGATATGCTGCTTTGGCGGACGGGGTATCGCCACGACCCGCTCGCTTTCGATGGCACGCTTCGCTCGTTGTTCTCCACGTATCAACGGGATGAGGAAAGCGCCTTCCACAAGTTGAAGCCCGGATCTCTTGTCCCGTATAAGCATTACATCGCGAAGCTCGAGGAGCACATTGGTCCGCGGCGCGTCGATTCCATAATGGGCATCGACGTTATCCGTTGGCACAAAATCTGGAGTGATGGAGACAAGCACCTTGCGGCAGCAGCGACTTGCCGAGCCATCCTTGAGGCGGCGGTGCGCCATGGCATCCTGCGCCGTTTTGACGGATGCATTCAATTGCGTGAAATCCTAAAGACCGCTCGCTCTGGATTGCCCCAGCCAAAGCGTCGTGAGACGGTTCTTACGGCCGCGGAGGCCATTGCCGCCAGACAAGCAGCGCACGCCGCTGGCAGGCCATCCTCTGCTCTCCTGTACGCTCTTGTCTATGAGACCACCTTGCGTCTTTGGGACGCTGCAGGCCAATGGTGGCCTATTGAGACAGGTGGCGTCTCAGACGTGCTTGACGTGGAGGCTGGACTGAAATGGTTTGGTCTGCGATGGGAGCATGTTGATGACAATCTTTTGTTGAAGTTCACGCCATCTAAGACCGCAAACACGTCTGGTAAGTCGATCGCATATCCCCTGTCGAAGGCGCCTATGGTCTTGGAGGAAATGGCGCACTGGCCCGACGACAAGCACATAGGACCAATGATCGTCTCGGAGACGACCGGTCTGCCTTACAACTCTCGAGCCATTACAGACCGATGGGCCGAGGATAGGGAAGTCGCCGGTATCGATCCAAAGGCGTGGGCTCGCGACCTCAGGGCCTCGGGAATCACTGAAGGCAGGGCGTCTGGTGCGACAACCGACGACGCTGCAAAGGTTGCCGGCCACAGTGGAACGCGCACGACATCGGCGGTTTACGATCGTGCGACAGAAGAAGCAGCGGACCGCTTCGCAGACGCTCGGTTGAAGGGCCGAGAACAGAGCGGTAACGGCAGCGGTAACGGGCGGTAACGCGTCCGTTCCAATGCCTTGATCCTTAACATTAATTAACTGAGGCGGCTTTAACCGCACCTTAAATCGCCGCATTTACCCTGCAACGGGGCGCTTTCAAACTTTTCGGGCTCATCGGGGCGGGACTTCTCATCAATGGCATCACGCGACAAGGGCAGACAGCGCATTGAACCCGGGTTCGGTACGGGCCGCCGTTCGGGCGATGATTTGCGCGCAGATCCGGAGGACAGGCCTGTGGCAAAACGCAAGACGGCACGCAAACCCGCCAAATCGCAACGTGGCAGATCGCGCCGCGCCCGCAGCAGCGGCGGTTTTCTCGGTGCGCTGCGCCGTCTGGTCTACTGGTCGTTCGTTCTGTGCATCTGGGGCGGGATAGCCTTGGCGGGCACTGTCGTCTACTTCGCCGCCAAGATGCCGCAGACGACCACATGGGCCATTCCCGATCGTCCGCCCAACGTCAAGATCGTTTCGGTCGAGGGTGATCTGATCGCCAATCGCGGCGCATCGGGCGGCGAGGCGATCAGCCTGCACGATATGTCGCCCTATCTGCCGGAAGCCGTCGTCGCCATCGAGGATCGCCGGTTCTATTCGCATTTCGGCGTCGATCCGATCGGATTTACACGTGCGATGGTTGCCAATGTCATGTCCGGACGGCTTGTTCAGGGCGGTTCGACCATCACCCAGCAGCTGGCCAAGAACCTTTTCCTCACACCGGACCGCACCATCGAACGCAAGGTGCAGGAAGTCATGCTCGCCCTCTGGCTCGAGCAGAAATACACCAAGGATCAAATTCTCGAAATGTATCTGAACCGGGTCTATCTCGGTTCAGGTTCCTACGGCGTTGCCGCAGCCTCCCGGCGCTATTTCAACAAATCGGCCAAGGAAGTGACCTTGCCGGAAGCGGCACTGATTGCCGGGCTGTTGAAGGCGCCATCGCGCCTGTCGCCTGCGCGTGATCCGAAAGCCGCGCGTGAACGGTCGCAGCTTGTGCTCGCGGCCATGCGCGAACAGGGCATGATCGGCGACAAGGAACTCAACTTCGCCATGAAACAGCCGGCGACCCGCGCCGCTTCCTATTGGAGCGGTTCGGAGCAATATGTCGCCGATCGTGTCATTGAAGAATTGCCGGATCTGATCGGCGATGTGCGCAGCGACGTGATCGTGGATACGACTGTCGATCTCGGCCTGCAAAAGCTCGGCGAGGCGTCAATCCGCGATCTGATCAGCAAAAATGGCGAGAAACTCAATGTCTCGCAGGGCGCGCTGGTTTCGGTGGATGGTACCGGTGCAGTACGGGCGCTGGTGGGTGGCTATGATTATGCCAACAGCCAGTTCGATCGTGCCAGCGAGGCCAAGCGTCAACCGGGCTCGGCGTTCAAGCCGTTTGTCTATCTATCCGCGCTTGAGCAAGGGTTCACGCCGGAATCCGTACGCAATGACGCGCCGATCCGCATCGGCAACTGGACGCCCGGTAACTTCAACGGCAAATATTTCGGCAAGGTCACCTTGGCCGAAGCGCTGGCGCGCTCGCTGAATTCGGTTTCGGCGCAGCTTGTGATGGAAGTCGGCCCGACGACTGTCGTGTCGACAGCCCATCGCCTCGGCATTCAATCGAATCTCACGGCAAATGCTTCACTGGCGCTTGGAACATCGGAAGTCACGCTTCTCGAACTGACCGATTCTTTCGTGCCGTTTGCCAATGGCGGCTACAGGGCGCCGCCCTATATCATCCGCCGCGTGACGACCAATGAAGGCAAGGTCCTGTACCAGCACAAGAACACGGCTACTGACCGTGTCATCGAACCGCGCAACGTCGGCATGATGAATGCCATGCTGCGCCAGACAGTCGATACGGGGACGGCGACGAAAGCCAAATTCGGCTGGCCGGCAGCGGGCAAGACCGGCACCAGCCAGAATTTCCGCGATGCCTGGTTCATCGGCTACACATCGAACCTGACGACCGGCGTCTGGTTCGGCAATGATGACGGCAAGCCGACCAGGAAGATCACCGGCGGTTCCCTGCCAGCCATCGCATGGAAAGACTTCATGGTCGCAGCACACAAGGGCGTGCCGGTGGCGCAGTTGCCGGGTGACTATCAGCTGCATCAGCAAGTCAATGACGGCAACGATATCCTGCCCTCGTCCGGGGTCGATCCAACCGTGCCAGCCGCCGAGGGCGTGCCTTCCGCGCAGCTTGATCCGGTCGGCCCGGTTCCTCCTGCGGATCTCGGCGATCAAACCGGCTCAACCCGCCCCGTGCCTCCCGGCGAGGTTGGTCACAAGGGCCGCAAGACGACGCTGTTCGATCTGATCATGGGCAATTGAGGCAGAACAAGATGGGCTGGGCTGGAGCCAAGGGTGCTACGTTGCCCCTCTCCTTGTGGGAAGAGCACGAGGAGAAGTAATTCTCCCCACTATCCACATATGTGACACACGCGATACTACGGTCACTATCATGTAAAAAACTATGACTTGACGCTTGCACGCGAGTCATCTTTCCTAAAGTCGGCGTTGCGTTGGTGGCGTGACCCGGTTGTCTGTAACCGGCCATTTTCCAGCTTATAGAGTGTTTGTAGAAGCTTGCGCTTAGGTGCGGGTGACCGGTAAGGCATGTCCAAACGGAAAAATCGTCTGCACACAGATAAAATGTTTGCTGGGTAAATGGCCAACTAACACTATAATTAGTGTTTACACCCAGTAATGATACTAGATAATGTTGGAGCGCCAGATTTGCTGGCAGCCAAGAATAGGAAGGCAGGTGAAAAAGAAGATGAGCAAGATTGGACGTAACGCAAGCACTGGGCGTTTCACAACGGTTACCACCGCGCGAAACAAGCCCAGCACCCACGTAGTCGAAACGGTCAAACCACAGCCACCTAAAAAGTAGTTGGGGTTGGACGCGAACCGGGCGGCTTCCCGCTAAAGCTGCCGCCTGGTTCCTTTTCTAAGAGTGTTCGCAAGAGAAGTCACGTTCTTGATGCTTACAGCGGCAAGTTTTCTCCGCCTCTCGTGAGATCAATCAATTGACTGAATATGCGGACACTCATCTCTTGCCTGAATGGTCTGGCGAGAAATTGGAACCATAAGGAAATACCAAAATGGCTGATGTTTTAGTCACAGGAATAAATAAGAAAGATCGCAACAGCACCCACGAGGGAATAACCCATCTGGGCAATCCCAGTGCCAATTGGAAGTGGCCAAGAGCGGCTGTCATTGCATCGATCGAAAACAATACCAACACGTTCTTTACGAACGTTAATGGCAATCGTGGTGACATTCGTGTCATCGACGGACCAAACGGTCCTTATGTGAGAACGATCGCAGACGGTAAGTTAAACGACAACCTGCTGTCACTTCCTGAGCTGCCTTAACTATTACAGCGCCCCTGCTTCGCGGCTGGGGCGTTCTTAAAGGCGAAGTCAGAGAAAAGTCCTCGGTCTAACTCGTCAAAGTGCGTTTCACCGCGACCCGCCATCCGGCGATTTTCGCCTTTCGCGTCTTGTCGTCCATCTTCGGCACAAACCGTATGTCGCGTTCCCAGGTCTTGGCGAAATCGCGCTTGCCCGGCCAGATACCCGCCTTCGAGCCTGCCAGCCAAGCGGCTCCGAGTGCTGTGGTTTCAAGAATCGTCGGACGATCCACCGGCGCATCGAGAATGTCGGCCAGACGTTGCATGGTCCAGTCGGAAGCGACCATGCCGCCATCGACACGCAGAACGGTCTTCGTTCCGGAGGATTTCCAGTCCTTGCGCATCGCATCGAGCAGATCCCGCGTCTGATAGGCAACCGATTCCAGGGCAGCGCGGGCAAATTCTGCCGGGCCGGTGTTGCGGGTAAGGCCGTAAATAGCGCCCCGCGCCTCGGCATCCCAATGCGGCGCGCCAAGACCGACGAATGCAGGAACAAGATAGACATTCTGGCTTGGGTCGGCCTGGTCGGCGAGTTTGCCGGTTTCGGGCGCCGAGCCGATGATCTTCAGCCCGTCCCGCAGCCACTGCACGGCGGCGCCGGCAATGAAAATCGAGCCTTCCAGTGCATAGGTCGTCTTGCCATTGAGGCGATAGGCAATTGTCGTCAGCAGCCGGTTCTTCGACAGCACCATATCGCTGCCCGTGTTGAGAACGGCAAAACATCCGGTTCCATAGGTAGATTTGAACATGCCCGGCTCAAAACACGCTTGACCTATGGTTGCAGCGTGCTGGTCACCGGCAACGCCGAGAATGGGAATTGAAGCGCCGAAAATGTCAGCTTCGGCAGCACCATAATTTGCCGCGCAGTCTTTTACCTCCGGCAGCATGGCGCGAGGGATGCGGAGAATCTCGAGGAGCTCATTGTCCCATTCATTCGTCGCTATGTTGAAGATCAACGTGCGTGAAGCATTCGTAGCGTCGGTTGCATGCACCTTGCCGCCGGTCAGCCGCCAAATGAGAAAACTGTCGACCGTGCCGAAGAGTAGTTCACCGTTTGCCGCGCGTTTGCGTGCACCGGGCACCTTGTCGAGGATCCAGGAGAGCTTGGTGCCGGAAAAATACGGATCGAGCAGCAGGCCTGTCTTCTTCGTGAACGTCTTTTCAAGGCCCTGCTTTTTCAGCTTCTGGCAGAGCGACGCCGTTCGCCTGTCTTGCCAGACGATGGCATTGTGAATTGGTTTGCCGGTCTCCTTGTCCCAGACGACAACCGTCTCACGCTGATTGGTGATGCCGATCACCGCGACGTCGCCAGCCTCAATCTTGGCGTTCTCGATCGCCACTTCGCACGTCTTGAGTACTGATCGCCAGATCTCTTCCGGATCATGCTCCACCCAGCCCGATTGCGGATAGATCTGCGTGAATTCCTGCTGGCTTTTGCCCGCAACCTTGCGGTTCTTGTCGAAGACAATAGCGCGGCTCGACGTGGTGCCCTGGTCGATGGCCAGAATATATCCGTTCATGCTTCCCCCCTGATCTGCGGGCCACGATATTGGCTTCGCCCGGGCGGATCAATCGTTGCGACATGATATGCCTCGAATTTTGCAATGCGATAAGCTATTGCTGGTGCAACGGAGTATTCCCATGACCAACGAAGAACCACGCAAGGTACTTGTCCTGACGGGCGCGAGCCGCGGTATCGGCCACGCTACTGTCAAACGCTTCTCGCGCGCCGGTTGGCGCGTCATTACCTGTTCTCGCCAGAGCTTCGACGATAATTGCCCTTGGCCAGCTGGTCCTGACGATCACATCAAAGTCGATCTTGCGAACCCCGCCGATGTCGATCATGCGGTGTCCGAAATCAGGCAAAGGCTCGCCGTGGAGGGCGGCAGGCTCAATGCGCTGGTTAACAATGCCGGTATTTCACCGAAAAACAGTTTGGGTGACCGTCTCGATTCCATCGAGACCCCCATGCAGACATGGATGAGCGTGTTTCAGGTGAATTTCTTCGCGCCCATCATGCTGGCGCGAGGCCTCTTTGCCGAACTTGAGGCGGCGCAGGGATCGGTGGTGAATGTGACATCGATTGCCGGCAGCCGCGTCCATCCTTTCGCGGGCACCGCCTATGCCACCTCCAAGGCGGCGCTGGCATCTCTCACACGTGAAATGGCGTCAGACTTCGGGCCTCATGGCATTCGCGTCAATGCAATTGCACCGGGTGAAATCGACACGGCGATCTTGTCTCCCGGCACCGACAAAATGATAGAACATCTACCATTGCGCCGGCTGGGAAAGACGGCAGAGGTGGCTGAAACGATCTACTTCCTGTGCACCGAATCGTCATCATACGTGACGGGTTCCGAGATCCATATCAACGGCGGCCAGCACGTTTAGAGCGCCGAGGCTTGCCCTCCCCTTTGTGCGGAGGGACGGCGGCGGGCGTGACCCATGTGCGTGGTTCGACAAGCTCACCATGAGGGTGCTGGCGGGCTGCAACGCTAATCGCCACGCTTCATATCTCTGGCCCTGCAATCTCCCACCTCCCTCATGGTGAGCTTGTCGAACCACGCACATGGGTCACGCATCCCGCATTAGCCCAATTTGAAAATCCTCATCCTCTCCACATGGAGTTAATCGGCATTGGCTACCGAAAACCACCAATCAATTGCGGCGCGACGCCGCGAAAAAGCCACGGTTTCGCCATGAAATTCGGGATAAGTTTAGGCCGATTTCACTCAAAAATAGCTCATTTTGGAACAAAAACGGGTTAATCGAGACGAAAATCCGCTCACTGTCATGGCTAAATGCTAAAGGAATAAGTTCTCAGCTGAGAACTTATTCCTTTCATGAGTAGCGTCAAACGTAGCGATTGACGACGTTTTCCAGATATTCCTGGCGACCGGAGCGGGGCTGCGGCTGCAGGTTTCCGTCATTGACCTGCTTTGCGATCTCTTCAAGCGAGACCTTGCCCGAGAGCATGTCCTGCGCACGCTGCGTCGACCAGCCGGCATAGCGATCATCGACGAATCCGGTCAAAACCTTGTCCTCGACCATCTTCGCCGCTGCCTTGAGGCCCCGCGCGCAGGTGTCCATGCCGCCGATATGCGCGACCAGCAAATCTTGCGGATCGAGCGACTGGCGACGCAACTTGGCATCGAAATTCGTGCCGCCGGAAGTAAAGCCGCCGGCTTTCAGAATTTCGTAATAGGCGACGGCCACTTCCGGGACGTTGTTCGGGAACTGATCCGTATCCCAGCCGGACTGGTAATCATTGCGGTTCATGTCGATCGAACCGAAAATGCCAAGCGCTGCTGCCGTGGCGATTTCATGCTCGAAGGAATGCCCGGCGAGGATGGCGTGGCCCTGTTCCAGATTGACCTTGACCTCTTTCTCGAGGCCAAAACGCTTGAGGAAGCCATAGACCGTCGCCGCATCGTAATCATACTGATGCTTGGTTGGCTCCTGTGGCTTCGGTTCGATCAGGATCGCTCCCTTGAAGCCGATCTTGTGCTTGTAGTCCACAACGAGGCTTAGAAACCGGCCCATCTGGTCGAGCTCGCGCTTCATGTCGGTGTTGAGCAGCGTTTCGTAGCCTTCGCGTCCGCCCCAAAGAACGTAGTTCTCGCCCTTCAGCTTTTGCGTCACATCGATACAGGTTTTCACCGTCGCGGCGGCATAGGCAAAGACATCCGGGTCAGGATTGGTCGCCGCACCCGACATGTAGCGGCGGTTGGAAAAGAGATTGGCGGTGCCCCAAAGAAGCTTGGTACCGGTCTTTTCCATCTTGCCGGCAAAGTAGTCGGCGATTTCATGCAGGCGCTTGTCGCTTTCCGCGATGCTGTCGCCTTCCGGGCGCACGTCGGCATCGTGGAAGCAGAAGTAGGGCGCGCCAAGGATCGAGAACATTTCAAATGCCACGTCCGCCTTGAGCTTGGCCCCATCCATCGTATCGTTGAACCAGGGACGTTCGAAGGTCTGCCCGCCGAACGGATCGCCGCCTGGCCAGACGAACGAGTGCCAATAGGCGACGGCAAATCGCAAGTGGTCCTCGAGCCGTTTGCCAAGAACGATTTCGTCAGGATTGTAAAAGCGATAGGCGAGCGGATCGGTGCTGTCCGGCCCTTCATACTTGACTGGTTTTACGTCGCCGAAAAAACCGCTGCTCATGATTGAACTCCTTTTAATGCTGGGTAGAGATTGTGGTAGCGATTATACGCCGCGTCGAAATCGCCGATGAGGTCGGCTTCCGGCTCGATCGTGTAGTCGGTTGCAGGCGCGGCGCAAATCGTGCGTGGGTCAGCTTTTTCTGCGGCGATCAACCCGAGGCGCGCGGCACCGAACGCCGCACCGAAATCGCCATCCGCCGGCACATCGATGGGGATATTCAGCGCAGTTGCGATGGTTTTCAGCCAATAGGTCGAACGTGACCCGCCGCCGACCGCCGTTACACGATCGAGTTTGGTGCCCGCCGCCGCAAGTGCGTTCAGGCAATCACGAAACGCAAACGCAACGCCCTCCAGCACCGCCTGTGTCAGGACTGCACGGTCGCTGGCATGCTCGAGCCCTTGGAACGAACCCCGAATTGCGGAATCGTTGAGCGGTGTCCGTTCGCCGGAAAGATAGGGCAGGAACGTTGCGCCGGAAGGTGCACGCAGTTCATCGCCCAGTTCTTCGGTAAGTTCGGCAGGTTTGCGTGATGTAATGCCGGCGTACCAATTCAGGGCATCAGTCGCCGACAGGATAACACCCATCTGGTGCCAGGTATCGGGCAGGGCATGGCAGAATGTGTGAACCGCGCTCTCGGGATTTGGCAGATATGAGCCATTGGCAGCAAAGAGCACGCCGGATGTTCCAATCGAGACGAAGGCGTGGCCTTCGCCGACCGTCCCCATGCCGCAGGCCGAAGCGGCATTGTCTCCCGCTCCGCCCGCAACCACGACACTGCTGCCCATGCCCCACCGGGACGCAATATCGGCCTTCAAAGTCCCGGAGACTTCAGTCCCCTCGACCAGCGAAGGCATATGGCTGACATCAAGACCGGTTGCGGCGAGAAGCTCCGACGACCATGCGCGCTTGCCGACATCGAGCCATGACGTTCCCGCCGCATCCGACATTTCCGACACACGCTCGCCCGTGAGCCACAGCCGTAGATAGTCTTTTGGCAACAGCACGCGGCGCAGCTTGGCAAAGATCTCGGGCTCGTTGTTCTGGACCCAGACGACTTTCGGCGCGGTAAATCCTGGAAAAACAATGTTGCCGCTCAACGCCCGAAACTTCGGATCTCTGTCGAGTTCAGCAGCCTCCTTGTGGCTGCGGGTATCGTTCCACAGGATGCAGGGACGAAGTACCTGGTCATTGCTGTCGAGCAGCGTTGCGCCATGCATCTGGCCGGACAAGCCGATACCTTTGACTGCAGCAAGCTCTTTTGCGTGCGTGGTCTTGAGCGCCTGAACTGCGTCTTCGGTGGCCTTGACCCAATGCAAGGGATTCTGCTCCGACCAGCCGGAATGCGGTCGTGAAATATCGAGCGTCCCGGTTCCGGATCCGATGACCGATTGGTCTTCACCGATCAACAGCGCCTTGACGCCGGACGTGCCTAAATCAAGGCCAAGATACATGGATTCTCCTCCTGAATTCTGTTCAAATTGCCCGCTTGAGTGGCGTATCACCTGCGTCGCCCGGAGCAAAAACCTGTGTATCGAGGTGAAGCAGGGAAGTCATCATACAGCCTTGCAGGATCAGCGGATGTTCATCCGGATAGCAACGTATGCTCAACTCCTGCGCTGCCCCCCAGCCGGAGGTGCCGGAAACGATATCGCGCAATTCGTCCTCGATGAGGTCGAAAACAGCTGCGCCCGATCCAACCAAGGCCACAGGAATAGGGTCGATCAGAGAAAACAGGCTCCGCAAACCTGAACCTATTGCCTGACCTGCCTTGCGGAAGGCAGCCCGTTCTTCGCCGTCGCGAGTGCGGGCCCGATTTGCAACCTCGTCATAGATTGCCGCATCCACGTCCTGTGCCGGCTGGTCTTTCTCGTCCTGACCGGATGTCCTTCTCAAAATGGCATAATCACTGGCATAGGCTTCGATACAGCCGTGACGTCCGCAGCGGCAAAGTGCGCCATCGGGTACATGCAACATGTGACCGAACTCCGCGGCAGAGGAGTGGGCACCGAGAAAAGGCTTGCCTTTGAGATAGAGGCCCATGCCGATCCCGTGGGAGAGGAGGATTGCCGCAAAGTCCTCTGCGTAGTGCTCGGGCTCAATCCAGCGCAGCGCCTCGGCAATCATATTGCAATCATTGGCCACAGCGACAGTTACGTCGTATCGCTTCGAAAGTACCTTGGCGAAGGCAATGTTGACGTCCGGCGTGATCGGCGACCACAGCATGACAGCGCTGATCGCGTCAGTAACTCCTTGTACGCCCATCGAAATATGCATGAGAGGGCCTGCATTGGACGGACGGCTTTCGAGCAGATTGTCAAGCATCAGGCATATGGAATGGATGAGATCATCCGACTTTGCATCGAGTGTTGAAACGCGGTGGAATTCCTCGGCGATCATCTGGCCTTTGTAGTCGAACAGAACTGTATGGACGAGATTGAGCGCGAGTTCGACGGTTGCAACCGTCGCTACCGCGGGGTTCAGCGTTAGTGCCACCTGAGGGCGGCCACGCCGATTGGCGATGACGTCTCCATCGCGGCTCTCGGCGATAATTCCCTCCGCAATAAGCGCGGTAGTGATGGCTGAGACGGTGGATGGACTGAGGCCGGTCTGCGCCACGATGTCTGTGCGAGAAAGCAGTCCGTGACGCCGCAACGTAGCGAGCACAAGCCGTCGGTTCTGCCGCCTGACGTCGTCAGGACGCGCAATCTCATCTAGGAACAAGCGATTTCCTCCCAAAAACCTGCGTCCAGTGCACCACAATACCCCACGCGGCGCGGTGTGCCATGCTACGAAAATCTAAGTTGACACGTAAATGCTTTTAAGTCACTATTTTTTTCGAGCCTCGAATTAAAGAGGTTTAGATGCCGGCCGGAGGTCAAGTGCCTGCATCCATTCAGTCAACGTGCTAAATGCACCGGGAGGGTTACCATGAAGAAATATGCAACCGCATTGGCGGGGGCTGCTATCCTTGCTGTATCATTTGCCGGCCCCGTTCTGGCAAAGGACAAGATCGTCGGTGTCTCTTGGTCGAATTTTCAGGAAGAGCGCTGGAAGACCGATGAAGCCGCGATCAAAAAAGCGCTGGAAGCCAACGGCGACAAGTACATCTCGGCAGATGCACAGTCCTCTGCGTCCAAGCAACTGACCGACGTTGAAAGCCTGATTTCGCAAGGTGCCAATGCCCTGATCATTTTGGCGCAGGATTCGAGCGCCATCGGACCTGCGGTTGAGAAGGCCGTTGCCGAAGGAATTCCGGTCGTAGGCTATGATCGCCTGATCGAAAACAAGGATGCGTTCTACATCACGTTCGACAACAAGGAAGTTGGCCGCATGCAGGCACGTGGCGTATTTGCCGTGAAGCCTGAAGGCAATTACGTCTTCATCAAGGGCAGCTCCGCAGATCCGAACGCAGATTTTCTTTTTTCCGGCGCTCAGGAAGTGCTGAAAGAAGCTATCGACGCCGGCAAGATCAAGAACGTCGGTGAAGCCTATACGGATGGCTGGCTTCCTGCCAACGCCCAGAAGAACATGGAACAGTTCCTGACTGCCAATGACAACAAGGTCGATGCCGTCGTTGCTGCGAATGATGGAACAGCAGGCGGTGCTATCGCAGCGCTGCAGGCTCAGGGCCTTGCCGGTACAGTTCCTGTTTCCGGTCAGGATGCCGATTTCGCCGCACTTAACCGCGTAGCGCTCGGCACGCAGACCGTGACGATCTGGAAGGACTCCCGTGAACTTGGCAAGCAAGCGGCGGGTATCGCCTCCGCCCTCGCAGATGGCAAGAAGATGGAAGAGATCCCGAACGTTCAGAAGTTTGCTGGCGGCGTTAATAAAGTTGAGGTCAACGCTGTCTTCCTCACTCCGGTTCCTGTCACCAAGGATAATCTCGATGTGGTCATCGACGCTGGCTGGGTGAAGAAGGACGTGGTCTGTCAGGGCGTGAAGGCAGGTTCAGCACCAGCCTGCAAGTAACATCGTTAAATCTGTTAAATTGAACGCCGCTGGTCCAGATGGATCGGCGGCGTTTTAAGAAGACATTAAAACTGGGAGAGTACAATGAGTGATCCGGCCATCAGCCTCGATCGGGCCCGTTCGTCGGAGCTCGGCATTGTTGCCAGATTCTTCAAGGCGACTGAGCTTGATACCCGTCTTCTCGGCATGATCGCAGCGCTGGTCATTATCTGGCTTGCCTTCCAGTTTCTCTCGGGCGGTCAGTTTCTGACGCCACGCAACCTTTGGAACCTGTCTGTTCAGACATCGTCTGTTGCAGTCATGGCGACCGGGATGGTACTGATCATCGTTACCCGTAACATCGATCTGTCTGTGGGCTCGATTCTTGGCTTTGTCGGTATGATCATGGGCGTGACACAAGCCGAGTTCCTGCCAAGACTTATTGGTTTCGAGCATCCGGCGACATGGCTCATTGCGCTTGGTGTTGGCGTTATCACAGGCGCGCTCATCGGCGGATTTCAGGGCTTTATCATTGCATTTCTGGGCGTGCCCGCTTTTATCGTCACGCTTGGTGGTCTCCTTGTATGGCGTGGCGCTGCCTGGTGGGTTACCTCAGGCCGTACGGTTGCGCCAATGGACTCGACGTTCCGTCTTATGGGCGGAGGTCCCGAGGGTTCAATTGGTGCATTCTGGAGTTGGGTCGTTGGCGTCGTCGCCTGTATCGCCATCGTCGGGATGATCATTAACAGCCGGCGCCAGCGTAAACGTTTCAACTTTCCCCGTCGTCCTATATGGGCCGAAGCCTTCATGGCGGCCGTGGGGTGCGTTCTCGTGCTCGGCGCAGTCGCCATTGCCAACGCCTACTACTGGCCGATCGGCATCGTTCGTAAATATGCCGAAGCCAACAACATCGCCATTCCCGATGGCGGGCTGTTCATCTCACACGGCATTGCAATCCCGGTGCTGATTGCTGTAGCTGCGGGTCTCGTCATGACGTTCCTGTCGACGCGGACCCGTTTCGGCCGTTATGTCTTCGCCATGGGTGGCAATCCGGAAGCGGCGGACCTTGCCGGTATCAATACGCGCTGGGTGACGATGAAGATTTTCATCATTATGGGGGTTCTCTGCGCCATTGCGGGTGCCATTTCCACCGCTCGTCTCAATGCGGCTACCAATGCACAAGGCACCCTCGATGAGCTCCTGACCATCGCCGCCGCCGTTATTGGCGGAACGTCCTTGGCTGGCGGTGTCGGCACCATCGCCGGGGCCATGATCGGAGCGGTGCTGATGCAATCACTAAGCTCAGGCATGGTTCTGCTCGGTCTCGACACGCCACTGCAGAATATCGTTGTCGGTCTGGTTCTTGTCGTGGCCGTCTGGCTCGACACAATCTATCGCCGCCGTACAGCTTAAGGGAGGAACAATCATGACCAACACACAAACACCTCTCATCGATATGGAAGATGTCTCGATCGCCTTTGGTGGCATCCGTGCAGTGGATGGAGCTTCGATCGATCTCTTTCCGGGTGAAGTTGTTGCGCTTCTCGGTCACAACGGTGCCGGAAAATCGACCCTGATCAAGATACTGTCGGGCGCCTACAAGCGCGACAATGGTACGATCAAGGTCAATGGAGAAGAAGCGGCAATCAACAATCCGCGTGATGCCAAGGCCTATGGCATCGAAACGATCTATCAAACCCTGGCACTGGCGGACAACGTTGATACGGCCGCCAATCTTTATCTCGGCCGTGAGTTGATGACGCCTTGGGGCACTCTCGACGACGTCGCGATGGAGCACAGCGCCCGCGAAGTCATGGGTAGACTAAATCCACGGTTTCAGCGTTTCAAGGACCCGGTCAAGGCCCTTTCGGGCGGTCAGCGGCAGTCCGTTGCGATTGCACGTGCGATCTTGTTCAACGCCCGGATACTGATCATGGACGAGCCGACTGCGGCGCTTGGACCGCAGGAAACCGCGCAGGTCGGGGAACTGATCAAGCAATTGAAGAGTGAAGGTATCGGTATCTTTCTCATCAGTCATGATATCCATGACGTATTCCACCTCGCTGATCGCGTGGCGGTGATGAAAAACGGTCAGGTGGTTGGCACTGCCAAGGTTAGCGATGTCAACGAGGACGAAGTGCTCGGCATGATCATTCTCGGAAAGTGCCCCCCCGGCGCGATACCAGGACCTGGCGCGGTGAACTAGAGCAATAAAAAAGGCCGCTCAAAAGCGGCCTTTTTCAACAACCAAACTGAAAAAATCAAATCGACTCGACTTGCTGAACTTCCGGAACGAAATGCTTCAACAGGTTCTGGATGCCGTGCTTCAGCGTCGCGGTAGACGATGGGCAGCCCGAGCAGGCGCCCTTCATGTGCAGAAACACAGTACCGTTTTCATAACCGCGGAACGTGATGTCCCCGCCGTCCTGAGCCACGGCCGGGCGGACACGTGTTTCAAGCAACTCCTTGATCGTATCGACGATCTCGGTATCGGCGCTGTCGAAGAATTCACCATCGGTCTCCCGCTGGGCGGTGTCAGCGATCTGGCTGACATTGGCCATGACCGGTGCGCCAGACATGAAATGCTCCATGATCGCACCTAGAATGGCGGGCTTGAGGTGCTGCCATTCCGGACCTTCGCTCTTGGTAACGGTGACAAAATCATAGCCAAAAAATACGCCGGTGACGCCCGGAACGGCAAAAATCTTGCCAGCAAGCTGTGAAGATTCGCCAGCACTTGCTGCGTCGCGAAAATCGGCGGTTCCTTCTTCAAGCACCACCTTTCCAGGCAGGAACTTCAAGGTCGCTGGATTGGGCGTTGCTTCGGTCTGGATGAACATGGCAGATCTCGCATATCTAGTTTAGAACTATTCAAATGGCATATAGGCCTTTAAACCATTCTCTTCAAGTCAGGATTATATCACGTTTGGTCGACGTAATCAGGTAATCGCGTCGATATCCTCATCAGACAGATTATAGGGCACGACCGTAACTGGAATGGAAAAGGATTCCCGTCCTGCCAGCGATTGAACAAGCGGGCCAGGTCCGTCCTTGCCGGAACCAGCCGCCAGGACAAGGATGGCGATATCCTGATCTTCTTCGATAAGCTTCCGAATCTCGTCGGATGTAATGCCTTCGCGGACAGCAAGTTCCGACTCGATCCCTATTGTTTCCCGGACGTTGGCCGCAAATTTGCTGAGCGTCGAATTGGCCCGCTCCTGGGCTTCCGCGCGCATGATCTGTTCAACGCCAAGAAACTGCTGAAAATCTGCTGAATCGATGACAAACAGCAGCAAGAGTACACCGCCGGTCGTCTTGGCTCGGCGCGAGGCATAGGCGACAGCCCGCTCGCATTCCGGCGTTTCGTCAATGACGGCCAGAAATTTGCGGCGGTGGCCGGCTTCGCGGCTAAGACGTCTTGATACCATGTGCGCAACCTGCCCCAAGCATTGATCGTCCGCAAGGCTTTCCCTCGCGCGGTCTAGTTCTGCAGAAATCCGATAATATCACGGACATTGCGCATCGTCTTCTCTGCGAGAATACTAGCGCGTTCACCACCATCTTTGAGGACGGCATCGACAAAACCGGGGTCCGCAGAAATTCGCCGCATTTCCGCAGCGATCGGCGCAAGCTTTTCTACCGCGAGGTCAGCAAGTGCGGGCTTGAAGGTCGAGAATTGCTGTCCGCCGAAATCGCGGATCACGGTGGCCTTATCGCTGTCGACCAATGCGGCATAGATACCGACGAGATTGTCAGCTTCTGGTCGCTCTTTCAATCCTTCGAGCTCGGATGGCAGGGGTTCCGAATCGGTCTTGGCCTTCCGGATCTTTTTTGAGATCGTATCCACATCGTCTGTCAGATTGATACGCGAGAGGTCCGACGGGTCGGATTTTGACATCTTCTTGGTCCCATCGCGCAAGCTCATGACGCGTGCTGCTGGTCCGCCGATGACCGGTTCGGTCAGCGGAAAGAAGCTGGCAATCGTTTCATCCCCCGATTGCGTTTCAACACCAAGCCCAAGTTCAGCGATCCGGTCCGAGAAATCAGTGTTGAACTTCTGGGCGATGTCGCGCGTCAGTTCCAGATGCTGCTTCTGATCTTCACCGACAGGTACGTGCGTGGCGCGGTAGACAAGGATGTCCGCCGCCATCAGGTTCGGGTATGCGAACAGACCGACGGACGCATTTTCACGATCCTTACCGGCCTTGTCCTTGAACTGGGTCATGCGGTTGAGCCAACCCATGCGGGCAATGCAGTTGAAAACCCATGCCAGCTCGGCATGCTGATGCACGCGGCTCTGGTTGAAAACGATGTTCTCTTTTGCATCGATGCCAGAAGCAAGGAAAGCCGCGGTGACCTCACGCGTATTGCGCATGAGTTCGGCCGGCCCGCCCCAGACGGAGATGGGAGGGGTAATCGCGTGCTGGTCCACAACACAGTAGATACATTTGCTGCTTTCCTGCAAAGCAACCCAGCGACGGATCGCGCCGAGATAGTTGCCAAGGTGCAGGTTGCCGGTAGGCTGGACACCGGAAAAGACGAGCGGTTCAAACGTGCTCATAAAATCGTCCTTGATCGTTCGGGGATCGGGCTTGCAGGCTCCGAAAGCAATGAAACCGAGCTTTTGGCAGAGGGAGACGCTCTATTCAAGCCTTATCGATGCCAACCTTCATTTGAACTCCAGCAGATCCCATTTATTACCATAGAGGTCTTCGAACACCGCGACGCTGCCATAGGGTTCATGGCGAGGCTCTTCAAGAAAATGTACGCCCGCCTCCACCATCTTCGCGTGGTCCACCGGGAAATCATCCGTATGCAGAAAAAATGCAACGCGTCCGCCGGTCTGGTTGCCGATGCTGGTTTTCTGCGTGTCACCATCCGCTTTCGCCAGCAATAGCCGGGCGCCATCACCCTCGGGCGCGACGACAACCCAACGTTTTGCTTCGGAGAGAGCCGTATCGTCGACAAGCGAAAAACCGAGCACCTTTGTGTACCAGGCAATCGCCTCGTCATAATCGCGCACGACAAGTGTGATCATGCCGATAAACCGGCTCACGAAGCGTCCTCAGGCGCTTTTGTTCGCCGTTTGACATTACGGCGGATCATTCCAAAGCTCGCACCACCTGTCCCGAAAGCGAGCGCAAAGTAGAGGATCATCGACAGCCCGACCAGTAATACGACGGCGATGGCTTGCATGTGCAGAGGCGCATGTGGCTCGAGCGCCGGGCCCATCCAGCGAATTGCGTAATAGAGTGCAAGACCCATGAGACCTGCGGAAACAATCAGCCGTGGGATGCGGGTAAGCAAAGGAATGTCGCGGCCCCAATGCCCCCGCCAGATGAGGGTAACGAAAAGTAGAATCGCGTTCGTCCACCCGGCGACGATCTCGGCGGTTGCAATGCCGGTCTCTGCCATGATTGGAAAAAGCGTCAGTGCGAGACTGACGTTCACAATGACGGCGATGGCCGCAAAGATCATCGGTGTGCGGGTATCTTCGCGGGCGAAAAACCCTGGCAAGAAGGCCTTGATCAGGACGAACGCCGGGAGGCCAAGCCCGTAAATCGCCAGGATATTGCCGACCGTATGCGTCGATGCGGTGGAGAAATTGCCGCGTTCGTACAGCATCCGAACGATCGGTTCCGACATTACCAGCAGCGCCGCCGCAGCAGGAAGCGTAAGAAACAGTGTGAACTCGACCGAGCGGTTCTGCAGGCTGCCGGCTTCCTTCAGATTTCCAGAGCGCAGCGCACGCGCCAACTCGGGCAGGAGCACCGTCGCGACTGCTATGCCGACGACACCCAGCGGCAATTGATAGATGCGGTCGGCATAGGCCAGAGACGAGATGGCGCCCGATTTTGCGGAAGCGATATTGGTGTTGATCAAGAGGTTGATCTGGGTGATGCCGCCAGTTACAGCGGCGGGGAATGCCAGTATCAGCAGGCGTTTGACGTTGGCGGTCATATGGGGCAACCGGAATCCGATGGAAATGCCGGCATTGCGCACCGCAAACCAGACAATGGCCAGCTGAACCAAGCCGGAGACCATGACCCCCCAGGACAGTGCATAGCCTACGGCCCTGCCGTCTTGACCCTTCCACCAAGCATAGCCGAGCACACCGATGAGAATGACATTCAGGAAAACGGGAGCGATCGCCGCAGCGAAATAGCGATGCAGGGAATTCAGCATCCCGCTCATCATGGCGGCGAGCGACATGCAGGCGAGGTAGGGAAACATGATGATCGCCATCGATACGGTGTTGTCGAACTTCATCGGGTCAGCCACGAAGCCCGGAGCTATGACGAAGCGCACGATCAGCGGCATTGACAGTTCCATCAGGATCGTCAGGCCGAGCAGCACCGTAAAAAGGACACCGAATACCTCTTCGGAAAAACGGCGCGCTCCATCAAGCCCATTGGCTTCGATTTCCTTGGCGAACAAAGGTACGAAAGCAGAGTTGAACGCGCCTTCCGCGAAGAGCCGCCTGAACGTGTTGGGGAAACGGAACGCAGCATTGAAAGCATCGGCGACAGGGCCCGTGCCCAGCGCCGAGGCCATCAGCATTTCGCGCGTGAAACCGAACACGCGGCTCATCAATGTGCCGGACGCAACCGTTGCAAATTTCTTGACCAAGCTCATTCTATTCAGCCGTCATGAGGATGTTTTGCCGTTGCGGCTGGGCGGTCGTGATGTCTCCTTCGCCAAAGAGCGCAAGCAGCTTCTTGCGGATACGATTCTGGCGTGTCGTATTGGTGATTTGATGACCGACAAGATCGGTGACATAGAACACGTCGATGACCTTTTCACCGAAGGTCGTCACATGAGCAGAGGCAATATCGAGTGAGAGGTCGGAGATGGTACCGGTTATCTCGGAGAGAACACCGGGGCGGTCCAGCCCTTCCACTTCGATGACCGTGAATTTGTTGGACAGCGTATTGTTTATCTCGACACGCGGCGTGATGCGGAAGGCCTTGACCGCGCGCTTCGGTTTGGTGCGGCTTGCCAGCATCTCGGGTAGATAGGATTTCCCGGAAAGCACGTCTTCAATCAGGCGGCCGACGCGCATGGCGCGCCGTCGTTCATCATCGTCAGTCGGGAATTCGCGGCTTATAAGGATCGTATCAAGTGCGCGCCCGTCGCTAGTCGTGAAGATCTGCGCATCGACGATGTTGGCGCCGGCGCCGGCGCAGGCGCCCGCGATGATTGAAAGCAAACGCGGATGGTCGGGGGACAGCACGGTGATCTCCGTTACACCCTCGAAGTCATGGGTTTTTACCATGGTGGCGAGTGCTTTGCCGCTGGCATCGGTCTCGCGCACGAAATTGGCGTGGCGAATCTGATCTTCGAGGCTGACGGTCAGCAAGTAGTTTTGATAATGCAATGCGAGATACGACTGGCGCTCGATCTGCGGCCAGGACGACAGCGCATTGTCGAGCTGAGTGCGAGCGTGATCGGTGCGCTCCTTGCGGGAGACTTCCGAAAACCCGCCAGTCAGCATCAATTCCGTTTCATAGAAGAGATTGCGTAGCAACTGGCCTTTCCAGCCATTCCAGACCCCCGGTCCGACTGCCTTGATATCGCAGATGGTCAGAACCAGCAGCAGTTTCATCCGGTCGAGGGTTTGGACAATCTCAGCAAAATCTTCGATGGTCTTGCGGTCGTTCAGATCGCGCGACTGTGCCACTCTACTCATCGTCAAATGCTGTTCGACGAGCCAGGCAACGGTTTCGGTGTCGGCCTGGGACAGGCCAAGACGCGGGCAAATCCGCCGGGCGATCCTCGCACCGGCAATGGAGTGGTCTTCCGGCCTTCCCTTGGCAATATCGTGAAGAAGTAGCGCCACGTAGAGGACCTGCCGGTCCTTTTTCAAACCGGGCATGATCTGATTGGCAAGAGGATGTTCCTGTCCAAGATCGCCGTGGTCGATTTCCGACATGACTGCGATGCAGCGCAACAAATGTTCATCGACAGTATAGTGATGATACATATTGAATTGCATCATCGCGACGACCTTGCCGAAATCGGGAATGAATTTACCAAGTACGCCGGATTCATTCATTCGCCGCAGGATGAGCTCGGGGTTGCGCTCCGAGGTTAGCACTTCCAGAAAAAGCCTGTTTGCCTCGGGATTTTCCCGCAGATCAGCTTTAATCAGCGACAGCGAACGCGACACTAGTTGCATGGCGTCGGGGTGGAACTCCAGGCCGTGCTGGTCCGCCAGACGAAACAGGCGGATTATATTGACGGGGTCTTTCCGGAAGACATCGTCATTGGCAATGGTGATGCGGTGATTGTCGACGACAAAATCACTTGTGCCGGCGAGCTTTCGCTTGCGGCGCGAAAAGGTGAGGAAAATCCGGTTGAAACCGGGAACATGCTTGGCTTGCTCTTCTTCCAGAGCGGCGCAGATAATGCGCGTAAGATCACCGACCTCCTTAGCAATAAGGAAGTAGTGTTTCATGAATCGCTCGACGTCTCGTAGACCGGGATGGGCGGTATAGCCGAGCCGCCGGGCTATCTCACCCTGGATATCGAACGAAAGGCGTTCCTCTGCCTTGCCCGTCAAGAAATGCATATGGCAACGTACCGCCCACAGCAGATCTTCCGCCTTACGGAAGATTTTGTGTTCCGCACGCGAAAGAACTCCTAGGTCGACAAGTTCGTCACTTGTCTTCACCCGATAGTAATATTTTGCGATCCAGAACAGTGTATGCAGATCGCGCTGGCCGCCCTTGCCTTCTTTGACATTCGGCTCCACCAGATATCGCGTCTCGCCCGCCTTGCGGTGACGGACGTCACGTTCGGCAAGTTTGGCCTCGATGAAAGCCGGCCCCGTGCCCTTGACCACCTCGTCATCAAAGCGTTGCACCAGTTTGGCGAAAAGGTCTTCATTCCCGCAAAGGTAACGGGCTTCCAGAATGCTGGTGCGGATCGTCATATCGCCCAGCGACTGACGGATGGACTCATCCAGATTACGGGTGGCGTGGCCGACTTTGAGACCGGCGTCCCACAGCATGTAGAGAATATATTCGACGACTTGCTCGCCCCAAGGCGTCTGCTTGTAAGGTAGCAGGAACAGCAGATCGATATCGGAACCAGGTGCCAGTCCCCCACGGCCATAGCCGCCGACTGCAACGACCGTCATCCGTTCCGCAGTAGATGGGTTCACAGCGGGATAAACGTGGGTAACCGCGAAGTCATAGAGCCCAGAAATAATCTGGTCCATTAGATAAGAAAGCCGGATGGAACAGTGCGTCCCGCCGGCATCCTTCATCAGCATGTCTTCGGCCGACTTGCGGCCCGCGATCAGCGACTGTTTCACAAGCTGCAACACGTCGTTACGCTCGACGGTTCCAGTGCCCTGTTTGTTCGTTGACGTGACCAACTCTTCAAATTGTCGATGAAGCTCGGCCGGGTTGACGATCTGTTCCAGTCTCAGGTCTGAAGCGCTCATGAATACGTCTTTATGGATAATGGCCGCACGCTATAGCGCGAATTTGTGTCAAGCGAAACGATTACATTTGAAACACTCGATCCCTGCAGCATTCAAGATATCGTGTTCGCGACGAGGCCCTTCAACCGATACAGCGCCTCCAGTGCTTCACGCGGTGTCATCTCATCCGGATTGATGGTGGATATGGCTGCGAGCAAACCACTATCCTTACCCTGAACCGGCTTGAGTGCCTGACGCCTTACTTCAACTGAAAACAGAGGCAAGTCGTCGATCAGCTTGTCAGCCTTGCCAGAGGTCTCTCCCGCTTCGAGCTGGTGCAGTACGTCGCGGGCGCGATTGACAACAGCTTCTGGCAGACCAGCCAGACGGGCCACCTGCACACCATATGAACGGTCGGCGGCGCCCTTGGCGACCTCATGCAGAAAAACGACATCGCCGTCCCACTCCTTCACGCGCATGGTCACGTTGCTGAGCCGTTCGAGTTTTTCTGAAAGTGCGGTCATTTCGTGGAAGTGCGTTGCAAAAATTGCCCGGCACTGGTTCTTTTCGTGCAGGTATTCAACCGCGGCCCAAGCAATTGAAAGGCCGTCGAAGGTAGCGGTACCTCGGCCGATTTCGTCGAGGATCACGAGCGAATGAGCGCTGGCCTGGTTGAGAATGGCTGCGGTCTCGACCATTTCCACCATGAAGGTAGAACGCCCGCGCGCAAGATCATCCGAGGCACCAACGCGGGAGAACAAACGATCCACAATGCCGATATGAGCAGAACCAGCGGGAACAAATGACCCCATCTGCGCAAGTATAGCAATCAATGCGTTCTGACGCAGAAAAGTGGACTTACCGCCCATATTCGGGCCGGTCAGCAGCCAGATTGCTCCCTTGCCGGTTCCTTCTGGAGAAAGATTGCAATCATTGGCAACAAAGGGAGCGGCCGCTTGCCGGCGCAGCGATTGCTCGACAACCGGGTGCCGTCCGGCCACAATCTCGAATGCAAGGCTGTCATCGACCAGCGGTCGGCAGTAGCCTTGTTCTTCAGCGAGCGTCGCCAGCGATACGGAGACGTCGAGCGCCGCCAGCGCCGCAGCACCTGCGCGAATAGTGTCGGCGTTGGCCACGGTCTCATTGGTCAAGGCGTCGAAAACGCCAAACTCGATCGAAAGCGCGCGTTCGGCGGCATTTGCTATCTTGGTCTCAAGCTCTGCCAGTTCTGTCGTCGTAAACCGCATCGCATTGGCAATGGTCTGACGATGGATGAATTTGCTCTTGGCTTCATCCGTATCGGTCATGACCGAGGCATTGTTGGCGGTTACTTCGATAAAATAACCAAGCACATTATTATGTTTGATCTTCAGCGATCTGACGCCAGTCGTTTCCATGTAGTCGGCTTGCAGACCAGCGATGATGCGGCGCGAATGATCCCGCAGTGCCCGCATTTCGTCGAGTTCGGCATGATAGCCTGGGCGGACGAACCCGCCGTCGCGCTTGAGAAGCGGCAGCTCATCGGCAAGCGCGCGGTCAAGATGTTCGGCGAATTCCAGCGGCAATTGACGAAGACATTCTCTGACCCGCGTGAGTTCTCCTGGCAGTTCTTCACGTTCCAGCAATTGCGCGATATCGCCCGCCGCTTCAAGACCACGGGCGAGTGCGCCCAGATCACGCGGACCGCCGCGACCAACTGCAAGTCGCGACAGAGCGCGGGGCATATCGGGCACGCCTTTCATCGCTTCACGAGCCAAATCTGCCAGCGGTTGGCGGAGGAGGAAGAATGAGATCGAATCCAATCGTTCCGCGATCGCAGCCGGATCGGTCAGAGGAGAGGTCAACCGTTCAGCGAGGAGACGCGCCCCACTGCCTGTCACCGTTCGGTCGATGGCCTTCAGCAGACTTCCCTCGCGTTTGCCGGAAAGCGTGCGCAAGAGTTCAAGATTGGCGCGTGTTGCAGGGTCTATGAAAAGCGAAGAACCTTCCGATTCCCGCTCGGGCCGCATCAGCGGCGGGCGCTCGGCAATCTGTGTCTTTTCGACATAGGCGATAGCACCGGAAATGGCTGAAAGCTCGGCACGCGAGAATTGGCCAAACCCGTCCAATGTGCTGACATCGAAATAGCGCTGGATACGGTTTTCTGCCGTAGCGCTGTCAAATAGACTGAGTGGCTGCGGGCTAACCGCCCGGCCGATGACATCGAAGACCGGCCGAAGATCCGGATCATGAAATACCGGATCTGCCACAATCAATTCGCGTGGATCCACACGCAGAATGTCCGCGAGCAACCGGCCAGGATCGGTTTCGCTCACACGGAATGTGCCGGTTGAAATGTCTATCCAGGCAAGAGCAAACTGACCTTTATCCGCCCCCCTTTCACACGGCCAAGTGTCATCAGATAATTGGCTTCTGATGGGTCGAGCAATTTTTCTTCGGTAATCGTGCCGGGTGTCACCAATCGAACGACATCACGTTTGACGACAGACTTTGCCCCACGTTTCCTGGCCTCCGCAGGATCTTCGATCTGCTCGCATACAGCAACGCGAAAGCCACGCGCGATCAGCTTCTGCAGATAATCGTCGGCGGCGTGGACCGGTACGCCGCACATGGGAATATCGTCGCCCAGATGCTTTCCGCGCTTCGTCAGCGTGATGCCGAGCGCGCGCGATGCCTCGACCGCGTCATCGAAGAACAATTCATAGAAATCGCCCATACGATAGAACAAGAGACTATCCGGGTTCGTCGCCTTGATTTCGATATACTGCTCCATCATCGGCGTTGGTCGCGCCAATATGTCAGCGTCGTAAGGGGACGGTTCGATGATGGCTGCCAGTTCGGCCAAGACGCTCTCCTGATTTCGATCAGGAGCAATCTATTCGCTATCGCAGGATTTACACACCTCTTCCGGGTTCATCCGTGGCTTTTCTCCACAGATGATCGGTCCAAGTCGAAGGTCTCTAGACGAAGCGCTTCGCTTCCGCAGCGTAATGGCTGATATAACGTTCCGAAATACGGCTGACCGGCAGAATGATAAAGACATCGGTTGTACCAAAGTCATGGTCCACCACAGCGCCATCGCCAATCATCGCGCCAAGCCTTAAATACCCCTTGATCAGCGGCGGCATGGCGAAGAGGGCCACTTTTGGATTGATCGCCTCATTCGGCACGAGATCCATCGCTTGATAAAGCGCGGGTAGAGCGCGAACGTCCCAGTCGGGTGTCGCACGGCAATTATGCTGCAAAAAGGACAAAGGTAGTGCGTGCGCCGCAGGAACCGTTCCCTGGAAGGATGCACAACCGAACATCACACCGATCGAGTGATGTCGGCAATAGGTCCAGATCCCTTGCCAAAGCAATTCGACTGTCCGTTTCGACCGGTATTCCGGGAGGACACAGGAACGGCCCAGTTCAAGAAAGCGCAATTCCGGCTTGGCCGTAACCAGCCGTTCGATCGAAAATTCGCTGGCTGAATAGAAACCCCCGGTTTCGAAAGCTTTTTCGGAGCGCAACAGCCGATAGGTGCCAACAATCTGCTTGTGTTTTGGACCGGCTATTGAAGTGTCATAGACAAGAAGATGATCGCAAAAGGGATCAAAACGGTCTGCATCACGCTGCTCCATCGTGGCAGAACCTTTGGCGCCCAACTCGTCAAAAAAAACCTTGAATCGCAATTGTTGTGACGAAGCGATTTCATCTTCCGTTTGCGCGAGGCAAACCTCCATCGTGCCGATGCGGCCAAGCACCGACGCAAGGTGTGGCGCCGTAAACGGCGAGGGAGTTGAATCAACGTGCGACATCACGCGTTGATCTTTAGTGATTGAAGCCGGTTCAAGCAAGGCGATGGTCATATCGATTTGGCTCATCCAGGAGATTTATCGGTATTCGTTCGTTCGTTGAATACAACAATTGGATGACGGCTACATGACGTGACAATGGGCTAATTACCCAGTTTCGTTTCAATTTTTGCCGGTTTGCCCGCCGCCGGTCCGCCGGTCGCGCAGCCAGACAAAAATTTCCTCGATTACAACCAATGCTGCGCCAACCGATATGTAGGCATCAGCGAGATTGAAGACGGCAAACGACCATGACGGCAGGTGGAAAAGAAAATAATCTATGACATACCCATGCAGGCTGCGGTCGATGAGATTGCCGATCGCACCACCAATGATGAGGGCAAAACCAAGCCGCGAAATCCAGCGCGTGGATGCAGTGCTCCACCACAGATAACTGACAAAACAAATGACGATGATTGTCAGGGCTATCAGCGCTGTATCTCCGAACCCACTTAACATCGAAAAGGCGATCCCATCATTGTGCACGCGAAACAACGCGAAAAAAGGCAAGAGATCGATTTGCTGCTGGTAGTCCATGCCAGTCTCGATGAAATACTTGACGATCTGATCACTGACCGTGGCGAAGGCGATGACGGCCAGAAGACTGTAGAATGCTTTGCTTTTCATAAATCCATTTTCTCAAACGTCAGGAGCAAGTTTCAATGCGTCGCGCCGGATCTCGAACAACATGACGCCGGTCGCAATGGCGAGATTGAGCGAATCGGCACGGCCTTCCTGTGGAATGCGTGCGAGCTGGTCGCACGATGAAGCCAATTGATCCGGCAAGCCTTGCTGCTCGTTCCCCATCAACAAAACGACCGGTCTGTTGGCATAGGGGATTGTTCGATAGTCAACGGCACCTTTCAGGTGCGTTCCGACCACCAGCCCTGAGAAACCTTTTCGCCAGGAAAGAAACTCGGCTTCAGTCGCACGTATGATAGGCATTGCAAAAACAGAGCCCATGGTGGCTCGGATCGTTTCCAGCGAGAACGGATCAGTCGTGTCCCCAATGAGAATGACGCCCTTTGCGCCTGCCGCGTCCGCTGTTCGAATAATCGTGCCGAGATTGCCGGGATCGCGCACGCGGTCGAGTGCCACATAGACCTCATTGGCCTGCGGTTTGATCGCCGGCAAGGATTGCACCTTCTGTTCGAAAACACCGACGACCATTTGCGGGTTGTCGCGACGCGTTATGGCAGCAATGACCTTTTCACTGACCTCAAGGACGTCGCCGCCCTTGGCGATGGTGCGCACGGCTACTGGCTCTACCAGCGAGTTGCCCTTGCCTGCTTTTGAGTAAACGAGGGTCTTGATTGTCCAGCCCAGGTCAAGGGCATCGATGACGAGTTTCAGTCCTTCGGCGAGGAAAACGCCCTGCTGGTCGCGGAATTTTTTGATCGCCAACGAGCGTAAATCCTTGACGATCGGATTGGTGAGGCTGGTGACCTCCTTGACCCTGCCAGGGCGAACCAGTCCGCTGCCGCGCCGGTGATCATCCTGTTTGTTCATCAAGCGCTCCAGCGGCTGAAAAGAGAGGTGGAAAGGGCACGATCGGATGAACGCTCGCGCAGGATAAGCTCGCCTGACTCGACCTTTCCTCCAAGCCCCGTGAACGCATCGCGCATCAACTCGTGGATCGCAAAAAACGAAGCGCGGATCGAATAGGCGGTCAGAACGACAGCGAGCGGCTTTGGCGTGAGGATCGAACGGCAAAGATCGACCATGTCCGGCAGATTGTCGAAAAGCTGCCAAACTTCACCATTGGGACCGCGTCCATAGGCCGGCGGGTCGAGAAGAATAATGTCGTACCCACTGCCGCGCCGCTCTTCGCGCGCGACGAATTTCATCGCATCTTCGCATATCCAGCGAATGGGTTTGCTGGAAAGCCCTGCCATCTCCTGATTTTCCCGTGCCCAGACTATAGCTTTCTTTGAAGCGTCAACATGCGTCACCTCTGCTCCCGCTCGCGCCGCAACAAGGGACGCGACTCCCGTATAACCGAAGAGATTAAGCACCTTGACCGGGCGGCTGGCGTTGCGGATCAGCTGGTCCATATGTGACCAATGCGTGCCTTGTTCCGGAAAAACGCCGACGTGCCGAAACGACGTGAAGCGTCCGAAAAACGGGATGCCGTCATAGGCAAGCGGCCAGGTTTCACCAAGTGGAACTTTTGGAAAGTGCCAACGTCCGACGCCCTCCTCATCCGTATTACCGGTGAATATTGCATCGGCCTGGTCCCACTCCGTTCTGTCCCAGGCAGGTAGCCAGATCGCCTGACCTTCTGGACGCACGATTCGATAGGGCCCGTACTGTTCGAGTTTTAGACCATTGCCGCTGTCAAGCAGCGCATAATCGTCGGAAGGCGAGGTTTCGAGGATGAATCCTGTTCGTTCCTGGGGGCGCACGCCGGTACGGCGAGTCAAAACGCGCTTTGGAGCCGCTTCCGAACGAGGCGCGGATTTTTGCTGAGGATCGATATCGGCGGGGCGGGGTGCTTTGGCAAATTGCGGCCGCGGCTTCACTGCGGCTTGCCGATGCGGCGCTCCTTTCGAAGCGCTCGCCTTCGGACCGAGCCCTTTTGCCTTCCTGATTTTTCCGCCAGACGATTTCAAGCCGTGCATCCCTCGCAGTTGATTGGATGTTTCCTATGTCAAGAGGAGGGAAGGCGAAAGCAAAAACGCTCAAGCGGAAGCCAAGATAGCCCTTTCATAGATCAAAATGCCCGCCGCAAGGTCTTCCAGAGCGGCGCCAACCGATTTGAAGAGCGTGATTTCGCTCGCGGATTGGCGCCCCTTGATCGTGCCGCGCGTCAGGTCAAAAAGGTCGCCGATGACGTGGCTTTCGTTAACGACGCCCGCCTTGATCGGCTGCACGATATCACCGCCCTCTTTCAGCGCACCGTCCCTGGTATCGACAAAAACGCGCGCCCGTTTGATGCATTCGTCATCGCTTTCGCGCATGGACGGCGTGAATGCTCCTATCAGATCCACGTGGGCGCCGGGCTTCAGGTGTCTGCCAAGGATCAATGGCTCAGTCGAAAGCGTGCCGGCAGTTATGATATCGGCCCCTGCGATCGCCTCATGCCTGTCGTTCACAACCTTGGCGTTGAAGCCATCCGCAACGAGCTCAGCAGCTACTTTCTCGGCTCCAGCGAAGTTGCGGTTCCAGATGGATATTTTCGTGATAGGACGAATGGCACTGTGTGCGCGTGCCAGAAATCCCGAAAGCGCGCCGGCCCCGAGCACCACGAGATTGGACGCATCTTCACGAGCCAGATAGCGGGCTGCGAGCGCTGATGCACCAGCAGTGCGCCACAGGGTAAGCCGTTGTCCGTCAATGAGAGCCTGTGGTTCACCGGTCTTGCCGTCAAGCAACAGATACACGCCCATGACAGCAGGTTTCGAGATGGCGCCATTGTCCGGGGATACGGTAACGATCTTCACGCCCATATAGCCTTTTGAGGAATCCCCCAAGGCGTTGAAGTCGGACCAGGCAGGCATCAGCAGCAGTGTTGAAGCCGCACCGTCCGGGCGATCGACGGTGTGGTGATGGCGCACCGGCTGAATCACTCCCTGACGGAATGCCTGTTCGAGTGCGTCGATCATATCCGGCCACTTCAATAGCCCATCGACCTCGGCCGGAGAGATCAGTTTCATTTCATATCCTCGGTGGTCGTTAATGGAGCGAAGGAAGGTTTGGCGTAGACGGTGTCTCGGCCGACGCCTTGCGGGCTTCCTTGCGCAGTAACTCCGCTTCGAGCTTGCGCTGACGCGCGAGTTTTCGATGTTTTCCCTGATTATACCAAGTCGCCAAGCTGCCAAGGATCAAACCGAGAATCAGGGAGGCAAACAGCCAGACAAAAAGCGGCGCAGAGTAGGAGAGGGCAGGGTTGCCCGGATTAAAAGGATCGATTGTGAACGATATCGTCTCGCGATTTGCAACAGACAAGGCGATCAGGATGACGGCAAGCGGCACCAGAACGAGGACAATGACAATACGATTGATCATATTTCTCTCCTGCAACGCTGATGCTCGGGGGACGCGTCCCTAGCCGTTGCCATTCAGCCTGTCGCGCAATTCTTTGCCGGTCTTGAAGAAAGGGACCCATTTTTCCTCAACGTCGACGCTTTCGCCGGTGCGCGGATTGCGTCCGCTGCGGGCTGGGCGGTTCTTGACGGAAAATGCGCCGAAGCCACGGAGCTCGACCCGATTGCCCTCGGCCAGTGCATCGGTGATCTCGTCAAATATGGCGCCGACGATGTTTTCCACATCACGCTGAAACAAATGCGGATTGCGGTTGGCAATGATCTGCACGAGCTCTGATTTGATCACAGCGAAATCCCTTCCGGTTCGAGATCAGGAGGACAAGGTCAAAAAGCATCAACCTGAATACTATGTCACTGATCTTATGAGTTTAATATCCTTATTGCGCGCCGACAGGCTTGCCGTCAACGTGCCAAACAGAAACGAGTCCGTCAAGGAACATGCGATCGCCGGTCAATTCGCGCAGCACCCCTGCAGTTTCTTCCGGAAGGCCGAGATATCTGGTCAGCATTTTCAGGGCGGAATGCGAAAAAAACATACCGAGTGAGGATTTCTCGACGGGCTTCCATTCGACAACTGGAAGTTTGGCATCGATCCCTTTTGTTTTGAGCCAGGCAATAGCCTTGTCTTCGCCACCAAGTTCGTCGATCAGCTTGTTGGCAACTGCTTGGCGACCGGTAAAGACCGAACCGTCGGCAAGGGCCAAAGCCTGTTCATGCGTAAACTTACGCCGTTCCTGGACCAAGCCTACAAACCAGTCGTAGGAATCGATGATCATCCGGTGAATCATCGCCTTTGCTTCGTCACTGGCCGGATTGAAAAAATTCGGTTCTGCCTTGAGCGGGCTGGATTTGATCGTCTCGACCTTCACGCCTAGTTTGGTAAGCAGCTGAGAAATATCAGGATATTGGAAGAGCACGCCAATGGAGCCGATGATCGAGGACTGGCGAGCCACGATGTGATCGCTTGCACTCGCAATCATGTACCCGGCCGAGGCAGCCAGCGTTCCGACTTGGGCAACGACAGGCTTCTTCAGGGCAAGCTTGCGCACAGCCTCGTAGATGGCTTCACCACCGGCCGTTGTCCCCCCCGGTGAATCGACGGAGAGGATCACGCCCTTGACCGCGTCGGAATCCTCCACGTCCTTCAGACGCTTGAGCAGTTCATCATTTTCAAAAATCGTGCCCTCAATGCGAACCTTGGCGATATGCGGCGCTGATTTACCGGAAAACCCTTCGGAGCCATTGAAAAAATAAAGTGAAATCAATGCAAGGGCTATGATCAGGAGCGTGAACGCGCGCCAGAATGTCAATTTTCTGCGAAGACGTCGTCTGTCGATAATTGCGTCAGCAGTGTTTGCCATAGTCCTATCCATTCGCTTTCAAACCAGGGTCAGCTATTCTTTGCGATATCATTTCGTCGAAGTCCAGACTTGCTGCGGGCGCTTGTTCGGCAGATTGGACCTTGTATCTCGTCAAATGACGGCATACTTGTTGCACCAGATGCAACTTCTGCGACAGGTACTTGCCCATTTCATCGAAAAATAACCATATTGGCGTTCAACTAGCCATTATATTGTAATCGGTAAACACAACCAGACCTATGTCCATCGAAAGAAACGATACGCGCGCGGGGCGCGATGTCACCGCCGACGCCGACCATCATGCTGAGGTCGCCCGGCAGTTCGCGGGCTCTGACAAAGACTCCATGGTGTTTCGTGCTGCGGAACGCCACTCGCGGCGCGTGCGGTTTCTGAAGTTTGCCTTGCCTGCGGTCGCTCTGATCGGTGCTGCTATTTTTTCCTGGTTCACTTTCTTTTCCACATCGAGTGTGCCGAGCAATATTTCGCTCGATAATGCCGGGATGGAAAACGGTAAACTTGTCATGACGAACCCGAAACTTGATGGATTTACGAAGGACAAGCTTCCCTACAAAATGAGCGCCGTGAGAGCACTGCAGGACGTAGGCAACAGCAATGTGATCTCTCTGGAGGGGATTAGTGCGGAAATTCCGGTTGGCAAGGACCTGCGCGCGCAGGTCACAGCGAAATCGGGTGTGTACGACAATGCGAACCGGCAGTTGAAGCTCGACAGCGCCATAAGCTTGACAACATCCGATGGCATTACTGCCCTGCTGCAATCGGCTGATATAGATATAGCTGGCAACACCATGTCGACGGACGACCCGGTCAGCGTAAAAAATAGCAAGTCGAGTATAACCGCGGACAGTATGCAAATTACCGAAAGCGGCAAGGTAATGACTTTTGAAAAGCGGGTAAGGCTTGTCATTCTGCCTACAAAGCTGCAAGAAGGTGACAAGGAAATCAAATCGTCAGAGTAATGTCTGGGGATTGTTGCTGATTTCAAGGGAAATCCCGGATTTAGGAGAGAAGACGATGTTGTGCGGGGCAAAACTGATCAGCATTTCGACCGTTGCGTTGGGCCTGTTGGCATCGTCCATGATGATTGCTCCCGTCCTCGCCCAGGACGCTTCTACTGCAACAACCGGAATCAAATTGTCAGGCGACCAGCCGATCCAGATCGATGCGGATAAGCTTGTGGTTCATGACAATGAGGGCACGGCCACCTTCACTGGCAACGTGACCGTCGTACAAGGTGCGACGCTTCTGAAAGCTGGTTCCATGATCGTCTATTACGTCAAGGGCCCCAAGAAGGACACAACCGGCGCTGCCCCTGCTGACGCGCCAAAAACCACGGGAGTGGCCGGTGCCGGAGCCCAGGATATCGATCACCTCGAGGTTAACGACAAGGTCTACGTTAAATCCGAAGATCAGGTCGCCACGGGTGATCACGGCACTTTTGATATGAAAACTGAAGTGCTGGTCTTGACTGGCAACAAGGTTGTCCTTTCCCAAGGCGACAATGTTGCCGTCGGGTGCAAGCTGACAGCGCAGCTCAAAACGGGCGAGGCCCAGCTTGAAAGCTGCAAGAGTGGTCAGACAGGTCGTGTCTCTATCGTTGTGGCTCCCAAGAACGCTCCGAAGAACTGAGCCCATAGTGTCCTTGTTTTCGCGTCGCTCTTCCAGCAAGCTTTCCGCTCGGCCTGACTCTACCATCTCTCAGGAAATGCGTCCTGCTGACCCGGCGGCGGTTGACCGTATGAAGGGCACGCTTGTCGCACGTGGCATCACCAAGAGCTACAATGGCCGCCAGGTCGTCAACGGTGTTTCCTTTGGGGTACGCGCTGGTGAAGCCGTTGGCATTCTCGGTCCCAATGGCGCCGGCAAGACGACCTGTTTTTACATGGTGACTGGTCTGGTCCCTGTCGACAAGGGCACGATTGAAATCGATGGCTTCGACGTAACGACGATGCCGATGTATCGACGTTCTCGGCTGGGCATCGGCTATCTTCCCCAGGAAGCCTCAATTTTCCGCGGTCTTTCGGTTGAAAACAACATCAAGGCTGTCCTTGAAGTTGTCGAGAAAGATCGGAGCGCTCGCGCTCAGGAACTCGACTCATTGCTTGAGGAGTTTCACATCGCTCACCTGCGCAAGGCCCCTGCGCTTTCCCTGTCAGGTGGCGAACGCCGCCGGCTGGAAATCGCTCGCGCCCTGGCGTCTCGTCCTAATTTCATGCTTCTGGACGAACCCTTTGCAGGTGTGGACCCGATTGCCGTTGCTGATATTCAGCAACTGGTGCGTCATTTGACCGGCCGGGGCATTGGCGTGCTGATCACCGACCATAATGTGCGCGAAACGCTGAAGCTGATTGACAGGGCCTATATCATCCACGCAGGACAAGTGCTTACCCACGGTCGACCGGATGAAATTATTGCCAATCAGGACGTTCGACGACTTTACCTTGGGGATCAGTTCAAGCTCTGATTTTCCCATTTTCGGGGTTTCATTCGCAAGAAATGCCATTTCTAATACGTCTTTAGATTGAAAATTGCCGCACCAACACGTTTTTCCCTTACTTGTGATTGACAAGCAAGGATTGGGCCAGTTCTGTACAGCTGCAAAGAAAATCGTACCGGAGTACCCGCATCCACCATGGCTCTGTCGGCAAAGCTCGATCTCAGGCAAACCCAGGCATTGGTAATGACGCCGCTGCTCATGCAGTCGATTCGACTGTTGCAGCTGACGCATATCGAACTCGAACAATTTATAGAGCAGGAGATTGAAAAAAACCCCCTGCTCGAGCGAGACGATACAACTGGAGAGCATTTTTCGCCCGATGAGCGCGGCTTCAACACCGATCGGATTTCCGGTGATGAACGCGAATTTGGTAGAGGAGCGGTCGGGAGCGATGGCGAAGCTGATAACCCCTTGGGCGGGCAAGCCGACCAGTGGCTGATGAGTGGTGAGTCGACGAGTTCGGGTTCCATGTCAGATACGTTCGATAGCTCTCTCGAGAACATTTTTCCCGACGATCCCGGAACACATGATTTTATTGCCGGCGATCTCGCTTCACAGTGGAAGTCATCTTCCGGCGATGGCTATCTTTCAACCGGTGGTGAGGGATTTAACCTCGAACAGGTCACAGCAACGCCGGAGACCCTTCGGGGCCATGTCGCCGAGCAGATTATTTTCGCCTTCGCATCGGCGGGCGATCGCCTTATCGCCGCTGAGCTTGCCGATCATCTCGATGAGAGTGGTTACTTGAGGGCTGACGTAGAGGAAATTGCTGCAAGGTTTGGTGTCGATGCCAAACATATCGAGAAACTGATCGCAATCTTGCAGAGATTCGAGCCTGCGGGATTGTTCGCGCGTGACCTTGCGGAGTGCCTGTCGCTCCAGCTGCGTGCAAAAAACCGCTTCGGCCCGAGCATGAAGATCTTGCTGCAAAACCTCGATTTACTGGCCAAGCGTGATTTTCACAGTCTCAAGAAGCTGTGTCATGTAGGTGACGCGGATATTCTAGCTATGCTGCAAGAAATCCAGCATCTTGATCCAAAACCCGGGACAGCCTTTTCCTCTGGCATCGCGGACAGCATCGTGCCCGACGTCCAGGTGGATACCGCGTCAGATGGAAGTTGGCGAATTGAGCTTAATCCCGATGCCCTGCCGCGAGTACTCATCAATAACAGCTATTATGCGACGATAGCGAAAACGAAGACGTCTCCAGCTGAGAAGACGTTTTTGAGCGAGTGTTTGCAAAGTGCCAACTGGCTAACGCGTAGTCTTGATCAGCGGGCACAAACAATTCTCAAGGTCGCCGGTGAGATCGTTCGCCAGCAGGAACAATTTCTTCGTCATGGCGTTGCCTATCTGAAGCCGCTCAACTTGCGGAATGTGGCTGACGCAATCGGTATGCACGAGTCTACGGTTAGCCGGGTCACAGCGAACAAGTACATGCTGACGAAGCGGGGTGTGTTCGAATTACGGTATTTTTTCAATGCGGCGATCGCGGCAACCGAAGGCGGAGAGCAACATTCATCACAATCGGTACGTCATCAGATCAAGCAGTTGATCGACGTGGAAACGCCGGACGACATTCTGTCGGATGATACAATTGTGGATTTGTTGAAGGAACAAGGGATCGAGATTGCACGGCGTACCGTCGCAAAATACCGAGAGGGCATGAATATTGCTTCCTCTGTACAAAGGCGGCGTGAGAAAAAAGCTCAGGCATCGGCGTGCAAGGGGGATGGAAAGTCTGGATTCATCCGCCACGTGGGTGTAGAATTTTGCTGAGTGGGTAATTGAACTGGACCGAAGAAGTCTGGTCAGGGAGACAAGCGCCGGTAATTTGCAACCATTGAAGTGAAAGCGCACCTTTGAATGAAGAATCAGCAATTGAAACGCGATGAAACGCTCGCACGGGTTGTACGGGATGTCTTTGCTCGCCTTCCAACAACAGTGTAGATTGGTTCGCGCAAGGAAAAAATCACAATGAAGGTGAGGTATCATGAGTCTGCGTGTATCTGGGAAACATATGGACATTGGTGACGCTTTCCGCATTCGCATTGAGGAGCGGATAGGGGAGATGGTCTCCAAATATTTCGATGGCGGATATACCGGTCATGTCACGGTAGAAAAACAGGGATCTCGATTTATTGCCGACTGCCTTGTTCGCCTCGATACAGGGACCGTCTTGCAGGCGGCGGGCGAAGCGCAGGATCCATTGCTTGCATTTGACGCAGCCGGCGAACGCGTGGACAAGCGTCTGCGGCGCTATAAAAGACGCCTCAAGTCGCATCAGGCTCCAGGTTCAAATGGGGTTTTCGACGATGTTTCTTACACGGTGATGGCGCCCGTACCGGATGATGATGAGGATATTCCGGAAGATTATGCGCCAACCATAGTCGCAGAGACATCAATGGCGCTCAGAAGCATGAGTGTGGCTTCTGCGGTCGTGGAACTCGACTTGAAGGATAGTCCCGTCGTTGTTTTCCGAAACGCTGGTAGTACGCAGGTAAATATTGTATATCGCCGCGCCGATGGAAATATTGGCTGGATCGATCCATCGACAGTGGCGGGTGAAAACGTTGCTCCGACGTGAAGAAGCGGATTCATAGCGAATTTTTGAACGACCACTCGCGTACAGTCAGCTACGCGGGTGGTAACTGGAAGGAAGAGAGATAATGGATCTGGGTGATCTCATTCAGCCCGACGCTGTCCTGCCCGCATTGAAAGTCAATTCCAAAAAGCAACTCTTGCAGATCATGTCGGAAAAGGCGGCCGCCTTGACCGGCCTGAGCGAGCGAGAAGTATTTGACACGATCATACAGCGTGAACGCTTGGGCTCTACTGGCATTGGCGACGGCATTGCCATTCCCCACGGAAAGATAAATAGCGTGAAGCGAATCGCCGGTGTTTTCGCTCAGCTCGAAACGCCGGTCGCTTTCGAAGCACTGGACGACCAGCCGGTCGATATCGTGTTTCTGCTTTTGGCGCCAGAAAATGCCGGGGCCGATCATCTGAAAGCATTATCCCGCATTGCGCGTATGCTGCGTGATCCGGAGCGCATTGCAAAGTTGCGCACCGCCCATGATGCGGGCTTGCTCTACGAGCTGCTGACATCGCAGCCAGCGTCTAACGCCGCCTGAGTATTTAGATGGTCGTAAAAGCCGCCCCTTTTGGCGGTTTTTATGAGGACTTGCCGGTCTTGCGTCCGTAGAGTTCCAGACGGTGATGGACGATATCGTAGCCGAGCGACTTGGCAATCTCTTCCTGCAATTTTTCAATTTTGTCTGACTTGAATTCGACTACCGCACCGGTATCGATATCGATCAGATGATCATGGTGCTCGCCGTGGGCCTGTTCGAAACGCGATGGTCCGCCATTGAAAGCATGGCGATGGATGGCGCCCATCTCTTCCAGCAGATTCATGGTCCTGTAAACAGTGGACAGTGAAATGCTGGCGTCAATCTCTATGGCACGATGGAAAATCTTCATCGCATCCGGATGGTCTTCGGTGGATGTCAGAATATCGATGATAATACGCCGAGGCTTGGTGATACGTACACCAGCCTTGCGTAGTTCCTTTTCATAGTCTGGCTTCTGATTCAATGCATGTTTCATAACGCTGACTATGCGCCAGATTGACGTCAGTTGCAAAGATTCTCAACTGGTAATCCAATTGGAAATGGGCTCTGCAGCCAAAACACAGCCGCCGCCAGTGAAATGTCACAGGCGGCGGGTGTGTAAGAACACGGAATGTTTATGACACGGGTACTTCGATGATGACCTTGTGTTCGCCCGTCGGTTGCAACGGGATGCCATTTTCCGCTTTGGTGAGCTTCTTACCGTTGACAGTGATCTTACCGGCACCCTTTGACGCCGATTTCACTTCTATCGAATAGCGGGCCTCGCCATTGCGCAGAACGAAACTGAAGCCCTTCCATTCCGACGGAAGCGCAGGTTCGACGAATAGCTTGCCGTTCCGACGGCTGATGCCAAGAATGCCTTCTGTCGCCACACGGTAGAGCCAGCCGGCGGATCCGGTATACCAAGTCCAGCCGCCGCGTCCGCGCATAGGATCTACCGAATAAACGTCCGCTGCCACTACGTAAGGTTCCACACGATAAAACTCGGCCTTGTCCATTGTCAGCGAATGATTGACAGGGTTCAACTTCTTGAACCAGCGATACGCTTCATCCGCATCGCCAAGCTTGGCCATGGCCAGAACTGCCCAGGTCGCAGCGTGTGTATATTGCCCGCCATTTTCGCGCACGCCGACGGGATAACTCTTGATATAGCCTGGATCATGCCGCGTCTTGTTGAACGGTGGCGTGAACAGCTTGATGATATCGACATCATCGTCGACCAGATGTGTTGCGACCGATTGCATTGCCCGCTTGCTGCGGTCTGGATCGCCATAGCCGGATATGACGCTCCAGGATTGAGCGATCGAGTCGATCTTGCACTCGTCGCTCTTTTTCGAGCCAAGAGGAGCACCGTCGTCAAAGTAGCCACGACGATACCATTCACCATCCCACCCATCCTTCTCGAGAGCGGCTTTCAGACTTTCAATATGGACTTCCCATCGCTCGATGCGTTCCTTGTCCTTGAAATGCCTTGCGATCGGCAAGACGTCGCGCAGAGTGCTGATCAAGAACCAGCCAAGCCATATGCTTTCGCCCTTACCGTCTTCACCGACACGGTTCATGCCGTCGTTCCAATCACCTGTCAGCATCAATGGCAGGCCGTGGGAACCCGTACGGGCAACGGCAAGGTCAAGCGCACGGGCTGCATGCTCGTAGACGCTGACTTTCTCGTCTGAGATCGTTGGCTGGTAGAAGGCGTCATGCTCACCGTTTTCTAGCGCCCTGCCTTCGATGAATGCGACCTGCTCATCCAGTATACTCATGTCGCCCGTCACCGAGGTATAATGGGCGATGGCATAGCCGAGCCAGACCACGTCGTCGGAGATCTTCGTGCGAACGCCAGCGCCAGTCGTCGGCAACCACCAGTGTTGAACGTCGCCTTCCTTGAACTGGCGCGCCGAGACGTTGAGAATTTGATGACGTGCGAGCGATGGGTCCAGGATCAGCATGGACAATGTATCTTGCAGCTGATCGCGGAAGCCAAAGGCGCCGCTTGCCTGGTAGAAAGCCGAACGTGCCCAGATGCGACAGGCAAGACTCTGATAAGGCAGCCAGCGATTCACCATGACATTGAAAGCATCATCCGGGGTATCGACTTGCAACCCATCGAGGAAGTCTGTCCAGATCGCTCTCGAAGATGAGAGAGTGTCTTCGAACGGCCGCTTGCTATGGCCCGCAAGTATCTCGCGAGCCTCCTCGCGGCTGCCGGCATCGCCCATATAGAAGACCAGCTCCTGAGTTTCGCCTGCAGCGATTTTGATATCGACTGCAAGTGCAGCACAGGGATCGCCGCCGGCTTCGACCAGGTTTGACAGCATCTTTGCCTGAAGAACCGCCTCTGGACGATCAACAGAACCGAGCGCGCCAAAGAACTCGGCGCGGTCGGCTGTATAGGACTGAGGCTTTACACTGGCTGCAAAGAACGCCACGCGCTCACGTCGGTCCGTGCCGTATGGATTGCGGGCAAACAGAACGCCCGTTTCAGTGTCGCAGGACGGCACGATGAATGGCGCGGTCTTTGCACGAGCATTGCCGAGCACCCATTCAACAAATCCGTAGACACGCAGTTGTTTGCTGGTACCGCCACTATTCGTGATCTTGAGGCTCGACAGGCGAACTGGTTGGTCAGGATCGATCGTGTGCGTAAGCTCAAGCCCTATATTGCCGTGGCGCGAAATAAAGATCGAATAACCTTGTCCATGCCGGGTTTCGTACTGGACAGAGGGATCGCGGAGCACCGATGCCGTGGGTGAAAACGCGATGTTCTTATCCGTATCCACCACATAAATCGCCTCGCCGGACCGGTTGATGACCGGATCATTCGACCACTGCGTCAGCTGATAGTCGCGGCTGTTGCCGGACCAGGTGAAACCTGCGCCTTCGGCTGATACGTGAAAGCCAAAACTGGGGTTGGAAATCACATTAATCCAGGGCTGCGGGGTACTGACCAGCCCACCAAGACGAACGACATATTCGCCGTTTTTCATGTCGAAGCCGCCAAACCCGTTCCAGAATGACAGGTCGTCTGCAGAAATCTTGGGACGGCGCTTGTTCATAAGCTGCGTCGGTGCCGGCGCGATCCCCCGCAAATCGTTATTCTCAATATCACCGGCTATGATGGATTTACCCCTGGTTTCCGTGACCGGCACCAGATCGGCACTCAGACCTGCCATGCGTTTCAGTTGCTCGGAAAGCGAACCATTCTGCGCGTGCATGACAGTACGGGCTGCAGCCAGAAGCGTGTTGTAGCTTGCGTCGCTCATCTGATCTTTACGGACTGTGAAGATGTGGACGCGCGGTCCAAGCTGAGCGCCGCGGGCACGGCTGTTTTCGCAGATGGCTTCCAACCCGCGCTGGAAATCCTGTGCGTAAGAGAATGAACGCTCGTTGATGACTACAACATCGACAACGAGGCCTTTCGCACGCCAATATTCGTGGGCTTTCAAGAGGTTCCTCAGGGTTTCCATATCAGCTTCATCATCAATGCGAAGCGCAAGGATCGGGAAGTCACCGGAGATCGACATGGGCCAAAGCTCGGATTGGCTGCCGAGCCCGCTTGCGATGTTTTCAGACGGCATGCGCAGCGTCTTGTCGGGATAGATCAGGCTCGTCGCGACACGCTGGAATTCAGCTGCCTCGTCGGGGTTGATGCCGATGTGGTGAAGGCGAACCTGCGAACTCGTCCACGACAATGAGAATTCACGGGTAAAGCAATCCGGATGGCGGAAGCGGGAGACCACCTCCTCGAGCTCCTGACGGTTGGGACGTACGAGAGTCCAGAAGACCAGCGTAACCTTCTTGTGCGCGGGAACGCGGACACGGCAACGCAGAGAAGCGATGGGATCGAGCACAAAACCATGACTGCCGCTGAGTGTCGCACCTTCGTCGAAGGCAGCCGGATTACGTAGAGAGCGCCCGCGACCGATAAAGTTGCGCCGGTCGGTTTCAGCCTGAATTTCGCGCATCGCACCGGAACTGTCGCTTACGACATGGGCCACGTGGATGTCCGGATCGTCATTACCCCGCTTGCGGCGCGTAGCGTAGATCGCGTCGCCACGCTGGTCGATCTCGGTCTCCACAAACATCTTGGCAAATGCAGGGTGAGCAGTATCCGTATCGTCGTTCGTCAATACCAGTTCGGCGTAAGAGGTGACTTCAATAATGCGGTCTTTGGTACCGGTGTTGGTGATGACGATACGGCGGCCTTCGCCATCGGAATCCGAGGCAACGATCGCCTCAACGGTAGAATGGATCGTGCCATTCTCCTTGACGAACTCCGCCTTGTAGTCCGCGAAGATGGATGTGCTCTTTTCGCCTGCAACACGCACAGGATCGCCTGTTGCTGACCACCATTCGCCATTTTCTAGATCGCGCAGGAACAGGAACGTACCATAACCGCTTTCGAGGGGATCGGGTTGGAAACGCGTAATGGCAAGGCCATTCCAGCGGCTATATCCGCCGCCATTGGCAGTGACCATCACCGAATAATGTCCGTTCGACATTATTTGCGTTGCGGTTGGCGCACTCAATGGATTCTGGATGAAGCGGATAGAAGCCGTTTCTTCCGAGCTCTCCACCGCCTTGCGCATCGGGTTCTCCGCTTTGGCTTGCAGGACCGGTATTTCGCGTGGAGCTTTCTCTTGCAGAAGCAGCTCAGCTGCTTCGATCACGGGATCCGCGTGGAAACGCTCACGCATTCGACCTTCGAATACAACATTGTTGACGGCAACAATCGACATACCGTGATGGTGGGCCATGTAATTGCGCACCACGGCATATTCGTCATCTTCGCGGACGCGCGATTTGGTAAAGTCTACGGCGTCATAAAAACCATACTGTCCGAGTGCGCCCATGGCACGCAAACGTTGCAGATTCTTGACAGCGGCTGCCGGTTGATACTGGCTGGCCATTATGCTGGCATAGGGCGCTACAACGTAATTTTTGGAAAGGCCGCGCTTGAGGCCGAGTGTCGGAACCCCGAAATTGGTGTACTGGTAGTTCATCTCCGGGTCGCGGGCGTTATAAGCCGCTTCGGAAATGCCCCAGGGCAGTCCCTTGGACTCCCCATATTCGATCTGGCGTTGTACGATCAACTTGTTGGTTTGATCCAACATGCTCCCGAGCGGTTCGATCATGACCAGAGGCGGCATGAGATATTCGAACATCGACCCGGACCATGAAACCAGCGCACCGCGCCAGCCAACCGGCACCAGCAAACGGCCGAGTTTGAACCAGTGATCCACCGGAATATCGCCCTTGGCGATGGCAAAGAGGCTGGCCAGACGCGCTTCGGAGGCGAGAAGGTCATAACAGCTGGCATCGAGCTCGTTGGTTTCCACGCGGAAACCGATGGACAAAAGGCGCCGCTCCTTGCGCTCCAGGAAGGTGAAATCGGTGTCGAATGCTAGCTGCCGCGCTCGTGTCGCGAGGGTACCCAAGCGTTCGCGCAGAATGTCTGTGCTCTCGTGACTGCCGATTGCATCGTCCGTATGTCCCTGACACGTCTTGACGAGCAGGAGCGCCCACTCATTGGCGGTGGCGCTAACCGGGCTTTCGAGTTCGCCATGCAATTCTTCTGTCAGGCGCTGGATATCTCCCGCGAAGAGAGCAAGGTTGATTGTGCGTAGCGATGCGGTTTCGGGCTCCTCCTTGATCGTCGTGATTGCCCGGCGGAAGTTGGAAACGCGTTCTTCAAGGCGGCGGCGCAAGGGTCTCAAAACGCGGCGATCATCGGGAATGTCACTGATGGCTTCTTCAAGAATATCGCTGACGTCGAGAACGCCGTCGAGATCGCTCTGTAGATAAACCGAGGGTGCCTCGGCCCATTTCTCCAGCGCCGATGACAGGGCGACGAGATGGCCCGCCAAATTGCCGCTATCCACCGCCGAAACGTAAAGTGGAAGGAGTGGTCGCAGCGTGGTCGTTTCGTACCAGTTGTAGAGATGGCCGCGATATTTCTCCATCTTCTCGAGCGTTTCGAGGGTCTGGTCGATGCGGGTCAGGGTCTCGTTAAAACTGATCCAACCGAAGTCACGGGCGGCGACAGTCGAGAGCAAATACATGCCGATATTGGTAGGCGACGTGCGCGTCGCAATAACGGGATACGGGTCCTCCTGGAAATTGTCCGGTGGAATGAAGTTCTGCTCTTTGGTGACGAATGTATCGTAGTAGTGCCAGGTACGGCGGGCGAAACGTCGCAGTTCACCCTTGTCAGATGAGCGCACGTTCAAATCATCGAGTGGTTTGGCCGAGCGGCTGACAAGCCATGCAATCACTGGCGATAGCAGCCAGATCAATGCGAAAGGAACAGCCAGGAACCAAGCCCGGCTTTGAACTGCCAAGGGAAGGCCAATGGCGATCAGGGCGACAATTATCGCGGGCCACATGAGTTGCAGGTAGTAGCTCAGCGTGTCGGGCGAACTCGTCTTTGCTTGAGCTGCCGCGCGCCATTCAAGAAGATGTTTGCGCGAAATGAAAAGGCGATAGAGCGTGCGCACCATCGCATCGAGCATCAGGCAAGCCATATTTGCGATGAAGGTGATACGCAGGGCGATGTCGGCTGCCCCTGCAAAAATATCCGTGAGGATCGCCTGGAAGTGCCCCTTGAGCGAAAGGTTCATGTCCGTCGGCACGAGATTGGTAAACAGGATCATCGTCGGCACGATGAACATGCTGAAGATCATGAAGCATTGCCAAACTGTAGCTAGCCCCGGTGGCAGCAATGTCCAGCCGGCAATTGAGGCAAGGATCCAGAATATAGGAGTAAGCGAGCGGCGAAGATTGTCGACCATTTTCCAGCGCGTGACTGCGGTGACGCCCGGTCGTGTGCTGAAAAGATAAGGCAGGAGCTGCCAGTCGCCACGCGTCCAGCGATGATGGCGCGAGATATCGACATTGTAGCCCGTGGGGTAATCCTCGACCACTTCGACATCACTTACGAGCGCGCTACGCGCATAGCCGCCTTCGAGCAGGTCATGGCTCAGAACCGCGTTTTCGCCGATCTTTCCGTCAAGTGCGGCTTCAAAGAAATCGATGTCATAAAGACCTTTGCCGGTAAACGTGCCTTCACCAAGAACGTCCTGGTAGACGTCGGAAACTGCAAAAACGTAAGGGTCGATGCCACGATTGACCGAAAAAACGCGTTGCAGGAACGAGGCATCATCGCCGGTCGTCAGGGAAGGAGTGACGCGAGGCTGCAAGATGGCATAGCCACTGACCACACGGCCTGCCTTGGCACTGTAGATGGGCCTGTTAAGGGGATGAATGAGCTTGCCCGCCAGGCGATTGACGGAGTCGGGTGTCAGGCGCGTGTCGGAGTCGAGCGTCATAACGAACTTGATGTCGGTCGGAATTTCTTCGTTCGAAGGGAAATACGTCGTATCCTTGTCGCCGCGCAGCAGCATATTGAGCTCGTGCAACTTGCCGCGCTTGCGCTCCCAGCCCATCCAGCGGTTCTCCTGCGCATTGAACAGACGCTTGCGATGCAGCAGGAAGAAGCGGGGATTATTCTGCGTGTAGTGCTCATTCAGCGCAGTAATTTTCTCGCGCGCATAGTCGAAGATGTCGAGATCATCATCGGTCTGTTCAAATTTGCTGTCAGCCCAGTCCGTCAAAAGCGCGAAATAGACCTCGCCGCGCGGATTGGTGAGATAGTGCACTTCGAGATTGCGGATATGCTCATCGACGGAGTCACGCGAGGTAATCAGCGTCGGCACGGCAACGAGGGTTTTTGCCTCCTGGGGCAGGCCGTTCTTGTACTCGAAGCCGATGAGCCGCGTCGGCGGCATGAACATCGGTATGATCCAGTTGACGAAGCCATTGGCTGTTTCCATCGTGGGGAACACTGCGAGCAAAGTGAACAGCCAAGTCATGCCGTCGGACAATCCAGCACGGCGCAGGAAATAATTGATCAGTACGAGGATAGCGATCGAGAAGAACGAAGCCGGGGCCCACAAGCCGGCGAGGCCCAATCTGCGATAGAACCGCACCCAACGAATAAGAAGTGTCGGCTTGTAGCCACACGTCTCTTCAAGTTCCGGACGGCCGTCTCCGGCAAGATAATAACCGACATCGCGTTTGCGCTGCTCGGTAACGCCCCCTTCGCCACCGGTCTCTTCAGCACTTTTATGTGCGAGTTCGAGAGCCGATTGCGTGATGTCGTGTTCGCTCTTGCCTGAGCGGCGGGCAATCTTTTCAATGGCAACGCGGTAGGCATTGCGAGAATGAAAGTCGAGCGCATCGAAATTGGAGTTGTCGCGCAGAACGGCATCGACGCCGCTGACTGTCTCAAACCAGGTAATCCAGTCAACGTCATCGATCGCCTTCAGGCTGCGAATGAGATTGCCCATGCTCACGCCGCCCGTCGATTGGCGTGTATGTTCCTGAATGATGGCATCCTCGGAATCGCTGCCATTCTTTTCGAGCTCGTCTTCGAGCCACGCGACCGCAGCTCCGGAGTGAGCGGTGCCGCCACGCAAACGGTAAAGCAGGTGGGTGGCAAACGTGCTGTCCTTGGCCGCTGGCGCATACTGTGCCAAAAGCTGCGGGAGGGTGTCTTTTTCAGCGTTCAGCGTGATTTCGTCGGCAACACTATTGGCGTACGCGCGCATGCGGCGGGCACGCTCGACGCGCAGCGAAAGACGCCGGGCATTCTCAATTAGAATAAAGCGGACGGCGGATGGAAGTGCCCACAATTCACCGATATGCAGGGGTTCGACCGTCTGGAAGCCTTCGACGATGGCGCTCAGGCTATTCAGCGAAAACTGGCTGTCTGTATGCGCGACATAAAGCCAGGCGAGCGCCATTACCCGCGGAATGTTGGGCTGGTTCGCAAGCGGCGGCAACTGTCTGAAAAATTTCTTGGGCAGGTCGCGCTCGACCTGCTGTATGTTCTGGTCGACCAGGTAATAATTGTCCAAAAGCCATTGGGCTGCTGGTGTTATCGTTTCACCGTTACGTGCTGCCGCATCGGAGGAACGGTAGGAATGCAGGATCAGCCTTGCGTTTTCGACGGTCCGCTGCTCAAAAACCATCGGCTCGTAATCGGGCAATCGAACGTCTTCGCCCTTTGCCACCCGGGTCCCAAGATCCCTCAAATCGTCGATTGATTTATAATGAGCCCGTATCGGGTTGGGTTGGACAGCAAAAATCTGACCAACAGTCTTCTTCTGGGATGCAAACGCTTGAAAAAAGCTCAATACGGGCATTGGTTTCATTTCAGTTTGGAAGAAAGAATCTTCGGGATTGGAGCACTCAGGCGATCAGGGCCGATCGTCCACGTTCAGTTTATGGTCTAATCAGGTCATGGCAATTAAGCTATCACCACTTTTATCGTTAGCGATCAGTTTTGATGAAAATGAGTCAGATTTCTATTAGTCTTTGTACGCAATTACGGAGCTTCTGCACAGGGGAAAGCCGCTGCATCGGCGGGTCACAGCTGAATAGCCAAGCCCGTTGCGATAAATATGAGACCATTGACTGTAACAAAAAAGACCGGGATTTGGCTATCCCGGTCTTTCGCTAAATTGGGTCGATCAGCTCTTTGGGAACACGCGCCAATGTTTGGGGCGAAAAGCGATGCGGCTTGTTTCCGTTGCCGGGTGGTCCGCTGGAATTTCGATCTCCACATGATCGGTTACACCAGCTATTCGCAGCTCGATGCGTCGCGTAGCACCCACACGGCGGCTCGCAACGACTGTACCGGCGATGCCTCCGTTGGAGTCCTCAATAAGGTCGACATCGTGCGGTCTGAAATACAGCAGTCCTTCACCGTCAGGTCGATCGCTCGAGATACTCAACGCTTCGCCATCAAGCCATAATTCGCCGTTCTTGATCTGAACGCCGATGGAACTCGACTCACCGATGAAGCTGTAGACAAACGGTGAATTCGGCCGGTCATAGACCTCATCCGGGGTACCGATCTGCTCTATCCTGCCTTGGCTCATGACCACAACGCGGTCAGCCAATTCCAGCGCCTCGTCCTGATCATGCGTCACGAAAACAGTCGTATGCTTTGTCTTGTCGTGAATTTCGCGCAACCAGCGGCGAAGTTCTTTGCGGACCTTCGCGTCAAGCGCGCCAAAGGGTTCGTCCAGCAACAACACACGCGGTTCGATAGCCATGGCCCGGGCGAGCGCGACGCGTTGACGCTGGCCGCCTGAGAGCTGCGCCGGATAGCGTTTTTCAAGGCCGGAAAGCTGCACGAAATCCAGAAGTTCCGACGAGCGTCGACGAATTTCGTCCTTGCTTGGCCGGCTTGAGCCAGGACGTACCTTCAAGCCGAAGCTGACATTGTCAATCACTGTCATATGGCGGAACAGGGCATAGTGTTGAAAGACGAAACCGACGTTCCGCTCCTGTACGGACTTCAGCGAAGCATCCTCGTCGCCAAAGAAAACCTTACCCTCGGTGGGAGTTTCAAGCCCTGCAATCAGGCGCAACAGTGTGGTCTTGCCGGATCCGGACGGACCGAGCAGCGCAATGAGTTCGCCAGAATTGATATCAAGTGAAACGTCGTGCAGCGCTGGAAACCGATCGAATTCCTTGCGCACACCACTTACACGAACATCCATAAATAACCCCCTTTAGTGTCCGCCAACCGCACGTAGCTCCGCGCCGTATCTCAGCTCCAGAAGAGTCTTGAGAACGAGTGTTACCAGCGCAAGAAGCGCCAGGAGCGAAGCCACTGCGAAAGCAGCGACAAAATTATATTCATTGTAAAGAATTTCGACATGCAGCGGCATCGTGTTGGTGAGGCCCCTGATATGTCCTGAAACGACAGATACTGCGCCAAATTCTCCCATGGCCCGGGCGTTGCATAAAAGTACGCCATAGAGCAAGCCCCATTTGATGTTTGGGAGCGTGACGTGCCAGAACGTCTGCCAGCCATTGGCTCCGAGCGACAAGGCGGCTTCTTCATCGGTCGTACCTTGCTCCTGCATCAGTGGGATCAATTCCCTCGCGACAAATGGAAAGGTGACGAACATGGTCGCCAGCACGATTCCGGGCACCGCAAAAAGGATCTCGATGCCATGTGATTTTAACCACGGGCCTAGTGCGGATTGTGAACTGAACAACAATACATATACGAGGCCGGAAATGACCGGCGATACCGAAAACGGCAGATCGATCAATGTGGTCAGGAAGGCCTTGCCCTTGAATTCGAACTTGGCGATCGCCCACGCCGCGACAACGCCGAAAACAACGTTTAGCGGTACCGCGATGGAAGCGACCAGCAGTGTCAGACGAACGGCTGCCTGAGCATCAGGTTCTGAAAATGCAGCCAAATATTCAGTGGGTCCCTTGCGAAAAGCTTCGACAAAAACCGATACGAGCGGGAGCACAAGAAACAGCGCAAGAAAGGCCAACGCGATACCTGTCAAAACGAAGCGTGCCGTACGCCGCTCGGTGGTCGCGTGCCGAGCTGTAGCTGTCGGGTCTGTGACGGAGCCAGATTCAAGCGCCATAACCATACCTCCTCCGGCTCCATGCCTGAATGAGATTGATGACGAAAAGCATGAAAAATGAGATCAACAGCATGATCGTAGCAATCGCGGTCGCACCCGCATAATCAAATTCCTCTAGTCGGATCACAATCAAAAGCGGCGCAATTTCTGAGACATAGGGAAGGTTTCCGGCGATAAAGATCACAGAACCGTACTCACCCACCGCCCTCGCAAATGCCAGCGCAAATCCGGTCAGGATGGCCGGCTGCAAGCCCGGCAAGAGTACCCGTGTAATGGTCTGGAAGCGGTTGGCGCCGAGTGTCGCTGCAGCTTCTTCGACTTCCTTGCGGATTTCCTCCATCACTGGCTGAACAGTCCGAACCACGAAGGGCAGACCGATAAAGATCAGGGCGATCGTTATGCCGATCGGCGTGAAAGCAACCTTGATCCCGATCAAATCGAGCCAGCGGCCGATCCAGCCGTTTTTCGAATAAAGCGCCGTCAGCGCAATGCCAGCAACAGCCGTCGGCAACGCAAACGGTAGATCGACGATGGCATCGACAATTCTGCGGCCTGGAAACCGGTAGCGCACCAGTACCCACGCAACGATGATACCGAAGATGACGTTGATCACAGCAGCAATAAGGGATGTGCCAAAGCTGATTTTCAGCGCATTTACGGTTCGTGGATCAGTCGCTACATGCCAAAATCCGGGAAGGCCCAATGAAGCCGAGCGCAAGACAAGGCCTGTTAAAGGAATAAGAACAATGAGTGCGAGGTAGGCAAGAGTGAAACCGAGCGCCATTCCAAATCCCGGAATAACGCTCGGCTGCTTAAACCGCCAACCCGCTTTCGCAAGGTTGGATGTCATGCTGTTACTGTTTCGGCTTGTAAATCTGGTCAAAGGTTCCGCCATCTCCGAAGTGATAGGGCTGTGCCTTTGCCCATCCGCCGAAGATTGGATCATCGATCGTAACCAGTTTCAACTCCGGTAATTTTTTGATTAGTTCTGGCGCTACCAGTCCAGGCTCGGAGGGACGATAAAAGTGCTTGGCTGCAATCTCCTGGCCCTCCTTGGAATACAGATATCCAAGATAGGCTTCAGCTACCTTGCGAGTACCTTTTGCATCGACATTCGCATCGACCACGGCAACAGACGGTTGAGCGAGAATCGAGCTGGGTGGAACGACGATATCAAATTTGTCATCGCCGAATTCCGCTGATGCCAGGTACGCCTCATTTTCCCAGGCAAGCAATACGTCACCGAGTTCGCGCTGGGCGAATGTATTGGTCGCGCCGCGTGCACCGGAATCGAGCACGGGAACATGCTGGAACAGATTTCCAATATACTCCTTGATCTTGGCTTCATCGCCGCCGTACTGCGCGTTGGCCCATGCCCAGGCCGCAAGGTAATTCCAGCGGGCGCCACCGGACGTTTTAGGATTAGGCGTGATCACCTCCACGCCATCTTTGACGAGGTCCCCCCAATCCTTGATGGCCTTCGGATTGCCCTTGCGCACGAGAAAAACTATCGTTGACGTATACGGCGCAGAGTTGTGCGGGAATTTCTTGATCCAGTCAGGATTGATTTTCTTGGCTTTGACGATGGCATTCACATCGCTTTCAAGCGCTAGCGTCACAACATCGGCGTCCAGCCCGTCAATGACGGAACGCGCCTGCGCACCTGAGCCGCCGTGAGATGCCTGGATCGTCACTGTCTCGCCCGTGTCGGCTTTCCACTTGGCGGCGAACGCCGCATTGAAGTCCTTGTAAAGCTCGCGTGTCGGATCGTAAGACACGTTTAAAAGGGTGGTGTCCGCGTGGGCAGCAGACATCGGCTGAATGGCGACCGTCGCCGTGAGCAACACAGCCGCCAGTGCTAGGGAAAATCGGGAACGTTTCATGCCTGCCTCCGTATGATTAGAACTGAAGCGTAGCAGAGCGCCTCCAAATAGGGGCGTTAGAAAGAATTCCTTTTACAGGGAAAAATTAGAATATTCTACCGTATTGGCATAGTCTACTGAAACAGTCGTCTATTCCGCGCAGGCATAAGATTCTCTCAAACTTAAGTAGCAGAGCTGTTTTTGGTCGATTGAGAAGGTCGCGGGGGGCTTCTCTGGAAAATGCGACTACGCCGGAATAATCTTCCGGCCCAATTTGTTCGCCCGGTCGAGCTGCGTGAACTTGCCCGGATTTCTATTTGCCCAATGGCATTTTCACCGGCGTCGCGTCAGCAAACCGTGTGTAGTCGGCGGGATCGTTCCGGGCATCGTTGAAAGTGCGCGTCTTGATTGGCATGACGAAGATTGCGGCTGTCAATAACGCGGTGGCTGCTATGGAAAGGCGGCGTTCCATACGTGAACTGATGATCATGCGCTTTCTCTCCTCAGTGAAAGTTCGCCCGTAACGGGCGGGAAATGATGTCGTCGATCGCAGATTTAGGGATCGGCAAGAGCATCTGATCCATCTCGGCCAGCGTTTCGGCAAAGCTGATCGCTGCGTTCTCCACTTCCTCATGGCGCGAGGGACATGCCATGGCATTGAGGCAGGTTCGTGCCGCAACCATGTCGCAATTTTGTATCCCGGCGATGAGCCCTAAGGTCATGCATTCTTCCCGGCAGACATGGTGCGAACCAAATGGAAATGTCTTGAGCGGGCATAATGCGCAGTGGCGCAGGGTCCGGATGAAGAACGACAGCTCGGATAGTGCACGGTTGCCGTTACGCGTGCCGAGCAGCTCGCTGTAGAGCCCATAGGCCATTTCCCACGCGATGACAGAGCCGGTTTCAAAACCCGCCGTCCAACGCCGGTAGCCTTCGAGCACCAGCTTTTCCGGTGTGCGGTCGAAATAGCAACCTGCACTATTGCCGGACTCAGATATGCGTGGATACATCGCCGCTCCCATCCTGCTCGTTGTTGCGGATCAGGGCGAGAGGGCCACTGCGGTGACCGCGGGTGACCAGCTGCCGTAAGCTGTTGCGGCCAAAGACAGGAGACAGTTGCTGATGATTCAGCAGGGAAACCACGCGCAGGCGTGGCAGAAAAAGACCTATCATAGGGTCCTCCAATCGAAAGGGTTCAAGGCCCAGACATCAAAGGGATGTGCTTTTGCACTTTCCGCATAAAGGCTTTTGAAAACCGCAATGTCAAATACTAAATCTTTAAAACCTATAAAAATATCAATAGGTTAGAATAATTCTAGGAAATTATGAGCTTTTTAGTATACAAATGTTCGGATCGACCCGCGAAGAGCATAGTTATCTCTTCCGGACCGGGGACCGGAAGAGATAGCAAGCGCATGTTTATCCGGCGATCAGCAGCCGAAGCTTTTTCAACGCAACGTCTGGGCTTTCCTTGTAGTCGATCGTGCTTTTTAGCCGCCCGTCGCGATCAAGCAGCATGACTGATGCCGTATGGTCCATGGTGTAATCACCGTTTTCGGTTGGCACCTTCTTCGCATAAATCTTCCAGCCCTTGAGGAGCTTCTCGACTTCCTGCGGATTGCCGGTGATGCCGGTAATCCGGTCCGTGAAGGCCGATGTATAGCCCTTCATGACGTCCGGGGTGTCGCGCTCCGGATCGACGGAGATGAAGAAGACGCGCAGGTCTTTGCCTTCATCGCCAAGCGTCTTCAGCCATCCGGCCATTTCGAAGAGCGTCGTCGGGCAGACTTCGGGGCAATGGGTGAACCCGAAGAACAGCGCAGTTGGATGGCCCTTGAAGGCCGCGGCGGTAATCGGAGCGTTGTTCTGGTCAACGAGATTGAACGGAACGCCGAGCTGGACCGCTTGGGTATTACCGCCATTGCGCGCGTTGACATAGGTGAAGACAAGAAAACCGCACAAAATGGCGATCAGCGCCCATAGTGCATAGCGCAAGAAGCGGAAATTCATCAATTATGCTCCATGCTTGTTGCGCCTGCAGGCCCGACCATGAACTGGACGTCGACCTTGCCGGCTTTGGCAAAATCGAGCGTAACAGGTACCATATCGCCCTCTTTCAGGGGGGGCTGAGAGGTCGATCAACATCAAATGTGTGCCTCCAGGAGAGAGTTCTGCGCTGCCGCCAGCCGGAATCGCAAGTCCGTCCTTCAGCTTGCGCATTTGCATGACGTTGCCATCCATCTTCATTTCATGCACCTCGACGCGCGCAGCAACAGGACTGGAGCCGCCAAGGAGCTGGTCCGGTCCGCTCGCTTGATTTTCGATCTTGATATAGCCGCCACCGACTTTCGCTCCGGGCAGGGTGGCGCGGGTAAAGGCGCCGCTCAAGGTCAGATCCCCAGCTTTTACGGGGTCCATGGAGCTGTCATCGCTAGTGGCGGCACCCTGCGTCATCTTGGAATGATCGTGCGCCTGAGCAGACGAGATTGCCGCAAATACCAGTGCGACGGCGGTAATTCTGGAAAAAGATTTCATGAGGCGTCTCCAATTCAGATTTCTTATGAGAATACACGTTGCAAAGGCGAAGGGATGCGCGTGATCAACTGGTCGAGGATCAACATGCCGAGAATTGCGAACCCGGTCAGTGGAAAGGCGATGCCGAATACCAGTATGACCAAGGTAAATACTGCAAAGACACTTTTTTGCTGCGGCATGGGTGGCACGCCGAGCCGTCCTGAAGGACGCCGCTTCCACCACATGACCACGGCAGAGAAAGAGGCGAGGATGATCGCAAGGCATGTCGCCAACATGGCGAGTTGGTTGGCAAGGCCCCAATATTGGCCTTGATGCACACCGATGCCAAACTCGATGGCCTTGGCACCGGCTCCATAGTCGGAAAACTTCAAATCAACCAATGGGTTACCGCTATACTGGTCGAAGTGGATTGTCCGCTGTTTTACGATATCGTCGGGGAAGACGGCTGCGGTATAAACCCCCCTCTTGCTGGCAGGCAGCGAGACTTCAAAGCCTGGTGTCATGCCCGCTGCCGCCGCGGAGGCGACGATCCGGTCAAGCCCGACGGGCGTTCCGCCCAACGTTGACACCGGCACCGGTGCATTTTCGACAGTCCATCCGGAGTTGCCAAGTAATTGTTTTGTCTGAAGTTTTGAAACCGGGACATTGTCCCACAGCTGAACGGGATAGCCAAGTCCATAGCCGGACAACGTCGTGTTCAGCTTGTCACCCCAATAGCCCGACCACGGCATGCCGGATATCGCAAGGAAGAAGATCAATGCGCCGGCACCTGCGCCGGTCACGGCATGCAGATCCCGCCAGAACACACGTTTGTCCGGAGTTCCGCGAACAGTGACGACACCGCCAGTCTGTTTACGTGGCCACCACAGATAAAAGCCTGTAATAACAAGGACTAACGCAAGGCCGCCGACGGCTTCGACGATGCGGTTGAAGGCAAGGCCGAAATATTCGAGGCTGTGAATTTTCTTGACGACCCAGTTGAATTCTTCCTTTTCGCCGACCTTGCCCAGAACCGCGCCGCTATAGGGATCGATGAAGACCAGAACGTTCCCGTCGGGGGTACCTACGGTGACTCTTGCCGATTGTGTTGGAGTACCAGGTGATTGATATCGCAGCACTTTTGATCCCGGCACCGCCGCTTTCGCGTTGTCGGTCAGGAGCGAAGGGGCAAGAAATTCGCCGCGCGGCTGAACCACGTTGCGATAGGCGAAGACGGTGTTGTCTATCTCGTCCTTGAACAGATAGAGGCTGCCGGTGATGGCGAGATTGAGCATGAAAGGGATGACCAGAAGGCCGGCGAAAAAGTGCCAGCGCCAAATGGCGCGATAGAGCGAAAGACTGAGATAATAAGGCTTCCCGGAAGCCATGCTTGAGACGGTCATATGTGTTCCAGTCGTCTGACAGCAAGGTTGACGGCACCGCCGGAGCAGGCCGCCGCGACGCGCCCTCGAGGGCGCATTTTATGTCAGACGAGGGGAGGAGCTTGCGGTGGAGCCGATGGCGGAAAGAGGCTGCGCGCGATCCGGACCGCTTCCCGCTTAATCGTAAGTGATTGAACTGGCTCGTTTTTCAAGCCGAACGCCATGGGCGGAACCGGCAGAACGACGGACGCCGAAAGACGGCAGGCCTCGCAACCATTGCCGTGCCAGGCGCTCTTGTGGGAACCTTGTTCCACCTGGTTGTCGAGGCAGAGAACGGGTACTGACCCGTCCGGTAAAGTATAGGCGGCAAGGTCGATATCGCTGGCTGGAGAGGCTGAAATGGGCTGGTGCGCGAAGGCAACGAATACGAGCGCCAATGCGCAAAGCATGCGCACCGCCAATCGCCAGTCGTTTCGAATATTGCGCATTACCGCCCCATTTTCACTTCGCAGGTTTAAATACAGGAGCCAGACCGGAAAATCCATGCGGCAAAGAGGAATGCAACTGAGCACACGGGAATTTCCCGTCAAGGTGGAAAATCTTGCGCCAGATTCGACGATTCTTGCAACAGTTTCGGCAACTCCTGCATGAGTTTTGCCTGTTCGTGTGCAAAAAATGTTCCGGTTCAGACTGGTTTGGTTCCAAACCGGAGACTACGAAAGATCGCGGCGCGGCATGTCGCCCTTCGGACTGAAATGGGCAACCAGCCGATAGGTTTCACCCGGGTAAAACATACGAACGGCGGTGATCGGCCGTTTGCCTCTCCATGTCGATCGTTCGACCTGCAAACAGGCCGAGCCTTCCTTCACCTCCAGACGAGTGGCCAGCATGGAATCCGCATTGAACGCGCTGATCCGGTTTTCAGCCTCCGACCACGGCACATGACCGCGCAGCCATGTTCCCGGAGGTTCGTCGGCGAAGGAGATATCGGCGGCTTCCGGAACGCTGACAAGATCGATCAGCCGGTCCTCGAAAGCATGGACGCGCCGGCCGGCAAAATGACGGCAGGAAATCGCCAGGACCTGACGCGGCGTTTGTACATTGAGGCGTTCCATGTCGTCTCGCGTCGAGCGGCGCTGTTGCCGTAAAATCACCTCAAGTCTGTAGACCTGACCGATGGCCTCGACCTCGGCACGCACGTCCGGAATTTCGATGACGGCCGATTGTGACAGCGGCTGCGAAACGAAGCTTCCCGCCTTGCGTCGGCGCTCGATGAGTCCGGAAGCAGCAAGCGCCGACAGAGCCTTGTTCACGGTCATCCGCGCACAACCGTAGGTTTCCATCAATTCGCGTTCCATCGGAATGCGAAAACCGGGAGCCCATTCGCCGAGCAGGATCCGCTGTTCGATGTCGTGGCGGATACGGGCGGAGAGCTGACCCTTCGGCGTATCGGTAATGGGGTTTTCCAACTGATCCAAGGCGACCTCTTATTCGGCCGATAGAGTTTGCGACAGGTGCACGATGATTGCCTCTCCCGACCCGCCAATGGAAATCGCCACGCTATCAGCCGAAGCATCGATCAACGCAGCATCATGCGCCTCAAGCGCTGACGACTCAGAACCCGAGCGAAAATTCGCCAAGGCGGGCTGCAAATGGCACTTTTCGCCACCCCCTGACAAATTTTCGCTCGGGTTCTTATCAAGGATGATTTCACCAGTGCGGCAGAAGATGATGCAGACATTCCCGACGATTGGCAGGACCTGTGTCCCATCGATGGACAGATTGTCGACGCTGTGAGTCCAGCGCCCCCGCCGTGTCATGACATTGAAATCGGTGACCGATCCAGCAATCAATTTTGCCGATGCCGTTGCGTCTCCCGGGAATGGATAAGGCCTGCCTGCTGGCGTCAATCGCACCGGTGTTTCGCCCTCGACCTCGAGTTCCAGTCCCTCGCCGTTGAGAACGGTCAGCGTGCGGTCAATACCGTCAAACCGCGAAAATGGTCCATCGGAAGCAACAGTCGCCATGCTGATGCGCCAGTCGAAATCGGCGACAGATGCGAGTGGAGGATCGACGGCAATCTCGGTGGTGACGCCGCCGCCATTCTTCCACGGCATTCGCCGATGATCGCTGGCACGGAGTATTTTCATTAGCCGAGAATGCCCGGCAGGTTGAGGCCCTTTTCCCGTGCGCAGTCTATGGCGATCTCGTAGCCCGCATCGGCGTGGCGCATGACGCCGGTTGCCGGATCGTTCCAGAGAACGCGTTTGATGCGTTCCGCCGCGTCGTCGGTTCCGTCGCAGCAAATCACCATGCCGGAGTGCTGGGAAAAGCCCATGCCGACGCCGCCGCCATGATGCAGCGAGACCCACGTTGCACCCGAGGCGGTGTTGAGCAGCGCATTCAACAGCGGCCAGTCGGAAACCGCATCGGAACCATCCTTCATGGCTTCTGTTTCGCGGTTCGGCGAAGCGACCGAGCCCGAGATCGAGATGATCGCGGCCGATGACGATCGGTGCCTTCAACTCACCGTTGCGCACCATCTCGTTGAAGGCGAGTCCAAGCCGGTCGCGATCGCCGAGACCGACCCAGCATATGCGCGCCGGCAGACCCTGAAACGCGATGCGTTCCCGTGCCATGTCGAGCCAGTTGTGCAGATGGGTGTTGCCGGGCGTGAGTTCCTTCACCTTGGCGTCGGTCTTGTAAATGTCTTCCGGATCGCCCGAAAGCGCCGCCCAGCGGAATGGCCCAATGCCACGGCAGAAGAGAGGACGGATATAGGCCGGAACGAAGCCGGGGAAAGCGAAGGCGTTTTCCAGCCCTTCATCCTTGGCGACCTGGCGGATGTTATTGCCATAATCGAGTGTCGGGATGCCTCGTTCCCAAAAAGCAATCATGGCTTCGACATGTTCGCGCATCGAAGCGCGGGCGGCTTTCTCGACGGCCTTCGGGTCGGTTTCGCGCTTCTGGCGCCATTCGGCCAAAGTCCAGCCTTTCGGCAGATAGCCGTTGATCGGATCATGTGCCGAGGTCTGGTCGGTGACGATATCCGGGCGCACATTGCGCCGGACGAGTTCGGGCAGGATATCGGCGGCATTGCCGAGCAGACCGACCGATTTGGCTTCGCCCGCCTTGGTCCAGCGGTCGATCATTTCGAGCGCTTCATCCAGTGTTTCGGCCTTGGCGTCCACGTATCGGGTGCGCAGGCGGAAATCGATCGAGTCCGGGTTGCACTCGACAGCAAGACAGCAGGCACCGGCCATGACGGCAGCCAGCGGCTGTGCCCCGCCCATGCCGCCAAGTCCGCCAGTCAGAATCCACTTGCCCCTGAGATTGCCGTTATAATGCTGGCGTCCGGCTTCGACGAAAGTTTCGTAGGTGCCCTGAACGATGCCTTGCGTGCCAATATAGATCCACGAGCCGGCGGTCATCTGGCCGTACATGGCGAGACCCTTCTTGTCGAGCTCGTTGAAATGATCCCAGGTTGCCCAATGCGGCACGAGATTGGAGTTCGCGATCAGCACGCGCGGTGCATTGGCGTGGGTTTTGAACACACCGACCGGCTTGCCGGACTGGACGAGCAGCGTTTCATCCTCGTTCAGTGTCTTGAGGGTGGAAACAATCTTGTCGAAATCGTCCCACGTGCGGGCGGCACGACCGATGCCGCCATAGACCACGAGCTCGTTGGGGTTCTCTGCGACATCGGGATCGAGATTGTTCATCAGCATGCGCAGCGGCGCTTCGGTCATCCAGGATTTGGTGTTCAGCTTGTCGCCGCGCGGAGCGCGCACTTCACGGATATTGTGGCGCGGATTGTTCATTATTTGCTCCCCAGCTTGATCGCGGTCTGTCGGATGATTTCGAGAATGTCTTTGAGGTGCTTGCGGAGCCGTTCGGCTTTGGCCTCGTCATAGGCGAAAGGCGGCGCTTCCTTCGTCAGATAGGAGGACTGCGTCAGTTCCATCTGAATGGCGTGGATGCCGAGCTGCGGTTGTCCGTAGTGCCGCGTCGTCCAGCCACCTTTGAACCGGCCGTTGATCACAGCGTCATAGCCGCGCGCCGCAAAGGCGATCCGGCCAACTGCCGAGGCGATTTCCGGGGAACAGCTATTGCCCTCATTGGTGCCGATGTTGAAATCCGGAAGCTTGCCCTGAAAGAGAAACGGAATATGCGAACGTATGGAGTGGCAATCGTACAGAACGACAAGGCCGTGGGCTTCGTGCACGCGCTCGATCTCCTTGGCCAGTGCCACATGGTAAGGGCTGTGGAACTGTTTCAGGCGGTATTCGATGTCCGCGGCCGTCGGCTTCTCGCCATCGCGCCAGATCGGCTTGCCGTCGAAATCAGTGTCGGGAATGAGACCGGTGGTATTCTGGCCGGGGTAAAGACTGACCCCCGTGGGATCGCGATTGGCATCGATGACGTAGCGATGAAAGGTGGCGTGGACAGTCGTGACCTCAGGCAGCAAGCCGTCGTAGAGCTTGTCAATGTGCCAGTCCGTATCGGCGAGCATCCGGCCATTATCGTTGAGCCGGGCATGGATGTCGGCCGGAACATCGGTTCCCGTGTGCGGAAAGCCCAGAATGATTGGGGATGACCCCTGTTTGACGTCAACGGCATTCATCGGGCTGTATCCAGATTGTTGTTGGCTAAACTTATGTCATGCGGAAATCTGCCAGAACGGAGCAAACGGTGCCGCCTTCGCCCTCCCCCTTGTGGCAGGGCTATCGCATAGGTCTCTCTGCAGCGCTCCCCACCTCCCCCTGGATGGGGGAGGTCGGACCGAAGGTCCGGGTGGGGGTGCGTGAGTACTATTCGTTGGCCTGGCTGGTTTGGTTGCTGCGATATAGTAAAAGGGCTCTCACCCCCACCCGCAGCTTCGCTGCGACCTCCCCCATCCAGGGGGAGGTGGGGAGCGCTGCACGACCTACGAGTGCAAAGTGGATCATATGTCCTTGCATAAGACGCGGCGATGGCGAGTGAGAGGTCAACGTTCATCCTTCAACACTCAGAACCGGCAGAATATCGGGAGAAATCGCGGCGTTGAGCGCACCCGAAGCAACGAGGTCGGAAACGGTCTTCAAGTCTGGCGCCATGTAGCGGTCCTCGTCGAGTGTTGGCACTACGTCCCGAATAACGCCATGCGCGCGGGTGAGTTCCGGGCTGGTCTGCAGGGGTTCGCGAAGGTCGATTCCCTGTGCGGCGGTCAAGGCCTCGATGCCGATGATCGAGAACAGATTGTCCGTCATCTGCAACAGGCGGCGCGCCCCGTGGCAGGCCATCGAGACGTGATCTTCCTGATTGGCCGAGGTCGGCGTTGAATCCACCGACGCTGGATGTGACATTTGCTTGTTTTCCGACATGAGCGCGGCGGATGTGACTTCCGCGATCATCAGGCCGGAGTTGAGGCCGGGCTTTCTTGCAAGGAACGCGGGCAAGCCGTAGCTCAAGGCCGGATCGACCAGAAGGGCGATGCGGCGCTGGGCGATCGCGCCGATTTCACAAATGGCGAGCGCGATCTGATCGGCGGCGAAGGCCACCGGCTCCGCATGGAAGTTGCCGCCCGAGACGACGGAGCCATCGCTGAGCACCAGCGGATTGTCGGTAACGGCGTTGGCCTCGATTTCGAGCGTACGCGCCGCCATGCGCAAAAGGTCGAGGCAGGCGCCATCCACCTGTGGCTGGCAGCGGATGCAATAGGGATCCTGCACGCGCTCGTCGCCCTCGATGTGGCTCTCGCGAATGGGCGAGTTTTCGAGCAGCCGCCGCAAAGCCGTACCCGTATCGATCTGGCCGCGATGACCGCGCAGAGCATGGATATCCGGATGGAACGGTGCCGACGAACCCATCGCCGCGTCCGTGGAAAGCGCACCGGTGATCAGTGCTGATTGACCGGCGCGGTGGGCGCGAAACAGCCCCGCTAGTGCAAGAGCTGTCGAGACTTGCGTGCCGTTGATAAGCGCCAGACCTTCCTTGGCCGCGAGCACGACCGGCTTGAGGCCCGCTTTGGCAAGGCCCTCGGCGGCCGGCATTTGCCTCGCCTCGAACGTGACGTCGCCTTCACCGATCATCGCTGCCGCCATGTGGGCGAGGGGTGCAAGATCGCCGGAAGCGCCGACGGAGCCCTTCTCCGGAATGACCGGGATCACGCCTTTTTCCAGCATGGCTTCGATCAGGCCGATGAGTTCCGGGCGCACACCGGAAGCACCGCGACCGAGCGAGATCAGCTTCAGCGACATGATGAGGCGTACGATATTTTCCGGCAGCGCGTTCCCGACCCCGCAGCAATGGGACAGGATGAGATTGCGCTGCAGCGTTCCGACATCGGCGGCATCGATCCGGATCGATGCAAGCTTGCCGAAGCCGGTATTGATGCCATAGACCGGCGCATTCCCGGCGGCGATCTCGGTAATTCGTTTCGCTGCCGATTCGATCCCGGCATGAAAAGACACATCGAGCTTTGCAGGCGTGCCATGCCAGTAGATCGTTTCGAGAGTGGCAAGCGGCACTGCGCCGGGATGGAGTGTTATTGTCATCGTCAATTATGCTTTCAATACGAGCTGGTGGAGCGGGTTGAAGCCGATGCGATAGCAAAGTTCCGCTGGTTGCTCTGCGTTCCAGATGGCGATCTCGGCGCGTTTGCCCGGCGCAATGGTGCCGATTTCCTCATGCAAACCAAGGGCGCGTGCGGCTTCACGCGTGGCTCCGGCAAGCGCTTCTTCGACGGTCAGCCGGAAAAAGGTGCACGCCATATTCATGGTCAGCAGCAGCGAAGTGAGCGGCGATGTGCCGGGATTGTAATCGGTGGCGACGGCGATGCGGACACCGGCATCGCGCAAGATCTTTACAGGCGGCGCGCGTTCTTCGCGCAAGGCATAGAACGCGCCAGGAAGGAGAACCGCGACTGTTCCGGCAGCCGCCATGGCCCTGGCGCCTTCCTCATCGAGATATTCGAGATGGTCGGCGGACAAGGCGCCATACGACGCTGCAAGCTTGGCCCCGCCAAGGTTGCAGAGCTGTTCGGCGTGGAGCTTGACCGGCAGGCCGAGTAGCTCCGCCTTGTCGAAAACGCGGGCAATCTGGGCAGGAGAGAAGGCGATACCCTCGCAGAACCCATCCACCGCATCGACGAGGCCTTCCGCATGGGCGGCATCGAGACCGGGCAGCACGACTTCGGAGATATAATCATCAGGCCGGCCCTTGTACTCCGGCGGCGTCGCATGGGCAGCAAGGTAGCTTGTGCGGATGCGTACCGGGCGCATTGTGGCGAGGCGGCGCGCGACCCGCAGCATTTTCAGCTCGGCATCGATGTTCAGCCCGTAGCCGGATTTGATCTCGACGGTGGAGACGCCCTCGGCAAGCAGGGTATCGAGCCGCGGCAGGCTTTGCGCAAGCAGCACCTCTTCGTTCAGTGCATTGGTCGATTTGACCGAGGAGATAATGCCGCCGCCGGCCCGCGCGATATCTTCATAGGTCGCGCCTTCAAGCCGCATCTCGAACTCGCGGGCGCGATTACCGCCAAAAACGAGATGGGTGTGGCAATCGATGAGAGCAGGGGTCGCCAGCCTGCCGCCGAAATCCTGAAGCTCGACATCATTCCAGCCGGAAGGGATGGTCTGTCCGACCCAGGCGATCCGCTCGCCGTCGATGCCGATCGCCCCGTTTTCAATGAGACCATACGGCGCGCCGGTATCTTCCAGCGTGGCGATCCTCAATCCGGACAGAATTTTCCTCATCGGCCGCAGTCCGCTCCCTTTTTGGTCTTGCCCGTAACGTTAATATGTATATACATAACCTGTCAATCGGCGGGAGGAAAGAAATGAGTGGGGCTAGAAAATCGGTGTTCGCCCGGACAGCTCTCACGCCGAATGGCTGGGAGAACAATGTTCTGATCGAGATCGACGGTGCGGGACGCATTGGCTCGGTTGTGGCCGGGAACGAAAGCGCGCCGAATGCTTACGGCGTCGATGTCCTGCTGCCGGCGCAGGCAAACCTCCACAGTCACACTTTCCAGCGGGCGATGGCCGGGCTCTCCGAAGCACGCAGCCCTGCGGGGCGCGACAGCTTCTGGACGTGGCGCGAGATCATGTACCGTTTCCTAGGCATTCTGGACCCTGAGGATATCGAGGCGATTGCGGCTTTCGCCTTCGTCGAGATGCTGGAGTCCGGCTACTCCAGCGTCGCGGAATTTCATTACGTGCATCACCAGCCGGGCGGACAGCCCTATGCGAACCTGGCCGAGCTGTCCGAACGCATCGCGGCAGCGGCGAGCGCCACGGGCATCGGCCTGACGCTGTTGCCGGTCGCCTATATGCAAGGCGGCGTAGACGGTCGGGCGCTGGCGGGCGGGCAATTGCGCTTCGGCAATGATTTTGAGCGTTATGTGCAACTGGCCGAGCAGGCGCGGGAAGCCGCCAAAGCTGTCAGCGCCGATGCGGGCTTCGGCGTCGCGCCGCATTCGATCCGCGCCGTCAACGAACGCGATCTGAAGGCGCTGGAACAGCATTTTCGCGACATGCCGTTCCACATTCATATCGCCGAGCAGATCCCGGAGATCGAAGAAGTGCAGGCGGCTTACGGCCAGCGCTCGATGACATGGCTGCTCGACCGTCTGCCGGTCAATGAGCGCTGGTGCCTGATCCACTCGACGCACATGACACCGCAAGAAACGCGCCGAGTCGCGCAAAGCGGCGCGGTTGTCGGGCTGTGTCCGATCACCGAAGCCAATCTCGGCGATGGCATCTTCGACGGGGTGAATTATCTCGGCGAAGGCGGGCGCTTCGGCACGGGATCCGACTCCAACATCCGTATTTCGCCATCGGAGGAATTGCGCCAGCTCGAATACAGCCAGCGTTTGCGCGACGTCTCCCGGGTTACGCTGTCGGTCGACGGCAAATCCTGTGGCCGCACACTCTACGATACGGCGCTCCCCGGCGGTGCGCAGGCTCTCGGTCGAGACGCGGGCAGTCTTGCGCCCGGCAAATGGGCCGACATGATCGCACTCGATGCTCAAAACCCCGCGCTGCTCGGGCTGAACGGCGACCGTCTGCTCGACGGCTGGATCTTCGCGGGCGACCGCCACGCGGTCAGCGATGTCTGGTCAGCCGGACGGCATGTGGTGCATGAGGGCCGCCACCGCGACCGCGATGCGATATTCGCGGCCTATAAAGCGCGCCTGGCACCGATCCTCGCGAAACTTTAATGACGGCACTTGCGCGGATAATGACCATTGGCGATTCGCTCCAACTGCACTATTTGAGTTGGAGGGAATGACAGGGATGGAATTGTAATGGCAAGCGTGACCCAGGAGCAGGTACTCGAGCAATTGAAGACGGTGACGGGCCCGGACTTCAACAGCAACATTGTCGAGCTCGGGCTGGTTTCGGATATTTTCATCGCCGACAACAAGGTGTTCTTCTCGATCACCGTGCCGGCCGCGCGAGCGCAGGAACTGGAACCTTTGCGCGCCGCCGCCGAGCGTGTCGTCAAGGCGATGCCGGGAGTGAACGGCGCTATCGTCGCGCTGACCGCCGAGAAAAAAGGCGGCCCGACAAGCGATGATGCCCCGCCGCGGCCAACACCTCCAGCGCGCCCGGTGCAACGTCCGGCTCCGGCAGGCGCGGTTCCACCACCGCGGGTCGTGGCCCAGAGTGGCGCGGCAGCCCAGGGTGCGCCGGCACAAGCGGCGCATGGACACAGCCACGGCGCGCCGGTCAAATCCGGCGTGCCCGGTGTCGGCGCGATCATCGCCGTCGCCTCGGGCAAGGGCGGTGTCGGCAAGTCGACGACAGCCGTCAATCTCGCGTTGGGGCTCAAGGCCAATGGCCACAGCGTCGGCATCCTCGATGCGGATATTTACGGACCCTCCATGCCGCGGCTGCTTGGTCTGCATGGCAGGCCGGAGGTTGTATCAGGCCGCGTGTTGAAGCCGATGGAAGGCTACGGCCTCAAAGTGATGTCGATCGGCTTCCTCGTCGACGAGGAAACACCGATGATCTGGCGCGGGCCGATGGTCATGTCGGCGCTGACGCAGATGCTGCGCGAAGTGCAGTGGGGCGATCTCGACGTGCTGGTCGTCGATATGCCGCCCGGCACCGGCGATGCGCAATTGACAATGGCGCAGCAGGTGCCGCTGGCCGGCGCGGTTATCGTCTCGACACCGCAGGACCTGGCGCTGATCGACGCGCGCAAGGGTTTGAACATGTTCAAGAAGGTCGATGTGCCGCTGCTCGGTATCGTCGAGAACATGAGTTATTTCATCGCCCCGGACACCGGCACACGCTACGACATCTTCGGCCATGGCGGCGCACGCAAGGAAGCGGAACGCCTCGGCGTGCCCTTCCTCGGCGAGGTGCCTCTGGTGATGGAAATCCGCGAGACGTCCGATGCCGGAACGCCTATAGTTGTCAGCAATCCCGACGGTCCGCAGGCACAAGCCTATCGCGAGATCGCCGCAAGCGTTTGGGATCAGCTCGCGGCGACGAAGGGCGGACGCGCCGCCCCGGCGATCGTGTTTGAATAGGAAGGTTGAATCCTCTTGCCGCGGCGGCGGTTCGGTTGCAGCGGCTGAATTGCCCCTTATTCTGCCGGCACTGGACTCATGCCTCCATCAAGAACGAGGCGTTGTCTCTCCTTGTGAGCTGCCGAGCGGGCGAGAACGGCCTGCCGGTTGACCGATTTGCGCTCATGATCAATACGGCGGATCAGGAGCTCAGCGCGTTCAATGGAACCGAGGAGGGCGAGTATGGTGCCCCGTTCGGCAGCGCCGGCATTCGGTCCCAACGCCAGAGTTCGTGCGCGAAGCTCCTCTACATCGGGCAAGCTGACGTGACCTGCCGGCATATCCGGTTTTTTGACGCCATAGTCCGGCAGGATGTCTTGTAGCGATGCGTCAAGTTTATCGAGGGCGGTATCGACGATTACCTGGGCCTGCGGGGTAAATTTTTCGCGTTTGACCCGCCTGGCGACCTGATGCATCGATTCTGTCAATGCGGCAGTAAAGTCAGCCTCCTCGATCAGGCTTGCGATGAGGTCGAGTTGCTCATACGGAAGATCTTCCTTCATGAGCGACGCGGTGTAACTGCGAATGTCCCGGCTAAGGATATCAGTCGCGAGATAGTGTTCACCTGGATCGGATGGCGCCGCCTTGGATGAACGGGCGATATCCAGGAATAATGCCCCGGCCTGCAAATGACGGGCGGTTTCCTGCTGCACGGCCGGGATCGCTTTCGCAAAGTCACCGGCGAGCTTGCGATCGAGGAATTTCGGGGTGGAGTAATCCTCTATATCCTCCGCATCGGTTCGGCCCACACGCGACAGGACACGTTCGAAGACGCCGATGAAAGGAAAGAGCACCACAGTGTTGAAGACGTTGAAGACGGTCGAGAAGAGACCAACGGCGACAGGGACCAGCGGGAAAGTTTCTTTCCCGTCGACGATCACCGGAATGCCTGGATCGCCGCCAAACCATTGCATCGCCCATTTCAGCACCTCGATCGAGACGAAGAAGAGCGGAACCGTGATGCAGACGCCGATGATATTGAAGGACATATGGGCATAAGCCGCACGTTTGGCGTTCTTGGACAGGTTTAGCGACGCTATCCAGGAGGTAATGGTCGTGCCAAGATCGGCGCCGAGCGAGAAAGCGACTGCAGTTGTCCAGTCGAGGATACCGGCAGCCCCGAGACCCATGACGATGCCGATCGTTGCGGAGGAGGAGTGGATCATCGCTGTGACGAGCGCGGCGATCAGAACGCATTTGATCAGGTTGATGTAGGAATCAGCCTGCAGCGTGGACAGGACGTCCATCACTTCCGGCATGTTGCGCAGCGGACGAAGGCCGCCGGTCATCAAATTGAGCCCGTAGAAAATGAGCGCGAAACCCATGCAGGCCAAGGCTATGTTGCGGACTTTCTCATTCTTCGCGAAACAGTAGACCAGTGAAAAGACACCGGCGAGGATGAGACCCAGCGGACCGAGTGGAAGCGCGATAAGGCCGTTGCCGAGTGTCGTGCCGATATTGGCGCCCATGATAACGCTGATCGCCGGCCTGAGCGCCACGACACCGGCGTTGACAAGGCCGACCACCATCACGGTCATGGCCGTTGACGATTGGATGACGCCGGTAATCAGTGTTCCGGCAATGACGCCTTTTACGGGGGTTCCGGCCGCCTTCGCCAGAAACGCTCGCATCTTCGTCACAGATAGCGCCTGAATGCCATTCGACATGAACTCGAGCCCGAGCATGAAGATGCCCAACCCGCCAATGACCGGAACTAAAACGTCCTTGAAGAGGTCTATATTCATCCGCTCTGTCCCCAAAAGGGCGCCATGGTGGCGCAATTACATCCGTCTGTTCAGTTGTGCGGTCCCCTTGCCGCTGCAACCGAAGGGTTGTCAGTTCCCTATGCTTGGCACTTTCGCCCAGTAGTCCTCGATCTGCCTGACCAGTTCTGGCGGGACCGGCACATAGCCCAGTTCGGTCGCCTTAGCAGCGCCCATCTGGAAGGCGAGGCGGAAAAGATCATGAACACGGCCGTAGCGATCTACCGCACGTCCAACGACCGGGACCACGGCGAAGGTCGCGGCGGTTATGGGATAGGCGTTGGCACCAGGCAGGTCAGTCAATATGGCGTGAAAGTCCTGCGTCTTTTCCCAGGCAATGGCGTGCACGGCATCCCGCACGCCGTCAGCACCGGGTTTCACGAAATGGTTCGCCTTGTTCTGCAGCGATGCATAAGGAAGGCCGGCGCGCTCGACTTGGCCATATTCGGCATAAGCGATCGCGCCTTTGGTTGCGTGGACGGCACGGATAAGAGCCTGCGTGCCTTCAGCGCCTGTCCCAACCGGCCATTTCATCAGCGTGTCGGCACCATGGAGCTTTTTCCAATCGGCACTGACGGCAGACAGATACTCGGTAAGGGCAAAAGTCGTTCCGGAACCATCTGTGCGATAAAGCACGCTGATCTTCAGATCGGGTAGGACGGCATCCGGGTTCAAAGCCTTGATGGCCGGGTCGGACCAGGACCTTATCCTGTCGAGATAGATGTCGGCCAGCACCGGGCCAGAAAGCCGCAAACGCCCATTTTCGAAGCCGTTGATGTTTGCAACCACGGCAACGCTGCCGAATACGATCGGAAACTGCTCGCGCCCGTGTCTTTTCAGATCGGCTGGATTGACAGGAACATCAGTCGCTGCAAAGTCGAGTTCAGGTTGGTCGAGCCGCATTACGCCGGCAAGCGAACCAACGAGTTCGTAGTCGACTGTCCAGTCGGGCGATATGAAGTCACCGCCGTCCACCCGAGCATCTCGATAGGCTTGCGACCATGCGGCGATCACCGGTGCTGCAAACGTCGAGCCAGCACCGCGAATGGGTTCCGCCTGGGAGGACATGCCGAAACACAAAACGATAGCCGCGACCGTGGCGCCTGCAATTGCTGCTCCAATCGATCGGATACAAAGAAAGTGCCTGTCCATCGCTGAGCCCCGCCATCATAAATCTAAGGTCGCATGCATTAGGCGCACAAAAAATCTCGTCCAAGACAGCCTGTCCGGGCGTCTCGAATATTATGAATTTCCCTACAATTTAGGTATTTCGTTTTGTTAACATTTGAATGACAGGCGTAGCAAAGAATTTGTCGAAGAGCTCAAAGTCTAGTTGCGGCAGGGTTGCGTGACAAAGAAGGCCTTCTAAGTGTTCGACGCAAGGCTACGCTAGCACGGATAACATCGGAAGGAACTGCCTAACAGATGCACCTGTTGGGCAGTAGGTTGACAGGGCCGCAACCGCTGATAGCGAATATAGACCTACCGTTGCCGGCGGCCCTCAGAACATCGAACCTCTCCGAAAATATTCTATTTGGGCTTGCGATCAATCACGTAATCACGCTCGGCTCACCGCGCCCCGTATGGCCCTCGATATCGGCAAGTCGTGCGCGGCGCGGATGAGATCGGCCAGCGCGCCTTGCGTTTCGAGATCGTGGCGCTTCGGGTCTGGTTCGTAGCGCTCGATATAGACGCGGATGGTTGCGCCGGACGTGCCGGTGCTCGACAGGCGGAAGACGAGGCGCGAGCCGCCTTCGAACAGGACGCGGATGCCCTGGTTCTTGCTGACCGATTTGTCGACGGGATCATGATAGGCGAAGTCATCGGCATGCGTGATCTTGAGGCCCTGGACCGAGCCGCCGGGGAGCGTTGGCAGCCTGGCGCGCAGATCGTCCATCAGCTTGTTGGCGCCGGGCGCGCCGCCCCGGCGATCGTGTTCGAGTAGCTGCCCTTCGCGTTGGTGCCCTTCCGTTTTGCGCAGTTCCGGACGGAAAACCGCTTCACACTTTTCCTGGAATTGCTCTAAAACCCGTCATTTTTCATGGCGGGTTTTGTTGTTTATGGACTTCCGATTGGTTCACACTCTTAGACTTAAGGCGAATTGACTCCTTCCGCTGAGGCGAATTAATCACAGACTCTTATTTAATCGGCTTAAACCGCCCTGGGAGGAGCGCGGTTTGAAGGCGTGGTTGGTTGCAGCCACTCTCGCGCCCTGACGCGGTGATTTTTCAGTTCCAGAACATTTCAAAAATAAATTAGGAGGAAACCATGATATTGCGACGCATATTCATTGCCGGGCTTCTCGGCTGCACGATGCTTGCCGGCTGCGACGGGGATGACAAGAACAACAATTCGGGCCAAAGCACCTTCGATCCAGCTGCGATTGAACAATTGAAGGGGCAGGTCAACGATTTGCGGCAAGCCCTCGACACCGAGATTCGCGATCGCGCCAATGGCGATACGCAGATATCGGCTCTTCTTGCAGAAATTAAAGCCGGGCTTGGCAAGGTCGAGACTGACGCCAAGGCAAGCGCAACACGCAGTGACACGCTAAATAGCAAAATCACGGCACTCGAAACCGCTGCAGCTGAGAGCGACCACGCCACCAGACTGACGGCACTCGAGACCGGTATCAGGGAGCCAAAACAGTGTTGGATGGCAAGGTCAAGCTGGACGGCATTGCCAAGACCGAGCATGATAATACAATCGAAGAGCTGCGGACGAAAATTGCCGGGCTGGCGGACAAAACCGCGCTTGAGACCCTGACGGCGCTTATCAATCAGCTGCAGGAGAAATCCAATGCGGACGCCACGGAAAGAGAGCGGACCAGCGCAGCGTCCTCTACTCGCATCACGGCGCTTGAAGCCGAGATTGCGGGTCTGAAATTCAAGCCGCAGAAGCTCGCGCAATATGTCAATACGACCCGCGGCTCGGCCGATCCCGGCAATCTTGCGAAGGGTTCCACTTTCCCCGCCACGGCCATGCCTTTTGGCTTCAACATGTGGTCGCCGGTGAATACCGGAGCTAATAGTAGCATTTTCTACCACGGAGACAGGAATCATGGGATGCAGGGTTTCATGCTGACGCATGAGGCAAGCCGGCACCTCGGAAATCGTCAGGCCATGCTGATTAGTCCCGACATAGATGCCGCCAATGCCAAGGATCAGGCATTCCAACGCAAGAACCAGATTGGCACGGCGCATTATTACAGCGTGACCTATGACAACGGCATGAAGACAGAGATCACGCCCACCGATCATGCCGCGTATTTCCAAATTACTGCCCCTGAAACGGCAGCAAAATCCGGAATCAAGTTCAATACTTTTGGCGGGACGCTAAAAGTCGAACGGGACAAGGGAACGGCTTCGGGAAAGGTTGGTGAGCGCGGCGGCCCGTCGATGTATGTCTTCATCCGGTTTGACAACAGCATAACGAACTTCCGGGATGGTTCCTGGGTCGAGTTCGATACGCCGGCGGGCGCAAAGACCATCGGCATGCGCATTGCTACATCCTTCATCAGCGAGGAACAGGCAAAAGACAATCTCGATCAGGAGATTGCCGGCAAGAGCTTCGAGGACGTTCTGACCCTGGCGGAAGCCGCCTGGAATGAACGGTTGAACACGATGCAGGTGGAAGGCGCGACCGAAGACCAGAAGATCATCCTCTATTCCAACATGTATCGCGCTTTCCTCTATCCCAATTCCGCCTGGGAAAAGGTCAAAGGTGCAGAAGGCAAATATGAAGCAAAGTATTCCAGTCCCTATACGGACACCGACAAGATCAAAAAAGGCAAGATCTGGGTCAATAACGGCTTTTGGGATACCTACCGCACCACCTGGCCGCTCTATACGTTGCTGAACCCCAATGAAGCCGGCGAGATGCTCGATGGTTTCGTCAATGGCTACAAGGATGGTGGCTGGACGACACGCTGGTCCAACCCCGGCTACACGAATTCCATGGTCGCAACCAGCCTCGATGTGATTTTGGCCGATTCCTATATGAAGGGGGTGCGCAATTTCGACGTTGATGCCGCTTACCACTCCATACTGCGCAATGCCACCGCCTATAGTCATAACAACGACAGGGGGCGCCAACACATGAATGAATTGCTGTTCTATGGCCGCACCGTCGGTGACAGCGAAGGTGTTGCCTGGTCGCTGGAGGCGTACGTCAATGATTTCGGCGGCGCCCAACTGGCCAAAGCATTGGGAAAGGCTGATGATGCGGCGTATCTCGACAATCGGGCGATCAGCTATCCCAATATTTTCGATTCCACTTCGACCGGCACCTGGGCCGGCGGCTGGTTCCGCGAGAAAGATGCGGATGGAAGTTGGACATACCCCTCCCAAACGCCGCAAACCTGGCTTTGCGGCTACACTGAGGGCAATGCTTGGTCCTATGCCTTCCTCGCGCCACAGGACGGTCAGGGCCTTGCCAATCTTTATTGGGGGCGCGACAAGCTAAAAGCCAAACTTGACGCATTCTTCACAACAAAACCAGTTGTGGCGGGAGGCTGTTATGGCTCGGTGATCCATGAGGTCCGTGAAGCGGCTAAAGTCCACGAACTCGCCAATGTCGGCGAGTACCAGCACTCTAACCAGACCGTGCATCACTCGATCTACATGTATAATTATGCCGGTTCCCCCTCGAGCGGGCAGAAATATCTGCGCGATGTGATGGACAAGCTCTATTTCACCGGTTTTGACAAGAACGGCGTTTCCGACGGTACCGGCTATATTGGCGATGAGGATAATGGCGAAATGTCGGCCTGGTACGTCCAGAGCGCCATGGGCTTTTATCCGGTCAGCATGGGCCGGCCCGAATATGCCATCGGCGCGCCCTATTTCCAGAAGATGAGCGTGCGCCTGCGCGATGCCAACGGCAAGATCAATACGCTGCTCATCGAGGCGCCCAATGTCAGTGCAGGCAACCGCTATGTGCAGGCAGTGCGTCTCAACGGAGAGGCGATCACCCGTAACTATCTCAAGCATGCGGAAATCGCCAAGGGCGGAACCCTTGAATTCGACATGGGTCCCAACCCTTCGCAGTGGGGAACCGGGGAGAACGATGTCCCGACTTCGATCACGCAAGGGCCCGCCAAGCCGACACCGTTGCAATCGATCCTGCCCCTCGGCAATTATGATGTGACGGCGAACACCACGACAGGGTCAGCCAACCTCTTCGACCGCACATCCGGGACCGAGTGGACGAGTGTCTCCGGCGCGGCGCAGATCGACGTGGCGCTGAAGGCAGACAGGACGGCGATCCCGGTCAGCCTCTATACCTTGACCGATGGTAATGACATCACCAAGGGCCCGAAGAGCTGGACACTGAAGGGCTCCAATGACGGCACGACGTGGGTAACGCTGGACGAGCGCAAGGATGAGACGTTCCTCTGGCCACGGCAAACCCGGCCCTTCGCCCTCAAGACGCCGGCGGCCTATGCAAAGTACCGGCTGGAGCTTGGGACGGACGCGGTGACCATCGCGGAGTTCGAATTGCTCGGGAACACACCAACCGGAACGGTCGTGCCCCCTGCACCAGCAGTCGCTGTGCCGGTCAAGCCTTGCAAGCCAGGCAAGGGGACCGTCTGCTGAACATGGAAACGCAGGGGGCCGCCAACAGCGGCCCCTTGCGTCACGGAAATATCAGATGCACGTGTTAACTTGTCATCACGCCCCGGCGTTTCTTCCCCTCACGTAATAACACTCGGCTCATTACGCCCCGTATGACCCTCGATATCGGCAAGGTCGTGCGCGGCGCGGATGAGATCGGCCAACGCGCCTTGCGTTTCGAGATCGTGGCGCTTCGGGTCTGGTTCGTAGCGCTCGATATAGACGCGGATGGTTGCGCCGGACGTGCCGGTGCCCGACAGGCGGAAGACGACGCGCGAGCCGCCTTCGAACAGGACGCGGATGCCCTGGTTCTTGCTGACCGATTTGTCGACGGGATCATGATAGGCGAAGTCATCGGCATGCGTGATCTTGAGGCCCTGGACCGAGCCGCCGGGGAGCGTTGGCAGCCTGGCGCGCAGATCGTCCATCAGCTTGTTGGCGCCGGCTGTATCGACGCCTTCATAATCGTGGCGCGAATAATAGTTGCGGCCGTAGGTCGCCCAATGCTCGTGCGCGATTTCCTTGACACTCACCTTGCGCACGGCAAGGATGTTGAGCCAGAGCAGCACCGCCCAGAGGCCGTCTTTCTCGCGTACATGATTGGAGCCGGTGCCGGAGCTTTCCTCGCCGCAGATCGTCGCCATGTCCGCATCGAGCAGATTGCCGAAGAATTTCCAGCCGGTCGGTGTCTCATACATGCCGATCTTCAGCTTTTCCGCCACACGATCGGCTGCACCGCTGGTCGGCATGGAGCGGGCGATGCCCTTGAGGCCGGCCTTGTAGCCCGGGGCGAGATGCGCATTGGCCGCAAGCATGGCGAGCGAGTCGGAGGGGGTGATGAAGATGCCCTTGCCGATGATGAGGTTGCGGTCGCCATCGCCATCGGAGGCCGCGCCGAAATCCGGCCCGTCGGGAGACATCAGCAGGTCGTATAGATCCTTGGCATAGACGAGATTGGGATCGGGATGGTGCCCGCCGAAATCTTCGAGCGGTACGAAATTGATGCAGGTGCCATCCGGTGCGCCGAGGCGATGCTCGAGGATTTCCTTGCCATATGGGCCCGTCACCGCGTGCATGGAATCGAAGCGCAGGGTAAAGCCCGACTTTATCAACGCGCGGATCGCATCGAAGTCGAACAGCTGTTCCATCAGCTCGGCATAGTCTGCGACGGGGTCGATGATCTCGACATCCATGTCGCCGATCTTCTGCGCGCCGATCGTATCGATGTCGATATCCGGCGCATCGGCGATCACATATTGCGTGATGGTCCTGGAGCGGGCGAAGATCGCTTCGGTGATCTTTTCGGGAGCAGGACCGCCATTGCCGATATTGTACTTGATACCGAAATCCTCGGTGGGACCGCCTGGATTATGGCTGGCCGAAAGGACGAGCCCGCCGAATGCCTTGTATTTGCGGATGACATTGGAGGCTGCCGGCGTCGACAGGATGCCGCCCTTGCCGACGAGGACGCGCCCGAAGCCATTCGCCGCAGCCATCTTGACGGCGATCTGCACCACTTCGCGATTGTAGTAGCGACCGTCGCCGCCGATCACCAATATCTTGCCCTTGAAGCCCTCAAGCGAATCGAACACCGACTGGATAAAGTTCTCGACGTAGTTTTCCTGCTGGAACTCCGGGACCTTCTTGCGCAGGCCCGATGTTCCGGGCTTCTGGTCGTCGAATGGCTTGGTGGCAACGGTTTTGAACATATGTCATTCCAGTCTCTGCTACGGTTCTGCGATAATCTATGGGCCGGTCGTGTATCAGGTCAACACGACAGAATTTCGAAGCTTCAGAACAATTCGATAAGCCCGGCTTTCCGCCGCTCAACGCTGAAACAAAAAAGGCCGCTCGTGAGCGGCCTTTGCGATGGGTTGCTGAGTCAGCAAATTACCTGACGATGACCTTGGCGCCGACTTCCGCGCGGTTATAAAGGTCCATGATGTCCTGGTTCATCAGGCGGATGCAGCCGGAAGACATGGCCTTGCCGATCGACCACCATTCCGGTGTTCCATGCAGGCGGTAGCCGGTGTCACCACCCTTGTTGAACAGGTAAAGCGCGCGGGCACCGAGCGGGTTGGTGATGCCCGGGTCCATGCCGTCGCGGAATTCCGCAAGCTTGGGCTGGCGCTGGATCATCTCGCGCGGCGGTGTCCATGTCGGCCATTCGCGCTTCATGGCGACGCGTGCGGTACCGTGCCATTCGAAACCCTGTTTGCCGACGCCGATGCCATAGCGCATCGCCTTGCCGCCGCCGAGCACATAATAGAGATATTTCGTACCCGTATCGACGATGATCGTCCCCGGAGCCTCGCTGCCATCATAGTTGACTTGCTGGCGCAAATACTGCGGCGGGATCTTGGAGCGGGGAACAGCGGGAATCACGTAGCCGGCATCGACGACGGAATTGTAGGAGGCTGTGGAATAGCTGAAACCGATCGTAGAACAGCCGGTCAAGGCAGTTGTAGCCATCAGCCCAACTGCGAGGACGATAGTCTTGAGTTGCATGGTCACCCCAATGTTAAAGCGAGATCTATGTGCGTTTTCTTGTGTTGCCTCTCTAGCGCCATTATTGTTAATGGCTGATTAACCGTAAAGCGAAGTTTTTCGTTAACCTGTCAATCCTCAATCGGGCGCTGTAGTTTTTTTGCCATGGTTGCAAATTTGCCGATATTCTGCGAATCATGCCTCTAGTCAGCCTGGGTCAGACAAGCCCGCTCATCGATGGGCGGCAATCGGAAAACGCCATGCTGGTGCGCCGCGGCGTACAGCGGCTTTTTCTTGAACTCGGGCTTGCGGTGATGCCGGAATTGCCTTTGGCGTCCGGTCGGCGCGCCGACCTTGTGGCATTGACGCGCAGCGGTGAGATCTGGATCGTCGAGATCAAGTCCTCGATCGAGGACTGGAGGGTGGATCGGAAATGGCCGATCTATCGCGAGCATTGCGACCGGTTGTTTTTCGCCACGCATCCCGGTGTTCCGGCGGACATTTTCCCGTTGGATTGCGGGTTCATTCTTTCGGACGGCTACGGTGCCGAGATCATCCGCGATGCGCCGGAACACAAGCTTGCCAGCGCAACCCGCAAGGCGATGACGCTGCGGTTTGCCCGGGTCAGCGCCGCGCGCATGACGCTGGCGGAACTGTCGGGGATAGACCTGCCTGAAACAGACGTAGAGTAGGGTCTATCGATATTAACATCATGGCGGGCCTGCACGCTTGACCAGGATAGACAAGTATAGTTTTGGCGCGCACAGGCGATGTGCGTGGTTCGACAGGCTCACCATGAGGGAGGCAGGCAAATTGCAGGGAGCCAAGAATTGCAACTTCTCTGACTGGTGTTGCAGTCCACCAACCTCCCTCATGGTGAGCTTGTCGAACCACGCACTATGAATATGCAACGCCTTTAACGGGGAGCGCGCTTGGCCAAAATACGCTGCAAGGTGCGGCGGTGCATGTTGAGGCGGCGGGCCGTTTCGGAAACATTGCGGTCGCACATCTCGTAGACGCGCTGGATATGTTCCCAACGAACCCTGTCGGCCGACATCGGATTCTCCGGCGGAGCGACCTTTTCGCCGGAACGTCGCGTCAATGCCGCAAAGACTTCATCGGCATCGGCTGGCTTCGACAGGTAGTCGATGGCGCCGAGTTTGACCGCATTGACCGCGGTCGCGATGTTGCCGTAGCCGGTAAGGATAACGGCACGCGTGTCTTCGCGCCGGGCGCGGATAGCCTCGATAATGTCGAGACCGTTGCCGTCGCCGAGCCGCATGTCGACCACCGCATAGGCCGGGGCGTGGGTTTTGACGCTGGCAAGCCCGGCTTCGACCGAATCGGCAATGGCGACGGTGAAGCCTCGCGTTTCCATGGCGCGTGCAAGACGCTGCAAGAACGGCTTGTCGTCATCGACAAGAAGAAGTGTCGGATCGCCGCCTATGGCTGCAATATCGTCCTGATCCGTGTTTTCCATCAGGGTTTCCTGCTCTTTTTTTAATATTATTCGTTGTTAATGGTTCGCAATGAACAAAAAGTCAAAGATTATCAATCGGCAGCGAGTTGATTGCGCGGCCAGCTCACGATGACCTCCGCACCCTGGCCCGGATCATTGCGATTGCGGAAGGTAATCGTCGCGCCCGAACGCTCCAAAAGCGTCTTGGCGATGAACAGCCCAAGCCCGAGCCCGCCGCCATGTTCATTGATTTCGCGGTCGCGGCCGGTGGTGTAGGGCTCGCCGATCCGGTCAAGAATTTCGGCGGCAAAACCTTGGCCATCGTCGCTGACGATGATCTCCACGGTCTTGTCCGTCCAGCCCCAGCTGACCTCGATTGTCGCCCTGGCAAAATCGACCGCGTTCTCGACCAGATTGCCTAGCCCGTAGATGATGCCGGGATTGCGCCGGATGATCGGCTCGACACCTTCGCCCCTCAGCTTCTTGACCACGATATTGATACCAAAATTGCGGTTGGGCTCGATGACTTCCTCGATGAGCGAGGAGATCTTCAACCGCGACATGTGTTCTTCGCTGGTCGAGGACAGGCTGGTTAGCCGCTTCAGAATCTCGCGGCAACGGTCGGTCTGCGAACGCAGAAGCTCGATATCTTCGGCAAAGCGGTCATCCTGTTTCAGGCTTCGCTCCATTTCCTTGGCGACGAGGGCGATCGTCGCAAGCGGGGTGCCGAGTTCATGCGCGGCGGCGGCGGCAAGTCCATCCAGCGCAGAGAGATGTTGCTCGCGCTGCAGGATCAATTCCGTCGCAGTCAGCGCATCGGCGAGGAGGCGCGCCTCTTCCGCGACGCGATAGGCATAGACGGCGGTGAAGGCGAGGGCGGAGACCACCGAACACCAGACGCCGGCAATGAGCACGAAGGGAAGTTGCATGCTCTCGCCGGCATACCAGGGCAGCGGCAGGTAGACATTGGCAAGGACCGTGGCGCAGATGGTGACGAGAAGGCCGAGCGCGATCGTAGCGTAAGCCGGCAGCGAGGTGGCCGAAATGATTACCGGGACGATCATCAGCACCGCGAAGGGGTTCTGCAGCCCGCCGGTCATATAAAGAAGACCCGCCACCTGCAGGATATCGAAGGCGAGGACCGTGACCGCCGCGCGCGGCTCGAGCCGGTGGTTGATCGGATAGCGGAATGACATCAGGAGGTTCAGCCACGCCGAACAGGCGATCATCGCGAAACAGATGCTGACCGGGAAAGGGAATTTGAGATAGAGCGCCACGAAAAGCACCGCGATGCTCTGCCCGGCAACCGCAAGCCAGCGCAGGCGAATGAGCGTCGTCAGTCGCAGCCGTCGCGACAGATAAGATGAGCGTATGCCGAAATCCTGAACCATGCGCGAGCTTTAGAACAAACCGGGTGCAAAGGGAATTGTGGAGTTACGCTGCCTTAGTCAACGATCGGCATTCCAGATTGTGCGTGGTTCGACAAGCTCACCATGAGGGAGGTGGCTGGTTGTAGGGAGCCAGAGTCGGCAACGGTGACAATTGTCTTGCGGCCCATAGATTTCCCTCATGGTGAGCTTGTCGAACCACGCACAGCGCCAATGCTGAAGACGGCAACACGAGGCTCAAGTCCCCCGAGGCTTTGCCCTGGCGGTCGGCGATGCATTTGCCGGATCCTCCGGCCAGACATGCCTCGGATAGCGGCCGCGCATGTCGCTGCGCACATCCGCCCATGAGCCTTTCCAGAAGCCGGGCAGATCACGTGTAATCTGTATCGGGCGATGTGCGGGCGACAGGAGTTCAAGCAGGAGCGGGATGGTGCCACCGGCGATGGCGGGATGCATGCCAAGACCGAAGAGCTCCTGCACACGCACGCTCAGCACTGGTTCGCTTGTCTCGTAACGGATCGGGATATTCGAGCCGGTCGGCACTTGGAAATGCGTCGGTGCGAGAGTGTCGATCTTGCGTTGCAGATCGTAAGGAACAGCTGAGCGCAGCCCCTCGATCAGCGCATGGGCGGGGATCTGGCTCAAGTGTGCAGTGCCCTTGAGGAAGGGCAACAGCCAGTCATCCAGCGACGCGATGAGAGCATCGTCATCCATGGCCGGCCAAGGCGAACCGAGCCCCTGATGCAACCAGGCAAGACGGCGGCGCAGGATCGTCGCTTCCTTCGACCACGGCAGAATGTCGAGACCATGCGCGCGGACGGCGGCGATGACGCCAAGATCAGCCTCCTCGCCTGTGGGCGCTGGTAGCGTCTTTTCGGACAATGCAATCGCGCCGATACGGGTGGCATCGCGTGCTTGCAGGGCATTTCGCGTGGGATCGTAGGTCACCTGCCGGCCGCTGACGATGCGGGTTGCCAAGGCATCGCGGATTTCGGCTTCGGTTACCTCCGCAGCGGCAAGAATGCGCGCGCGCCCCGCACGCCCGGCGAGATCAGCGACAACCAGCCATGGCGATTTCGCCAGCGATGTGGCGGGGTCGACCTCGCCGCCACGACCATTTGCGAGCGTGAATTGGCCATTGCCGCGCGCCTTGGCGATCCGGTCGGGGTAGGCGCCGATGAGCAGGCGCCCGACACTGTCCGGATCCGCCGCAGCGCCGCCATTTCCGGCCAGCTGTTTTGCCAACCCGCGCGCCCGGGTTGCACGATCGCCGCGTTCGCGCTGGAAGCGCGAAAGACGCACATCGAGATCGATATCATTGCCGCCGAGGCCGCGTTCGGTGAGGAGGACGGCAAGCTCCGCCGCCCGGTATGCCTGCCCGCGTTCGCGTGCGGTCAGTACCATATGGGCAAGGCGGGCAGGCAGGGCCAACTTCCGCATCGCGTCGCCCATGGGAGTGACACGATTGCTCTCCAGCGCTCCGAGATTTTCCAGAAGCGCCCTGGCTTCCTTGATCGCAGGGGCCGGCGGCGCATCGAGAAAGGCGAGGCTGGTTGGGTCGGCAACGCCCCAGGCCGCGCAATCGAGCACGAGACCGGCAAGATCTGCCTCGAGAATTTCCGGCGGGGCGAAGGCTTCCAGCGCGGCGGTCTGTTCGGCTCGCCACAGGCGCAGTGCGATGCCGGGCTCGGTTCGCCCGGCGCGACCTGCCCGCTGGTCCACCGCCGCGCGTGACGCGCGCACTGTCTCCAGCCGGGTTAACCCGGTGGCGGGTTCGAATTTCGGCAGACGGGCGAGGCCACTGTCGATCACGACGCGCACGCCATCGATGGTGATCGAGGTTTCGGCGATCGAGGTGGCGAGCACGACCTTGCGCTGGCCATTAGGCGCGGGCTTGATCGCCGCGTCCTGATCGCGGCCTTCGAGTGCACCGTAAAGCGGCACGATCATCACATCGGCTGCAACGCGGCCTTGCAGCGCCTCGGCGGTACGTTCGATCTCGCGCTGGCCCGGCAGGAAGGCGAGGATACTGCCGGTCTCGCCGGCAAGCGTATCGCGGATGGCCTTGGCCATGGCGTCCTCGATCCGCTCGTCCGGCTTGCGTTCCCGATAGCGGATATCGATGGGGAACGAGCGCCCTTTGCTTTCCAGCACCGGCGCGTCGTTGAGCAGACGTGCGACGCGCGCGCCATCGAGCGTCGCCGACATGACGAGGAGCTTCACGTCTGGCCGCAAGGCTACCTGCACATCGAGCGCCAGCGCAAGGCCGAAATCCGCGTCGAGGCTGCGCTCGTGGAACTCGTCGAATAGGACAGCTGCGACGTCTTTGAGATCAGGATCGTCAAGGATCATCCGTGCGAAAACGCCTTCGGTGACAACGAGAACGCGGGTTTTCGCCGAGACTTTATTCTCAAGGCGCATACGGTAACCGACAGTTGAGCCGACCTCCTCGCCGAGCAGGCTTGCCATGCGGCTGGCGGCAGCGCGCGCGGCAAGGCGGCGTGGTTCGAGCAGGATGATAGTGCGGTCCTTGCGCCACGATGCATCGAGCAGGTGCAGCGGAACGAGGGTGGTCTTGCCAGCGCCCGGTGGCGCGACGAGAACGGCCGCATTGCCGCTCGCCAACGCATCATCGAGCGACGGCAGTATCTTGGTGACAGGGAGATTGGGCAGATTGGTCAAGGCGTCGAATCCGGCATTGCAATATGTGGCGTTTTGACAGGGTTCGTGCCGGCAAGTCCAGCCGCATTCAACAATCAATGATCCCAACCCTCCCGGCGTCCCATTGAATGCAACGAATAGAAGCATTTTCCTTGCCTGATTAAACTTTAGGCGAATTGTGGGGCGTTGCAAAATTTGAAACGTTGTATGCAATTGTAATCAGGATTTTCACTTATGAATTTTCGATATTTGCTGCTTTTCACAGCGCTCGGCCTTGGCGCCTGCAACGGCTCCGATTCGTCCTCTCCTCCGCTTACAGACGAGGGCACCTTCGTACCACCTGTCGCTGTCGTCGACACCGGCAACACTGGTAACGCTGGCGGGACTGGCGACACAGGCGGCGGCACAAAAATTATTGAGCCGGAACCTGACCCGCAACAAACGGCGCGGTTGAAGGCAGACATCCTCAAAGCGCAGGGCAAAATCGACGATGCGAGCGAGATACTCAGAACGGCGGGGCTGGACGAAGAAGCCTATCGGCTCTATGCGCCGGCGGATTATGTGCTTGAAGATACGACCAGTTATGATGGCTTGCCGGATGCGAAGCTCGCTGCTGCCGTCGATGAGAAGCCCTCGGTCAAGCGCCACAAGATGACGCTGAACGGCGAGACTTTCTGGTACACCGCGTCGGCGGGGCATCTGACCGCCTATGCGAAAAACCCGCAGAAGGAAGACCCGCAGGCCTCGATCTTCTACACCGCCTATACGCGCGACGATCTGCCGAAGGAGGGTCGTCCTGTTACCTTCTTCTTCAATGGCGGGCCGGGCGCTTCGTCGATTTATCTGCATCTAGCGTCCTTTGCACCCAAACATGTCGTCATCGATGCGCTGAACGTGCCAGATGAATGGGCCAAGGGCCGTCCACAGGCACTTCCATTCATCGATAGCCAGGAATCGCTGATCGACAGGACCGATCTTGTCTTTGTCGATATTGTCCCAGGCACAGGCTTTTCGCAAGGCATTGCGCCGAATTCCAACCGGACGTTCTGGACGACTGACAAGGACGTTGATCTTTCCAGGCAATTCATCACCCGCTATAGCAACTTCAATCGCCGGCAGGAATCGCCCAAATATCTCTATGGCGAATCCTATGGTGGTGGCATACGCGTGCCAAAGCTCACCCAAGCGCTGGTAGATGCCGGCACCACTGGCTACGAGAAGATCGGGACAGTCGATACATCCAGATTCAAGGTGCTCACCGGGGCGGTGTTCCATTCGCCTGCTTTTGACTACTCAAGCATGAATCAGATCGACGGCGACTTTCCCAGCTTCGCCATGGTCGCCGACGCTCTGGGAAAATCCACCGCGCGAACCAAAGAGACTTCCAACGAGGACTACGCCGAAACCCTGCGAGGCATCGCCACCCAATATTCCGCTGACCATAAATTTATCGCGCAACCCTACACCGATCTAGAAACCCGAATACCCCCACAATTTGGCACTGAGGGCATAAATTACAACCAATTGAACTTCATGTTCTATATGCTGAACTTGATGCCTGGCTATAACTTCAACGTCTATGATGGGAGAATGCACGTCAAACTTGCGCCGGATTTTGTTATTGGCACGCAAATGCCATATGATTTCAATTTCTTTGAAGAAGACGCCCTGCGCAATCGGATCACCAGCTACCTTCCAGACTATGTGAACTACAAGCCGAAGGCGCGTTACATCAACGCGTCCTGGCAAACGCCTGATCCGGTTCGGGACAAGGGACCAAAGTTGGCATTCGAGCTTTGGAAAGGCCGCGATGGCGCAAGCGGCTTGGGAAACATCGTGGCGGCCATTGCCCGGGACCCTTCCCTCAAGCTCCTCACCGTGCATGGTTATCACGACACCGTGACACCTTTCCACCGTTCCGAACTCGACCTCAAGATTGCCGCTCTCGACAAGCGCGTGCCGGTGAAGAATTTTGTTGGCGGCCACATGATCTATTACGCGCAGGAATCTCGAGGGCCGTTGATAAAGACGCTCGATGAATTCTACGATGCGCCGCCCTACGGCACGGGGCCGACAATTGTCAAAGCCCGCGATCTTGTCGCCGCATCACCAGTGCAGCGCGCACCTGTCCCCGCCAAAGCCCTGCACTAGGAGTGTGATCCATGACCATGTCGCATACCATCATCTTCGCACTTCTCTTCACCGCAATGGCCGGATCAACCCATGCCGGCGATCGCATTTGGAACCCGGAACCTAGGGGCAAAACGGAAAAGCAGGATGCGGCTTCGATCCAGAAGCAGCTTGATCAGGAGCTGCGTGCCAAATTCGACGCAGCGGCGAAGTCCAGACATCTCTTGACCGCGCAAGCGGCCATTGATGCCGGTTGGGGCTTCGTCGCCGACCATTTTGCGCAGATTGATCGCGACCACGACGGCTACGCCAATTTCGATGAAGTACAGGCCTTCTTCGATGCGCGCTCGCCCTCGCCTGCCGCCAGAGCAAGGTTGGCGGCGAAGGTGCAGGTGGTAGAGTAGGACCGGGCGCGCCTTCACAGAAGGCGTGCCATGGGAGGCGCGCCATTCCCGATAAGAAATGTCGTTCATTCGATTGACGATCCCCGGTGGTATCCCGATAGTGCAACCAGCAAATCACTACGTTGCATTGATCGAGACGCATTGGGAGAGACTTTATGAAATCGCGCGCCGCCGTTGCCTGGGAAGCCAAGAAACCACTGACCATCGAAACCATCGAGATCGGCGGCCCCAAGCCCGGCGAGGTGCTGGTCGAGGTCATGGCGACCGGTGTCTGCCATACCGACGCCTACACGCTTTCCGGCCTTGATTCCGAAGGCAAGTTCCCCGCTATTCTCGGCCATGAAGGCGCGGGCATCGTGCGCGAGATCGGCGCCGGCGTCACCTCGCTGAAGGTTGGCGATCACGTCATTCCGCTTTACACACCGGAATGTCGCCAGTGCAAGACGTGCCTGTCGCAGCGCTCCAACCTCTGCACTTCGATCCGCGCCACGCAGGGCCAGGGCGTCATGCCGGACGGTACCAGCCGCTTCTCCTGCGACGGCGGCGAGGTGTTCCATTATATGGGCTGCTCCACTTTTTCGAACTTCACGGTGCTGCCGGAGATCGCGCTGGCGAAAGTGCGGGAGGACGCACCCTTCGACAAGATCTGCTATATCGGCTGCGGCGTGACTACAGGCATCGGCGCTGTCATCTATACGGGCAAGGTCTGGCCGGGTGCCAATGTCGTGGTCTTCGGCCTTGGCGGGATTGGCCTCAACGTTATTCAGGGTGCCCGCATGGTCGGCGCCGACAAGATCATCGGTGTCGATCTCAATCCGGGCAAGGTGGCGATGGCGAAGAAGTTCGGCATGACAGATTTCGTCAATCCGAATGAGGTCGGCAACGACAAGGTGGTGCAGGCGATCCAGGATCTGACGGACGGCGGCGCGGATTTCTCCTTCGACGCGACCGGTAATACAAACGTCATGCGCCAGGCGCTGGAATGCTGCCATCGCGGCTGGGGTACCAGTATCGTCATCGGCGTCGCGGAGGCCGGCAAGGAAATCTCGACGCGGCCATTCCAGCTCGTCACCGGCCGCAACTGGCGCGGCACGGCCTTCGGCGGTGCGCGCGGCCGCACGGACGTGCCGAAAATCGTCGACTGGTACATGGAAGGCAAGATCGACATCGACTCGCTCATCACCCACACCATGCCGCTTGGCGAGATCAACACCGCCTTCGACCTCATGCATGAGGGCAAGTCGATCCGCAGCGTTGTGACATTTTAATGGGAGAGAACGTCAAGGTTGTCTTGAGCGGGTTGGATGAGCTTAGCCCGCGCGACCTTTATGACATGCTGAAGTTGCGGGTGGATGTGTTCGTGGTCGAGCAGAAATGCCCGTATCCCGAGCTCGACGGCAAGGATCTTGACGCGCTGCATCTGCGTCTGCTTTCCGGGAACGATCTCGTCGGGAGCGCGCGAATCCGCAAACCGGCGAAAACCGATCCGGCTGCCCGGATAGGGCGCGTTGTCGTTGCGCCCAAGCATCGCGGCAAGAAGCTCGGTGACAGGCTCATGGTCGAGGCCATCGCGCAATGCGAGCGGCTTTATGCCGGAAGCCCGATCAAACTATCGGCGCAAAGCCAGTTGCTGCGGTTTTATGGATCCTTCGGTTTTGTACCGGTCTCGGAAGAATATCTCGAAGACGGGATTCCCCATGTCGACATGCAACGCCCCGCCGCGATAACCACGGAGTGAGGCGCGATGTGGAAGCGGCATAATCCCTTCTATCTTGCCGCCTTTGCCGGGATCGTCGCTCTCGCTCTCGCGCTGTTCTTCGCGCCACGCAACGCCTACGTCGTCGCGGCCAATGTCTTCTTCGTGCTTTATCTGGTTCTCTCCATGATCAAGATCCAGAAATTGACGCCGGAATACCTGCACCGCAACGCGGCCAAATCCGATGAACCCGTGTGGATCATTTTTGCGGTGACCTTCGGCACGGTCGTCGTCGCCGTCAGCTCGCTGTTCGTGCTGATCAATTCCGGCGAGGATCCGCATCCGCTTGATCTCTCGCTGGCGCTGGCTGCAGTGCCGCTCGGCTGGTTCACCGTGCACATGATGGCGGCCATTCACTATGCCCACCTTTACTGGCAGCCGGACGAGACGGCGGGGGGTGCGAAGCAGGCGTCCCGCAAACATGTCGGCGGGCTCGACTTCCCGGGCGACAAGGAGCCCGGCGGTTACGATTTTCTCTATTTCTCATATGTCATCGGCATGACGGCCCAGACATCGGATACTGCGATCACCAGTACAGATATGCGCAAGATTAATCTGCTACACGCCATTGTCTCATATGTCTTCAACACCGTGCTCGTTGCCGCCGCCGTCAATGTCATCGTTTCGCTCGGCCAGTAAGAACACCAAACGGGAATATCCATGGAAACGCTATCGATCGCCAAGAGTTTCGAAGGAATGCAAGGCGTTTATCGCCATCGCAGCGACGTCTGCCAATGCGACATGACCTTTGCGGTTTTCCTGCCGCCGCAGGCAAAGGAGCATCCGGTACCGCTGCTCTGGTACCTGTCAGGCCTGACCTGTACCCATCAAAATGTCATGGACAAGGGTGAATACCGCCGTGTGGCGGCCGAGCTTGGCATTGCCATCATCTGCCCGGATACCAGCCCGCGCGGCGAAAATGTCCCCGACGAAAAGGACAATTGGCAGTTCGGCAGCGGTGCCGGTTTCTATCTGGATGCCACTCAGGAACCTTGGTCGACGAACTATCGTATGGCGAGCTATATCGCCTATGAACTTCCTGAACTGGTTGCCGCGCAGTTTCCGATCGACGTGACGCGCCAGAGCATTTTTGGCCACTCCATGGGCGGGCACGGCGCCATCACCCTGGCCTTGAAAAATCCGGAACGCTTCAGGTCGGTGTCCGCCTTGGCGCCGATCGCCCGGCCGATGGTCGCGGGCTGGTCACGCCCGGCCTTCGAGAAATATCTCGGCAACGATGAAGCGGCATGGCGCGCCTATGACAGCGTGGCGCTGATCGAGGACGGCCACCGTGTGCCCGAACTGCTGGTCGACCAAGGCAAGGCCGACGGCTTTCTTGATGACGGGCTTCGGCCCTGGCTGTTGCAAGAGGCCTGTGCCAAAGCCGGCATCCCGCTGACGCTCAACGTGCGCGACGGCTATGATCACTCATATTTCTTTATCTCGACCTTCATGGCCGATCATATCGCCTGGCACGCTGATAGACTGTCTTAAACGTCCAGCGACCATCTCATCGGTTTGAGATGGTCGCAGCTTTTGCGCTGTTGGATATCAGGCGAGTTTATCAACCACGTGCTCAAGCTGTCCGATGAATTTCTGCCAGCCATATTGCGCGCCGCGATAATTGGCATCGTCGTTTTGACCGAAGCCGGATTGCTCCATGCGCAGAAAGGTGCCGTCTTTCACCGGGGTTAGCGTGAATGTAACGATGGTCTTGACGCCATTTGCCGCTTCATCGCCCGAGGAACTCCAGCTATAGGCAAGGCGCTCTTGCGGTTCTACCACCAGGACCTCGCAGTCGGTGACGCCGTTCCAGTTCGGCATGGGCGGGGCGCGGAAGTTGAACCGGTGACCGACGACAGGCTGGAAGTCGTTGCTCATGAGCCAGTCAGCGATGAGCGGGCCCTGGGTGAGTGCACGCCAGACCTTTTCCGGCGCGTGCGGCATTTCCCGTTCGACGATGAGGGAACGCGTGGCTGTAGCTGTAGCATGTTGTGTCATTGGTCCATCCTGTTTAACAAATCTTCGAGACGATCGAACCGCTCACGCCAGAACGCGCCGTAGAGGCCCATCCAGTCGATCAGCGGCGCGAGACCTTGTGGTTCCGCGCTATAGTGGGTTTGGCGCCCGTCCGGCCTATCCCGCACCAGGCCGGCAAGCTTGAGCACGCCTAGATGCTTGGAAACGGCAGGCTGCGAGATGCCGGAATATTCCGTCAATCCCCGCACGTTCTGCTCGCCATGCCGCATCAGCTGTTCAAAAATCGCGCGGCGTGTCGGATCGGCGAGAGTGCGGAAAATAGTATCGGCTGTTGCGTGCATAATTGATAACCCGTGAGTTATGAATTAATCCATAGCTCTACAGTTATGAATCTGTCAAGCCAAAAATGAAATTATGATCTGCCCTTTTCTGCCAGTCGCGGGTCCTTGGCAAAAATCTCCCGGCTCAACCCAAGCCTGCGTTCGGGATAGTCGCAGATGGCGTTGACGCCGTGGCTGGAGAAATGCAGCCGCCAGGTCGTCATGCGAACGGGGTTCGGCAGGGCAAAGCAGCCGCATGAAAGCAGCGCAAGGTTGATCCCTCCGAGTGGATCGCGCACGGATTGGTAGCGGATGAGGTCTATACCCGCCTCATGCGCCTTGTCGGCAAGATCGAGGCAGGCGGAATAATCAGTCAGATGCGTCCAACGCAGCGCCTGCTCGATGAAGGGCACGGCAGTCAGATCGATTGCGCTGGTGGTGGCATAGCGCGCTTCGAATGCGGTGAACTCCAGCGCGTTGCGCGGCCAGGGTGTAGCCGGACTTTCGGCAAAGAACAGCAGCCGGTAGAAGGCGGTTTCCGCGACGGCTGTCTCGATTTTCTCGCTGGCGTAGAAGACGCCGGGCGAATAACCTTCACGTCGAAAGCGCGAACTGCCGGGATAGCGGCCATAGCGAAATGGCGTTGCCAGCAGGTAATCGAGATGCACGCAGGCCGGCGGAAGCGGCGGCTTGGTGGCTTCCAGCTCGTCTTCAAGCAGAGCCTGCTCATCGAGCGTATCGACCAGCTTCATGGTGGAAACGCGGTGCTGCGCTTCAACCAGACGCCAGCATGCGCCATGCAGTGATCGCGATTCAGATCGGAGCGCGTCGGGCGTCCAGATAGGCGAGGACATGGGCGAGACCGTCAATGGTTTTGATCCGGTTGAGCGGCTTGCCGCCGAGCATGGTGTTGTCAGTGCGCATCCACTGCCGCGCTACGGTATCGTCGCCGCCGACAATGGCATCGAGCGAGCGGTAGAGGCGGATGAACAGGAGTGCGAGTTCGTAGCTCTTGCCGGTGAGCGGGCCGGCAGTTCCTTCGTTGCGCTTGAGCCGGGAAATGCTGGGTTCGGACAGACCGACGACGGTTGACAGCTCCCTGGCGGTCAACCCGAGCAATTCAGCGGAACGCAGCAGCGCCTTGGACACAACGGCGGTCTTGCTTGGGGTGTCTTCAATATGTTGCGCGCTGGTTCGCATGCGAGTTCCTTTCACTGGAAATAAATATATATTAAATTTCTGGTGAAATCAAGGGTAGTGCGCCGCCGGTTATCTCTCCCCTTGTGGGAGAGAACGGATTTTCCTGGGTTTAGCCTCTTTGCTAAATCCTTGGAAAATCCAAGAGAGGGGGTAGTACGACGATTGCAAATCCCCTCTCTGGTGATCTCTAGCACTTAGCAAGGGCTAAGATGCTGAAATCACTTTCTCTCCCACAAGGGGAGAGATAATCGGCATCAACCTCGCGGGCACTACCTCCGCGACGTAACGCTCATCGGCAATCCGCCGTCCGGTTGTGTCGTCAGTTTCTGCACGGGCCATGGCTTTACATCCGCAGCCATATCGAAGCGATAACGATGGAGCAGGGTCGCCAAAGCGATGATGGCCTCCTGCAGGGCAAAGCTTGCGCCGATGCAGACACGCGGCCCGGCTCCGAATGGCAGATATTGGAACCGATCAATCTTGTCGCGATTTTCCGGATGAAAGCGCGACGGCATGAAAGCTTCGGGATTTTCCCAATAAAGCCGGTGGCGATGCACAGTCCACGGCATGACCAGAACCGCCGCGCCCTTTGGAAGCTTCAAATCCTTGTACTGATCGTCCTCGATCGGTTCGCGATTGATCGACGGCGCGGGTGGATAAAGCCGCATGGCCTCCTCGAATGCCGAGCGGGTGAAGGGCAGGGCGTCCAGCCATTGATGCGGCGGCGGGACCTCGCGCTGACCCATGAAGGTATCGATCTCATGCTCGACCAGATCGCGTTCCCATGGCGCCTTTGCCAACAAATACAGTGTCCACCCGAGTGCACGCGCCGTGGTTTCGTGGCCCGCGCCGATGAAGGTGATGATATTGTCCTCGATCTCGGCGCGCGAAAGCCCCTGCGGGCCCTCGGCCTTTAGCAGAAGGGTGAGGAAATCATTCGGGACCTTGTCACCTTCCTTTGCCATTCGGGCTTTGCGCATCTCCATCGTGTTGGCGACGATCTGGCGGAAGAAGGCGAGAGCGCGGCGTCCACGGATCTGGGTGAAGCGCGGCAGCCATGCAGGTGCTCCGAGAAGGTCGAGGGGATCGACACGGCCCATGGTTTCGAACAGGCGGTCGACCTCATGGGAAAACTGGTCCGGATCACCGGCGATTTCTCCGGAAAACAAGGTGTCCGCAAGAATGTCATAGGTGAGCATGGTCATGTCGCGCGATACATCGGTCGTGCCGGTCAGACCGTCGTAGCGATCAGCGAAAACGTCGGTAGTCCGCTTCATGCTTTCCGCGAAGCCATCGATGTGTCGCGGTGTGAAAACCGGCGCCATCGCCTTGCGCGAACGCTTCCACACATCGCCTTCCGCCGTCAGCAATCCATCGCGCAGAATAGGGCGAAGGATGCGCTGGCGTACCGCCGCCATCTTGTAGTTCTTCGCATTGTCGACGAGTACATGGCGGATCAGCCCGGGATCATTGGCGATGATCGTATGGGCGAAGGACCAGTCGATGGAAACCCAGGGTTCATTATACGAAGGCTCGCCCCACAGCTCCAGCGGATTGCGATAAATGGTGCGGATAAGCTGCAATGTGCCGACCGGACCGGTACGGGGTACTGGCGCAGGCGGGACAAAAGCGGTCGGTATCGTATCCATTGGAGCTCCGTTGCTCCAATGTGGGGTTGATACTATCCGATGTCTACCAAATTGGCTCTAATACTTTAGCCAAATGGCGGTCGTATCCCCTTGACGCGATCAATTGGATGGGATTTGTTCGTGCTGCGTTCTACGCCCCAATAATTTCCGCCGACACTGATTATAGAAAATTGTTTCCAGTTTTTGATTTCATAACGAATTTATACCGGGAGACCAATTCACCATGTTTTTTCGCCTTTACTGGCTGCTGCCAGTGGTTTTTCTCGCGTCATGCAGCGGCGGGGGCGATTCGCAAGAAACGACCTCTACGTTCGAGACGCCTGACTCAGCGTCGGTCTCGCCGGATCACCATACGGCCCCTGATCTCAGAAACACCATTCTCAGCTATGGGGCCAATGATTCCCTCAGCTATGGGCCCAATAATTCATTCAGCTATCTGACAGATGCATTGGAAAACGCCGCCCAGCGATCCTTCAAGGAGCAGACCATCACCTTGAAGGGGGCTACCCTCCCATTCACTGCAACCGCCGGGCATCTGATTGTCGGAAGCGATAGTAGTATTTCTGCCACTGGCCATGTTGTGGGATCAGCCATCTTCTATACTGCATATACGCGAAACGATCTGCCGCGTGAGACGCGGCCTGTTACATTCATTTTTAACGGTGGGCCTGGCGGGGCCTCTGCGGGTCTTGATCTCGGTTTTCTTGGACCAAAGGACTTTGACGAAGATGCGTCATCAGCAACAAAAAGCTTACAGCTTAAGGATAACCCCAATACCCTGCTCGATAAAACGGATCTCGTTTTTGTTGACCCGATTGGAACCGGATACTCTGTGGCGATCTCGCCCAGTAAAAATAAGGACTTTTGGGGCGTAGATAATGATGCCAAGGTTCTGTACAATTTTATAACTAGCTGTGGAACCTCAACAGGTTGTCCCGATCCAGGCCGAGACGGCTGATAGGTGGTTTTGATCCTAAACTGCCGTGCGGCCTGTGCCAATTGTAGCGATGAAGCCAGTGCGGCAGCTCCTCCGTGCGTTCTTGAGAGTTGTTGTAAGCACGAGCGTAAGCCCATTCGCGTAGGCTCGTCTGAATGAAGCGTTCGGCCTTACCATTGGTCTTAGGCGTGTATGGTCTTGTGAAGACTTGACGCAAGCCCAGACGTTTGCAGGCTGTGCGGAAAGCCTTTGACCGGTAGCATGACCCGTTGTCGGTCATCACGCGCTCGATACAGATACCCAGCTTCGCATAGTAGGCGACGGCAGCCTCCAGGAAGGCAACGGCGCTCTCTTTGCGCTCATCTGGCATGACCTGCACAAAAGCGACCCGCGAAGCGTCATCAATGCAGACGTGGACGAACTCCCAGCCGATGCCCAGATGGCGGTTGACAACGCCCGTTTGCCGTCCGGTGATGCGGTGTCCCACCGAGCCAATACGGCCAAGCTTCTTAATGTCGAGATGAATGAGTTCGCCCGGATGTTCCCGTTCATAGCGGCGCACGGGTTCGGGATCCAGGGCGCTCAGTTTGTTGAGGCCCAACCGGCGCAGAACACGGCTGACAGTTGCCGGCGAGACGCCGACCTCGGCAGCGATCTGCTTGCCTGTCCAACGCTGGCGGCGTAACCGCTCAATCGTCCCGACAATGGCTTCAGGGGTCGGCCGGCGCAAGCGATGTGGTCGCGACGAACGATCCTCCAGTCCGCTCAAGCCCTCGCGGCGATACCGATCGACCCATTTGCGCACCGTCCGCGGGCACACGCCTGCGGCTTCGGCAACGGCCTGCGGCGTCTGCCCGCCCTCGACCTGGCTCACAATTCGCTCTCGACCATACCGCGTAAGACGGGCATTCTTGTGGATGTTCATCCGGTCCTCCAAGAGTCACTGAAGCTTCGACAACCTCAGTCTCCCCGGTTTGGACCGGATGGACAACCTATTGAAAGCTCACAACTAGCTATCTCGATATTTATAACCGCCAAAGCTCACCGAAATATATTTATGGCGTATCCTATGGCGGTTTTCGCGCTCCCATCATCGCACGATTTCTGATCGAAAGTGGAACCCGTCGGCACGGTTCACATCCGGGCGATATGCCCGCAAATGCTCTGAACGGTATCATCCTTAACTCACCCATATTAGATGAGAAAACCGACTGCTATGGCTTCTATGTCTCTTGCGGCGGCGCTTTGCCTACCTATACTATGGTTAAGGCTTTTCATGATAAATCGCTTGAGAGTCCGGGATTTGGCGTAACGGCATTTTTGACAAATGTCCGTGCATTTGCAGCCACTTTTAATGATCTTTACACCAGCGTATTCAGCGGTGTCGTGCAAAAGACTCCTGACCGGTCCAAATGGACTGCCTATCTCCAAAAACCCGAAGCAGCAGATTTTCTCAACAAACTCTATCAACTGACGGGAATAGGCAAAACCCTTCAACCGGGCGATAGTGCTGCAGACAATCCCTGGATCGCCAACCCGAATATGGACAGCAGTGAGTTCGCTGAGAAGTTTGCTCCTGCTCAAGGCAAGCTTGAGATCGGCGATGGACGGAAATTCCTTCCCAGGCAAACAGTCGATCCCGCCCTTGACCGCACCGATATCAATTATGAATATGTTAAACGCTACCAAGCGGATTTCATTGGTTATAAAGCTCAATCGACATATGTTGGCTACAATGGAAAAATCATCGACGTGTGGGATTATGAACCCAAATCGGGACTGTCTCTAAGCGAGGATCGGTGGCGGACCACCATTCCCGATCTGGCGTATAGCATGACACTCAACAAGGAGCTTAAGGTTCTTATTCAACACGGGTATTATGACCTCAATACCCCGTTCCATCAATCAGAGATCAATATCAAGAATGCTGGATTGTCGGCAAGTATTCCGGTTAAAACCTATGGGGGCGGGCACGGAGTTGGTCCGTATAGCACCGATGATTACGATAAGGTTCTTGGCGAACTCAAAGCGCTATATGATCAGCCGCCAGCAAACATAATTGCAGCGTTCAATTCTCCTGTTCCAGAGGAGGTAAAGCCATGAGCAAATTTCGTTTTTTGATAGTGACGACCTTACTTGCTGTTGTTTCGCATGCGGGATCTTCAAGCGCAAATGATGCCATTACGCTGACGAGACCGCAAAGAGATGGGCCGGCATCTATGGGGCAAATTTTTACTCCGTCCGAACGGTCAGCAAAGAAGACTTCGGTACCCATCACCCCGGAAACAATGCTCAACCGTGTCGACGACCGTATTCGCGGGCTTTTCAACCGGGCAGCCGATCCTGCGACGCATCTTGTAACCCTTACGTCCGCAGATAAGGCGGGTATTGGCTATTTCATCGATAGTTTTGCCGAAATCGACAATAACCGTGACGGCAGCCTCACCTACAGCGAGGTGAAGGGCTTCCTCGACGCGCAGTCTCCTATTGAACGGTCATCTGGTACTGGAAGCCCTGTGACCACGGATATCCAGATCATTGAATAGGGTTCCGCATGGTCGGATCAAAGCAAATGCAAGAGCGCTCAAATGCGAGCGTTCTTGCATCCACGCTGGCTGAACGTCGGCGAAGGACACAGATTATCCATAGTGCTGGCGCAAATGGCTATCATCCGTGGATGAACGGGTGGCGCGAATTGGAAAAAATCACATAAAACACTATATCTAACACTGGAACCGGGCATGATTCGCCCGGGCTATGATATAAGGACGGACGCACCGTTTCAGGTCGCCTAGAAAAGATTGAATTTTATATGAGTGATACACCCGAGATGACAGTCGAAGCCTCGCCGGAATACGGTGCGGAGTCCATTAAAGTCCTCAAGGGGTTGGATGCTGTACGCAAACGCCCTGGAATGTATATCGGTGATACGGATGACGGATCCGGCCTTCACCACATGGTCTACGAAGTCGTCGACAATGCCATCGATGAAGCGCTGGCGGGCCACGCGACGCGCGTCACCGTGACACTCAATCCCGACGGATCCTGCACGGTGACCGACAACGGCCGCGGTATCCCGACCGATATGCACTCGGAAGGCGTTTCCGCGGCGGAAGTCATCATGACGCAGCTGCATGCCGGCGGTAAGTTCGACCAGAACTCCTACAAGGTTTCCGGTGGTCTGCATGGCGTTGGCGTTTCCGTCGTCAATGCGCTGTCTGTCTGGCTGAGATTGAAGATTCGCCGCCAAGGCAAAATCTACGAGATGAGCTTCACCCATGGCGTCGCCGATGCGCCATTGACGGAGACTGGTGATTCCGATGGGCTGACCGGAACAGAAGTTTCGTTCCTGCCATCGACCGACACATTCACGATGGTGGAGTTCGATTTCAAGACACTCGAACACCGGCTGCGCGAACTCGCTTTCCTGAATTCGGGTGTACGCATCCTGCTCTCCGATCGCAGGCATGCCGATCCGGTCGATCTCGAGCTGTTCTACGAGGGCGGGCTGACTGCATACGTCAAGTATCTCGACCGCAGCAAGAAAGAGCTGGTCACCGAGCCGATCTATATTCGCGGCGAGCGCGACGATACGGTGGTGGAAGTCGCCATGTGGTGGAATGACAGCTACCACGAGAATGTTCTTTGCTTCACCAATAACATTCCGCAGCGCGATGGCGGCACACACCTCGCCGGGTTCCGGGGTGCCTTGACACGCCAGATGACCGGCTATGCGGAAAACACCGGTCAGGCCAAGAAGGCCAAGGTCACACTCACCGGCGATGACTGCCGCGAGGGGTTGACCGCAGTTCTCTCTGTCAAGGTTCCGGATCCGAAATTTTCCTCGCAGACCAAGGACAAGCTCGTTTCGTCCGAAGTGCGCGCGGTCGTGGAAAGCCTCGTCAACGAGGCGCTTTCGACTTGGCTCGAAGAACATCCGACCGAAGGCAAGGTGCTCGTCGACAAGGTCATCCAGGCTGCCTCCGCTCGCGAGGCTGCCCGCAAGGCGCGCGACATCACCCGCAAGAATTCGCTGAGCATCAGCTCGCTGCCAGGCAAGCTTGCCGATTGCCAGGAAAAAGATCCGGCCAAATCGGAAATCTTCATCGTCGAGGGTGACAGCGCCGGTGGCTCCGCCAAGGGTGGGCGTTCGCGCCAGAACCAGGCGATCCTGCCGCTGCGCGGCAAGATTCTCAATGTCGAACGCGTCAAGCTCGACCGCATGTTGTCATCCGACCAGATTGGCACGTTGATTTTGGCGCTTGGTACCAGCATCGGCAAGGATGAGTTCAATCCGGACAAGCTGCGCTATCACAAGATCATCATCATGACCGACGCTGACGTGGACGGCGCGCATATTCGTACATTGCTCTTGACGTTCTTCTTCCGCCAGATGCCTGAGCTGATCGAGCGCGGCCATATCTATATTGCGCAGCCGCCACTCTATAAGGTTTCGCGCGGAAAATCCTCGCAGTACATCAAGAACGAAGTCGCCTATGAGGAGTTTCTGATAGATTCCGGGCTGGAAGAAGCCGCGCTGGAGCTCGACTCCGGTGAGGTTCGCACCGGTCCCGACCTGCGCTCCGTCATCACCGACGCGCTCGCCGTTCGTCATCTGCTGCAGGGTTTGAACACCCGTTATGACCGCGCGGTCGTTGAACAGGCGACGATCGCCGGGGCGCTCAATCCGGAGGCCATTTCCGACACGGCGAGAGCCCAGGCGCTGGTGACCGAGGTCGCCGGGCGCCTCGATCTCATCGCGGAGGAGACCGAAAAGGGCTGGAGCGGCCGTCTGGCGACGCCGGATGACGGTGTCGACGGCTATGTCTTCGAGCGTTCGCTCCGCGGCGTCAAGGAAACGGTCACGCTCGACATGGCGCTGATCGGTTCCGCCGATGCACGCCAGCTTGACCGCTATTCGGCGCGTCTGCATGACATCTATTCCAAGCCGCCTGTCCTGCGCCGCAAGGACAAATCCGATTCCGTCGCAGGACCGATTGCCCTGCTGGAGGCTGTATTTGCCGCCGGGCGCAAGGGCCTCTCGTTGCAGCGCTACAAGGGTCTCGGCGAGATGAATGCCGATCAGCTCTGGGAAACGACGCTGGATCCCAATGCGCGCTCATTGCTGCAGGTGAAGGTCAACGACGCCACGGACGCCGACAGCCTGTTCTCAAGGTTGATGGGCGACGATGTCGAGCCTCGGCGTGAATTCATTCAGGATAATGCACTGAGCGTGGCCAATCTCGACGTTTAAGCGGCATCATAAGTTCGAGATAGCCTCAAGAGGTAATCGCCTCATCTTTCCCAAGGAGAGATGAGGTCGAGGCCAGTTGTGCTGAAATCGGCGACATTCCGGGTGGCCAAACGGCCGCCATTTACCCGAACAATGGCTGCGATCATGCCATCAGGAGCCGACATTATTGATCCTTGCCGTGCGGCAGTTCCCATAATCTCTCCGTAAGCCATCGCCGCCCCTTCGGTTAAACCAAATATGCGGTCAGCGAAACGTCGACGCCAGTCCGAGAGACCCCGCTCCAGGCGAAGGGCGCGCTGGTCAGGCAATATTTTCTGAATGCCAAACGCAATTTCTGCGATGGTTACAGTCGGTAAAGCCAGTTCTGAATCATGCCGGACGAGCCAAGAGATGACAGCCTCGCTTGGCGTCTTGCGTAAGGTTTCGGAAAGAACATTGGTGTCTAGAAATATCAAAGCTCAGGACCCGGATGGCCACGACGTCCTTGTCTGATGACCGCCTCCAGATCGATATCTGTACCGGCATCTTTTGACAGGCGGCTGTAGAATGTCGACGCTGGCTCCCGGCCGGTTTCGCGAATTTCATAGGACTCAAGAGCCCGCTCAACAATTTCGGCGATTGATCTGTTTTCACGGCTCGCCAGGCGATGTGCCAAATCGCGTGCTCTAGCGCTGCGCACAGACAATTGAGGTTCGGCCATCCGGATACTCCATGTTGGGAAGAATATAGGTCATATGGGCGCTGCCATCAAGATGGCTACCCACCTTGGCAGCCCAAATTTGCCATGTCGCATTGGCTCCTCTCCCTGCAACATCCTTTCGTCGTCGACGCAGGCGCACTACGACCTGCAGGTCACCGCCTGTTTGGCGTTGGACCCGTGAGCGGCTTTTTATACTTTTGTACAACAACTCTCTTGCCTGTTCGCGGGCATCATGATCTTTTGTCGAAAAAGGGCGATGGGCGCCGAGGGGTCTACAAAAGATTACCCGGCGAACATATGGCCTTTTTTCAAGTCAATCTGATCGGGAATTGAAATGCAGCCTGTCTTCGATGGTCACAACGATGTGCTTTACCGGTTGTGGAAACATTGGAGAGACGGCGCCGATCCGGTTCAGGAGTTCATCGAAGGCACCACCTCCGGGCACATCGACAAGATCAGGGCGCTAAAGGGCGGACTGATCGGCGGGCTCTGCGCGATTTACGTTCCATCCGGTGATCTTGCCTTCAAAGCGCCAGACGCCAATGGCCATTATTCGACGCCGCTCGCAGCGCCGCTGGAGCGTTCTCCCTCCCTCGACATTGCGCTCGAAATGGCCTCGATCGCGCTGAAGCTCCAGCGGTTCGGCGGCTGGAAATTGTGCCGCAGCACGGCCGAGATTACCGAGTGCATGCAACACGATATGTTCGCCGCGGTGCTCCATATGGAGGGCTGCGAGGCGATTGGTGCCGATCTTGCCGCGCTCGATGTATTCTACGCCGCCGGCTTGCGTTCGCTCGGTCCAGTTTGGAGCCGCAACAATATCTTCGCGCACGGTGTGCCCTTCGCCTATCCGATGAGCCCGGATACGGGACCCGGACTCACCGCGATCGGCGAAGAACTGGTCAAGGCCAGCAATCGTCTCGGCATCCTCATCGATCTCGCGCACATCACCGAAAAGGGTTTCTGGGACGTGGCGCGGATCAGCGATCAGCCGCTTGTCGCCAGTCATTCCAATGTGCACGCGCTAACGCCTGTCGCGCGCAATCTGACCGACAAGCAGCTTGATGCCATACGAGAAAGCCGGGGGCTCGTCGGGCTCAATTATGCGGTGGCAATGCTGCGCCCCGACGCGCGTGAGAATGCCGATACGCCCCTGACCGACATGGTCCGTCACATCGACTACATGGTCAACCGCATGGGTATCGATTGCGTGGCACTTGGTTCTGATTTCGACGGTGCTAAAATCCCCGGCGAGATCGCCGATGCGAGCGGCAATCAAAATCTCGTCGCGGCGCTGCGCGACGCCGGATATTCCGGAGACGACCTGGCAAAGATCTGCCGCGAAAACTGGCTGCGGGTACTACGCTCGGCCTGGCACGAAGAAAACTAAAAAAATCAAATTGCTCATAAACAGGGAACCAGAACAATGTTGATGAACCAGATAAACCCGAAATTCCGACTTCTGCTCGGCAGCGCGGCGCTGTCCGCGATGTTGCTTTCCGGCGTATCGGCATGGGCCGAGACCCCAGCCGATACCCTGGTCGAAGCTTTCGCCATCGATGACGTGATAACGCTCGATCCCGCTGAAGCTTTCGAGCTCACCACCGGTGAAATCAACGGCAATACTTACGACAAGCTGGTTCGGCTCGATATCAACGATCCTTCGAAGGTCGTTGCCGATGTCGCCGAAAGCTGGACGGTTTCCGATGATGGCCTGACCTATACGTTCAAACTAAAGCAGGGTCTGAAATTCGCATCGGGCAATCCGGTCACGGCCGATGATGTCGCCTGGTCGTTCGAGCGCGCCGTCAAGCTCGACAAGAGCCCGGCGTTCATCCTGACCCAGTTTGGCCTGAAGCCGGACAATGTCACCGAAAAAGCCAAGGCAACCGATCCTTCGACCTTCGTATTCACGGTCGATCAGCCCTACGCACCGAGCTTCGTCCTGAATTGCCTCACTGCGACTGTCGCTTCGGTTGTCGACAAGAAGCTCACTTCCGAACATGTCGTCAATGATGATTTTGGTTGGGCTTGGCTGAAGACCGCCTATGCAGGTTCCGGTCCGATGAAGATTCGCGACTGGCGTGCCAACGAAATCATCGTGCTTGAACGCAATGACAACTACTGGGGCACCAAGGCGCCTCTCATGCGTGTGATCTATCGGCACGTCAAGGAAAGCGCGGCGCAGCGCCTGCTGCTTGAGAAGGGCGATATCGACATTGCCCGCAATCTCGAGCCCAACGATCTGGAGCAGGTAGTCAAGAACAGCGACATCGCCACCACCAACGCACCAAAAGGCACCGTCTACTACATCAGCCTCAATCAGAAAAACGCAGATCTTGCCAAGCCAGGCGTGAGCGAGGCGCTGAAATATCTCGTCGATTACGACGCTATTGGCGAGAAGCTGATCAAGGGCATTGGCGAAATCCACCAGACATTCCTGCCGAAGGGCGTCCTCGGCGAGCTCGACGAGAATCCCTACAAGCTCGATGTCGCCAAAGCCAAGGAGCTGCTCGAAAAGGCAGGCCTGAAGGATGGCTTCTCCGTTACCATGGACGTGCGCAACAACCAGCCGGTGACGGGCATCGCCGAATCCGTTCAGCAGACGTTCGCTCAGGGCGGCGTCAAGATGGAGATCATTCCGGGCGATGGTAAGCAGACGCTAACCAAGTACCGGGCTCGTACCCATGATATGTATATCGGCCAGTGGGGCGTAGATTATTGGGACCCGCACTCCAATGCGGACACCTTCACCAACAACCCCAACAACTCCGATGAGGGCACCAACAAGACACTCGCATGGCGCAACGCCTGGGATGTGCCGGAACTGACCAAGGAAACCAAGGCGGCTCTGCTCGAACGCGATGGCGCCAAGCGAGCACAGATGTATCAGGAACTGCAGAAGAAGGTTCTCGCGACGAGCCCCTTCATCATGATTTTCCAGCAGATCGAAGTCGCGGGCTATCGTTCGAACCTCAAGGGCTTCAAGCTCGGACCGTCATTCGACACGAACTACGTTTTCAATATCTCGAAGTGATCCGGGGTTCGCACCGTTGACCAATCCCGACATGCAATTGGAGTCCAGGCGCTCGGGCGCCTGGGCTTCGAACTTCGCTTGGGCCGCCGGCAGGTTCGTGCTGATCGGTATCATCACGTTTTTGGGCTTGATCGCCGTCACGTTCTTCATCGGACGTGTCATTCCAATCGATCCGGCTCTTGCCATCGTTGGCGACCGGGCGCCCGCCCACGTGGTTGAGCGGGTGCGTGAAGAGCTCGGACTGAACTTGCCACTGTACAAGCAATTTTTCATTTATCTGAAGGGCGTGTTGGAAGGCAATTTCGGCAATTCGGTTTTGACTACAAACCCGGTCATGCAGGATATAAGGCGCGTCTTCCCCGCCACGATGGAGCTCGCGACATTCGGGACGCTCATCGGCGCGGTTTTTGGGGTGCCGCTGGGGGTTCTGGCGGCGGTCAAACGCGGCAGCATTATCGACCAGATCGTTCGCGTTATCGGCCTCATCGGCTATTCCGTCCCGATATTCTGGCTCGGAATGATCGGTCTTGTCGTGTTTTACGCCAAGCTCGGCTGGACTTCGGGTCCGGGCCGCATCGACGTTGTCTATGAATACACATTCACGCCTATCACCGGCTTCTACCTGCTCGATGCCGTTCTGCAGCAGAACTGGGAGGCGTTCCGCAACATTTTCAGCTTCATCATTCTGCCCGCCTCGCTGCTCGGTTATTTTTCGCTGGCCTATATCAGCCGCATGACCCGCAGCTTCATGCTCAATGAGCTGGAACAGGAATATATCGTGGCCGCACGGGCCAAGGGCCTTTCCGAAACGCGCATCATCTGGGGCCATGCCCTGCGCAATGCCGCGGTGCCGCTGGTCACCGTGATCGCGCTGTCCTATGCCGGGCTGCTTGAAGGTTCGGTGCTGACCGAGACAGTCTTCTCCTGGCCGGGCCTGGGGCTCTACATCACCAATTCGCTGCAGAATGCCGACATGAATGCTGTGCTGGGAGGGACGATCATCATTGGAACAGTGTTCGTCGCCATCAACCTTTTGTCCGATCTCCTATACCGGGCGCTTGACCCACGGACGCGCGCCCGATGAAAAATTTGCCAGAGCGGGCTGCAAACGTCAATTTCCTGTGCTCCGGTGCTCATGTACCCAAAAGTACACTGCGCTCCGGTGCTCGAAAATCGACGTTTTCGCCACCCTCCGACCAATTTTATGAGTCTTGAGATGATGACACGCCCCCTTTCCCGCCGCGAATGGCTGATGAGCGACCGGCCGCAATCGCGCATGCAGGCCCGGCTCGGCCGGGCCTATCTGGTCTGGAGCCGGTTCGCCAGCAACAAGCTGGCTGTTGTTGGTCTCGGCATCATCATTGCACTTCTGGTCGTCGCCGCCTTTGCGAATGTGCTCGCGCCGCATTCTCCGGTGGTCGGCGATTTGCGCAATGCACGCCTGTTGCCGCCGGGCGGCGAATACCTGCTCGGCACCGATGACCAGGGCCGCGATATTCTTTCGCGATTGATTTATGGCTCGCGGCTGACGCTTTATGTGGTCATCCTCGTCGCCATCATCGCAGCGCCCATCGGACTACTCGTCGGCACGATTGCCGGCTATGCGGGGGGCTGGATCGATTCAATTCTGATGCGCATCACCGATATCTTCCTGGCGTTTCCCAAGCTTATTCTTGCCCTTGCCTTCGTCGCTGCCCTCGGGCCCGGCATCGAGAATGCGGTCATTGCCATCGCGATCACTTCATGGCCGCCCTATGCGCGTATCGCGCGCGCCGAAACGCTGACTGTACGCAACTCGGACTACATCGCCGCGGTGCGGTTGATGGGTGCTTCGCCGTTTCGCATCGTGCTGCGCCATATCATGCCGCTCTGCCTCTCATCGCTGATCGTGCGCGTAACGCTTGACATGGCGGGGATCATCCTGACTGCCGCCGGGCTTGGCTTTCTTGGCCTCGGCGCTCAGCCGCCGCTGCCCGAATGGGGCGCGATGATCGCCTCAGGACGACGCTTCATTATGGACCAATGGTGGGTTGCGGCAGCGCCGGGCTTTGCCATCTTGATCGTCAGCCTCGGCTTTAATCTTCTAGGCGATGGCTTGCGCGATGCGCTCGACCCGCGGGGTAGCAGCCAATGAGCACCATGCTGACCGTAGAGGACCTGCGCGTGCAGTTTCCGACCCGTACCGGCACTGTCGATGCGGTGCGCGGCGTTTCCTTCACGCTTGGACGCGAGCGGCTTGGCATCGTCGGCGAGTCCGGTTCAGGCAAGTCGCAGACCGGCCGCGCCGTCATGGGGCTGACACCGCCACATGCGAAGATCACTGCACAGAAGCTCAACTTCGACGGCATCGACCTGCTGCAGGCTTCGGTGAAGCAGCGGCGGAGTCTTCGCGGCAACCGCATTGCCATGATCCTGCAGGATCCGAAATATTCGCTCAATCCTGTCATGAGTATTGGTCGGCAGATCGTCGAAACGCTCAGGACGCATGAGAAGGTCAGCAAGGCCGAGGCACGCAAGCGGGCGCTCGACATGCTTGCCGCCGTACAGATCCGTGATGCAGAGCGGGTCTACGATTTGCATCCGCATGAGGTTTCGGGTGGCATGGGTCAGCGGGCCATGATTGCCATGATGCTGATTACCGGGCCGGAACTGCTGATCGCCGACGAGCCGACCTCGGCGCTGGATGTGACCGTACAACTCGACGTGCTGCGTATTCTCGACAATCTGGTGCGGGATCGCGGCATGGGGCTGATCTTCATTTCGCATGATCTGCGGCTGGTTTCATCGTTCTGCGACCGCGTCATCGTCATGTATGCGGGGCGGATCGTCGAAGAGATTGCCGCAACCGATTTGCACAATGCCAAGCATCCCTACACGCAAGGCCTGCTCAATTGCATGCCACAGATCGGCGCCGACCGGCATCCGCTGCCGGTGCTTGATCGCAAGCCGGAGTGGGCGGCATGACACCATCTCGCTCCAAGGCATTGGTCATTGAAAAGCTGGAAGTGAAGTTCGACCGCTTTCTCGCCCTGCGCGGCGTCAGCCTCGGTGTGGCACCGGGCGAATCCTTCGGTCTCGTCGGTGAATCCGGTTCGGGAAAATCCACTTTGCTGCGTGCTGTCGCAGGTCTCGCGCCGGTCAGCGGCGGGATGATTACGGTCAACGGCAAGACGCTCGGTTCATCCCGTACCAAGGCATTTTACCGCGAAGTGCAGATGGTTTTCCAGGATCCTTACGGCTCGCTGCATCCACGCCAGACCGTGGATCGATTATTACTGGAACCGCTGGTGATCCATGGGTTCGGTGATATCGAAAAGCGTATCCTGCGCGCACTCGACGAAGTGGGATTGGGATCGAGCTTCCGTTTCCGCTATTCTCATCAGCTCTCGGGCGGTCAACGTCAGCGCGTTGCCATCGCCCGGGCGCTGATCCTCGAACCGTCGATCCTGCTCCTTGATGAGCCGACATCGGCGCTCGATGCCTCGGTGCAGGCGGAGGTGCTGAACCTGCTCGAGCAGATCAGGCGCGACCGGAACCTGACTTTCCTCATGGTGAGCCACGATCTCGCCGTTGTGACTCACATGTGCGACCGGCTGATGGTCATGCAGAATGGTGCCGAGGTGGAGCGTCTGACGGCATCGGAACTTGTCAAACGCAAGGTCACGCAGGATTATACGCGCAATCTTCTCGTCGCGAGCCAGGGATTCGTCAGGCCGGGTATCCAGCCTTAGAGTTAACGATCTTCATTGGTTTTTTACCATTCCAACAATGATTTTACACCAATCGTGCTGCCGGAGCATGATCGTGAAAATATGAATGAATTTACTAAGCACGAATTTACGCCGGAGATTCAATGGTCCATGTAACGACGGAGTGGGCCAATGAAAAAATTTACAAAATTCCTCAAAGACCGTAGCGGGGCAACAGCGGTAACATTCGGACTGCTGCTTGTGCCGCTTCTCGGCATGGCCGGCCTCGCTGTGGATTACAGCCTCGCAAGCAATGAGCGGTCGAAATTACAGAATGCGGCGGATGCCGCTGCGCTCGCCGGCGCTTCGATCTTTACCGGCCCAAACTCGGCAGCGGCGGAAGCGCTTGCGCGCGCCTATCTCAAAGCTAATCTGGGCGTAGACGCTGCGAATGCTGCTACGATCAATTTCAAGGCGGAAAAGCAGCAAGTGACCGTCACACTCGGTGGCCAAACCAATACAACGTTCATGCGTGTGTTGAACAAGGACTCGGTTCCAATCGACGTCACTTCTATAGCATTGGCGCCGCTGAAACCGTCCAGCGCCACCATCACTATAGATAAGGTTACAGGCTACTGGTTTAAACGGGTCTCGATTGTTGTCAAAAGGAACGGCAAGGAGGTTGTGGTTGGTACGATCACCTATACGGCAGCGGATCACAACGGCGCTGGTGGTCTTGGTTCTGGCGTTACCAATCCGCCGATATCAGTTGCGACAAAATACGACCTTGGCGAATATGACAAGAATTCGTTGTACTTGAAGATGGAAATTAAACAGGACGGTTGTGATATAGGCTATAGGAATACATCGACAACGAACAAGGTCGTGTGCAAGACAAGCAAGAGTACAGCAGATGCGACGTATTCTTCAACGCTACGCACCAATGATCCCAGCACCTATAATAACCTGTTTGTCGATGGAATACGATTGAAGACTACCTCTGCAAATCCGCTCGACAACCTGTTGGATTGCGATCAGAAGGAGCACCAACATTGGTGGGAAGATGGTGGCAGTCCGTCCAACGTCGTTGAGCCGGACTTTCTGTATAGGGTAAAATCCGAATGCAAATCGGTCGACGGTGAACTTGTTCGTCTGACTCACTAACTGGACAACAACCGCGGTGCAATTGACTTTGTCGTTGCGCCGCTCCATCATGACTTCATTCCGAGGGGGGCACTGTACAGTGCTGAGATAGCGTCGAGCTGGACCCTTGAACCTGATCCGGGTTATGCCGGCGTAGGAACGGGAATTGAGCCTTCTTCACGCACCTCAAATCTTGTCTTCGCACATATCCGGATCTCCGATCATGATGGAGTCCAGACCGTGCTTGTTCCTCTAAAATTTCTCCGGCAACAACGGTAGTGGCGTGAACAGCGCCATGCGCCTGGTTTTGCAGATAGCGGCAGCTTTGCTGGCGGTGGTCCTGTGCTGGCAAGCAATCGTCTGGGTGATGGCGCCGCCGCGTTTCATCCTGCCGGCACCCTTGACGGTCATCGCTACGCTGGTTGACGAGCAGCACTATCTGCTGACCAACGCGGCTATCACGATGGTTGAGATCATCCTGGGACTGATGTTCGGGACGCTGGCAGGCATCCTGACTGCGCTTCTCGTCTGCGCCGTGCCCGGTTTCCGGCAGATCGTCTGGCCGCTGATGCTCGTGCTGCAGGCGTTGCCGGTTTTCGCGATCGCACCGCTGCTGGTGCTGTGGTTTGGGTTTGGCCTTGCCTCCAAGGTCGTCATGGCAAGCCTGATCATCTTCTTTCCGGTGGCCTCCGCCTTCGCCGACGGTCTGCAACGTACCAATCAGGATCTGCTCGACGCAGCGGCGCTGACACAGGCATCGCCCCTCGCGACACTGTTCCTCGTGCGCGTGCCAAGCGCCTTGCCCGCACTCGGATCCGGCTTGCGCGTCGCGGCAGTTTTTGCGCCGATCGGCGCCGTCATCGGTGAATGGGTCGGTTCTTCGCGCGGTCTCGGTTTTGTCATGCTGCAGGCCAATGCGCGGATGCAGACGGATACGCTCTTTGCCGCCCTCATCATCCTTGCCACGCTGACCATTGTCCTGCGCTTTCTTGTGGATGCACTGACAAGACGGCTGACGCCATGGGCGCGGGAGGCATGACAATTTCCCTCATTTCATCGCATGTAAAAGGATCTTCGATGTTTCGCATTCGTCCTCTGATTTTCATGATCGGTCTCGCCGTTTCTGCCTTCGGCATTTCCGGCCCGGCCATGGCAGCCGATAAGCTGACTGTTCTTCTGGAATGGTTCGTCAATCCCGACCATGCGCCACTGGTCATCGCCAAAGAGAAGGGCTACTTCGCGAACGCCGGTCTCGATGTCGAGCTCATCCCGCCCGCTGATCCGGCGGCACCGCCACGCCTTGTTGCGGCGAAGCAGGCGGACATCGCTATCCATTATCAGCCCACGCTTTTTCTCGACCATGATGAAGGCCTGCCGCTGGTGCGCTTCAGCACGCTGGTCGAAACGCCGCTCAATACGGTGATGACGCTGGCGGACGGGCCAATCAAAATCTTGAAGGATTTGAAGGGCAAGAAGGTTGGCTTTTCCGTCGCAGGCTTCGAAGACGCGATGTTGGGTGCCATGTTGAAAGCGGAAGGCCTGTCAACCAAGGATGTCGAGTTGATCAATGTCAACTTTGCCCTCTCCACCTCGCTGATTTCCGGGCAGGTGGACGCGACCGTTGGTGCCTATCGCAATTTCGAGCTGACGCAGATGGCGCAGGAAGGACACAAGGGTCTCGCCTTCTTTCCAGAAGAGCATGGCGTGCCTCCCTATGACGAGCTTATCTTCGTCACCCATCCGGATTTGCTCACGGACGACCGGCTCAAGCGCTTTCTCGGGGCGGTGGAGAAGGGAGCGATCTATCTGACCAATCACCCGGATGAATCCTGGCAGCTTTTCATCAAGGCTTATCCGGATCTGGACAATCCGTTGAACAAGCAGGCCTGGATCGACACGCTGCCGCGCTTTGCCAAGCGGCCTGCGGCGCTCGATCGCGGCCGCTACGAAAGGTTCGGTGTCTTCATGCACGATGCGGGGCTGATCAAGAGCGTCCCCAAGGTCGAAGACGTCGCCGTGGAATTGCACTGAACATTCAACCCAAGAGAGAACACATGCCAAAAGTAGATTACCGGCTGAATGCCATTGTCGATGTCGATGCTATCGGCGGCGATAGAGACCTCGGCCAGCTTGCGCTCAGCGCCGCATTTGGTGGCGCGACGATCATCCAATACCGGGACAAGAACTCGCCGACGCGCCTTATGGTCGAACGGGCGCGAACGATCCACGCCGCACTGAAGGGAACGCGGGTGCCGCTGGTGGTCAATGACCGTATCGACGTGGCGCTCGCCGCCGGCGTCGAAGGGGTGCACGTTGGCCGCGAGGACATGCTCGTGGCAGATGTGCGCCATCTGCTCGGACCGGACGCAATCATCGGTCTGACGGTCAAGAACGAAGCAGACGCCCGGGCGGCCATCGAGGCTGATATCGACTACGCCTGTATTGGCGGCCTGTTCGAAACACCGGCAAAGCAAAATCTGCAGCCTATCGGCTTCGAAGGATTCAGCCTTCTGGCGCCGATCATTCGCAAGGTGAAGCCCGACCTGCCGATCGGGGCGATCGCCGGCATCGATCTTGCGCGCACGCCACCGGCCATTGCCGCCGGAGCCGATGGTGTGGCGGTGATTTCAGCAATCTTCCGGCAGGACGATCCGCAAGGTGCGACCGCCGCACTGCTGGCGGCGGTCGATGCAGCGTTGAAGGAACGGGCATGACCGCAATTGCCCAAACGGCCATTGCATTGACGATTGCCGGTTCCGACAGCGGCGGGGGCGCAGGTATCCAGGCGGATTTGAAGACGTTCTCGGCGCTTGGCGTTTACGGCACAAGCGTTCTGACGGCGATCACCGCACAGAATACGCGCGGAGTGACCGCCATCGAGAACCTTTCGCCTGGCATTGTCCGCGCGCAGATCGACGCGGTCCTGTCGGATATCGACGTCAAGGCCATAAAGATCGGAATGGTCGGCGTGGTCGAAACGATCGAGGCAATTGCAGCCGCGCTGCAGCACTGGAACCGCAAGGTGGTACTGGATCCGGTTATGGTCGCCACATCGGGCGACCGCCTGTTGCAGCCAGAGGCTATTGAAGCATTGCGCCAGCTTCTTCTGCCGCGCGCCTTGATACTGACACCCAATCTGCCGGAAGCGGCATTGCTGACAGGGGAGCCCATGGCTGAGGACGAAGCCGCGATAGCCCGGCAGGCGGAAAAACTGCTGGCGCTGGGCGCTGCGACGGTGTTGGTCAAGGGTGGTCATGCGAAATCCGAGATGAGCACGGACCTGTTGTTCGATGGTGTCACGATGCATCGCTTTGCAAGACCGCGCATCATCACGGAAAATGACCATGGTACCGGCTGTACTCTGGCCGCTGCGATAACTGCTGGATTGGCCAAAGGCCTCGATTTAGGTGAGGCTGTGACTGCAGCGAAAGACTATCTGACGGCGGCGATTACCGCAGCCGATAGCCTCAAAGTGGGGCAGGGGCGCGGGCCTGTGCACCACTTCCACCGCTGGTGGCGGGCATGACGGTGTCGATCATTTCGGGCCGTTCGAACGGCAAGGGAACCATTGCGGGAAGAACGACTTGATCGCCCGCATAGGCGAGTTGCGTCGCGGCCGGAGCAACTGCCGGTGCGAAGGGTGGTGTCGCTGTCTGGGCTGTCGCGGTCACTGCGCCATTGCCGGTAACCGGAGCAGGTTCGGCAGCGGCAGCGGTTTCGACTGGCGACGCCGGCTTCAACACGTCCAGCATGCCCTTGCGTTTGGCCTGAAAATAATAGCCGCGTGAATAAAGCCGCACGGCCTGGTCCGGATTGTAATCTGCGACCTTGTAAGCCCCGGCCAGATATTTCACGCCATATTTTAGATTGGTCTCTGCATCGAGCAGATCCTTGGCACTGCCGTCATGCCCCATACCGCGCGCCGTCGCGGGCAGCATCTGCATCAGGCCCCAATACGGACCGTTGCGGGCCGCCGGATTGAACCGGCTCTCGCGCTGTACGACGCGGCGCACCAGCGATTCCGGAACAGCATAGGCAACTGAATATTTCGAGATCAGCCCGTCGACTGAAGATTTGGGTTGGGGCTTGGTGTCTGTAGCATTTGCAAGCCGCGGCGATGGCTCGGGAAGCGGAATCGACGCCGCATTGGGCAATTTCGGATCGGCTGTCGTGCAAGCGCCGAGGAGCAGAGCAAGGCTCAGGCAGGCGAAGGCGCGCGGCAATCGGATATCAGGCAGCATTTGTCACCGGTTGGACGAGGCAGATGTTGAATTGTCATAGCTTGTTCGCAGGGGAGTGGGGCAATCACTTTCCAATACAAGCTGTAACAATAGGACACCGCTCCGATTTTACTCATGCCTTTCCGAGATATCTTGACCAAAGTCTCCCTTGACTCTGTCATATATATCAATGTATCAGTTATATATTGGTAAGGCCAGTTTACCAGTCGAGTGCGGAAGGGAGAGCCGTGCGGGGAGGACCAATGTTTGCAGCGATCCAGCCGCGCCGCTTGTACCGGCAGGTGGCAGACCAGATCCGCACGCTGATCGAGAACGGCGAGTTTGCCGTTGGCGAGCGGTTGCCGGGTGAGCGCGAACTTGCGGAAAAACTTGGCGTATCCCGCCCGACCATCCGCGAAGCATTGATTGCGCTAGAGGTTGAAGGGCTTGTTCATATCCGCATGGGTTCCGGCATTTATGTCACGCGCCAGCAGCGCGAGAAGCCTGCGCCTGTACAAACCGAAGATCTTGAAGGGCCATTCGAACTGCTGCGCGCCCGTGCGTTGATCGAATGTGCGATCGCGGAAGAGGCTGCCAAGGCCATCACGCCCGCCCATGTCGACGCTCTGGATGATGTGTTGACGAAGATGGCGAGCACGTTCAATGATCCGCGCACATCCATTGCGCTCGACCGGACTTTTCACACGACGATCGCCGGCATTATTGAAAACGCTGCGCTCAATCGATTTGTCGGAGAACTCTTCGACCAGCGCATGACACCCTATTTCGAGAAACTGGCGAGCTATTTCGAAAGTCCCGCTTCCTGGCGCGAGGCATTCGAGGAACATCGAGCCATCCGCGACGCTATCGCATCGGGCGATCCGGCGCATGCCAAATCAGCGATGCGGCATCATCTGCTGCAATCGCAATTGAGATTTTCCAAGAGCTTCGATGAGGAATTGGAAAGTGAAAAAGGCCATCCTGCGGGAGGCCGGAGCAGAAGTACCAAGATCTGAATTCAATCTGGGAGGACTACGATATGAAGATCAAACTGACGACAATTCTGGGAGCGGTTGCCGCTCTCGCGCTATCGGCCGTGGTGGCGCAAGCGCAAACGGCGCTCAAATGGGCGCATGTGTACGAAACATCGGAGCCGTTCCACACGGAGTCCGTCTGGGCGGCCGAAGAGATCGCCAAGCGGACCAACGGCCGTTACAAGATCGATGTATTCCCGGCTTCACAGCTGGGCAAGGAAGCCGATATCAATCAGGGGCTTAAGCTCGGTACGGTCGATATCATCATTTCCGGGTCGAGCTTTGCCGCCCGGGACTACAAGCCGATCGGCGTCACCTATTTCCCCTATATTTTCCGCGGGCCGGAACATCTGATTGCCTATACGAAGAGCGATGTGTTCAAGCGTCTTGCTGCCGGTTACGAGACAAAGAGCGGCAATCACATTGCAGCCGTCAGCTATTACGGCACAAGGCAAACCACATCCAACAAGCCGATCGCCAAGTGCTCGGATATGCAAGGTCTGAAGATCCGTGTGCCGGACGTGCCCGCCTATCTTGCCATGCCGCGTGCCTGCGGCGCCAACACCACGCCAATTGCTTTCGCGGAAGTCTATCTCGCACTCCAGAACGGCACAGTCGAAGCGCAGGAAAATCCGTTGACGACGATCGAAGCAAAGAAGTTTTTCGAGGTTCAGAAGAACATCATCCTGACCGGTCACATTGTCGATCATCTGAACACGGTGATCTCGAAGCAACTCTGGGCCAGCCTGTCCGACGAAGACAAGAAGATCTTCGGTGACGTGATGCAGGAAGCTGCCGAACGCACAACGAAGATCATATCGGAGAAGGAAAAACAGCTCGTCGCGACGTTCAAGGAAAAGGGCCTCAACGTGACGGAGATCGACAAGGCAGACTTCGAAAAGAACGTGGTGGAGAAGGTGAAATTCGAGGATTTCGGCTACGAGAAATCCGATTGGGAAGCCATTCGCGCGATCAATTAGAGGCGGGGATATCTCTCCCCTTGTGGGAGAGAAATCGCAAGAGAGGGGATTGGGTAGTTTTGAAGTCCCCTCTCTTGGATTTTCCAAGGATTTAGCAAAGAGGCTAAACCCAGGAAAATCCTTTCTCCCCCACAAGGGGGGAGATACGCCTTTGCCCTTCATGCTGACGCCAACCGGAGACGGAACATGTCAAATGAAATTCATACCCCGGTAACTGCCGAAGAGCTTGCTCATTCCTTCGAAGATGCTGCGCCGGTGGCTGATCTATCGGATTATGCCATTGAAGATTGGCTGACACTGATCGTCTTCTGGCTCATGACGGGATGCGTATTCCTTCAGTTCTTTACGCGATACGTCATGAACGACAGCTATGCCTGGACCGAAGAAATCGCCATCAACTGTCTGATCGGCGTCGTGTTTCTCGGCTCTGTGATGTGCGTCCGCGTCTCGCGGCATATTCAGGTGGACGTTCTCTACCACTACTTGCCGGCGGGTGTCGCTCGCGCGCTGTCAAACTTCGTCGATATCGTGCGCATCGGCTTCTTCGCCTACGCGGTCTGGCTGATGTGGCGATACGTCGAGATCGTTGCGGAAGAGCGCATGGTGACGGTCGATCTGCCGCGCAACATCGTTTTTTACAGCGTGTTCGTCGCATTCATATTGATGCTACTCCGCGCCGTTCAGGTTTTCATCCGCAATGTTCGCCGGGGCTATTCCGTCCTGGAGCGTCCCGAAGAATTCCAGAAGATCGAGGACTGATTAATGTTATTGCTCGTTGGAACTTTCCTTGTCCTTATGCTTGTCGGCGTGCCGGTCGCCATTTCCATGGCCGTTGCCTCAGTGCTCTATCTCGTCTTTTTCGGAGTCGCCCCGGACATCATCGTGGCGCAGCGAATGATCGCCGGTGTTGAAAGCTTCCCGCTTCTCGCCGTGCCGTTTTTCATCCTTGCCGGTAACCTGATGAATTCCGCAGGTGTCACCGGGCGCATCTATTCCTTCGCCGTCTCGCTCGTCGGCTGGATGAAGGGTGGTCTGGCGCAGGTCAATATCATCGGGTCGGTGATCTTCTCCGGCATGTCGGGAACTGCTTTGGCCGACGCTGCCGGTATCGGTACAATCGAGATCAAGGCGATGAAGGATCACGGCTATCCCGTCGAGGCGGCTGTCGGCGTTACCGCGGCTTCCGCGACGCTCGGACCGATTTTTCCGCCGTCTTTGCCCTTCGTCATCTACGGGATGATGGCCAATGTCTCTATCGGCGCATTGTTCATGGCGGGCATCCTGCCCGGCATCGTCATGACCGCGCTGATGATGGTTACCGTTGCCATCTTCGCCTATGTGAAGCGCTGGGGTTCCGATGCGCCATTCGAGATAAAGCAGCTTCTGGAGGCCTCGCTCGAGATCGTGGTCGTGGCGTGTGTTCCTGTGGTTATCTATCTGCTGATGCTCACGGGCCTTTCCATCAACGCGTCAGTCGGTATCGCGCTGGTGCTGCTCCTTGCCGCAGACTGGTATTTCGATTTCTCCGCGGTTATGGCGCTGATGACGCCGGTGATCCTCATCGGCGGCATGACCATGGGCTGGTTCACGCCGACAGAAGCGGCGGTCGCCGCCGTCTTGTGGTCGCTGTTCCTCGGCTTGGTGCGCTATCGAACAATGACGTTGAAGAGCCTTGCCAAGGCGAGTTTCGACACGATCGAAACAACCGCTTCGGTATTGTTCATTGTGACAGCGGCCTCCGTCTTCGCATGGCTTTTGACCGTCAGCCAGGCGGCTCAGCTCCTGTCGACGGCAATCCTGTCGATTACCGAGAACAAGTGGGTTTTCCTCATCCTTGTTAACCTGTTGATGCTGTTTGTTGGCTGCTTCCTTGATACGATTGCCGCCATCACCATCCTTGTGCCCATCCTGTTGCCACTCGTACTGAAATTCGGCATCGATCCGGTGCATTTCGGCTTGATCATGACGTTGAACCTGATGATTGGCCTGCTGCACCCGCCGCTTGGCATGGTACTGTTCGTCTTGTCGCGTGTTGCGAAGCTCTCGGTCGAGCGCACCACAATGGCGATCTTGCCATGGCTTGTTCCACTGTTCATCGCACTGATCGCGATCACATTCATTCCGGCCATCACCCTTTGGCTGCCAACACAACTGGGTCTGATCAAATGAGTACCACGGGCATTGCTGCAACTCTCTTCGGCGCCGAAGACCTTCGTGTCGTCGATATCGAACTTGGTGACCTCGCGCCGAACATGGTGCGGGTTCGCTTCGGGGCTGCCGGCATATGCGGCTCCGACATGCATTATTTCCGTCATGCGAGAACCGGCGATTTCGTCGTTACCTCGCCGTTGATACTTGGTCACGAGGTAGCGGGTGAAGTCGTCGAGATCGGGAGCAACGTGACCGGACTGGCGGTTGGTGAGCGGGTTGCGGTCAATCCGTCGCGCTGGTGCGAACACTGCGCCTATTGTCACGAAGGCCGGGCAAATCTTTGCGAGAACATTTACTTCATGGGTTCGGCTTCGAAAACGCCGCATATGCAGGGAGGTTTCGCCAGTCTGTTCGATGCAACCGCATCGCAATGCGTCAAGGTGCCAGCGGACTTGCCCTATCAGGCAGCGGCGCTCGCCGAACCACTGGCGGTCTGCCTGCACGCGGTACGTCGCGCCGGCCATGTGAAAGGAACTTCGACCATCATATTCGGTTCGGGTCCCATCGGTCTCTTGACCATGCTGGCGCTGAAACATGCGGGTGCAGGATCTGTGGCCATGGTCGACGTTGCCGCCGCGCCGTTGAAATTCGCAGCAGAGCTCGGCGCTGACCAGACGATAGACCTGTCGCAAGGCGAGGAACAACTGGCGGCGTTCGCCGCTGCTACGCCATACGATATCGCCTTCGAAATTTCCGGAACGGCGGCGGGACTGGCTTCGGCCATTCGCACGGTCAGGCGCGGCGGAACGGTGGTTCAGGTCGGTAACCTCGCTGGCGGATCGATCCCCGTTCCTGCAAATGCGGTGATGTCGAAGGAGCTCGATCTGATCGGGACATTCCGCTTTGGCGAGGAGTTTTTCGAAGCGGTCGAGTTGATCGTCGAGGGCAAGATCGATGTGTTGCGGCTGGTAACCAGCGAGTTCAAACTCGCCGACGCGCCTGAAGCGTTTCGTGTGGCTCTGGACCGCTCGCGCAGCGTCAAGGTGGTGTTGACGGCATAAGTGCGCGACAATTTGCTTTGGCCTCTTTCGCTTGGCGCGCGCAGTCAAATCGGCTAACAAGCGCGGGCTAAGCTGAATTATTAACCTCTCCTGCGCTAGACATCTGCTCTTTCGCATAAGCATTATGTCCGGAATTTAAACGTGCCGCGAGTTCTTATGTCGTTCTATTCATTTTCGAAAGTCGTGGCGTTGATAGGGGTGATTCTTGGCACGGCCAGCGGCTGTACCACCGCTGCAACGCTGAGTACCGTCACTCCGACGGTTGCCCCGGTTTCGGAAAAATCCGCTTCGATCGTGGTCGACGGCAGTACGGGCGCTGTTCTCTATCAGGCGAGCGCTGATCTACCGCGGGTACCAGCTTCCCTGACCAAGATGATGACGCTCTACCTCACTTTCGAGGCACTGAAATCCGGCCGGATCACCAAGACGACTCTCCTGCCAGTCTCCGCTCACGCTGCATCGCAGGCGCCAAGCAAGCTCGGTTTGAAGCCGGGCCAGACGATCGACGTCGATACCGCGATCAGGGCGATCGTTGTCAAATCCGCCAATGATGTCGCCGTGGTTCTAGCCGAATATCTTGGCGGCACGGAGGATCAGTTCGCAGCGCAGATGACGGCGAAGGCGCGTCAACTCGGCATGCGAGGCACGAACTTCCACAACGCTTCCGGTTTGCCCGATCCGCAGCAGATCACGACGGCGCGTGACATGGCACTGCTTGGTATGTCGCTGCGCAAGCATTACCCCGGGCAATACTATTATTTCGTCGCCCAGGATTTCGTCTACAACGGAAAACTCATCCGCGGGCATAACCGGGTTCTGGCACAGTTGAACGGGGCGGATGGCATCAAGACAGGTTATGTGCGCGCTTCCGGCTTCAACATCGTCACGTCGATCAGCGACAATGGCCGGCAGCTCGTGGCAGTCGTTATGGGCGGCGAGACGGCAAGAAGCCGCGACGCGCAGGTTGTAAGTCTGGTCAACGCCTATCTGCCGCAAGTCGCCTCGCGTTTCTGACATGATACGATTTTTCGAGGTCGCCTAGGCTGACGGATTTGCAGTTATTTCCACAAGTTATCGCGCGTTAAAATCCAAGACTTGAAATTTGCTCTGCAAACATTGCATGGTGCGTGACGACAGCGACTCATTATTGCTCTCGAGGAGAACGATCGGGCCGATGCGATCCCGTTTCCTGAACCTGCGCAGCAAAGCAATCGCCTGGTTGACGGCGGGCGTCGGCTCATTTGCAGCACTGGCCACTGCATTTGCCCTTGGGGCATTCGAGGCAGCGGACAAGCAAGAGCTGCCGCAAATCACCGCCGGCCAGTCGCTCGATGCGGGCAAATGGCTGATCAAACCCTTGAAAGCATGGGTGACCGACCAGAAAATCTTCAGTACGACGCCGAAGGAAGGGCAGAAGGCTGTCGTTTTCGCGGTCGAATTGATGAACCGCACGATCCAGTCCGACAGCGGCTATGCCAATACTTTTCATCCGCTTGGGAAATTGCAGGGAGTCACCGAGCAGCCTCTCGCTTATCTCGACAGGGATGGGTCGTCGTTGCCCGATCTGCAACCCGGGATGCCGGAAAAGATTACTTACGTCTGGGTGGTGCCGTCGGATGCTGTCCCGACCGGCACGATTGAACTTGGCATCGAGGCATGGAAGTTCAAGTTGCGCAACAATCTGACTGGCACGCCGGGTTGGTGGAGCAAGGCCCCGGCAGGCACCGTAAGCCTGCCACTTTCCCAAGGTGAAAGCTGATGCGCCGGCTCGCCAATATTCTCGTCTTGATCGTTGCCGTCGGTGTGCTTTACGGCATGCAACAGACCAAGCCGCGCTTCGGTGAGCTGACAGCGCCAATTCCCGTCTATGGCAAGATGCACGACAAGCTTCATACCCGCGAATTCGACGTGACGCTGGATCAGGTTGTTTTCGCGCGCCAGCTGGACTTTACCCAGTATGGCCAGAAGAAAACCCTGACGACTTCCGGCCTTTGGGTGATTGTCACCGCACAGCTTGCGGCCACGACGAGCAGCACGAGCATTGCAGCGGCGACTTGGCTCGGGCCGACAGGTTTGAAATTTGCAGTGTCCAACAGGATCGGAGGGGCTCCTGGCATGCCGCCGCACCTGCTTGCTCCGGGATTGCCCAAGAAGGTTCGGTTCATCTTCGAGACAATGCCCGACCAGGTGAACGGGGCAACGCTGGTTCTTTCGGGCAAGGTAGAGCCGGCATTGGATTCCGAAGCGCGCATTTCGATCGATGATCTCAAGACGTTCAATGACGGGCAGCCTCTGGTCGTCGACAGCTACGACCCGCTGCGGTCCCTGACAGGAACCTAAAATGGCGATCGCGATTGAGGACACACAGGACGCTTTGGAGCGGCGATGGCGCAAGCGCAGCCTGTGGGCCCTGCTGTTCCTGGTTCCGATTTCACTGCTATCGATCTCGTACAGAGACATCAATGAACTCATCCGGTATCGCGATATGCTGCCGGTCGACGTCGCTGCAGGAGAGACAAAACACTATGGCGGCAGCAACTGGCAGTTTCAGGGATTGCGCAAGGTGGAAGGCATAAGACCCGGCCGGCTTCCCGCGGGTTCAGTGCCAATCATCGCGCGCTTTGTGGTTGAGATCGGCGATCCCGACCTTCAAAATCTCTGGCTCATGTGTGCGATCAAGCTGACCGATCGCACGGGACGTACCTGGTATCCGTCGAGCATTCCCGGAATGCCCTCGCCGCAACCGGGCATCGAAACGTGCAGTTCCACCGCATTTTCCGGAGCGCAAAAGGGAGAGCGGAGAGTGATCGAGGAGAACTATCTCGTTCCGGTGGATGTCGCAGACGAACTTGTCCCGACTTTAGGGATGCACAGCGAGCGGCCGTTCTATCTCAGATTTGCTAAGCCGTAGTTTTTCGGGTCATCGAAAACGCAGTTTCCAGGACGGCGGCAAGGAAGCAGATGCGCAAGGGTTCTACGAGAATTCCGGTCGATGAATCCTGGAGCGGACTGCCAAACAGAAAGGTTACTCCATTCGCAAGCACTTCCCACACGGCGATCGAATGCGGGCCTATCAGGTGTGCCGTACCAAGCCACAGCCAAGCCGCGGCCCATTCGATAAAGCGATAGCCGAGGATCAATGTGATGATCAGTAGCAGCCCAGAATTCAGCGTGAGCCTCACTCCATTCGCGATGGGCAAATATCTTGAGCGATAGCCGCTGATGAAATGCTCGATGAAGTCGCGCAAGAATTTCGGGATCGCCTGATATCGCTCGCCAAAGCGTTCGACGCGATGATGGATGCGCATGAGTTCTTTCTGGTCGCGGACGTCATAGCCGTAGACAAGCGCCACCATGACCAGCCAGATCACCGGCAGGAGGGCGTGGAAGAACAGATTGACGGCTACTGTGCTGAAGTTCTCCGGAACCTGTTCGACCGGGACCAAAGCAGCGGCAAAGGCCGATGAAACCGGCAAGGCGAGTGCCGCGAAGATTTGTTCGAACCACGACCACAGCCGCCCTTCGACGAGTGCCTGCAACCAGTCATCCTTCCAGCGGCTGATGATGTAGAGACCGATGAATATCCAGTTGGTCTCGCAAACGACCATGATGATATCCCAGACCGCGCGCTTGGTGCGTTCCTTCATGGCCTTTGCGAAACTGCGCACGATCCATGAAATGGCGACCGACAGAAGGATCCATTTCGAATCGAGGACGTCGAGCACGCTGCCGCCACCACCTTCGAACGGCCGCAACTCAAGTGCGAGGCGCGAATATTGGCGCACCGTATCGCCCAGAAATCCCCAGGCTGCGTAGTAGGCGAAGAACGGAAGCAGTGCGACGGCAATAATCGTGGTGAGACCGGACAGGCCGAATTCGCGTCTGTCCGCGTGTTCATCCGCCTGGGTTTGTGCGGCGTTGACGGAGGGCAATCCCGGCCGCACGATCTGGATCATTGAAACCGTCGTCACAAGTTGGGTAAGCGCAACGAGAGTCAAAAGGCCAAGACCGGCATAGTGGTTGATATAGGCGGCCTTGACCGCCACCCACATCAACAAATCCGAAACGGTGAGCCCGAGCAGGACGACAGCAATGAGCTGTGGCCAGAAGCGCAACCAGAGCCTGAATGTCAGCTTGATGGGCAACGCCACTTCGGCCAGCATGGAAAACCTTTCGCGAATCTCATGCCGACCTTAGCAAATTATCTTGTGCTGTCACCCCTTCGGACATCCTCTTCGCTTTAGCAGGTGGCGAGAGCTTCGGTCGTTGCACGGCGGTCGAGCATCTGGCTCCAGAGGGTCAGACCGAGCGCGCCGACCACCAGAAGCGAACCGACCCAGGGTGTTGCGCCGAGCCCGAGCGGCGAGGCGACGATGAGGCCGCCGAGGAATGCGCCGCCGGCAATGCCGAGATTGAAGGCGGCGATGTTCAGTGCCGAAGCGACGTCGACCGTTTCAGGTGTGTGAATCTTGGCAAGTTGCACGACGTAGAGCTGAAGGCCGGGAACATTGGAGAAGGAGAGTGCCCCGAGAGCGGCGAGCGTCACCAAAGACCATATGGGTGAAACCGCCGTGAAGGTGAAAATCGCCAGCACTGCAGCTTGCAGCGTGAACATGACCGCGAGGGCGCCGACCGGATTACCATCGGCGACGCGTCCGCCAACCATGTTGCCCATCGCAATGGAAAGACCGTAGAGGACGAGTATCAGGCTGACGGTCGAACCGGCGTAGCCTGTGATTTCCTGAAGGACGGGCGCAAGGAATGTGAACATGACGAAGGTGCCGCCATAACCTAGCGCCGTCATGGCAAAGGCGAGAAGCAGACGGCCACTGGCGAGCACTCGAACCTGATCAATGAGCCGCGCCGGTTCTGCCTTGGCAATCTTTGAAGGTAGAAGGATTGCGATGGCGACCAAGGCAACGACGCCAAGTCCGGATACGGCCCAGAATGTTGCACGCCAGCCGAGCTGCTGTCCTATGAAGGTGCCAAGCGGCACACCCGTAACGATCGCGACGGTCAGGCCCAGGAACATCATGGCGATGGCGGACGCGCGGCGGTTTGGAGCCACCAGATCGGCAGCGATGGTGGCGCCGACCGAGAAGAATACGCCGTGGGCAAAAGCACTGAGCACGCGGGCGACGAGCAGTAGTTCATAGGTCGGCGAGAGCGCGGCGGCGGTATTGCCGACGATGAAAAGCGCCATCAGACCGAGCAGCAGAGGCTTGCGCTCGATACGGCCGGTCAGAGCGGTGAGAATCGGCGCGCCGAAGGTTACGCCGAGTGCATAAACACTGACGATAAGACCGGCTAACGGCAGCGTAATATTGAGATCGGAGGCGACTGTGGGCAGAAGGCCAACGATGACGAATTCCGTCGTTCCGATGGCATAGGCGCTGATTGTCAACGCCAGAAGAGCGAGAGGCATTGTCTTGTCCTTTGAATGGCGGCTGCTTGGGAGTCAGCCGGAGAATTGATGAAAGTTGGGGGGAATATGGCGCATCGTCATTATCTTGATAATCACCCCATAATGCTCAATACTTGTGAAACCAATTCATAGGTACTGCACATGGACAATCGAGCTGGAGAGATGGAAGTTTTCGTTCAGGCGGTTGACCTCAACAGCTTCTCTGCTGCGGGGCGGCGCCTCGGCCTTACGCCGTCCGCCGTCAGTAAAATCATCACCCGTATCGAAGAGAGGCTGGGGACCCGTCTGCTCGTGCGCTCGACGCGTACGCTGAGATTGACGCCGGAGGGTGAAATCTATCATCAGCGGGCGCTGCGCATCGTGGCGGAGATTGACGAGGCGGAACGGGCCGTCGCCTCAGGTGCCTCGGCAGCGCCGCGTGGACTGTTGCGGGTGAATTCTTCTGTGCCAGTCGGGATGATGTGCATTTTACCGCTCGTTCCCAAATTCTTGCGGTGTTACCCGGAGGTAGAACTCGATGTTTCCCTGAGCGACGGCGTGGTTGATCTGATCGAGGAGCGTGCCGACGTCGCCATCCGCGTTGGACCCATGCGCAGTTCGAGCCTGAAGGCGCGCAAGCTCTTCGAGAGCCGGGTGGTGGTCATCGCTTCACCAGCCTATCTGGCCGAGCACGGCACCCCGATGCATCCACGTGACCTTGAGCGTCACAACTGCCTCAACTTCAATTTTCGGCGGATACTGAATGAGTGGCCGTTTCGCGATCCCAAAACCGGGGAGGTCGATTCGATCGCGGTCGCTGGAAACTTCCTGTCGAACAATGGATCGACAGCGCAGCAGATGTGCGTGGCCGGGCTTGGCATCGCCCGACTGGGCCTCTTCCATGTCAGGGCTGACATCGAAGCTGGACGGCTGGTCGCGTTGCTCGAGGACTACAACCCGGGTGACATTGAACTCGTCCATGCGGTATTTGTCGGGCATGAATACCTTGCGGCGCGCGTGCGGAGCTTCGTTGATTTTTTAGCCGAGAATTTGGGGACGGACACGGCGGGCTCGACAAGCACGCACGGTGAGCTGCCACACAACGATTGAAGTTGAACCTTCCGCAACGACATGACAACAATAGCGGCATGGCGTGGTCTAACCGGAATGCAATGGATGACCGATCCTGACGAACTGAAGATTGTTCGCCGCTCATTCGCCAAGCAGATATTGGCGAGCGTTGGCGTTGAGGATCACCGTATCGAAAATGCCTTTGCGGACGTTCCGCGCGAGGATTTTCTCGGACCCGGACCGTGGCCGATGCGCCGTTTCGGCATTGGCTATGTCGATACGCCAAACGCCGATCCAGTTTACCTCTACACGGACGATCTGGTCGGGATATCGCCCGAGCGGCACATCAACAACGGGGAACCGTCATTGCACGCGCACCTGTTATGGTGCGCCCATCCAGTTGCAGGCGAACATATTGTGCATGTCGGCGCGGGGGTCGGCTATTACACGGCGATCATGGCACATCTGGCGGGACCGTCCGGGCACGTTACGGGAATTGAGTTGGAGACTGACCTTGCGGCACGCGCCAAGTCCAATCTTTCGGCTTTTCCGAACGTTGAAGTGATTGAAGGTGACGGCACGAAAGTCGAGTTCGAACCGGCGGACATAATTTACGTCAATGCGGGTGCGACGCGCCCTTCCGATACTTGGCTGGACCGGCTCAAAGACGGCGGGCGGCTGGTTTTGCCTATGACGACCGATGATGGATATTCCAGCCGGAGCCGGCGCAGCAGGCCCCGCGGTGCCGTGTTCGTTATCACGCGTGAAGGACAAGACTTTGCGGCGCGCTGGGTGTCAGGTGTAGCCATCTATCCGTGTGCCGGCCTGCGGGACGAAAAGTCGGAGGATGCACTCGCAAAGGCCTTTGCGAATGGCGGCTGGGATCGCGTTACGCGCCTGTACCGCAGCGACGACATCGCGGATGATCGCTGCTGGCTCAAAGGCGCCGGCTGGGCACTGGCCTATGACTGAGAACCATCTTGGTCAATGCATCGGGAGGATTTCCCCCGATGCATTTGCGCAGTCTTTTTAGCTGGATGATTTCAGCATTTCCGGGTCGACAGGCAGTGTGCGGACGCGCTTGCCGGTGGCGGCAAATATTGCGTTGGTCACGGCCGCGCTGACAATGGCGGTCGGCACTTCACCAATACCGCCAGGCGCCTCTACGCTTTTGATGAGATGCGTCTCGATAACCGGCACTTCATCGATCCGCATGGGAAGGTAATTGTCGAAATTACTCTGCTCCACGCGGCCGTCCTTTATTGTAATCGCACCGTGCAAGGCGGCGGTGAGGCCGAAGATAGAGCCGCCTTCGATCTGTGCTTCGATCGTATCGGGATTGACCGACATACCGCAATCAAGTCCGCAGACAATGCGATTGACCTTGACGGCCCCGTCAGGACCAACCTCCACCTCGGCCACCTGAGCGACGTAGGAGCCAAACACGAATGCCACCGAGACGCCGCGACCCTGACCATCGGGCAAGGGCGTGCCCCACCCGGCTTTCTCCGCAGCCAAGGTCAATACGCCGAGCGCACGCGGGTTGTTTGCGAGCAGCGCCTTGCGGTAGGCAACCGGATCCTGCTTTGCGGCATGGGCGAGCTCATCCATGAAGCTTTCGACCACAAAGATATTATGAGTTGGACCAACACCGCGCCAGAAAGCGGTTGGAACACCAGGCGGCTCAACCTGTACATAATCCACATGGATATTCGGCAAGGCATAGGGCGGTTCGGCTGCCCCCTCCACAGCGTCAGGATCGAGGCCGTTAACGAAAGCCTGCGGTATGTAACGCGCAAAAATGGACGAACCGGCGATACGATGGGTCCATGCGACCGGCTTGCCATCGGCGTCCAGTCCGGCGGACATCCGATCATAATAGTAGGGCCGGTACATGTCGTGCTGGATATCTTCCTCGCGGCTCCAGACGACCTTGACGGGGCCATCGACTTGTTTTGCTATCTTGACGGCCAAGACTGTACCGTCGGGCTCGAGACGGCGGCCGAAACCTCCACCCAGGAGGTGGTTGTGAATCCGGATCGCTTCCTTTGGGAAACCGGTAACGCCGGCAAGCACCATCTGGGTCAATGTCGGCACCTGCGTGCCAACCCAGATATCGCAGCTGTCCTTTTGCATATGGACCGTACAGTTCATCGGCTCCATGGTCGCGTGGGCAAGGAACGGCACCTGATAAATCGCATCGATGCGCTGTGCCGCCGATCCAAGTGCCTTTTCCGCATCGCCTTCATTGCGTGCGACCGCGCCGGGCTGCTTCGACTTTTCTTCGAGCTCCTTGATAATGTCCGCACTGTTTACCGTGGCATGCGGGCCGTCATCCCATTCGATGGCAGCGGCTTCCAGCCCTTTCTTGGCCGCACCCAGATGGTCTGCGACCACCGCTACGGCCTCATCGATCTTGACGACCTGATGCACCCCCTTCACGGCGAGGGCTGCCTTTTCATCGACCGTCTTCACCTTGCCGCCAAACACCGGCGAAATCGCAATCGCTGCAACTTTCATTCCCGGCAATTTGGTATCGATGCCATAGATGGCGCGGCCGTCGACCTTCATCGGCGTGTCGACTCGCTTGGCAGGTGTGCCGATCAGGGTGAAATCCTTGGGATTCTTCAGTTTGACGCTGTCCGCCGCCGGTACGGGCAGCTTTGATGCAGCCTCCGCCAGTTCGCCGTAGCTCAGATGTTTTGTGCCGGAGACGTCGGTGACCACGCCATGTGCGGCTTTGCAGGTCGCAGGTTCGACGCCCCATTCTTTGGCCGCAGCCGCGATCAAAAGCGTGCGGCCGACAGCGCCAGCCTGCCGCAATGGCGTCCAGAACGCTCGTACCGATGATGAAAGGCCGGTTGATTGAATATGCAAGATCGAATTTGCATAGAGCGCGTCGTTGGGCGGTGCATGCTGCACCTGGACTTGATCGAGATCAACTTCCAGTTCCTCGGCCAACAACATGGCAAGCGAGGTATATGTACCTTGGCCCATTTCAACCATTGGCATGACCAGCGTGACCGTGCCCTTGGGGTCTATGCGAATGAAGCCATTCGGCGCGAAGGGTGCCTTTACTTCATCCTCGGGCACCTGCGCTGCGTTGGCTGCAAAGACCGATGTCGTCGTACCACCGAGCAGGGCGAAGCCGAGAAGCAGTCCGCCGCCTTTCAGGAAGGTGCGGCGCGAGGTGCCGGGTCCGGAGGTTGGTTCGTTGAGGTTAAGCGCGTCCATGACTCAGGCCTCCGCTGCTTGCTTGATTGCGGCGCGAATGCGCTGATAGGTGCCACAGCGGCAGACATTACCGGACATGGCGCTGTTGATGTCTTCGTCCGTGGGCTTTGGTGTTTCCGTCAAAAGAGCGGCAGCCGACATGAGCTGGCCGGATTGACAGTAGCCGCACTGAATGACTTCGAGATCTAACCAGGCTTTTTGCAACGCCGCTCCTTGCGGCGTCTCTCCGATCGCTTCGATGGTGGTGATGGCACTATCGCCGATGCTGTCGACGGTCGTAATGCAGGAGCGTGTTGCGACGCCGTCGATGTGGACAGTGCACGCCCCACAAAGGGCAGCGCCGCAGCCGAACTTTGTGCCGGTCATGCCGAGCACGTCGCGTATTACCCAAAGCAGTGGTGTGTCGTCATCGACGTCCACGCTGTGAGCGGTTCCGTTAATCTTAAGACTATGGGCCATGGCTTCCTCGAGGGTGGCTGGGGCAGGGGGAAAAGTGGAGTTGACACGAGCTGAAGAGTCGGAGGAGAGCATCTGCGCTCTCGTCAAATCCTCGGCGAAGATACGCCGGATGCATCGCCGTGTCCACGGGTTGCAGTCCAGGATAAAGACCTATTCTGCGAGCTTATTAGAGGAGGTTTCGTAAAGGATTTTTTCCGAGCCTGCTTCGACACCGACAAGGCTGACGTCATAACCCCAAAGCCGGCGGACGTGCCGCAAAGTGGCGCTGCGGGCGTGCTCGTCGAGAACGATACCGTCCCGCACCGTGTGTTGCAGGTGGAGATGCCGGTTGCCGCGAAAATCCACATCGACGACCTGGATGTTGGGCTGGTTCACGCCAATGTCATAGCTCCGCGCCAATGTGCTGCGAATACTCTCGTAACCGCGCTCATTGTGGATGGACGCAACCCTGTAGTGATTTTCCTTGGTCTCGTCCTCAAGCGCAAACAGTCGAAACTTGCGAATGAGCGCCGGGCTCAAATATTGCAGGATAAACGATTCGTCGCGGTGATTGGCCCAGGCGTCGAGCAAGGTCCCACGCCAATCGCCATTGCCGGCAAACTCCGGAAACCAGTCGCGATCCTCAGCAGTGGGCTCGGTGCAGATTCGCTCGATATCCTGCATCATGGCAAAACCGAGCGCATAAGGGTTGAGGCCGGAAAAACGCGGGTCATCGAACCCTGGCTGAAACACGACGTTGGAATGGCTGTGCAGCATCTCCAGGAGATTGCCTTCGCTGAGCTGCCCTTTGTCGAACATCATATTCATGATCGTGTAGTGGACGAAGGTGGCGCAGCCCTCGTTCATCACCTTGGTCTGGCGCTGCGGATAAAAATATTGCGCGACGACACGAACAATGCGCAGGATTTCCCGCTGCCATGGTTCGAGGATGATGCTGTTCTTCTCGATGAAATAGAGAAGGTTTTCTTCCGGAAGGTTGAGTGTCTTCTTGCGCTCGGACAAATCCCGCTCTGTTTCGCTGGGATCCTCGTCGGCCTTGCGCTGCGGCAGGGTGCGCCATAGGTCACTGAAGGCGCGCTCTTCGTATTCCAGCCGATCGCGGACTCGCGCACGCTCTTTCATGGGCGAATTACGCGGAGGCCGGTTATAACGGAACACCGCCTGTTCCATTAGTGCATGGGCGGCATCGATAATGGGCTCCACTGCAGCGAGGCCATACTTTTCCTCGCAGCGTGCGATATAGCCTTTGGCGAACTCCATATAATTCAGAATGGCATCGGCATCCGTCCACTGTTTGAACAGATAGTTGTTCTTGAAAAAATGGTTGTGGCCGAAGGCGGCGTGTGCAGTCACCAATGTCTGCATCGACATGGTGTTTTCTTCCATCAGATAGGTGATGCAGGGATTGGAATTGATGACCAATTCATAAGCAAGACCACGATGCCCCTTGCGATAATGGTGCTCTTCATAAACGAAATGCTTGCCGAATGACCAGTGCCGGTAGATCAGCGGCATGCCATTGGAGGAATAGGCATCAAGCATCTGCTCGGAGGAAATGATTTCCAGCTGGTTGGGATAGACATCAAGACCGAGTTCGTCGAGCGCGATCTCCTTGATCGCGTCATAAGTGCGGTACAGCGTGTTGAAATTCCATTCGGAACTCTGAAACAGAAGATTCGAGGTGTCTGCGCGCTTGTTCATTCGCCGTTGCCCTTTCAACCACTTTTCGCTGTTTTTGGTTGCTTGGCAAAAAGCTGATGGAACACCGGATATATGTCGCCGGGCTTGGCTATTCGCGTCATCTGGAAATTGCGCCAGTTCGTTCCGACAAGGCGATAGGAGCGCCAAAGTGAGGTACCATTGTCCGTCGATCTGAAAATCGCGCTTTCCCGTTCATCCAGAATCTCGACATAGGCATAATATTGGCAAAGCTTCATCAGTTCGTTGTTCAGAAGATTGACGCAATTTTCGGAATCGCCCGTCAGATTGTCTCCATCTGATGCCTGGGCCGCGTAAATGTTCCAGTCCCTGCTGGGATAACGGTCTTCGATGATACGCCGCATTTCCTCCAACGCTGTGGATACGACCGTTCCGCCGCTTTGTGTGCTGTGGAAGAATGTCTCCTCATCGACTTCGTGAGCCTGGTGGGTATGGCGGATGAAGACGATATCAATGCGCTCATACCGGCGCTTGAGAAACAGGTGCAGCAGGACGAAGAATCGCTTGGCGAGATCCTTTTCGCGCTCGCCCATGGAACCGGAAACATCCATCAGGCAGAACATGACCGCATTGGCGTTCGGCACGGGCATGGGCTCGAAGCGGTTGAAGCGAATATCGACGGGGTCGATATAGGCCACCAATTTGCGCCGCCGTTGCAAGACCTCAAGTTCCCGGCGCAATTCGGCAAGGCGCTCGAGCGATGCCGGACTTGGTTTTGCCTCGGCCTCCAGTAAAGTGATCTCATCGGCGATAGCATCCAGATCGGCTTGCTTCGGTCTCCGCAAGGCAATACGCCGACCGAAACTGTTGCGCATGGATCGCCCGACATTGATATTGGTCGGGGCTCCGGCAGTCGTAAAGCCAGCGCGACGAGGCTTGAAAGCAATGGCTTCCTTCAGGCTCGACTTGACCATGTCCGGGAGTTCCAGATCCTCGAAAAACAGGTCGAGGACCTCCTCACGTGACAGCACAAAACGGAAATCGTCTTCGAGTTCGAGATCGGCCGCGCCGCCTTTGCCGGCACCCGCGCCGCCGCCGGCACCTGGCTTTGGCAAGCGATCGCCCAGAACGAATTCCCGATTGCCCGGCAAGACATATTCGCGGCGGCCCGTAGCGCGGTCCGGCGCGAAACTGGGTTCGCTGGTGCCGCTCACCGGCAGAGAAATAGCGTGCCCGGCATCGACGTCCGTTATCTTTTCAGTCGATATCTTCTCATTGATGACCCGCTTCAACTCCACGCGCGCGCGCCTTAAAAAGCGCTGGCGATTGCTCAGGCTTTTGTCTTTCGGGTTCAGGCGGCGATCAATGAAGTTCGGCATTCACGCACCTCTCTTCGGCGGGTCGTCAGCCGGCCTTGTTCACCCGCATGTACCAATCGACCAGACGGCGAACCTGCCGCTCTGTATAACCGCGTTCGACCATGCGCTGGACGAATTCCGTGTGCTGCTTCTCGGTTGCGCCATCCTTCTTCGAGCCGAAACTGATAACCGGTAGCAAATCCTCGACCTGACCGAACATGCGCTTCTCGATGACTTCGCGCAACTTTTCGTAGCTCGTCCATGATGGATTGCGGCCATTGTTCTTGGCCTTGGCACGCAGGGTGAACTTTACCACCTCGTTGCGGAAGTCCTTCGGATTGGCGATGCCCGCAGGCTTTTCGATCTGAGATAATTCGCTGTCGAGAATGCCCCGGTTGAGTATCTGCCCCGTGTCTGGATCCTTGTAGTCCTGGTCTTCGATCCACGCGTCTGCGTAGGCGATGTAGCGGTCAAACAGGTTTTGGCCGTATTCACTATAAGATTCCAGATAGGCTTTCTGGATTTCGTGGCCGATGAATTCGGCATAGCGCGAGGCGAGTTCAGTCTTTATGAAATCGAGATAGTTAGCTTCGATCTCCTGGGGGAACTGCTCACGTTTGATTGCCTGTTCCAGCACATACATGAGATGCACGGGATCGGCCGCCACCTGCTTGGTGTCGTAATTGAAGGTTTCCGAAAGTACTTTGAAGGCAAATCGCGTGCTGATGCCGTTCATGCCTTCATCGACACCGGCCGCATCGCGATATTCCTGCACGGATTTGGCTTTGGGATCGGACTCTCTCAGATTTTCGCCGTCATAGACGCGCATCTTGGTATAGAGCGGCGAGTTTTCATGCTCCGCCATGCGGGTGGAGACCGTAAACCGACTAAGTATCTCCAGCACTTCCGGTGCACATGGGTTATTCAAGAGCTCGCTCTCACGCAGCAGCTTTTCGTAGATCTGCTTTTCCTCGGTGACCCGCAGGCAATAGGGAACTTTGACCACCGACATGCGATCGAGGAACGCTTCGTTGTTCTTGTTGTTCTTGAACTGCAGCCATTCAGATTCGTTCGAGTGTGCAAGAATGATACCCTGGAACGGGAAAGCACCAAAATTCTCGGTCCCGTTGTAGTTACCCTCCTGCGTCGCCGTCAGCAAAGGATGCAGGACCTTGATCGGCGCTTTGAACATTTCGACGAATTCAAGCATGCCCTGCGTCGTCCGGTTCAAGCCGCCACTAAAGGAATAGGCGTCAGGATCGGCCTGGCTGAAATTCTCGAGCTGGCGAATATCGACCTTGCCGACCAGTGACGAGACATCCTGGTTGTTGTCGTCGCCGGGTTCCGTCTTGGCAATGCCGATCTGGCGCAATCGCGATGGCATAATCTTGACGACGCTGAATTTAGAGATATCGCCGGCAAACTCGTCAAGCCGCTTTGTGGCCCACGGCGAGATCAGACCGTTGAGGCGTCGACGGGCAATTCCATACTTATCCTCGAGCAACCCGGACATTCGCTCCGGGTGGAAAAGGCCCAGCGGAGATTCGAAAATCGGGCTGATCTGGCTCCCGGCCTTCAGCGTGTAGATGGGCCGGTGCTCCATGAGTTGCTTCAGCCGCTCGGCCAACGAAGACTTGCCACCACCAACGGGTCCCAGCAGATAAAGTATCTGCTTACGTTCCTCGAGACCTTGGGCGGCATAACGGAAATAACCGACGATCCGTTCGATCGTGTCTTCCATACCGTAGAAGTCAGCAAAGGCGGGGTAGATCTTGATGGTGCGGTTGAGAAAGATCCGCCCGAGGCGTTCGTCATCGCTGGTATCGACCAAGGTCGGCTCGCCAATAGCGTCAACCATTCGTTCGGAAGCGGTGGCAAACATCTTTGGATCATTGCGGCAAGCGAGGAGATATTCCTGCAGGCTCATCTCTTCCTGCTTCTCGCTGCTGTAGATCTCAGAGAAGAGGCTAAATACGTCAGACGCTTGCGTAGTCATGTTTACCTCCAGCCACGTGCAAATTCAGTGGACTCTGAGCTGAAGGGGCCGCCCCTCGCTCAGAGGATTGCATGCCGAATGGACACAGTGTCGGATGAGTCGCTGCACTGCGCAAGACACTGATTGCTATAATATTGTATATATCAATCAAGATATTGAGATGTGTCCGCCGTCGAACGAGTATCATCCCGCATATTTATGTCCTTCCTATGGCTATGTAGGAAGTCCGATTGCCTATAGTAACGGGTAAGACAAAAGAATTTACCGGAAATTACGCCCCTATTGGCGCAGGGGCGCGATTTTTGAGGTTAAGGAGATTGCCCGAAAGGATAAGCGCTGCGCCAAGAGCGGTGAAAACATCGATCCGCTCGGAATAGATCAGCCAGCCAAGCACAGCCGTCAGCGGCACGCGCAGGAAGTCCATGGGAATGACTACGGTCGCATCGGCGTACTGCAAGGCCTTCGCCATGCAAAAATGCGAAAACGTGCCGGTGAAAGCAATGATCACCACCCAAGGCATGATATGAAGTGAAGGCCAGTGCCAGACGTAGACGGCGGGCAGCAGGCCTATCGCCGACTGGATGATCAGCATCCAGAAAATGATCTTCACAACGCTGTCCGTTCGGGTCAAAGATTTGACCATCGTGAACGATATGCCAAAGGTGAGGGCGGCACCGAGTACGATGAGCTGACCCACCTCCACCGTGCCAATGCCGGGCCGGACGATGATGACGACGCCAATGATACCAAGGGCAATCGTCAATATCCGCCAGATGTTCAACCGCTCGCCGAGAAAGGCCACAGCCATTACCGCTGTAAATGCCGGAGTCGTGAATTCGATGGCGATGACCTGTGCGAGCGGAATCATCGACAGAGCCTGCAACCAGGCAAACTGCCCGGCGTAGTGCGCAGTATTTCGTCCAAGGTGCTGCCAGATACGCGCTGTTTTCATAGCCCTGAAACCACCCGATGAGCGTATCAAGGGATAGAGCATGGCAAGTCCGATGGCCGAGCGCATTTCCATGATCTGGAAAACGTCAAGCTCTCTCGAGGCTTCGCGGCCGGAGATGGCCATGAGCAAGATGGCGGTCAGCGAACCGGTCATCCAGAACGCTGCTTTCAGGTTGGACTGCTGTACTTCCACGATTGCTCGGCGCTATTTCGCATAGACGCTGGCGAAATCGGCAAATCCCTTGACCTCGATCGGATTGCCGGAGGGGTCGCGGAAGAACATTGTCCACTGCTCGCCGGGCTCACCCTTGAATCGCACGACAGGCGGCATGACGAAATCGACGTCCGCCTGTTTCAGCCTGTCGGCCAGCGCATTCCAGTCATCCAGCGGTAGGACAACCCCGAGATGCGGCATTGGCACCATGTGATCACCGACCTTGCCGGTATTTGTTGTTTCGAAAGGTTTGCCGAGATGCAGTGAAATCTGATGACCGAAGAAGTCAAAATCCACCCAGGTTTCGGTGCTGCGGCCCTCTTCGCATCCGAGAACTCCACCGTAAAATTGCCTCGCATCGTCGAGATCAGTGACATGATAGGCAAGGTGAAACAAGGAGCGCATTGGAGAAATCCTGGTGAGGCGGGAGTACGCTGGAGCCTACCAGCAGATATCCAGGCAGACAATGAAAGGTTGCAGGAAATGCAAGCTTTCAACTTCTGTTCTGGGGAACCAAATCACCCAACCGTGAGTTGTATTGAGCTACTCTCGCCTTGATCCCGAAACCAGGAAGTTTGAAATGTCCATATTGATCAGCCTTTTGATCACCGTGCTGGTGATCTTTCTTGTTCTTTACCTTGTCCAGATGCTCCCTCTCGACGCCCGTGCAAAACAGATCGCCCAGGTCATCGTCGTGGTGATCGGCATTATTTCATTGTTGCGCTATCTCGCCGTTTTTTAAGCATTTCTGCGGGCGGGATATTTTGTTCCGCCCGGCTTTCTATGCCCCGGCTAGTTGTTCCAGCAACCAATCGCGAAAAGCCCGGACCTTCGGCACATTGCGCCGCGCTTCCGGATAGACCAGCCAATAAAAGTGATCGTCGTTGCCGACAATATCGAATGGCTGAATCAGCAGGCCTGATTTAAGTTCCGTTTCGAAAAAGGCCGGAGTGAGAATGCCGACCCCTTGGCCTGCTATGACTGCCTTTCCTTCAAGATGCTGATCGCCAAAGCGGCCGCGTGGATTGCCGCGCAGTTCAGGGTCTGTCACTCCGACCGCAGCAAACCATATTTTCCACCATGGATCGCTTGGATCGACGATTGGCAACTTGAGAAAGTCCATCGGGGTTTTTACCCCGCCAATCGTTGCAGCTAGCACGGGGCTGAGCATGGGTGTGAAATCAGCTCCAAAAATCTTATGAGCGACCATGCCAGGCCAATGCCCCCCGCCAGAGCGTATGCCGATGTCGGCGTCTTGGCGGGCGAAGTCGATCACCTCGCGCGTTGCCTGCAGACGAACTGCAAGAGATGGGTGCGCCAACTGGAACGAACCGAGCCGGGGGACAAGCCAGTTTGCTGCAAACGTCGGAATGGTCGTGATCGTAAGGATGCCGTCGGCGTTTTCCCGAGTCGCGGCAATGGCCGCTCGCATCATGTCAAAAGCCTCGCTGATTGCCGGTGAAAGCCGCGCTCCGACTTCCGTCAGGATCACCTGGCGTGGCCGGCGCAGGAAAAGTGACGCGCCTATACGCTCTTCCAGAAGCTTGATCTGGTAGCTCACTGCTGCCTGCGTCATTCCGAGTTCTTCTGCGGCATTGGTAAAACTGCCGTGACGCGCGGCAGCTTCAAAGACGCGAATGGCGGCTAGAGGAGGCAGATTCATCAACGATCTCGCATAAGCTGTCCTTATGCATGCTACTCGGCGTTTTGTTGGAAAACAAGCGGGGAAGAGCGCATCTTCAGGTCAACCTATCAAGGCAGAAATTGCTGCCAACACCTTGGAGTTGAGGCTATGAGCCCTGTATCAGCATCTCTATCGCACGTATCAAGCCACGCTTCGTGGTGGAGCCGGATCGCGAGTCCATGGAAGCAGGAAAAGGATGAGAGCGAACTTGTTCGCATCGATACCGAGGATTTTTCCGATCATATGCTCAGGGACATCGGCTTACACGATGGCCGGACCACAAGAGGCCAACGGACAGACCGCGACGATCTGAGCGATCTGCTCAGAGACCATCCCAAGCGCTTTCTATAGTGCGATGTTCAAGAGTCGAAGTCGGTTTCCAGGCGTTTTTCGAGCGCAACAAGGTCATCGGGCAGCGGCATGCCCATGGCCTTCAGCTCGTTGAGGTGCTCGCGCAGTGTCTCGTGAATCTCATGTGCGTCCGTCGGTCGTCTCACCATTTCTTCGACCAGAAGCGCGATCCGGGCCTTGATTTCTTCGAACGCCATGGTGGGTTCCTTTCACATGCACTGCATATCCTATGTTAGCAGATTAATCGTGGCCGGAATATTGTGTATCGGAAACCTTTTCCAGCCATTCGACAGTTTTACCGTCCAAGGCTTCCTGCATCGCGATATGCACCATGAAATTTTCTGGACCAGCCCCGTGCCAGTGTTTTTCGCCAGGCGGAATCCAAACCGTATCGCCGACCTTGATCGTTTGTATCGGCCCGCCCCAGACCTGCGCTAAACCCGATCCGGATGTTACGTGCAGTGTCTGGCCGAGAGGATGTGTATGCCACGCGGTCCTGGCTCCAGGCTCAAAGCGTACGATAGCTGCTTGCAGTCGTGCTGGTGCACCTGCATCGATAATCGGGTCTATCCAGACGGTGCCGGAGAACCAGTCGGATGACGCGCGACGCGACGGGACCGATCCGGATGGTTTGATGTCCATTTCTATTCTCCTGCGAATTGAGCCGCTTCCAGCATGCCAGGGCTATACGCATCTGACTGCAGTTTCGCTGCAGTGGACGCGATCACCGTATCGAGGAACCCAGGAAACCGGCTTTCCAGATCGGAGCGCCGAAGTGTCAGTAGCCGTCTGGTACCTTCGGGGCAAACATGGATGATACCGGCCTCACGCAACTTTGCCACGTGATAGCTGATGGCGGTCTTCGAGCCGAACTGCAGAAACTGGCCGCAAGTCATTGCCTGCTCGCCGTTGCGGGCGAGAATGGCAATGATCGCAAGGCGCGTTTCATCGCCGAGCGCGGTCAAGACAGCAGGAAGCGCGATGTCCTCAACGGGCGGATGCGGGAGATAATCTGTCATGGATTTGTAATAGCAATTGGCAGGAGAGATTTCAATGTTCAATATTTGTTGAACTTTATTCTTGACACCCGGAGAGAGTGGGTTCATTAGTTCAACGATCATTGAACATTAAGGTAATCCCATGGATATTCGTCTCGTCGGATTGGCGCTCGGCACATTTGCAATCGGCATCGAGGGTTTCGTTGTCGCAAGCCTCCTGCCGCAGATCGCCGGGGACACAGGTGTTACCTTGGTGCAGGCCGGCTATCTCGTCGTGACCTATGCCTTGGCTTATGCAATCGGCGCCCCTATCGCTGCTGCACTCACAGGTGCATTCGAGAGGCGTAACGTCCTGACAGGCAGCGCTCTCATATTTGTGGCAGGCGCAATTCTTGCGGCCGTTTCGCCGACATATCTCCTCCTTATGGCCGCACGTGTGTTGATCGCTGTAATGGCGGGGCTTTATGCAGCCACGGCTCAGGCGACGGCAGTCGCCATTTCTGAACCACATCACCGTGCGCGTGCCATCGCCGCAATTGTCGGTGGCACGACTCTGGCAGTTGCCTTTGGCGCACCGCTTGGCGCGTTCATCAGCGACTTGGCGGGGTGGCGCGGCACCTATTTCTTCATCGCTTCGATAGGAGCGTTGGCTACCCTGATCGTCTGGTTCCTGGTGCCGCGCGGGCTCTATGCAGATCGATTGAGCCTGGCGCAACGTCTTGGCGTCATTCGTCATCCCGGGTTAGCGCCGGCGCTCGTAACGATGCTGCTTTACATGACCGGTGCATTCGCGGTTTATACGTATGTAGCGGCTATCGCCGTCGAAGGCGCCGGACTAAGCCACTCAATGATGCCCGTGGTTTTGCTAACCTTCGGGATTGGCGCTGCTCTTGGAAATGTCCTGGGAGGACAGCTTTCGGATCGTCTCGGAGCGACGAAAACGGTCATCGCAGCATCGATACTCAACGCCATCGTGTTGATGGCCGTAAGCTGGATCACGCAGCTGCCTGACAATATTGCCGGTCCGGCTCTCATCGCACTCATGGTGATTTGGGGCGTCATCGCCTGGATGTTCCCGCCGGCGCAGGCGAGCCGGGTTCTGGCCATTGCACCGGAAAGCGCGCCATTGGCTTTGTCGCTCAACTACTCGGCACTTTATCTCGGCGTCGCACTCGGATCGATGATCGGCGGGCTGGTCATTGCCAATGTCGGCCTCGAATATCTCGGCTGGATCGGCGGTATATTCCCGCTCATAGGCCTTGTGGTCATGCGGCTTGCAGGGTCGCCAGACAAGCAGCAGCTGTCCATCGCCTGATTGAATGACACGGTAAACGATCTATGCGCTTTTGACAGCCTTGTGCCCGGTGGTTTCCAATATCGCAATACGGAAATAGACCGGCTCCAGGGCCCGTTCATGGTCTCGAATGACGGTCTTCACATAAGCAGGCTGCCACCATTCGGCGCTCTTGTTCAAAAGCGCATGGGCCGTGTTTCTGCCGTCGATATGATCGGGCTCCTTTGTCAGCTCCTCGAACTTGCCCGTCACGATGACACTTTGCCAATTGTTCGTCGCGGATATCTCATCGAATTCAACGCAGACACGCGGATTTGCCCGCATGAAGTCGACTTTCTGCCCGGCGGTCGTGAATGAATAGAGAAACACGGCATGGTATGCGAAAGTCAGCGGCACGATGTAAGGTCGATCGTCCTTTGCACACGCCAACCTGCCGATCGCCGCTCTTTCGAGCAACGCCCGAATTTCCTGCTGTGTCATCTCTTTGATAATCATTGGTGCACCGCTTTCCAGAGCAAGAATTTCAGCATCCTGACCAGCCGTCAACATTCTTCTTTCCGATCGAAACTGCTGCGCTCCTTGGTACTCCACATGTCAGCAGCCTCGAGATTATCTTCGGTCGCAATTCGTTCGTGTTTCTCATCATTATCGCGGACGCGGTATTGCAAGGAACCACCCGCCGCGGGTAAGGTTGCCATAATCTCGAACGTAGCCGTCGATTTCACCTTGTTGCCGCCCCAGCCCTTCATGCGGACTTTCTGGCCGACCGCAAAGCGGTGGCTTGGTATATCGGGCGCCTTGTAGCGTCGATGCATGTTCATCGAAAATTCTCCTGGTAAATGATTTGCTTTGGTCACGCAGTCTCCGGCGGGAGAGGGTGGATAGATATTCATTCTGTCGCACTAAAACTCTGCGTCCGTGAAGGGTCGAACTATTCGACCTTCTCAAGGAGCCTACTTGTCAAATTCGATTCGGACCGAGTATTACAGTTTGGGCGTTAATTGTGTTGTCATGAGCGTCAAATAAATAATTAAATGTTTTAAATAAATGACCGCTCAATCAGTATTTATGGTAGAATAATATTCTCGAAAAAGGCCCCATAAGTCAAATTTAATCGCAATATAAGCGGGCGACTATTCAGAATAATATTAGAAATAGTAGTGATCGGTATCGATGACGGCATTAAGTTTTCCTAATCGCAGTCGCAGTTACGATGCGGCGGGCCAGCGCGTGCGTTTCATCGGCTACGACGGACTTTTCCAGGTACCGTTCTTTGTTGATATTGACGTTTTTGCCAGAGTATCACCGACGCCGGGATCAGCCGAAGACGATTATCTCGCGGCATTCGACGCGGCGCGTGTATCGATCCAGGGCGCCGCAATAAAGGCCTATTCCCACGGACGCAAAACCATGTACGTTCTAACCGCAACGGACTTTCGTTAGTAGCTCCAACCCTTGGAAGGAAAGCGTGGACCGGATGGGACAGGCGCTCGTCTGCCGTTTCGTTGGCCAGGATTGGAAACCGGAAAAACGTTCCTGTTCGCCTTGCCATCGCGTCCGGTTGACACGGCCATCACACTTTCCATGATGTCAACGGCACGGCCGGAATATGGTTCCCCGCTTTTCCCTCGCGTCAAACCAGCTTTTTGGCCTCTCGAAACGAGATAAGCTTGCGGCGATTTTCATCCCAAAGGACGAGGTCAACGCAGCGAAGACTTTCCATGATGGTGATGCGCCCTACATCGCCGAGCTCCGGATAATCTTTCAGCACTTCCGGGAGCCGGTAACAGGGAACCCTTGAGGACAAATGGTGCACGTGATGAATGCCGATATTGCCTGTCATCCAGCGCAGCACGCCTGGCATCACGTAATGCGACGAACCATGAAGTGCAGCCTCCGCAAATTGCCATTCCGGACCGGATGACCAGTGGGTTTCTTCGAACTGGTGTTGCACGTAGAACAGCCAGATACCGGCAGCGCCGGCCAGAGTGACGATCGGCAGATGGATCAGGAGAAACGGGCCGACGCCAACCAGCCACATAAGAAATATCGCCAGAACCGCTATTCCGAGATTGGTCGCCATCGTCGAAACCCATGGCTCCATGCCGGAACGCATCATGCCGAAAGGTAGTCGCTGTTTGAAGATGAAGAGCCAGATGGGTCCGATACCGAACATTACGGCTGGATGCCGATACAACCTATAGCCAAGCCGGCCCCAACGCGACAGGGCGCGATATTCGGCAACGGTAAGCGTAGTAATGTCACCGTCGCCGCGTTCGTCGAGATTGCCAGCCGAAGCGTGATGCAAAGCATGGGTACGACGCCAGTAGTCATAAGGGGTCAGCGTCAACACGCCGATCACTCGGCCGGTCCAGTCATCCGTATGACGATGCGCAAAAAAAGAGCCATGGCCGCAATCGTGCTGGATCATGAATAGCCGAAGCAGGAAGCCAGCTGCGGGTATAATCAATACCAGACCCCACCAATATCCGTAGTGCACGGCCGCCCAGGTCAATGCCCAGAAAAAAGCGAACGGAATGACGGTAACCGCGAGTTCGAAGGCGCTGCGTCCTCTGTGTGGTTTACGGTAGCTGGAGAGAATCTTGAGCCAAGGACGTTCCCCCGAGCCAATTGCAGGTAAAGTTTTAACGGAAGTGGTTTTCATTGGCTATCATACCCTCGGCGTGCCAGCGCGCGCAAGATGTTTCGGGAAGAAACATTTGGTGAGTTCACAGCCTGTGATTTTTATTTGGTTGCATGCGCGACACCAACCGTGCGACGTCGGTTTCGGGTCCGTGGCTGGCTAGTGGCGAGGCCCGACGAAAGACCTTTCTGACTGGGGTCAAGCGCCGAACCTCTGTACCCAGGGGAGGGCGGGATACAGCGTGACTCTCGGCAACCTCTTCGTCAAATCACATTCGGGTGCGCCGTTGAGACAGATCCGCACGGTTGCAGGAACAGGATGAAGATAGCACCGAAGTCATGGTAGTCGTGGTGGCCGCACGGACAGCACCCCGGAGGACCTCAGTTGGAAAATATTGATACGGCGATGAACCGCTCCAACCCGAATTATTGAGGTCTTCGCGGCATTCCTGAAACTAGGTCTCACGTCGTTTGGCGGTCCTATCGCGCATCTTGGATACTTCCGCGAGGAATTCGTCGTCCGGCGCAAGTGGGTGAACGATGAAGCTTTTGCCGACATCGTGGCCCTATGCCAATTTTTGCCCGGACCGGCATCTAGCCAGGTGGGTTTTGCCCTCGGTATCTCCCGCGGTCGTGGTTTGCTCGGCGGAATCGCTGCCTGGACCGCGTTCACACTTCCGTCCGCGATCTTGCTTCTGGCATTCGCATTGGGAGCCGCAAATTTTTCGGGCCCGGTGGGCCAAGGTATCATTCATGGACTTAAACTCGTCGCGGTCGCGGTCGTGGCGCAGGCATTGTGGGGAATGGCCCGCACACTGACGCCAGACCGGACACGGATCGGCATCGCCTTGGCGGCGGTTGGAGGGGTAGTGGTCCTTGATACTGCAATCGGTCAAATAGGCGCCATCGCTGGCGGCGCAGTTCTGGGGATCCTGCTTTGCAGGGACACGAACGCACCAACTGGCCATCACCTCGACTTTCAGGTGGGTCACCGCGGTGCGCTTGCCGCTCTTGCCTTGTTTGCAATTCTCTTTCTGGTCCCTCCGCTCCTGTATGGCACGGGGAACCAGGCCATGCGTCTGTTCGAAGCCTTCTACCGTTCCGGTTCGTTGGTTTTCGGTGGTGGTCACGTAGTTCTGCCGCTTCTGGAAACGGCTGTTGTCAGTCCCGGTTGGGTAAGCCGCGAAGCCTTTCTCACGGGCTACGGTGCGACGCAGGCAGTGCCGGGTCCGCTTTTCACGTTTGCCGCCTATCTTGGTGCGGTGATGGTCCCGGCGCCGAGTGGCGTTACCGGCGCAGTGATTGCTTTGATAGCGCTATTTCTACCGGGATTGCTTCTGGTTTATGGCACATTGCCGTTCTGGGATGGGCTTCGCCGCCGTCCCACAGCACAAGCCGCGATGGCGGGCGCGAACGCGTCGGTTGTCGGTATCTTGGGCGCGGCATTCTACAATCCGGTATGGACCAGCGCCGTTCTCGTGCCGCTGGATTTTTTCCTCGTACTTGCCGGATTCCTTCTGCTAACGGTTTGGAAGGCACCCGCGTGGACGGTCGTCCTTGCGCTCGCGGCGGCCGGTGCAATTTCTGCAATTTGACGGCAAATGATGTCCTGATTGCATAGAAGCAAAGAAAAATGCAGCATGCCATTTCTTGGCGCGGCGGCAGGCCATCAGACCGGGTTTACTTCTCCGGGTGAGAACTTCTTGCCGTCAGGCTTTCGGTAGAAGGGGTCTGATACGGCATCCATGACGCGCGCGCAGCAAGTTGGCGTACTTATCGGCCTGGCGATCGTAGCGGCGCTCACGATCCTGCGGGCAAGTGACCCGCCGCTGCTGAAGCAGGCCCGCGATCTCACATTTGACGAATATCAGCGCATCGCGCCACGGACCTTCGAAAGCCTGCCCGTCAAGGTTGTCGATATAGATGAAGCCTCGCTGCGGGAGTTCGGTCAGTGGCCATGGCCGCGAGACCGGCTCGCCACCCTGGTCGACAGGCTCAGTGAAATGGGGGCATCGGCGATCGCGTTTGATGTTCTCTTCGCCGAGCCGGACCGTCTATCGCCACGTACAGTCGTACGAGACGTTGCCGGAATTGATCCCTCGCTGCTTGGTCAACTGCCTGACAATGATGAGATTTTTGCTCAAGCGATTACCGGGAAACCTGTCATCCTGGGCTTTGGCTTGTCCAATGAAGGCAATTATCGCCCACAGGTGAAGGCCGGCTTTGCCTTTACAGGTGAAAATCCTGCTGGCGCGCCTCCACGCATCAAGGCCGCGACACCGCTGCGGCCGGAATTTGAAGCGAACGCCGCCGGCATCGGGCACATCAGCCTCAATCCCGGTGACCCATCGGCGGTTGTTCGCGCGGTTCCGCTTTTCCTGAGCGATGGCGAGCAACTTTACCCTAACCTTGCACTTGAAGCACTGCGCGTAGCCCAAGGCGCTTCCACCTATGTACTGGCAGGCGCAACAAATGTGCCCAACACCATAACCATGGTCAAAATCGGCGAATTCGAAGTTCCGGTGACTGCCGAAGGTGAACTATGGCTCTATATCACCCCCGATACCGCCGAGAGATATATTTCAGCCAAGGATGTACTGGCGCAGGGAGGCGCCACTCCCGAGATAAAGAATGCTATCGACGGCAGTATCGTGTTTATCGGGACATCCGCAGCAGGGCTTCAGGATATCCGTACCACTGCCCTTGGACAGAACGTGCCTGGCGTGTCGCTGCACGCGCAGACTGTCGAGCAAATATTGTCGGGACGCTTTCTCTCGCGCCCGGATTGGGCAAATGGGCTCGAAATCCTGTCGATCGCAGCGATGGGAAGTCTGCTGGTGATATTGACCACGTTCGTTAGTCCGGCTGTCGCCCTGGTTTGCGGGCTGCTGATCACGGTCATGGCGCTTGTCGCGTCGTGGCTTGCCTTTTTCTACGCGGGCCTCTTGTTTGATCCCTTGGCGCCAATTGTCAGCGGGTCGATAACCCATTTTGCAGCGACTTCATTTCGCTTTCTGGTGATCGACCGCGAACGCCGGGAGGTCAGACGCGCATTTGGCCACTATCTTTCACCTTCGCTGCTGTATCGCATCGAGCATACGCGCAATGCATTGCGCCTTGGGGGAGACGACCGGGAACTCACGGTTATGTTTGTCGACGTTCGCAATTTCACCGAAATCAGCGAACGCCTGACCCCGGCAGAAGTCGTGTTGTTCCTTAATACGCTTCTTGATGCGCTTAGCCGTCACGTCATTGCCAACGAGGGGACTCTCGACAAGTTTATCGGCGACTCCATAATGGCCTTCTGGAACGCTCCTGTAGACGTAGCCAACCATGCCAACAAGGCGGTCCATGCCGCCTTGGCCATGCGTGAGACACTCGCGCGCCTCAATCAGACTAATGCGTTTGGCTTTGGCGACGAACAGAAAGTCGGAATAGGTATTGGTATCCATACGGGTCTTGCATGCGTCGGAAACATGGGTGCGGAGACACGCTTCAATTATTCCGCCATTGGTGATGCGGTCAACATTGCCGCGCGCATCGAATCCTCCTGCAAGGAGGTCAGCTTCGACATTCTTGTTTCAGACAGCACCGCCGAAATGCTGCCGGGCTATGCTTTGCTCGAGGCAGGCGCACTTGCGTTGAAGGGTAAAAGTATGCGGACCAGGCTTTTCGCGGTGGTCGGTGATGAAAAGCTCGGTGGGTCTGCCGAATTTGTGCAACTGCAGGCTATCCACGCCCAACTCATCGAAGCCTTGCGTTTGCGGTCTTCAAGCAGTCGCAGGTTCTTGCGGATCGCAAAATTGCAGGCGGTGGAAATCACAAATGGTCTGCCGGAATTCTATCGCCGGATATCGCGGCGAGCCGATCACTTCGTTGATCAGCCGGCAGCGAAGGACCGGTCCCCCGGCATTTGATCGGATCCGGTTATCTGTTGTGCCTTGGTCCATTACCATCCCGGTTATTGCGGCCTCCATCGTGATCGTGACGATCTTTACCGCGCCGATCATCATCATGCCTGTCGTGATGATGACGGTCTTTATCATGGTGCCTGTCGTGATGATGGTGCTTGTCATGCTTGTGCGGCCGATCCGGCTTGTCCGGCTTGTCCGGCTTGGATGGCGCATCAGGCGTCCTTGGCGTGGCCGGCGGCGCGGGCGGATCGGGCGCATCGGAGGGTGCTGCGGCAGGCGGATCAGAGGCCCGAGGACTCTGAGGAGCAGGCGGATCAGGAGCTCGCGGACTTTGCGGGGCAGGGCTGGGAGCCCTGGCTGGAAGCGAGCCGTTATCCGCGGGCTCCGCTGCTGCCATCGAAAGACCGCACCCTGTGCCAGTTATTCCCAATCCTCCTGAGAGCTTTTGATTGCCCGACAGGAACGGGAGTGCCTTCGTACTGCCCAACGTCTTGAAGATGTTCCGATCGACGCGGCGGGTATCGGTAATTTGGCCATTGGGCTTGGCAACGACGCAATCGCAGCGGCGCTTCAGTTCCTTACAGCCGCCCGCACCGCAAAATCGCGCCGAACCGTTCAAGAGGACGACCGCTGTCGTTCCGTCCGGGCCCACATAGAAGTCGAATGCGGTTCCACGCACGCCGATCGTCCCAGCCGGGGTCAAGATATTATAGGCCGACGATTTTGAATTTCCGCTGACCCAGCGAAACGTGCCCTTGGCAGCTTTGATCGTCAATTTCTTGACGGAGTCCGCGTCATCATAGACGAACTTGTCGATCGTCACAGACGAACCCCAGCCCACCGCCAGCTTGGTACCATCGCGGAACAGGAATTGACCAAGGCCCGACCGAGAGGTCTTGATCCTTTCGTCCCGATGGACCGGCGTATCCACCGCTATGGGACCACCTCCGCCAGTTACTTCCGTTTTGATGAGGACGGCCTCGCCAACAGGCTCCGCAGCCATCGTCGGCAGCGGGCTTAAAAGTGTCATACCAAGCGCCGCTACGGCGGCAGCACGCGAGTACGGCATCGGATCCCCCATCAGAAGCCGAAGATAGTACATGCGATAGAGACAAGTGTCCCTTCATCCTTATTGGTTAGAGAGGTTGGGGGTAAGGCCCGCCCTGATCTCGTATTTTGATCTCGTATTTGAAGGGAGTCGGCGGAGGCCCTAGCCGTCCTTCGTTGCGCTGGAAGAATAGGTCAACCAGCCAAGCACCACCGCTACGAACAGCAAGGCCGGCACATCGCCCAGCATATGACCCAGATGCGTATCGGGTCTGAAGGACTGGACCGCCATGATCAGCGCGTGCACGACACTCGACCAAATCGTGAACTCTATTAGCGACCGATGTGCTAAGGGATCGCGCGATGCACGGATCAGAAATATTCCAAGCGTTGCGTATATGCCCACGATCATCATGAAATAGTGCGAAGCGGTGGGCGGGCCGTCATGCCAAGCCCAACCCGATGGCCAGATAATCGCGAGCGGATAGACCAGACAGAATGCAACACCGAAGGCAATCAAAGCGACCTGTAAAAGTTTTAGCCGGGACATGGGCACGCTACTTTCTTGAGGGACCGAACGGTATTCTTCGTCAGAAGCATATTTAAAACCAGCCATCCATGAAACGTATTTTGCTCTAGGTCGGTGGCCGCGCGGCAGGATTATGCGCAATTTATGAAGCGGACCAAATCGGCCCGATTTCCACACCATGCTTACCTGGAAGCGGCACGCCTTCTCGATTGGAAATCAGTATATACGGCTGAATTGATGGGTATTTTGGCGCACCCGACAGGATTCGAACCTGTGACCTCTGCCTTCGGAGGGCAGCACTCTATCCAGCTGAGCTACGGGTGCTGATACAAGGCGTGGCCTTACATGCGCGAAGCGTTTCTAACCGATGCGGCCCGCAGCTTCAATGGCGAATTTCGGTTGTATGAAAGGAAACTGTGCGGTTTCCGAAGGGCGCAGGTCACAGCTTCCAATCCTGTCATGCGCCTGATGTGTGATAAGTATAATGTCTCGAACCGATACAGCCTTTGGCTTCAACGCCGAATTTTGCGTTGATTTCCCACGTTGCATGGCGCGATCATGTCTGGCGGGTGCTAGACTGGTTTGCGCAGATTTAGCTTTGTTGAGAGAAAATGGAGACCCCTCATGGCGACCAAGACAGATTTCACTGCAGAGGAATGGACTGAAGTGCTTGGCAGCGTGATGATGGCAGGGATGGCTGTTACGCTGGCCGATCCAAGCGGCCTCATCGGCATGACCCAAGAAGGGCTGGCCAGTGGCAGCGCACTCGTCGCGGCAAAGACCGATCCGAATTCGAATGACTTGATCAAGTCGGTGGTATCCGACTTCGAGACTTCCGAGGGACGCACAGCGGCGCGCGGCCTGATCAAAAGCAAACTTGCGGGCAAGCAGCCGGCCGAGATGAAGGGCGCTATCCTGCAAACGCTCAGCCAAGCCGTTGCACTCGTTGGCGCGAAAGCTCCCGATGACGTTGCCGGATTCAAGGCTTGGCTTTATGGCATCAGTGAACGCGTGGCGAATGCGGCCAGCGAAGGTGGTTTCATGGGTTTTGGCGGCGTTCGGGTGAGCGACGCGGAAAAAGCCACTCTGGACGAGATTTCGAAGGCGCTTAAGCTCACCGCTTGAACGGCGAGATCAACATAAACGGGAGGAACGGTTCAGTGGCCAGCAACCAGTCAGTGTTAGAGCAGATGCTTCAAGCTGCCCTGCAGGGAGGTGGACTCCGCGCGGGCCAAGGAACGAATGCGCCTAACCAGCCGGCGCCGAGCGGGTCGGGCAATCTCAGCGATATTTTAGGAAGCCTGTTGGGCGGGAGCCCAGCAGCGGGTGGGGGCGGAGCAACCGTGGGTCGATCGGTTCCTGCCGGCAACGGTGGGCTGGGCGATATTCTGGGCAGTCTCCTGGGGGGCGCAGCGGCCGGCAACGGCGCGAGCGGTGGCAGCGTTCCAACGAGATCGCCCCAGCCGCAGGCCCAAATGCCACAAAAAGCAGGAACGAACGATCTCGCCCGCTATGGCGGCATGGCGGTGATCGGCGTACTCGCCTACCAGGTGTTCAAGCGATATCAGCAAGCTGGACAATCGGGAGCGAAGTCGCCCGGAATAGATACGGCTGCAGTCGTGCCGCCTGCCGACAACGGTTTTCATCCCGCGCAAGCGCCCGGTGGTGCCGATGCCCTCTCAGGTGTGTTCGTCAAGGCAATGGTGGCCGCGACACAGGCCGACGGCGTCATCGACGAAGATGAACAGCGTAAGTTGGCCGGGCGCCTTGATCAGCTTGGTATCAGTTCCGCTGATCGCGGCGGCTTGGCCGAACAGCTGACGACGCCTGTGGATCTTCGAGAGATACTGAACGCCGCAACTTCGCCGGAGGTGGCGCTACAGATATACATGGCTTCAGTGATGGCGATAGCGGTCGATACACCCGCGGAGAAAAATTATCTCGACGGGCTCGCGCGTGCTCTTAAGATCGATCCGGGGCTGAAAGCGCAGGTCGAACAAACTCTGGGTCGTGGCTGATACGCCCTGTTTTGGAGCTACGTCTTACAGCGGGCTGCACATAATCTACCAGGAACGGCGCTCGCTCTCCGCATCCGTGCCAGTTCGACATAGTTCGGCCATTGGCATCACGCTTCGTTTGCGTGAAGATGCCGCAGAAAGAGTCGAACACCATGAACCTGCGTTTTGTCGAAACATTCCTCTGGATCGTCCGCCTCGGCAGTTTTAGTGCCGCCGCGGAGAAACTGAATACAACTCAGGCTTCGATCTCCAACCGCATTGCCACACTCGAACGCGAACTTGGCGTTCAGCTGTTTGATCGCGACATGCGCACTGTAAAACTGACACCTGTTGGCCAGCAGGCGGTGTCCAAAGCAGAAGAGATCGTGAAGGCCGTTGGAGAATTTCGCGAGGCGATTGCCGATCCGACCAGTCTGAAAGGTTCAGTCAGCATCGGCACGATCGACTCCATCGTCCACTCGTTTCTACCACGCCTCGTAGAGCGTGTCCAAGAGCGCTATCCGGGGATCGCTATTGATCTCAATGTCGACACCAGCCTCAATATGGCACGCGAAATCATCGAACGGAAAATCGATCTGGCGTTGATCATGGGACCGGCGCTTGATCATGGATTGGTCAATATCGATCTTGGAACCTATGGTTGCGTCTGGGTGGCGAGTCCAAAATACGGCTTGGCAGGCAAAAAACTGACACTTGCGGACCTTGCGAGCTACCCGTTGCTGGCCTTTTCAAAGGGAAGCGTTCCTCATCACGGGCTGTTACAGCAGTTTCGTGAAGCCGGGCTTGAGCCACCCGCGATCTCGAACTCCAACTCGCTTGCCACCATTATGCGCCTTGCCAAAGATGGCCTTGGCGTTGCGCCTCTGCCGCGCGTCATTCTTGGCGAATATGTCGATGCAGGTGCACTGGAGATTCTTGACGTTACACCAGCATTTCATCCGCTCACATTCCATGCGGTCTATGCCGATCACCCGGACAGTCTTCTACCGTCGATCATTGCCCAGATGGCGGCTGAAGTATCGCTCTGTATGGCGGACGCCTGAGCGCATGCTGGCGGGACACAAACAGCCCACCACGAATGCATAAGAAAATTCTATAGGATTGCTCAATTATTTCGAGTTTGTCTCACCATGATATTTTGCGCACGATCCCTTCATCGAAAATGGAGGTATGAGCGTGAAAGTCAGTCTGGTGCAAATGAACTCGCAGGACAGCAAGGCCGCAAATCTGGACACGGCGGCACGTTTGATCAACGAAGCCGTTGAGAATGATGCCCCTGATCTCATTGTGTTGCCCGAATACTATGCCTTCCTGGGCGAGGGCCGGGACAATATCTACGCCAATGGCGAGACATTTCCGGATGGCGATGGCTACCGGCTGATGTCGGGACTGGCGGCAAAACACAGCGTAACAATTCATGCTGGCAGCGTTGTCGAACAGGATGGCAACAAATATTACAACACGACGATCGTCTTTGGCCCTGACGGTAAGGAACTGGCGAAATACCGCAAGATTCATCTGTTCGATGTGGATACGCCAGGCGGCACGGTCTACCGCGAGTCAGATACGATCAGCCGCGGCGAGGACATTGTGACCTACCAAGTCGGCGATACGAAAGTCGGTTGCGCCATCTGCTATGACGTTCGCTTTCCCGAATTGTTCCGCAAATTGCGCGATGAGGGTGCCGAAGTCATCGTTCTTCCCGCTGCCTTCACGCTGATGACCGGCAAGGATCATTGGGAAGTGCTTGCCCGTGCCCGCGCGATCGAAACGCAGACCTATTTCCTTGCAGTTGGGCAGGCGCTCTCCCATGCCGAGGGGCGCAAATGGTGTTGGGGTCATTCCATGGTCATCGACCCATGGGGCCATATCGTGGCGCAATGCTCAGACGGTGTCGGAACCACCAGCTCCAAACTGGACCTTGGCTACGTCACAAAAGTGCGCGGCGATGTTCCCGTTGCCCGCCACCACGTGCTTTGAGAGGTCAGACCATGTTTGAAGTCAATGAAATGCCACGTCAGATCGATGCTGATTTGATCAACCTCATGGAACAGGTCGAGACAGCCACGATTGGACACTTCCTGCATTCGGGATTCGTCGATCGGGAGATTCGCGCCGTTTTGCCGGAAAAACGTGTAGCCGGAACGGCTGTCACCATCCGGATACCGCATGCGGATTCGACTATCCTGCATTACCTGACCAAAATAGTCCGTCCTGGCGATTTCGTCGCAATCGAACGGTGTGGTGATAATCGCCATGCCTGCTGGGGCGGGGTCGTGACACATGCGATGAAGCTCGCCGGCGCTGTCGGTGCGGTAATCGATGGTCCGGCCACGGATTTTTCCGAGATACGCAAAGTGGAAATGCCCATGTGGTGTCGTGGACCGTCGCCGATAACGACCAAAATTCTGGGCCTGGAAGGGGCGATTAACGTCCCGGTTACGGTCGGTGGTCAAGTTATCACGCCAGGCGATGCAATCATCGCCGATGAAAGTGGTGTCGTGGTCCTGGCACCATCCCAGGCACGGGCTGCCGCTGAAAAAGCGCTCGGCATGCAGGAAAACGAAATCCTTTTGCTCGAACGCTTGCGTAGAGGCGAATTTCTTCCCGACATTTCGGGAGCTACGAAAATCGTGGAGGGCCAGAAGCGCCAAGTCGCCTGATCGATAACCGTCAACTCATAAAAACAGGGAACGAGATGATGTTTGCAAGACTTTCAATTGCTGTTTCAGCGCTCACAATCGCCGCTGTCAGCAGCGCTTCGGCCGAGACTGTAACGCTGACGGCCTATAGCGGTATCTTTCAAGAACACTACACGAAGGCCGTCATCGAGCCGTTCATGAAAAAATATCCCGATATCACTGTGCAGTTCTATGGCATGCCGAACTCGGCGCAGATGCTTGGGACCCTCCGTGCGCAGAAGAGCAGCCCGCAAATAGATGTGGCGATCCTTGATGTGAGTGTAGCGAAGGCGGGCACGGACGAGGGCCTGTTCGACAAGGTAGATGAAAGTGTTTCTGCAAACGTCAAGGATCTTTACCCTAATGCCCACGCCGAAGGTGTTGCAGGCGTCGGTGTTACCTTCGACAATCTGGTGATCATCTATAACACTGACCAGGTGAAGGCCGCGCCGACGTCCTGGAACGCCCTTTGGGACAAGCAGTATGAAGGAAAGGTGATCATACAGGCTGCCCCCGATATTCAAGGAACAACATTTACGATCATTTCGAACAAGCTTGCCGGCGGCGGAGACTACAAAACCGACGTTTCGGCAGGCATCGCCAAGATTGGCGAACTTGCGCCGGGCGTGCAGACCTGGGATCCGAAGCCGGACGTTTACGCTCCAATTGCCAACGGACAGGCCGCTTTGGGCATCGGCTGGAATGCGCGTGCTCAGATCTATTCCGGAACCTCCGGTGGAAAACTGGGCGTAGCCTTGCCGGAAGAGGGGAGCGGCTTCCAGATCAATACGATCAATCTCGTGAAGAACGCTCCCGCAGGCGATGCGGCGAAGAAGTTCATTGATTACGCGCTCAGCCCTGAAGCGCAGGCAGCTTTCACGAGCGAAATGTTCTACGCTCCTACAAATTCCAAGACTGTCATCGCACCCGATGCTTTGAAGCGTACGGCCGCGGACGATATGGACAAGATGATCGATATCGATTGGCTGGCAGTGGCCAAGGTTCGTGATGGCATCACCGAGCAATGGCGGCGTCGCATCATTCCGCTCAGCCGCTAAAGTTCAAGCCGTGAAAATTTGGAGGCTACCATGATGCATCAGACCATCAAACGAGATGGCGTTGAAACGATTGGCGATCCGTATCTCAGCCTGGAAGGTATCAACAAGAAATATGGTCTTGTCGAAGTTATCTCAAATCTCAATCTCGAGGTCCGCAAGGGCGAGTTGATCGCTCTGCTTGGCCCTTCTGGATGCGGCAAAACCACGACTCTGCGTATGATTGCGGGATTGATTTCCCCGTCTGCCGGAAAGATCACTGTCGAGGGGCGCGACGTTACGCAAATTGCACCTCATGGCAGGGATATGGGGCTGGTCTTTCAAAGCTATGCCCTGTTTCCGCATATGACCGTGGCGAAGAATGTCGCATTTGGTCTCGAAATGCGCGGCCTGTCGCGTGCCGATATTGCCAGCAAGGTGGCCAAGGCGCTTGCCATGGTTCAGCTCGGCCATCTTGCCCAGCGAAAGCCACGGGAGCTGTCCGGTGGCCAGCAACAACGTGTTGCATTGGCTCGTGCGCTGGTCATTGAACCGTCGATACTTCTGCTCGATGAACCGCTCTCGAATCTCGACGCAAAGCTGCGCGATGAAATGCGGACGCAAATACGGGACATACAGCAGCAGCTGGGCATTACGACAGTTTTTGTGACGCATGATCAGGTAGAAGCCTTGAGTATGTGTGATCGCATCGTGGTCATGAAAGGCGGACTGATTGAACAGGTCGGCACGCCGCATGATATCTATGAGCAGCCGGCGACACCGTTCGTAGCTTCATTTGTAGGTCGAACTAATCGCGTCAAAGGCAAGCGCACGGCGGACGGATCTATACGGGTTGGTTCATCGGTCATTCGGTCGACCAAACCGCCAGTGCAGGAGGACGTCATGGTGATGGTGCGCCCGCATCGCGTTCATATCGATTGGAATGCCGCGTCAACGGAACAACAAGGTGAAACGGCGAACCGAATGGCCGCTGTACTTTCGCGTATTACCTTTGTCGGCGACGTCATCCAGTATCATTTTGATGTCGACGGTTCCGAATTCATCGTTGAAGAGTCGACCAAAAAATCTCAAACCAGCCATCAACAGGGCGACAGAGCCGTCCTCTCCTGGAGCGTCGGGGACACGCTCGTCTTTGGAGCAGATCTATGACGACTGCAACCTTCGATATGCCTGTCAGCGCACAGAGATCGTCCAGCGCTACCGGTATGGCTGTTGCCCTGCTGTTGCCAATCGCCCTGGTCAACGCAATCGGATTTATCCTTCCGGTATTCAATCTGGCACGAATGTCCTTTAACGAAGCCCTGCCTGGCGGCGGTATTGCAGAGGCGTTCACGGCCGCCAACTGGACCGGGCTGCTTCAGGATAGTTTTTATATCGAACTGATCACGAACTCGGTCCTGGTCAGCTTCGGAATCACACTCGCAACCCTGTTGGTAAGCTATCCCATCGCGCTTTATCTTCATCGCGCGTCGGGTGCGTGGAGGACGTTCTTGACGGTGCTCGTCATTTCACCGCTCCTGACCTCAGCGGTGGTGCGAACCTATGGCTGGATCGCCCTCCTTGCCGAACAGGGGCCGGTGGCCAATGTGATTGCGTCGATGGGGTTTCACCCGCCGCGGATGATGTTCAACACCACCGGCGTCGTCATTGGACTGACCGAGATCTTGATGCCTTATATGATCCTGTCGTTGATGGCCGGATTCGGCCGGCTCGATCCCAAGGTAGAGGAGGCGGCCCGAACGCTCGGCGCGACACCTTTCAGGACATTCTGGCGTGTGATCCTGCCTCTTACGTTGCCGGGTATCGCCCTTGGCTGCCTTCTCTGCTTTGTCCTGGCCATCTCCTCCTTCATTACGCCGAAGCTGATGGGCGGCGGACGGGTGTTCTTGCTGGCTACGGAAATCTACGATCAGGCAATCGTGACATTGAACTGGCCGCTGGCCGCGACACTGTCGATGCTGGTGCTCATCATTTTCGGAGCTGCATTGGCTGTTTATTCGCGCGTGCTGCGTATGATTGAAGGGTAACCAACGGCAATGGAAGATAATCCCACCTCCTGGTTTATGCGGATTACCGTAACCATCCTGTTCCTGTTTCTTCTGGCACCGGTCCTGCTCGTGTTTCCGATCTCCTTCAGTGGCGATCAGGTCCTCGCCTTTCCGCCGAGCTCGTGGTCGCTGCGGTGGTATGAGGCCCTGCTCGGAAACAACGTCATGATGTCGGCGTTTCTGACAAGTCTCGGGCTTGCAAGCGTTGTTACTGTCCTGTCGTTGATTATCGCAATTCCCGCGTCCTATGCGATCGTCCGGTTGAAGGTCACCGGGTCGGAATTTCTGTTCAATCTTTTCACCGCCCCGTTGCTGTTGCCGACAATCGTTCTGGGGCTGGCCATCCTGATCATTTTTGCGTCGATGGGTCTCCTGGCAACATTTACAGGCCTCGTGATCGGCCACCTGGTGATCACGCTTCCCTATGCGTTGCGAGTGCTCTCCGTGTCGCTCGGTAATCTCAACCTTGCCTGCGAAGAGGCGGCTTCGTCGCTTGGAGCCAAGCCGCTGGCCGTGTTCGCGAAGGTCACCCTGCCCATGATGGCGCCGGGCATAGTCGCCGCGACCGCGCTCTGTTTCCTCGTTTCATTTGACGAAGTGGTCATCACGCTGTTCCTGACTGGCCCGAGGATGACGACATTGCCGGTCGAGCTATTCCATCATGTCGAGAGCCAGGCTGACCCGTTGGTTGCAAGCGTTTCGGTTCTTCTGATTCTGATGACACTGGCAGTGGTCATGATCGTGGACCGGACAATGGGCCTGACGAAAGCCTTCGTGAAGTAGTGGATTTCTCATGCGAGGCTTTGCGGTGCGAATGCATCATGACACGTCTCCAGGAAACGCGTCTTGCGTGAGCATGGCGTCCAACAGCGATAGGCGAGAAGAAAAGCCAGAATCCCCGGCGGCACATTGACGAGGAAGATTGCCCGCTAACACGCCGACCCAGCGCATCTTGGCTGCGTGGGGTCGTGCGGGATATTTGTGCGGAGTAACAATCCAGCAATTCATCGATTGAGAACGAATGTCGGCTTTGCCAAGGAACCATGCACTGGCCAAGTCGTTTAACGCTGCGCCATCACGAATATTTTTAAGGGTTCCAGACGCCATTTGTGAGATATCTGATGGCACTGCACCGTAGACTAGCCAAGGAGATCGACATGCAGATGAACCGACGCCATGTGTTGGCGCTTTCCGGAGCCGCAGCCGCGACGACGCTTTTCGCACCAGCCATCCGGGCTAGCGCGGCGGCACCTTTCAAACAGCCCGAACTGCCTTACGCGGAAGAGGCGCTTGCGCCTGCGATTTCAGCGAGAACGGTTGGCCTCCACTATGGAAAACACCACGCCGGTTACTTCAAGAAGCTCAATACCTTGGTTGAAAAGACGCCCTATGCGGATCTCCCGCTTGAAGAGGTAGTCGTGCGTGCCAAAAAGGGTGGAGATACCGCGATCTTCAACAACGCCGCACAGGCGTGGAATCACAATCTCTATTGGCAACAGTTCAAGGGCGGATATACGGCACCAAAAGGTGAATTTCTCAAAGCCATCGAGAGCAGTTTTGGCGGGTTTGACGACCTGAAGAAGAAGATGACCGCCGAGGGCGACAATGTGTTCGGGACGGGATGGGTATGGCTCACGAAGGATGGCGAGAAGCTGTCAATCGTCGGGATGCAGGACGCCGGCGACCCGCTCGCAGAGGGCAAGAAAGCGTTGCTTGGCATCGATGTCTGGGAGCATGCATATTATCTCGACTACGAGAACCGCCGCCCGGAACACGTTGCGGCAGTTCTCGGCAAGCTTGTTAACTGGGAATTTGTCGGCGAACAATTTCAGGCATGATAGTCTGCGCAAAGCGCCGTCCCCCGTTTCCGGGGAACAGCGCTTGAAATCTGATTAGTCGATGTCGAAGGATACGCCCTGTGCCAAGGGAAGGGCTGACGAATAGTTCACCGTATTCGTGGCACGGCGCATATAGGCCTTCCATGCGTCCGATCCGGACTCGCGCCCGCCACCGGTTTCCTTCTCGCCGCCAAAGGCTCCGCCGATTTCAGCGCCGGACGTGCCGATATTGACGTTGGCGATACCGCAGTCTGACCCGTCAGCGCTGAGGAAACGTTCAGCTTCCTGCAGATTGAGCGTGAAGATCGAAGACGAAAGCCCTGCTCCGACTGCGTTGTGATCGGCAATCGCTTTATCGAAATCGCTGTATTTCATGACGTAGAGGATAGGAGCGAAGGTCTCGTCGGTTACCGGTCCATCCTGCTGCGGCATTTCGACAAGAGCCGGACGGACATAATAGGCATTGTCGTATTCGGTATCGATGCGCGCGCCGCCCGTTACCTTACCACCATGATCGATTGCTTGCCTCAGCGCCTTCTGCATATTGTCATAGGCTGCCTTGTCGATAAGTGGGCCGACCAACGCCGATGTATCGAGCGGACTGCCGACAGAAACGCTCTCATAGGCTTTTTTCAGGCGGGGCACGAGCGTTTCATAGACGCTTTCATGCACGAATAGACGGCGAAGGCTCGTGCAACGCTGACCGGCGGTTCCCATTGCGCCGAAGGCAATAGCACGCAGCGCCATGTCGAGATCGGCCGAGGGGCAGACGATACCGGCATTGTTGCCGCCAAGCTCGAGGATCGAGCGGGCGAAACGCTTGGCGAGACGCGGCCCGACCTCACGGCCCATGCGGGTCGATCCTGTTGCCGATACAAGCGCTACCTTCGGATGATCGACGAGTGCCTCGCCAACAGTGCGATCGCCCATCAGTACCTGGCTAAGACCGGCGGGAACATCACCAAAACGCTTGGCGGCGCGCTCAAAGATCGCCTGGCATGCAAGCGCGGTTAGAGGTGTTTTTTCCGATGGTTTCCAGACAACGGCATTACCGCAGACGAGTGCGAGCGCCGTGTTCCACGACCAGACGGCAACCGGGAAATTGAAAGCGGAAATAACACCAACGACGCCAAGCGGGTGCCAGGTTTCCATCATGCGATGTCCGGGACGTTCGGTTGCGATGGTCAGGCCGTAGAGCTGGCGCGACAAACCGACAGCAAAATCGCAAATGTCGATCATTTCCTGGACTTCGCCGAGGCCCTCTGACGGGATCTTGCCAGCTTCGATCGAAACGAGGCGGCCGAGCTCACTCTTCAGCGCGCGCAACTCTTCACCGAACAGACGCACAAGCTCGCCGCGCCTTGGGGCAGGAACAAGACGCCATTCGCGGAACGCTGCATCAGCCTGTTCGATCGTCCTTGCCGTATCGTCCGCCGAATGAATCACGATATCGGCGATTTTCTCTCCGCTTACGGGACTAAAAGAAGGCATATTGCCTCCGGTATAGGCGGATTCAGCTGCGCCGAGCTTGGAAAGGAGTGTTTTCACTTCTTGAGCAATGGTCATCTTGCTTTTCCTTTGTCTGTTTGCCTGCCGATTTGGGGCAGCTTTTATCAGGCGGTTCTAATTTTATGATACAGCCGCTGCTCAGCTCGCGAGCGCAATCGGTTTGAAGTGTCTCAGGCATGCATCGATGGATGCTTTTTCAAGACTTTCATAATGCGCGAATTCATCGAGAACCGGTACGCCAAGTTGGTCCTCGAATTCCCGCTGGCTGGGACTCGCTGCGAATTTCTCGCTTGCGTCGTCGCCGAGATTGGATTGGAAAATTCCGGCGGCGCTCACCGGCAGAAAATCCTCATAGACGATCGGGTCGAACTGGACGGCGCCCATCGCGACGAGGGTTTCGATATTGGCGGCTTCGCGAGGCGACAGCGTGTTCAGCGGAAAGCACTCGACGACAGAATAACGGAAATAACCGAGCCCATCGACGCGGATATCATTCCAATCATCCGGGAAGGCATTGAACGCATCAGCCAACGCAGCAACGTAGGCCTCGGCGTTCGAGCCATCCGCGGCAGGGCGAACCACTTCACGCGATCTGGCCAGATGTTGGTCGTAGAGCGCACGTCCTTTAGGTGTCAGCGCAATGCCGCGCTGCTCGATTTCGCCGAAGCGGGCCGTATGCGAGCCCGCCTCCCATTCGCCTAGAGCGTTGCGGAACGACACATTTTCCTCAAGCGCCTTGAAAGACGTCTGGCGCAGGAGAATCGGGCAGGCCCGGGTAGGAGGGCCTTCGATCACTGCCTTTGGCGAAATACCATGCGCCGGCATCAGATCCTGAACGGCATCGATATCCAGTGTGCGCGGCGTCAGATGATTGATGTGCGGCCCTTTGAAAGACACGACATCGGCGACCAGCCGGTGGGCATCGTGCAGGCGATCATAAAACTCAGTACTGACACACGCATGGTCGTGCCAACGGAAAGTCTCGAGGATTTCCCGTACGAAAAGCGCCGCATCGTCCGCGTTGAGGCCGCCATCAGCCTCGGCCTTCTCGATGAGAGAAATCGCCTCGTCGGTGAAAATCTGCCGTGCTTCGAGGATCTTCCGGGCTTCATCGCGGAGCTCTGGATCCGCAACGAGATCGAGCCGCAGCAATGAGGTAAAAACCCGAAAGGGATTGATCTTCAACGCCGCATCGCTTGACGGCCGGAAGGCGGTGGAATGGACGGGAACGCCGGCCTCACTTAGATCGTAATAACCGACCGGATACATGCCCATGATGGCGAACACCCGGCGCAGCATGGCGAGTTCTGCGGCTGTGCCGACACGGATGGCGCCGTGCCGCTCTTCCGAAATACGGTCAAGCGTGTCGGTTTTTTCCAGGCGATGTCTCAGTTCCGGCGATGCGCCAAGCGTTTGTGCGTTCACTTTCGCGACAAGCGACAGAAGTGTTCCATAGGCGGGAACTTCCGTCCGGTACATGGATGACATGGCTGAAGAGAAAGATGCGCGAATAGCATCCGTCGAGACAAAAGTCGTTGATTTCACAATGATGGTTCCGTTGCAGTGGTGCGACAGCAAATTTCATCGCCGTCATGCTTAAACTGGATTATAGATAAGATAATGGCCCGCGGATTGCGATGATTCAAACTGGGTTGATGCGAGATAAGAATGAAGTTAGAGCGGAGGACATCTAAATGGAATCGTTCTGCCCGAGGGAGTTTGGTTCAAGGGCAAGGGGTTTGGCGAGGCCGATGTCTTCCCATCGGACGACGCCGAAACCCGAAGGATTTGGGCCAAATTCACCTGGCCCTTCGGGTTTCCGGCTGGCGGACACCCACTTTGTCAGGCGGCTTCGGACGATGGAAGGGCATCGACCTCGCCACCTTCCGCGTGGATTGCCTCGCCATCCGCGAAACAGAACTGGTTCCATTTAAATGTCCTCCGCTCTAAGCCGCAGGTTGATCCCGGACATCGATATTCTGCAGACATTCGAATGTGCGGCGCGGCATGGCAGTTTTACTCAAGCGGCGAGAGAGCTCCATCTTACGCAGAGTGCTGTCAGCCGGCAGATGAGTGAACTCGAAGGCCAGATCGGTGTGCTGTTGTTCGAGCGCATTCGTCAACGCGTCGTCCTCTCCGACGCCGGGCAGAAGTTTCTGCCGGAAGTACGGCGCCTGCTGGGTCTGACCGAGGAGACAATGCTCCGTGCCATGGCGGCGTCACAGTCGGCTGCCTCCTTGAGTATCGCTACGCTCCCCACCTTCGGCAGCCGCTGGTTGATGCCCAGGCTTCCCGATTTCTTGCGCCGCCATCCCGAAATGGCGCTCAGTGTCGCGTCGCGGTCGGAACCCTTCGATTTCGAGGAGGAGCCTTTCGACCTGGCGATCCATTATGGACAGCCAGTCTGGGCGCATGCCACATGCACCTATCTCTGCAGTGAACTGATCGTACCTGTGGGGAGCCCGGAGCTTTGCGCAGCCAATCCCATAAAGACGCCAACCGAACTGGCAGGCTCCGCGCCATTGCTGCATCTCTCGACACGACCCAAGGCGTGGGCGTCCTGGTTCGAAACAGTGCAAGCAGAGATCGCCACTCCCTACAAGGGGCACCGTTTTGAATATTTCTCCATGGTTATAGAAGCGGCGCTTGCCGGTCTGGGCTTCGCTTTGCTGCCCCGTTATTTGATTGAGCAAGAGGTCGCATCAGGGCGTTTGCTCGTGCTGTTCGAGCAGCCGCTCCAGACCGAGAACAGCTACTACCTTGTGGTGCCCGACCACAAGAAGGAGAACGTTTTGGCACAAAGCTTCTTCACCTGGATAGCCGATCAGGTCACCGAACGACCGACGCGACCCTAATCATTCGACAATCGCATCATGTCTTCAAGAAATTTCATTTCCGTTGGCAAGATCACACCCTATAACGACATGATAATGCGCCGGTTATCTCTGGCCGACCTGACGGTGATCCCATGCTGAATGATGAGCGTTCCCACGGCCTGTGGGAAAAGACCGCGCCGCCCGCGCCAAAGACGGAACGGTTGCATGGAGATATCTCCGTCGACGTTGCAGTGATCGGTGCAGGCTTCACCGGGCTTTCCGCCGCGTTGCATCTGGCCGAAGCAGGAACGAAAGTGGCGGTCGTCGATGCCGTCGAGATAGGGTTCGGCGGCTCAGGCAGAAATGTCGGCCTCGTCAACGCGGGCATGTGGGTGATGCCAAATGATCTGCCCGGGGTATTGGGAGCAGTTCATGGCGAGCGCCTCCTGGAACTGCTCGGAAACGCGCCGCAGTCTGTTTTCAATCTCGTCGATAAATACAAGATTGACTGCGAACTCGAACGCAATGGCACGCTGCACTGCGCGGTTGGTCAGGACGGGCTGAAACAGCTGGAGCAGCGCGCCGAACAATGGCTCGCCCGAGGTGCAGCGGTTCGATTGCTCGATGCGAGGGAAACTGCCGCCAAGGTAGGCTCCGATGCGTACATGGCTTCATTATTGGATAACCGGGCGGGCACGATACAGCCGCTGGGCTACGTTCGCGGGCTTGCCAAGGCGGCTCTCGGCGTTGGCGCTGCTGTTTATACCGGGACGCCGGTAGTGGCCACCGAACAATCCGGTAAGCGTTGGATAGTGCGAACGTCATCGGGCACGATATCGGCCGATTGGGTGGTGGTCGCGACTAACGCCTACACGACATCGCCTTGGCCGGAATTGCGGGCGGAACTTCTGCATCTCCCCTATTTCAATTTCGCCACGGCGCCGCTGCCGGAAGAAGTGCGGAAGACAGTCCTTCCCGAAAAGCAAGGCGGGTGGGATACGAGAGAAATATTGAGCTCCTTCCGCATGGACCGGGCAGGGCGACTGATTTTCGGCAGCGTGGGTGCGTTGCGCGGCACTGGCATGGCCGTGCACAAGGCATGGGCCGCGAGATCCATCCGCAAGCTTTTTCCGCAGATCAAGGATGTGGAATTTGAAGCTGGCTGGTATGGCAAGATCGGCATGACGAGTGACAGTCTGCCGCGCTTCCATACGCTCGCGCCGAACATCATAAGTTTCAGCGGTTATAATGGCCGCGGCATCGCGCCGGGCACAGTATTTGGCCGTCTTCTTGCTGACCACATAGTCGGCAAGATCACCGAGGCTGACTTGCCACTACCGGTAACCCCGCCGAAGGATCAGGGCTTGCGGGCTATTCGTGAAGGATATTATGAAGTCGGTGCGCAACTGGCGCATCTGGTCGGGAACAGGTTTTAAATGAACATGGTTATCGCCGGTTGTGCCGTTCGTTCAACAGCACGATCAACCATCCTCCGGCAGCGAGCGCAAGTGGCAGAACAACAAAGGCAAAAAGCTGAATGCCGTTCATCAACGTAATCCTCTCAAGGTCCTTCGTGCTGCTAGATGTAATGCTACAGCGGCAAAAAGCCAAACGCCAGTTCCAACAAGGAGGATTAGCGGCGACACGACGGTGCCAGAAACAGCGTAGATTGCTGCAGCACCCGGCGCGAAAACGCCAACTGTAACACAAGAGGTTGATGCTCGGTCGATTGAGTTCGCAAGCAATTTGGTGCGCTCGTTGTGTATTATCTTCATGCCGTATTGCTCATAAATAAAACATTCTTGTCCCGAATAGATTATGCTTCCCAAGGATCATGCACCAGCCAGACAATAGACTAATGCGTGAACCGTGTAATGGCGTTAACCCCGTCTGCTCATTCGCTTGCCATTCTTGGCATCCCGACATATCTCTAGGTGATGGACAGTAAGAAGCCGATGCGGCATACCAGACCCAGCGTCTCCGCCAGCATTTTCGCCGCGGTCAGGAACCGTAACAAACGCCCGGCTGGCATCACCCGCGTCGTGCGCAACGATCTGCTGATCGCTTCCTATAATGTCCACAAATGTGTCGGGATCGATAAGAAATTCGATCCAGATCGCGTTGCCCACGTGATTGGCGAAATTGGAGCGGACGTGATCGCCATCCAGGAGGCAGACAAGCGTTTTGGCGAAAGGACAGGCTTGCTTGATCTTGCCCGTCTCCATCGCGAGAACAGCCTTGTTCCGGTGCCGGTAACTTCGCTTTACCCAAAAGGCCATGGCTGGCACGGCAATCTGCTGTTGTTCCGCGAGGGCGTCGTTCGCCGTGTTCAGCAACTTGTACTACCTGGCCTTGAGCCGCGCGGTGCATTGATGGTCGATATCGATCTGGAAGCGGGACCACTTCGCATCATTGCCGCACATCTCGGCCTCCTCAGACACTCGCGGCAACAACAATCGGAAGCAATTTTGAATGCCGTGAAGGCGGATCCATCGCGTCCGACTTTGCTATTGGGCGATTTGAACGAATGGCGCGTGGGCAAAGGTTCGTCGTTGCACTTTCTTCGCCCGGTCTTCGACCCGGCGAAAAATGCGGTTCCAAGCTTTCCGTCGCGGTTTCCGGTCTTGGCTCTGGACCGCGTTCTTGGCCACCCGCACAGCCTTGTTACAACGATCGAGGTTCACGACACACCCTTGGCCCGTGTTGCATCCGATCATCTGCCGATCAAGGCCTATGTCGATCTGAAATCGGCGTTGGCCGAGACCGAAGAAATCAAAGATAGGGCGAGCCTAGCCAGATGATTCGCTCAACCAGGCGTACCCAGAATGACCTGGCGCGCAGGTTTTGAAGCAGAACCGGTTTCGCTGAGGCCATTGCGTTGCCGACAAGCGCTTCCACTTCGGACGCAAATGCTGCGTCCATCACCTCCAGATCGACCTCGAAATTCAGCCGTAACGATCGCGGATCAAGATTTGACGATCCGACATAGGACCACTGTCCATCGACTACGAGTAACTTGGAGTGGTTGAAATTGCCGGTCGCACGCCAGATGCGACAGTGACCTTTGAGTATCTGATCGAACTGTGCCGTCATGGCACGGTCTACCAGTTTGAGGTTGTTGATTGAAGGCACGACAATGTCGACCTCGACCCCGCGGCGTGCCGCCGTTACCAGAGCGCTGATCAATTCGCGGTCCGGCAGAAAATAAGGCGACATGATGCGAACGCGTGACTGCGCGATGGAAAAGGCCCCCATAAGCATCCGGTGATTGGCTTCGACACTGCGATCCGGCCCCGACGGTACGGCGCGAATGAATACGGGGTCTCCCGGCTGCTTTTCCGGCGTGGCAATATGCCAAGGCTCCCCTGTAAGCGTCTCATGCGTCGCAAATCGCCAGTCCTCGGAGGCAATATGAAACAGATCCGCCACAATGGGCCCGGTTAATCGGAAATGCGTGTCCCGCGCATTGTCTTCGCCCATGACTTCCGCGGAAAAACCTGCCCTGATATTCATGCCGCCAGTAAATGCTACACGCCCGTCGATGATCATTATCTTGCGATGGGTACGAAGATTGGCATAGGGCAAGCGTAAGCCCATGATGATGTTGCCATTGAAGACGTCGACCTTCACGCCGTGTTTGGCGAGATAGCCAACGATGCTTGGAATGGAATATCGAGCACCCACAGCGTCGATCAGTATTCTCACTTCGACCCCACGCTTGACAGCTGCGATCAGCGCGTCGGCGATGTGCAGGCCAAGCTTGTCGCGATCGAAGATGTAGGTCTCAACCAGAATACTGCGCTTGGCTTGGTTAATCTCGGATAGCATCGCGTGATAAGCTTCATCGCCTCCTTGCAATATGTCGATGTTGTTACCGGTCGTAAGCCGGCATCGGCTTACGCGATCTCCAAGTGTCTTCATTGCGGCAAAACGCTTTTCGAAATGCGCCAGAACATGTTTGTCCTTGGCATCGAAACGCATGAAAGCGTCCTGACCAATCTCATGCAGGAATTTGCGTTGCGAGGAGATGGATGACCGTCGGATGCGATTGATCCCCGCGACGGCATAGATGAGTGCACCGATGACCGGAGAAAGGATGATGACGCCGACCCAGCCGATAGCGGCGCGAACCTCCTCCTTGGTCATGGTCGCGTGAACGGCCGCGGGAACGCCGAGAACGATCGACAGCACAAAGAAGATATGCGGTAGGTGGGTATAGAGGTAATCAGCCATTGCGGCGTTTCATGTCAGGACGCTGAGTCCCGGCGGGAACGCCATTCGGCCAAGGACACCGGCTGGTCCGGAATGCGAATTTCAAAACTTGTTCCCGCCCCATCGCCGCCGCGTAACTCAATCATTCCCCCGTGAGCTCGTACCAGTTCATGAACAATAGCAAGACCAAGACCGGTGCCACCTGATCGCGCCGACCCTTTGAAGGCGGTAAACAGATTTTCGCGCGCTTTGGGAGGCAGACCGGGTCCGGTATCGTCAATGCCGATGATAGAGGTTGTGCCGATCTGACCGGCGGTGATTGTCAATCGCTTGATCACGGACGGATCACTTCGGGTGTCGCTAGCCATGGCTTGAATCGAGTTGCGGCACAGATTGGAAATGACGCGGAAGAATTGGTCTGGATCGACATCGATTTCAAAGTCGGGCGGCACCAGGTTCTTGAATTCGATCTCCGATTTTGCGTCGAGATTTAGCATCTCCTCAACGTCGCTGATGATCGTGCGCAGCTTGACCCGCCGTCTTTGCGGCGGTGCTTCCTGTGTGCCGCCATAGGCCAGCACGGTCTGGGAATAATTGATCGCGCGATCAATGGTACGCACCAATTTAGGCACGAAACGCTGGATCGCCGGATCGCTGGTGTTTGCGAGGTGATCGGATATGAGCTGCGCCGAGGCCAGAATATTGCGCATGTCATGGTTGATCTTGGAAACCGCAAGGCCCAGATCGGCAAGGTGCTTCTGCTCCGACAACGTCCGTTGCAACTGGTGCTGCATATCTGCGAGCTCGCGCTGGGCTATGCCGAGTTCGTCTTCGCGAGGTTCCGGCTTGATAATACGTTGCGGATCGTCCGGTGCCTGGGCAAAGGCCAGCATGTTGTCACTCATGCGCTGGATCGGTCGGATGAGCAGGCGGCTGATCGTCAGGAAAACCAGGCCCGCCGTAATGAGCGAAATAAACAACGAGATCAGTGCGACATTCCTGGCATAGCGCAACATCGCATTGCGCAACGGAGCGTCGGAGGTAAGGAGTTCGATAACCTTGCCGGTATCTCCAACCGGACCATAGACGCGGATAATCCGGTGTCCGCCGTTGATGAGCGTGTCGAATGCATCGCGGATCATTGTAACCGGGTCCGTGACAGTGATATCGATGTGCTTGTCCACTTTGGAGGGCATCTCCGATACCGCAAGAAGCCTGGAGGCTCCTTTTTCGCGCAGAACAATCGCCTTCGTTCCTGTCGCTAGAAGGACGTCATTCTGCACTGATTGCGGTACATTCTCGCTATCGCTCGCAGCTAGCACCACGCTGGCCGCAGCAACGGTGTTTAGCCGGTCGGAAAGCCAGCGAACCCGCATATCTGCGATGATGGGGATGAAAATCATCACTTCCGCGAGAAGGCCGAACAAAAGGGTGAGGCGCAGCAACTTGCCGGAAAGACGTTTCAGAACGGGCAAACGCCGACCGGCATGCAGAGGCACACTCGTGTTTTCTGGCTTTTGCTGCGTTGCCGTCATGTACGCTCCATCGGCATTCGATGTAGGTCAAATGCTTGCCTAGCACAATAAATCAGTTGGGTGGATTTGCCTATTTTTGAATCTTGTCAATCAATTGACTTATCGGCATCCTGCCTCTATAAGCCGCGCACGTCTGGGCTGACCGCCCCCACGACGGATATCATCGGCATATTTGCGTATGCTAAATGGCGGTCCTGATATGCTCCTGTCAAAGAACAGACCACAAGAAGGGCCGCACACCGCGGTATTTAACAAATGAAGCGTACTTATCAGCCATCCAAGCTTGTCCGCGCACGTCGTCATGGGTTCCGTGCCCGTATGGCAACGGCAGGCGGCCGCAAGGTTATTGCAGCGCGTCGCGCTCGCGGTCGCAAGCGGTTGTCGGCATAAGGCATTCCGCGCAGACTTGTGCGGTTGGCCAGAGTTGGCACTACAGAATGAATGAGCAAAAACCACTCCGCCTTCGCAAGAGAGCGGAGTTTTTGACTGTCCGGAACGGAGAAAAGCGCCGCGGCGTCTACTTTCTTGTCGAAGTCAAAGAGCGAGAGGACCAGGTTGGACCCCCGCGCGTCGGTTTTACGGTCACCAAAAAGAACGGAAATGCCGTTATTCGCAATCGCATCAAGCGGCGCCTCAGAGAGGCGGTGCGCGTCAATGTTGCTGATGACATGCAAGCTGGAACCGACTATGTGATCGTTGCTCGCCGCGATGCGCTGAACGCGCCGTTCGCTGACTTGACGCGGGAACTCTCCAAACGGGTTTCCAGGAAAATATTGACCCGGCGTTCGACGAAAGCCTAGCAGATACGGCGAACCCGACCCAAGGACTGACAATGGAAACCAACCGTAATTTCTTCATCACCATTGCCTTGTCCATTGTGATCCTGACGCTTTGGCAGGTGTTCTACATGAACCCCAAGATCGAAGCGCAGCGCGAACAGGCCCAGATCGAGGCCACGCGGCAAGGACAAACCCGTGTTGACGGACAGGCAAGCACGCCGGCAGGTACTGCCACCAACGGCAATGCAACAAACAATCTTCCGTCGTCGACCCCAGCTGCTCCTGATGCCAATGTTCCAGGCCAGTCGCAGGATGCTACCCAGGCAGGTAGTCTCACGCGTGCCGCTGCCCTTGGTCAGACACAGCGTATCAGGATCGATACACCCAGCCTGGGAGGCTCGATCAGTCTGACCGGTGCGAGGCTAGATGATCTGCAGCTGAAGCATTATCATGAGACCGTCGACGATAATTCGCCAAATATCGAATTGCTAAGCCCTGCGCAGATGGCCGATGGCCAGTTTGTGGAGGTCGGGTTCACGGGAAATGATCTAACCGGGACTGTGCCCGGTCCGACGACCGTCTGGACCCGCGAGGGCAACAACGATTTGACGGCGTCCACACCTGTTACGCTGTCCTATACCAATGAGAAGGGTCTGGTCTTCAAACGGACGATCAGTGTCGACGAGAACTACATGTTCACAGTCAAGGACGCTGTGACCAACACGACCTCAGCACCTGTTTCGCTGGCCTCTTACGGACGTGTGACGCGCTTCTCGAAGCCTCTGCATCCAAGCACCTACGTGCTGCACGAGGGCCCGATAGCCGTGGTCAACGACAAACTGATCGAATACAAGTTTGCAGCGATTGAAGAAGAGCGGGAAGTTGCGCCAGACCGGTCGACCACCGGCGGATGGGTTGGAATTACCGATAAATATTGGGCTGCTGCGCTCGTTCCAGCACAGGCAACGCCGTTCAAGATACGCTTTTCATACTTCGATGACGGACGTCCGCGCTATCAAAGCGACTATCTCTCTGATCCGGCGACAGTCCAGCCGGGCCAGACCGCATCGACCGACAACCTCATCTTCGCAGGGGCGAAAGAGGTCGGCAGGATCAATGCCTATATGAATGACCTGCATATTCCGCTCTTCAAGAACTTGATCGACTGGGGCTGGTTCTATTTCATCACCGAGCCGATGTTCTATCTTATCGACTGGCTCTACAAGGCTATCGGAAACTTCGGCGTCGCCATTCTGGCGGTGACTGTTATCCTGAAAGCCTTCTTCTTCCCGCTTGCCAACAAGTCTTATGCCTCGATGGCGAGGATGAAGCTGGTGCAGCCGAAGATGACGGAAATCCGTGAGAAATATGCGGATGACAAGGTCAAGCAGCAGCAAGCCATGATGGAATTATACAAAACGGAGAAGATCAATCCGATTGCCGGCTGTTGGCCTGTCCTGATTCAGATTCCGGTTTTCTTTGCGCTCTACAAGGTCCTCTACGTGACCATAGAAATGCGCCACGCGCCGTTCTTTGGCTGGATCCAGGATCTGGCTGCTCCCGACCCGACATCGTTGTTCAATCTCTTCGGCCTTATCCCGTGGGCGGTCCCTGCGTTCCTGATGATCGGCGTCTGGCCTTTGATCATGGGTGTCACCATGTTCCTGCAGATGCGCATGAACCCGACACCGCCGGATCCGACCCAGCAAATGATCTTTAATTGGATGCCGCTCATATTCACATTCATGTTGGCGACTTTCCCAGCAGGATTGGTAATTTACTGGGCGTGGAACAATACTCTGTCGATTATCCAGCAGGGCATCATAATGAAGCGTCAGGGGGTCAAGGTTGAATTGTGGGACAATCTCACCGCGCTTTTCCGCAAGAAACCGAAACCCGCCGAATAATAGTGAATCACTAAGCTAAGCAGATTGCCCCCGGCTTGATCGGGGGCTTTTCTTTTGCGCGGTTGACAAGCCTCCCATAAACATTGATTGCAATCATGGCCGGCGGCAAATGGATGGAAGAAATTGAGCGAAACGCAGCAAAACATCAACAGACTTGCCGAAAAGGGCAGAATGCTCTTTGCACAGGGCTGGGTTTTCATTCGCGGTGTTCCTGCGATGAAGTTTCTGCCGCCGGAGGGCCCGCTCGAAATTGCGTTCGCCGGACGCTCCAACGTCGGCAAATCATCACTGATCAATGCGATCATCGGCCAGAAGGGTTTGGCGCGAACGTCGAATACGCCTGGACGGACGCAGGAACTCAACTATTTCGTTCCGGATGGCCATTCAGGCGAAGGCGGCGACCTTCCGCCACTCGCCGTCGTCGATATGCCAGGCTATGGCTTCGCTGAAGCGCCCAAAGAACAAGTCGATGCCTGGACACGGCTGGTCTTCGATTACTTGCGCGGACGTACGACGCTCAAACGTGTCTACCTGCTGATTGATGCCCGCCACGGTGTGAAGAAGAATGACGCCGAGGTGTTGGACCTGCTTGATCGGGCTGCTGTATCCTACCAGATCGTCTTGACCAAGATCGACAAGATCAAACCCGCCGGAGTACCGCGTTTGATCGAAGAGACAGCGCAGGCTATCAGAAAGCGCGCCGCAGCCTATCCGGAAATCCTGGCGACATCGTCTGAAAAAGGCGCCGGGCTGGATGAACTCCGGGCGGCAATTGCCCAGCTTCTCGAAGAACAACGTAAATAAAAAAGCCCCACGCGACCCGGCGGATCGAGCGGGGCAAAGTCCTGGCGCACTCTGCGCAAATGAACCAGGGTCTCTGACTACATTTTTGGCAGAAGAACCTTGTCAATCACATGGATGACGCCGTTCGATTGCTTGACATTGGCGATGGTGACTGTAGCCACCGTGCCGTTTTCATCGGTCAGAGTAAGCGTCTTGCCCTTGTATTTGGCGGTCCATACGCACCCACCGACCGTCTTTACCGGATGAGCGCCTTCGTCATCATCGATCATCTTCATGAGGGTCTTGGATGAAGCGTTGGCAGCAACGACGTGACAGGTCAGGATCTTCGCCAACTTTTCCTTGTTTTCGGGCTTGAGCAGCGTATCGACAGTGCCTTTCGGAAGCGCGGCAAATGCCTCATTTGTAGGGGCGAATACCGTAAAAGGCCCCTTACCCTGAAGCGTTTCGACAAGGCCGGCCGCTTTGACTGCAGCCACGAGCGTCGTGTGATCCTTGGAGTTCACGGCATTTTCAATGATGTTCTTGTTCTCGTACATGGCCGCACCGCCGACTGTCGGGTTCTTGGCGTAGGCAATTCCGGCAACCAGCATGGTCGAGAGTGCGATCAGGCCCAGTGATTTCTTCAACATACTTGATCTCCATTGTTTGGTTCCCCTCGGGTGAGGACAGATGGAGATACGGGACGTTGGAGGCTTAAGTTTCAGGCGTCGTCAAAATTTAACGTTCTAGATTTTCCGCACGATGCCCGCAGCGACAATGGGGCCGGTAGGCGCGCCGCCTGGTGCACCTCCAACGGGCTCTACAGTCAGCGCCAGTGTCGTGCCGTCGCGCAATTTGGCGAGTAATGACGACGGCAGGTTGAACTCTGTCACTTGCGGCGAAACCATCAGGCCGAGCGATACCGGCGCTTCATTGCCGGCAATCAGCCAAAGTTCAAGCGAGCGGTCTTTTGGCATGTCGCCGCTGACGACAGTTACTTTCAGTTTCTTGGTCCGGTCGTCGAAAACCGCCAGCGTGTGGACGGGGCTGCCTTGTGTTTCCATCGATGCGACCAGTTGCTCGCTTGTCCGGGCAGGTCGCTCGATCAAATCACGACCAATCCCGATGACAGCAAAAGCAAGTGCGGCGAAGGCCAGTCCGCGCCAAAAGGCAATATTGTTCCAGAATGACGAACTAGCGGCCACTTCGATTGCGAACAAGCGTTGGTCGATCCGACTCTTCAGCTGTTGCGGAGCTTGCGCCGCGTCATACTCATCGTTGAGAGGATCTAATTGCTTTTGCCAGCGTGCAACCAGTTCCGCAAACGGCTTGTCCGTTTCGATACGCCGCGCAACTTCCCGACGTTCCTGCTCGGGGAGCACACCCAACACATATTCGGCGGCGATGAAATCATCGCCCTCCGGTATCATCTTGTCATCGGGTTCAGTCGGGCTCATCCCTCCAGGCATTCCTTCAGTTTTATCAGGCTGCGGCGCAGCCAGGTTCTCATTGTATTCAACGGCACATTATAGCGGCTGGCCAGTACCTCGTAACTGTCGCCATTCAGGTAGGCGCCACGGACGGCCGCTGCTCTGTCTGCCTCCAGCTGGCCGAGGCAATCATAGATCCGTTGCGCTTCCCCACTGGCGACAGCGGCCTGTTCGGGATTGGGTGACGACTCAAAAACGTCTGCAGCCTGATCCAATTCGACTGCTGCAGGCTTGCGGGACCGTAATACGTCAATGGAGTGATTGCGGGCGATCGCCACCAGCCATGAAATAGGACTCGTGTCAGCGACCGCGAATCGCCCCGCTTTGTTCCAAATCTTGACGTAGATGTCCTGTAGCGCGTCTTCTGCTTCCGTTCGATTACCCAAGACACGCAGGCATACACCAAAAAGTTTCGCGCTTGTGGCGGCATACAGCACATCAAAAGCCGCGCGGTCCCGTAGCGAAACTCGCGAGATCAGCTCCGATATGCCTTCAGGCGTCATACAAATGGCGTTTCCAACTCTTATCGCTCAATTTAAATCTGCCGAGGGGTTGCGCTGTCAATGGCAGATGAAAAAAACGTCTGCCAATAGCCTAAATCATGTTTGCCCGAAACCGTCTTTAGCGTTAAGAACCCCCGTCCTTCCCAAGCTGGAGCTTGCGCATGTCCTCCACATCCGACGCCGACCACACTGCTGAAATTCAGGCAAGTCTGCTTTCTGCTGCTCTGCCCTATATGCAGCGGTATGAAAACAAGACTGTCGTCGTAAAATATGGTGGCCATGCCATGGGTGACGCGGCTCTCGGTAAGGCATTCGCTCGCGATATAGCGCTGCTCAAGCAGTCCGGCATAAATCCCATCGTTGTCCACGGCGGCGGACCGCAGATCGCGTCCATGCTGGCACGCATGGGCATCGAGTCCAAGTTTGAAGGCGGACTGCGCGTAACCGACGCGAAGACGCTCGAAATTGTCGAGATGGTGCTCGCAGGCTCGATCAACAAGGAAATCGTCGCTTTGATCAATGCCGAGGGCGAATGGGCAATCGGCCTGTGCGGGAAGGATGGCAATATGGTCTTTGCCGAAAAGGCGAAGAAGACCATCATCGATCCCGATTCCAACATCGAGAAGATCGTCGACCTCGGATTTGTCGGCGAGCCGGTAGAAGTCGACCGCACTCTGCTCGATCTTCTCGCTCGTTCCGAGATGATACCCGTCATTGCGCCTGTTGCGCCCGGGCGTGATGGCCACACGTACAATATCAATGCAGATACGTTCGCTGGCGCGATCGCCGGCGCGCTTGCCGCCTCTCGCCTTTTATTTCTTACGGACGTACCAGGTGTTCTCGACAAGGACAAGCAACTTATCAAGGAACTTTCCGTCGCGCAGGCACGCTCTCTGATCAAGGATGGCACGATATCCGGTGGGATGATCCCGAAGGTTGAAACCTGTATCGATGCGATCAATCGCGGTGTCGAGGGTGTGGTCATCCTTAATGGCAAGACTCCTCATTCGGTTCTGCTCGAACTTTTCACAGAACGCGGTGCAGGAACGCTACTCGTTCCCTGATCATTTTTTGAGATGATCAAGCGGGATTTTCCCGGGCCCTTTGATATTCTGCAGCACCAGTTGGGTATGCACATCTCGCACGCCCTTCAATCGCATCAGCCTGTGCATGACGAAAGCATTGAGATCGTCCACGGTGGGCACCATGACGTGCAGGAGAAAATCATGTTCGCCGGTCATGGTCCAGCAAGACGAAACCTCGTCCATGCGCTCAATTTCTGCGATAAAGCGCTCGGGAGAATCGTCGCTATGGGTGTTGAGACGCACCTGTATGAAAACTTCGACCATCAGTCCGATCGATCGTCGGTCGATGGAGGCTGTGAAGCCTTTGATAACCCCGCTCTCCTGCAGCTGCTCGAACCGTCGGGCGCAGGGTGTGGCGGACAGGCCGATCAATTGGGCGAGGTCAGTTATCGCAACGCGCCCATTGCTTTGGAGAATTTGCAGCATCTTGATTTCGAAATCGCTGAATTGAGTTGAAGTCACTCGAATTTTTCCTTATCCTTCGCTAATTCACTCATAATAATGCTAAGAGCAGCTGATTAAGTCAAATCCTCTCATTTTCCCATCGTATCCTCCTGGAAACCAATCGAGGGGGAAACGATGACTATAAGCGTTGAGGCTTATGCCCGGGAGTGTGCCGAACAGGGACTTCGCGGCAACTACGCGGTCTGCCAAGCGGACTTCACCGTTGAACAGAAATATGACTATTCCGATGAAGACCAAGAGGTCTGGCGCACCCTTTGCGATCGCCAGACAAAATTGACTGAGAAATTAGCGCACCACAGCTATCTTGACGGCGTGGATGCCCTGGGACTTCTCGACCGGATACCGGATTTTCACGAGGTGAGCGAGCGGCTTCAGAAATTGACCGGTTGGGAAATCGTTGCCGTGCCGGGTCTTATCCCGAATGAGCCGTTTTTCGACCATCTTGCCAACCGGCGCTTTCCGGTGACGAACTGGCTGCGCAGCAAGAAAGAGCTCGACTATATCGTTGAGCCGGACATGTTTCATGATTTCTTCGGTCACGTTCCTATTCTCAGCCAACCAGTATTTGCGGATTTCATGCAGCTTTATGGCGAGAAGGGGGGAGCAGCATCACGCATGGGCGGGGAACAGCTGGCAGGCCGGCTATACTGGTACACTGCCGAGTTTGGCCTTATGCGCGAGGGGGGCGCGTCACTCAAAGCGTTTGGTGCCGGTCTTATGTCGTCGTTCAGTGAACTGCAATTCGCTGTGACGAGTCCCGATGCCCATCACGTGCCGTTCGATCTGGAAACGGTGATGCGTACGGCATATGAAATCGACAAGTTCCAACGGGCATATTTCGTGTTGCCATCCTTTGCCGCGTTGAGAGATGCGTTTGAGAAAGCCGACATGGCGAAACTGGTTGCGCGCTGGAAAGATGTTGATCCATTGGATCCGGCAATGGTCTGAGATAGCCAGAAACGAGCCGCTATAGACGGTCGTCTCAGGCCGCATTCTTCATATTGGACTCGATGATCACGCAATTGCGGCCGTTACGCTTGGCCTCGTACAACCTGCGATCGGCGATCTGAAAATGATCGGCGATTGCTCCATTTGCCAGTCCAACAATACCCCCGATACTGACACTCAGCGCGACGCGTTCGTTTTCCGGAGTGTGGAACTCAATGCGGTTCACCGCCGCCCGAATGGTTTCGGCGATGGATTTGACGTTTTCCTCATCATCCATTGCCAGAAAGACAGCGAATTCCTCGCCTCCGATGCGTCCAATACTGTCCTCTTTACCGAGGCAGCCAGCGATACTCTGTGCGATCGCCATCAAAGCGCCATCGCCATTATAATGGCCATGAACATCATTGATTTTTTTGAAATGATCAGCGTCTATGATCAAAAGAGAACTTGCCCTTTGGGTACGGACATCCTCGATATGGTTGAAAAACGCTTCGCGATTGAGGAGGCCCGTCATGCTATCGCGTGATGACTTCTCGAATAGTTTCGCATTGGTGATCTCAAGCTCCTGCATGACGTGATTGAGTGTTTCGAGGGTCAGCCGCAGTTTTTCCGACTGACGAAAAACGATGAAGGAAATGGCAGGAGAAATCACCAAGGGGCAAATGGTCGCGATCATATATCCCCGTGCGTCATGCATATCATTGGCCGTCATGATGACCCCGGTAATGAGCAGGGAGCACATAACGGAAACGACCATAACCATTGCACATTTGAGGAGAATTCTGGACATCGGACCTCGGAGACAGCTTTAATCAGTACGAAAAACAGGTGAAGCGGTCGTTAGCGAAAAATTTAAAAACGGTCGTAGTTCAGACTCTTTTCGTCTATTGATTCGGGAGCGAAACAGAATTTTCTGAATTTGCTTTTGCCTCCCTGAAACGGCGGAACCTTGATCGCGTATGACAAATCAACCAGAATCCTTGAACTTTGCCCATGTGACCGATTGGGTTTTCGATCTCGACAATACCCTCTATCCGCATCATTCAAATCTGTTTTCGCAGATCGATGTGAAAATGACGGACTATGTTGCTGATCTTCTGAAGCTGTCCCGCACCGATGCGCGGCAGATGCAGAAGCAGTTCTATAAGGATTATGGCACGACTCTCAAAGGATTGATGGACCGCTACGAGATCGATCCGGATGACTTTTTACGGAAAGTCCATGATATCGATTATTCTTGGCTGGTGCCGGACCCCTCATTGGCCACCGCCATCCGGCAACTGCCCGGCCGCAAGTTCATTTTCACCAACGGTAATCGTGGGCACGCCGAGCGCGCCGCGCGTCAGCTTGGTGTTCTCGACGAGTTTGATGACATTTTCGACATTGTCGCGGCGGAATTGCTGCCGAAGCCTGCTCAAGAGACTTATGACCGCTTTTTGGCGCTGCACAAGATCGACGCGGCAAGCAGCGTGATGTTCGAGGATCTGGCGCGCAACCTTATCGTGCCGAAAGCTCTGGGAATGACGACGGTCCTGATCGTTCCCAACAATTTCGAACCGACATTCTCGGAAATCTGGGAACGCGATCCAGGTCATACCGATCACGTCGACTATGTTACGGACAACCTTGCCTCGTTCCTCAGCGCCATCCTGCCAGGTCAGACGGCGCTGAATGTACCTGCGTAGAGGGCTCTAGGTCAGTTCATAGAAGGTTTTGATCACGTCCCAAGCCTCTTCGGCAGTATCGACGAATGTAATCAGCTCTCTGTCGGACGGTGAAATGACGCCCTGCTCCGCCAGGAAATCGAAGTTGATTGCCTTTTCCCAAAATGGCTTGCCAAACAGCAGAAAGGGAATGCGCTCCATACGTCCGGTCTGAATGAGGGTGAGGGCTTCGAAAGTCTCATCCATCGTCCCGAAGCCACCAGGAAAGATCGCCATGGCTTTGGCCCGCATGAGGAAATGCATCTTGCGAATGGCAAAATAGTGGAAGTTGAAGCAAAGCTCCGGCGTCACGTAGGCGTTAGGTGCCTGTTCGTGCGGTAGCACGATATTAAGGCCGATCGTTGGCGCACCGACGTCAGCGGCGCCGCGATTACCGGCCTCCATCACGCCGGGACCGCCTCCGGTGACGACAACGAATTCGCGATTATAGGTCGTTGAAGAATAGGTCGAGCAAAGCTGCGCGAACTTGCGTGCCTCGGCGTAGTAGTGAGAATTGGCTTCGAGGTTCTTCTTCTGGGTTTCGTTTTTTGCAGCCCAGGCAGCACCGCCGGGTTCCGGAATACGCGCCCCGCCGAAAAGCACGACAGTTGATCGAATGCCGCGTTCCGCGAGTGCCATCTCCGGTTTAAGGAGCTCGAGTTGTAGACGCACTGCACGAAGTTCACTCTTCGTCATGAAATCTGGGTCGGCAAAGGCCAGCCGATAGGTAGGTGATTGGGTTTGCGGCGTTTCCGGTGCGCTCTCTACGCGGCGTACAGCTTCGGAAGAATGCGAGAACGGCGTCCAGCTGTGTTTTTCATCAGTGTTCAATTGGTTTTCTCCTTCTGCGGACACTTATGGCGCTTAGAGACATAAAAATCGATTCCTCATCCAACAATGTGGCGCAGCGAATTGACGCTCTCGCAGACTTAACATAGTAGCCCTTGTCATTAGCCATAACCCGCCCGTTTAATGGAGTGATCTGAAATGTCCAAGCCCGATCTGGCCAGTCTCGAGACGACGATCGACAAGGCCTTCGAAGAACGCGATGCAATCAGCACCGAAACGCGTGGCGAAATACGGGAAGCAGTCGAGGCCTCTCTTTTGCTGCTCGATAGCGGAGAAGTTCGCGTTGCGGAGAAGCAGTCGAACGGCGACTGGAAAGTCAATCAATGGCTGAAAAGGGCGGTCCTGCTTTCCTTCCGGCTTAACCCGATGGGCATTATCGAGGGTGGCCCTGGCGGTGCAACCTGGTGGGACAAGGTGCCATCGAAGTTTGACGGCTGGGGTGCGACTGAATTTGCCAAATCAGGTATTCGCACCGTTCCCGGGTCGATTGTCCGCCGCTCTGCCTATATTGCCCCCGGCGTGATCCTGATGCCATCTTTTGTCAACCTTGGCGCTTACGTCGACGAAGGGACCATGGTCGACACATGGGCGGGGGTTGGTTCGTGTGCCCAGATCGGCAAGCATGTTCATCTTTCAGGCGGTGTCGGCATTGGCGGTGTTCTCGAACCCATGCAGGCCGGACCTACGATCATTGAAGACAACTGCTTCATCGGAGCACGTTCCGAGGTGGTCGAGGGCTGTATCGTTCGCGAAGGCTCCGTGCTTGGTATGGGCGTATTTATCGGTAAATCGACCAAGATCGTTGATCGCGCTACTGGTGAGATTTTCTATGGCGAAGTCCCGCCGTATTCGGTGGTCGTGGCAGGTTCAATGCCCGGCAAGAACCTTCCAAACGGCGAACCAGGTCCAAGTCTTTACTGTGCTGTAATCGTCAAGCGCGTCGATGAAAAGACGCGTTCCAAGACCTCGATCAACGAGTTGCTGCGGGATTGATCCGATTCAGGAATGAGAGTTATCAGTCCCTCTTTCCTGAATTTTCATCTCACGAACTTCTTCGACGGAATGGCTTCGTAATGATTTGCCCTCAGCCCGTTTCACACAGGCAAGCACCTTGCGTGTGAGCGGCACGGCGATGTTTTTCTCGTCGGCCAACCGGACGATAACGCCTTGCAGGTAATCGATCTCGGTGGCGCGCCCCCGCGACAGGTCTTCCCACATGGACGAGCGGGCGTGCGGGTTGATCGCGAGCATTCGCGCCGCGACGATGCGAAACAGAAAATTCGGCAATCGGAGAATCCAGGGAAGCATCGAGGGCGACACCCCTTGCACTTTGGCCGGTGTGATACCGTGCGCTCTCACAACTTTGAGACCTTCGATCATCTGATCCGCTATCAGAAGCCGCCAATTTCGGTCGGCCAACTGTTCAACGAGCGGCAGGTTCGAAAGGGCATTGGGAGCATTGTTGAGATTTATCAGCAGTTTGCCCCACAGGATACCTTTCATGTCCGAATGCACCTGGACGGAGAGCCCCGGAACCGAAAGAACCTCTGCCAAGCGATCCAAGGTGTCGTCGATGAGAATGGTCCCCGGCATTGTCCGCCTAACATTAAGCGGGCTGACGCCAGGCTCGGACTGAACGACGTTGAATGGAACCATTCCCGAGACAACAGTCGCTTCCGGAGGCAGATGTTGTCGGAGAGTATCAGCGTTTCCGACGCCATTTTGCAGGCTGACCACAATGACATTGGATGGCGCACTTTCCCTTATCGACTTGGCCATCTCCTCGGTAGCGCCGCTCTTGACGGCGACGAGAATAATGTCGGCTTGCCGGAACGCGATTTCAGGATCAATTGTCAGGGAAAATTGCCCGGGCTCCACCAGTTTTTCCGATCCATCCGGGTCAATGATTTTTAGGCCCTCCTGCTGAAGTCCCTCAATCATTCGAGGCCGAACCAACAAGGTCACTGCCTTGCCTGCCACAGCGAGACGCCCGCCCACGTAGCGTCCGATCGACCCGGCGCCGGCTATGACAATCCGGCTATCAATTCCGATCATGTTGCTGGTCCTTGGTTGAGTCGCTGGTGTCATTAAATCAGACGCAGGAACTACCATCCAGTACGTGACAGGATCGTGCTTTTCCATTATCGCTTTTGGCCATGAAATCCTCGACCGATCCAATACAAAACCTTGGCAAGCTCATCGCATGTCGCTCAATTACACCTTTAGAGGGCGGGGCTTTAACGGTGGTTCAATCCATGCTTGCCCCGATGGGCTTCGAGGTCGAAAGGCCCGTCTTTAGTGAAGACGATACACCGGATGTCGAAAACCTATACGCGCGGCGCTCCGGCAATGGACCTCACCTGATGTTCGCGGGTCACACGGATGTCGTGCCGGTAGGAGATGAAGAAGCGTGGACCTATCCACCGTTTTCGGCGGCCATCCATAATGGTGAAATGTATGGGCGCGGCGCCGTCGATATGAAGGGCGGGATTGCCTGCTTTGTCGCGGCTGTAGGGCGCCATCTGGAGAAGCACGGGGGACTCAATGGTTCGATATCTTTTGTGATTACCGGCGATGAAGAGGGACCTTCCATCAACGGGACAGGAAAGCTGCTGGAGTGGGCCAAGGCAAAAGGCGAGAGCTGGGACGCTGCAGTTGTTGGCGAGCCGACAAATCCCGAAAAACTGGGCGACATGATGAAGATCGGGCGTCGTGGCTCGTTGTCGGGCACAATCGTCGTTAATGGCGTGCAAGGCCACGTTGCCTATCCGCACCTGGCCGATAATCCTGTACGCGGGCTGGTGACACTGGTTGAAAGCCTGCTTTATCCAGCTTTCGACACTGGAACGAAAGACTTCCAGGCCACCAATCTCGAAATCACAACGATTGACGTCGGCAATCCGGCGGTAAATGTCATCCCGGCAAAAGCCACAGCGACGTTCAATATTCGTTTCAACGACACCTGGACCGATGAGACACTGATGGCCGAGATCCACAACCGTCTCGATAAGGCTGCTGGTCGGCGCAAGCTGCGCCCTGGCAAAACGGCGCCAGTGAACTACGAGCTGACTTGGCGTGACCACCCAAGCCATGTTTTTCTGACGCACGATGAAAAACTGATAGGTACCCTGATCTCGGCAGTCGAAGCGACAACAGGAAAGCGCCCGCAACTTTCCACATCAGGCGGCACGTCGGATGCCCGTTTCATCAAGGATTATTGCCCTGTCGTTGAATTCGGACTTGTCGGCAAGACGATGCATATGGTTGACGAGCGAGTGGCGATTGCCGATCTTGAAACACTGACGCAAATCTACGAACGGTTCATCGCGGATTTTTTTGCATGACTACGAGTGAAATGCCGGATTTTGACGAGATTCAGCAATATATGTGGGGCGCTTGGCGCATGATGAATGGTCATGCCGACGGGCTTGACCAACTCGATTTCACCGAAGATGGCTTCTGGCAGTCGTTCCATGCGATTACGATTTCCTTGCCGCCGCTCATCCTCGGCTGGATTATCTTCGCCAACGACATGATCTCATTGCAGCCGGAAACGGGTAACCGATTTTCCATCATGGGCCGCGTAGCGTTTGTCGATTTGGCGGCCTGGGTGGTCCCGCTGGTCGTTCTCGCGCTACTTGCCCGACGGCTCGGTCTGAACAAGCGCTTTAGTCCCTATGTTGTCGCCAGCAATTGGGGGACGGCAATTGCCGCCTGGCTGATGGTACCCGCGACGCTGGCACGGCTACTGCTGCCTGGTTGGCCCGCTTTGGCAACAGGTTTTGGCCTTGTCCTCTATGGCGGCATAATGTACCTGACGTACCGTTTGACGCATGTCGCGTTGAAAAAATCCCATGCATATACGGCCACGTTTTTCGTGGTCATGATTGTCGGGTCGCTGTTCCTGATGATCCTGCTTCAGAACCTGCTGGGGATTTCCCTGCCTGAACCGGCAATGATGGGATAGTCAACGCCGACAAGATAAAGACCGTAGGGCGGGGCTACGGGCCCGCAGGCCTTACGATCGCGGGCGACAAGCGCAGCGGTGACATCATCTGCATCCCAGCGCCCGCATCCGACCTCATTGAGTGTTCCGACAAAAGAGCGGATCTGGTTGTGCAGGAATGATCGCGCGGATGCCTTGATCTCGACGATTTCACCGCTGCGAGCGACGCTCAAATGGTCGAGCGTTTTGACCGGGCTCTTTGATTGGCATTGGGTTGCGCGAAACGTTGTGAAATCATGGGTGCCGATGAGCCGTTGCGCGGCGTCGTGCATGGCCATTTCGTCGAGCGGTTTCTTTACCCACCACGCGCGGTGCGCCTCAAGTGGCGCGGGGGGTCTGCGGTTGATGATGCGGTAAAGGTAGTGCCGGCCCGTCGCCGAAAACCGCGCATCGAAATTGCTCCCGACGAGTTCGACGTTGATGATGCCAACGGTTTCCCCCGCGATGACCAGATGGGCGTTCAACGCCTCGCGTACCTTGGAACTGGCCCAGTCTTTCGTCAGATCAACATGCGCGATCTGTGCCGTCGCATGCACGCCGGAGTCTGTGCGGCCAGCGGCGCCAAGGGCAACCGTTTCGCCGCAGAATTTGAAGATCGCCTGTTCGATGGCGGCCTGAACAGTGTGGCCGTTCTCCTGCCGCTGCCAGCCGGCGTAGGGCGTGCCATCATATTCAATGGTGAGCTTGTAACGAGGCACTTAGATCTTGTTCATGGCAGGCGCGTTCCCTGTGCGATCTTGGCGCCGCGCTGGAACTCCAAACCATCCAAGACCTTCCCGCCCGCACGCTGCAAAGAGCGCAGGCGAACAGCGCCTTCGCCACAGGCGATGCGCAGATCGTCGCCGAGTACGGTTCCAGGATCACCTATCCCGGTTGCCGGGATCGAACGCAGCAGTTTTACCCGTTCAAGCTCCTCGCCGATTTCCATCTCGCACCATGCACCCGGAAACGGTGCAAGGCCGCGTATACGATTATGAACATCGATGGCAGCTTGCGTCCAGTCGATGCGCGTTTCCGCCTTGGTGATCTTGGAGGCATAGGTGACGCCGTCTTCGGACTGCGGCGTGAGCGTAAGACTGTCGCGCTCCAGTGCCGCCATGGCGCGAACCATCAGATCGGCGCCCGCCATGCTGAGCTGGTCGTGCAATTCGCCTGCAGTCATATCCGCCGTAATTTTCACCTTTTCGGCCATGGCGACAGGGCCAGTGTCGAGACCCTCGTCCATTTTCATGATCATGATCCCCGTCTCATCATCGCCGGCCATGATCGCACGCTGAATAGGCGCCGCTCCGCGCCAACGCGGCAGCAGCGAAGCGTGTCCATTGTAGCAGCCAAGTCGCGTACCCTCGAGAATTGCGGCAGGCAGGATGAGCCCGTAAGCAACGACCACAGCTACATCGGCCTCAAGGTCGCGAAACGCCTGCTGCTCTTCCTCGGACTTCAAACTTTTCGGTGTCCGCACTTCAATGCCGAACTGTTCGGCATTGCGATGCACCGCCGAGGGCGTCAGCTCCAGCCCGCGCCGTCCTGCAGGGCGCGGTGGCTGACTGTAAACCGCAACTATTTCGTGACCTTGGCCGATCAGGGCGTTGAGGATGGGTACCGAAAACTCCGGTGTTCCCATGAAGATAATTCGCAGGCTCATCGGCTCACACCGCCAACCGGCTTGGCGGACGGTCCTTGGCAAGTTTCTTGAATTTCTTCACGACCATCTCACGCTTCAATCGCGAAATGTGATCGATGAACAGAACACCGTTCAAATGGTCGATCTCGTGCTGCAGACAAGTGGCGAGGAGCCCTTCCGCGGCAACCTCTTGCTGCTTGCCGTCGATGTCGACATAAGAAACGCGCACCTGTGCCGGTCGCTCGACTTCAGCATAGTAGTCCGGGATGGAAAGGCAGCCTTCCTCATAGACGTTACGCTCATCGCTCGACGACAATATCTGCGGATTGATGAATATCTGAGGGGCTTTGGGCTCGTCTTCTTTGGCAAGGTCGATGACCAGCATGCGCAGAGGCTCACCGACTTGAATGGCCGCGAGCCCAATACCTGGCGCGTCATACATGGTGTCGAGCATATCGGCCGAAAATTTGCGCAAATCGGCGTCGAAACGCTCCACAGGCTTTGACACCTGGCGCAGCAATGGATCGGGAAGAATGACAAGTGGTTTTATGGACATGAGCATCACCTAATATCTCGGCTTTCAACCGTCAATCCGGCCTGAAAGTCGTTTATAAAAATGTTCTCGTTTTGATCTCACATTTGCCGTCCGAATCGGTTAGTCTGCACATTATGGAAACGTCAATTTCTCTGGATCAAACTTTGTTTCAATTTGGCTCGAGCTCTGTGTCGCTCGGTGCTACCTTGCTGGCAGCAGGTTTCGCCACAGCGTTTATCGTGTTCTTCGCTGGCATTGCAGTGTTGCGCTCCAGCCGGATGCGGATGGTCGCCGAGATCCAGGCCGAAGACCGGGCGCGGGATGCGGAAGCCCGGATGGGCGAAATTCTGAAAAGCCAGTCGGAGATGCAAGGCCGGATGCAGACAATGGCCGAGCTGTTCGGGTCAAGGCAGGCCGAACTCAATCAATCGATCCGCGAACGACTGGATGGCATGACGAGCCGCATCGGCCAGACCATGACGGAACAGACGCAGTCCACACACGAAAATCTGACGAAATTGCAGGAACGTCTGGCGGTCATCGATACCGCCCAAAACAACATCCAGGCGCTCGCCGGGCAAGTGGTGCAATTACAGGCAATCCTTGCTAACAAGCAGACGCGCGGGGCCTTTGGCCAAGCCCGGATGGAGGCGATCATCGCTGATGGCCTGCCGCAGGGGGCGTATGAGTTCCAGGCCACTCTTTCCAACGGCAGCAGGCCGGACTGCGTGGTGCGTATGCCGAATGGCGCGCCCAATCTCGTTATCGACGCTAAGTTTCCACTGGAGGCTTGGAATGCTATCCGCGAGTCGGAAACACCTGAGACCAAGAAGATTGCAGCCGCTCAGTTCCGGCGGGACGTAGAGATTCACATTCGCGACGTGGCGGAGAAATATCTGATCAACGGCGAGACCCAGGATACGGCGTTTCTTTTTGTGCCGTCCGAATCGATTTTTGCGGAAATTCATGAGAATTTTGAGGCCGTAGTCCAAAAGGCGCATCGTTCGCGCATCGTGATCGTCTCGCCTTCACTGCTGATGCTTTCAATCCAGGTTATTCAAGCCGTCCTCAAGGACGTCCGCATGCGCGAGCAGGCGCATCTCATTCAGGGCGAGGTCATAAGGCTCATGGAGGACGTGGTGCGGCTCGATGACCGGGTGCGCCGCTTGCAGACGCATTTCGGTCAGGCCAACAAGGACATTGACGACATTTTGGTCTCTTCCAGCAAGGTGACCAAACGCGGTCAAAAGATTGAAGCGCTGGAGTTTGCCGAAACGCCTGTTGGCAACCCTCTCAAAGATGCCGAAACGACACGTTCTGCTGCCTCGGCAACGGGTCAATTGCGCCTGCGGGTTGTTGAGGGCGACGACTAACACCTAAGCCGCGTCAATCTTCTGACGCCGTGCCTTCCACGTACTGGTCGTCTGCGGCTTGACGAATAACGTGACAATATCGGGATTGGCCTTTTTCATGGCGGTTTCGAGACGCTCCACGCAGGCTTCCATTTCGGGAGCCTGGACGTCGTCTTCGAATTCGACGCTGAGGCCGGCCACGATTTGTTTAGGCCCCATGTGCAAGGTCAACACACCATTGGCCTTCTGAACGTCCGGATCGCTGTTTGCGATGTCCAGGATTTGCTGTTCGGTTTCGGGTGATGCCGATTCGCCCATGAGGAGGCCTTTGCTTTCGCGCGCCAGGAAAATTGCTGTCGCGGCAAGGACAAACGAAATGCCAATCGATGCAACGCCGTCGAGCTCCGGCATAGCGAAGATTTCTGCAGTGGAGATACCGATGAAGGCTATGACTAGCCCCAGCAATGCCGCTGTATCCTCAAACAGTACCATAAAGACACTGGGATCCTTGCTTTGCTGTACGGCGCGGACATAACCGAGGTCGCCTTTCACCGCTCGAAATTCCTTCAGGGCGACCAACCACGATGCTCCCTCGAAAACAGTTGCAAAGCCCAGCACAACATAGTTCACAATCGGGTTGGCGACAGGTTCAGGATCCAGGATATGGATAATTCCTTCGTAGAACGACACGCCGGCACCGACCGCAAAGACGAGTAACGCAACGATAAAACTCCAGAAATAGAGTTCGCGTCCATGGCCCAGCGGATGAGTCTTGTCTGCGGGCCTCGCAGCGCGGCGAAGCCCATAAAGCAACAGCCCGCCATCGCCGGTGTCTACCAGGGAATGCACACCTTCAGAAAGCATTGCCGAACTGCCGGTGAAAAAGGCCGCAATGAACTTCGTTGCAGCAATGAGCAGATTGCCAAGGATCGCAGCGTAGATCACTTTCTTCGATCCAGCGTGTGTCGTTGCTGATTGTGATGACATCACGATTTCCCCTGAGTTTACGAAACGCCACATGATTTGTTTGGTTCCGGGCTGGTCACGACCACTTGTCTTGAAAGGTTGCGGCAGAGAATGGTCGGAATGGCGCTAGCTCTCTTGCCATTCATGCGATAACCCTGCCTCAAATAGTGCAGGGCATCATGAGTAAATCCACAACTGAAAGTGCTATCTTCCTCGGGCTGGATACCGGCGGCACCTATACCGATGCGGTCCTTTGGTCCGAGCAGCGCGGCGTCATTGCCAAAGCCAAATCTTTAACAACGCGGCATGATTTGAGCGTCGGGATTTCCGGCGCCGTAAAGCGCATCATGGCTGAAACATCGGTCGCTCCTGCCGACATACGGCTTGTTTCCATGTCGACAACGCTGGCCACCAATGCACTTGTAGAGGGGCAAGGCGGCCGCATCGCACTGATCATGGTCGGATTCTCCAAAGTTGATCTGGAAAAGGCTGATCTTGGCACGGCCCTCGGATCAGATCCCGTTGTCTTCATACCCGGTGGACATGATGTCTATGGCCGGTCGCAGCCATTCGATACGAGTGTCTTGAGTGAGGCCCTCCCACAGTTGACGCGGGAGGTAACCGGTTTTGCCATCTGCGCTTATTTTGCTGTGCGCAACCCTGAACATGAAATCGCGGTTCGTGATCTCGTGCGAAGAGAAACCGGTTTGCCCGTTACCTGCAGCCATGAGCTTTCGGCCAAATTGAACGGCCCCCGTCGTGCTTTGACCACCGTCCTCAATGCGCGGCTTATCGCGATGATAGACCGGCTGGTGGCCGCAACGGAAGGCTTTCTCGACGTGAGCGGCATCCACGCCCCGCTCATGGTGGTGCGCGGCGACGGCGCCCTTGTCTCTGCCGCCTTTGCCCGGCACCGGCCAATTGAGACCATTCTTTCTGGACCGGCGGCCAGTCTGGTCGGTGCGCGGTACATGACAGGGCTCGACAATGCGATCGTCTCTGACATTGGGGGCACGACCACAGATGTCGCAGTTCTCGACAAAGGCCGGCCTCGGCTCGACCCCAACGGCGCCACGGTAGGCGGCTTCCGTACGATGGTTGAGGCGGTCGCCATGCATACTTTTGGCCTTGGGGGAGATTCGGAAGTATCCCTCGACGACAATGCCATGGTTCCAGGCATCAAGCTTGGCCCGAGAAGGCTCGTGCCCTTGTCGCTGCTCGCCGCCAATCATGGCTCATTGGTCATCGATCATCTGATGCGGCAAGCAAAGGCAGCCACTGCCGGCCGATTGGACGGGCGTTTTGCGCTTCTTACGGGTGTTCCGGCGCAAATGGCATCCGGTTTGAGCAAAAATGAAGCCGAACTGTATGGACGCATCACACACGAACCGCAGCCGCTGGACAGGCTTTTGGGTTCCATCTCACAGGCAACCACTGTCAACCGCCTTGTGGCGCGGGGTTTGGTTCATCTGTCGGGTTTCACGCCGTCAGATGCTTGCCACGTTCTGGGGCTGCAAGATAATTGGAATGCGGAGGCAGCACGTTACGGTGCCATACTCTATGCACGGCGCAAGGATGGTGCTGGACGTCCGCTGTGCGACACACCCGAGGAGGTTTCCCACCGTACCTATGATGCGTTGATCCGACGCTCTTCCGAAGTGGTTCTTGAGACGGTTTTCGCCGAGGACGGGCTTGAAGGAGCGGAAACGGTGGCTAGTCCATTGGTCCAGCGCGCCCTTTCCGGTGAGACCGGGATTGCCGGAGTAAGGCTCTACATAGACCGGCCATTGATTGGCCTGGGCGCGTCGGCACCGGTCTATTACCCGGCTGTGGGTGACATGCTTGGCACGGAATGCATTGTCCCTGTAGATACGGACGTCGCCAACGCTCTGGGCGCCGTTGTTGGGCAGGTTCGTGTTTCGGTTGAGGCCCATATCAGCCAGCCCGCCGAGGGCATCTTCCGCGTCATGGCCGGGGAGACCGTCAGGGATTTCGAGATTGAGGAAGAATCGATTGCCTTTGCCGAATTGACGCTGGAATATCAAATCGGACAGCTGGCCCTGGAAGCTGGAACCGATGAAGCGCAGATCAGCATCACTCGTGACGTCAGCGCCGCCACAGTCGAGGATCAGCGCAAGTTCATCGAAGCGGTGGTAATAGCAACAGCCTCCGGCAGGCCGCGCATTGCGCATTGAAACATTCTTTCCAACTTGGCCCAAAATTGTGCTGCTATTGAAGAATTGACTGACAATGCTTCTGCGTGTTCAAGGGTAGGCCTACGAAATTTAAGGAACGAACTATGGTTAAACGCATCGAGATCAATGGCTTGAAGGTAGCGAAGGAACTCCACGACTTCGTGGTCAATGAAGCTATCCCGGGTACCGGCATCGATGCGGCGCAATTCTGGTCTGGCTTTGCAAAGATCATCGAAGATTTGGCCCCAAAAAACCACGCACTCTTGCAAAAACGCGATGCATTCCAGCAGAAGCTGGACGATTTTTACAAGAGCAAGCGCGACAGCGGCTACAGCCACGAAGAATACGAAACCTTCCTGAGGGGAATCGGCTACCTGTTGCCAGAAGGCGAAGCCTTCGCCGTTTCAACCAGCAATGTTGATCCTGAAATTGCCGTTGTCGCTGGTCCGCAGCTTGTCGTTCCCGTCATGAATGCCCGCTATGCGCTCAATGCCGCCAATGCGCGCTGGGGATCGCTGTACGATGCATTGTATGGAACGGATGCCATTCCGGATGACGGCGGCGCTGAAAAGGGCAAGGCGTTTAACCCGGTCCGAGGGTCGAAGGTGATAGCCTGGGCCAAAGCGTTTCTCGACGATAGCGCGCCGCTGGATGGTGCACATTGGGCCGATGTTTCCGGTCTGAGCATCAATAATGGGACGCTCGCGCTCGAGGCGAGTGGCAAACCTGTCTCGCTCAAGGATAAAGGACAGTTTGCCGGTTATCGCGGTGCCGCGACTGCTCCGACCGCAATTCTTCTCATAAAGAATGGCCTGCATGTCGAGATCGTCATCAATGCCGATCATCCGATTGGCAGGACAGATCCCGCACATATTGCCGATGTTCTGCTGGAATCGGCTCTGACCACGATTCAGGATTGCGAGGATTCCGTTGCGGCTGTCGATGCGGAAGACAAGGTTGTCGTCTACCGCAACTGGCTCGGCCTGATGAATGGCGATCTCGAAGATACTTTCGAGAAAAGCGGCAAGACAGTTACGCGCAAACTCAATGCAGATCGGGAGTACACAGGCACGGACGGCAAGCATCTGACCGTACCTGGACGCTCGCTCATGCTGGTGCGCAATGTCGGTCATCTGATGACCAATCCTGCAATCCTCGACAGTGAGGGTAACGAGGTGCCGGAAGGCATCATGGATGCGGCGATTACCGCTTTGGCTGCGCTCCACGACATAGGACCAGGCGGCCGGCATAAGAATTCCCGCGCCGGATCCATGTATGTAGTCAAGCCAAAAATGCACGGTCCCGAAGAGGTAGCATTCGCTTCCGAGCTGTTTGGAAGGGTCGAGACGCTGCTTGGCATGCAGCCAAACACCATGAAGATGGGAATCATGGATGAGGAACGACGCACCACGGTTAACTTGAAAGAATCCATACGTGCTGCGAAGGAACGCGTCGTCTTCATCAATACAGGGTTCCTCGACCGCACGGGTGATGAAATTCACACTTCGATGGAAGCCGGTCCCATGATCCGCAAGGGCGACATGAAACAGGCCGCCTGGATTGGCGCGTATGAGGACTGGAACGTCGATGTCGGTCTTGAGTGCGGACTTTCAGGTCGTGCGCAGATCGGCAAGGGCATGTGGGCCATGCCGGACCTGATGGCAGCAATGCTTGAGCAGAAGATCGCGCATCCGAAAGCCGGTGCCAACACCGCCTGGGTACCATCGCCGACCGCTGCGACGCTCCATGCAACGCACTACCACAAGGTCAATGTCGCCGAAGTCCAGACCAGTTTGAAAAAGCGTGGACGCGCCAAGCTCAGCGATATTCTATCCGTACCCGTCGTTTCCCGCCCCAATTGGACACCGGAAGATATTCAGCGCGAACTCGACAACAATGCGCAAGGGATTCTTGGCTATGTCGTGCGTTGGGTCGACCAAGGCGTTGGCTGTTCCAAGGTGCCGGACATTAACAATGTGGGCTTGATGGAAGACCGCGCAACGCTTCGCATCTCTGCCCAGCATATCGCCAATTGGCTGCATCACGGTGTAGCAAGCGAGGCGCAAGTGCTTGAGACGCTGAAGCGCATGGCAGCGGTCGTCGACAAGCAGAACGCTGGCGATCCGCTCTATCATCCGATGGCCACTGATTTTGACGGTTCAATTGCTTTTCAAGCGGCCTGCGACCTCGTTTTCAAAGGCCGCGAACAGCCAAATGGCTATACAGAGCCGGTCTTGCATCGCCGCCGGCTCGAGCTGAAGGCAAAGCAGACTGCTATCTAGGTCTACGGACATATGGCTCACTACGTCAGATATCTTGTGTTCCTCACCGCTGTGATCGTGTGGAACACGGGTCTGGCTGAAGAAAGACAAACGTCGGTAGTAGAGATCGTCGACTGGGGGCTGACGAGCCCGAAGGAAGTCGGATCCGAAGTTTCACCCGATACGCCGACGGGTGTGAACCGGCTGGTCGAAGGTCCGGTCGATGTCATGCGAACCACGATCATCCGAGCATGCATTGGCACGAGTTTCGGTGTCCTTTACAGAACGTCGGATGTCGGTGAGGCGGTCCTTCCAATAACGGTCGTGGTTTTCCACCCAATGATCAAAACAGAGGACGGCCGATCGATGCTGAAAAGCAGCTGGCCTGACAGTGCGACCTCCCTGCGTCGTTACGCCGGCTGGGTTTTCGAAAGGGACTTCGAACTCGTCTCCGGGGAATGGACGATTTCGCTGCGTGACCTGTCCGGTCGGGAACTGGTATCAAAAAGTTTCGAAGTAACTGCCGGAAGCTGTCCGATTTCATAGACGGAAGATGGGCTGGGATTGAGCGGAACGTGAGTTCTATATCCGAACTGCCACATCCGCCTACTTGTGTGCTGGCTGATTCTTGTTTAGGCGAGGCGCATGAAACTGCTTGCGCTCGATACCGCTGCCAATCTCTGCTCCGTCGCCGTTCTCGACGTTGAAAGCGGTACTATACTGGCGGCGTCCAGCGAAGATATCGGCAAAGGGCATGCCGAGCGATTGATGGCCACGATCGAGCAGGTGGCCGCTGCGGCCCAAATTTCCATCACGGATATTGGCAAGATTGCTGTCAGCATTGGACCCGGATCGTTTACCGGCGTCCGCGTCGGCGTCTCCACGGCGCGGGGTTTTGCGCTCGCGCTAAAATGTCCGGCAGTTGGCATAAGCACGCTTCAGGCGCTCGCTTACGATGCAGCCAAGCAATTTTCGCATAGGCCAATCCTTTCGATCATCGATGCACGGCGTGACGAGCTTTATGCTCAATTCTTTGGCGAGAATGGATCGGCGGCATCGGAGCCTGTGGTGACGACATTGCACTCGATTGTGAAACAATTGGAAGAACGAGGCAGTGAACACGTGCTCGCGGGTTCGGGTGCAATTCTAATCGAAAAAGAACTTGGTCGTCCTCTCGACATTGCCGCAAACACAGCGACAGGAAGCATCGAGGCGTTCGCCCGGCTTGGAGCATTGCGCAGGGATGGCGAGGCGCCAAGACCGCTTTATCTGCGTGGCCTTGATGTCAAGCAGCAGCAGGGGTTTGTTCTGAAAAGGAAGGTCGTCGAATGATCGGCTTTCCATTCGACACCATGCGATCGCAATCCTTTGTGATTGAGCCGGTTCTTCCGGAGGATGCGCCACATCTGGCCAAGATTCATGAGAAGACATTTCGGCAACCGTGGAGTGATGAGGAATTTCATGCACTTATCGTCAACGACAAGGTTTTCGGGTTTATCGCTCGGGAGGAGGGGAACCGAAAAGCGCAACCGGGCGGGTTCGTTCTGGCGCGTCTTGTGTTGGACGAAGCGGAAATCCTGACTATCGCCGTTGCACCCCAGTCACAGCGTAAGGGTCTTGGCCACGCTTTGATGGATGCAGCGCTCCGTTATCTTCACAATGCGCGCGCAACTATGCTGTTTCTCGAGGTCGATGAGCTCAACGTACCGGCACTTGCACTTTATCGCAGGCTTGGTTTCAAGCAGGTTGGAAAGCGGCCGGGCTACTATGAAACGGCGGCAGGACGCTCGGCAGCCTTGACGATGCGCCGCGATTTGAAAAAGAGCCGCTGAATGATCGCGTGGTTGCGTTTTCTGGTGACGGCGACGGCGTTTGTTCTCGTTATAATACTCCTGGTACCCCTGCAGTTCCTGTTTGTGAAAACCGGCTGGCGGCCGCGCACCACCACGCCAATCTTGTTTCATCGGATCGTGCGACGTCTCCTTGGTTTTCGAGTGCATGTCCATGGCGATATGGCAAAGGGACGGCCCCTTCTGTTGACGGCAAATCATTCCTCGTGGACGGACATCGTCATCCTCGGCTCGTTGCACGAGATGGCTTTTATCGCCAAGGCGGAAGTGGCGAACTGGCCGTTGTTTGGCATGCTGGCCAAGCTGCAGCGGACGGTGTTCATCGAGCGGGAAAAGCGCGGCAAGACGCATCATCAAGCCAGTGAAATCGCAACCCGGCTCGCTGGAGGCGACGCCATGGTGTTGTTTGCCGAGGGAACAACCTCCGACGGCAACCGCGTCCTTCCGTTCAAGACATCACTTTTTGGCGCCGCGCAGGTGGCAATTCGCGATGCGGGTGCAGAAACGGTTACGGTACAGCCCGTGGCGATCGCCTATACACGAGTTCATGGCATACCGATGGGACGATCACATAGACCGCTTGTTGCCTGGCCGGGTGATGTACCCCTCGGCCCAAGTTTGATTGGTCTTCTCAAAGATGGCGCTATCGACGTCGATGTCTGGTTTGGCGAACCAGTCGTCATCGACAGGAAAAGCGACCGCAAGGCTTTAGCACGGACGATGGAAGAGCGTGTCCGCGCAATGGTGCGATCTTCGGTGATGGGGCGTGATTTTGTCAATCCGGACGCCGAAAGCGACTCAGCTATTCTCAACGACGCCAAAAAGCTTTAGAAGCCTGCAAATGGACGACATGAACATCAATACTGAGCCGGGCGAAGCTTCCGGCACCGCTCGGCATTCGCCGGCACTTGCGAACACGCGCAAGGTCTATGTAAAGACCTATGGCTGCCAGATGAATGTCTATGACAGTCAGCGGATGACCGACAGCCTCGCCGCCGAAGGCTATAGTCCGACCGATACCGCTGACGATGCGGATCTCGTGTTGATCAATACTTGCCATATCCGCGAAAAGGCTTCCGAAAAGCTCTATTCGGCGCTTGGCCGTCTGCGAAAGATGAAGGATGCGCGGGCAAAGGAAGGTCGCGAACTGACTGTCGGTGTCGCCGGTTGTGTTGCCCAGGCAGAAGGCGATGAGATCACACGCCGCGCGCCGGTCGTGGATCTCGTCGTCGGTCCCCAGACGTATCATCGTCTGCCCCAGGCGTTGGCTCGCGTTCGCCAAGGTGAGCGCGTAGTCGAGACCGAGTATGCGATAGAAGACAAGTTCGAGCATCTGCCTGCGCCTGCAAAAGAGCAGACACGAAGCCGTGGTGTAACGGCGTTTTTGACGGTGCAGGAAGGGTGCGACAAATTCTGCACGTTCTGTGTGGTCCCGTACACACGGGGTTCGGAAGTTTCCCGTCCCGTCGCACAAATTCTGAAAGAAGCTGAAAAGCTTGCCGATGCCGGCGTGCGTGAACTGACCTTGCTCGGTCAGAACGTCAATGCCTGGCACGGCGAGGGTCCGGACGGACGCGAATGGGGTTTGGGTAAGCTACTCTACAGCCTGGCCGAAATCCCCGGAATCGTGCGGCTTCGTTACGTCACCAGTCATCCGCGCGATATGGACGACGCCTTGATCAACGCGCACCGCGATCTTGATATGCTGATGCCTTACCTGCATTTGCCCGTTCAGTCCGGTTCCGATCGCATCCTCAAAGCCATGAACCGCAAGCACACAAGTGCCGACTATTTGCGTTTGATCGAGCGCATTCGCGCTGCTCGTTCCGATATCGCCCTGTCTGGCGATTTCATTGTGGGATTTCCGGGCGAGACGGAAGAAGATTTCGAAGCGACAATGCAGATTGTGCGCGATGCTACATATGCTGCAGCCTATTCGTTCAAATACTCGCCGCGGCCCGGCACGCCCGGTGCTGATATGACTAGTCATATCGATGAAGCGGTGAAGGATGAAAGACTCCGGCGCCTGCAGGCCCTGCTCAGTGAGCAGCAATATGCGTTCCAGCGCAGCCTCGTTGGCAAGAGCATGGATGTGCTGATCGAAAAGCCCGGCAGGGTACCCGGCCAGATGGTCGGAAGATCTCCCTGGTTACAACCCGTAATTATCGATGTACACGGGCCAAGAATCGGCGACATTATCAAGGTACGAATCATCGACACCGGTACCAACAGTCTGATTGGCATTCGGGAGATGAACTCGGCGAGCAATGGGACTATATAAAAGGCTGAACACTTATTCAGGAGAGCCGTTTGAACGCCACCGAAAAACTGAAACCCGCTCCCTCAGGAGCTTCAGATCTGGCGCATATCGTACTGACATTTGATAATAATCGGCTGGCGAGTGCGCTGTTCGGCCAATTCGATGAAAATCTCGCCCGCATCGAGCAGAAGCTCGGTGTCGATGTTCGCTCAAAAGGTAATCAGCTCGCCATTCGGGGTGAACCTGGCGCAACAGAACAGGCACGCAGGACGCTCGATCAGCTCTACGAGCTTTTGCAGAAAGGCCATGACATCTCCGCGTCCGATGTCGATGGCGCATTGCGCATGGCAATTGCCGCCGATGACCAGTTGACGCTCCCGACGATGGAAAACAAAAGCAAGATGGCTGCAGCCCAGATATCGACCCGCAAAAAGACGATCTTTGCCCGCACGCCGACGCAGGATGCCTATATGCGAGCGCTGGATCGCTCGGAGATGGTTTTCGGTGTCGGGCCAGCGGGTACTGGCAAGACCTATCTTGCAGTCGCGCACGCAGCGATGCTGCTTGAGCGCGGCCTCGTCGACCGCATCATTCTCTCGCGTCCAGCCGTCGAGGCCGGCGAACGACTAGGCTTCCTGCCGGGCGACATGAAGGAAAAGGTCGATCCCTACCTGCGACCGCTCTACGATGCGCTCTACGACATGATGCCCGCCGACAAGGTGGAGCGGGCGATTGCGGCCGGCGTAATCGAAATAGCGCCGCTCGCCTTCATGCGCGGCCGGACACTTGCCCATTCGGCGATCATTCTCGATGAGGCGCAGAACACGACTGCCATGCAGATGAAGATGTTTCTGACCCGTCTGGGTGAAAACGGCCGAATGATCATCACCGGTGATCCGAGCCAGATCGATTTGCCTCCGGGACAGAAATCCGGATTGGTAGAGGCGCTGAGAATTCTTGATGGGGTCAGCGGGATCGTCACCGTGCGCTTTACTGATGTAGATGTTGTACGGCATCCGCTCGTTGCCGCGATTGTCCGTGCCTATGACAAGGAAGGCGCCAAGCCCTGACACTTGGCGAAATATCTTGATCGAGATCGACATACTGGTTGAAACGGACGGCTGGGATGATGAATCCCTATTGCGCGATCTGGCGACCAACGCCATTGCTGCCGCGTGGCAAACGCTTGAGCGAGGGGAACAACCGGCAAGCGAACTCAGTCTGGTCTTCACTGATGATGCCACGATCAAGGAACTTAACAATGACTGGCGTGACAAGGACAAGCCCACCAACGTCCTGTCGTTTCCAGCTTTTGGGCTAAAGCCTGGTCACAAGCCTGGGCCAATGCTCGGCGACATTGTCATTGCACGCGAAACAGTGGCGCGCGAAGCTTTGGACGAGGGCAAGCCTTTCGATCACCATCTCAGCCATCTCATCGTTCATGGATTTCTGCATTTGCTCGGCTATGATCATCTCAACGAGACGCAAGCGGAGGAGATGGAAGGACTTGAACGCAAAGTCCTTGAACGTCTTGCCATCCCGGACCCATATGCGCTATCCGTCATTGACGATCAATTCGATTGAGGACCATGTCTGACACGTCGCACCAGAACGATTCTGCCGCCGTTCCCTCGAGGGGAATATCGGGGCAGGAGAGTGATGCCGAAGGGCAAAGTACTCCCAGAGCGCAAGGTCAAGAAAAGCGCTCGCTCCTTTCCGCAATTTTTCCATTTCTCCGCGCCCGCCCAGGAACCTCCCTGCGGGAAGACCTCGATGCTGCTCTGGCCGAGAGCCATCACGGCGACACGGCGTTTTCGCCTGAAGAGCGTGCCATGCTGCACAATATCCTGCGTCTGCGGGAGTTGCGCGTGGAAGACGTCATGATCCCGCGTTCCGATATCGAGGCCGTAGAGATTTCCACAACGCTTGGCGACCTGTTGGAGGTTTTTGAAAAGTCTGGTCATTCGCGTATGCCGGTTTTCGCTGAAACGCTCGATGACCCGCGCGGCATGGTTCATATTCGTGATGTGGTCAATCACATCACCAATATTTCCAGGATCAAACCGCGAAGGACAGCTGCCCGGGTGTCCAGGATACCTGCTGCGGCAAAGTTCAACCTGTCCAATGTCGACTTGACCAAAACCATTTCTGACCTGAGTTTGATGCGGCCAATCCTGTTCGTGCCGCCATCGATGCTTGCCAATGATTTGATGGGCCGCATGCAGGCACAACGCATCCAGATTGCTCTTGTCATTGACGAGTATGGCGGAACCGACGGTCTGGTTTCACTGGAAGACATCGTCGAAATGGTCGTTGGAAATATCGAAGACGAGCATGACGACGATGAAGTGATGCTCATTGAAGACCCGGAAGGTGTTTTCATTGCCGATGCTCGCGCCGATCTCGATGAGGTCTCCGAAAAGATCGGCACTGGATTCGTCATTGGTGAACACGGAGAGGATGTCGATACCGTCGGCGGACTGATCTTCTCGATCCTCGGCCGTATTCCGGTGCGCGGCGAGATGGTGCAGGCGGTCCCCGGCTATGAGTTTCACGTGTTGGAAGCCGACCCCCGCCGCATTCGCAAGGTGCGTATTGTACCTCTACGCCACGCGGAACGCCGCCCAACTCGCCTCGCCAAACAAGAAGATCCTGCGGATCATCCGTCGGATCGTGGCCAATGATCGTTTTGCTCGTGTCGCGTCCGTGAATGTCACAATATCCCGAGCCGAAAAAGAGGCAGGGGTAGTCCAGCGGCTGCCCGGAAAAATTATTCTCCTGTCGGGCTGGAGGCGGGTCGTGCTGTCGTTCCTGATGGGAGCGCTCGCGAGCTTCGCGCTTCCGCCCTATGACTTCTTTGCCGTTTGTTTCATATCGTTCCCGGTTCTTGTCTGGCTCATTGACGGGGCCGTCGATAATGCCGGCGCAGGGCCGATCCGCCGTCTTTTACCGGCCGCAATGGTAGGCTGGTGGTTCGGCTTTGGCTATTTCGTATTCGGGCTCTGGTGGATCGGCAACGCTCTGCTTGTCGATGCTGCCAACTTTGCTTGGGCTATCCCTTTTGCGATTCTCGGGCTTCCGGCCTTTCTTGCCATCTTTTATGCCTTTGCCACGGCGCTCGCACGGCTGTTGTGGAGTGATGGCCTTGGTCGGATATTCGCGCTTGCCTTTGGATTCGGCATCGCGGAATGGCTTCGATCATTCGTTCTGACGGGCTTTCCCTGGAACGCCATAGGCTACGCGGCTATGCCGGTGCCAGTGCTGATGCAGTCATCGGTCATCGTTGGGCTGCTCGCGATGAATGCGCTGGCTGTGATCGTTTTTTCCATGCCTGCGCTGCTGGCGGGCCGGCATGGTCTGAGAAGCGGTACCATTCTCGCCCTCGTCCTGATATCCGCCCATGTGGGATTCGGCGTATATCGGCTCAGCAATGCCAAGGTCGAAGCTAAAGGACTGCAAGTGCGTGTGGTCCAACCATCGATCGCGCAGGATCTCAAATGGGACGCCGACGCACGGCGGGGTATAATGGACAAGTATCTCGCCATGACCGGCGAGGTGCCCAAGGATGGCAAGCCTAAGCCACAGCTCGTCGTTTGGCCGGAAACAGCCGTTCCATATATTTTGACGAAGACGCCCGAAGCACTGAAGAGTATTGCCGACGTTCTAGCGGATGACCAAGTCCTTTTAGCGGGGGCAATTCGAATGGAAGAGCCCGGCGGCAGCGATGCGCCGCTTTACTACAATTCGATCTATGCAATCGACGCCGAGGGAGAAATCACCGGCGCTGCAGACAAGGTCCACCTCGTTCCGTTTGGAGAATATGTGCCGCTTGAGAACATTCTGCGCAGGTTCGGCATCAGCGAAGTCATCGAACTGCCCGGCGGGTTCACAGCTGCAGCGACCCGTCGTTCGCTTACCGTGAGAGACAATTTTACCGCCTTGCCTCTCATATGTTACGAGGCGATTTTTCCAGCCGAAATGTCCTATGAAGGACCGCCTGCAGACGCCATTGTCAACGTCACGAACGATGCTTGGTACGGAGACACCCCGGGTCCTTACCAGCATTTCCGGCAGGCTCAATTGCGCGCGGTGGAGCAGGGATTGCCTCTTATAAGGGCTGCCAACAACGGACTCTCTGGTGTTGTAGATCCGTACGGCCGAATCATCGATGGGTTGGCACTCGACGCCATTGGCGTGATCGATGTCGCTCTTCCAACGAAAGTGGAACTACCAATTCGTGCAGCTGCGCGCCATTTTCAATTCTGGATTGTAATTGGCATTGTTCTAGTTGTAACGCTGGCTTATTTTTCTCGCCATAGAGCGAGGGTTGGTTGACATTTCGGACGTGGACCTATCGAATAAAGCCTTATTTGGACCGTTGATGCATTGATGATAAAATTCGTTTTAAGCTTCATTTCATACGAATGAGATTTTTATGACTGATACTAATAAGAAGAGACCAAACCCAGTAGACGTACACGTGGGTGCACGCATTAGGTTGCGGCGCAACATGATTGGATTGAGCCAGGAAAAGCTTGGTGAAAGCCTTGGAATAACATTTCAGCAGATACAGAAATACGAAAAGGGCATGAACCGGGTCGGCGCCAGCCGCTTGCAGGCTATCGGGAATATTCTCAATGTGCCTGTCACATTTTTCTTTGACGACATGCCTGGTCAATCCGACAAGCCCAAAGGGTTCGAGGAGGAGAGCGAGACCACATATGTCGTCGGCTTTCTTAATAGTTCCGAGGGGATTCAGCTTGCCCGTGCATTCGCCAAAATCGGCGATGCCAAGATAAGGCGGAAAATTCTCGATCTTGTCCGTACATTGGGTCACGAAGAAGAGTAATCGGCTGAAATGCGTGTTCGGATACGAAAGCGCATTCGGACGCTTTAGAAAAAAATTCTCAAACTGCCATTTGTTTGAAAACGAAAGCAATTGACTGATCCCCTGGACCTTGGCAAAGACTACGCTGCCCAATTCAGACTTTGCTGATTGAGCATTCGTTCGCTTTTCAAGAGGGGTTCCCCGTGACACGCAGTTCTTATCTTTTTACCAGTGAGTCCGTATCTGAAGGTCATCCAGACAAGGTCTGTGACCGCATTTCCGATGAAATCGTAGACATGATCTACAAAGAGGCAAAGAAAACAGGCGTTGACCCGTGGACTGTGCGCATTGCTTGCGAAACGCTGGCAACTACCAACCGCGTCGTGATCGCCGGCGAAGTGCGTGTTCCTGACACACTGCTGAAGAAAGACAAGGACGGCGTCGTGCTGAAAGACGCCAAGGGACATCCGGTTATCAATCCCTCGCGCTTTCGCGCCGCTGCCCGCCGCGCCATCCGCGATATCGGTTATGAGCAGGATGGATTCAACTGGAGGACGGCAAAGATCGAAGTGCTCCTGCATCCACAATCAGCTGACATTGCGCAGGGCGTCGACAATGCGGCCGATCGACAGGGCGAAGAAGGCGCTGGTGATCAAGGGATCATGTTTGGCTACGCCTGCCGTGAAACACCGGACCTGATGCCAGCCCCAATCTATTATTCCCACAAGATTCTCGAACTTCTCGCGGCCGCCCGTCACAAGGGCGAGGGTGATGCTGGCAAGCTCGGCCCTGACGCCAAGAGCCAGGTTACGGTCCGCTACGTCGATGGCGTAGCAGCTGAAACCACGCAGATTGTACTGTCGACGCAGCATCTCGATGCGAGCTGGGACTCCAAGAAGGTTCGCAAGGTCGTTGAGCCATATATCCGCGAAGCGATGGGCGATCTGAAGATCGCGGACGATTGTGTCTGGTACATCAACCCAACCGGCAAGTTCGTTATCGGCGGGCCCGATGGGGATGCCGGTCTGACAGGCCGCAAGATTATCGTCGACACGTATGGTGGTGCCGCGCCCCATGGCGGTGGTGCATTCTCGGGCAAGGATACGACCAAGGTCGATCGTTCCGCCGCTTACGCTGCCCGCTATCTTGCGAAGAACGTCGTTGCCGCCGGGTTTGCCGATCGCTGCACGATCCAGCTCTCCTATGCGATTGGCGTTGCCCAGCCGCTGTCGGTTTATGTTGATCTGCATGGAACCGGCAGCGTGAATGAGGATCAGGTGGAAGCCGCCCTGCGCAAGGTGATGGACCTTTCGCCATCCGGAATCCGTAAACATCTCGACCTCAACAAGCCGATCTATGCCAAGACGTCCGCCTATGGCCATTTTGGCCGCAAGCCCGGCCGCGATGGCTCTTTCTCCTGGGAGAAGACCGATCTGGCCAAGCAATTGAAGTCCGCTCTGGCTGCTTGAGCGGCCATTGCAAAATCCTATGACTGAGGCACGGCGCGAGCGTTCAACGGAGGCATTCTTCGGTAGAAGAAGCGGTAAAGCGCTGCGTCCTATGCAGCGCTCCATCCGCGATGAGCTCTTGCCGCTGCTCAAGCTTGATCTTGGTGTACAAGCACCCGACGACCTCCGCAGTTTGTTTTCTGCGGAGGTCGAAACGGTCCGAATGGAAATTGGCTTTGGCGGCGGCGAACACCTGTTGCATGAGGCGCGGCGTTGTCCGCAATCAGGATTCATCGGCGTGGAGCCGTTCGTCAACAGCATGGCGAAACTCGTCGTCGATCTCCATGAAGATCCGATACTGAACATTCGGCTCTATGATGATGATGCAACGCAGGTCCTCGACTGGTTGCCAGACAACTCCTTGGACGGCATTGATCTGTTCTATCCCGATCCTTGGCCGAAGAAGAAGCACTGGAAACGCCGCTTTGTCAGTCAAAAGAATCTCGACCGTTTTGCTCGCGTACTGAAGTCCGGGAGTCGTTTCCGGTTTGCTTCCGACATCGACACTTATGTGAACTGGACGCTGCAACATTGCCACGCGCACGGGCAATTTGAGTGGCAGGCGGAGACTTCCGCCGACTGGCATACGCCTTATGAAGCGTGGCCAGGCACTCGTTACGAACAGAAAGCCCATCGCGAAGGCCGTATCGGTGCTTACCTGACATTTTTGCGTCTGTAGGTCGTGAACTCATAAATCTGGTGGAAATGGGCGCCTGAAACGGCAAGAAGATGCGAGGAGAAGCGTGAAGGGCGGGGTCTTTCTCCCGGCCGAACGGTTCGACACTGCAGCTTGCAGCCGTTTCGGCGTCCGCAGGACAGGGTCCATTTGCCCCGCTGCGTCGTCGCAAAGGCTCGACAATGGATAAACATTGCCATCGCCCTTGCTCCTTGCATATCCAAACAAATGGCCTCCTGCCATTTCCATCAGATTTATGAATTCACGACCTAATATCAATCTGCGATGCGACGGCGTTTGGTTCGTCATTTCACGTGACAGCTTCCTGACAGTTTCCTAGTATCATTTTAAGGATGAGGAGACCGCTGGGAGGCTGTCCGTATATCAAGTTGTCGAACCAAGGATTGGCATCTGCCATCCGGTTTAACACGCGTTGGCATCTTCCCGTTTTCTTCAGTGTCTAAAAATAAACAGACGGCCGACGGCCGTCATGGGAGGATTCCAGAAATGCATAAGATATTGCTTGCTTTTGCGGCCGCCGGGGCGATCGTTTTGTCCGGCCAGGCCTTTGCCGCCGACTATAAAATCATGGCACCAGCAGCGCCAGGCGGCGGTTGGGATCAGACTGCCCGCACGATCCAGAGTTCACTGCAGGACGAGAAGATTTCCGGTAGCGTTCAGGTTGTGAACGTTCCCGGTGCGGGCGGTACTATTGGCTTGGCGCAATTCGCCAACTCGGCCAAGGGCGATCCTTCGCAGCTCATGGTTGGCGGCTACGTCATGGTGGGTGCCATTCTGACCAACGCATCGCCTGTAACGCTGGATCAGGTTACTCCGATCGCTCGCCTGACGGGTGAGTTCGAGGCTGTAGTTGTTCCGGCTGCGTCGCCGATCAAGACGATGGCTGAACTGGTCGAAAAGCTGAAGGCTGATCCTGGAGCGGTTTCCTGGGCAGGTGGCTCGGCCGGCGGTACTGATCAGATCACTGCTGGTCTGATTGCAAAGGCTGTCGGCGTCGATCCAACGAAGATCAACTACGTTGCCTTCTCCGGTGGTGGTGAAGCCTTGGCCGCACTCCTTGGCGGGCAGGTTACGGTCGGCATTTCCGGTTACGGCGAATTCGAATCGCAGATCAAGTCCGGCGCCCTGCGCATCATAGGTATTTCCAGCGAAGCAAAGGTCGAAGGAATTGATGCGCCGACCTTCAAGGAGGGCGGTGTGGATGTCGCCATCCAGAATTGGCGTATGATCGCGGCTCCTCCCGGTATCACACCGGAACAGGAAGCTGCGATCAGTGCAGACGTCGAAAAACTGGCAAAGTCAAAGACCTGGCAGGAACAGCTCAAAGCCAAGGGCTGGGCCGACACTTATCTTGCCGGTGACGCGTTCAAAGCTCAACTGAAAAAGGATACCGAAGCAACAGCCGCTATCCTGAAAGATATTGGCCTCGTGAAATGACCCAAGAGACACCGAGTTCCGAAGCGCGCCGCCCTGATCGGGCGGCGCTGGCAATTGCCGCCGGTATCGCAATTGTTGCTGCGATCATCGCCTATAGTACGGCCACCGCCGTTGGCGGCAGCGCGACACGCATCGGTCCGGCAGTGTTTCCTTATGCGATTGCCGGCGGTCTGTTTATTCTTGCTATCTGGACTGCTTTTGAAGCGATGCGCGGTGATTTTCCCGAACGCGAGGAACAGCAGATCCAGCCTGTTGTCTGGATTGTAGGCGGTCTCGTCGCCCAGATGCTGCTTTTGCATATAACGGGCTTTGCCATCGCGACAGGACTGCTTTTCGCCGCTACCGCGCGTGGCTTCGGCAAGGGACCGCTCTGGATGACAGTTCCCATCGGTATTGTTTTGTCATTTATAATCTGGGTCATTTTTGCCAAGGGACTGGAGTTGTCCCTCCCGGTTGGACCGCTTGAACGTCTCATTTAAGGACCGGCTATGGATAGTTTTTCCCTATTAGCACATGGTTTTGCCGTAGCATTCCAGCCATTCAATCTGCTTTATGCGCTCATCGGCGTAACATTGGGTACGGCCGTAGGCGTTCTGCCCGGCATTGGTCCAGCTCTTACGGTCGCGTTGTTGCTGCCGGTTACCTATAAGCTGGACCCCGCAGGTTCGCTCATCATGTTTGCCGGCATCTACTATGGCGGCATGTATGGCGGGTCGACCACGTCGATTCTTTTGAACACGCCAGGGGAGAGTGCATCGATCGTCACTGCGCTCGAAGGCAACAAGATGGCGCGCGCCGGGCGAGGTGGTCCTGCCTTGGCGACGGCGGCGATCGGTTCCTTCGTTGCGGGGTTGATCGCGACCATGGCGCTGGCGCTGATTGCCCCCACCATTGTCAAATTTGCGCTTTCCTTTGGCGCGGCCGAATATTTTGCCCTGATGATGTTGGCCTTCATGACGGTTTCGGCAGCGTTTGGCGATTCCACCTTGCGTGGATTGACTGCGCTTTTCATAGGCCTAGCGCTTGGTTTGATAGGCGCCGACGGTCTGTCGGGACAGGTGCGCCTGGGCTTCGGCATCCCCGATCTGACTGATGGCGTCGAGGTTACAACGCTTGCCGTTGCCCTGTTTGCGATTGGTGAAACATTGAGTGTCGCTGCATCGAAGGGCACGGGCGAAGGAAAAATCGAGCCCGTCAAGGGGTCAGTCTGGATGAACAGGGAAGATTGGTCACGTTCCTGGAAACCCTGGCTTCGGGGAACATTCATTGGTTTTCCGATCGGCGCGATGCCGGCGGGCGGTGCGGAAATTGGTACGTTCCTGTCCTATTCGGTGGAGAAGCAGCTGTCGAAAAAGCCTGAAGAATTCGGCCATGGCGCCATTGAGGGTGTCGCGGGTCCTGAGGCGGCCAACAATGCATCGGCCGCAGGCACGCTTGTTCCCCTGCTGACGCTTGGTCTTCCGACAAGCGCCACTGCAGCCATCATGCTGGCAGGATTCCAGCAGTTCGGTTTGCAGCCCGGTCCGCTGTTGTTTGCAACCAATCCGCAGCTGGTCTGGGGTTTGATCGCCAGCCTGCTTGTGGCCAATTTCATGTTGCTGGTACTGAATTTGCCGCTGGTCGGATTATGGGTCCGGCTGCTATCCATCCCAAGGCATTGGCTTTATGCCGGCATCCTGGTCTTTGCGACACTCGGAACCATCGGCGCCAATCCCTCGACATTCGAGCTAGGCATGTTGCTGCTGTTTGGCCTGCTCGGCTATTTCCTGCGGCTTTTTGGCTATCCGATTGCGCCTGTGGTCGTGGGTCTCATTCTCGGACCCATGGCGGAGATACATTTCCGCCGCGCACTACAGATCAGCCAAGGCGATTTCACTGTCTTCGTCAGCTCGCCCATATCGGTCATACTGCTGTTGCTTGCAGTATGCGCAGTTGTGGTCCCGCTTATCCTGCGGGCGCGAGGCAAAGGTAAAGTCTTGGCCGCCCTCGCGGCTAACGAGGATTGAGAAGGTCTGCTACGCCGTCTATCGGAGATTAGCGCCGGTAGATGGATTTGAACTGTACTGGATCGATACCGAGCGCACGCAGGTCAGACGCGACGGGCTGGTGGCCAAGTCGAGTAGCTTCGGCGACAGCAACAGCGCTTCCGAATGCGCGGAAGAAGTTGCCAATCTTTGAAAGCTGTTGAGTTTTGGACATTTTTTCATCCTTTAGTCTATATTGCACTGCAGCATAGATAGGATGAATGAGCTGATAAATTTAGGTCCAACAATGCAGGGCAGCCATGCGAAAACGCATGACGAGATTGGCGTCTGTAAACAACTCAGCAGAAAATCACCTCTGCGCTTGAAACTCGCGCATCATTTCGGTATATAAGCGTCATATTCTTGGTCGATAGAACAGGAGTGGGTCCAGACCGGTCCCGCTCTTTTTTGTTTCTTAGGGCCGAAACAGGGAAAATCTTTGCGTGACAGACGACGCTAATACGAAACAGGAAACGGCCCACATAGAGGGTGCCGACGAGCGGATCATCACTGAAACGGGTATCGATGCCCGCGTTGCCGGTATCATTGAACCGGTGCTGCAGTCCATCGGCTTTCGGTTGGTACGCGCCCGGCTTTCCGGTCTCAATGGCTTGACGCTGCAGATCATGGCCGAGCGCCACGACGGCACGATGACTGTGGAGGATTGTGAACTCGTCAGTCGAACATTGTCACCGGTGCTCGATGTCGAGGATCCAATCGACCGGAATTATCATCTCGAAGTCTCCTCACCGGGCATTGACCGGCCGTTGGTTCGCAAATCAGATTTTACCAAATGGATCGGCCATATCGCCAAGATCGATACATCGGCCGTTCACGAAGGACGCAAAAAGTTTCGCGGCCGCATAGCCGAGGTTTCCGTCGAAGGCGTCACGGTCGAGAGCGACCAGGCGAGCTATGGCGACAAACCAGTCGTAGAGGTTCCGTTCGAGCTGATTTCGGATGCACGGCTTGTCCTGACAGACGATCTCATTCGTGATGCGCTGCGCCGCGACAAGGATTTGCGCGAAGGCCGGATCCCGGAAGATAGCACTGGCCAAGCAGACGAGGCGGAAGCTTCGACGGCGGGGCAGGAACAGACAAAACAGGATTGATATTTTCATACGCCCGCAGAAGCAATGCGGCGATGAACCCTAAGGGGAACTTCAAGGAGAAGAACATGGCAGTCAGTGCAAACAGGCTAGAACTTCTGCAGATCGCCGATGCGGTGGCGCGCGAGAAGTCGATTGACCGCGAGATCGTGATTGCGGCGATGGCCGATGCCATTCAGAAAGCCGCGCGCTCGCGTTATGGCCAGGAAACCAATATTCGGGCCGATATCAACGCCAAGACCGGTGAGATCAAGCTTCAGCGCCTGCTTGAGGTGGTTGATGATGTCGAAGATCCTGTCACCCAGATCAGCATGGAAGCTGCGCGGGATCGCAATCCGGATGCGCAGCCGGGCGATTTCCTTGCCGACCAGCTGCCACCTATGGATTTCGGCCGTATCGCTGCCCAGTCCGCCAAGCAGGTCATCGTGCAGAAGGTGCGCGAAGCCGAGCGTGACCGCCAGTACGACGAATACAAGGATCGCGTTGGTGAAATCATCAACGGCAGTGTCAAGCGCGTGGAGTATGGCAACGTGATCGTCGATCTCGGTCGTGGCGAAGCCATTGTCCGCCGCGACGAGCTGATCCCCCGCGAAACGTTCCGTTATGGCGACCGTGTTCGCGCTTATGTTTACGATGTGCGCCGCGAACAGCGCGGTCCGCAGATTTTCCTGAGCCGTACGCATCCGCAGTTCATGGCAAAGCTCTTCACCATGGAAGTTCCGGAAATTTATGATGGCATTATCGAGATCAAGTCGGTAGCTCGCGACCCGGGTTCGCGCGCCAAGATCGCGGTCATCTCCCGTGATTCCTCGATCGACCCGGTCGGCGCCTGCGTTGGTATGCGCGGTTCGCGCGTTCAGGCGGTTGTCGGTGAGCTTCAGGGCGAAAAAATTGACATTATTCCATGGTCGCCAGAGCCCGCTTCCTTCATCGTCAATGCGCTGCAGCCGGCGGAAGTTTCCAAAGTTGTTCTCGATGAAGACGCCGAACGTATTGAAGTTGTGGTCCCGGATGACCAACTATCACTTGCAATCGGTCGTCGTGGGCAAAATGTTCGCCTCGCGTCGCAGTTGACGGGCTGGGATATCGATATCCTTACAGAGCAGGAAGAATCCGAGCGCCGCCAGAAAGAATTCGTCGAACGGTCGAACCTCTTCATGGAAGCGCTTGATGTCGACGAGATGGTCGGCCAGGTTCTTGCCTCCGAAGGTTTTGCCAGTGTCGAGGAAATCGCGTATGTGGATGCCGATGACATTTCCTCCATCGATGGTTTCGATGAGGATACGGCAACTGAGATTCAACAGCGCGCCCAGGAATATCTTGGCCGTATCGAAGAGGAACGCGACGCCCGCCGCAAGGAACTGGGTGTTGCGGACGAGCTTCGTGACCTGCCAGGCATGACCAACGCTATTCTCGTTGCTGTCGGTGAAGATGGCGTCAAGACGGTCGAGGACTTCGCTGGCTACGCAGTCGACGAACTGACCGGCTGGCGTGAACGCAAGGATGGTGAGACAATCAACTATCCAGGCATTCTGTCGTCGTTCGAAGTCAGCCGTGCCGACGCGGAACAGATGGTTCTTGCTGCACGCCTGAAAGCCGGGTGGATCACGGAAGACGATCTTGCTGCTGCCGAAGCCGAACCAACGGCGGAAGAAGAGGTCGCTGGCTGATTTCGAGCGATCCAGACGTGGAACCGGAAATGAACGACAGAACGTGCATTGTCACGCGGACAAGCGGTTCTGTCGATGACATGATCCGGTTTGTCGCTGGTCCAGACGGTACGGTTGTGGCTGATCTGAAGCGCAATCTGCCCGGCCGGGGCTGTTGGGTCAAAGCTCAGCGGCGATATATCGATGAGGCGGTCAAGCGAAAGCTTTTTCCGCGCGGATTGAAAAGCAGTGTCACGGCTCCCGATAATTTGGGACAGGCAGTCGACCAGATGCTCGCAAAATCAGCGTTGGGCAGTTTTGGATTGGCGCGAAAGGCCGGGGTTGTGGTAACAGGGGCCGCAAAAGTGGATATTGCGATCCGCAACGGCACCGCTGCACTCGTGCTTCATGCCTTTGAAGCGGCGGAAGATGGTGTCCGCAAACTTGACCAGGCCCGCCGTTCGGTTGTTTATGCGGGCGGACCTGAAATACCCGCCCTTTCATTGTTCGAAAGCAGTGAAATGGATTTGGCATTGGGTGGGGTAAATGTGATACATGCTGCCGTACTCAAGGGGAAGGCAGCTGCCGGGTTCATGAAACGAGCCTGGCTTCTACAGCATTTTCGCGATGGCCCCACGGATGTGGCCGACGCTAAAGCGGCGACTGTCGCGAAGGAAACGGAAACGGAATGAGCGATACAAAATCGACAGACGACAAGACGCTAGGCGTCAATAAGAAGACCCTGACCCTGAAGCGGCCTGGCGTTGAACAGAGCACCGTGCGTCAGAACTTCAGCCATGGGCGTACGAAGTCTGTTGTTGTTGAAACAAAGAAGCGCAAGTTCAGCCTCCCGGATCAGAAGCCGGAGGTTGCGCCTCCTGTTGCGGCGACTCCAGCGCCAACGCCGGCAGCTGCTGCGCCCGCGCGCCCTGCGCCTCAGCCGGCTGCACCGCAGCCAAGTGCTGCTGCACCGGCGCCGCGTCCGGCTGCTCCAGCCGCGCCGGCACCAGCGCCCCAGACAAGCGCGCGTCCCGCTGCGCCTGCCCAGCAGCGCCCCGCCCAACAGCCTTATCGTCCTTCCGGTCAGCGCCCGAACGATCGTTCCGGTATGGTGCTTAACACTCTGTCCACAGCAGAACTCGAAGCGCGCCGCAAGGCGCTGGAAGGTTCCAAGGCCCGTGATGCGGAAGATCGCGCCAAGGCAGCCGTCGAAGCTGCCCGCCGTGCTGAAGATGACGCACTTCGTGCCCAGGAACGTGAAGCTTCTGCCCGCCGTCAGGCTGAGGAAGAAGAGCGCCTGCGCAAAGAGGCTGAGGCCAAGCAGCGTGCAGAAGAAGAATCCCGCAAGCGCCAGCCTGCCGAGTTGAAGACAGCCGACGACGCAACACTGAAGGCAGCGGCGCGCAAGCCGAATGCTGCCGAAGAAGACGACGACCGTCGTGGTCCTGCTGGCGTCCGCCGTGGCACCAGTGCTGCTCCGGCCAAGCCGGAAGTCCGGGCACCAAAGGTCGTCAAGGGCGAAGATGAACGCCGCCGCGGCAAGCTGACATTGGGCACTGCGCTCAATGATGAAAGTCGCAGCCGTTCGCTTTCCGCTATGCGCCGCCGCCAGGAGAAATTCAAGCGCGGCATGCAGCAGGAGACCCGCGAGAAGATCGCGCGTGAAGTTATCCTGCCGGAGACGATTACGATCCAGGAACTCGCCCAGCGTATGGCAGAGCGTTCCGTCGACGTCATCAAATTCCTGATGAAGGAAGGCCAGATGATGAAGCCGGGCGATCTGATCGACGCCGATACTGCTCAGTTGATTGCCGAAGAATTCGGCCACACGGTTCGCCGCGTTGCTGAATCCGACGTCGAAGAAGGTATCTTCAACGTGCAGGACGACACGGCATCCTTCGTGTCGCGTCCGCCGGTTGTCACCATCATGGGTCACGTCGATCACGGCAAGACCTCGCTGCTCGATGCGATCCGCAAGGCCAACGTCGTTTCCGGCGAAGCTGGCGGTATCACCCAGCACATCGGTGCTTATCAGGTTGAGCAGAACGGCCAGAAGATCACGTTTATCGATACGCCGGGCCATGCTGCCTTTACGGCCATGCGTGCCCGCGGTGCACAGGCAACCGATATCGCCATTCTGGTCGTTGCTGCCGATGACAGCGTCATGCCGCAAACGATCGAGTCGATCAACCATGCGAAGGCTGCGGGTGTTCCGATCATCGTAGCGATCAACAAGATCGACAAGCCGTCCGCTGATCCGCAGAAGGTCCGCAACGGTCTTCTGCAGCATGAAGTGTTCGTGGAATCCATGGGCGGTGAAACGCTGGACGTCGAGGTTTCGGCCAAGACCGGTGCCGGTCTCGACAAGCTTCTGGAAACGATCCTGCTTCAGGCGGAAGTTCTCGACCTCAAGGCCGATCCTACCCGGACAGCTGAAGGTGTCGTGATCGAAGCCAAGCTTGATCGCGGCCGCGGTTCGGTTGCTACCGTTCTGGTTCAGAAGGGTACTCTCAGACCGGGCGATATCATCGTTGCAGGTAGCGAGTGGGGTCGTGTTCGTGCATTGGTCAATGACCGCGGTGAAAATCTCAAGGATGCCGGACCTGCAATGCCGGTCGAGGTTCTTGGTCTAGGCGGACCGCCGCAGGCCGGTGATCGTTTTGCTGTCGTTGAAAGCGAAGCCAAGGCGCGTGAAATTTCCGAATACCGCACGCGTCTCGCCCGTGAAAAGGCTGTGGCACGTCAGGCTGGTTCGCGCGGTTCGCTCGAACAGATGATGAGCCAGTTGCAAGTAACCGGGCTGAAGGAATTTCCGCTTCTCATCAAGGGCGACGTCCAAGGCTCGATCGAAGCCATTGCCGGCGCCCTGGATAAGCTTGGAACCGACGAAGTACGTGCGCGCATCATCCACTCGGGTGCTGGCGGTATCACCGAGAGCGATATCGCCCTCGCCGAGGCCTCGAACGCGGCGATCATCGGCTTCAACGTGCGTGCCAACAAGCAGGCCCGTGATTTGGCCGAGCGCGAAGGCATCGAAATCCGCTACTACAACATCATTTACGACCTCGTTGATGATGTGAAGGCAGCGATGTCGGGTCTTCTTTCGCCAGAACGCCGTGAAACCTTCATCGGTAATGCGGAAATTCTTGAAGTCTTCAACATCACCAAGGTCGGCAAGGTCGCTGGCTGCCGTGTCACGGAAGGCAAGGTCGAACGTGGTGCGGGTGTCCGCCTTATCCGCGATAACGTCGTCATCCACGAAGGCAAGCTCAAGACGCTCAAGCGCTTCAAGGATGAAGTTACCGAAGTCCCGGCCGGTCAGGAATGCGGTATGGCGTTCGAGAATTACGACGATATGCGCGCAGGCGATACGATCGAGGCTTTCCGCGTCGAACATGTGACTCGCACGCTTTAAGGCAGCGCCCAATATTTGAAGACAGGATCGCCGGAATGAAAACCGGCGATCCATTGTTTATTGGCATATGACATTCTTGGGATAAGATAAATTTATGGCTCGTTTTGCTACAGGATCAGGCCCTTCTCAACGCCAGCTGCGCGTCAGTGAGCAGGTGCGCCATGCGGTTTCTCAAGTGCTTGCACGCGGCGATGTTCGTGATGACACGCTGGAAAATGCGGTGATTGCCATTTCCGAAGTGCGTATGTCGCCAGATCTGAAAATCGCTACCTGTTTTGTGTCGCCGGTCGGTGCCGTCGACAGCGATGGTGTCATCAGCGCCCTTAACAAGAATGCCAAGTTCATTCGCGGCCGGGCCGCATCTCATCTCAAGCAGATGAAATATATGCCGGAATTCCGGTTCCGTATCGACACAAGCTTCGACAATTACGCCAAGATTGACGCTCTCTTGCGCAAGCCGGAAGTCACTCGCGACCTCGTCGACGATGAGGATGACGACGGTGGTGATCCCAATCCGGGCGACGTGCCAGGCCACGCCGGCGACGGTAACGATTGAGATGACACGGCAGCGCAAGAAAAAAGGCCGTCCGGTTTCCGGTTGGCTGATCTTCGACAAGCCGAAAGGCATGGGATCCACCGAGGCCGTCTCCAAGATCAAATGGTTGTTCAAGGCCGAGAAAGCTGGTCATGCGGGCACGCTGGACCCTCTGGCATCCGGCATGCTGCCGATTGCTCTGGGTGAGGCGACAAAGACGGTTCCCTATGTCATGGACGGAACAAAGATCTATCGTTTTACCGTGACCTGGGGTGCCGAACGCTCCACGGATGATCTCGAGGGCGAGGTCACAGTGACCTCGGACTTGCGTCCCGACGAAGCGTCAATCAAAGCGTTGCTGCCGAAATACATCGGTGTCATCCAACAGACGCCGCCCAAATTCTCCGCCATCAAAATCGCTGGCGAACGGGCCTACGATCTCGCCCGCGGCGGCGAGGAGGTCGAAATACCTTCTCGCGAAGTGGAAATTGACAGGCTGGAATTGATCGAACAGACCGATGCGTTGACGGCGATCTTCGAAGTCGAATGCGGCAAGGGCACCTACGTGCGCTCACTCGCGCGCGACATGGGCCGCGATCTTGGTTGCTATGGCCACATTTCCGACCTGCGCCGCATCGAGGTTGCACCCTTCGACGAGTCCGATTTCGTCACACTCGCGGAGTTGGAAGCTGCCCACCCTCCCGTCCCGACGGAGGAGGAGGGTGAGGACCGATCTTATGAGCGGCTGGCCGAGCGCTTCTCGGTGATGGATGCTTTTCTTATCGATACAGGCGCAGCGTTGGAAAGCCTGCCGCAGGTTGCAGTCTCTGATGATCAGGCGCATCGCATTCGGATGGGCAATCCTGTGATACTGCGCGGGCGCGATGCACCTGTCGAAGCTGACGAGGCCTGCGTGACTACCAAGGGCAAAGTTTTGGCGATTGGCTTTATCGAGAAGGGTCAGTTCCAGCCGAAGCGTGTATTCACGGCCTGAAATGGCCAGAATCATTTGCGGCTGGTAATTTGTCACATTTTCGACTATACGGCCCGCAGCGACCAGCTTTTGCTATCGCTTTAACCGGCCCCCGCTGGACGACATCCCGGCCGTGGGCATCCTGTTTTCCTCTTCAAAAGAAAGGATATACGATGTCGATAACCGCTGAACGCAAGCAGGCAGTGATCACTGAATATGCAACGAAGCCAGGCGATACCGGTTCTCCGGAAGTCCAGGTTGCCGTTCTGACAGAGCGCATTGTCAATTTGACCGAACATTTCAAGGACCACAAGAAGGATAACCATTCCCGCCGTGGTCTGCTCAAGCTTGTCTCGACGCGCCGCAGCCTTCTTGATTATCTCAAGAAAGTTGATCAGGGCCGTTACCAGACGCTGATCGAAAAGCTCGGCCTGCGCCGCTAATAACGGATTAAACCGGCGGATACGCGTTGCGTTCCGCCGGTTTCTTTCATCTCCATAGGAGGCGGTCATTTCGGATGAAATGACCGGGAACCTTCGATGGGAATGAATTCTACCATGAGACAGGTCATGGGGCAGGATTGCTGGCAACTCGAAAGTGCGAGTTGCAAATTGTCTTGCCCGTGATTGGTCTAAATCGAAACGGGAGATCGATGCTGCTATCCAAAGGGAAGCGCGTCTTTCTCCACTGAAGGACAAGATATGTTTAATCAACACAAAGTTGAAATCGAATGGGGCGGACGTCCGCTCATTCTCGAAACCGGCAAGATCGCCCGTCAGGCTGACGGCGCCGTTCTCGCCACCTACGGCGAAACCGTCGTACTCGCGACAGTCGTTTCCGCCAAGGCACCGAAGGCCGGTCAGGACTTCTTCCCGCTGACCGTCAACTATCAGGAAAAGACTTATGCCGCCGGCAAGATTCCTGGCGGTTACTTCAAGCGTGAAGGCCGTCCGAGCGAAAACGAAACATTGGTTTCGCGTTTGATCGACCGCCCGATCCGCCCGCTTTTTGCTGATGGCTACAAGAATGACACACAGGTCGTTCTGACCGTTATCCAGCATGATCTTGAGAACAACCCGGACATCGTTTCGATGATCGGTGCCTCTGCCGCTCTGACGCTTTCCGGCGTGCCTTTCATGGGGCCGATTGGCGGCGCGCGCGTCGGCTATATCGGTGGCGAATACAGGCTGAACCCAACCGTTGACGAAATGCCGGAATCGAGCCTCGATCTCATTGTTGCCGGTACGGGCGACGCGGTTCTCATGGTTGAATCGGAAGCCAAGGAATTGGCTGAGGACATTATGCTCGGCGCGGTAATGTTCGGCCATCGCGCTTTTCAGCCGGTTATCGATGCGATCATCAAGCTCGCGGAAGTCGCCGCAAAAGAGCCGCGCGATTTCCAGACGGACGACCTTTCGGCCGCAGAAGCAGCTGTTCTGAAGGTCGTTGAGGCCGATCTTCGCGATGCCTACAAGATCACCGATAAGCAGGATCGCTACAACGCCGTTGATGCGGCGAAAGCCAAGGTCAAGGCGCATTTCTTCCCGGAAGGCGTTGAAGAACCAGAGTTTTCCGCAGAAGAAATCGCAACCGTATTCAAGTCGGTTCAGGCGAAGATCGTTCGCTGGAACATTCTCGACACGGGCAGCCGCATCGATGGCCGTGATCTTTCAACGGTCCGTCCGATCGTTTCGGAAGTTGGCCTTCTGCCACGCACGCACGGTTCGGCTTTGTTCACCCGCGGTGAAACACAGGCCATCGTCGTTGCGACGCTCGGCACCGGCGAAGACGAGCAGTATGTCGACTCGCTGACCGGCATGTACAAAGAAACCTTCATGCTCCACTACAATTTCCCGCCCTATTCGGTCGGTGAAACAGGTCGCATGGGTTCTCCCGGCCGCCGCGAAATCGGTCATGGCAAGCTCGCCTGGCGCGCTATCCATCCGGTTCTGCCCGCCAAGGAACAGTTCCCCTATACGCTCCGTACGGTCTCCGAGATCACCGAATCCAATGGTTCGTCCTCGATGGCTACGGTTTGCGGCACATCGCTGGCTCTTATGGATGCTGGTGTTCCACTGCTGCGTCCGGTCGCCGGTATCGCTATGGGCCTGATCCTCGAAGGCGAGAAGTTTGCTGTTCTCTCCGATATCCTCGGCGACGAAGATCACCTCGGCGACATGGATTTCAAGGTAGCCGGCTCGGAAAATGGTATCACTGCCCTGCAGATGGATATCAAGATCGACGGCATCACCGAAGAGATCATGAAAGTTGCTTTGGCGCAGGCCAAAGACGGCCGTCTGCACATCCTCGGCGAGATGGCGAAGGCCATCACCGAAGGCCGCTCGGAACTTGGCGAATTTGCACCGCGCATTGAAGTCATGAACATTCCGACCGACAAGATCCGTGACGTTATCGGTTCCGGCGGCAAGGTCATTCGCGAGATCGTCGAGAAGACAGGCGCGAAGATCAACATCGAAGATGATGGTACAGTTAAGATTGCATCGTCCTCGGCCAAGGAGATCGAGGCTGCACGCAAGTGGATCCACTCCATCGTAGCAGAGCCGGAAGTAGGCGAGATCTATGAAGGCACAGTTGTAAAGACTGCTGACTTTGGTGCGTTCGTAAACTTCTTCGGCCCACGCGACGGGCTGGTTCACATCTCGCAGCTTGCTTCGGATCGTGTTGCCAAGACTTCGGACGTGGTCAAGGAAGGTCAGAAGGTCTGGGTCAAGCTCATGGGCTTCGACGAACGCGGCAAGGTTCGCCTGTCGATGAAAGTCGTTGACCAGGAAACTGGCAAAGAAATCGTTCAGGAAAAGAAAGCTCAGGAAGACGCTGAGTAATCTTCTGAATAGGCTATAGTGAAAGCGCGCCCTTGTGGCGCGCTTTTTTCTTGGCACAACATATCTATAGATGGATTCTTTATGGCCAACGGCGCCCTGCAGACGCTCTTCCTGCCTTTTGAAGACGAGATACTGGCTTTGCCAGACGATGGCTCCGCATGGTTGTTTCTCGGTGCTGAAGTAGATCGTGATATAAGTGATGAGTGGAAGACAAGCCTGACCTGTCTTCAACCATTCAAACCGGACTATTTGGCATTGCAGAAGGCAGGCTTTAATGCTGTGCCAAGGTTACTTGGCAATGAGCAGTTTGATGGTGGGTTGATCTTGCTGGGCAAGCACAAGGGACGCAATGAGAACTGGCTTGCTCAGGCACTGAAGCACATTAAACCCGGCGGTCAGATTGTGGTTTCGGGTGACAAGAAGCTCGGCGTCGACAGCTTCCGAAAGACGGTGGAGAGCGTCGTTCCAGTCGCTGAGAGGCTATCCAAACATCATGCCGTGGCCTTCTGGTTCATGCGGCCGGAAACCGTAAATAACGAGCAAATTGAAAGACTTACGGGCGAGCTAACAACGCTCGAAGATCGCTTCACGACGGCCCCCGGCATGTTTTCGCATTCCGCCGTCGACAAGGGTTCGGCCATGCTCGTCAAGCACTTCGCCGGCCGCATCAGCGGGCACGTAGCGGACTTCGGCGCAGGCTGGGGCTACCTTGCCAGCGAAGTTTTGAACCATCCGGAAAAACTGAAATCGCTGGCACTTTACGAGGCTGATTTCGAGGCCCTGGAAGCTGCCAAAATGAATATATCAGGGGGCGAAATCCCCGTGAGCTTCCATTGGCATGACGTGAATAGTGAAGCGATTACAGAGATTTACGATACGATCGTCATGAATCCGCCGTTCCATGCCGGGCGCAGTGCGGACCCGACGATGGGGCAGGGTTTCATTGCGGCGGCAGCCAAACGGATGAAGCCAGGCGGCAAGCTGCTCCTCGTTGCCAACCGGCAGATGCCCTATGAGGCGGGACTGAAATCACTGTTCAAATCGGTGCTGCCGCCGCTTGAGGACAATGCTGGCTACAAGATCATCGAAGCGAAGAAGTAATTTCTACCTCTTGCAACTAAAATGCCACCCGCGGTGGTAAAAAGCATGTCAGATTCGGCATTTCTTGCATCCGTTTCGCAAGTCCTTGCGTCATTTTTGCAAAAAACTTGCGGAAATTCGTCCCGGTTCCGGGGAGAACCCTGCCAGAATCACTCCCTGCCGTCGTCGGACTTTTTCAGCTCTTCCAGAGTCGGCATCGATACGATGTTGTAGCCGGAATCCACGTAGTGGATTTCACCGGTGACACCGCTCGAAAGGTCCGACAGGAGGTAGAGGGCAGACCGGCCGACGTCTTCTATGTCGACCGTGCGGCGTAGTGGTGCGTTGCGCTTCTGGTAGGAGAACATGGCGCGTGCATCGCCGATGCCGGCGCCAGCCAATGTGCGGACAGGACCCGCAGAAATTGCATTGACGCGAATTCCTTCCGGACCGTAGTCGGCGGCGAGATAGCGGACCATCGCTTCGAGGGCAGCCTTGGCCACGCCCATCACATTGTAGTTGGGCATGACCCGGGTGGAGCCGCCATAGGTCAGCGTCAGGATAGAACCGCCGTCAGGCATCAGCTTTGCCGCGCGCTGGGCGACCTCGGTGAAGGAGTAGGCGGAAATGACCATTGTTCTCGAAAAATTGTCCCGCGTGGTCACATCGGCATAGCGACCCTTGAGCTGCGACTTGTCGGAGAAGCCGATGGCATGGACAACGAAATCGATCGTGCCCCATTCTTTTTCCAGCGTCTCGAAAACCGCATCGACGGTAGCAATATCCTCGACATCGCAAGGCAAGAGCAGTTTCGAGCCAAGCTGTTCTGCCAAGGGTGCAACACGCTTGCCGAAGGCTTCGCCCTGATAGGTGAATGCCAGTTCGGCGCCGTTGTCGGCCAATTCCTTGGCTATTCCCCAGGCAATGGAGTGGCTGTTCGCGACCCCCATGATAAGGCCGCGTTTGCCCTTCATTAAATCAGCCATTGTTTCCTCAACCCTCGTAACGCTGGAAGACCAGCGAAGCGTTCGTGCCGCCAAATCCGAAGGAATTGGTCAGAACCGTATTCAGTTTGATGTTGTCGATCCGCCGGCGCGTAATGGGCATGTCTTCGAATGCCGGATCGAGTTCTTCGATATTGGCGCTTTCCGCGATGAAATCGTGATTCATCATCAGAAGTGAATAGATGGACTCGTGTACGCCGGTCGCGCCCTGCGAATGTCCGGTCAGTGATTTGGTCGCCGAAATAGGTGGGCACTGATTACCCGAACCAAAGACTTCGCGGATGGCTTCAATTTCCTTGAGATCGCCGACAGGTGTCGAGGTCGCGTGCGGGTTGATGTAATCGACCGGACCCTTGACGTTGGCGATCGCCATGCGCATGCAGCGCGCCGCGCCTTCACCGCTCGGTGCGACCATATCGGCACCATCCGAGGTCACGCCATAACCGACCAGTTCGCCATAAATCTTGGCACCGCGCGCCTTGGCATGTTCCAGCTCTTCGAGAACGAGCACGCCCGCGCCACCCGAAATGACAAAGCCATCGCGGTTCTTGTCATAGGCGCGGGAGGCTACCGATGGCCGGTCGTTGAATTTGGAGGACATGGCGCCCATCCCGTCGAAAAGCACGGACAAGGTCCAGTCGAGATCTTCGCAGCCGCCGGCGAACATCATGTCCTGCTTGCCATACTGGATCATCTCATAGGCATTGCCGACACAATGGTTGGATGTCGCGCAGGCTGAGGAAATTGAATAATTGACGCCCTTGATCTTGAACCATGTGGCCAGCGTTGCCGAGGCGGTCGAAGACATGGCTTTCGGCACGGCGAAGGGACCGACCTTCTTGCTGGAGCCGGATTCGATCGTCTTTTCCGCAGCCTCCACTATCGTGCGGGTCGAGGAGCCGCCCGAACCCATGATGATGCCGGTGCGCTCATTGGAAATGAGATCCGTATCGAGTCCGGCGTCAGCGATGGCCTGATCCATGGCGACATGGTTCCAGGCAGTGCCGCCACCGTGGAAGCGCATTGCGCGGCGGTCGACAAGCGTGGCGGGATCGAGCGTAGGAGCACCTTTCACCTGGCTGCGAAAACCGTGCGCAGCATATTCTTCGGCGAAGACAATACCGGATTTCGCCGTTCGCAGCGATTCCAGCACCTCCTCTACATTGTTGCCGATAGAGGACACGATACCCATGCCCGTCACAACTACTCGCCGCATCGCGATCTCCTTAAAGGTAATACGTTGCCAAATTTGTCAGGCAGCGCTTTCCTTGAACAGGCCAACCCGCAGGTCAGTTGCTTTATAGATAGTCTCGCCATCGACCTTTAACCAGCCATCGGCAATTCCAAGCACCAGACGGCCACGCATGACGCGTTTGAAGTCGATGCCATATTCGACAAGTTTGTTTTTTGGCGTGACCATGCCGGTGAACTTGACCTCGCCGGTGGAGAGGGCGCGGCCCTTGCCGGGCTCGCCGAGCCAGCCGAGATAAAAGCCGGTCAATTGCCACATGGCATCGAGGCCGAGACAGCCGGGCATTACAGGATCGCCAATGAAATGACAGGGGAAGAACCAAAGGTCAGGCTTGATATCGAATTCAGCGCGGATGTAGCCCTTGCCATTCTCGCCGCCTGTTTCAGAAATCTCGGTGATACGGTCGAACATCAGCATGGGCGGTGCTGGCAACTGGGCATTGCCCTGACCGAACATCTCTCCGCGGGCACAGGCAAGAAGCTCTTCATACCCGTAGCTTGATTTCTGTTCTGGCATTCTTTCTCCCATCGGTAACGTCAAGGCTTGCGCCTGCATATGTTCCGGCGCGGGCGGAACCTATCATAGTGTATTTCCGCCTGAAAACGCTGCATAGAGCAAACTACGGTCAAATGGAACCCTCGCCGGATCGAAGCCCTCTGCGAATTTAGTGCGACATGCGATTTCCAGTTGTGCCCACACTTTTCCTTAGACAAATGGCGTAAACGCTGCCTATTGATCGATTTCGCAAGACAGCATATATCAATCATGTAACACGACGGGCAATGTGTCTGTGGTGGGACTTCTGATATGAGTTAACGGAGTGGCAGACGGGCCATGCATATTTCTTACGAAATTGACGCCGATGTATCCTTGCAGGAGCGCTTGCGCTTTGCAGGATTGCGGCCGACCCGTCAGCGTATCGCGCTCGCCAGCCTGATCTTTGCCAAGGGTGACAGACACCTTTCCGCCGAAGAACTGCACGAAGAGGCGCTTGGCGCCAATGTGCCAGTTTCGCTGGCTACGGTATACAATACACTGCATCAATTTACCCAGGCCGGAATGCTCCGCATCCTCGCCGTCGAGGGCGCAAAGACCTATTTCGACACGAATGTTTCCGACCATCATCACTTTTTCGTCGAGGGCGAAAATGAGGTGATTGATATCCCCAGTGGTTCGACCATGGTTGGCAACTTGCCTCCGGTTCCCGAAGGCATGGAAATCGTCAACGTCGACATCATCATTCGCCTGCGCAAGAAGCGCGGCTGATCTAGACGGAAAATTCGCCAAGGCGGGCTGCAAATGGCGCTTTCCTGCGCTCCGATGCTCACGTACCCCAACGTACGCTGCGCTTCGGTGCTCGAAAATCACCATTTTCGCCACGCCCTGACGGATTTTCCGGTCATGCTCTTATAGGCACGAGTGGCAACGCATCGGCTGTTGCGCCATGGGACTCGTCATCCGAGTCGCGAGGCACAAGGCTGTCATTTGTGCTTGTCGCGAATCATGATGCCCGCTAACCTTTGCCACATAGGCTTGGCCCGCGCCTCCTCCCTCCTTCGGGAAGTATCGCACATACGGGGTGACATCATCATCGAACCATCTGTTCGAGCGACGCATAAGGAGGGGTTGCGTCTTTGGCTCGGAATGGAGGTCCTCGATGAAGCTTTCTGCCCCTATCTTCCAGTTGAAACGTCGGGCCAAGCTGCTGGTCCGAAAAAATAATATTCCCCTGCACGAAGCACTGAACCAAATTGCGCGCGAGGAAGGGTTTGCAGGGTGGAGCCTGCTTTCGTCCCGGATCGCAGCGGGATCATTGTCGAAAACCGTATTATCCCGGCTCGATGACGGCGATCTGCTGCTGGTGGCCGGTCGCCCCGGACATGGCAAGACCACGCTTGGACTTCAGCTTTTGCTCGACGCTGCCCGAGACGGCAGAAAGGCGATATTCTTCACGCTGGAATTTACCGAGCAGCAGGCACGGCAACATATTCGCTCGTTGGATGACGACTACCGCGACCTTGGCGACGCTATTGAAATCGTTACGTCGGATGAAATCAGCGCGGACTACATTATTCGCCACTTGTCAGCCTCGGACCGAGGGACAGTTGCCGTTGTCGACTATCTTCAGATACTCGACAAGCAACGAAGCAAGCCAGCACTCTCCGATCAAATTCTCGCTCTTAAGGATTTCGCCAGAAAGACCGGCGTCGTCCTGGGGTTCATCTCGCAGATTGATCGGTCGTTTGATCCATCAATCAGGCCTCTGCCGGATATTCGGGACATTCGCCTACCCAATCTCGTCAATTTAGGGCTCTTCACGAAAGCCTGCTTGCTGCACAATGGCGAGGCCCAGCTTCAGGACATAACTTAAATTACTTGAATACCGCGACACGGCAAACGTGTCGCGGCAGATTACAGGTCTTGACCCGAGTACGAAAGTGGAATGGATTATTGCGTTCGACGCTCAGATTCCGAGACCACCGGCGATATTTACGGTCTCACCGTTGATGTAGCCCGCGGAAGGTCCGGCGAGGAAGCAAACGGTTTCCGCCACTTCTTCGAGGGTCGCAATGCGACGGATCGGATGCATGTCGAGGATGGCTTCACGGTTCGGAAGCTCACCGGCAACGTCAGAGGCCATGTCCGTGGGCATGATGCCCGGTTGTACGACGTTCACAGTGATATTGCGGGGGCCAAGGTCGCGCGCGATGCCCTTCGCGTACCCGGCGAGCGCCCACTTTGTCCCGGTATAGTCGGCGACACCCGGGAAGGGCACGTATGAGCCGAGGAGAGAGCCGATGAAAATGATCCGGCCACCGTCGGTCAGTTTGGGTGCCGCCGCGCGCGTGATAGCGATCGTGCCCATAACATTTACCTGCCACTGGCGATTATATTTGTCTCCATCGAGCTCGGTATCGTCGACCTTGTGGCCCTGGATCGCGATGCCGGCATTGTTGACGAGGATGTCGAGCTTGCCGAATTCGGCAATCACCGACTCGATCAGAGGCTTGGCGACCGTGAGGTCCGCTTGGTCGGCCTTGATCGCAATCGCGCGAACACCCTTTGCCTTGAGCTTCTCCACGACGGCTTCGGCTTTCTCGGCCGAGGCGGCGTAGCTGATCGCAACGTCTGCTCCCTGATTGGCAAACGCCTCCGCCGTGGCAGCGCCGAGTCCGCGCGAGCCGCCCGTAATGAGCACGGTCTTGCCCTTCAATATGTTCGACATGAGAATCCCTTTCTGTGGATGATCAGGGCGCTGCCTGATCTGGTGAGCGAAAGCGGCCCGTTTTCATAACAGGCATTACGATAACGCTTGGTATGAAATTTGACAGAGGCAGTCAAGTGTTTTAAATAACGGTCATTATGAAAAAGACCGGGTTGCGCTGATGGGACGCCATCGCGAATTTGATGTGGAGAAGGTGCTCGACGCTGCGCTGTGCGTTTTCTGGCGCAAGGGCTACGAGGGCGCATCCTATGCTGACCTGACAGAGGCTGCCGGCGTTGAGAGGCCCGCCCTCTATTCTGCATTCGGCAACAAGGAGGCTTTGTTCCGCCGAGCCCTGGATCGCTATTATGAGCGATACCTGGATTTCATCCCGAAGTCGCTTGAGCTCCCGACAGCGCGGGCAGTTGCTGCGCATATCCTTTACAGTGCAGCCGAACTCAATACACGTTACTCCCACCATACGGGGTGTCTGGGTATAAACGGGGTTTTGGCAGGATCTGATGAAGCGGAGCCAGTGCGTCAAGCGCTGATCGAAGCTCGCGCCGGCGGTGAGGCGCAGCTTCGTGAACGCTTCGAACGGGCAAAGGCCGAAGGCGACTTACCGAAGACGGCCAAACCGGATGCCCTTGCGGCATTCGTGATGGCTGTCTCTCACGGCATGGCGGTGCAGGCCAAAGCCGGCTTTAGCCGCGAGATGCTGGAGGCCGTTGCCGAGCAAGCACTTTCCGCGTGGCCTGCGGGTAATTCCACGTCTTCGGAAAAGTCATCCTGAAGCGCTAGTCGACAGCGATTCCGAGAGCACCGGCCAATGTCTTGAACACCGGCGTATAGAGGTAACTCAGACTCCGGGCGGTCGTGGCGGTGATATGGTCTGAATCCTTGTACAGGGGCAGGCCGTTTCGCATGCTGTCACACCGGCCATTGTCGCAGATACCCTGGAGCGCATCGACGGTGATTGCCCCGTATTTTGCAGCGTATTCGCTAAGCATATCACGGGAGACTGCCTGCCTCTCGGACGTGTAGGCCCATGACGGTGCAATGTCGGTAGATGTGCCTCTCGTTGCCGCTTTGGCAAGGGCTTCCGGCATGTAGTGCCCCATTTCCGGAACATCCATCACAAGCACCACTTGCGTACCCTGCCGTTTGAGGTCAGCGAGGGTCTGGTCCAGAGCGGCCGCAATGGGCGCCGATTCGTCGTCAAGCTGCGGGCGGATCTTGGGATCGAAATAAAGCCCCTGGTTAGGTAACTCCGAGCGGAGGACGTATTTAGGCCAATAGGCGATCATGAAGACCAACGGTATGCGCTTGCGAACGATAAGGTCTCGCACTGCCGCATTGTAGTCGACACAACGCAGCGTATCTTTTTGGTCTTTGAGTTCCACATCCGGAAGTGGCGGACATGAGGCCCGTGCGGCCAAAATACCACTGGCACCGGCCTTCGTCGCTGCAAGATCGATGGCAGGCGCCATCGATCCGGAGTGCGAGTCGCCCCAAACGAGGAAATTCACATTATCCGCACCGGGAATTCCCAAGCGGCAAAGGTTGCCCGATTGGATGTCGGAAAGGGACGGACCTCTTCCACTGGTATCCTGCAAGCATTCGGGACTGGAATACCGGCTTTCGTCATAGGTGGCATTGTAGATTTTCTGGGCAACCGGGGTAAGGCGGCCGGGAAGCCCGACTTCGGATATGACATAATTGCCGAAGGCGACGACCGCTATGATAACCGCCGTCGCAGCGGCAAAGACAGGTTTGCGGGAAATCGAGCCGGCATGTCCGCGGAACGGCCGTTCGATCAAATGCCAGGAAAAAACAGCCACCATAAGCGAGATAGCTACGAGCAGACCGCTTTGGATGAAGGTGAGCTCGTGACCGTTCAGGTAACGCGTGAAGACGATAATCGGCCAGTGCCAGAGATAGAGCGAATAGGAAATCAGGCCGATGAACACGAGCGGCGAGGACGTGAGAAACAATCCCGCCGGACCGCGTGCGGCCCGTCCCTGAATGATGAGAGCGGCACCAATGCAGGGGACGAGCGCGGCAAGGCCGGGAAACGAAGTGCTGTCACTATAGACGAAGACCGCAAAGCCTATCAGGATGAGTCCGACGGCAGCCAGGATTTCGCCGATAAATTGCTGTTTCGGCCTGGGCACGACACCCAATGCGAGCAAAGCGCCGAGTAGCAGCTCCCAGGCGCGGTAAGGCGACAGATAAAACGCCTCGACGGGCCTTTGCTCAACGCCCCAGATGCTCGCTGCGAGCGACCCCACAAACAGCAGAACGAGCGCCGGCTTTATCCATTCCCGGCCGATCCTGCTCAAGAGAAGGAGCATCAGGGGGAAGACGATGTAGAATTGTTCTTCGATGGCAAGCGACCATGTGTGCAACAACGGCTTCAGCTGGGCGCTTATATCGAAATATCCGCTCTCCCTGTTGAGCTGGATGTTGGAAACAAAAAGAGCCGCCGCTTTCACGCTGCGAGCAAAATACTCAAATTCGACCGGCATGAAAAATAGCCATGCCATCACCGCCGACGCTGCGATCATTGCGAACAGCGCCGGAAAAATGCGGCGAATGCGGCTTTCGTAAAACCGCCAGAGGCTGAAATCGCCCTGGTCGATTCCCCCAATGATCCGCAAGGCCATCAGATAACCGGAAATGACGAAGAACACGTCGACGCCAACGAATCCGCCCTGAAAGCCGGACATGCCGGTGTGATAGAGTACGACCGGCAAAATCGCGATGGCCCGGAGGCCGTCGATGTCGCGCCGGTAGGTCAGGCTGTCGCGCGACTGCCCGGACGTTGGTAAGCTGACCAATTCCAGTTTACTCCAGCATTATCCGTGGGATTTTTTCCGCGCCGCACGGTACGTGCTTTCTGCGAGGATGAGGATGCAGCCCGCCAATAACAGGATACCACCGGCGAATCCAGACAATCCGCCATATTCCACAGCGGCCGCAATGACGCCAATCAATGCAATTGACCAGAGTGCAAGAGCGCCGTCATCGATGAACATGCCGATCAGTTCTCGTATGGCAGTGCGTAAGATGTTCATCAGGCGACTGCCTTTACGTTGGAGCTGTAATACCCGCGTAGCATTCGTACGGCGGCAAACGAGAATATTGCGAGGATGGCAAGGATTGCGATCAGCGACAGATCGGCACCCGGCCAATCGGCGCCAAGGCCTTCACCAACCCAGAAGACGCCGAATGCCGTAAGTAGAAGTCCGACGACGAATTTCAAGGTGTTCTCCGGCACCTGCGACAATGGCTTGTGCACGACGAAACCGACGATCAGTACCAGGAGGCACGCTATAGCCGCGCCAAGGGCGGCATAACCGAGCATGCCGCGCCCGGCGCCAACCGCGATGACGATGAAGACCACTTCGATACCCTCAAGCAGCACCGCCTTGAACGCAGCGATTCCTGCGATCCAGTCCGCGCGCCGTTCGGCTGCCTGGCGCTTGAGCTGATCGGTCTCCCTCGCAAAGGCTTCTGCTTCATCGTGAAGCGCAATAATACCTGAAGCACGGAGGATGGCTTTGCGCAGCCAGCGCATTCCAAACAGGATCAGCAGGGTTCCGATGACGAACTGCAGGAGCTCGGTCGGGATCAGTCCGAGCAGCGGGCCGAGGATCAGGACCAGAGCGGCCAGAACGACGAGCGCGAGCCCCGTGCCGATGATGGCGGGCTTCCAGCTGCGGGAAACGCCGACGGCCAGGATAATGGTGAAGGCTTCGACGACTTCGACGAAGGAGCCGAGGAAGGCTGCCGTCATAGTCGATACTATGGTCGTGATGTTGGACATGGAAGGATTTCCGTTCGGCAGAATGGGACAAAGACTACTCGATAAAAAGTCAAGATTCAGGCGGTCAGGAAACCGAAGCGCCCGGATGGAAAGAAAACGTGAGACGAATGTCATTGATCTGCGGCGACAATCAAATGTTTTGTTGCTCGTTCGCGCTTTGGAAAACAGTTTTCTGTTGCTCTTTGTCTGAAGGTGCATTTTGGTTGCAAATAATGGAACATCGCAAATAGTCGGCGATAAACAGTTTTTGAAATTCTCTCTCACCTTCGACCGGGGATAATGCCCTTGAACACACGGATTGATCCGCAGCTTAAAATTATCCTGATCGGCGGCTCGTCCAATGTCGGGAAATCAAGGGTCGCAGGCGCATTGGCGAGCAAAATTGGCTGGCGCTGTATTTCGACGGACAGCCTTGCCAGGCACCCTGGCAGGCCCTGGCGACAGTCAAACAAGAAAGTTCCCGCCCACGTAGCCGAGCACTATCTGAGTTTAAAGGCCAATGAACTGCTGGAATCCGTCATTCTGCATCACCGCAAGATGTCGCCACTCGTCGCGGAACTCGTCCGGGCTACGGTGCACGATGAAGGTATGGACAAACTGGTGCTTGAGGGATCTGCACTTTGGCCTTTTATCACGAGTGGACACCGCATGAAGGAAGTCGGAGCTGTCTGGCTGACAGCCAGTCCCGACACGTTGCGCACACGTATTTATGAAGCAAGCGGTTTCCACAATGCCAGCGAACAGAACCGTGGAATGATCTCAAGATTTCTCGAACGCACGCTGTTATTCGATCGAAAGACCGCCGAACTTGTTGGCGAGCACGGCTGCAAGGTCCTTGATGTTGACGCGTATAAAACGACAGAAGACCTGATTGACGGCATCGTGAATAGCCTCAGAGCCTGAACGAAAATTCGCCATGGAGGGCTGCAAATGGCGTTTTTATGCGCTCCGATGCTCACGTACCAAATGTACGCTGCGCTTCGGTGCTCGAAAACCACCATTTTCGCCACCCCTCGGCGGATTTTGGTTCGGGCTCTCAAGGTATCTCCCACGCGCTAGGCCAAAAATTGGCAAGTGATCTGGCGCAGAGGTCTATCGTCGCCTAAATAGAATGCCGTCACCGGAATCGCACGTATCCACGATTGCGCCTCGTTCCGCAAAGCCAGCAACGTATTGGAATGATTATGACCGAAGGAACGTTGAAGGAACCAAATCTTCAGAATGCGGGGGCTGAAGAAGTCGAGCAGGAATTCGGGACAGCCGGAATTGCGCCGATGGCTCGCCCGAGCAGGACCACACGCTTTTTCATGGGCATCGTCTCCTGGGCAGAAAAGCTCAATCTCAAATATGCCAGATTTGGCAACCCTCCAGTCTATGACAATGCGGTCTTTCCCTGGACAAGCGAGATAGAGAAGGCTTGGCCGGATATTCGCACTGAACTCGACCGCGTTCTTCTGCGTCAAAGCGAACTGCCGGCATTTCAGGATATTTCGACGGACGTCAAAACAATCTCGACGGACAGGCAATGGAAGACCTTCTTCCTGGTCGGATTCGGCGTGAAGTCAGAACAGAACATTCGGGCATGTCCCAAGACATGGGCTGCGGTGCAGAGGATTCCCAACTTGAAGACAGCCATGTTTTCGATCTTCGAACCTGGCAAGCACCTGCCTGCTCATCGAGGCCCTTACAACGGAGTATTGCGCCTTCATCTCGGTTTGATCGTGCCGGAGCCAGGCGACAAGCTCGCCATCCGGGTCAAAGACAGGATATGTCATTGGCAAGAGGGCAAAGCGCTGATCTTCGACGATGCCTACGAACACGAAGCCTGGAACCATACGGACAAGACGCGCGTCGTCCTCTTCGTGGATTTCGTGAAGCCGCTAAAACTCCCCGCCCGTTTCATCAATTGGGCGCTCATGAATCTGGCAATCTTCACGCCGTTCATCCGCGAAGGCCTCGACAACCACAAGGAATGGGAAAAACGTTTCTACGCCGAAGCCGAGACCTTGCGAAATCAGTCCGAGACTTAAGGCTTAGAGCGGTTAGCAGGGGTTGCAAACCGCTCTGACGTTCACGAACGCTCGGTGTCGATTTTAACCTTGACCACATCGCCGGGCAGCAGGATGGTTCCTTCTTCAGCGGTCGTCTCTTCGGTTTTGCCGTTGGAGTTGCGGACAATGCTGTATTGCATGACAACAGGATCTGAGCCATTGCCCCTGCCCAAGGCAGCTGGCGCACTCACCAGCGCTTCGGTCATCAGGTTTTTGTTCATCTGAAGCTTGAAATTGCTTTCATCGAGTGCGGCCTGCGTCGCCTGCATCTCGGTTGCCAATTCTGCCTTGCGCTCGTTATCAAGGTCGGTCTCATTCTGGGTGGATTTGCTGATTTCCTGTTTGGCGCGCAACGAGGCGGTATCAAGATCCAGAAGTTTGCCTTCCATGTCCGCAACCGAGGTCTGCAACCCAAGGAGGCGCGAGTTCACAACAAGGCCCTGATCCGCCAGGCCGCCAATACTGTTGAGCTGCTTGCGGGTCAAATCCAGCTGCCGGTTCTGCACGCCCATCTTTTTTTCAAGCGAACTGATTTCGTTCGTATAGAGCGTCTTGAGATCGTTCAGCCCACTGATCTGCAGATCGAGGGAATTCTTCCTCGTCCGCATGATTGCCATTTCATCGTCGATCAGTCTCTTGGCGTTCGATTTCTCGATCAAATTGTCCGGGACTTTGATTTCCTGTTCGTTGGCCAATTCGGCTTGCAGTCTTGCGAGTTTGACGACCGCCCGGTCGTGCTCGGCTACAATGACATCATAATCCCCGCGCGCATTGAAATAGTCCCGCTCGAAGCGCTGCCCGGCCGTTCGCGGCATTCCGCCAGCAAGGCTGACAGCCTTGAGAACGGTCATTTCAGGCTCGAATGCATATTTTCCTGGCGTCTGCACGTCGCCTGAAACGAAAATTGGCCGAAACTCGGCTATCTCGACGGAGGCTTCCGGTAGATCGCTAAGGCCGAGTTTCTGCCGGAGGTTCGTAGCGATCTCCTTGGCAATCTCGGATGTGGTCTTGCCGCCCGCTGCTATTTCACCCGCGAAGGGAAGGGACAAGGTGCCTGAGGGACCAACCCGGTAATCACCTGTGATCGTGGGCCACTCGCGGAAAGCACCTTCGGCGGTCTGCCATTCGACCACGCGTATAGTTACCTTGTCCATTGGGCCCAAGGCGTAATCTGCCGCATGGGCAGGCGGCGCCAACAGCATCATGAGAAGCAGCAAGCAGCCGTAAAAGAACCAGCGCGTTGCAGCGGTGAAACCGCTTGGCATGCCTGAGCATACACTAGACGGGGAAATCGGGGTCATTTCCAACAATTACTCCTGTAAATCGATCGGGATCGGTGTGGCTGTTCCGCACAAATCTCAGCAAAGCCACCCGGCCCCAGCCTCATAAGCAGGATCGTGTGACATATATGAGGCGGGAATGATCTTGCGCACGATCACAATGTCCCTTCCGAAAAGGCCAATTTCAACGGAATGCTTGTCGAAAACAAGGCATTCGTCGAAGGTAATACCGCCGCCCTCGTATATCCGTTCCAGTCAGACTGGAACGGACGCGAATGATTGTCCGGAAGATATCATAAAAATTGTGCGTTGCAACAGAACGCCGTTTGCACAATGCGAGTTGAATGGCATTTGGCTGCGTTCTTTGGTCGTAATCGCCGGAAATGACAGTGTATTTTACGGGAGTATTATGTAATTTGTGATGGCAATTCCACCTTGTTCGCGTCAAAAACATAATTACATATGCTTATATAGTTGAGTGATTGTAATTAGTTTTGTCTTCTTCTATACAATTGGAGGGGTTGTACCGCCGTGAGATATTGTGTACTTTTTTTATTTGCGCTGCAACATAACGTGAAAATTCGTATTTTGAGTGAAGACAGGACGTGCTTCAGCCGTCCGCGTGCGTTGTACGCTGTATTCGCGAGTCGCAATACCTCGCCGGCTCCAAAAGCGCAGAAAAATTGTGGTTACAAAGTAAGAAAACTGTTATATTCCGGCTTAAAATTAGCCGAGGTGCTTTCATCTAAACTCAAGGGGTTTGGTATAGACAAATTGGCAGTCAAAAAAACATTCATGTACGCGCATTAGCGTCTGTGGGGGGAGATCAAATGACAAGAAACGATACGCCAGCTTTTCTCCGTATAACGAACGGGAGCTGAGCATGAGATTCCCAAATTTTTTAGTTGGAATGTTCGGCGTCCTCATCGCGTTTGCGATCACGACCTACATTCTCACGCAATCTTTGTGGACAACGATCGTCCAGACGGTCCTTTGCGCGGTCGTCATCCAGATAGGATATTTCGCGGTTGTGCTCTTCCTTGTCTCCCGAGAAAAACCGCGGAGGTCCGAGTGGAAGCAGTCCGGGGCCAACGAAACCGGCGCTGTCGCCAACAAGCAACCGCCGTTTAAGTCAATTACCCCAACCGAGACCCACTAGGGTCTGTGATATGCATGCCATGGCGGCCTGCAAACGGCGTTTTTCTGCGCTCCGGTGCTCACGTACCAAAAAGTACGCTGCGCTCCGGTGCTCGAAAACCACCGTTTTCGCCTCGCCCTGACATGAATCTCAACAGACCCTTAAGCGATCCGGAGCAACTTCCGGGCGTCGGAACCTTGCTCTAGACGTCTGCCTCTTGCGGGAGGCCGAAATATTTGTATCCTTGCTACACCGGTCTGGTGTCGGCAAACGCCCACGGACTCCCACGGTGCGCGGTCACAAATAAGCTGAGCCTTCGTGCACCCAATACAGACCCGCACAGTCGAGGGCAGGGGCAATTACAGATAATCCAGATAATAGTGTGTGTGTGATCATCGCTGCGAAGAACGCAGCCGACACTATCGCGGCCGCCATATCCTCCGCCTTGGCGGATACATACGTGACGGAAGTGATCGTCGTCGACGACGGCTCGACCGACGGAACTTCGGAAGCCGCCGGAGCGGCCGATGACGCAAGCGGACGGTTGCGCATCATTCGCTTCGACGTCAACAGGGGTCCATCCCATGCACGCAATCACGCCATCTCCTGTTCCTCGGCAGCTCTGATCAGTATTCTCGATGCCGACGATTTCTTTATCCCGGGGCGCTTTTCCCATCTGCTGTCGAACGGGGACTGGGATATGGCCGCCGACAACATCGTCTTCGTCGATCAGCGTTGGGTCAGCCACTTCAGCACACTCGCCATTGATAAATTTTCTCCGGAAACCTGGTTTCTCGATCTGCCGACATTCGTTGACCGCAATATATCGAGACGCAACAAGCAGCGCGGCGAGCTTGGCTTCCTGAAACCTGTCATCCGGCGCGAGTTTCTGGATCGCCACAGCCTGCGCTACAATGAAAAGCTGCGGCTCGGCGAGGATTACGATCTCTATACGAGGGCGCTGGCCCTGGGTGCCCGGTTTCAGATCATCAACAATTGTGGATATGGCGCCGTCGTCCGTGCGGATTCGCTGAGTGGGCGGCACAGGACAGACGATCTGAAACAACTCGCCGATGCGGACAGGGCACTTCTGGACAGCGGCATGCTGTCGGGAAGCGGGCTGGAAGCAGTCCGCGAGCATGAGCGCCATATTCGCTCCAAGTTCCACCACCGGCAGTTTCTGGACGTCAAGTCGCAGAAGGGACTTGTTGCGGCAGCTGCCTATGGCTTGCGCAATCCGTCTGCGGTTTTTCCAATCGCGAGGGGCATCCTGACCGACAAGATCGATGGAGCCATCAAAAACAGATCGACGGCCCCGCAGGTCAAACCGGAGCTGCGCTATCTGTTTCCAGCAACTTCAAAACGGGCTCTGAGCTGAACGCGGATATTGTGCGTTGCACAATAAAACGCGATGGACTAATCTGTTTCCGGAATAGATCAGGGGTCAATACGAGCGGATGCGCTCAAGTTGTTACGACGACTGAGCCCGCAAAGGACGCAGTTATGATTGACTTGCAGCCAACAGACCCCATGCCGCCAATCAAATACCAGGGTTAGATTTATGAAAATCATTGTCGAGAACACGGTCTGCCTCAATACTGGCGACGCCGCAATTCTTCTAGCGATCAGGCACATCCTGAGAAAAGTCTGGGGTGAAGATTTGCGTTTTCAGGTCTTCGACAGCCAGCCGGAGGTGGCGGCACGACTTTACCCTTCGAAGGAGTATCCGGATCTCGAATTTCACAAACTCCTGTCGGAATCCGTCTTCAAGTACAGCTACGATCAAAACGTCCTGAAGAACGCCGTCAAGCCGCTCTATAACCGAATTGTACTTGAGGCCCTGCGCCGCTTCGGCAGGGGCGGATCCATCGACAAGATGTTGTTCGGCGAGAGCGACCGCCGCTCGCTTGAGATCTACCGGGACGCTGACCTCGTCATCACGACGGGTGGAACCTATCTCGTCGAGAACTACAACCTCGAACGGCGTCTCAATCAATTCCGTATCGATGCGATAGTCGGCAAGGATCCAGTGTTCTTCACGCAGTCACTGGGGCCCTTCAACAAGGACTATAATCGTCAGGAACTGAAACCCGTCTTTGACCGGAGCCCGCTCATTCTTCTTCGCGATTCAAGGTCAAGGGACCATATCGTCGACCTCGTCGACGACCCCGGCAAATGTCATGTGGTGGCGGATGCGGTGTTCGCGCTCGCCGACACGGACCGGATCGCAGGGATTCTGGCTGCGGACCAGACACCGAAAACGGGTCGCGTCGCTATTTCCGTCCGGCACTGGAACTACGTCAAGGGTGGCGGGGACGGCATGCGCCGCTACCTTGATTCCATTCGCAATATCGTCACCAAGCTGGTGCGGGATCAGGGCAAAGAGGTGACCTTCCTGTCGACTTGCCAGGGCGTGCCGGAATATGCCCACGACGATTCCAAGGCAGCCAAGGCGATCGTTGCCGAGCTCGATCCCGAGATTGCCAGCCATGTCAGCGTCGACGCGTCATTTCATACGCCAGAGCAGCTGATGGCTCTCGTAAAGGGGTTTGATTTTGTCGTCGCGACACGCATGCACATGATGATCATGTCACTGTGCGTCGGCACGCCGGTGCTGCCGATCGCCTACGAGTTCAAGACCAAGGAAGTCGCCAAGCGCATCGGTGTATCCGACGTTCTGCTCGACATCGACACGGTGACGGTGGAAGAAGCCGGTGAAAAGCTCGATACCTTCATCCAGAATCTGGAACATTATCGCAAGACGAGCCTCAAGGCTGTTCTTGACGAGCATGCATCGGCAATGTCCGCGACCGGGCTTCTGAAGCCGCTTCTTGCCGCGCCGTCAACGAATGTTGCTCAAAACCTTGGACCAGATGGCCGACAGAGCGCTGCGTGACTGGGGCAGCAAAAGCATCAGGACGAGTGCGAACGCATAATTCAGCAAAACAGCCAGGATGACCGCGAGAAAGTCCGAGCGGGCGATCAGCGACAAGGGTAGCCACCAGTAGGCGAGCCAGGCCAGCAGGGCCGAAACGATGAAGAGGCCTTGCACCAGAAGGACATCCATCGCTGTCACCGGGCCGACGCGCTGCACAAGTACCGCGAGAACAGGAACGCGCAGGACATAGCCGCTGATGGCATAGGCCGCGGCGACGCCGACGGCACCCCAGTGCAGGCCGACGATAAAAGCAACCACAGTCGTGATCGAAGAGTAGATGCCCCAGCGGAACATGGTCTTCGTCCTGTCCTGACAGATGAAAATCCAGCCTGTTGTACTCGAAATGGGCTGAATGAGGCCGGCAATGCCGAGCCAGGCGAAAATCGGTGCGACCGGCAACCATCTATCGCCGAAAAGAATGCCGACGACCTGTTCCGAGGTAAGGGTCAGCGCCGCAATGGCGGGTACTGTGACCGCCGCGAGGATCCAGTTCGTCTGCATGTAGATATCGCGGAACCGCTTTTTATCGTCCTGTATTCGGCTGAGCAGCGGGATCATCAGGCGTGTCAGCGGCTGATTGATGTTCTGCAAAGGGAATAGCAGAAGCTTGTAAGCGCGGTCGTAATAGCCGAGTTCGATCGCGCCTGAAAATTTGCCGATCAGAATATTGTCGAGGTTGCGGGAGAAGAAATTGACGAGGTTGAAGCCTGTAAGGTTGGCGCCGAAGGACATGATGTCGCGATCGATCTTCAAGACCGGCTTGTCCGGCCTGAATCGCGCCACACGCCAGGCTGCAAGCAATCCAACCACGGCCGATGCGGCCGGGCCAAGCACCAACGACCAATAGCCCATGCCGGCATAAGCGGCCACAGCCGCTGTTGCAAAGCCCGCAATGGCGGTGACAACATCGTTGATCGCAAGCTGACCGAACTGCAGATGGCGATTCATCAGGCTGAGCGGCATGGCCGCCAGACTTCCGAGGAAGAGCGGCAGGCCGGCGCCGATGGTGATCCCGACCATGCGCGCATCACCGTAATACGATGCGACAACGGGAGAGAGTGCAACAACGACCGCGGTGCTGGCGAGACCGGCAAAGGCGCTCATCCAGAAGACCTGGTTGAGCTGCCGCTGACTGATCTCCTTGCGTTGAACGACCGCTTGCTGAAGCCCGAGATTCTGGAAAAGCGCGACGAATGCCACGATCGGACTGACAGAGGCGACAAGCCCGAAATCTTCCGGAATGAGCAGGCGCGCCAGAACGATGACGGAGAGGAACTGGACAACGATTTTGATGCCCTGCGCAATGACGGTCAAAAGCCCGCCGCGGAGGGCAACGCGTCCAAACTGAAGCGGTTCGGCACTCACGCGCTTAACTTCGCTTCGGCCAGACGCGCGATCATATGTGCAAACTGATCATTCAAAACATCGGCGTTGAAATCGGCCTCGATCTTTCTCCTTGCAGCCAAAGCGATGCGCTCGCACGCGGCCGGGTGTTCGGCTATCCACAGGAGTTTTCCCGCCAGAGCCTCGGTATCCTTTTCGGGGACGAGAAATCCTGTCTTCTGGTCCTCTATGAGTTCCGGAATCCCCGAGTGATATGTGCTGAGCACTGTGAGCCCGGCAGACATTGCCTCCATGAGGGAGACCGGAATGCCTTCCACATCTCCATCCTGTGCCGTCACGCTCGGCAGCAGGAACACATGCGCTTCGCGCAAGCGCTGCTTGACCTCGCTGTGAGGGCGCGGTCCGAGAAATGTCACCCTGTGCGCGATGTTCAAATCCTTGGCGAGGTGCTTCAGATCGTCGAGCAATTCGCCGCCGCCTATGATCATATAGGCCCAATCGAGGTCTGGATTTGAAATCGAAAGCTGACCCAGCGCGCGCAGGGCGAACTCGATGCCCTTCTTTTCGGTCAAGCGGCAGACCGAAATGAGGTTCAAGGTGCCTTGATCCCAAGAGCGCCACGCATATTCGATCTCATTGATCCGAACGCCCATATGATGCACGACGACGTTTGCTGCCGGCGCCCCGGCGTGCACTAGCGCCTTGCGGAAATAGTCGTTCACCGTCAGTTGAAGCGTTCCCTGATCGAACAGCACATTATATTGCCAGAGGGAGTTGTCGAGAACGGGACGACCGACATCGCGGCCATGGAATATCGTGACCAGGGGAGCGCCAAGTTTCTTCCGCTTCAACACGCGCGCTACACGCAAACCGTTATTGCCGAAATGAGCAATTATGACATCGAAATTTTGGAGCTTTCGCGAAAAGGCAATATCGAATGCCGTCGAAACCTTGTCCCAGAGGGCTGTTGGCAACTTTCGCAAGGACGGGCGTAACGGTGCCAAGGCACCCCACCAGCAAACCGTATTTTCAGACAGTGCTTGCCAATGCTCAGTTCGAGCGCTGCTACCTTGCTTCAGAAGGTTCTCGTTACAGATAACGCCCACCTCGATACCGCGCTCAAGAAACCCATTTACCTGATCCAAAATGAACGTCTCGGACAATGACGGGAACTTGTCGACAACAAAACCAACTCTCATTATCGAGTATTCTTTCAATATATTTATTGGCGGCGCTTATCACGCCACCTGCTTGATATTCCGGCTGGTAGCTTGGTCAAGAACGCTTAGAAAGGTCGAAAACTGGCTCTTTGGATCCATCTGCGGCCGCTCGGAGAATTTCTTTGCAGCGCAAGAAAGCCGGTCATATTCGCCCTTGTCAGTCCAAAGCGTGCGGATTGCGCTGACCCAGTCCTGCAGTGGCGCGTTGTAATCTAGGACAAGGCCGCCTTCGCCAATCGCTTCCGGCAGTCCGCCACGGCGTGACCCCACGACAGGAATGCTGCTGCAATGCGCTTCTGACGCGACGCGGCCCCATGCCTCTTCCCATTTGCTGGGGGCGAGCAGGATCTTGGTGCGCCCATAGACCGTTTTCATGTCGCTGGTGCGATTTTCGAGTTTGACGTTCTTCAAAGGCGCGATTGTCTTTTCGATGCTGGCCCGGTGATCATCGGCAAGCTTCCAGCTTTCGACAAAGAGAAACGGGATGTCAGGACACTGGGCGGCAATCTGGACAGCCAGTTCAAATCCCTTTTCATTGTAGGGATTGATGAACGTCACATATTCGCCGGTCGTCGGCGTTCCGTAGAGGACAGGGTCGATCGTCGGAGGGATGATGGTCGAATCGATCCCGAACTTTTCCTTGTAGGTCCTCGCGGTGAACTCGGAATTCGCGATGTAAAGTGCTGAATCCAGTTCGCGCAGATCGCCGGCAAGTTCATGGAATTCCACGTTTCTGAGGTAAATGACCAAGGGTATCCCTTCAGCTTGCAGGGCTTTGCCTATCGGGACCGATTTGTGGCATTGGACGACAGCGACGTCGGGCCTGAGTCTTTGGACTGCGAAGGCCGCGGCTTCCCAGGGAAACCAGGCCCTGACCACGGGATAGCCCGGAAAACTGTCGACTGCCGCCCGCTGACCCAGGATCTTCATCTTGGCGCGTGCCTTCAATCCGAACATCCCCTGGCCAAACAAGGCAGCCAGAACCGAGGCTTCGTGCCCCTGATTGCGCAATTGCTCGACCAGATGATGCGTACTGGATTGAACGCCACCGCTGAACTGGGGATAGTAGCCGTTGCCGCCCGCAAAAAGCACCTTCATCGCGTGGCTCCTTATATCCTGTTTTTCACCTGGCTCGGCGGCCTATGCGGCCTGCCTGCCGATGCTGTAATATTCCAGGCCATGCCGGGCGATGACCTTGGGATCATAGATATTCCGGCCATCGAAGACGACTGGCGTCGTAAGGGCATCCTTCATCAGATCGAAGGATGGCGCCCGGAAGCTCTTCCATTCGGTTACAATAAGCAGGGCGTCAGCACCGCGCAACGCTGCTTCCTTTGTCCCGCAAAGGAGCAGGTCATCGCGCTGGCCATAGATGCTCTGGCATTCCTGCATCGCCTCCGGATCAAACGCTTGCACGCTGGCTCCGGCTTGCCACAGAGCCTCCATCAGCGTGCGTGAGGGGGCTTCACGCATGTCATCGGTGTTCGGTTTGAAGGCCAGGCCCCAAAGCGCAAATACCTTGCCCTTGAGATTGCCCTTGAAGTAGCGGTGAACTTTTTCGAACAGGATGGACTTCTGCGCGTTATTCCGCTCATCCACCGCCTTCAGCATCTTGGCATCGAAACTGATGCCTTCTGCCGTCTGGATCATGGCGCGAACGTCCTTCGGAAAGCAGGACCCGCCATAGCCTATTCCCGGATAGATAAAATCATAGCCAATGCGTGGATCGCTACCGATGCCCTTGCGGACCTCCTCGATATCGGCGCCAAGCCGCTCCGCCAGACCGGACATTTCATTCATGAAGCTGATTTTGGTCGCGAGGATGCAATTGGCCGCATATTTCGTAAATTCGGCGCTGCGCACATCCATGACAATCATTTTATCATGATTGCGGCTGAAGGGAGCGTAGAGCTCCCGCATCACCTTTTCGGTGTTATCGCTGCTGGTTCCAATGATGATTCGGTCAGGTTTCATGCAATCCACCACTGCCGAGCCTTCCTTCAGGAATTCCGGATTTGAGACGACGTCGAAGTCCAGTTCTTCGCGTCCTCTCGCCTTGAGCACTTCGGCGATTTTCAGCCTTATCTTATCACAGGTTCCCACCGGCACTGTCGATTTGCTGACAATGATCTTTGGCGCTTCCATTTCTCGCCCGATTGCCTCTGCCACGGCCAGCACATATTTGAGGTCGGCTGAGCCGTCTTCGCTGGGCGGTGTGCCGACTGCACTCATCAGAATCTGGCCATGTTTGACGGCAGCTGCGACGTCCGTCGTGAACGTGATGCGCCCCGCTGCGTGATTTTCCTTGACGAGACTCTCGAGACCTGGCTCGTAAATCGGGATGAACCCCTGATTCAATCGTTCCACCTTGTCAGCGTCGATATCGACGCACAAGACATTGTGCCCCACCTCAGCCAATACGGCGGCCTGTACAAGACCGACATAGCCAATTCCAAAAACCGTCAAATTCATTGGATTTGTTCCTGTGCAAAGACATCGGATCGAACCAGGATCCGGTCACCTATAGTCATTAAAAATCGCGGGCCATAAGAAATGCCCGCAACCAAGTTTTCGCAATTGTCATTGGGTCAGTAACTGCCTCTGGCCATGCAAACCGCGGGCACAGTCTTGATGATGATATGCAAGTCGAGTTTCAACGACCAGTTCTCGACATAGTGCCTGTCGAACTGCACGCGGCTGTCGTAAGAAACGTCATTGCGCCCGCTCACCTGCCAAAGCCCCGTGAGGCCAGGGCGTGATTTGAGGTAGAACACAGCAGCGTTGCCATAATTCTCCAACTCGTCGTGCACGACGGGACGGGGTCCGACAATGCTCATGTGGCCCTGAAGAATATTGATGATCTGTGGCAGTTCATCAAGGCTCAGCTTTCTCAGCACAGCGCCAACGCGAGTCACACGCGGATCGTCCTTGAGCTTGCGGGTGGCTTCCCATTCTGCTCTTGCGTCCGGATTAGCGGCAAAATAGCTGGCAAGCACGCCATCGCCATCCTCGACCATCGTCCGGAATTTAAGGCAATGGAAAATGCTGCCGCCCCGCCCGATGCGGCGATGGCCATAAAATACCGACCCGCCATCGGACAACCTCACAAGGAGTGCAATAAGCAGGAACAGGGGACTAAGGGCAATGAGGCCTGCCAAGGCCCCGGCAATATCGAATCCACGCTTCAGGAATCCGCCCAAAGCAGGGTCGAAATCCGTATCAACTTGGGAATAACTCAAATCGGTCGATTTGACTGAATCGCTCATGGCACAACTCCGGCGGTCGGGTGATTGAATGGCTGATGCGACGGTATCAAACGGTACATCCAAAGGTATAACCGAAGTTGCATCAAAAATATGGTGCAGCGCAACACAAAAAATTAACAGGCTTGAAACACTAAGTGATGGCTAGAAATTGCCCATAAGTTGCCTAATTTTTGACCTCTTCGACTATATTATACGTCTGTTAACTTGCAGACGTTTTGCCGACTATTATTCGCTATTTACACTGTACTGTGGCGGATTTGGCCATGTTTGCGTTTTAAGGCATGGTTCAGCACAAAATCGGCGTCTGATACAGGTCATGACGCGAATGCGGTAACTTTTTCGGGGCCGCAAACAGAGCATTTTGCTGCACTGCAGTAATCCATATCATGCATAAAGAAGTGGCGGAAGAACGGGTTCCGCCCGTTCCATATCGCGCTTTTTTCGTTCGATCACGATATTGTTATGTCTGTAATTGGGTTGGTTGCATCATTTTGTATGGTGTGCGCTGTGGAATGGCGAGCAATCCTGCGGAATAGTACAGGAGGAACGACCCGATCGTGTAAGGCTGGATGAAGTCGATCTCGAAGAACGAGCGGATCAATAACAACAGCGCGATGCCAAACATGAGGTGTCCTTGCGGCGTATATCCCTCCATCAGCAGACGCCGCAGGAAACCGATCACCACACCTCCGAGGAGCACGCTGATCAGAACAACGCCGACATAGCCAAGTTCGACAAGCACTTCGATATAGGTATTGTGGAAATGAAATCCGGTACGTGCAGGGATATAGAACTCCGCCCATAATCGCTCGGCCTCGGAAAAGCCTTGCACCCAGTAAGCCTGATAACCAATGCCCATAAGCGGGGCCTCGCGAGCAGCTCTGAATCCTTCCTGCCAAAGATAGGTACGTCCGGTGAGAGTGGAATTCTTGCCGAAAGCGCCGAGCACCAGATCGATGGCACCGGCATTTATGGCGACGGCCACGAGCACCAACGCTACGGCAATGCCGACCAGAAAGAACGACCGGCGGTGCTTCGGTGAGAATTTCAATACGACGCCCACAATCAAGGTGCTGGTGAGTATTGCAGTCGTTGCGATGACTGAGGTAGCCGAACTGGAGGCAACCAGGCAATAGGCAGACAGGAGCCCGCACACGACTGCGATGCAGCGCCACAATTTGCTGGTTTGCAGCACGAAGAAACTGGCGAAGGCGAAATAGACACCCAGGGATGCAAAGAAGCCAAGCTGGTTCTTGGACGCGAACGCGCCGACGAAACTATAGGAGCCGTCCAGCGCATCATACTGGTATTGGCCAAAGCCGAGCGAATAAAGCAAAACCAGCGCGACACCCATGCTTACGCCGCCCGCAAAGGTCCGCGCGTCTATGATGCGGGAAGCGATCAAGGCGCAGATTATCGTCGTCAAATATTGAATGCCGGCGCGCAGGGTGACAGGCGGCGCGGCCGACCAAGAAAACGACATGCATGCCAAGAGGACGAAAGGCAACACCCAATAGAAACGTGCGTAGTTACCAATTACCCTGCGATAGTCGACCAGAATCAGAGGCAACCACAGCCCGTAGAAAACCAGAATGGACACGAAACCAAAGTTTGTCGAATAGGCAAAAACGAAGACCGATAGCGCTACGGCGAACGTTCCGTACCAAAAATTCTTGCCTGGCTCGACAAGCAGGGATTTTGCAATTCTCATCGTGACGTCCGTATGCGAGCATTGTGTTTTTCTCTTGGACGGATTTCCGTTTTGGTCGTCCAGAGATGATTTGAGCTCTATCGCATCCTTCGGGGAAACTGGCACTATCGGCGGAATTTGTAAAATTCAAAAACGCGAATGTTGTGTCAGATAAGAGGTTTTCGTTATCTGGCTTGACAGGATTGAAACCGGAAACAACCATTGCGTAACAAGTTTTGTCTACGGTTCCGGTACGGCGCCTTTGCGTCTTGGGAAATGGGGTGAGAGATGGCACTATTCCGCTTCCGGACAAGAAATCCCGAGAGAGATCGTCTGTCGGATGCCACACGTTTCCTGACCATCAAGCGGGCGATAAGGGACGTCGTTGCCGAGACTGAACGTGAGCGCGACGGCTTTCGCCGCCGTTATGACGACGCTTCAGTCAATGCTGCATTTTCCTTTGAAAACATGGAAAACGAAGGCGAAACAGAAAAGGTGTCCGCGCAGGTGGATAATCTGACGCACGCACTCACGAGGTTTTCGCAGCGCATTGATTTTCTGGAAAAACAGATGGCATTCATGCAAGAAATGGACGAGGCAATAACGACGTTTGAGAACGCGAATGGCATTGGCCAAACGGAACCGAAGTCAGATTGAAGAGTTACAGACAACGGAGCGAATGCGACCTTAAAAAGGCAAAAGTTCCCGTGCCAGAATCGGCGAAGCCCGCCTAACTCATTGAATTTGAATTAGAAAAACATTGCTTTTTTCAGTTTTTTACGTGGTTGACACCGATCGCGGCAGGTAGTGATAATGATGCAGTGCAGCAAAGAAACTGTGCGCTCTTAGGATTATGTTTAACTTCGGCTTCTTGCTGACGCGCCTTTTCCCATAAAGAAAGGAAGATCGATGGTCGCCTCGATTTCATCCCGGATAGCATTCGTCAGCATAGCGCTTGGCCTTGGTATGACCCCGGTTCTCGCATTTGCACAAGAGAAGCAGCCAGGAAAATCGTTCGTCGAAAACTTTGCCAGCCTGGACAAGAAGCGCTGGTACGTTTCCGATGGCTGGTCCAATGGGGCTCACCAGAATTGCACGTGGTCCAAGGGGCAGGTGGGTCTCAAGGACAACACCTTGACACTTGGCTTTGCGCCTCAAAAAACCAAGGATCGCGACTATGTGTGCGGCGAGATCCAGACCAATGCGCGCTATAGCTACGGCACCTACGAGGCACGCATCAAGGCCGCGGCGGGTTCAGGTTTCAACACCAGCTTTTTCAGCTATATCGGGCCCCAGCAAAAGCAACCATGGGACGAAATCGACTTCGAGTTCCTGGGAAAGGACCCCTCCAGGGTTCAATTGAATACGTATGTCAACGGCAAGGGCGGAAACGAGAAACTGGTCGGGGTGCCTGAAGGCGCAGACAGCAAGTACAATGATTATGCCTTCGTTTGGGAAAAGGATCGTCTGCGCTACTATGTGAACGGCAAATTGGTGCACACTGTCACCGATCCTGCGGCTCTACCTACCCACCCGCAGAAGATATTCCTGAGCCTTTGGGCGAGCGACAAGATGAAATCCTGGCTTGGAGCTTTCAGCATGCCTGGCACGCCCGTTTCCGCCGAGTTTGCCCGCGTTGCGTTTACAGCGCTGGGTGAAGCTTGCCAGTTTCCGGAATCAGTCGCGTGTTCGCTGGATTAATTTATTTCGATGGCAACATACCTACGCCCAATTCATTACGATAATGCCGCAGGGCTCATTATGGAACTTGCCGCAGTGAAGCAAAAATGTTGCACTGCAGTAAAAGCCATACTAAGTTCCCTGTGCAGATCAATTGTGGGATGACCTCATGCTGCATGTCTTGTACCTCGTGCATGATCTGTCCGACCCCGCGGTCCGGCGCCGCGTAATCATGATGCAAGCCGGCGGCGCAACCGTGACTATTGCCGGTTTCACGCGAAGCCGCGAACCGATCAGCGAGATTGCGACAATCGTTCCGATCGATCTCGGCAGGACGAGTGATGGCAGGTTTACCCAACGCGTCGCCGCTGTTGCACGCGCCGCGTTGGCGCTCGGCTCGAGGCTCAAGAATGTTGCCAGACCGGACCTGATCATCGGACGTAACCTCGAAATGCTGGCGCTCGCCAATCGGGCGAAGGCGTTTTTTCCCGGTGACGTGCCAATTGTCTATGAATGCCTTGATATTCATCGGCTGCTTTTGCGCCGGGATATGACAGGTAAGGCGCTGCGCTTCGTAGAACGAACGCTCAGCAACAATGCACAGCTTCTTATTACCTCTTCGCCCGCATTCGTCAGGCAATATTTCGCACCCTTTGGCCAGATCAACGTGCCGGTCGAAGTGGTGGAGAACAAGGTTCTGGAACTCGAGCCTCAGGAAACGGAGGCCATAAACCGCGCGGGCAAGTCCAAGGAGGAGCCCTGGAAGATCGGCTGGTTTGGTGCCTTGCGCTGCCGCACTTCGCTGGCGCTCCTGTCTGCGTTCTCTCGCAAGATGGAGGGCCGCGTTGAAATCGTTCTGAGGGGTCGCCCCGCCTATTCGGAGTTCGATGATTTCGACCGCTTCGTCGCCGATGAACCCTTTATGCAATTCCACGGCGCCTATGCAAATCCGGAAGATCTGCAGAAGATCTATGACGAGGTGCATTTTTCATGGGCTATAGATTTCTACGAGGCCGGACAAAATTCCAACTGGCTTCTGCCGAACAGGCTTTATGAAGGATGTCGCTATGGCTCTGTGCCTATAGCGATGCAGGGCACCGAAACGTCGCTGTTTTTGCAAGAACGCGGCATCGGTTTTTCCTTGGGCGAACCGACGATCGAGGCGCTCGCAGCACTGTTCGACAAAATGGATACCGATCGTTACCAACGTGCCTGCGAAAAAGTCGAAGCGCAGGAACGTTCGGCCTGGGTGTTCGACCAGAACGATTGCCGCGCACTGGTGGAACGCCTTGGGCGGCTCACGCATGCAAACGAACATGGCGCCGTACTTCAGGTCGCCGCTTGACCAGCTGGAATGCCGGATCGGCAAAATGAAAACAGGAGAAGTGACGTCAATGCCAAGTGCTACAAAACCGGATTTTGTCGGCCGATGCATTGTTGTGGTGCCTTGCCTCAACGAGGCCGAGCACATCCGCGCGCTTCTTGAAAAACTGGGCGCGGAAGCCCGGCGTTTCGACTTGAAGATTATCGTTGCGGATGGCGGCAGCAGTGACGGAACGCAGCAGATCGTTACGGAAATAATCCAGAACGACCCGCGTGTTATCCTCGTGCACAATGAAAAACGCATCCAGAGCGCCGCGATCAATCTGGCGGTGGCGGCCTATGGCGACGGCCACGACTATCTCATCCGCATTGACGCGCATGGAAAATACCCGGACGATTATTGCGAAAAACTGCTCGATGAAGCGGTAGCCACGGGAGCGGATTCGGTCGTCGTCGGCATGGCCACCGAGGGGTTCGGGACCTTCCAAAAGGCGACAGCCCTCGCGCAGAATTCCAAACTCGGTAATGGCGGCGCCAGGCATCGTCTCGGCGCAAAAGGCCACTGGACCGATCACGGCCATCATGCGCTGATGCGTGTTTCGATGTTCCGCGAGGTTGGCGGTTACGACGAGGGCTTCACCCACAACGAGGACGCCGAGCTTGATTGCCGGCTGAAGGCTGCCGGTGCACGCATTTGGATGACGGACAAGACCTTCATGGTCTACTACCCGCGGTCATCGGCATCGGCACTGTTCAGGCAGTATCTCGGCTATGGTAGAGGCAGGGCGAAGAACCTTTTGAAACATCGCATGATTCCGAAGCTTCGTCAGGCGCTGCCATTGATGGTGCTTCCCGTGGTCGCCGGCATTCTTCTCGCTGCGCTCAACTGGTGGGCAGCAGTGCCGGCTGTACTATGGATGACAATCTGCCTGGGCTATGGCGTGTGGCTGGCCATTGGCGAACGCAATCCTTACGGTCCATTGGCGTCCATATCGGCGATGATCATGCATCTCGCCTGGTCCACGGGTTTCTGGCTGCAACTGTTCGATTCGCGCAGACGGGGGGATACGCGCTGATGCCCGGCTCAAGCAATCAACACAACACAGGCGAGACCCGGATCGACATCTGTGTCTGCACATATCGTCGGGAGGAACTGAGAGCGACCCTGCTTTCGCTCGGCCAAATGACCCTGCCGGAAAAATGCCGCATACGCGTTATCGTCGCCGACAACGATGTCGAGCCCAGCGCCAAGGAACGGGTTGCCGATATCGCGGCGGAACTTCCGTTCGAAGTGCGTTATATCCATAGCCCGGCAGCAAACATATCATTGGCTCGCAATGCCTGCCTCGACGCCAGCACCGGCGACTACGTTGCATTTATCGACGATGATGAAACGGCGTCGGAGGATTGGATAGAACGTCTGCTGACCACGGCACGCGATACGAATGCCGATGCCGTACTCGGGCCCGTACAAGCAACCTATGCGAGCGATGCGCCACGCTGGATGAGCAAAGGTGATTTTCACTCGACCTTCCCCGTATGGGTACGCGGCGAAATTCTCACCGGCTATACGTGCAACGTCCTGTTGCGCCGCGCCTCGACATTCATCGGGAACCGGCGTTTCAGTCTGGCGCTGGGACGAAGCGGCGGTGAAGACACACAATATTTCACCGAGATTCACCAAGCGGGCGGCAGGATTTCATACGCACCGCAAGCATGGGTTTTCGAACCGGTGCCGCAGGCGCGGGCTAAATTTTCGTGGCTTTGCAAACGGCGTTTCCGCGTTGGTCAGACACATGGGCGAATGCTCAAGGGTGGATCAGCTGGCGTGAAACGTGCCGCGCAGATATTGCCTGCGGGTGCAAAGGCAGCTTTTAGCGTGTCTATGGCGCTTGTGACGGCCTTTTTTGCTACCCGGCGCAACCGATGGTTCCTGCGCGGCATTATGCATATGGGTGTCGTCAGCGGTCTGATAGGCATCCGCGAGATCGAGCAATATGGAGAGGCAGCGATGGTGCCGGCGAGGAGAGATAAATCCCGTGCAGCCTGATGTCACCTTCATTATCGCCGCCTATAACGCAGCGGATACGATCTGGCGTGCAATCGAAAGCGCGCTCGCACAGCGTGGAGTGAGCGTGGAAGTCATAGTCGTCGATGACAGGTCCACCGACAACACCGCCGCCATCGCCGGTTCGTCTCGGGATGAGCGGGTGCGCGTTGTGACGCTGGAACGCAATCGCGGTCCCGGCCACGCCCGCAACGCCGCTCTTGCTCTCGCGAACGGCCGCTGGATTGCGGTACTTGATTCCGACGATACGGTGTTTCCCGACCGCATTGCGGCGATGATAGCACGTGCCGAGAGTACCGGGGCGAGCGCCGCCGTGGACAATATCGAAGTGATAAAGGACGGCGAGACAAAGGGCGAGACGATGTTTCCCGTCCACTACCTCGCGAAAATCAACGAAATTACACTGGCGGATTTCATAGCTTCGAACCTCGTTTTCGAGACGACCTTCAATTTCGGCTACATGAAGCCGATTTTTGAGCGCCGGTTCATCGAGGTGCATGGTCTGCGTTACGAAGAGAACCTGCGTATCGGAGAAGATTATATCTTCCTCGCATCCATTCTGGCGAAGGGAGGAAAATGCATCGTGGAGCCATCGGTCGGATATGCTTATCATGTGCGTCCTGGCTCTATTTCGCGCGTTCTCGAAACGCACCACATCATCGCCATGTTAGAAGCGGACAAGACATTCCTGGCAAAATTCGAACTCGATCCCGAGGCCAGGGCTGCCCAAACGCGACGGACGCGCAGCCTGGAGGAGGCGAAGTCCTTCCTCTCTCTCGTCGGTCATATCAAACGCAGATCGATCAGCGGGATCATCGAGGTGGTATTGAAGGATCCTGCTGCGCTTCGCCATCTCTCTATGCCTATCGGAATACGTCTCAGGCGCCTGATCCCGTCCTAAAGGCAGGCAGTCAATATTTTATATGAAAGCAAACAATCGGCGGTAACATGCATCAAGGCAATCAACTTTTTAATGTTCGGCTAGCGGGAAGCCCGGAAGGGCAAGCCCACGCCGATAATTTTATTGACCTCGAGCACTTGATGACTATTGCCCGACGGCAGGCGAAAACAGTCGCCATAACCGCTGGCGTGGGTCTGTTACTCGGCCTTGTTTACATCATTGCCGCCAAACCAGGCTATACGGCCGCGACAAGCATTTTGCTTGACGACAATCTCGGCAAGTTCGCTGATGAACCTTCGCCTGCACCTGCCAATATGCAGACAGATACAACAATTCTCAGCCAGATCGCGATCTTGAAGTCGGCCGAGCTTGCGGAAAAGGTTGTGAGAAAGGAAAAGCTTGACGAGAACGATGGGTTTATGAACCCGCCGCGCTCCATTTTCGCAACGGCCATTTCCACAGTGCGGTCCATCGTCGGGCTTTTCAGTAGCAGCAAACCGGCCAATACGGATGGCCTATCCGCTGCGGATCTCAAGGTCGAATATGCGGCATCGCTCTTGCAGTCCAACGTTGATGTCCAAAGACAGGGACGCAGCTTTGTCATCGATCTCACCTATACGTCAGACGACGCGGAACTCGCCGGAAGAATTGCGAAGGCCTATGCGGACGTCTATCTCTCTGATCAGCTGGACGCTAACTTCGATGCGACGCAAAGGGCGACAGTCTGGCTTCAGGGCCGCTTGAATGAACTGAAGGAAAGTTCGCAGGCAGCAGCCCTCGAGACCGAGCGCTTCCGGGCCGCCAATGGTCTGACTGCGGCAAAGGGAGCGCTGGTTTCCGAGCAGCAACTCTCAGATATCAATAGCCAGCTGATACTGGCCCAGGCTGACACCGCGCGGGCGCGGGCACTTTACAATCAGTACAAGTCGATATTGGCCTCGGGCCCGGAGGGCGCCGTCAACAATGCGGCTGTTGTATCGGACCAGAGCGGCACCTCGGTGATAGGAACCCTGAGGGCGCGCTATCTGACGATCACCAAGCGCGAGCAGGAAATCGTCAGCCGTTTCGGCCAGGATCATCCGCAGGCCGTCAGTCTTCGCACGGAAGAGCAGGACGTTTCCCGGCAAATTTTCCAGGAACTCCAGCAAATAACCGAAAGCTACCGCAATCAGTATGAGGCTGCGCAGTCGCGCGAGACATCCCTGCGGGAAGGTTTGGAAAACGCCACCGGAAAAACCTCCATTGCAAACGAAGCGCTGGTGCATCTGAGGGATCTGGAACAGAATGCCCAGGCACTGACCAATCTCTATCAAACCTATCTCGGCCGCTATCAGGAAGCATCACAGCAGCAGTCCTTCCCGATCGCCAAGGCGCGCGTGATTTCGGTGGCATCGACGCCGAAAGACCCGTCGAGCCCGAAGAAGAAGCTGGCCCTCGCAGCATCTCTGCTGCTCGGCCTTTTTGCCGGCGCTGGCATCGGTGCATGGCGTGAATACCGTGAGCGCTTTTTCCGGGTCGGTGAAGATGTCCGCTCGCTTCTCGGCGTCAAGTTCCTTGGCTTTGTGCCAAAACTCGAGGGTATAACAGAGGCCAAGAAAGCGCCTGTGGCTTTGGAGGGGCAGCCTGCGCCGCCTGCCCGTACCAATATAATCCGCTTGGCCGTCGATAACCCCTCTTCGCAGTTTGCCGAAACATTGCGGAACGTCAAAATCGCTGCGGACGTGGTGCTGCAGGGCAAGGAAAGCAAGGTGATCGGTGTCGTCTCGGTTTTGCCGCACGAAGGCAAAACCACGATTGCTGCCAATTTTGCCGGATTGCTGGCCGCAAAGGGGGCCAAGACGCTTCTCATCGATGGCGATCTGCGCAATCCGGGCCTGTCCCGCGCCCTGTCGCTTTCAACCCAACGAGGGCTCGTGAAGGCGGTGATGGATGGTCAGCCTTGGCAAAATTCCGTCAAGGTCGAGAACAAGACCAAACTGGCCATCATTCCGACAGTGCTTCATCGGAATTTGCGTCACACCAGCGAGATTCTCTCAAGCCAGGGTATGAAGAAACTGCTGGATGAGGCGCGCAATGTGTTCGATTACATCATCATCGATCTGCCACCGCTTGGCCCGGTCGTCGACGCCAAGGCCTTCGCTCCAATGGCCGATGGCTTCGTCATGGTGGCAGAGTGGGGTGTCACGCCTCGTGCACTCGTCAAGTCCGTGCTGCAAGCGGAGGTGGAAATCGCGCCGAAGATTCTCGGACTGGTCCTCAACAAGGTCGATATGAAGCGGCTAGCGAAGTACAGCTCCTACGGAAGCACCGAGCATTTCATGGAGCGATACTCAAGCTACTATCTCGATACGCCACGAGTGGCTCCGACCAAAACATAGCCTCAAGTCGTGAACACGCGGCCCTTCTTCTGCCAGAGCCGCAAAGCGCTCAGTTTCCCGGTGGAGAAGGCCCCGGTATCGAGGTTGAATCGCCTTCCTTCCTGGCGCGGGATTTCTATCGGCGTGTGACCGTGAACGACCCATTGCCGAAGCAGATGGGCGGTTTCGAAGAATTCTCGGCGGATCGAAACAAGGTCGTCATCTTTTTGGTCTTTGACCGAAAGGGAAGGCCTTATGCCGGCATGCGCGAACAGGAAGTTTCCAGCGTCGATCATGATTGGCAAGTGACGCAGAAACTGTTTGTGCCGATGGGGAATTGAAGCGCGGATGGTGTCATCCAGCATTTGGGGCGTACGGTGACTCAATCTCAGACGTTCCACATCGATGCCGTAGGAAAGCAATGTCGAGTTGGCTCCCATATGCCACCACGCCGACAGAGACAGCCGCCCTTCCAGGTAGTCGAGCATGGCAATATCATGATTTCCGGTCAGGCATATGCGCTGGAAATCGGCATGCGGCTTGTGAAGCAGGTGTTCGATAACCTGCGCGGAGGCAGGCCCCCGATCGATGTAGTCTCCCAGCATGATGATGAGCTTTTTGCCGGGCAACCCAGCCGCGTCTTCAGTGATCATACTTTCCAGTTCAAGCAACTGATCGTAGCAGCCGTGCACATCGCCGATCGTGTAGACGGCGGTCTGTGAGATATTGATCGAAAGACGGCGCCTTGCGACCCGTGGGGCCGGCTTATCGGACTTCAACAATCGAAGAAGCGTCTTCAATACTGGTTCCCTGCTATTAGCCAGCCATGACGATACGTATAAGCGAGTATGGTGTCCAAGCTGGATTTGTCATGTTAGTCATTCGAAAAATATGACGCTGAAAACAATGACTTATAACGAATAAACGTGTTCAAATGCAATCTCTCCGAGCGGGCGGCACGAGATGTATCATTCTTTTGGTTAATTGGCGATTTTGGGGCCCCGTAGCGGATTTAGGACCCTTCCGGTCATATTGACCGTAAAGCCCCCGTGTGCTGATAGGGGCCTAGCCACGTCTCTCTCGACACCTGTTGGCGGCGGAAATCAACGCAGCCGCAACAACCCCATTCGGTTTACAGGTTTTTCTCGCTGACAGGTTCGGATTTCACAGAACCTGCTATCGTCTGTTTGAAGATCGCGCGTTCAAGTGGTGCAGCCAGAGATTCAGCGTAAGGGGTGGCGATGTGATGACGATCACGGAATGTCAACTTGCCATCGATCATGGCATGACAGATTGTATTGCTGCAGAAGAACTCCGTCATATCGATGTATCGTGCATTCTTGATGCCCGAAATGATCCCCTTTTCCGTTTCGGCATCACTGTCATCAGCGGCTGCAGCGCGCGGTGTATCACACACGGATGGGTCTCTTCCCTGCCAGAGAGCACGCGCCACGCATTTGTCGAGATAGGAGGTGTGGGTGGGCACATCGCGCAGGAAAACGACCTTTATTCCGGCATTGCTCAGCACCTCGACCGTTGATCTGATCCCGTCAGCCCATTCTTTTTTGCGTGCCGAATATTCTGAAGGATCGCCGATTTCATCCGTCAGATGGCTTATGGAAAGTTGTGAGATAATGACCGTCTGCGGTTTCATCGCGATAATTTCCTTGATCGCAAGCTCTCGCCAGTCATTGCACTCCGTGTAATCTCTCCGCAGTTTCGAGTCGCGCGTCGTGATGCGGGTCGCCCGGCACGATGATTTCAGGTAAGTGACGAGACGGATATTATCCTTCTTTGCAATATCGACGAGCGGTGTCGACCAATGATCGGCATGGGAATCGCCGAAAAGAACGACTTTTGTATTCGAGGATGCCGAGCCGAACACGCAGGGTTTCGGTTTGACCGTTTCGAGATCCAGCACGCAGCTCTTGTCTGTTGCCCGCACGGTGGAGGGCCGTTCTGCCGTTTCAAGGATCATTTCCTGCTGCGGACTTAGATTGCGTTTTGCGAGTGTGGCGCTCGCGTAGCCAACTGTCACGCCCGTCATTGTCAGCAGCGCGGCGAAGGCGAGGGACCGGCGCGTGCTGACCATAAGCCATGCATTCCGGCGTATCGGATTTTCAACGAAGCGATAGCTGAAAATCGACAATGCAAGGGTCAGCAGCATAAGCAGGATACGTTGTACGCTGGTCAGATCAGGTACCAGCATCGCCGCATAAACGATGACCGGCCAATGCCAGAGGTAGAGCGAATAAGACAGCTTTCCAATCCACTGGGCGGGCTTGATCGCGAGAAGGGCCCTCGGTCCATAGCTACTCAGATGCACGCCGCTGAGCAGCACCATCACAGTTCCTAGGGCAGGGACCAAGGCAATAAAGCCTGGAAAGGCATCCTGCTCGGATACGCGCAAATACGCTATGGCGATCAATGCAAGGCCAATCCAGCCCATCGCCGGCGAATAGGCAAACCGCTTGGCCCAATTGTTCAACAACGCCATAGAGGCAAGGCCCCCGAGCGCAAATTCCCAAGCCCGTAGAGGTGAAAAATAGAACGCCCAAGGCTGCGAAACGGTGGTCAGCCACGCGCAAAGCGCAAACGAAATGGCGGCTACGGCTGCCATCAGCAGGAACACACCATGTTTACCCGGACGCATCCGTGTAAATAGTAGAAGAAGCGCGGGCCAGGCGAGGTAGAACTGTTCCTCGACTGACAGCGACCAGAAATGAATGAACGGGTTATTCGTGGCGTCGACAGCGAAATAGTCGAGAGACCAGCGGATAAGCCACAGGTTGATTATATACGTCGAGGCGAACAGTGCTCCCTTGGAGTAAAGCTGCTGCTCGGACGGCGCGAGGATAAAATATCCAGCGACAAGGGTAACGAGAATGACGAAAAGCGAGGCTGGAAGCAGACGGCGTGCCCGCCGCGCATAGAACGTCCAAAGGTTGACCGTGCCGTGCTTGGCGATTTCCTGCTGAAGATGCTGGGTAATGAGATAGCCGGATATGACGAAGAAGATGTCCACACCGACAAAACCGCCGGGCAGGCCGGTGTAGCCGAAGTGGAAGGCGATCACTCCAGAAACTGCCAGGGCACGTAGCCCTTCAATGTCAGGGCGGAACGATTTTGATGCGGTGACGGCGCTCATGAGCTTGTCGAATACTCCCAGTTTCGGGAAATCTCCTGCCGGGCAGCATAGGTATATTTTGACGCGTTGCAACAATTTTGGTGCGACGCAATATTCTGTCCCGGCTGGATTGGATGGTCAGGCGAGTGTGCCTGTCCGGCGAAGTATGACGTTTTCCCCGTCTTCAAAGGTGAAATCCGCGCGCTGGCGCAGGAATTCATCCGTTGCGGTGCGGCATCCGCCGTAGTCGTGATAGTCGTCGATCAAAACGACGCCATTCGGGCTCAGCCGGTCGGCGACCTTATTGAGGCAATACATGACCGGATCGTACCAGTCGCAATCGATATGGGCGAAGGCAAGCCGCTCCATTTTGGCGTTGGGCAGCGTGTTCTCAAACAAGCCTTTGTGCAAACCAACGCTGGAATTGTCGATAGTGAGGCCATACTTCCTGAATGACCGGCAGACGTCGTCATAGAGATTGTCGCGATATCCGTAATACTCGTCGCCGCCGAGCCCCGAAGACTTTCCGCTCGCGATCTTTTGGTAGCGGTCCTTCGATTTCACATCGTCCTTTTCCGAAGTGGGAGGAGGGATCATGCTGAAAACGTCGAAGCCGTGGAAACACCGCCCTTGGCTCGTTGCCGTCCTGGCGAGAACAATCGCGCTTCCGCCAAGGGCAACGCCGAACTCCGCCACATCACCCGATACCTGCCGCCGTTTGATCTCGTTCAAGGCGGCTTCAAGACGCCTCAGCTTGCGCGGGGACAGATATGTAAGTCGATCCCGCCGGACCGATCGCGCCGTGGTACTCAAAAGGGATTCGTCAACCACGCGGCGAGCACGCCCGACGATAGCATGCATTGTAGCCATTACGTTCTCCTTCGGGGTGTGCCCATCTTTGAATCGTCTGTGCCGTTATGCAACCCGTGCAGTTGAACCAACAGGTTGTGGTCATAGCATGGCAGGCCGGAGAACTTGTCAGCGAGAACGGCGATGCGGCACGGGCCAGCAGCTATTCCGAAGCCGATCCAAAGGTTATCAGAATGACGGCGAGAATAGCCAATACCATTCCGGACGACTGGATGATGGTCAGTTTCTCGCCAAAATATGTCAGGGCAATCACGTTGACTGCAATGAGCTGGATTACAGCTGAAAGGCTGAACGCCGAAGACATTCCAACCTCGCGTACGAGACGCAACATGATCAGATTGCCCACCGAGTACAAAGCAATTGTCAGTACGAGTTTCAGGGTACTCGGACCGAGTGCCCAATATTTCGCGCAAGTTGCGGCAAGCAGGAAGGTGGCCGTTGAGAGGGCAAGTTGGAGAGAGGCGGCAAAAGTCACGTAAACCCCCAGAAAGAGTGGACAGCGAGTGACGTTACAGGAACTTCGTTACCGTGAGGATTACGCTGAATGCATCCTTCGTTTTTCGCCGCTATCGGATTCGAACGGGCAGCACGCCGACGAAATCCGAAAATCAGTCGTCGAATTTCTCGTCCGGATAGGCGCCCCAGATGTCCGACTGGCGCATCCAGCCGCTGGCGCCGCTGAATACGACGCGGCAATATTCTCCATTGCAGGCCTTGAGGCTCCCGAGAACGCCGGGCTGCACCTTGGCGACGACGCTCGCTGTATCGTCGGCGTTGCGATAAACGTTCAGCATGACGCCATCCTTGTCGCGCTGCCAGGGCGCGGTCATTGCCGTGCGCTTTCCGGACAGCAGCGATTGATAGACCCAGCCCTCGGTGCCCTCCGAATCCCTGATGCGCCGCCAATTATCATATTCCTGCACGATCTCGACCGGGAGGCCGGATTTGAGAAACAGCCAGGTCACCGCATAATCGCGGCCCGGCCCGACGCGCAAATTGACGCGCCCGGGCTTCAGGCTGACGAAACGCGGCAGCGGCAGGCCGCTCGGGCCTATCTGAGCCGCAGCGACGGCTCGCGCCAGCGCCGGCATGCCGAGCGGAAGTGCCAGAACGATCGCAGCCGCAAAGAAAAAAAGGCGAAAACTTCGAATATTCAACAAGTCGGTCCTTCATCGTCCCGGGTTTGCAACCGCCAAATTGCGGCCGAATCGAGAACGATCCCTATTTTTCTTTGTCTTCTGTACGCCGCCTTGATAGACAGGTGCAGAACGCCACGAGCAATTGCAGTTTGCAATGACTTGGTTAAAGAGGTCTCAATGCGTCGCGAATTGGGAAGGGAATATTGGTGAGCAAGAAGCCTCTGGTCGTCATCACCCGCAAATTGCCGGATTCCGTCGAGACGCGCATGCGCGAACTCTTCGAGGCGCGGCTTAATGTCGATGACCGGCGGCTGACGAGAGCGGAACTCATCGAGGCTGTCAGCCACGCCAATGTCCTTGTGCCGACCATTACCGACCATATCACCGAAGAAATTATCAGCGCGGCCGGTCCCAATCTCAAGCTCATCGCCAATTTCGGCAATGGCACCGACAATATCGACGTCGTGGCCGCCGCCAAACACGGCATTACCGTTACCAACACACCCAATGTACTAACGGAAGATACGGCGGACATGACCATGGCCTTGATGCTGGCCGTTCCGCGGCGTCTGGTCGAGGGGGCCTCGATCCTGCTCGACGATGGCAAATGGGAAGGTTGGGGCCCGACGTGGATGCTCGGCCGCCGCATCTGGGGCAAGCGCCTCGGCATTGTCGGCATGGGCCGGATCGGCACCGCCGTAGCGCGCAGAGCCAAGGCGTTTGGCCTGTCGATCCATTATCACAACCGCAAGCCCGTGAGCCCGAAGACCGAAGACGAACTTGAGGCGACCTATTGGGAGAGCCTCGATCAGATGCTGGCCCGCATGGATATCATTTCGGTCAATTGTCCTTCGACACCCGCGACCTTCCATCTCCTCTCCGCCCGGCGCATCGCGCTGATGCAGCCGACGGCATTTGTCGTCAACACCGCGCGCGGTCAGATCATCGATGAGCACGCGCTGATCGAGCAGCTCGAGCACGGCAAACTTTCGGGCGCGGCGCTCGACGTGTTCGAGCACGAGCCCGCGGTCAACTCCAAGCTCCGCAAGCTTGCAAGGCAAGGCAAGGTCGTGATCTTGCCGCATATGGGTTCGGCAACGCTCGAAGGCCGCATCGACATGGGCGAGAAGGTAATCATCAACATCCGCGCCTTCATCGATGGGCATCGCCCGCCGGACCGGGTCCTGCCCCGAGACCGGTGACAATCCACCCTGACGGCCATCTGATGCGGTTTTCTCGGATGGCGAACACCTCCATCTCCGTCATCCTCGGGCTTGACCCGAGGACCCACGGCCAAAGAACATCGAGCCAAAACCAATCACTGCATCGTCCAGTATCGTGATGTGCTTTCACCCTCTAAGTCATGGGTCCTCGGGTCAAGCCCGAGGATGACGGAGAGGTGGAGGCTTCTCATCGGGTAATAAGAACCGTCCCGTCGGTACCAATTGCTAGCTTTGTATCCACGAACTCCCCAAATTCAGCGCGATCCAATCTCAGCGCCATCGGAGTTAAATGGCCCATCTCCTGCGCAACGATGAGACCGAGCAGCAGGATCGCGTCGGGCTCGTGCAGGACGAGTGCGGCGGGTGCGAGGCCTGCGCTGACCAGCTCCAGCAGCACGGCGGCAGCCGAGGACGAGCCGATGGTGCCGGGCAGGCAAAGCACCTTGCCGCTGATCGAAACGCCATGCTGCGGATGGCGCACATCCGCAATCAGCCCGGTCTTCGGATTGACGCCGCCCCAGAAGCTGATCGGCGCGGTGAGCACAAGGGCAGGCGCTTCGGCAGGCTGGCCCGCGACAAGGACTTCGGCCTTCATGCCGCGCCCTCAAATACCGGGCGGCCGAGCACGGCGCTTTCCACGCATTCGGCCATGGAGCCATAGATGACGCCATAGCCGGTATTGCCCGGCGCGTAGTGGGCGAATTTGCCGGAATTGGTCATCAGCACCGCACCTTCGATATCCGGGAGGATCGGTGTGACCACGACGCAGGTGTCGGCGACGATGACGACGCCGGCCGCTTCCAAGGCCGCGCGGCGGCCACTCGACGCCAGAGCGGCAAGTGTATGGCGGCCGGTGCAGGCGTAGAGTGTAACCTTGAGCTTACGCTTGCCGATCAATGCTTCCAGCCGGTCGAACTCCGCGGTCGACAGATGCGGGCTGCCAATGGCGACGGCGTCGATACGGTCCATGTCAAGCGCGGTGGAGAGGCGGCGGCGCGAATCCGCGATCATTTCGGCGGTGACTTTGATCACGGTCTCGGGCGGCTGGTGATGCAGGGCCGTTGCAAGGTCCGGCGCTTCCGGCGTCACGCCCGCCACATGGAACAGGCCGACGGCGCCCGCCGAAGCGGATGCCGCGCCGAATGCCTTCAGCGCATCCTCGCCGGGGTGGGCGGCTATACCCGCAACGATGCCGACCGCATCGCCGATCTCGCGGCCATATAGACTGCCGAGGATCGGCCACGCGACCTCCGAGCCGAGGAATGCCGGATTCAGCCCGGACACATCGAAAACCAGCGTGGCGCGACGGTTTTCCGGCCGGTGCAGGCCGTAATAGGGCGCAAAGCCGGATATGGCGCAGGCGATATCGAGAAAATCGCCATAGCGGTTGGTGCGCGCGCCGAGCACGGAATTGCAGAAAACCACCGCATTGCTCTCGCCCCAGGCGACGTCGCTGCCTAGCGCCGGACGGTGCCCGGCCTGATAGGGCGCGCAGGTCCAGCTTGGCTCGCAGCCGAGCGTGCGATAGGCATCCATCATCCGCCGCGCCATGCCGCGCTCATGATCCGGCAGGCGGTTCTTCGAGCAACCGGTCAGATCGAGCGAGCCGACATTCAGCGTTGCGCGCACCGCAACCTTGCCGCCGCCGAGGGCCAGCTTTTCCGCAAACAGCGTACCGCTATCGCCGTGATAAAGCGCGCCGTCGATATGCGCCGAGGCGATCGGGATGAGGGATGGCGCCCCCATCAGCCGCGCAGTGGCGGCGACGATGCGCATGGCCATCGCGGCACCTTCGCCGCGCACACCATTGGCAATCGCCTGCTGTTCGGCGGAAAGCGCGAGCGCCATCGCTCAGGCCTTGCGCGCTTTGTACTTGATCGTTTCGAAGCGCGAGGTCAGCGCATCATAAAGCAGCAGCCGCCCGATGAGCGGTTCGCCGATGCCGGTGATGAGCTTGATCACCTCGGTCGCCTGCAGGGTACCGATGACGCCGGGCAGGACGCCGAGCACACCGGCCTCGGCGCAGGCGGGAAGCAGCCCCGGCGGTGGCGGATTGGGGAAGAGATCGCGGTAGGATGGGTTCGGCTCGCCCGCCGCATTTGCCGCGTAAGGCAGCAGCGTCGTCACCGAGCCGTCGAAGCGCCCGAGCGCCGCCGAAACCAGCGGCCGCTTCTGTTCGAGGCACGTATCGGCCAGCATATAGCGCGTATCGAAATTATCCGAGCCATCGACGATGATGTGATAGCGGCTGACGAGATCGGCCACATTGTCCGGCGCGATGCGCAGCTCATGCGCTTCGACGGTCACATGCGGGTTGATCGCGCCGATGGCGCGCGCCGCGCTCTCCACCTTGGGTGAGCCGACAAGCTCGGTGGAATGGATGATCTGCCGCTGCAAATTCGACAGCGACACGCGGTCGTCATCGACAATGCCGAGCGTGCCGACGCCCGACGCCGCCAGATATTGCAGCACAGGCGCACCGAGCCCGCCGGCGCCAACGACAAGCACGCGGGCGCGTTTCAGCTTTTGCTGACCGGGCCCGCCCACCTCGCCAAGGATGATATGGCGGGCATAGCGCTCGATTTCGGAAGAGGTGAGGGGCGTGATCTGCTGTTCGGTCATGGTGCTGTTTTATCTCTCCCCCTGTGGGAGAGAAAGGATTTTCTTGGATTTAGCCTGTTTGCTAAATCCTTAGAAAATCCAAGTGAGGGGGTAGCATAATTATTGCAAATCCCCTCTCTTGCGATTTCTAGCACTTAGCTAAAGAAGCTAAGATGCTGAAATCGCTACCGGGGCGAGCCACGGGTCTCGCCCGCCTTCGGCCCCCGCAAGGGGGGAGATAAGTGGTACTAGGCAAGAAATTTCAGCCCGCCGATACCCGCAACGATCAGCCCGATGCAGACGAGGCGCACAACCGTTGCCGGTTCGCCGAAGATATACATGCCGAGCAGCGCCGTACCGACAGTGCCGATGCCGGTCCACACCGCATAGGCGCTGCCGACCGGCAGATCGCGCAAGGCAAGGCCAAGCAGAACGACGCTGATGACCATGCTGCCGGCGGTGAGAATGGTGGGGGTGATACGGGTAAACCCATCGGTATATTTGAGCCCGATGGCCCAGCCGATTTCAAAGAGACCAGCCAAGATGAGAATAATCCAGGCCATGACGACCATCCTTTAATGTTCGATCGGGCCGTCCCGGATTTGTCTGGATACGCTTGGGAAGCGTGGAGGCCGTCCTCCAAGGATTTATGTAAGGATCAGGGGAGGAATTGGCAAGGAGGCGAGTGGATGAGTAATTTTGAGGGTTAGGTTCAATTATCGAACATTGCCATATCAATCTTTGAGAGCAACCAACCGAATGGAAAATGGTGTGCCATTCGACAGTTGTTACAATCTAAGGTCTCACCAATAAATAGTCGGGGAGCATCCGCCTTCTTAACCCGAATATTCGCTGCGCAGTGCGGGCAGATCAGAAAGTCACCGAAATGCGAATTAACAAAGGCCGTCATTTTAGAGCGCCGCCCTTTTGCGTAAAGAGCTTCATATGAGCCGATCGAAGTGAAGAGGATCCAATTCCGATAATTCTTCTTCGGCGCCCGCATCCTGGTGTACAGCTCAATCTGCATCATGTTGAGAAAGAGGAGCAGCCTCGCAAGCTCTGGATAGATGGTCTCATAGACATCGTTATCCTCTGGATTCTTAAAAATGAAATTGATGTTGTAGTTCTCGGTTCGAATTTGACTGAATTCCGTTACAAAGTGTGTCGCTTTGTCGAAAAGTTGAGCGAGGCCAGCATCATTTTTGCGGTTGAAAACAGTGTTATAGATCACGTCGGAGCTCAAGAAACTGGTGGCGTGGCAAGCCTTCAGTGTTAGCTCGAGAAGAGTCTTTATTCTCGTCTCATCTAGTGCCTTACGACTCAATAGACTCTTTGCATCCAACTTCATTGTATCAAAGAAGCTCACTTCGTCCGCACATACCTGTGCCGCTAGCAACATTCCCTCTTTGAATGGCTTTCGCAAGAGTGCAAACGCAACTGAAAATTTCCGTTTTTCAAGTGCAACTAGACCCTCATAGATAAAGTGAAGCATGTCAGAAAACAAAGCCAGACACAGTCCACGATGGGTAGAATTCCCGCTGCGGCCGGAGTTATCGGCACAACATCACCCGCACGATCTAAGCAACCAGCCAGATCGCGCCCGATAGGTCACATCCCCTGAAAGCTCGAGCTATTCGGCTTCCTGTTGGGGCTTTTCCTGTTTGACTGATTGGTTCTCAGCCGGAATGGGTGTCTGGTCTTGCGAAATGCTTGCCGTCGTCGTTTCTTTATCGACGGAGGCACTATTATGTCCCGCACAATCGGCCGAGGCGGCCGATACGGTAAGACCGAAAGCAGCGGCAAGTACGAGGATTGTCTTCATCGTCTATCTCCTGAGCTTTTCTGTGATGCGCAGTCAGCGTAACCGCTAATTGCATTTCGGCAAAATCACAGTTTTGTTGGGTGGCCTGGTCCATCAGTCGGGACAGCCGGCTCCGGTCTTGACCCACGCGGCGATCAGCGCTGCAAATGTCTCCTGCGATCCGGGCGGGGCGGTTCGTCCATCGCCCGGGTGCCAGGCCCAGCCGACCAGGTGGTCCTCGCCCATATGCTTTATGAGAGCCTCGTGGGAGCGATTGCCGTTGCGGCTCGTGTCCTTGACCTGCTGGCATATTTCGCTGACCGTCAGCCCTTGCCAGGCCATGCTGGCCGGGGCCAATTGCCAGTGGGCGTTACCCGGGATGGATTTCATGCGGCTTCCGACGATCGAACGATTTTCGGCGCCATGGCAGGTGCTGCATGCAAGACCCAGCGGACCCGTTGAGCTGTTGCTGGCGATCATCAACGGCACATGCGGGTGCTTGTCTTCCCCTTGTGTCGGGCTGCGGGTCGCCGGATGACAGTTGATGCAGCGCGGATGCGTCAGGACGCGGCTTGCCTCTTCGAAGATGGCCTTCGAGCGCGCGCTGGTGTCTGTGATCACATCGAAGTCGGCGACGGCCTTGAGCGCGCCGCCAGCGGATGTCTCGGCGTTGCCTTGCAAGGATCCCATGACGACATATGTTCCGGCTGTCGCGAGAACGGATGCGATTGCGATAGCGGCAAAACGCATGGCCATCGTCACACCCTCTGGAATTCGTGCTGGTCGATCGGCAGCGACCGCAACCGCTTGCCCGTCGCTGCAAAGATCGCATTGTACAGCGACGGAGCAACGCCCGGCGTGCCGACCTCGCCTATGCCGCCTGGCGCCTCCGAACTTGGAACGATGTAGACCTCGATCTTCGGCGTCTCATTTATGCGCAACACGGGGGAGTCGTCGAAGTTGCTCTCGACAACGGCACCGTTCTGGACCGTCAGGCGTCCGTAGAGTGCAGCACTGAGGCCATAGACGATGCCGCTCAATATCTGGGCGTCCACCGTGTCCGGATTGACGACCTGGCCACAGTCGACCGCACAGACGATGCGCTCGACCTTGGGTTTTCCGTCGTCCCCGACGCTGACTTCAGAGATCATTGCGGCAAAGCTGCCGAAATCCTCCGAAAGGGCAATGCCCCTTCCTTTGCCTTTAGGCAGGGCATTTGACCAGCCCGCCTTTTCTGCAGCCAGATCAAGAGCAGCAAGGAGACGCGGCTTATGCTGAAGCAGGCGCTTGCGATACTCGAGCGGATCGATCTTCGCGGCGCTGGCCAGTTCGTCGATGCTGCCTTCGATCGGAAAGATGTTGCGCGTGGCGCCGACGCCGCGCCAGTTGCCCGTCAACATTCCGTCCGGAGCCTCATGGCGCACAAACTCGGTAAATTTGTTCGGGATCGCGTAGGCCGACTCTGCACCACCCATGATGTCAAGGTCGATACCATCTTTGGTAAAGGCCGGCAGCCAGCGTGCCATGACGGCGGGACCGATCACGCGATGCCGCCACGAGACGGGCATGCCGTCCGGACCGAGCGTCGCGCTGACCTTGCTGTAATTCAGATAGCGATAACAGTCATGGCGGATGTCCTCCTCGCGGCTCCAGGTGACCTTCACCGGGCCATCCACCTGTTTCGCAATCTTCGCCGCCAGAATGACGCCGTCGACATCGAGCCTGCGGCCGAAGCCGCCACCGAGAAGCTGGTTATGAACAAGGACCTTGTCCACGGGGAGATCGGTGACGTCCGCTACGGCCTGCCGCGCACGACCCGCAACTTGGGTGCCGGTCCACACGTCGCAGCTGTCCTTGCGAACGTGAAGTGTGCAGTTCATCGGCTCCATTGCCGAATGCGTGAGGATCGGCATGCGGTAGAGGAATTCATGGACGGGCCCGTGTTCGGCCTCGGCCTTGACGACATCGCCTTCCTTTATATGAGGCAGGGCGTTGCCGCCGTTCGTCGCATCCTCGATGCTCTTCTCAAGTTCGGCCGAGGTGAGATCGCCGCTCGGACCCGGATCCCACTCGATGGAAAGCGCCGCAAGCCCCTTGCGGGCGGCGCCGGTATTGTCGGCCACGACTGCAACCGCGTCCTCGATGCGGACCACCTGCTTGACACCCTTGACCGCCATTGCCGGCTTGTCATCGACGGAACGCAGCTTGCCGCCGAAGTGCGGACAAATCGCGATTGCCGCGTAGGACACGCCTTCCGGACGGGCGTCGATGCCGAATTTTGCAGTACCGTTCACTTTCTGCGGGCTATCAAGGCGCCGGATGGCCTGGCCGATAACCTTGAAGCTCGACGCAGGTTTCAGTGGCACGTCCTGTGGAATGGTCTCGGCAGCAGCGGCCCGAATAAGGCTGCCATAGGCCGCGGTGCGTCCGCTTGCGGCATGAACGACCTCCCCGGCCTCGGCCGTGCACGTATCTGGCGCAACGTCCCAGCCTCGCGCTGCGGTGTTGATCAGTACCATACGGGCGCTGGCACCGGCCTTGCGCATCTGCTCGTAAACACCGCGAATGGAGAGTGAACCGCCGGTGATCTGGTCCCCCAGCAACGGGTTTGCGTAACGGGCAGGATCGGCGGGTGCATGCTCCAGCACTACCTGGTCAAGGGGGACTTCCAGTTCTTCGGCGAGCAGCATCGCGATCGACGTATAGATGCCTTGCCCCATCTCTGCGGCTGGCATGATGAGGACAATTTTGCCATCCTCAGGAATGCGAATGAAGGGGTTAGGATCAAACCCGGCTGCGGCAGCTGAAGAGGTCGACGGCCGCAATCCGAAAACGAGGCCAGCTCCTGTCAGCGATGCGCCGATCAGAAAGTGGCGGCGCGAAACGGAAAGTTTGACTTTGTCATGAATGGACATCGTATCACCCCGCCTTCGCCGCCTGCTTGATGGCCGCCCGAATGCGCGGATACGTGCCGCATCGACAGATGTTTCCCGCCATGACCGCATCAATATCATCGTCGGTCGGCGATGGATTGGCAGCGAGCAGCGCGGTTGCGGACATGATCTGTCCGGACTGACAGTAACCACACTGGACGACATCGATATCCAGCCAGGCCTTCTGTATCCGCGCGCCTTCGGCGGTATCGCCAATTGCCTCGATCGTGGTGACAGGCTTGCCTACCGCCTCTGCGACGGGCATGACGCACGACCGCACCGGCACGCCATCCACATGCACGGTGCAGGCACCGCACATGGCAATACCACAGCCAAATTTTGTGCCCGTAAGACCTATGGTGTCGCGAAGAACCCATAGAAGCGGAATGTCGTCATCCACATCGACGGCATAGTCATTGCCATTGACCATAAGATTATGTGACATGTGAAACCCGGCTGACAGCCGTCCCCGACTAACTTGCAGCAGTTATTAAAAGTAGCCGAGATAGTTCAAAACGGCAAGCTTTGAGCACGGATGCCCGCGTTTTTACTTTGCGTGGTCGGTTTCTCTAAGTAGTTCGATGTATGCTACTGGCCAAACTACGTTGCTGTCAGCGTAATGGAATCCATAAGGGGCTCTTCCACGCCTTCAGTTCATCAAGAAAGACCAGCAGCTTTGCCGGCAGGTACCGGCGGGTAGGATAGACGGCATGCACGAAGATTTCCGGCGATGACCAGTCCGGCAGCACGCGGATGAGTTCTCCGCGTTTTATCTGTTCGTCGCAATAGGTCGACGGCAAAAGGCCGATCCCGTGGCCGCGATAGGTGAACGCGGCCACCGACTGAAAATCCCTGCTCGACAGCGGCCCTGACACATGCTGCTTGAGCGATTTGCGTCCGTTGACCAGATGCCATTCCGCCTCATTGTTGCGGCCGTTGAGCAGGATGCACCGATGGTCCTTCAAATCCTCCGGTTTTTCCGGAGCCGTCCGGCCTTCGAGATAGTCCGGCGCCGCGACGACATAGCGGACGCTTTTGCCGATCCTTTGCGTGACGATGGTTGAATCGCGCAACTCTCCGAAGCGAATGCCGATGTCGACATTCTCTGCAATAAGATCGACGAAGAGATTTGTGATGAAGAGATCGACCGCGATGCGCGGATGTCTTTTCAGGAAGGCGGAGAGAAATTCATAGAATGGTTCCTGCCCCATGAGCACAGGCACCGAGATTCTCCAGCAGGCCTTCCGGTTGCTTCTGCGTCTGGGTCAGAACCTGCTCGGCATCGAACAAGTCGCTGAGAGGTTCGCTGCACTGATTGTAGTAGGCACGGCCCTGCAGCGTAAGCGTCAGCTTGCGGGTTGTGCGCTGGATCAAGGTGACCCCGAGCTGGTCTTCGAGCGCGGAGACCTTGCGACTGACGGTCGATACCGGCATCCCGAGCGAGCGGGCCGCGCGGCTGAAGCTCTCGAATTGCGCAACCTTCACGAAAACCGCGATATCGTTCAAATCCGTCATGACAAGATTTTTGCATAAGTGGAAAATAGATTCCAGATATTTCCATCTAATCGCGCAATGGGGTCTCGGCCATATTCATCGGCAACAAGCGCAACTGCTGCGCTTCAACCGATGGAGATTAAAATGCCAATACCTAAAACCGTCATCGTCACGGGAGCCTCCCAGGGTATCGGAGCAGGCATCGTCAACGCCTTTGCCGAGCGCGGCTACAACGTCGTCGCGACTTCCCGCCAGGTAACGTCGTCAGATGCCTTCCGGGCTTCTGACCAGATCGCTGTCGTCGATGGTGACATCGGCGATCCCGAAACGGCAAGGCAAGTTGCGGAAACCGCAATCAGCCGGTTCGGCTCGATCGATGCCCTCGTCAACAATGCCGGCATCTTCTACACCAAGCCGTTCATCGACTATACGATGGACGATTTCAGGAAGCTGTCCTCGACCAATCTCGAAGGCTTCATCCACCTGACCCAGCGGGCCGTAAGGCAAATGCTGGCGCAGAAGTCCGGCGGCAGCATCGTCAGCATCACCACGCCATTGATCGATCATCCGATCGCCGGCCTTTCCGCCTCGGTCCCCATGATGACCAAGGGCGGCATCGACGCGATCTCCAAGAACATCGCGATGGAATATGCAAGCGATGGTATCCGGGTTAACACTGTCGCTCCCGGCGTGGTCGACACGCCGTTGCACAAGGACAATCCGAAGGAGTTCCTGCGGACATTGTCGCCCATGGCAAGCATTTCCACCGTAAAGGAAATCGTCGATGCAGTCGTCTTCCTGACGGAAGCCCCGCACATAACCGGGGAGGTGCTGCACGTTGATGGCGGCGCACATCTGGGCAAATGGTAAACCACACGAAAGAATCGGCAGCCGGTGCAGAACAGCGGCTGCAGGAAATGGGCATCACGCTTCCACCGCCGCCAACCCCGTTTGGCGCTTACGTGGAAGCCGTGACGATCGGCAACCTCGTCTTCTTCAGCGGGATGCTGCCGGTCATCGACCGCAAGCCCCAGTTCATCGGACGCGTCGGCGGTGAACTCACCGCCGAGGACGGCCGCAAGGCCGCGGAAGTGGCGACGCTGAGCGCACTGTCGGCCGTCCGCGAACATCTTGGCTCGCTCGACAAGGTCAAGGCCGTCGCAAAGCTTGGCGTCTACATCGCGACCGACGGTGATTTCAGAGATCATCCGAAAGTCGCGGACGGAGCGTCCGAGATGCTGCTCCGGGTCTTCGGAGAAAATAAGCTTTCCGGCCGCGTCGTGCTCGGCGTAGCAAGCCTGCCGCTTGGCCTGCCGATCGAGATTGAACTCGTCGTTGAAGTCGAGGCTTGAATGGGGTGTGTCCCCGAAAAGCCCCAACCTTTCCGTCATCCTCGGGCTTGACCCGAGGACCCACGGCAAGGAAGAACTGTTGCTTCAGTGCTCCCGACACATTCCAGCTAAATTCTTGCTCAATGACGGACATCCATTCCGAGCCAGCTGGATCGAGTTCGGGCATCGGAGATGTTTGCGCTCCTCAGCCGTGGGTCCTTGGGTCAAGCCCGAGGATGACGGAGAGTTCGAGGCTTCATGGAGGACGGAGAGGAATAGCACTTGCCTCGCTGCTCTCCGTGCCAAAATTCATTCAAACATTCGTCGCCGCATAAACGGGTTGGTAACCAACATTCTTCATTGTCCATAAAGTCAGCATGACGGCGTGAGCCAGGTTTTACGTCTTGTGGCCTCAGTTTCGCCACGGGAATAGGGTTTTGCGCAGGCTGACGCGTTGGTGTCCAAGCGTGGGTTGCGTGTATCATGGGGTTTGCAGTCAGATCCGCCAAGGGCTTTGCGCCTTCTGGCGAGAGGGGCCGTTTTGGTGGCCGACGGTTGCTGTCCGCTGGCTTGCTTGCGGGCGTCAGTGTCGTGGCTTCTCTCGGGGCGATTGCCGCGGTGGCCACCATGCAAGGCGCTTTCGGCTCCCATGCCGCGGGTAGCGGCGCCTTCAACCAGGCAGAGCGGGCGTTTTCTGCGCCTTCGATCGCGCTCGTCAGCCCCTTGGTTACATTGCCCAAACCCTCGAAGTTTCCACGAGTGCCGGAGCTGAAACACACGGCCTGGCAGGTCAGCACCATGGACGAAGGCTCGGTGATCTTGCCGACCGGAGAGATCAGCGTCATCGCGCAGCCAAAGCCCAAGGTGGTGGCGGCCATGCATCATCCATTGGCAGCCGAGTCATTCGGTGCGCGTTTTGATGTGGTGCGGGCCGGGCCTTTGGCCGAAGATGCCTTTGGCGCCCGCGCTTCCGGTATCGATACGATGCAGGTCGCTTCGATCCAGACCTACACCGCTTTTGACGCGGCGCCGCCTGTGGCTGCGCCTTCCGCTCCAGCGCCTGCAATTGCTGTGGCTGCCTTGCAGGACGCGCCGCCGCCGGTCGGGACCTCGGCGCAGGGGCCGTTCAGCCTGGTGCTCGCCGAGGAGGACCCCGCCGCCGAGGATGACCTGGCTGCGGTGCCGCTGCCGGGGATAAGGCCGCGCCGACCCGCGGGCGAGGTGGACTTGCCTTCGACGAAAGCCTTGAAGCGAGCCGCCCCGCAAATGCTGGCCTATGCGCCGCAGGACAATGCTATTCAGGATAATGCGCCGAGTTACAGGCCTGCGCCGCTTTTTGCTTCACGCAGCCGCACGGCGGTCTACAGTATCGAGGCGAAAACCGTCTACCTACCGAATGGCGAACGCCTCGAAGCGCATTCGGGGCTGGGACCGATGCTCGACAATCCGCGTTATGTGCACAAGAGGATGCGCGGCGCCACGCCGCCGCATACCTATAATCTGACAATGCGCGAGAAGCTCTTCCACGGTGTCCAGGCAATCAGGCTCAACCCTGTCGAACCGGGCAAGATCTTCGGGCGCGACGGGCTTCTGGCGCATACTTATATGCTCGGGCCGCGCGGTGATTCCAATGGCTGCGTGTCGATCAAGGACTACCGCCGCTTTCTCGCCGCCTTCAAACGGGGCGAGATCACGCAGCTCGTCGTCGTCGCCCGCATGCCGGGCGGGTCGTCGCGTATCGCCTCCAGATAACTGACGTGCATTCCCTATCTAGCCGAGCGAGGCGATGATCTCGCGATAGGCTGCTTCGGGGAAGGCCTTCAGGGTCTTCGTGCGCACATTGCCTTTCATGCCAAGGGAAAGAGCAAACCGCGCCATGACCGCATCATCGGACGCCTCGCCGACCACAACCATGTCGTATTCGCCCATGGTGAGGTAGAATTCCTTGAGGGAACCGCCCATCTCGCCGAGCAGCTTTCTGGCTGCATCGAGCCTTGCCGGCGAATCGCGTATATTCTTCACGCCGAGCTCGGTCCAGTTGATCAACATCACGTAAGTGGTCATGGCAAACCTCCCACGCGGTCCGGCTCGCGCCGGAGGCCGCGAAATGATCCGCCCTCCGCCTTAAGCGACTATACGCCTGTTGCCGCTGGCCAACAATCAAACCGTTACGTCGGCGGCATCTTGTCGAATTTCGGCAGGGTCGGGTCGAGGTGGTCCCATGCGTGCCCGGCGGAGGCCCAGGAAACCATTTGTGGCTTGTACCGGCGAGGATCGTCGAGGCTACCGGCTCGCACGACGAAGTAGTCCGGCATATCTGGAAAAATCATATAGACCGGCGATCCGCAGGTGGGGCAGAATGCGCGGCTTTTTACAGTTCCGTCGTCGCCAGTCGCGTCCCAGAACGTCGCTTCGCCTTCAACCTTTACCCCGGCCCGCGGGAATGTCAGATGGGAGGCGTGGCCTGTACCGCTTTCCCGCTGGCATTGGCGGCACTGGCAATCGAGCATGACAACCGGTTCGGCGGAAATTTGATAACGGATCGCGCCGCAAGCGCATCCGCCCGTGTAGGCCTCGCTCATTCTAATCTCCTTTGATGAATTTCTGGGATCGGCCGTGCCCGCGCTACCGCCACAAGCACGAACTTTGCTCAGTTGTTGTATTCGTCGTGGCGGCGCCACCAGACGTCGCCTTTTTCGTTTCGTCCCTTGGGTGCGCGGTCGAGCCATTGATACATGGCCCAGATGCCGTCGACCCCGCGCGCATAGGCGGAATAGGTGTGATAGACGACGCCGTCTTCGAGCACGAATGCACTTATGCCCGGTCTCTCGCGTGCGTAAGTAGCCGTATCTGTTCCGGCCATGGTTGCGAATATGTCGTCCCCGTCAGAGCCATCGTCGCCGGATGGCGCTGGCTCTTCACGCACGTAGTTGTATTCGATGGTGCCTTTGCGCTGTTGCTCTTCGGTGAACGTGACGTGGAAATCCGGATTGAAGTCGCTGCCGAATGAAGACGCCCAGGGGAAAGTCCACCCCATACGCTGTTTGAATGCCTGCAACTTGGCAAGCGGCGCCCGCGACACGGCGGCAAGCGTTACATCGTGATTGGCGAGGTGAACAACGGAGCCGTTGAAGCCATCGGCGATCGCCGAACAAGAAGGACACCCCGCCTTGTAGTCGGGCCCGAACATGAAGTGATAGATGATCAGTTGCGAGCGCCCTTTAAATAGATCTGCAAGCGACGCACGGCCTTCGTCTGTATCGAATTGATACTCTTTGTCGATCCTGACCCATGGCAAAGCCTGCCTTCGCCGTGCGATCTCGTCACTGCGGCGCGTCAGCTGCTTCTCCTCATCTAGCAGCGCAAGCCGGGCTGCAAGCCACTCATCGCGTGAAACGACCGGATTCTTCATAGCTACCTCCTGTTGAGATGCCTTTCCAACGTCTGATGCAACCGATCGTTGCGTCAATTGCGCTTTTTGGACGAGGCGTGTTCCGCTGCGATGGCGCCGATGCCTGGAACGACCTTCTTCCAGCCTGCGCCCATATTCCTGAAGGCAGTATCGTTGCGCGGCAGCACGAAGCCTGAATGAACAAGGCGAAGGCGGGTGCCTTTTTCAGCCTTGGAAAGGACCCACGTGACCACAGTTTCCAACCGCGAGCCATAGCCGACATTTCCCTCATGTCCGCCTTGCCAGGAATAAACGAGCCGTTCATTCGGCACCGCCTCCAATACCTCGCATTGAATGAGACCATCCCACGCGCCGGCCGGCGTCGTCTTGAATGTGAAGCGCTTGCCGACGGCGGGCTCGAAACCGCTTGTCGGCATCCCTAGCCAGCGCGCAATCAACTCGCCCGTTGTCAGCGCTTTCCAGATCGTCTCCGGCGCATGCGGCAAGATCTCTTCAACCACGATGTCTTGTGTATCGGGCTTCAATGCGGCGTCTTTCATGGATCGATCTCCTTCAGGAGTGTTTTGAGATTTGCAAAGCGCTCGCGCCAGAAGACGGCGTAATGACTCATCCAGTCGGCCAGCGGTGCAAGGCCTTCGGGCTCCGCGCGATAATAAACGTTGCGACCCTCGGGACGCTCAGTGACCAAACCGGCCTGCTTCAAGGACTTGAGATGTTGGGAAATCGCGCCCTGTGTCACGCCGCTACCCCGCGTCAGCTCGACCACGGTAATCTCGTTGGAACTGGCGACGCGCTCGAATATGGCTCGTCGGGTGGGGTCAGCAAGCGTGCGCAGAACAGCGTCGATGGCGGTAACTTCAATCATGAAGATACATTAGTAGATGCTAATTGATTAGTCAATACTAATGATTCATGTATTTGATCGTGTAAGCTAGGTAAGTAAACACTTACCTTTTCACAAAAGTTCTCAGACGCGAAAGGGCATCGTCCCATTGTTGCGAGACACTGTCGAGATAGGCTCGGATATCGTCAATGGGCTCGGGCCGGAAAGCGAACTGGCTTTCCCGCCCAACCTTGCTGCTGATGACGAGCCCCGCCTCTTCGAGAACGCGCAGATGTTTAGTGACGGCCTGGCGGGTGAGGTCCGTGCCAGCGGACAGTCCGGCAATCGAACGGGATTGCCCGTCACTGAGCTTCGTCAGCAAGGACAAGCGGGTGGGGTCGCCCAAGGCTGCAAAAAGTGACGCGGTATCGCGCTCGGGTGTTTCAATCAACATGCTTTTTGATGTTCTTGATTTGCTCTGCCCAGCCACCTTCATTCATGCGCATGGCATCCGGCCGTCGCTGCGGCGGCAGACTATCAAAGCCAGATTCCACAATAGTCAGCTTTGTGCCTTTGCCCTTTGGCGCAAGCTTGAATTCGACCAGCGTCGGGGGTTCGGCCGAGTAGTCGAAACCGGGCTCTATCGCATAGGGATGCCACGTGAAAGAGAAGAGCCGTGGCTCGTCCATCGTCTTCACCGTCACCTCCCACTTGAGATGCTCGTAGCCGGGATAGGTGATCCGGCCTTTGGCCACTTCGCCGGCTATAAACGGACCCTCGAGCTTGACGCGAAACCATTCGCCAAACTCGATATGATCCGTTAGCGCGCGCCAGACCCGCTCGACCGGCGCATTCAACTCAATGCTTTTTTCGATGCGATCAGACATAAGGGCAACCTCCTGGTTGCCCTAATTATGCAACATCAGCCGCGAAGTGCAACCGGAAAGTTGCGTTTTATTCGGCTGTGGCCGGCTCGATAATGTTGCGTACCTGCGAGATCTTGTTCACCGGGAAGCCAGCCTTTTTGGCGTGCTCGCGGATCAGTTCCTCACTTGTAGATTGATATACACAATAAATCTTGTCATCCGTAACATAGCTATGGATCCATTGGATATCTGTTCCGAGATCGCGGAGCACTGCGCAGGATGTCTGCGAGGCGCCCTTGAGCTCCGGCTGTGTCAGCTTGCCGACACCTGGCATATCGCGTTCGATCACGAATTTTGGCATTCTATCCTCCTTGTCGACCATTTGCCGGCGCGGCGCGTTTTTATGCGGCGGCGTTAGGCTCCAGATCCTAATTCTGCGCGATCAATGAGCAGGCTGTTGGGACCGGCTTCTCGAACTCAGTAGTCCATGGCTGCGCTTGGTGGTAATGGCACCGCCTCTTTCTTCGGGCGTTCGGCGATCATAGCCTCGGTCGTCACCAGCAGGCCGGCGACGGACGCGGCACCCTGCAGCGCGCTCCGCACCACCTTGACAGGGTCGATGACGCCCATGTCGAAGAGATTGCCGTATTCCCCAGTCTGGGCATTCCAGCCAAAGGAGAAGTTGGCATTCTCGCGAAGCTTGCCAACGATGAGCGATCCCTCAGCACCCGCATTCTCGGCGATCTGGCGAACCGGTGTCTCGGTGGCACGACGTACGATCTCGATACCAACACGCTGATCGGCATTTGCAGCCTGTAGCCCGTCAAGTGCCTTGGCTGCACGCAAGAGTGCTACTCCGCCACCTGGAAGAACGCCCTCCTCGACCGCTGCTCGCGTCGCATGCAGGGCGTCATCAACGCGATCTTTCCTCTCTCTCACTTCGACTTCAGTCGAACCGCCTACGCGAATAATCGCGACACCTCCGGCAAGTTTTGCCAGACGCTCCTGCAGTTTCTCGCGGTCATAGTCGGATGTCGTGTCCTCGATCTGAGCCTTGATCTGGGCGACGCGCCCTTCGATCTCCGGCTTCGCGCCAGCACCACCGACAATCGTCGTGGTTTCTTTATCGATTACAACCTTTTTGGTGCTGCCCAACATTTCAAGTGTCACGCCTTCAAGCTTGATCCCCAAATCCTCACTGATCGCCGTTCCTCCCGTGAGAATTGCGATGTCCTCAAGCATGGCCTTGCGGCGGTCACCAAATCCCGGAGCCTTGACGGCGGCGACCTTCAGACCACCGCGCAACTTGTTGACGATGAGGGTTGCCAGAGCTTCGCCCTCGATATCTTCGGCTATGATGAGCAGTGATCTGCCGGATTGCATGACCGCTTCAAGGATAGGCAGCATAGCCTGGAGATTGGAGAGCTTTTTTTCGTGGATGAGGATATAGGGATCCTCAAAATCAACCCGCATTTTCTCCTGATTGGTGACGAAGTATGGGGAGAGGTAACCGCGGTCGAACTGCATGCCCTCGACGATTTCGAGTTCGGTATCGGCCGTCTTGGCTTCCTCGACGGTGATGACGCCTTCATGCCCGACTTTCCCCATGGCATCGGCCAGATATTGTCCGATCTCCGTGTCACCATTGGCAGAAATCGTGCCGACCTGGGCGATTTCTGAATTGTTTGAAATCTTGCGGGCGTTGCGCTTCAGTTCCTCGACAATTGCAACAACTGCAAGGTCGATGCCGCGCTTCAAATCCATCGGATTCATGCCGGCCGCTTCGGCCTTGGCGCCCTCACGGACGATCGCCTGGGCGAGCACTGTCGCTGTCGTCGTACCGTCCCCGGCAACATCGCTGGTTCTCGATGCGACCTCGCGCAACATCTGCGCACCCATATTCTCGAATTTGTCCTCTAGTTCGATTTCCTTGGCGACCGTTACGCCGTCTTTGGTGATGCGTGGCGCGCCATAGGACTTCTCTATGACGACGTTGCGGCCCTTGGGGCCTAGTGTAACCTTGACGGCATTGGCGAGGATGTCGACGCCGTGCAGCATTCGATCGCGAGCCTCAGAGCCGAATTTGACTTCTTTTGCAGCCATCGTCGTTCACTCCCTGGTTCGTGGGGCTTTATTTTCCCCTTGAAAGCAATACAGAATCTGGCAAGATTCACTGCAATGCATGAGTTGATCCATAAGGATGATATCATGAGTGGCAGAGCATTCGAACTTCAGTTGAAAGGCTACGGGCTGACGACGGCTGAAATACACTATCGTCTTCCCGACCACCCCAAATTTCTTCAGCTTTACATATGGCAAGAATACGATCTTGCGCCGAACTTCCCGGAATTGAAAGGCTTTCTTGATTTCTGGCAAAAGGACCTCGAGGGGCCACTCCATTCAATTCGCATCGTTCACCAGCGGCTCATAGAACCGCGGGAGTGGCGGGCGGTGGACGGGATTATCTCTATCCACTGAGACCCAAACGAAAATTCGCCATTGAGGACTGCAAATGGCGTTTTTTCTGCGCTCCGATGCTCACGTCCCAAACGTACGCTGCGCTTCGGTGCTCGAAATCCACCATTTTCGCCACCCCACGACGAATTTTCGTTCGCGCTCCGAAAACCTTTGATCGGCCGTGCTCTTTATAGCCGCTTGGGAATATCGAGGCCGCGCTGTACCGCCGGCCGCGCGAGACCGCGCTCCAGCCATGCGGGCACGCGTTTAAGGCTGTCGAATTCTACGATATCGCGTGCGCCATAGAAGCCGACGAGATTGCGAACCCAGCCGAGCATCGAAACGTCTGCGATACTGTAGTCACCCATGATCCAGTCGCGTCCATCGAGACGCGTTTCGAGGACGCCGAGCAGCCGCTTCGACTCGTCCCGGTAGCGCTCAAGCGGTCGCTTGTCCTCATAGTCGCGGCCGGCGAATTTATGGAAAAAGCCGACCTGGCCGAACATCGGTCCGATCGCCGCCATCTGGAAGAACACCCACTGGATGGTCTCATACCGTAGAGCGGGATCCGCAGCTATGAGCTTGCCGGTCTTCTCGGCAAGATAAAGCAGAATGGCGCCGGACTCGAACAGCCCCAGCGGCTTGCCGCCTGGTCCGTTGGGATCGACGATCGCCGGGATCTTGCCGTTCGGGTTCAACGACAGAAATTCTGGCGTCCAGCTCTCGTTCTTGCCGATGTCCACTGCATGCGCTTCGTACGGAAGTCCAATTTCCTCGAGCGCAATCGAAACCTTGACACCGTTTGGTGTCGGGAAGGAGTAGAGCTGCAAGCGGTCGGGATGTTGTGCCGGCCATCGTTTGGCGATGGGGAAGGCAGATAAATCAGGCATGAGGTACTCCTGTACTTAGAGGCCGCTCACACAATGACGATCTCCCCCGGATGGGCTGGCACATCATGATGCTGGGCGGTCTGATTCTGTGTGAGAAGGTTAGCATGGCGATGAGCGCTTGTTCTATTGCACTGCAAAAAGTGGCCCGGCGTGGATGCCGGGCCAGTTGCAAGAGATGCTGCTTACGTCATGGAGCCGTCACGATCATCCATGGGAAGACATAGGCCTGCAGCATCACGAGAACACCTACAAGGCACGCCAATATGATCGAATGTTTGAAGACGAAACGCAGGATCGTGCCTTCGTGGCCGTACCAGTTCGTAGCCGTCGAGGCGACGACGATAGACTGTGCGTCGATCATCTTGCAGTGTTACAGTAACGTACTTGTTTCCTTGTATGCCGCCGGACAATGCTTGCCGGACAAAACATCCGCTGACTTCAGTGCGCGCCGCCAACATATTGAAAGCTGCCCGGTGCCAGCTGATCGCCTTTGCCTGCAGCCCATGAACAATTGAAATCCAAGCTGCTCGCACTCGCCAGCCGATCAAGCAGAAATGGCCTTTTAAACGGGGAGTACAATCATGAAGGCAAAACTGTTCGCACTTATCACCTGTGCGATCTTGTTCATGGTGTCGACTGTGCATTATAGCGCCGCCGATGCCATTACCGAGCAGGAAGCGCATTCCATAGGCCTGGATGCCTATGTGTATTTTTATCCGCTGGTGACGATGGACGTCACCCGCAAACAGGCCACCAATATCGAGGCCGGCAAGATGATGGGCCGCGGACCGGCCAATGAATTCACCAACGTGCCCGAGTTCCCGACGGCTGACATGCGCGATGTCGTTCGCGTCAATTTCGATACGCTTTATTCAGTCGCCTGGCTGGACATGACCAAGGAGCCGATGATCGTTTCGGTTCCGGACACGAACGGGCGGTTTTACCTGCTGCCGATGCTCGACATGTGGTCGGACGTCTTTGCCTCACCCGGCTGGCGGACGACAGGCACCGCCAAAGCCGATTTTGCTATCGTTCCGCCAAAGTGGGAGGGCGGAGGACTACCCGAGGGAACGCAGCGTATAGATGCGCCGACACCCTTCGTCTGGATAATCGGGCGCACCAAGACCGACGGCCCACCGGACTATGATGCGGTCCACAAGATACAGGCGGGCTACAAGGTAACGCCGCTGTCGCAATGGGGCAAAACGCCCGAGCCGGTCAAAGTCACGATCGACCCGGCAGTTGACATGAAGACATCGCCGAAGGCCACTGTGGACGGAATGTCGGCCGGTGAATTTTTCGCGCGAGCCGCAGAGATCCTGAAAATCAATCCGCCCCACCTGACCGATCAGCCCATCATCGCCCAGATGAGACGGATCGGCATAGAGCCCGGTCAGAGCTTTGACATTACCAAGGTCGATCCCGCCGTCGCCAAGGCGCTCGAAGGTGTGCCGGCGGAAGCGAACAAAATGATGCAATGGAAGATGGCGACTCTGGCCCGGGTCGCGAACAATTGGTCGATGAATACCGACACGATGGGTGTCTACGGTAATTACTATCTGAAGCGTGCAATCGTGGCCCAGGTGGGGCTTGGCGCGAACCTTCCTGATGACGCCATCTACCCCCTCAATCTCGGCGACGAAAAGGGCAGCCCGCTGAATGGAGCGAACAATTACACAATTCATTTCGACAAGGCGTCGCTGCCGCCAGTCAAGGCGTTCTGGTCGATTACGCTCTATGATTCTCAGGGTTTTCAAGTTGCCAACAGCATCAATCGGTTCGCCGTAAGCAGTTGGATGCCGTTTGAGTACAATGCCGATGGTTCGCTTGATATCCACTTCCAGGAAAAAAGCCCTGGCAAGGATAAAGAGGCCAACTGGCTACCTGCACCCGCAGGACCGTTCAACCTGACCATGCGGCTCTATGGGCCGGAAAGGGACGCGCTGACAGGGAAATGGAATCCGCCTCCGGTGGTGATGGTTCCGGCGCTTCAACAGGTCATTGCGCAATAGCGCGAAGGTTCTGCCGATAGGCTGGCATGAGTTACGCCCGGCGCATTTTTCATGATATCACCGGTCTCTGGCCGGCGATCCTGAACGAACTGCGCTCCTTCGCGCGTCCGGGACCGCGCATGATCGACGAATTCGCGTGCGTGGTATCCGTCTTGTGCCAACGTGGCGCTGGTGGTCGCACCGGTGGCTGTCAGGTCACCGGCGGTCATGAGCGTCGGGCTCGCGGTGTTCGGCGGAGGCATCCTCTATTTACAACCTAGCGCTGTTGCACCGCACCATGCGAAACGTCGAAGAACCGAGCTCGTCCTTCGAGGCTTCTAAACAGCGCCTTGTCCGTGCCAGTCATGAAAGCTTGGCCGCCAAGTTCCTCTATGATGTCAAATAACGCCGCCCTTCGGCCCTCATCCAGATGCGCGGCGATCTCGTCCAGAAGCAGGATTGGCGCCATACCAGATAGTTCGCCCGTCAACCGCGCGTGGGAGAGAATGAGACCGATGAGCAAGGCCTTCTGCTCGCCGGTGGAACAGAGTTCAGCCGGCATCGCTTTTGGCCGATGGCGGACGAGCAGATCGGTGCGATGCGGGCCATCGAGCGCGCGCCCCGCGGCACGATCACGGGTGCGTCCGTCATGCAAGGCGCGGCGGAACGTTTCTTCGACATCGGTTGCCGCTTCGATACCGATACGCTGCTCGAGTTCGCCTTCGAGCAGGCAATCCGCCTTGGGGAAGGGGGTGTTGTCGGGCAAGCGCTCGATCATGCCATTGATCAGGCGCATGAGCTCGGCTCGCGCCGCAGCAATGGCGATGCCCAGTTCGGCCATCGGCGTCTCGATCGCATCGAGCCAGGCATCGTTGCCGCGCTCTTCCGTAAGCAGGCGGTTACGGCTGCGCATTGCTTTCTCGTAGTCGAGGACGCGCCTGCCGTGCGCCGGGTCTATGGCGAGGACCATACGGTCAAGGAAGCGGCGACGATCAGCGGCCGGGCCTGTGAACAACCCGTCCATGGCTGGAACCAGCCAGAGGATGCGGGAGTATTCCAGGAGCTCGTCGGCGCCAGCCGCCGTTACGCCATTGATGCGGACGCGCCGCGCATTGTCCCCGGGCGCATTGCCTGCAAGACCCGTGCCGATTTCGACAGTGCCCTCGGCGGTTTCGATGGCGGCGTGAATGGCAAAGCCGTCGGCCGCATCGTTGCGGGTAACGTCGGTATAGGTTGCGCGGCGCAGACCCCGGCCTGGCGACAGGAACGAAATCGCCTCGAGCAAATTGGTCTTGCCCGCACCGTTCTCGCCGGTCAGCACCACATGCGACGGCGCCAGCCGCAGCGACAGGTTTTCATAATTGCGGAAATTGGCGAGCTTCAGCCGGCTGATCGAAACGCGGGCCGGCTTGCCCGCATCCGTATTCGGATCATCGGTCATGTGAGTTTGACGCTAATGTCGTCAAACCCGCATTGGCATGAGCACATAAAGCGCATTTTCATCGCCCGTATCGCGCACCAGCGTCGGCGAACCTGCATCGGCCAGCATGAAAATCGCCTCTGATCCCGTCAACTGGGCCGTAATATCGAGCAAATACTTGGCATTGAAGCCGATCTCGATCGGATCTGAGTCGTAGTCCGCGGAAAGCTCGTCCGTGGCACTGCCGGAATCAGGATTGTTGACGGTGAGAGTCAACTGGCCATCCGCGATAGTCAATTTGACTGCCCGGCCGCGCTCGCTCGAAATCGTCGAAACGCGATCGACGGCGGACGCAAAGCTTTGGCGGTCGATTGACAGTTTCTTGTCATTTCCGGAGGGAATGACGCGCTGATAATCGGGGAAGGTGCCGTCGATCAACTTTGAGGTGAGGACGACCGAGCCAATCGTGAAGCGGATTTTGGTCTCCGAGAGTTCGACCGTCACGACGATATCCGGATCATCGACAAGCTTTTGCAGTTCAGCGACAGTCTTGCGCGGAATGATGATGCCGGGCATGCCTTCAGCACCTGACGGGGCTTCCAGCTCGGCGCGAGCAAGACGGTGGCCGTCGGTCGCAACTGCCCGCAGCTTTAGCGCACCCTCGCTCTCGATCGCATGCAAATAGATACCGTTGAGGTAATAACGTGTCTCTTCGGTGGAAATGGCGAATTGTGTCCGGTCGATCAGGCCTTTCAGTGCGGTTGAAGGCATACGGAACGTGTGGGTGAAGGAACCGGCTGTGAGCTCGGGAAAATCCGATTGCGGCAGACACTGCAGGCGGAAACTCGACCGGCCCGAGGTCACGGCCATGGAGTTACCGTCGGTGTTGGTTGCAAGCAGGACTTCCGCGCCATCCGGCAGCTTGCGGACGATATCGTAAAGAAGGTGCGCTGGAACTGTCGTCGCGCCAGCCTGGTCTACCTGCGCCGCCGTCGCTTCCGTCACTTCGAGATCGAGGTCGGTGGCCTTGAGGGCGAGGCTTGCGCCATCGGCGTTCAAAAGAACATTCGACAGGATCGGAATTGTGTTACGTCGTTCGACCACACGATGCACATGGTTGAGCGATTTCAGAAGATTGGAACGTTCAAGAGTTACACGCATGATAAACCGGTCTCGCTGACTTCAATTCCAGCCAAAGCACCGCGGGTTTGCCGCACTTTTCTGGTGAGGGAAACGCAATTTTCCCAAGGTCAGGCAAATTGGCAGATATTTACCGCAAAAAGCAAGTCTGCGGCTGGCAACAGTGTGCCATACCGCAGGCTTTCTGTTGATAAACTATTGAGCCTGGTCGTTGATCAAACGCTTGAGCAGCTCCAGCTCTTGCGACAATTTCTGGTCCTTGCCGACGATATCTTCGATCTTGCGAACCGCATGAAGAACCGTGGTGTGATCGCGACCACCAAAGCGGCGGCCAATTTCCGGCAGCGAGCGCGGTGTCAGTGTCTTGGCGAGATACATAGCGATTTGACGGGGTTTGACGATCGTGCGCGTGCGCCGGTTCGATAGAAGGTCCTGCTTTGACACGTTGTAATGCCGGGCAACGATCCGCTGGATCTCCTCGATGCGGATACGCTTGGCTTCGCCACCGCGCATCAGATGGCTCAGAAGTTCATCAACGCGATCAACCGAGAGGTTGGGCTCGAATGTCTGGCGGAAGAGGAGCTGATTGAACGCACCTTCGAGTTCACGGCCGCTGCCGGTGACGGACTGGGCAACGTGGTCAAGAATCTCCGGCGAGATGTCGAGCGAATGGTCTTCCATTTGGGCCGCGACAAGACGGCGCTTCAGGATTTCGAGACGCATCGCATAGTCCGGCGAGATCATTTCAAGCGCTACACCGCCCTGAAGACGCGAACGAACGCGCGGATCCAGCGATTCAAGCTCGGACGGCGGACGGTCGGCGGCGACCACGACCTGCTTGGCACTGTCAAGCAGCGTATTGATCAGATGGCAGAACTCGTGCTGGATCGACTTGCCTTGCAGAAACTGCATGTCGTCGATGATCAGCAGATCGATGTCGCGGAGCTGTTCCTTGAACGACAATGCGTTGTTGTCGCGGATGGCGGTTGCAAAGCGCCACATGAAATATTCGGCGGTGAGATACACGACACGGGCACGTTCCGGACGCTTCAACGCTTCGGCGGCAATTGCTTGCAAGAGATGCGTCTTGCCGAGACCGACAGAGGCGTGAATGAACAGCGGATTGAACCGGATAGCACTGGCGCCTGCGTCAGCAATCGTGCGCGCAGCAGCAAGCGCAACGCGGTTGGGCGTGCCATCGACAAAGGTGTCGAATGTATACCGCGGGTCGAGCGGCGAACCGAAGACGGCATTCTGGGCGCGGTCGACAAAATGCGTTGGTGCTTTCTTGTCCTGCGTGGTGTTGCCGACCGGAAAAACGGGCTTTTCGCGTGTGAGGGCACGGCTGTCAGCGCGCATCGTGGCTTCCGTATCGCAAGCCGGGCGGGTAGCGCGGCTGGCGCTGCGGAAAACGATCTCGACCTTGAGCGTCTGCTCATCTTCTTCACGCCAGAGGGCAGTGATCATGTCGCAGTAATGATTGTTGATCCACGAACGCAGAAAGGCAGTCGGAACCGACAGGCGAACGATGCTCTTGGACGTTTCATCCAGTTTCAGGCGGCCAAACCAGCTTGAATAAACCTCGCTTCCGAGTTTCGCTTTCAGCTTAAGCTTGACGCGCTCAAAAATCAGCTCCCCCTGGCTGCCGGCCGTGTCCATATTATCCCCTTCCATATGGAGCGGGACCATGGCTGCCTTTGAGCCGTTCTCCATTATTCCGCTGGTCATTGTCATCGCCTCATCCTGATATTGTCGTTCGGGTCACGCCCGTATTTTTGCAAAATGAATTCCGGCCAACCGCCCCAGTGGTCAGCCCGAACAGTCTAGAAGCTAAAGGGTAGAGGTCTTGGCGATAACGCAGTGCCGGACTGAATAAATCTCGTCCAGAATATTTATAACTACCACGTTCGCATCCCTCTCTCAGTTTAGGCGCAGTAAGACTTACGCCCGGCTCTCGCCAGCGTCGTCGACTCGCTCATTTTTTGAAACAACTCAAATCGCAAGACTTGAGTACTGACAAAATCTACCCGTCACGCAAACGATAAAATCTGCGCCCGACCCTACATTTACTAAGCCTGTTAAATGGGTTTTTGCCCACCCCTTCGATGTCTGGACCTTACAAAAACCTTTGCAGGAAGGGCAAGTGTGCCCCAAGGGTTTTTTGATGAATTAAAGGTTAACGATTTTGCATTTTTTTTAACGGTCTTTGAGACAAAGAGGAAAAATCGTTCGGATTCAAAGCCTTTTTTGGGCTCTACATTTTGTTGCAGTGCGGACTCCTGTTGGCAAAAAAAAATATTAAATTATCGCTTGACAGAGGCTGAGGCGGGAGATTCTCCCCGCCTACTTCGCGCTATAACGACTACCTACCATAAACCATTGAAAACAAAGGCAAATTGATGGTTGACGCTTTTTGTCCTAGCAAGTTTGTGACCAACATATGTCATGGTTTTGATAAGCCACGATCTTTTCCTCGGGAAACGAATTTATTCCCACAGAATCGCCCAAAACAAAAAACCCGGCTAACGAGCAGCCGGGTCTTCATATATAAAAATGAGGGGTGCGATCAGGCCGACATGCTCTTCAGGCGAGCCGACAGACGGGACACTTTGCGTGAAGCGGTATTCTTGTGAAAGACACCCTTCGATGCAGCGCGCATCACTTCCGGTTCAACCGCCTTGAAGGCGATGGAAGCGGCTGCCTGATCACCGCTTGCCACCGCATCTTCGAACTTGCGGAGGAAGGTGCGCACGCGGGAGCGGCGGGACTTGTTGACTTCGGTGCGGGCTTCGATCTTGCGCGCCGCTTTTTTGGCCGAAGGAGTGTTGGCCATGTTGCCTCTCTTTTCTGTCAGCTAATCGGCAGCGTTAAAGCGGCCGTCACAAAATAATAGGGCGGCCAAGAGGCCACCGAACGTTGTCGGGCTTATAGATGACGTTTGCTTTTGCGTCAACGAGGAATCTACGCGATTTTGCTCTTACCGGTTTTTGAAACCCGGCGCGCGCTTTTCCGCAAATGCATTCATTCCCTCGCGCTGATCCTCGAGCGCGAACATGGAATGGAACACGCGCCGTTCGAACCTCAAGCCTTCTGCGAGCGTCGTTTCATAGGCACGGTTGATGGTTTCCTTGGTCATCATGACGACGGGCAGGGAGAAAGATGCGATTTTCCCGGCGGCCTTCATGGCTTCGTCGATCAACTCACTGGCAGGCACAACACGCGAGACCAATCCGCTGCGCTCCGCCTCTGTGGCATCCATCATGCGCCCGGTCAGGCACATGTCCATGGATTTGGACTTGCCAATAAAACGGGTGAGCCGCTGCGAACCACCCATGCCTGGCATGACGCCGAGGGTGATTTCCGGCTGGCCGAATTTTGCGCTATCGGCGGCAATAATGAAGTCGCACATCATGGCGAGCTCGCAGCCGCCGCCAAGCGCATAGCCGGAAACAGCAGCGATCAGTGGCTTGCGCAACCGCGTCACCCGCTCCCATTCGCTGAAATAGTCGCCAAGATAGGCATCGGCGAACTCCAGTGTTTGCATCTCCTTGATATCAGCCCCCGCCGCAAAGGCCTTTTCCGAGCCGGTAAGCACGATGGCGCCGATGCTAGTGTCCTTGTCAAAAGCCTCAAGCGCTTCGGCAAGCTCAGCCAATAATGCCGAGTTCAATGCATTGAGTGCTTTTGGACGATTGAGTCGGATCAAACCGACCTTGTCGTGTGTCTCGACGATGATGTTTTCGTAGGCCATCCGAACTTCCTCCAAATCAATGCTGACAGACGGGACAGTAAAACGTTGAACGTCCGCTCTGAACTATGCGTGTCACCGTGCCATGGCAGCCCTTGCGCGGGCAAGGCTGACCTTCGCGGTCATAGACCGAAAAGGAGTGCTGGAAGTAGCCGAGAGCGCCGTCGGCTTGCCGATAATCCTTGAGGCTCGATCCACCCGCCTTGATCGCGTCGCCGATGACAGAGCGAATCGAAGTGGCAAGACGTCTGGACATGTCCGTGGCTGTGCCGTTCTTGCCTGATATGCTGCCGGCCATACGCGATGGCGAAAGTTCAGCTCGCCATAGCGCTTCGCATACATATATGTTGCCGAGACCGGCGATGAGCTTCTGATCGAGGAGCGCCGCTTTCAATGGAGCGGACTTGTTTGCAAACAACTTCGCCAGAAGAGAACCGTCCAGACTGTTACCCGTCGGTTCAGTGCCGAGATCCTTGATCAGCGGATGCGCATTGAGCTTGCCAGGTTCGAAGAACAGCATGAAACCGAAGCGTCGCGGGTCGTTATAGATGATGCGGCGCTTGCCGTCTTTCGTGTCCAGATGCAGTACGACATGATCGTGTGCCACGCTTTTCGAGCGGTCATGATGAAAGCCACCGGGCATATCGCTGCCGTCCTCCTGTTCAATGCGGTAGGAGCCGGACATGCCCAGATGGCTGATCAGGCCAAGACCGTTATCGAGGTGGGCAATCAGATATTTGGCGCGGCGTTCGAGCGCCTCGATATGACGACCCGTCAGCCGCTTGGCAAAGTGTTCAGGGAACGGAAAGCGCAGATCGGGACGATTTTGGTCGACGGCAAGGATTGTCGAACCCTCCATGACCGGTTGCAAGCCGCGTTTGACAGTCTCAACTTCTGGTAGCTCAGGCATTTGGAGCGATGTCTCCGGTTCCCTTCAGGAAGCTCCTGCCATGCAAGCCCGGCGCGATACCGAGATGGGCGGCGACCGTTTCTCCGATATCAGCAAAGGTCGGGCGAATACCGAATGAGGCGTGGGGAAGGTCGGGACCGTAACAGAGGACAGGCACACGTTCGCGCGTATGATCAGTTCCCTTATAGGTCGGGTCGCAGCCATGATCTGCAGTGAGAACCATAAGATCGCCTGGGCGCAGTTTGGCCAATGCCTCCGGCAGCCGCCGGTCGAAAGCTTCCAGCGCTGCCGCGTACCCGGGCACATCGCGTCTATGGCCATAGAGCATGTCGAAATCGACGAAATTGGTGAAGACCAGATCGCCGTCCTGTGCGTCGTCCATAGCGACGAGCGTTTCATCGAAGAGCGCCATATTGCCATTGGCCTTACGCACCTGGCCAACGCCGCGATGCGCATAAATATCGCCAATCTTGCCGATGGCGATTACCATACGGCCCGCGTCGGTCAGCCGGTCGAGCAATGTCGGCTCCGGCGGCGGGACAGAATAATCGCGGCGATTGCCGGTCCGCGTGAAGGTTTCCCGGGTTTCTCCGATAAAGGGCCTTGCGATGACGCGGCCAATATCGAGCGGATCGACAAGCTCGCGAAGAACCGCGCAGAGTTCATAGAGCCGGTCCAGACCGAAATGCACCTCATGCGCGGCAATCTGGATGACGGAATCGGTCGACGTGTAGAATATAGGCTTGCCGGTGCGGATATGCTCCTCGCCATATTCATCGATGATATCCGTGCCGGACGCGTGTTTGTTGCCGAGGATGCCGGGAATGTGTGCACGGCCCATGGCATCGGCCACGAGACTGTCGGGGAAGGTCGGGATTTGCTGCGGGAAATAGCCCCAGTTAAAAGTAACGGGCACGCCGGCAATCTCCCAATGGCCGGACGGCGTGTCCTTGCCTTTGGATACTTCTTCCGCTGCACCCCATAGTCCCGACGGAACGAGCGGCTCCGGAGGGAGCGGAAGATCTGATGCGAGATGGGCGGCGTGGAAGAGACCGAGCGCCTTCAGGTTCGGCAGGTGGAGTGGACCGGAACGCAGTCCGGCCCGATCGCCAGTGCCGGCTGCGCAGGCTTCGACAATATGACCGAATGTATTTGAGCCTTCATCCCCGAACTCCTTGGCATCCGGCGCGCCGCCGATACCAAAGGAATCGAGTACAAAAAGGAAAGCGCGGGACATGCCTTACTCCGTAGGTTACGCCCCACAGATAAGTGAAACTTTGCGCAATGACAAATGTCTGCTCTAGCAGTCGGAACAGGTGACCGATGCGCCCTGCCGAACGCGCCCGTATGAGGTCTTGGGCATGGTTATTCCGACAGCCGAAGTACCGGTTGCTGTCGTCACCACATTCTTCATGTAGAAGGCCATGAGCGGCACATAGGCTATCGACATCTCGACCCTGATCACCGACGTACTCGGGATTAGCAGATTTGCATCAAGAGCGACTGCACTTCCGGTTACGTACGGTTTTGTGTAAGTGAGATTAACCTTCCGCCTTGACCACGCAACTGTCGCGACGCTGGCGGCCGATATGTCGATGGCGGTGATGGTGATCTGCGGCGTGTCGCGCACATAGGGCAGGAGCGTCGCCGTTCCGATATCCATGATATCCTTGATACTCGCCTTGGTGATGGTTTGTTGCTGGGTAACCAGATCCGCGACCATGCTGGTGGCGCGGCCAAGATTTTTGTTGAGATCCAGTCCCGCAGTTGCCTCCACGCTGCCCATATAGAGAGCGATCATGACAGGCGCGATCAGGGCGAATTCCAGCGCCGCGACACCGCGCCGATCACGGAGAAAGTTCCGCATCCGGTTCAGCAACTCGGCTGCGGTCTTTTTTCTTTTGTTGTAGGCTTCCATGCGTCACACTTTCAGAATGCAAAGGGATGCTCGTTTGACGGTGCCGGTTCAGAGATAGGGCTCGTTTTTCCACGTTGCGGTCGAGAAAAGCAGTATCTTGCCTGTTCCGTCGATGTTGGCGATGCGAGGTTTCATAAGATCGGTAAAAATCGGCCAGCGATAAAAGACTCGCAGCTGGTTGATTGTACCGGCCCCGCCCGGTGCGCTCGTGAATCCGGTTGAATCGACGTCGCCTGTTGCCTTGAGCGGGATGGTTTTGGGAACGAGGGCGAAGGTGGTGTAAGTGCGCAAATCCACAAACAGGTCGGGACAGTTCGCCGCCGGCATCAGCAGCCCCGCGCAAACCTTTTGCTTCAGCTGGGCCAGATTGAGGGTCTTGATCTCACCGGTGCGCAACTGGCGTGCAATGTCATCCGTTGTGTTTGCCATCACCTGCTGGGCTGTAAAACTCAGGCTCACTTCGATAATTGCGAAGACCAGCAGGAAGAAGGGCAACGCTATGAGCGCGAATTCGATTGCGACCGTGCCGCGCTTGTTGGCGAAGAACCGCGCCGCGGTAGAGCCGCGCACGCCCTTCGGCTCATCAGTTGCCTCGGCGGTGTGTCGAAGGCCAAAGAGTTTATGAATTTTCCCGAACATAGTTTCCCCGCGCAATTAGCCCGAAGGAACTCTTACACATCAGATATTAGAATCTCGTTTGGGGACAACGGCAAATTGCTGCCAATGGTTTTACTATTTCTCAACCCTATTCCCGTGCGGGTTCAGTTAGCGCCGCCAATTTGCGAGTCTGATGCTTTCTCAGCCTCGGTTTTCTGTGCCGTTTCGCAATAGGGCGTGCACGAAAGCGTCTGGACATAGGCCCGGCGATAAACGCGCGTCGTATTGGCGACGCTGCGGCTGACCATGACCTGGTCATCGACGATAGCGGCGCCGTCCGCATCGATGATGACAATATTGGTGATACCAAAACCCTTGCCTGTCAGCACGACCGTACGCGAATCCTTGACGACCGCATCGGCGATTTCCGGATCTCCGACGACCACCGTATCGGCTGGACGGGCAAGCTTGAGGATCCTTGCCTGGTTCATCACGATGTGAATGCCGGTGTCGGCCTGCGTTGCCGGGGCAACCGACCAAACGGCAGCCAGGGTCAACACGGTTGTGAGGGCATAGGAACGGATGCTTCGGTTTCTGACGTGAACCATAGGATAGCCCTTCGAAAATTGTCAGGTTAACCATGGCGGGTATTGGTGAAGGAAAGCTTAAATCTGCAAATACTTGGTTAAAGTATATGCGAGATAGCCACTCCGCCGCCTCTTTGCCGACCAACTTCAGCAGGGCGGTTAAAGTATATTTAGAATTTATAACAAATCAGATCGGTAATTTTCACCTTCTGAAGACGTGATTTAAGGTTTCATGCTAGTTTACATTTTCGTAACGGTATTTCTTAAGCCGAATGCAATGAGCAATATCTAGTTTCCAGGAGTATTCAGTGACGCTAGAGGCACGAGCGTGAGTTCGAGATGAGACGACCTGTAAAGATTATCTTCGACGTCTTCGCCGGGTTCCTGCGTGATAGATCTGCCGCGACAGCTATCGAATACACATTGATCGCCTCGATCATCAGCATAGGCATTCTCGTCGGTGCGGGTACGCTCGGCACATCGTTGAAGGATTTATATACGAGTCTCGCTGAAGATGTGACGGAAGCGGCCGACAGATGACCCGCCAGCAATCGCAAACTTTTTCGACGGAACCTGAACATGGTTGAAGCAGCTATACTCGTCATATTTCCGTTTGCCATGGTGTTTGCAGCCACATCGGATCTGTTGTCCATGACGATACAGAATAGGGTTCCACTCATTCTGATGGTATCCTTCATGGTCATTGCGCCTTTAACCGGCATGGCCTGGGACGTCTATGGAATGCACTTTCTTGCCGCAGTGACGGTGCTTGCAGCCACTTTTGTCTTGTTTGCCACCGGAACGATGGGCGGCGGGGACGCCAAGCTCATGGCCTCCACGGCGCTCTGGTTGGGCTGGAATCTGGAATTGGTGCAGTACCTGATAACGCTATCGCTGTTTGGCGGACTGTTGACGATGTTAATCCTGCACTACCGCGGCTCGTTTGTTGCACGAGTCTATACGGAGCGATTTGAGTTCATGCGTCGTCTCGCGCAAAAAGGCGAAGGCGTGCCCTATGGAATAACGCTCGGATTGGCCGGACTACTGACCTTTCCGTCGTCACCGCTTGGCCTGTGGGTTATCGATCGCCTTGCTCATAGTTGAACAAGGTTTGAAAATTTGATCCCGAAGTGCAACTTCCGGGCAAGCAGCAGCATAAATAGTAAACGTTAAGCGCTGTTAATCATACTTTTAAGCAAAACGTTAACCTTAATTACACGATTAACACGTCAATGTGCGACCAAAGTATCTAAGACGAAAGTCTAGTGGGGCACATCAATGCAAAAAGCGCGTCTTGTCATATTGGTCGTAGCGGTCGCTGCTGCGGGTGCGGCTGGCTACATCGCCATGCATATGAAGCCCAATGTGACGGTTGTCGCCGAAGCCGGCCCTCAGATCAAGTTGCAGGACATTCTGGTCGCCACCGAAAATCTCGGCGTCGGGGTCGAAGTGCAGGGGCAGATGCGTTGGCAGCAATGGCCGGAGGAGGCCGTCGCCGACGGATACATCAAGCGTTCCGAACGGCCCAATGCAGAAGAAGAACTGAAAGGTTCAACAGTCCGTCTGCAGATTTTCCCCGGAGAGCCGATCCGAGAAGCCAAATTGATCGGCAAAGGCCAGAGCTTCATGTCCGCGCAGCTCCCGGCAGGCATGCGCGCCGTTGCGACGCAGATTGCAGCCGAGACCAGCGCTGGCGGGTTTATCCTGCCAGATGACTATGTCGATGTGATCATGATCCGGCAGATGGAGGGCGAGCAGAAGCAGTACGCGACTGAAACCATTCTGAGCAACATTCGCGTGTTGGCGATCGACCAGACAATTCAGGAGGACGAAAAAGGTGAGAAGACCAAGGTTGGTTCCACCGCTACGCTCGAACTCACGCCGGAACAAGCCGAAATTCTGACAGTCGCCCAGCAGATGGCTGCTCGCCTGTCGCTGGTTCTGCGCTCCGTACAGGACGCGCAGGAACAGACGGGACCCGGCGCCGAATATCTCGTCAACTCACCCGGCAGGGCAGGCAACGTCAAGTTGATCAAGTCCGGGACCGTGACCGAAATCCTGGGGCGGAAATAATAAAATGGGAAGCGAGACAAAGATGATCAAATACGGTTTCCGGCGTCCATGGATGGCGATGGCTGTCGCCGTTGGCTGCGCTCTCGCGGTTCCTGCAATACAAAGTACGGCGAGTGCCGAAAGCAATGTTGTAAGGCTCAACCAGGGCCAGGGTATGAACAAGCGGATCAATCTCGGCCTGAACAAGTCACTGGTCGTCGACCTCCCGGTGGATGCCTACGACATTCTCGTGGCAAATCCCACCGTGGCCGACGCGGTAACCCGCACGGCACGCCGTATCTATCTCTTCGGCAAACAGGTCGGGCAAACGAATATTTTCGTTTTTGGACCCAATGGTGAGCAGTTGGCAAGCTTCGATCTTGTAATCGAACGTGACGTCGCCGGCCTTGAAGACGCTTTGAAAAAATACATTCCGGATTCGAACATCAAAGTCGAACTGATGAATGACAACGTCATTCTCACGGGTTCGGTGCAGACGCCCCTCGATGCGAAACGCGCAACCGATCTTGCCACATTGCTCGTTTCAGGCGGCGAGGCGACGACAGGACAATACGCGCTAACCGCATCAGGCCAAGGCGGCAGCAATGGCGGTGGCGGTTCCGATGTAGCGATCAACAACCCGGACGAGACGCGACAGACAAGCAAGATTGTTAACCTGATTCAAATCGCCGGCGAGGATCAGGTCACGCTCAAGGTGACTGTCGCCGAAGTCAGCCGGACAGTGATGAAGCAGCTCGGCGTCAATCTGGTTGTGAACGGTATAGGTAACGGAATCAGTTTTTCTGGCTTGTCTCAAAACGTCGCTGCCTTGGGCCAACCCTTGAGCCAGTCCGGCGGAAGTATTGGCGGCACGATCGGTAATACATCGGTCGCCGCCTATCTTAACGCGATGGAAATAGCTGGAGTGATGAAAACGCTCGCAGAGCCGTCCTTGACGGCTATCTCCGGCGAGAAAGCTACATTCAAAGTTGGTGGCGAGTATAATATTTTCTCCGGCCAAGAGGTGACCGACACTGGCATAGTCGAACGCACCCATAGGACGATCGAATATGGTATCGGGCTGGAATTTACTCCAGTTGTTCTTTCGCCAGGGCGCATCAGCCTGAAGGTGAGGACGTCTGTTTCGGAACCGACCATTGAGGGGTCTATTACCGTTCCAGACGGAGCAAACCAGGGATCCAACATTCTTTCCATTCGCAAGCGCCTTGCAGACACGACGGTTGAATTGCCGTCGGGCGGATCAATGATGATTGCAGGGTTGCTGCGCGACGACGTGCGCCAGACAATTTCGGGTTTTCCCGGCCTCGCGAAAATTCCGGTCCTCGGCACATTGTTCCGCAGCCGAGATTTCATCAGGAATGAGAGCGAACTCGTGGTCATCATCACACCTTACCTCGTCCGTCCGGTCGCTCGCACAGCACTCGCTCGTCCTGACGACAATCTTAATCCTGCCAGTGATGCTGCGGGTATCTTCCTCGGCAAGGTCAACCGTATCTACGGCACCAAGGAAGCCAGCCTGCCTGCAGGCCAGTACGAGGGCACTGTCGGGTACATTTACAAATGAACGAGGAACGGATCATGTCGAACGCGAACGAGAAACTCCGCATGAAGCCGGTCCTGGCCTTGCTGGCTGTAACGCTGCTTGCAGGCTGCGCCCAGCAACGCGATGTGACAGGAGGCATTCCGGACGATTACCGCACCAATCATCCGATCGTTATTTCGGAAAAAGAGCAGGTCGCCGATATACCGGTCGGCCACGCCGATACCAAGCTGTCCATCACCCAGCGCAGCATCATCGAGCATGCCGCAGCCAATTACCGGTCAAACGGGTCCGGCGTCATTCACATTCTCATTCCCGACGGTTCGCCCAATGAACGTGCCGCGGCGAAGCTACGGGGCGACGTTGCCGCAACCCTGCGAAAAAATGGTGTGAAGCCGTTTAACATCTCCAGCGAACGCTACCAGGCTGGTCCGGAAGAATCCGCTCCTATTCGCCTTTCCTATTCGGCGATGACTGCATCGACCAATACATGCGGCCAATGGCCCAAGGATATCCTCGATACGGCTCAAAACAGGCACTACTCCAATTTTGGTTGTGCCAATCAGAGCAATTTCGCGGCACAACTCGCCAACCCGGCCGATTTGCTCGGACCGCGCGCAACGTCTCCGATCGATGCTGAACGGCGAATTGTCGTGATCGATGACTACAGAAATGCGCCTACACCCGAGCCAATCACGGCACAGGAAGTTGAGTACTAAGCTGGTCTTGAGCAACCAATTCTCTTTGAAAAGCGGAATGCTAAAATGAGTCAAGTGGCCCTCGAAACAGAAAACCGGCCTGGAGATGGTGGCGAACGATCACCGGGTATAAGCTTGCATGCGCACCGGCCGATCCCCCGCATTTCCATTCAGGCATTTTGCGAAAGCGATGGCGTCGCGAAGCAGGTAACTCGTGCCAGCGAAGACCGTCGCATGGCCAAAACGCACGTTCAGGTCCATATGGGCGGGGTAGATACGGCCGTTGAATTGTTTCAGACTGTGCCGACGCCCAATCTCATTCTACTTGAGACGTCGGCTGCACCACGCGACATGCTGCAAAATCTCGCGGCTCTATCGGAGGTGTGCGATCCGTCGACAAAGGTTGTTATCATCGGACATTTCAATGATGTCTGGCTCTACCGCGAACTGATCCGCAACGGCATATCGGAATATATGGTTGCCCCGATCGATCTGTCGGAGATTGTCGGCGTCATCGGCGGTCTATTCGTCGACCCGGAAGCAAAGCCGCTTGGTCACTCGATTGCCTTTATCGGTGCGAAGGGTGGTGTCGGCGCCTCCACAATGGCGCACAACATCGCCTGGGCCATCTCGTCACTCTTCAAGAACGAGGTGGTCATTGCCGATATGGATCTGCCTTATGGCACGGCGAACATCAACTTCGATCAAGATCCCGCGCAGGGGATTGCCGAGGCGGTCTTTTCGCCAGAACGCATCGATGATGTCTATCTCGATCGTCTATTGGCACAATGCGCAGAACATCTCTCGCTGCTTGCGGCACCGTCAACGCTTGATCGCGTTTTTGATTTCCGCGACGATTCCTTTGCGCATTTGATCGACGTTGCGCAAAGATCCGTTCCTCACGTCGTTCTCGACGTTCCGCACACATGGAACGGCTGGACACGCACAACGCTGGCCCGGGCCGATGAAGTCGTTATCGTTGCATCACCAGAATTGGCGAATCTGCGCAATACAAAAAACCTGCTTGATACCCTGAAGCAACTTCGCCCCAATGATGCCCCGCCAAGACTGATCCTCAACCAGGTCGGCGTGCCCAAACGCCCTGAAATTGCGCCGCTCGATTTCTGCAGTCCGCTCGGAATTCTGCCGCTCGCCACTATCCCCTTCGAGCCCGCGCTGTTTGGCAGTGCAGCGAACAATGGCCGGATGTTGGCGGAAACGGATGGTGCCAATCCCATTGTTCAAAGCATTAACGAGATCGCGCATATCCTGACTGGCCGCATGACACTGAAACCCAAGAAGAAACCAGGATTGTCGGCGGTCCTTTCCCGGTTGAAGCGCAAGAAACAGTAAAGAGAAATCATGTTTGGTAAACGCGGTAATCCCCAATCAGGCGGGGCCGGTGGAAGCCAGGTTCAGGAGTTTCGGGCGCCGGCCCTGGAGACGGCACTGCCTCTTCTCGGGGGAGGGGTGACCGCGACCGCAGGCCTTCCGCGGGATATATTGGAGCCCAAGCGTTCTCCCATCGAGACGCCGAAGCCAGTCGCGCCGCTTCGCGAAAAAAACGAGGCTTATTACGATACGAAGTCGCAGGTTTTCGCCGCACTGATCGACACAATCGATCTTGCGCAATTGTCGAAGCTCGACCCGGAAGTGGCGCGCGAAGAAATCCGGGATATTGTCAACGACATCATCGCGATCAAGAATTTCGCCATGTCGATCTCGGAGCAGGAAGAGCTGCTCGACGATATCTGTAATGACGTCTTAGGCTATGGCCCACTGGAGCCTTTACTGGCGCGCGATGACATCGCCGACATCATGGTCAATGGCGCTCGCAAGACCTATATCGAAGTGCTGGGCAAGGTGCAGGAATCCGGCGTCCGTTTCCGCGACAACCAGCAGCTCCTCAACATCTGCCAGCGTATAGTCAGCCAGGTAGGAAGGCGAGTCGACGAGTCCAGTCCCATCTGCGACGCACGTCTGCCCGATGGCTCGCGTGTCAACGTTATCGCACCGCCGCTTGCGATCGACGGACCGGTCCTGACTATTCGTAAATTCAAGAAGGACAAGCTGACGCTGGACCAACTCGTCCGTTTCGGCGCCATTTCTCCCGCCGGTGCCGAGCTTTTGCAAATCATTGGCCGCGTCCGTTGCAATATCGTCATCTCCGGGGGTACCGGCTCTGGCAAGACGACGCTTTTGAACTGCCTGACCAATTATATCGACAAGGACGAGCGCATCATCACTTGCGAAGATTCAGCGGAACTTCAGCTTCAGCAGCCGCATGTAGTGCGGCTTGAAACAAGGCCGGCGAACCTTGAAGGTGAGGGTGAGATCACCATGCGCGATCTCGTCAAGAACTGCCTTCGTATGCGTCCCGAGCGGATCATCGTCGGCGAAGTGCGCGGACCTGAAGTCTTCGATCTGCTTTCTGCCATGAATACCGGCCACGATGGTTCCATGGGCACGATCCACTCGAACAGCCCGAGGGAATGTCTTAGCCGTATGGAATCCATGATTGCCATGGGCGGCTTCGCCTTGCCGCAAAAGACGGTGCGCGAAATCATCGTGGGTTCGGTCGACATTATTATTCAGGCTGCGCGGCTTCGGGACGGTTCGCGGCGGATTACCCATATTACCGAAGTGATCGGCATGGAAGGCGAGGTTGTTATAACGCAGGACCTTGTCGTCTACGAAATCACCGGCGAAGACGCCAACGGTCGTCTCACAGGAAGACATGTCTCGACAGGCATCGCCCGCCCGCACATGTGGGAGCGGGCGCGCTACTACAATGAAGACCGGCGCCTCGCCAATGCACTCGATTCCATGGAAACGGCGAAACCATGATGGTGGGATCGGAGCACACAGATGTTCGGGCTTGATCTCGCGCAGCTTGGTTTCATCCTGCTGGTTGTGCTCGCCGTCGCCGCTTTGACCTATGTTTTCTTTTTTGATTCTATTGCATGGCAGAAAAAGGCCGACGAGAGACTGAATGAGGTCAAGCTCGCCGCAACTGACAGCCTTGGCAAATTCACGATTCGCGACAAGCAGGCCGAGGCGGTCAAACGCCGCAAGTCGGTTCACGATACGTTGAAGGACCTTGAGCAGCGCCAGAAGCTGCGCGACAAGAATATCAAGTCTCCCCCGTTGAAAATGCTTATGCAGCAGGCGGGTATGAAAGTAACATTGCCACGGTTCTATATGTATTCGTTTATCACTGGAGCGGCCGTTGCAGGACTGGGAGTAATGCTCGGATCACCGATCTATCTTGCTCCAGGCCTGTTTCTTGCGGGGGCACTCGGCTTGCCGCGCTGGTTTATCTACTTTCGACGCCAGAGACGCATCAAGGCATTCCTGCACGAATTTCCGAACGCGATCGATGTGATCGTGCGCGCTATTCGCTCCGGCCTGCCGCTTAACGATGGAATTCGTCTCATCGCACAGGAAGCCCAGGAACCGGTGCGCGGAGAGTTCCGCCGCATAGTCGACACGCAACAGGTCGGAGTAAGCATCCCCGAAGCTGCAATGCGCATGTCGGAATTCATGCCCTGCTCGGAAGCCAGTTTCTTTGGCATCGTCATTCAGATTCAGGCTCAGGCTGGCGGTAACCTCTCCGAAGCCTTGGGCAATCTGTCCCGTGTCTTGCGTGACCGGAAGAAAATGGCGGCCAAAGTGCAGGCGCTGTCAATGGAAGCAAAGGCATCCGCCTATATCATCGGTGCGTTGCCCTTTATCGTTGCCTTTCTCGTATACCTGACAAGTCCCCAATACATCATGATTCTTTTCAACACCAGTTCTGGCAATTTCCTTCTTGCTTGCGCCGGTGCCTGGATGTCGATCGGCATCATGGTGATGAAAAAAATGATCAATTTCAAATTCTAGCGAGAGATGCATGGTAGACGCCTTTGCTAAAGTCATTAAGGACCCGGCATTTATGTTCGCCATTCTGGTCGGGGTGTCGATCTTCGCAACCTTGGTAACGTTTCTGATGCCAATGCTGTCAGGGGTAGGCCTCAAATCGCGGATGAAATCGGTTGCGCTGGAACGCGACCAGATCAGATCCCGCGAAAGAGCCAGACTGGCTTCTGAAAGCGAGAGTAAACGCAAAAATTCAGGTCTTTCGCTGCGCAGAGTGGAACGGCAGGGTATACGCCAGTTCGTGGAAAAACTGGATTTGCAACGGGCACTCGCCGACGAAAAAACGCTCGCCGCTTTGCGCATGGCCGGCTTTCGCGGACAGAACGCGCTGAACCTTTTCCTCGCGGCACGTTTCGGTCTGCCCTTCGTAACACTGGGTCTCGCCGTATTCTACATTTTCGTTCTCGGCGGCCTGGCCGAGAAATCAACCCTTATCCGGGTCGCTGCATGCTTTGCAGGCGCGTATGTCGGTTTTTACCTGCCAAATCTCTACGTGAGAAATGTCGCGAGCAAGCGCAAACAGTCGATTCAGATGGCTTGGCCCGATGCGCTTGATCTGATGCTGATCTGCGTCGAATCAGGCATGTCGATCGAGGCCGCGTTCAAGAAAGTATCAGAAGAAATTGGTGTACAGTCCGGAGAACTGGCAGAGGAACTGGTGCTTACCAATGCCGAATTGTCATTTCTGCCTGAAAGGCGCCAGGCCTACGATAATCTCGCAACGCGCACGGGGCTTGAAACCGTCAAATCGGTCGTGCAAGCGCTAGTCCAGTCTGAACGCTATGGCACATCGATAGGTAGCGCTCTCCGCGTTCTTTCTGATGAGAGCCGGGAAATGCGCCTGATGGCAGCCGAAAAGAAAGCGGCCGCACTGCCGCCAAAGCTGACGGTTCCGATGATCCTGTTTCTGCTACCCGTCTTATTCTGCGTTATCCTTGGACCAGCTGTTATCCAGATTCAGGCGCAGGGCGGAATTTTCGGACCGGCGACATCGAAGAATTAAGAACGCAGTTCGTCTCATGAAAAAAGCCGCCTCAACGGGCGGCTTTTGCTGCTTGGGGCAAGTCAACTTTTGGGCTTTTTCTTGTCTTTCAGCATGTTCCATGAGTTTTGTTGCGACAACATCGATCGCAAATATTGCACATTGGTCTGTGCCTGTTGGGGCGAGAGTTCCTGTTTGGCGATATTCTCTGCCTCGTCAAAACGCCCCTGTAGCCCAACGACAAGCGCAAGGTTCTGCCGCACGCGACTGTCAGATCCCTTAGCGCTCACGGCCCGGCGCATATACTGTTCGGCAGTGGCCAATTCACCCGAGAGGACGTAGGACATGCCCATGTTGGACAGGATCGAGGCTTCGTCAGGATTGATGATCAGTGCCTGTCTGTAAAGATCGCGAGCTTCGCCCGTCTTACCCATTTGATCGAGAATTGCACCTTCGGTCGAGAGCAGTTTCCAATCCGGGTATTCCGGCGTCTGGGCGCGGCGCAGAGCGTCGAGAGCCGCATCGAACGCACCCGTGCTGGCGAGCGCTTTGCCATAGGCGGCGAGGACCTGGCGATCTTTCGGATAGGCGATAGCCAGGCTTCGCATTACGGCAAGAGCCTGGTCGCTGCGACCGGTCATGCGCAAGACAGTGGAAAAATTCAGCGCCGCAGATCTGTCTTTGGGATTTGCTTCGTAGCGCTTGCCGAGGCTGGACGACGCCTGCATCAGCTGTTCCTGGTTCATCTGATCGAAATTGCCGGCGGGAAGCGTGTCCCGCGTGCCATTGGCCGGAGTGATCGATCCTGTCGTGGTCTTGTCGGTGGTCGTGCAGCCGGAAATTCCGGAGGCCAACGCAACAATTGCAACGGCATAAATGAAGCGGCGATTACATTGAATAATGCCAACGCTTGTCATAGTTTGCCCCATCCGCAGCACAAATCACCTGTGCGTTAACCATTCCCTCGGCTTAGAAATATTCTGTTAACCCTAACGGACGGTTAATGACCTGAGGGCGGCGCGGTACAAAAGTACGAGCGAGAAGAGAACGTTATGGCTAGTGATATCAAAGTTGGAACAATGGCGGGCAGCAAGCCGATCTGGTTCGTAAAAAAAGGCGAATTGGAAGGTGCTGGCCTCGATAGTGCTGGCCTTGCATGGGCCAAAGCCAATGGGTTTGATGGCCAGGCTGCCCGTGTTCTTGTTGTTCCGGGGGAGAACGGCGACGTTGCGGGTGCTCTGTTCGGCATTGGCAAGGACGATATTCGGCTCGTTGCCGGTAAACTGGCCAGTGCGTTGCCAAAAGGCGACTGGCACATTGCGAGCCCGGTCGGCGAACCAGATCTCACTGCTTTGGCGTTTCTCCTCGGAGGTTACAAATTTACACGCTATACAAAAAAAGATGATGCTGAAGTCACGCTTTCAACACCCAAGGGCGCCGATGAGACGGATGTGAGACGGCTCGCCAAGGCCGTCACGCTGGCACGCGATCTTATCAACACGCCGACCAACGATATGGGGCCCGTTGCGCTGGAAGCAGCGGTGCGAAACGTTGCCGAGGAACACACGGCAACGCTCAGCGTGATCAAGGGCGATGATCTGTTGAAGAAGAACTTCCCCATGATCCACGCGGTAGGACGGGCAGGAAGTCAGGAACCTCGCCTGATCGATCTTGCATGGGGCAAGAAAAATGCGCCAAAGGTGACACTGGTCGGCAAAGGCGTTTGTTTCGATACGGGCGGTTTGGATATAAAGCCTTCGAGCGGCATGCTCCTGATGAAAAAGGACATGGGCGGCGCGGCCAACGTGCTGGCGCTGGCTGGACTGATCATGGATGCAAGGCTGCCTGTCAGGTTGCGTGTACTGATACCGGCGGTCGAAAATTCGATTTCCGCCAATGCGTTTCGCCCTGGAGACATATTGACCAGCCGCAAGGGCCTGACGGTCGAGATCGGAAATACCGATGCAGAAGGACGCTTGATCCTCGCGGATGCGCTTGCATTGGCCGATGACGACGAGCCGGAAATCCTCATCGACATGGCTACCCTGACCGGCGCAGCACGTGTCGCGCTGGGCCCGGATTTACCGCCATTCTATACCAATGATGATGGACTCGCTTCGGAGGTAGCCGCCTCCGCATACGCGGTTGCCGATCCAGTCTGGCGCATGCCGCTTTGGCAACCCTATGACGCCAGACTCTCATCCCGTGTCGCCGACCTCAACAATGTCACGTCCGATGGCTTTGCCGGATCGATCACTGCGGCGCTATTCCTGCAACGCTTCGTCGGCAAGGCGAAGGTCTGGGCGCATTTCGATATTTTCGGCTGGAACCCGGTGGAGAAGCCGCACGCTCCGATTGGAGGCGAGGCACAGGCTATCCGCGCGCTTTACCATCTTCTCAAGGAGCGTTACCCGAGCAAATGATTGCCTTGCGTGCCTCGATGCAACGGCTAGAATGGAACGGAACCGAAATGATTGCGGGGAACGTTCATGAATATAGAGCTGAGACCGCTTCAGGCACTGACATTGTGGAAGGAAATTGCGCTGTCGGAAGTGCGCGACGATGCCCACGATCTCACGATGCGGCAGCTGGCTGTGCTTCTTACGGTATATCTCGAACCGCCGCCACACACGATACGGGGCATGGCGGCAAAGCTCGGCGTAACAAAACCCGTCATCACCCGCGCTCTCGACACAATGGGATCCTACGGTTTGGTCGATCGGCACCGCGATGAGAAGGACAAGCGCAATGTTCTCGTTAAGAGAACGGTAAAAGGTGCGCTGTATGTCGAACGGCTCGGCGACCTGGTTATCGCCAAAGCAAGAGGATTGCCGCTTTGAATGCTGAAACTGTAAATCTCGACAAGCGGCTGCACGCGTTCCGGCCCGATCTTGCTGACGAAAGCCTACGCGGTCTGGTTGAAGCGGAACGATTCACCACTGGCATGCCGATGCGGATCGCCGATCCAGTGGTCGACGTGCGCTCGCAGCCGCGGGGCGACGCTGGTATCACCACACAGTTTCTCTACGGCGATGATGTACTCGTCTTCGAAGACGACAATGGCTGGTGCTGGGTCCAGAACGAGCGCGATGGCTATGTCGGCTATGTGGTGGATACGACGCTGGACCTTCGGACTGATGAACCGACCCATATCGTCATCGCACCGCGGACCTTTGTTTACCCGGGTTCTGACCTGAAGTTCCCGCGGACCAAAGCGCTGTCGATGGGCTCGCTGGTTACTGTGACCGGCGGGCAGGAGAGGCGCGGCACGCTCTATGCCATGCTGCCAAGCGGCGAGGCGATCATCGCCAAACATCTCGTGCCCATAGACGAGGTGACGGATGATCATGTCGCTGTCGCCGAAACGCTTATGCACACGCCCTATCTCTGGGGCGGCGTTTCGGGATTTGGCATTGATTGTTCAGGCCTGATCCAGCTTTCACTGCTGATGACCGGCCAGGGCGTATTACGCGATTCGGATATGCAGGCGGCTTCGATCGGCGAGCTGATCGAACCGGACAAGGATTATCACAATCTGCAGCGCGGCGACTTCCTGTTCTGGACTGGTCACGCGGCGATGATGGCGAGCCACTCCATGGTGCTGCATGCGAGCGGCCATACGATGAGTGTCACCCTTGAACCGTTGCGCGAGACCATCGAACGCATTGCCTATCTCTATGGCAAGCCGACAGCGGTGCGCCGGCTTTAGTTTTTCTTATCTCCCTCAAGGGAGAGATAATCGGCATCTAATATTGCGCGGCCTTGTCCACGATATTTTTGAGCGGCTCGCCACGCTCATAAGACTCAAGTTGCGCTATGATTTCCGGAACCAACGCTTGGGGGCTGGAGCTTGCAGCCGCGTGCGGCGTGATGACAACCTGCGGATGTGTCCACAGCGGACTACTCTTCGGTAATGGCTCGGTCTTGAACACGTCCAGCGTCACAGCTGACAGCATGCCGCGATCAAGCGCGGCAAGGATATCGGGTTCGTTCTGCAAGCCGCCGCGACCGGCGTTGATCAATACCGGCGCACCAAGCGGACCCTCGGCCTTCATCTGTGCGAACATGCTCATTGACAAAATGCCTTTAGTCTCCGGCGTCAATGGCAGCAGGCAGACGACGATGTCCACATCCTTGAGGAAATCCTTCAGTCCATCCTTGCCGAAGTGGCTCGTGACGCCCTCGATGGTTTGCAGGCGGCGGCTCCACCCGCTGACACGGAAGCCAAGGTTACGCAATTTCTGCGCAGCATCACGTCCAAGCACACCGAGGCCAAGAATGCCAACCGTCACTTCATGTGCAGCTGGCTGGCGTCGATCCTCGTGCCAGACCTTCTGGGTCTGCTGCTGGCGATAGCGCAGGCCGAGCCGGTGATGGTCGAGCACCTGCCATACGACATATTCGCTCATCCGCATGGTGAGGTCCGGCGAAACGATGCGCACAATGGGAACATCAGGAATCTGGTGATCGTGGAAGATATGATCGACACCGGCGCCGAGCGAGAAGATGACCTCGAGGTTGGGCAGACCCATGAGAGATCCCGGCCGCTGTTTCCACACCAAGGCATAACGAATCTTTTCTTTGGTGGTGTCGGCATCGAGCACAAGCTTGCGCGCTGGTGCGGCCTTGGCAAATTCGGTTTGCCAGACATCCGGGTCCCAGCCCGTCACCGCCAACAAGATTGTGTCATCCGCGTTTCCAGTCATTCGCTCACCGCTCCCTGTTCGGCCGTTTCTATCCTGAAGGCTGCGGCCATCAGGGCTTTTGTATAGTCAGTCTTGGGCCGCGAGAAGATTTCCTCCGAAGGGCCATATTCCACTGCCTTCCCATTGCGCATCACCAGCACGTCATTGGCAAGTGCCTTGACCACCTTCAAGTCGTGGCTGATGAAAAGGTAAGCCAGATTATGCTTTTGCTGCAACGAGCGCAAAAGGTCGACAACCTGCGCTTGCACGCTCATGTCCAGCGCCGATGTCGGCTCGTCCAGCATGACGAACCGCGGGTTGAGCACCATGGCGCGTGCGATTGCGATGCGTTGACGTTGGCCACCGGAGAACTCGTGCGGGTAACGGAAACGGTTTTCCGGATCAAGATTGACTTCTTTGAGCGCGGCGACGACGCGCGCATCCCGTTCACCCAATGAAAGCTTCGGCTCATGCACCTGCAAACCTTCGGCAATGATGTCGGTAACTGACATGCGCGGAGAGAGAGAGCCGTAGGGATCCTGAAACACGATCTGCAATTCGCGGCGCAGCGGCCGCATCTGCTTGAACGAATATTGGTTGATGTCTCGGGTCCCGAAACGGATTACGCCCTCGGACGAAATCATCCGCGACAGAGCGAGACCAAGCGTCGTCTTGCCCGAACCGGATTCGCCAACGACACCAAGCGTCTGTCCAGCCCGGATCGTCACGTCGATGCCATCGACAGCCTTTACGTAATCGACGGTTCTACGCAGAAAGCCCTGTTTGATCGGGAACCAAACCTTGAGGTTCTCGCCGCGCATCACCGGTTCAGCCGAAAGGTCGGCAGATGGCGGATTGCCCTTCGGTTCCGCCGCGAGCAGATGCTTCGTATATTCGTGCTGCGGATTGTTGAATATCTGCTTCGTTGGACCGGTTTCAACGATCTTGCCGCCGGTCATCACGCAGACGCGGTCGGCGATCTTGCGCACGATGCCGAGGTCATGGGTGATGAAGAGCATCGACATGCCCTGCGCGGCTTTCAACTCCGCAAGCAGCTTCAGAATCTGTGCCTGCACGGTCACATCGAGCGCAGTGGTCGGCTCGTCGGCAATCAGCAGCTTTGGCTTGTTGGCAAGCGCCATGGCGATCATCACACGCTGGCGCTGTCCGCCGGAAAGCTGGTGCGGATAAGCGTTCATGCGCTTTTCCGGATCGCGAATGCCTACTTCCTCCAGCAGTGCCAATGTCCGCTGTCGCGCCGCCTTGTCGCCCATGCCCTGGTGCAATTTCAGCACTTCGCTGATCTGCTTTTCAATCGGATGAAGCGGATTGAGCGAAGTCATCGGCTCCTGGAAGATCATGGTGATGTCGTTGCCACGGACCCGGCGCAGGTCGGTCTCATCCTTGTCAAGGAGGTCCTCGCCATTGAACAGGATCTGGCCCGATGGATGTGATGCGGGCGGATAGGGCAGCAGCTTCAGGATCGACAGGGCAGTTACAGACTTGCCGGAACCGGATTCTCCAACCAGCGCCACTGTCTCGCCCTGAGCGATATCGAAAGAGATGCGATCGACCGCAAGCGACTCCTGGTTGTTCTGGGTGAAGGCGACTGATAAATCGCGAACTGAGACGAGAGCGTTCATTTGAAAGCCTTGCGGGGATCGAACGCGTCACGGGTCGCTTCACCGACGAAGATCAGCAGCGACAACATCAGCGATATGACGATGAAACCGGTAAGGCCAAGCCACGGCGCTTGAAGGTTATTCTTGCCCTGCGCCAGCAACTCGCCCAGCGACGGGGATCCCGGCGGCAGGCCGAAGCCGAGAAAATCAAGCGATGTCAGCGTAGTGATCGATCCATTGAGAATGAAGGGCAGGAATGTCAGCGTTGTCACCATGGCGTTGGGCAGCAGATGCCGGAACATGATCGTACGGTCGCGCACACCGAGCGCGCGGGCGGCATTGACGTATTCGAAATTGCGCGCGCGCAGGAACTCCGCGCGAACGATGCCAACGAAACTCACCCAGGAAAATAACAGCATGATGCAAAGTAGAATCCAGAAGCCCGGCGGCAGGATCGAGGCCATAATCAGGAGCAGATAAAGAGTTGGAACAGAGGACCAGATCTCGATGAAGCGCTGGGCGATGAGATCGAGCCAGCCGCCGAAATAGCCTTGCAAGGCGCCGGCGGTAACGCCGATAACCGCTGAGGCGGCTGTTAGGATGAGGCCAAACAGCACCGAGATGCGGAAGCCGTAAAGCGCACGGGCGAAGACATCGCGTGCCTGATCGTCGGTGCCAAGAATGTTCAAATTGCCAAAGGTGCAATTCGGATCGTTGACCCCTTGCGGATAGCGGGCGCAGCGCTCTTCGGGCGTAAACAGCCAATAGGGTTTTGACGGCGCCGTATCGGGCAACTCATTGTTGACCGTGCGATAGGAATAACGGACCGGCGGCCATATCGCCCAGCCATTGGCGTTGATCTCGTCCTGAATTACGGGATCGCGATAGTCAGTGACCGCATAGAAGCCGCCGAACTTTTCCTCAGGGTAATCGACCAGAACCGGAAAGAGGATTTCGCCTTTATAGGAAACGAGGATTGGCCTGTCGTTGGCAATGAATTCGGCGAACAGCGAGGCAATAAAGAGGAACAGGAATATCCACAGCGCCCACCAGCCGCGGCGGTTGGCCTTGAAATTCTGCCAGCGGCGGGCATTTAGTGGCGACAGGCGTGGACGCCGAACCGGGATGGCGGGCGCGCGTAAAACCTCGCTCGTCATCAGACGTCCCTCCGCTCGAAATCGATCCGCGGATCGATCCACGTATAGAGAAGATCGGAGAGGAGACTGACGACAACGCCGACAAGTGCGAAAATATAGACCGTGGCAATCACCACCGGATAATCGCGGTTGATGATTGATTCATAGCCCAACAATCCCAGCCCATCGAGCGAGAAGATCGCCTCGATCAAAAGCTGGCCGGTGAAAAAGATTGAAATGAAGGCGCTGGGAAAGCCAGAAATCACGATGAGCATGGCGTTGCGGAAGACGTGGCCATAAAGGATCTTGTGCTCGCTGAGACCCTTGGCGCGCGCCGTCGTCACATACTGCTTGCGGATTTCGTCGAGGAACGAGTTCTTGGTAAGCAGCGTCGTTGTGGCAAAAGCAGAAAGCAGCATCGCGGTCAGCGGTAGCGCCAGATGCCATGCATAGTCGACGATCTTGCCAAAAAGCGAGAGCTGCGAGAAATTGTTCGAGGTCAGCCCGCGTAACGGAAACCAGTCGAAGAACGAGCCGCCTGCGAAGAAAACGATCAGCATGATACCGAAGAGAAAACCCGGGATCGCATAGCCGACGATGATGACGCCGCTGGTCCATATATCAAAGGTCGAGCCGTCTTTGATTGCCTTGCGTATGCCGAGGGGAATCGAGATCATATAGGAGAGCAATGTCATCCATAGGCCGAGCGATATGGAGACCGGAAGCTTTTCCTGGATCAGATCGATGACGCTGATATCGCGAAAATAGCTCCTGCCGAAATCGAAGCGCACATAATTCCACATCAGAAGACCGAAGCGCTCCAGCGGAGGCTTGTCGAGGCCGAATTGCTTTTCCAGACTGGCGATGAATGCGGGGTCTAAGCCCTGTGCGCCGCGATATTTTGAGTTGCCCTCGCCAAGGCCAAGCTGATCCTGACTCTGACCGAAATCCGCACCGCCACCACCAATGCGGTCCATGGCATTACCGCCCTGACCAGTCAGCTGACCGATAATGCGCTGTACCGGACCGCCAGGGACAAACTGCACAATGACAAAGCAGACAAGTAAAACCCCGAACAGCGTCGGAACCATCAAAACGAGGCGGCGAAGGATATAGGCTCCCATCAGGAACCCCCTCTTAGCATCGCCGAAATATCAAATCTTGCCAATTGCCTTTGCCTTTGCTTCGTCGAGCCACCACAACGTCTCAACCGGAAAACCGTAATCGGGTTTCGGCTCCTTGAAGCCGAACATGTCCCAATAGGCGATCGGATGATTCGCTGCATACCAATTTGGAATCCAGTCGCGTCTTATACGCAAGAGCCGATCAAGAACACGCAAGATTGCAATCAATTCCGTACGGGAGTGCGCCTCGCTGACTTTCGCGATGAGCGCATCAACAATTGGATCGGCGGTGCCGGGAAAATTCCACGAGCCCGCTACGCTGGCGGCTTTCGAGCCGAACATGATCTCCAGGGATTCGCGGGTTGGGGTGGCATCGAGCATATAGGCGATGCCCATCATGTCGAAATCAAAATCTTGCAGGCGCAGCTGATATTGCGAGGGATCGACAAGGCGCAAAATGGCGTTGACGCCTATTGCCTTGAGATTGTTGATGAAGGGTGAATAAACTCGCGTGAAAACCTCGGCCTGAATGAGCATTTCAATGTTAAGTGGTTTACCGCCCGCATCGACCAACTGGTTGCCGTCTCGCTTGAAGCCGGCCTCCGCCAAAAGTTCGGAAGCACGGCGCAAGTTCTTGCGATCGCGGCCCGAACCATCGGAGGGAGCCTGCAACAGCGCTTCGTTGAAGATGGTTGCGGGCAACTTGTCGCGGAACGGCTCCATGAGCGCGAGTTCTTCGGGTGAAGGCTTTCCCGTGGCGCGAAAATCCGACTGTTCGAACAGCGATTGGGAACGGTCGTAGCGGCCATAAAACAAGTTTTTCTGGGTCCACTCGAAGTCGAAACACAAGGCGATGGCTTCGCGAACACGCGGATCGCGAAAATGTTCGCGCCGCTGGTTCAGCGCCCAGGCCTGCATCTGCGGGCGTTTCTCACCGGAAAAGTCCCGCTTTATGACTCGCTTCTGCTGGATTGCCGGAAAGGTGTATTCCGTCGCCCATGTCTTGGCCGTGGATTCCAGACGGAAAAAGATATCGCCTTTCTTGAAGGCTTCGAACTCCGGCTGGCGGTCGCGGTAGAAATCGATCCTGATCCGGCCGAAATGGTTGAAACCGCGCATGACCGGCAGGTCTTGTCCCCAGTAATCCTCGACGCGCTCATATTCGATACGCTGGCCGACCGAAACGCTGCCGACCCGGTAAGGTCCCGAGGCAAGGGGAGGCTCGAGCGTCGAGGCATCGAAATCGCGCGTGGCGTACCAAGCTTTCGAGAGGATCGGCATGGTGCTGGCGATGTCGAGGATGGCGCGGTCGGAATGCTTGCCGGTAAAGCTAATGCGCAGGGTGTGATCGTCGACAGCGACGATCTCCTTCATCTCGGTCAGCAGTAACAAAAGCGAAGGGTGCCCCTTCTTCTGTATCGTCTGATAGCTGAAAACCACATCATGCGCGGTGAGGGGCGAGCCATCGTGGAACCGGGCTTCGGAGCGGAGTTTGAAGGTGAATGTATTGCGGTCGGCGGAGACGGTGACCGCCTCTGCCACCAGTCCATATATCGAGTCTGGCTCGTCCAGCGCTGATTCCATCAACGTGTCAAAACACAGCTCCATGCGCGGCGGCGCATCGCCCTTGGGCGAGAAGCTGTTCAGCGTATTGAAGGTCTGCGTCGACTGGTTGAAAAACCAGCTCCATGGCGAGAAGGCGAAGGTGCCGCCCTTTGGGGCATCGGGACTGGCATAGTCGAAATGTCTGAAATCTTTGGGATATTTCAGCTCGCCAAATGCTGAAAGGCCATGCAGCGGCACATCGGTTGCGACTTCCGACAGCGCAAGGCGGGGCACCATTGCCGTCAGGATCGTCGCGCTTGATATTTTCAGGACATCGCGGCGAGTAGGTCGCGTCATTCGGCGCGCGCCTTCAGAGCCTGTTCCTTGGCGGTATCGATCCACCACGAGAAAGGGTCGATTCCGGTATATTCAGGTTGCTTCTCCGGCATGCCGAACTTGTTCCAATAGGCGATTTTTATCCGGTCATCGTACCATTGCGGGACCACGTAATAATTCCAGAGCAGCACCCGGTCGAGCGCATGCGTGGCCGCGACAAGCTCATCGCGATCCTTTGCAAAAATCACCCGGTCGACGAGCTTGTCGATAGCCGGGTTCTTGATGCCCATGTAGTTCCGGCTTCCCGGCGAGTCCGCTGCAGCCGAACTCCAGAAGTCGCGCTGCTCATTTCCTGGCGACAGGCTTTGAGCCATGACGACGTTTGGTGTCGTGATATCAAAATCGAAATCGTTGAGCCGGGAAGTGTATTGTGCACTATCCACGACGCGAATCTGAGCATCGATGCCGAGCTTGCGCAGATTGGCCATGAACGGCCCGATAAAGCGTTCAGCCGAGGGATCATCTGCCAGAAACTCGATGTTCAATGGCTGTCCCGTTTGTGTATTGACGAGCTTTCCATTCTTCTGGTCATAACCAGCCGCTTTCAGAAGCTGAACGGCATGGCGCAGATTATCCCGCTGCGATTGCGGCGTGTCGTAGACCGGGAGCTTGAATTCCTTGGTGAAGACTTCCTCTGGCACTTCGCCTTTGACAGTCTCCAGGATATCGAGCTCCTTGCCACTCGGCAAGCCGCTAGAAGCGAGTTCAGAACCAGCAAAATAGCTGTTGATGCGCTTGTACTGGCCAAAAAACAGGTTCTTGCTCATGCTTTCGAAATCGTAGGCCCAGTTCAAGGCTTCGCGTACTTTCGGGTCCTTGAACTTGTCGCGCCTGGTATTGATCAGGAATCCCTGCATGCGGCCCGATGAGCGGAGCGGAAACATTGCCTTGATGACGTCACCGCGCGCGACAGCGGGAAAATCATAACCGCGCATCCAGCGCCCAATGCTTGCTTCGCCACGATAATCCTCGAAGCCGCCTTTTTTGAAGGCCTCCCAGGAAGCATTCTGGTCGCGGAAGTACTCATAGCGGATATGGTCGAAATTATTGCGGCCGACATTGACTGGGAGGTTCTTGCCCCAATAGTTTTCGACACGGCTCCAGACAATCGTTTTACCCGGAACAACGCTCTCGATCTTGTAGGCCGAAGATCCAAGCGGGATCTCCATTGTCGGCTTGGTAATATCGCGTTTCTTGCCGGAGGCGTCTGTCCCTTCCCACCAGTGTTTGGGCAGGACGACAAGATCGCCCATGATATTCGGCAGTTCCCTGTTGCCGCCGCTGGTAAAAGTGAAGGTTACCTCGCCGTCGCCAGTTTTTTCGGCCTTTACAACGTCATGATAATATTTGTTGTAAAGCGGGCTTTGCGCCTTCAAGACATTGAAGGACCAGATCACGTCATCGACGGTAATGGGCTTGCCGTCGTGCCATTTCGCGGCGGGATTGAGCTTGAACTTGACCCAGGAAAAGTCGTCGGGATAGGCGACGGATTGAGCGATCAGCGGATAGTTTGTCCCGACCTGATCAAGGGATTGGCTCATCAATGTATCGTACAGCTGGCCACCGCCCAGCGCACCCAACCCTGCAGCAGGCGTACCCTGGACGACGTAAGGGTTGAGGCTGTCGAAACTGCCCTCGCTGGTCTGATTCAGCGTTCCGCCCTTGGGTGCATCCGGATTGACATAATCGTAGTGCTTGAAGTCGGCACCGTATTTTAGTTCGCCAAGAAGGCTTGTCCCGGTCCGCCACTCCGGTTCTGCGGCCTGAGCTATCTGGACAGCCCCAGCGGTAGCGACGGCAAGGAAAGCGAGGCTGGCAACAAAGGGACGAAATCGCAAATCAATCTCCACAGGTTCTCTTTGCTGGTAGTCTAAGAGAAAATGCGGCAGAGAACAGGCCTTCACCGAAAAAACCCGCCAGGAACGCAAAAAGCCGGGCACTGGGGCCCGGCTTGTCGCGAATCGCTATGTAAAATCAGTTGGCGGGCGCTGGCTGAGCCGGAGCAGCAGGTGCTGCGCCATCGGCGGGCTTTTCACCTGCGGGCGCGGCGGGAGCGGCACCTTCAGCCGGCTTGGCTGCACCGTCCGCGGGCTTCGCCGCATCGCCTGCTGGCGCGGCAGCTGCGTCAGCAGTGGGCAGCGGCTTAGGACTATCGGACAGCGTGCGCAGATAGGCGATCAGATCGGAGCGCTCATTGTCCTTCTTGTCGCCGGCGAAGCCCATGGCCGTGCCTTTGATGTAGGCCTTCGGCGAAGTCAGGAAGTGGTTTAGATGATCATAGGTCCACTTCTCCTGACCGCCTTTTGAGAAATCCTTCATCGGGCCCGAATAGGCAAAGCCCGGATGCGTTGCGATCGGGCGGTCGACGATGTCCCAGAGATTCGGGCCTACTTTGTTCGCCCCGTCCTTTTCACCGGTATGGCAGGCCTGGCAGCGCTTGAAGACTGCTTCGCCGCGCGTGGCATCGGCGGAAGCGAGGAGCGTTGCAACCGGCACAGCAGCTGCAGGGGCGGCTTCACCGCCTGCGCCGCCAGCCTCGGGCTCGGCGGCCTGGATGATGTAACCGGGCTTTTCAGGTGCGTGAGAATCGAAAAAAGCATCGGACAGGATGCCTGCCGACATGACAACGAAAACGGTTGCCAGAAACGCCATGGCATATTTGTTGAATGCGCTCGATTCCATCGTCGATCATTGCTCCACTTGTGTCCTGTTCAAGTACACTGGATACAAAGCTCATGACAGCGCTTGCCTGCGCAGTGCCAGAGCTTTGTGTTCAACGCACTTGCTTAGGTTCTCAATATCTGGTCAATGCAGATCGCTGCATTTTTCGACAAGAGTCCCCTCGTGATCGCGCGGAAACTAGGTCTTTTACTCAAGACTTGCAACACATATAAGGGCGGTTCTGCCTGAGACTTTTTGACACCGTAGGCCCGATTGCGATGATGAAAATACTGACACTTATACCGGCGAGAATGGCTTCGACCCGACTCCCGGACAAGCCACTGGCCGATATCGCCGGCAAGCCGATGATCGTGCATGTGGCGGAACGGGCGAGGGCTGCGGGACTTGGCCGCACCGTGGTCGCAACTGATAATCTCGACGTCAAGGCGGCGGTCGAAGCGCACGGGCTCGAGGCAGTGATGACGCGCAATGATCACGAATCCGGTTCCGACCGCATCTATGAAGCATTGCTTGCCCTCGATCCCGACCGGAATGTCGACGCGGTGGTCAATGTCCAGGGTGACCTGCCGACCATCGAGACGGAGCTTATAAAGCGCGCACTGTTGCCGCTGCAAAACGGGCCCGCCGACATAGGCACGCTCGGCGTGGAAATCCGGCGCGAGGATGAGAAGACCAATCCGAACGTCGTAAAGATTATTGGCTCGCCCATGGGCAAAGACCAGCTGCGCGCGCTGTATTTCACCCGCGCAACCGCGCCTTGGGGGGAGGGCCCACTTTACCATCATATCGGGCTTTACGCCTATCGCCGCGCCGCTCTCGAACGTTTTGTCGGCCTCGGACCGTCGCCTCTGGAACGCCGCGAGCGGCTCGAACAGTTGCGCGCGCTGGAGGCCGGCATGCGCATCGATGTGGAAATCGTCGACTCGGTGCCGCTGGGCGTCGATACGCCCGAAGACCTCGAACGCGCACGAGACATTCTCACCTCTATCTAAGGCAATCCATCATGGCAAAGACCAACCGCATCTCTTTCCAGGGTGAACCTGGCGCGAACTCCGATACGGCGTGCCGCGACATGTTCCCGGATATGGAACCGATGCCGTGCCCAACATTCGAGGATGCATTCAACGCTGTGGAAAGCGGTGCGGCAGATCTCGCAATGATCCCTATCGAGAATACGATCGCCGGACGGGTCGCAGACATTCACCATCTGCTGCCAGAATCTCGCCTGCACATTGTGGGCGAATACTTCCTGCCGATCCATTTTCAGCTGATGGTGTTGCCGGGAACGAAACGCAACGAGATCACCTCGGTCCACAGCCATATTCATGCACTCGGCCAATGCCGAAAGTATATTCGTCAGAACGGCTGGAAGCCGGTGATTGCCGGTGATACGGCGGGAGCGGCGCGTCTCGTTGCGGAGGTCAAGGACAAGACGATGGCTGCACTGGCGCCGCGGCTTGCATCCAGTTTATACGGCCTCGATATTCTCGAAGAGGACGTGGAGGACACTGAAAACAATGTGACGCGCTTCGTGGTTTTGACCAAGACAAAGAAGTGGGCGCCGCGTAGGTCCGACGAACTCATGATGACGACCTTCGTTTTCCGCGTTCGAAATGTTCCTGCTGCGCTCTACAAGGCGATGGGCGGTTTTGCCACCAATATGGTCAACATGACGAAACTCGAGAGCTATCAGATCGACGGCAAGTTCACTGCAACCCAGTTTTATGCCGACATCGAGGGCCATCCGGACGACAAAAATGTCGCGCATGCGCTGGACGAACTGGAATTCTTCTCCAAGGAAGTGCGAATCCTCGGTGTTTATCCCGCCGATACGACTTTCCGCAGCGCGCAGGGTGAGGAAGAATAGGGCCTAAACTCCGCTCTGCACCCAACTGCGAATGAGGTGCGCAGCGATGGCGCCTGGCGGCGGGGTCATCAGCCCGTCAGGATGGCTGCGATCGAGCATCGCGACAACTTCCTCGCGAGAGAACCAGCGCCCGTCCTCAAGTTCGGCCTTGTCCAGCATGAACTCGTCGGAGAGTGCCTCCGCATGGCAGCCGATCATTAGTGAATAGGGGAAGGGCCAGGGTTGGCTGGCATGATAAAGCACGCGGCCGACCGGCAGGTTCGTTTCCTCGAACGTCTCGCGGCGCACAGCGTTTTCGATCGTTTCACCTGGTTCGATGAAGCCCGCGAGGCAGGAATACATGCCAGGGCCGAAATGCGCGCCGCGTGCCAGAAGACACTTGTCTTCGTGTACTACCATCATGATCGCAACCGGATCGGTGCGAGGGAAATGCTGTGCCTCGCAATTGGGGCAGGTGCGCCGGTAGCCTCCGTCGCGCATCACGGTTTCAGTGCCGCACCGGCCGCAGAACTTGTGATTCTCGTGCCATGTCAGCAACGAGACAGCCTGCGCCATCGCGCCGAGCTGGTCTGGCGGGACGAGGCCTTGCGTATAGACGGAACGGTAGTCGAACGCCCTGATCGAATCCGGCAAGGCTGCAAAATCGAAGCCGCTGGCGGAGGCAAGAATCGGCATGTCGTCCTGCATACCGAGATATATGGTCTTGTCCGGGGCAGGTAACAGTGCTGTTGCGTCTTGCAGACTGAATAGCGCACTGCCCGTGTCGCCACCCATAACCAGCACTTGGCCCTGACCAGTGAGCAGGATGCGAGCGTTGGCGTTGGCAAGTGCAGTGGCCACCACATCGTCGTTGCGCTTTTCCGAATGACGATTGATCCTGTTTCCGGCAAAGCCGACGAAATGGCTTGGCTCCATATCCGGAGCATCGAAGAGGTGAAAAGGCATGGATGGAACTCCGCGAAGCCTCCAGCGTGGGAAGGCAGGTACATTGAGCAATTAGATAGCCTTCAGTATCGCGTTCGCAAAGGCCTTTGCTTCTTTTTCCTCATAAGGCTCGCGCTTCCCAAAGCCCCAGACTGGTCCGGGCCAAGCAGGATCGCCGCTGTTGCGCGCAATGACATGCAGATGCAGCTGCCGGACAATATTCCCGATGGCGGCTGTGTTGATTTTTTCGCAGTTGACCACGGTTTTCAGCGCCTGTGCGGCGATTCCTGCCTCGAAGGTGAGCATCGTCTGATCGAGCGGTGTCATTTCATGGATCTCGCAGATATTCGGGCGCTGTGGAACCAGGATCAGCCATGGCCAGCGGCGGTCATTCATCAGGCGCAGGTCGCAGAGACCCAGTCTCGCAATGGAAAATGTGTCTGCTGCAAGCTTGCTATCGAGTTCGAACATCATGATTTGCGACAAATAGCAGTTTTTTCGGCTGTACGCTTGCTTTTTGCGTGCGAATTGCCGATATGAGCCTCGGGAGGTTGGTGGTGGACGAGCCACTCGCCAACCGGGTCAGGTCCGGAAGGAAGCAGCCCCAACGAGCCAGGCACGGGTCGCCGTGCCAGCCTCCCACCCTTTCTTCTTTGTCACCTTGCCTGTGTCAAAGCCGTTATCGGCATTGACGCTGTGGTGTATGGCGGTCCAAACTTGCGCGACGCGAGTAGACCAAAGCAGGAGCGGAATGAACACCATGGCAGACAGCGCCTATCGCGTGCTCGCCCGCAAATATCGCCCGCAGAATTTTGACGATCTGATCGGCCAGGAGCCGATGGTCCGTACATTGACCAATGCGTTCGAGACCGGCCGCATTGCGCAGGCATGGATGCTGACGGGCGTCCGTGGGGTCGGCAAGACGACGACTGCACGTATCCTCGCACGCGCGCTCAATTATAAGACAACTGACATCGACAAGCCGACGATCGATCTTTCGGTGCCGGGCGAACATTGCCAGGCGATCATGGAAGGCCGCCATGTCGACGTGATCGAGATGGATGCCGCTTCCCACACGGGTATCGACGACATCCGCGAGATTATCGAGCAGGTGCGGTATCGCCCCGTTTCGGCGCGCTACAAGGTCTACATCATCGACGAAGTGCACATGCTCTCCAATCAGGCCTTCAACGGGCTGTTGAAGACTCTCGAAGAACCGCCGCCCCATGTAAAATTCATCTTTGCCACCACGGAAATCCGCAAGGTTCCGATTACTGTTTTGTCTCGCTGCCAGCGCTTTGACCTGCGCCGCATCGACACAAGTCTCCTGATCGGGCATTTGAAGAAGATTGCAGACCTCGAAGCAATCACCGTCGACGATGCATCGCTCAGCATGATTGCCCGGGCGGGCGAAGGGTCGGTGCGCGATTCGCTCTCGATCTTCGATCAGGCCATTGCCCATGGTGCGGGCACCGTCGATGCCGGGGCCGTTCGTTCAATGCTCGGCCTCGCGGATCGGGCTCGCATTATCGACTTGTTTGAGATGCTGATGCGCGGCGACGTTGCATCTGCCTTGCGTGAATTCCGTGCGCAATATGATGTAGGTGCAGACCCGAGCGTTGTGCTGACCGATCTTGCCGATTTCAATCATCTGGTGACGCGTATCCGTTTCACACCCGACGTGGCCGATGACATTTCCCTCTCGGAAGATGAACGGACGCGTGGCAAGGATTTTTCCGAGAAGCTGTCCATCCGGGTTCTGTCGCGGACCTGGCAGATGCTGCTTAAAGGCATAACCGAAGTCGACAATTCCAGCCGCCCTGTGCAGGCAGCGGAAATGCTGTTGATCCGGCTTGCCCATGCTGCCGACCTGCCGACGCTGGACGAGGCGTTGAAATCGCTGGAGGAGGGTGGACCGCTTACCGCTCAGGCTCCGCGCAGTGATGGCCCGCGTCCCGGAAATGGCGGTGGAGCCGTGGCACGTTCTATCGACGCGATCGCTTCGGCGCGCGGTGCGATCAACTCCAATGGTGGTGCCACCATGCGTCTGGTCGAACCTGCTGCAAGGTCCGAGCCGATCGCTCCGCCGGCAATCGAACAGGCGGCGCCCACGGTGCCGGTCAACAGTATCGAGGATGTCATCGCGCTGGCGGAAAAGCAGCGGGACATGCAATTCAAGATCATGGTCAAGAATTGTGTGCGGCTCGTCACGATCAAGCCGGGAAGGTTAGAAATCAACCTGACCGACAACGCGCCCAAAACGCTTTTGACCGACCTCTCTCAGAGGCTGAGTGATTGGACCGGTATTCGCTGGATGGTTTCGCTTTCGCGCGAGCAGGGCAATGCGACGATCAACGAGACCGAAACTGCGAAACGCGACTCACTTTTGAGCGATGCCAGGTCAGATCCGGATGTTGCGGCTATCCTGTCGAGATTTCCAGGCGCGAAGATTATAAATGTACGCATCGCGGCGCCAGCCGGACAAGCGGACAACGAAATCATCGAGGGTGCGGCTACCAGTGGTGATACACTGGCACCCATCGAAGAAGACGATTGAACAACAGGAGTTTTCCATGCGTGACATTATGGGCATGATGAAACAGGCCAAAGAAATGCAGGCCAAGATGGCGGCCATGCAGGAAGAGATTTCTGCACTTGAAGCGGAAGGCCAAGCAGGGGGCGGCCTTGTGACTGTAAAACTCTCGGGCAAAGGCGCGCTGACCGCTCTCACCATTGATCCGTCGCTGTTCAAGGAAGACGATATCGAGGTTATCGAGGACCTGATCATCGCGGCGCACAACGAAGCCAAGATGAAGGTCGAGGCGATTATGGCCGAGAAGACGCAGGCGCTGACCGCAGGCCTGCCAATCCCGCCCGGATTCAAGCTGCCCTTCTAGCGCGAGCGGCAACCACAAGTTTATTGGAAAAGATGCCGGTATCGGCTATATTGACCTTGGAGTGGGGAACGAGCTTTCGCCCGTCCCCCTTTCCTCTTATATGAATTGAACCCGGATTGTCAGTGACCAGCTGCTCCGGGTTCTTTTCATAATGAGGGCAACACTAAACGGAAATCTCCGCATAGTTTACCTCCACATTCGATGGCAAGGCCTGTTGCCGCAGTCGGGTGGCCTATTCTCCCGATGCATCGGCTGGCACGATGCTGCTGCTTCACCTTCGAACCATTGGCGCAAGTGCACCCTATCCCGATCATGGACGTATTGAAGGTTGGCAGCAACGCATACAGGGTTGTGGTTTTCGCCGGCCTGTTCGCTACAGTTGTTGCGCGTAGTGATTCCCTAAAGCGCTAAATTGCTCTAAACCCACGCTATGTCGAAACGAATCGCCGGTCCTGAAATTGAGCGTCTGATCCAGCTCCTGGCCAAAGTGCCAGGGCTCGGGCCGCGTTCGGCGCGCCGGGCTGCGCTGCATCTCATCAAGAAGAAGGAAGCGCTGCTGATACCACTTGGTTCTGCCATGCAGGATGCCGCTGAAAAGGTGCGTATCTGCTCGACGTGTGGCAACGTCGATACATCTGATCCGTGCATGATCTGCACTGACCCGCGCCGCGAACGCGCAACACTGATCGTTGTCGAAGACGTTTCCGATCTCTGGGCGCTGGAGCGTGCCGGGTCGATGAACGTGCGCTATCACGTGCTTGGCGGGCGTATGTCGCCCCTGGATGGCATCGGGCCGGACGATCTCAATATCGCATCGCTCGTTGGGCGGGTGGCGGAAGGCGAGATCAAGGAGGTAATCCTTGCAGTCAACGCCACGGTCGAGGGCCAGACGACAGCACACTATATTACTGACCAGCTTTCAGGCCTTGATGTTCGCGTCACACGGCTCGCCCATGGTGTCCCTGTTGGCGGCGAGCTCGATTATCTTGACGAAGGAACCTTGACCGCCGCGCTGCGGGCGCGAACATCGCTGTAGGGAGAACGCTTTGATCAGAGGTCTGGTGAAATTTGCCCTCGTACTGATTGGAGTGCTTCTGAGTTCTTCAGCGGTGGCCGCGTCGAACCCCGAGATCGAAACACAGTTTCAAACATGGCTCGCCAATGATCTCTGGCCGGAGGCCAAATCGAAAGGTATTTCCAAGGCGACCTTCGATCAGGCTTTCTCGGGTGTGTCGCTGAATTTAGAGCTTCCCGACCTCGTAATGCCGGGTGAAAAACCTCAGACACCGAAGAAGCAGACTCAATCCGAGTTCGGTTCGCCCGGCAAGTATTTCAATGACAAGACAATCAATGCGGTCACCTCTGGAGGAACGGCCCGTTCCGGGCAATATGCGCGCATCTTGAAGGCAGTCGAGGCGAAATATGGTGTGCCGGGTGAGATCGTACTCGCGATCTGGGGACGTGAGAGCGGTTACGGCAGTGTCAAAATTCCAAACAATGCGTTTACCGTGCTCGGCACCAAGGCTTTCATGGCGACGCGCAAGGATATGTTCCGAGAAGAGCTTGTCGCCGCACTGGAGATCGTTCAAAGAGGATATATCAGCGCCGGCAGCATGAAAAGTTCCTGGGCGGGCGCCTTGGGCCAGCCGCAATTCATGCCGAGTTCATATCTCGAACACGCCGTAGACTTTGACGGGGATGGCAAACGTGACATCTGGAATTCTGTACCCGACACGCTTGGTTCTATCGCGCACTACCTTGCGCAATATGGCTGGCAGGACGGCCGTGACTGGGGTTATGAGGTCAATGTTCCGGCTAATGTCAGTTGTGCGCTGGAAGGTCCTGACCAAGGCAAGCCTTTTGCAGCGTGGGAAAAGCTCGGCATTGCCCGCGTCAACGGCAAGCCATTTCCTTCCAGCGAGACCAAACGTGAAGGCTTTCTGCTGATGCCTGCTGGACGGCACGGCCCGGCATTCATCGTCACCAAGAATTTTTATGTGATCAAGGAATACAACATGAGTGATCTCTATGCGCTGTTTATCAGCCATGTCGGGGATCGTATCGCGCACGGCGCAACGGGCTTTTCCGCCGGTTGGGGCGATGTCGGCGGACTCTATCGTTCCGATATCGCGGGACTCCAGCGGGCGCTGGAAAAGAAGGGCTATGATGCGGGTGGCGCGGATGGTTTTCCCGGTTTTAAAACTCGTCGCTCAATTGGTGATTGGCAGGCAAAACAGGGACTGGCGCCTACCTGCTTTCCCGATAAGGATTTGATCGCTGCAATCAGGTGAACTTTAGCGGCGTATCGCTCTGTCTTGTATCCATTGGGCCGCAAATTTACTTCCAGAGTCTTTTCGACCGCGAACGCCTAGTTGGGCGAGGGCATCCTCCATAGTTAGGATTTACCGCTTCCACCCTTGTTATTCATACCCATATGTGAAAAGATTATTCACAAGAGAAGATGTGGGAGGATGACGCATGAGATTGAAGAAGCAACGTCCACTTGCAGTAGCCTTGCGGCCATGACCGATTTTGAACCGACCGTTGGCGTCTCCTCCACGCACCCGAAAAACATGCCTGGAGACCATGCCGCGCTGCCCGTCTGGAATGCCGAGAACTGGTTTTACGAAGATTGGCCGGTGGGGCAGAAGATACGATCATTGCGCCGAACAATTGCCGAAAGCGATAGCCACACGTTCAACATGCTGGTTACCGACATTCACCCTTATGTGCAGGACCAGATGTTTGCCGAAAGCGAGGGCATCTTCGGCAAGCGGCTCGTTGCCGGCGCTTTCGTGTTTTCCGCAGGCCTCGGGCTCGTGGCAACCAATTGCGTCAATGCCTTTTCCTATGGCTATGACAAGTTGCGTTTCATCAAGCCGGTCTTCCTCAATGACACGATCTACACCATCCGCACCAATCTGGATAAGCGCCCGCGCTACATGGAGTTGGGCCTGATCCGTGCGAGCTATCAAGTGTACAGAACGAGGGTGAACTCGTTCTGTACTGCGAACATTTGCAGACTGTAAAATACCAAAAGCCCGCCAATTTCGTTGGAAAGACCGAGAAATAATGACTGCCGAGAATGAATTACCGTTGGCGGGCCTGCTTGTCGTCGATATGAGCCAGTTCCTGTCCGGGCCTTATGCGTCACTGCGCCTGATGGATCTCGGCGCACGTGTCATCAAAATCGAGCGGCCTGATGGAGGCGACCTCTCCCGGCGGCTTTATCTGAGCGATACGGAAATCGGCGGCGACTCGACAATCTTCCATGCGATCAACCGGGCCAAGGAGAGTCTGGCGATTGACATGAAGAACGAGGCTGATCTTGCGGCTTTGAAATCATTGCTCGCCAACGCAGATGTGGTGATCCAGAATTTCCGCCCCGGTGTCATCCAGCGCCTTGGTCTCGACTACGAGGCGGTGAAGGCAATCAACCCGCGTCTCGTCTATGCCAGTATTTCCGGCTATGGCGATGAAGGCCCTTGGGTTTCTCGCCCGGGTCAGGATCTTTTGGCGCAGTCCCGTTCCGGACTGATGTGGTTGAACGGCGACGAGAGCCAAGGGCCAGTGCCATTTGGGCTGGCGGTAGGCGATATGCTGGCGGGCGCGGCGATCGTGCAGGGCATTCTCGCCTGTCTTGTCAGGCGCGGCGTCACTGGCAAGGGCAGTCACATCGAGACAAGTCTGATGGAATCGCTCATCGACTTCCAGTTCGAAGTTTTGACCACACATTTGAACGACGGCCGGCGCCTGCCAAAACGTTCGGATTTCCGCAGTGCCCACGCTTATCTTTCCGCTCCCTACGGCGTTTACCACACGAAGGACAGCTATCTGGCGCTGGCGATGACCCCGCTGCCGAAATTGGCAGACCTGCTTTCGCTCGATGATCTAGCGCCCTACCGCGACAACCCGGCTACTTGGTTCACGGCGCGCGACGAGATCAAGCGTATTATCGCTGCCCGGCTCGAAACACAGACCACCGACCATTGGCTCGCCATTCTCGAACCGGCCGATATCTGGTGTGCCAAGGTGTTGAACTGGGAGGAGCTTCTGGAAAGTGAAGGCTTCAAGGTTCTCGACATGTTGCAGACCGTGGAGCGCGACGACCATGTTTCGATCCTCACCACGCGTTCGCCAATAAGGGTCAACGGCCAGCGCTCGAAGTTTGATCGCGCCGCGCCACGTATCGGCGAACACAGCGAGGCGATCCGCAAAGAGTTTGGCCTATGAGCGCGATCAAGCTCAAAGGGATGACCTGGAGCCATCCGCGCGGCTTTGATCCGATGGTTGCCTGTTCAAAACTCTGGAAAGAACAGACCGGCATAGACATAGAATGGGAAAAGCGCTCGCTGCAGGATTTCGAGTCCTTTCCCGTCGAGGAGCTGGCGCGGAAATATGATCTGATCGTCATCGATCATCCGCATGTCGGCCAGGTCACAGCTGAAAATTGTCTTGCGCCGCTCGATGTGCCGGGGCGTGAGACAGAGCAGCAAGCGCTTTCCGCTGGAAGCGTCGGGCAGTCCTATCCAAGCTATCATTGGCAGGGGAGGCAATGGGCGTTTCCGATCGATACCGCGACGCAAGTTTGTGCGTGGCGGCCCGACCTGCTCGAAAATTCGCCAGCAAGCTGGGACGAGGTAGTGAGGCTGGCGAAGGCGGGCAGGGTCTTGCTGCCGCTGCGGTCGCCCCATTCGCTGATGACGTTTTATACATTGAGCGGCAATACTGGTTCACCTTGCGCGGTCACCGGGCAACTGATTGATCCTGAAACTGGAATTCGTGCTTTCGGAATGATGCATGAAATTGCTGCACTGATTGATCCCGCCTGCTTCGAAATGGATCCCATTGCGGCACTGGAGAGGATGGGCGAGGCCGGTTCGCACATTGCCTGTTCGCCGTTGATCTACGGCTACGTCAATTATTCCATCGATGGTTTCAGGCCCAATCTCGTCGCCTTTGCTGATATTCCCGCCGCGGGTGATGATGGTCCTGCTGGTTCGTCACTGGGCGGCACGGGCATCGGTGTTTCGGCTTTTTCAACAAATCGCACCGCGGCTATCGATTTCGCGTACTGGATTGCCGGAGGCGACATACAGCGTGGACCGTATGCGTCAGCGGGTGGTCAACCGGCACACGCGGACGCTTGGGAAGACGAAACCGTCAATGAGGCAACGGCGAATTTTTACACAGCAACGCGCAAGACGCTTGAAGCTGCTTGGGTGCGCCCGCGCCATAACGGTTATATGAACTTTCAAGAAGCCGCTTCAGATAGGCTTAATGCGGGCCTTTTGCAGCGCCACGCTGCACGGACCGTCATCGATGACCTGAATGCACTATTTCGACAAAGTTTTGCCGGGTAAGGGCTTTCCTACTAGTGTCGGCGCATTTGACCTGCGCGTCCATATCGTCCAGGGCAAATGCCGATACCTTGCTGGCACTCGGGCGGATTGATCTGGGTTGGTTCGGGCTTGCGTGGCGTCCACGTTGCGTAGGAACCGCACCCGGCCAAAACAAAGCTGCTGAACAAGAGCATAGCAGCCACCACGAATTTCATGTTCCGACCCCCGTCTGCAATCTCCACTGCGAACTGATGTGACGGAATCATCGATGAAAGTCAAAGCTGTAGTAGCTGCTGATGCCTGGTTAGAGCGATCTGTCCTACGCAAAGCGCTTCTGCTGATCGATCTCGCCGCCACGGACGCTCGGATGCGAGTTGATCGCGGTTATGACTGCAAGAGCCGCCAGCGAATTGACATCACGATTGCCACGATTGAAGGCGGTCATCACGGTTTCCGCTATGACTTTCGCGTTATCCTCCGAGCCTGATTTCACCACAAGCGTCGCAGCTGCCTTGTTGTAGGCAGCTTGCATGACGTTCCAGTCATCCTGGGAGTAGATCGGCTTTGAAGGATTATCGAAAGGCATGGAACTGTTCCTTTCCCCTTTGGACGAAACGAACCCCCGGCGAGACGGACAAAATAGCTGCGCAAATGTGGCGTGGCAAATCGAAAAGAATCTACCGGCAGTTGAAAGGGCTTAACGCAGCGCAATATGCTGGGGTCCGCCCTCAAGTGGCAAACAAGAAATCTGGACGCTAGATAGTCGGCTCTGTTTCCGATCTTTCCCTGACAGCCCGCGACAAACGCGACCAGCGCTGACTGAACCAAGGGGTCACCAGCGATACTTTCTCAAAGCGTTGACTGGCAAAGGATGGATCGTGTTCCTCGAAGGTCCAGACTTTGAAATTTGTCAATTCATGCGGTCCGAACGTGTGGATCAATGGGATATCGGCAGCATCCCGGCCGCGCGCTACGACAATCCGCCCGATGCGACGCTGATTGTGCCGGGCGTCGAATGTGTGCCATCTACCGCCGAGATAGACCTCGAACCAGGCGTTGAAGTCCATTGGCGCCGGGTCAGCCGGCACGCCGATATCGCCTAAATAGCCGTTCACATAGCGTGCGGGAATATTCATGCAGCGGCAGAAAGCAACAGCCAGATGCGCGAAGTCACGGCAAACGCCGACGCGCTCCTCATGTGTTTGCGCTGCAGTGCGCGTCGATCTGGCAAAACCATAGCTGAAGGTCAGTCGCTGGTTAACATAATCAGTTATCGCCTGAACTCGCGACCAGCCGGGTTTGATGTGGCCAAAGAGACTCCACGCCAGATTGCTCAACTCGTCGGTCTCGCAATAGCGGCTCGCCGACAGATAGGCCAAGCACTCGGTCGGCAACTGGTCGACGCTTACCTCGGTTGCATCTTCATCTATCGGGTCGGGGAGGCCGTCATCCTTGACGACTGCGTCATACTTCAACGAGAGGTTGCCCGCAGGAGCCAAGAGACGGATGCAACTGTTTCCGAAAAGATCGTGAAACGTTTCAAGCTTTGTGTCAGGGGTAGCGGTCGGACCGCGCTCGCATTGGATGTCCGGTATGCGCTCCGCTTCCACGTTGAGATAGGTCGTCATAGGGGTGGGCTGGTTACAGCGAATAGATATCTCGTAACCGATACGGATCAGCATAGGCATATCCTCTAGGGTTTAGAGAAGAACGCTGCGATCCGGTTCAGGTTCCCCGGCTGTAAATTTTAATGAATGTCGGACTAGCCGTGCGATTCAGCATTTGTTGACTATAGAGCCATAGAATTTGAAACAAATGCGCCGGACGGAAGTTAGTCCGGAAGATGTGCGGTCAGATTGTTGGCGGTGCACAGGAGTGATTGGAATGGTGATGGCTGCAAAACATCCAGGTTCCCGCCCTCGCGCAGCGGACGTACTGCGAGAACAGGTCGTTCGCTCGGACTTCCGCCATGTGGTCAAGACAGCTCGCCCATCGGAAGCCGACAGGAACATCCCCAAACTGCTTCAGGACCTGCTGGATCGACTCGACGAGGCGGAAAAAAACTGGAAGAAAACCCGCTGATCTCGTTGCGCTCTAGTTTCTGATCTGCGGGAGGTTGTTTTGGTGATGCCCCGCGCGTTGCGATTTCGCGTAGTTGACGAAACTACCGAAGGACAGTGCGAAGGCGACGAAGATGACGAAAATGATGCCAAGACGTTGAACAAGCATGACAGATACCCCTTTGGAATTTTCCGAGGATATCGTTGTCGATCTGAACGGCGACTGAACCCGGCGTTCAACTGGCATTCCAAATGATGACCCAATCTTTACTTTGAACGTGGCGCACAGGGTGACGCGGCGTCGTTGCTAATCTATGGTGCAGGCATGACCAAAGCTTTCGACGCGATCATCATCGGTGCAGGGCAGGCCGGGCCATCTCTGGCGGGTCGTCTCACGAACGCCGGCATGAAAGTGCTCATGGTCGAACGCAAGCTATTCGGAGGTACGTGCGTCAACACAGGATGTATGCCGACGAAGACGCTGGTCGCGAGTGCCTATGCAGCACACCTTGCCCGACGTGGTGCCGATTTTGGCATCGAGACGGATGGGTCTGTCCAAATCAACATGAAGCGGGTCAAGCAGCGCGCCGACACCGTTTCGTTCAATGCCCGCACAGGAGTCGAGAAGTTCTTGCGCGGCATGGACGGCTGCACGGTTGTTCAGGGTCATGCCCGCTTCACCGGAGCAAGTGAAATCGATATCGATGGCGCGGCCTTCACCGCACCCCGAATTTTCCTCAATCTTGGTGGCCGCGCCAATGTGCCGGACATGCCCGGCATCGGAGACGTAGAATTTCTCACGAACACATCCATTCTCGGTCTCGATGAGGTACCCAAGCACCTGGTTGTCGTTGGCGGCAGCTATATTGGCCTCGAATTTGCGCAAATGTATCGCCGGTTTGGCGCGGACGTGACCATTGTCGAGAAAGGTCCAAGGCTGATTTCACGCGAGGACGAGGATGTATCCGAAGCGATCAAGGACATTCTGGAGGGCGAGGGAATTGCGGTTCGCCTTAATGCGGAATGCATATCGTTTAAACCTCACGCCGAGGGTGCGGAGGTCGGTGTCGATTGCACAGCCGGTTCACCAACGGTTGTCGGCTCACATGTGTTGCTGGCAATCGGTCGGCGGCCCAACACCGACGATCTTGGTGCCGACAAGGCAGGTATAGAACTTGATGAGCGTGGATACATCAAAGTTGATGATCAGCTGGAGACAAACGTTCCTGGCATCTGGGCAATTGGCGATTGCAACGGGCGTGGCGCCTTCACTCACACGGCCTATAATGATTTCGAGATCGTTGCGGCAAATCTCCTTGACGGAGAGAACCGCAAAGTGACCGATCGTATCCTCGGCTATGCGCTCTATATCGATCCGCCGCTCGGCCGGGTAGGCCTGACCGAAGCGCAGGCGCGCAAGAGCGGGAGGCCTTTGCTGACTTCCAAGAGGCCGATGAGCCGTGTCGGCCGCGCTGTGGAAAAGGATGAGACGCAAGGCTTCATGAAGGTCGTGGTGGACGCACAGACGAAAAAGGTACTCGGTGCCGCCATACTCGGGACGGGCGGCGATGAGGCGATCCACGGTATTCTCGATGTCATGAATGTGGATGCGACCTATCCTCAATTGAAATGGGCGGTACCGATACATCCTACGGTCTCTGAGCTAATTCCAACGCTGCTCGGAGACCTCAAGGAATCAAAATGACCTGCAAACTATTCCATAACGGCCGCGTGATCGGCTGGGGCGGCATTTGACGCAGGCTTGCGCAGCAACATGACCAGCGGGATCGAGACCAGCGACATGATCATCAACAGCTTGAAATCGTCCATGTAGGCGATAATTGTCGCCTGCGTTGTGATCATTCCGTCCAGCGCAGCACGACCTGCGGCCTTCATCGGGTCGAGATGCTGCATTACCGCCGGCGCGTTGAATGCATGGTTGAACGGCGTGACATAGGCGGCGATCGACGAATGATTGCTTTGCACATTCTCAGTGATAAGCGCGGTGACGACAGCGATGCCGACGCTCGAGCCGATATTGCGCGAGAGATTGTAGAGGCCGGTCCCTTCGCCGCGCATCGGTGCGGGGAGGGTGGCAAAGGCGATGGTCGTAAGCGGCACGAAAAGGAAGCCGAGGCCGGCGCCCTGGATGAAGCCCACATAGATGATGGTCCACTGCGACACGTCGGGCGTCCAGCCGGTCATGTCATACATGGCCCATGCGGTCAGGCTGAAGCCGAGGACCAGCAAAAGGCGCGTATCGACCTTGCCGATCAGTCTGCCGACTATAAACATGCAGACCATTGTACCGACGCCGCGTGGCCCCATGACGATACCGGCAGTGACGACGGGATAGCCCATCAGCGTCTGCAGATAGGGCGTCATCAAGGCGAGCGAGGCGAGGTATGTAACGCCTATGACGAAGATGAAGAACATGCTGACCGAAAAGTTGCGGTCGAGGAAGAGCCGTGGATTGACGAAGGATTTCTTCGCCGTAAACGTGTGCACAAGAAAGAGATAGAAGGCACCGGCGCAGATCAACGCCTCTATCTGGATTTCAGCGGAAGAGAACCAGTCGAGCTGTTCGCCGCGGTCGAGGAAGAGCTGCAGCGTTGCGATGGCAAGGCTCAGCGTTCCGAAGCCGAACCAGTCGAGTTTTGCGCTCACCTCTTTCGTTGTTTCGGAAACGAAGGCCACGATACCGAAGAACGCAAGCATGCCGATGGGCACGTTGATATAGAATACCCAACGCCAGCTGATATGGTCGGTGAGCCAGCCACCGATGACCGGTCCGAGTACAGGGCCGACCATTACCGATACGCCGAAAAGCGCCATGGCCCTGCCGCGGTCTTCCACCGAATAGATGTCGAGCAGAATACCCTGTGACAAGGGCACGAGCGATGCGCCGAAAAGACCTTGCATCAGCCGGAAGACCACGATCTGCGGCAAGGACTGGGCGAGACCGCAAAGAACCGACGCGGCCACGAAACCGACAATTGCGGTCAGGAGGACGTTCTTTCGGCCGAAGCGGGCGGCAAGAAAGCCCGACGGCGGCGTCATGATGGCGGCGGCGACGATATAGGAGGTGAGAACCCAGTTGATCTGATCAGCGCTCGCCGAGACACTGCCCTGAATGTAGGGCAGCGCCACATTGGCGATCGTTGTGTCGAGCGCCTGCATGATCACCGCAAGGATGACGCAGGCGGTTATCGCGCCGCGATTGGCGACAACGGGTGCAGCGCCGGGAATTGCGATGATATCAGACATGATCCTTGCTGCCGAAAAGACCAACGACGTCTGTCATGAAAGATGAGAGGCCCCGGGCATGGCCTGTATCGACACCCACAGTGACACTCATGCCCACCCGCAGCGGCGGCTTACCCGCCATGTCATCTATACTGACGAGCATGGGAATGCGCTGGACAACTTTCACCCAGTTGCCTGTGGTGTTCTGGGCAGGCAGCAGCGAAAAACTGGAGCCGGAAGCCGGGCTGATGCTGGAGACCGTGCCCTTCCACTTCACGTCTGGATAAGTATCGACGCTAATGGCGACTGTCTGGCCGGGACGCACATAGGTGAGTTCTGTCTCTTTCGGGCTCGCAGCGATCCACATATGCGTCGTCGAGACGAGACTGAAACCTGCCTGCGACGCCTGAAGATACGCGCCGGTCTGCAGAGAGCTTACATTGGTGACGATACCGTCAAACGGGGCACGGACAACCGTGTGGTCGAGATTGCGCTGGGCATTGTCGACAGCCGATTGCTGCTGCAGATAGGAAGGATTTTGCTCAACGGGTTGATCTGCGTTGCCACCAAGCTGCGCCAGGGTTGCCGCAGCTTCTGCCTTGGCGACGTCGACCTTTTGCTGGGCCGCGTCGAGATCGTGCTTGGCCTGGTCGTAGGTCGCCCTGGACGCGAAGGAGCTTGCATTCAGGTCCTGCTGGCGCTGCAGCGACGTTTGAAAAAACGGAATGTCGGCTTCGGCCTGGGTAATCTCGGCCAACGATTGCCTGTAACTCGCTTCGAGGTTGAGAATTTGATTGCGCACTACGCCGAGTTGCGCCTTTGCACCGGCAAGCGCGATCGCGTAGGGAGATGCGTCGAGACGGAACAGCACATCACCCTGCTTGACCTGCTGATTGTCCCGGACATCCACAGACTGCACGATACCGGACACGTCGGTAGAAACGCCGACCATGTCGGCTTGGATATAGGCGTTGTCGGTCGACATGACCTGACCGCCAGTCGCATAGAAATAGCCGCCAACGATCAAAAGAACCGGCAAAAGCCCGAAGAGCAGCGGGCGCTTCAGGCTGCGCCGGGTACGCGCCGCTGGCGCGCGCGCAGGGGCCGTCGTGTCCTTGGCCACAGGTATGGGAGGCGCCGTTTCGATGGTCGTATCGGGTTTTTCCATAACCGCGTCATTACGCACGGCGTCGTCCGAATTGGCAGGTATCCGCAGAGAAGGTGAACCGTCAGCCATGATTTTTCTCTCTGTCCTCGACCGGCGTTTGGCAAGCGTCGATCAAATTTGTCTTCATAAGGGTCAGTGTTCTAATGAGATGTTCGCGATCTGCATCCGGGACATCGGCGAGCGCTTCAGAGCGGGTAAGGTCTGCAACACGCCGAATGCCGTCGAGAAGGGGTCTTGCCTCTTCGCGGGAAAACAAGAGCCGGATGCGCCGGTCAGTTGGATGCCTGCGGCGCTCGATCAGGCCGCGCTCCTCAAGCTTGTCGAGGATACGAACCAACGTGATCGGCTCGACCTCCAAAAGCTCAGCCAGACCCGCCTGGTGGATTCCCTCGTTTTTGGAGAGATATGCCAGCGTTTGCCATTGCGACCGCGTAAGGCCCAAATCCTTTGCGCGCTGTTCGAAACGCTTGCGCAACAGGCGCGCGACCTCGTGCAGCAGAAAGCTCAGTGTTGGTGCATTGTCCATGAGGGAATGTTTAAACTCGTAAGGATACTTATAACAGTCACGCATATAGCAAGGGTGCTGGGAGATTTAAAGGCGGCAGCTCGCCTCGGACAGAAAAAAACTGCGCAAGGCCTTCAACATGTCGTGAAGAAATCCGGATCGGCTCGACGGAGGTGGTTCAATCCTTGCGCGGCAGGAACGTCTGTTCGTATCCGCTGATGAATCTGTCAAAGAGCGTTGCAAACGCTTCGACATCCGCGGGGGGCCAGTCTTTGACGACTTTCTGTACGATAGCGAGCTTCTGGGTCTTGATTTCCGCGACCAGCTTCCGCCCCAGAGCCGTGATAACAACCACGATACGCCGCGCATCAGCTTGGGAGGCTTTGCGGCGCAGAACACCCCGCGTGACCATTTCCGCAACGATGCGGCTAGCCCGGGAGGGATCGATGCGCAAAATTTCGGCGATCACACCAACTGTCACCTCGCCGGCCGTTTCAGCTCGTCTTACGGCGTCAAGAACGTCGAGGTGCGAGAGTTCCAGGCCAGGCGCAACGTTTTGAACTGCGAGGCGGCCAATCAGGCGTCTGCCCACCAACAGGCGCATCCGCGTCATTACCTGACCGATATGCACGATGTCTTCATGGTGGCTCTGATTGTCGGCTTCACGTTTATGTGTCGTCATGGCACCTGTCATATCTTTGAGCACACTGATACTTCAAGGCATACAAATATGCAAATAGCATTACAGTGCTGTTGACAATTATATGCTAATAGCACACTTATCTCTCCAATCAACTTCGGATACCTTGCTCAATGGACATGCATGCGCCGACCGCTCCGCTCGTGACGGACCACCGTCTGCGGCTTATCATCTTCTTTTTCCTGAGTTCGGCCATGTTCATGGCGACGCTCGACAACCAGATCGTCTCGACTGCCTTACCGACAATTGTCGGCGAGTTCGGCCATCTGGAACGCTTCGGCTGGATCGGATCCTCATATCTGCTTGCGTCGAGCGCTGTCATGCCGATTTACGGCAAGCTGGGTGATCTCTTCGGGCGCAAATATGTGATGATGACTGCCATCGCGATCTTCACCATCGGATCAGCTGTGTGCGGTCTCGCCGTGTCGATGAACACGCTGATCGCTGCGCGGGTGCTGCAAGGGCTCGGCGGCGGCGGTATCATGGTATCGATCTTCTCCATCAACGCCGATCTGTTCGAACCGCGAGAACGGGCGCGGTATCAGAGTTATTCAAGCCTTGTCCTTATGGCTTCTGGCGCAATCGGTCCCGTACTCGGCGGCACGATGAGCGATCTTTTCGGCTGGCGATCGATTTTTCTGGTTAACATCCCCGTTGGGATCATCGTCCTGACCGGCCTGTTCACGATGCTTCCCTACCGCAAGCCCGAGCGCAAGCCAAAGATCGACTACGCAGGCGCGATATTGTTGGCCTTGACCACAAGCAGTATCGTGCTCGTTGCCGACAGCTCAGAGCTGTTCGGTTCGATAATATCGATCCAGAGTGTTAGTATTATTACGTTCGGTATCGTGTGCGCCACAAGTTGGGTGTTCGTTGAACGTCGCGCAGTGGAGCCCATCGTCCCGCCAACACTTTTCCGGAATCCGACATTCTCACTGCTACTTGTGATCTCGATCACTAGCGGTGCGATCGCTATCGGTATGGTCAATTATTTCGCACTTTTCCTCCAGACTACAACGGGTCTGTCGCCCTCACAGGCGGGCGTTTTTTTCATCCTTTTGACCGGAGGTATCGTTTGTGGATCTCTGCTGGGAGGGAGGCTGATCTCGACTACGGGTCGTTACAAGCCGCAAGCCATAGCAAGTCTTTCTTTGAGCTTCCTCGCGTTCATGCTGTTCACGCAGGTCCAGGCAGGAACGCCGGTGTTTCTCATAGGCATCCTGATGGCTATGCACGGCATTGGCATTGGTCTCGGCCAACAGGTTCCGGTGATTGGTGTACAGAACGCAGCAGACAGCCGGGATGTCGGGGCAGCGACAGGGGCGGTGACACTTTCACGCATGGGCGGAGCGTCTATCGCCATTTCCATCTATGGCGCTATCGTTGCAGCAAATCTTTCCCGTGTCGGCGTCACCATTCCGGGGGTCAGTAACATCGAGCACTTGACACCGAAAATGCTGGGTGCGTTGCCAGAGGTGGCACGACAAGCAGTTGCCGATAGCTATGCTGCAGCATTCACGCCGCTTTTCCTGACCTCGGCAGGCTTTGCCATCACTGGATTGCTGGCAGCGTTCATGCTCAAACCAGTGCTGCTGCCGGCCGCGGGGGCTGTGAAACCGAATGCAGCTGAATAATTAAGCGAAGTGGTGCCGCATAGGTGACTCGAACACCTGACCCCATCATTACGAATGATGTGCTCTACCAACTGAGCTAATGCGGCAGGAAAAGAACTTCCCGATCCTTGAAAGCGGCCATCTTGATGTGCCGGCGGATGTCGCGCCTGATACCTTCATTGTGCTGCAAATGCAAGCCTAGAGATGCGTGCGTGTCGTCAAAATGCCGGTCACCAATCACCCTTGATCGTCACATGATCGCCGAATTAGAATTTTTCTATTTTGACGATAGACAAGTGCGAAAGAGCGGTTAATCTTCTCTCTACCACATGACGCCCGGAAGAGGCACCTGCGTCAACGTTCTGGGAGGAACCTATGGCCAAAGTGGAACTGTTCGTAAATGGGCGTGCCGTCACAGGCGAGGCCGAAGACCGCACACTGCTTGTACACTTCCTGCGTGAAACTCTTGGGTTAACTGGGACTCATGTTGGGTGTGACACCTCGCAATGCGGTGCATGTGTCGTTCATGTTGATGGCAGGGCGATCAAGTCGTGCACAATGCTGGCGGCCCAGGCCTCCGGCTCGACGATAACGACGATCGAGGGCCTTGGCTCCAGTGGAGAACTGCATCCGCTTCAGGTTGCGTTTCGGGAAAATCATGCTCTTCAATGCGGGTTCTGCACGCCTGGCATGATTATGACTTCGGTCGATATGATACGGCGACACCCAAACGGGCTCGATGAAACAACAGTGCGGGATGAGCTCGAAGGCAATATTTGCCGCTGTACTGGCTATCACAACATCGTCAAGGCGGTTCTCGACGCATCGGACAAAATGGGCAAGGGCACCGTCAAGGCTGCCTGATCATTTGATTTTCAGTTCCGCAGCCGGTGCCTTGAAGGTCAACTTTTTCCAGGCAAACGCGCTCGCGACAGGGAGACATAGCCATGGGTGTTGAAGGTATTGGAGCACGAGTTCTCCGCAAGGAAGACAAAAGATTTATTACTGGCAAGGGCCGCTATACAGACGATATGTCCGTACCGGGCATGAAGCATGCTGCCTTCGTGCGCAGCCCCCATGCTCACGCGAAAATCACCGGGATCGATGTTGAAACGGCCAAGAAGATGCCTGGTGTCATTGGCGTTTTGACCGGCGCGGAGTTGAAAGCGGATGGGATCGGCAATCTCATCTGCGGCTGGATGATCCATTCCAAAGATGGAACGCCCATGAAGATGGGCGCCTGGTCGCCGCTTGCCACCGACACGGTGCGTTATGTGGGCGATGCAGTCGTTATCGTGATTGCTGATACGAAGGGGCAGGCACGCGACGCCGCAGAGTCAGTCGACGTGTCATACGAGGAGCTTCCGGTCGTTGTGAAGACTGCCGAAGCCCTCACCGACGGTGCCCCGCAACTTCATCCCGAAGCGCCCGGCAATCTGATTTTTGACTGGGACATCGGGGATGAAAAGGCCACGAATGATGCTTTCGCAGGCGCTGCTCATGTCACCAAGATGGATATTGTCAATGGCCGCCTTGTTCCCAATGCGATCGAACCGCGTGCCACGCTCGGTGTCTACGACGCTGGAGAAGATCACTACACGTGCTGGACGACGTCTCAAAATCCCCATGTCGCGCGCTTGGTGCTAAGCGCGTTTTACAATGTCGCGCCGGAAAACAAGCTGCGCGTCATTGCCCCGGACGTTGGCGGCGGCTTCGGATCAAAAATCTTCATTTATCCTGAAGAACTCATCTGCCTCTGGGCATCAAAAAAGACCGGCGTTCCAGTCAAATGGGTAGCCGACCGGACCGAAAGTTTTCTGGCCGATGCGCATGGTCGCGACCATATCACCCATGCGGAACTTGCCTTTGACAAGGACAACAAGATCCTTGGTCTCAAGGTGCAGACAATTGCCAATCTCGGCGCCTACATGTCGCTATTCTCTAGCTCCGTACCGACCTATCTCTATGCGACGCTTCTCTCCGGCCAATATGATATTCCGGCAATCCACGCCAACGTGAAAGCTGTATATACCAACACGGCGCCGGTCGACGCCTACCGCGGGGCCGGGCGTCCGGAAGCCAGTTATGTGCTCGAGCGCATCATGGAAACCGCAGCGCGCGAATTGAAAGTCTCCCCTGCAGAGCTTCGGCGGAAAAACTTTGTCCGTGTTTTCCCCCACCAGACGCCGGTAATCATGAACTATGACGCGGGCGATTTCGACGCTACCCTGGATGCCGCGCTGAAGGCTGCCGACTATGCCGGCTTCGAGAAGCGCCGTGGAGAGGCCGCCAAGCGAGGCAAACTGCGCGGTATCGGATTGAGTTGCTACATCGAAGCCTGCGGCATTGCACCTTCTGCAGCGGTCGGCTCTCTTGGGGCGGGCGTGGGATTGTGGGAGAGCGCGGAGGTCAGGGTCAACGCGATTGGCACGATTGAAATTCTGACTGGCTCCCATTCTCATGGCCAAGGACACGAGACGACGTTTGCCCAATTGGCCACCGAGCGTTTCGGTGTTCCGATCGACAGCGTATCCATCGTTCATGGAGATACTGACAAGGTACAAATGGGGATGGGGACCTATGGTTCGCGTTCCGGCGCGGTCGGAATGTCGGCCGTCGTCAAGGCTTTGGACAAGGTGGAGGCCAAGGCAAAGAAAATTGCAGCACATCTCCTCGAAGCAGATGAAGCCGATATCGAGATCAAGGATGGTGATGTCAGGGTCGCCGGCACAGACAAGTCGCTGCCATGGTTCCAGGTGGCGCTTGCGGCCTATACCGCCCATAATCTTCCTTCCGGCATGGAGCCTGGATTGAAAGAGGGTGCATTCTACGATCCATCCAACTTCACATTCCCTGGCGGCTGCCATATCTGCGAAGTGGAAGTCGATCCCGAAACAGGCGTGACCGAGATCATCCAGTTCGTCGCCGCAGACGATTTCGGCAAGATCATCAACCCGATGATCGTCGAAGGGCAGGTTCATGGCGGACTGGCCCAGGGCATCGGCCAAGCACTGCTGGAAGGCACGCATTATGACGATACCGGACAATTGCTGACTGCCAGCTTCATGGACTACACCATGCCGCGCGCGCAAAATTTGCCGTCCTTCGACGTTATGACGACCGAAACGCCGTGCCCATCCAATCCACTCGGAATCAAGGGTTGCGGAGAAGCAGGTGCAATCGGCTCGCCGCCGGCCGTCATCAATGCAATCACCGATGCGATCCGCAACAACAATCTGACCATGCCGGCGACACCGCAAACTGTTTGGAATGCCATTCAGGCTGCGAAGTGAAGGAAAAGCACCATGTATGAGACACAGTATCATCGCGCTGCTTCAGTTGAAGAGGCTGCAAGACTGATGGGTGAAGCCGAAGACGGCAAATTCCTGGCTGGTGGAATGACCCTGATTCCGACCATGAAGCAGCGTCTGGCATCACCGAGCGATCTTATAGATCTCAGGAGAATCGAAGCGCTGAAAGGTATCACGGTCGATGGCCGCACGGTGCGGATTGGTGCGGTCACGACGCATTACGATGTTTCGACCAATGAGGAACTCGCAAAGATTTGTCCAGCCATCACTAGTCTTGCTGGCCATATTGGTGATCCCCAGGTGCGAAACATGGGGACGATTGGAGGGTCGATCGCCAACAACGATCCGGCCGCCGACTACCCCTCGGCGCTAGTGGCGCTTGATGCTACGGTAATCACCAGCCAACGCTCTTTGCTCGCGTCGGACTTTTTTATCGGCCTTTTCGAAACAGCGCTTGAGTCAAACGAGATTATTGTGGCCGTCGAATTCGTTGCGCCGGACAGAGCCGCCTACAAAAAATTCCCAAATCCGGCCTCGCTCTATGCAATGGCGGGTGTTTTCGTTGCCAAATCGGGTGACAATATCCGTGTTGCGGTAACCGGCGCGGGCGAGGGCGGCGTTTTTCGTCTCAAGGATGCGGAGACAGCACTTGCCGGAAACTTTAATCCTTCAGCGCTGGATAGCATCGCCGTAGATTCGGACGCCCTCCTTTCCGACATGCATGCCTCTGCCGACTATCGCGCCAATCTGGTCAAAGTCATGGCAAAACGCGCTGTTGCCGAGATCGCCAACAGACCGATGTGAGACAGACGTTTCTCGGTGCAGCGAGAGTGCCATTACGCGGCGCAAAGCGCCGCCTTCGCCGCGTGATACTCCTGTTCAAGGCGGGCAACGAGGTTGCTTGCGGGAGCGATTTCTTTAACGGCCGCAATGCCTTGACCGCAGCCCCATATATCTTTCCAGGCCTTGGCACCGGTCGTCGCTGCTTCGAAGTCCATTTTTGACGGGTCAGCCTCTGGCAAATGATCAGGGTCCATTCCGGCCTTGGCTATCGATGGCTTCAGATAATTTCCGTGGATCCCGGTAAAGTAATTTGAATAGACGATATCGGAAGAATTGGAGTCGACGATCATCTTTTTGTAGTCATCGCCAGCGCGCGCTTCTGTGGTGGAGATGAAGGGCGAGCCGATATAGGCGAGGTCGGCACCCATGGCCTGCGCCGCCAGAATCGCGCGGCCCGTCGCGATGGCACCCGACAGCAGCAAAGGCCCATCGAACCACTCACGGATTTCCTGGACAAGCGCGAAAGGCGAGAGCAGTCCCGCATGGCCGCCCGCACCTGCCGCGACCGCTATCAACCCGTCCGCGCCTTTGCGAATAGCTGAATTCGCGTGGCGGTTGTTGATGATGTCATGAAGGACAATACCACCATACGAGTGTATTGCCTCGTTCACCTCCGGAACGGCGCCCAACGACGAGATAACGATGGGAACTTTGTATTTTACACACATCATCAAATCATGTTCGAGCCGCTTATTTGAACGGTGCACAATTTGATTCACGGCAAAGGGCGCAGCCGGACAATCCGGGCTTTTCTCGTCATGGTTGCGGAGGCCTTCCGTTATTTCTGCGAGCCACTCATCAAGCTGTTCTGCCGGGCGTGCGTTCAAAGCAGGAAAAGAGCCGACAATTCCCGCCGTGCACTGTGCTAGCACCAACACCGGATGAGAAACAATGAACAGGGGAGCACCAACGACCGGAATTCGCAACTTCGACTTCAAAATATCCGGCAAGGCCATGTCCATCTCCAAATTTTGACGTTAGCGTAAACGTAAGTTGTTTTACCAGACCGGACGCATCGGGGGCAAGCGAAACGTAAGCGATCTATGATCGAGCGACGCTGCAGCGTGTTGAACAATAGCGGTCATAATTCGAAACGGCCATCATTGCGCCGCGAGAGCCTTGAATAAGCAGCAAGATGCGTTATGCCTAGCCAATCATGCGAACCGTATCGAAGGGATAATCGTCGAGTTGGAAGCGATCGAGCAAGCGATCAGGAAAGCATTGGCCAAGGCCGACGTCGGGAACCCTGCGATTCGGCAGAAGGTTTACGAATCCGCTTGGGGAGCGCATGAGCGTTCGCTTGCGGCAAACGGGGCGTTGGACGATGAGCAACGGGACGAACGCCGCGAACGATTAAAAGATTCAATTACCAGGATCGAAAAAGAAGTTCAGACAAGTGGTTCGATAACGCTCCCGGTACCGGCTCCTGTTGTTGAAAGGCGCGAACCGGTGCTGTCGCAATCCGCGACAAGGATAGAGCCAACGATCGATGTTGGAGCGGAATCTGAACTTGACGCTCCGGAACTGACATCGGATGGACCTGTTGCCGCCGAGAACTATCGCCCGGACCGTATGCGCCGACGGCTAAAGCGAAACAGGGAACGCAAGAAAGCGAACGGCCTGATCAAGTTTGTTATAATTCTCGCCATCTTGGCCGTAGCACTCGGTCTGCTCTGGTTTGTTGCTTCCGGGATCATCAATCTAAAGCCGTCAAGTATCCCGCCAAGCACCAGCAATCCGGCCGTAAGCGGTAGCCATGAACCATTGAAGGAAGGCGAGTTGTCGCCTGAGGGTAACTGGATTACGATTTTTGATCCGTCCGACACAACGCAGGTATCTGTCACCGGACGGGCAACCGCCACAATTGGTGGCGACCAGGTGGAGAAGTATCTGCGTATCCAATCACCCGGTGAAGCCGATGAAGTTAGTTTCCAGGTCGGCCAAGGCGTTCTCGAACAGCTCGCCGGTAAAAACACGGTGTTCGATATCGTAGCCAAGAGCGAGGATGGCGTGAGGACGCAAATGGCCGTGAGCTGCGACTTCGGGGCTCTGGGTGATTGCGGACGCAAGCGTTTCGATGTTTCCGATGCGAGCAGCGAGTATCTGGTGCAGAAGGAATTTCCGGCGGACAAGAAGCCGGCTGCGGGCGGCGCGATAAAGATCAATTCGGATATAACCCAGGCGGGAAAGTCGGTTGATATCATCTCGATTCGTGTCCAGGTCGCGAATTAGAAGATGGAGCGCGCGTTCCTATATTCTGGCGATCTGATTGCCGACCGCCGTGCCTCCTATGCCGACATGCTGTTCGAAACCGGTGACCATGGCGCAGCCGCAGATCTCATGCGGCAAGCGTTGGAGATAACCCCCAATTGGACTGCCGGCCTATTTCGCCTTGGCGAGATGCATGAGGCGGCGGGGCAACGTGATACAGCGGCCGAAGCTTGGCGCAAATTACTGCAGCTCGATCCCGACGATCGCTTTGGCGCGGGATTGAAGCTAGCAGCAACCGGCCACGCTGCCGTACCGGAAACGCCGCCGACAGCCTATGTCGAAACCCTATTTGACGCTTATGCGCCAACCTTTGAAGCAGCGCTTTTGGAGAGGCTGGAGTATCGCGTCCCCGAATTGCTGGCGAACGCCATCAAGGTGGCTGTCCCGAAACGGCGCTTCCGCTCCGTGCTCGATCTTGGCTGCGGTACCGGCCTCATGGGTCCGTATTTCCGCGCCGATGCCGATGAACTGGGCGGCGTTGACCTATCCGAAGCCATGCTGCAAAAGGCTGCCGAAAAACGGGTCTATGACACTCTTATCAAGGGCGATGTCAACGAACTCGATACACCTGCCCAAAGCGCCGATCTCGTCATTGCGGCAGATGTCTTCGTCTACGTCGGTGATCTTCACCGTGCCTTCAACAATATCGCCAGCGCCTTAGCCCCGGACGGGTTGTTGGCATTTTCCGTTGAGAACCATTCGAGCGACGTCGATTTGATCCTGCAGCCATCGCTACGTTTCACCCATTCCGAAAACTACGTCCGGCGGGTGTTGGCCGAGAATTCCATGACCTTAATAAGTTTGCAGCGGGAAACCATCCGCCTTGACCGGGGCGAATCCCTGCAAGGGCTCATTGTCGTAGCGAAACGTGTCTGACTAATCTTTGCGGAAAACCAGCCGTCCCATCCAACCGGTCACAACGGCAAGGAACACGGCGAAAAGACCGTAAAGCAGGCTGTATTGGTTGGCGGCGCGGTAGATCCGGAACTCGAGACCCGCTTTGACAATGTTGAGGCTCGTCGAGCTTTCACGCAAAAATTCACCATTGCGAAACAGATATGCGCGCGCAACATGTTTGCCTACAGGTACGTTTGCGGGCAACGAGAGGGTTGCACGGAACAACGTGGATGACAGGAACTGCACGTCGCCAGGGCGTTGATTGTAGAGACGCTGTTTGAGCTTCAGCCGGGGCAATTCCTTGGTGAACTCCTTGAGGGATCCGCTCGATCCGAAACTATCAGGCATTGGCTCGTAGTAAATATTGTTGACCCCCAGGCTAAGCTGGCCGAATATTTTCGGCGTTGCTATATCCTGGAGATTGCGGGTTGATGCGAGGGAATAGGACGCCGGAATGTGTTGGAATGACACGGATTCCGCATTGACCCAAATGCCAAAAAATCTGTCCTTGCGTCGCACGACGAAATCCCGCTCAGGACCTTCCAGAACGACGACGATGTCATAACGGCCTTGCCGCTGGATCAGCGGGTCGGCATTGTCGAGCGCGCCGAAAACCGTCAGGTCTGTGCCTCGGAAACCGGACGTGATTGCGATGGTATCGGTGGAGAGGCCGATTTCAACGGTTTCCTTATTGCCAGGCAATTGCTGTGCGCGAGCGTGTTGACCCGCCGTGAGTGCAATGAACAGAATTAGGGCGGCGGCCGGCGCGTTCATGGCACCACCCTTGTGGCCAGCGCAATGCTGATCGAATAAACGTCATCGGGTGTCACAAAGAGTTCGATCGCGAGGCGTAGACCAACGGCCAGAACGAGCATGGCAAGCAGCGCACGCAATTGTTCGCCGCGCAATTTCTGACCGATGCGAGCGCCATACTGGGCGCCGATCACCCCTCCTGTCATCAAAAGCATCGCCAGTACTATATCGACTGATTGATTGGTCGTTGCCTGCATGACGGTGGTGAAGGCTGTGACGAAAACGATCTGGTAGAGGGACGTACCAATCACCACGTTTGTCGGCACCTTCAGAAGGTAGATCATCGCGGGAACCATGATAAAGCCACCGCCGACACCCATGATCGACGAGAGAAACCCTATGGCTCCGCCGAGCACCAAAACCGGGATGATACTCACATAGATCTTCGAGGCGCGGAACCGCATCTTGAAGGGCAGCCGGTGTACCCAATTGTGCTGGCCCGGCTTCTTCAGATTGGAGAGCTGGCCAGCTCTCGTCCTTCGCATGGCCTGAAGGCTCTCATACAACATCAGGCCGCCAACAGTGCTGAGAAAGACGACGTAGAGAAGCGACACTATGAGATCGAGCTGGCCGAGTTCGCGCAACAGAACAAAGACATAAATACCGACGGCAGCACCGGCGATGCCGCCTACAACCAGCAACGAACCTAGCTTGACGTCGAGTGTGCCACGCTTGAAATGAGTAAGAGCACCGCTGAACGACGAAGCAATGACCTGATTTGCGCCCGTGGCGACCGCAACCGCCGGTGGAATATTATAAAAGATGAGAAGCGGCGTTATCAAGAATCCGCCGCCAACACCAAACATACCCGACAAAAACCCTACCGCCGCGCCCATAAAAAAGAGCACGAAGACATTGACCGAAATCTCGGCGATAGGCAGGTAAATACCCAATGCGAACCCCAAACCCATTGTGGTGTCAGGACACCGTAGTAACAGCACAATGACAGTAATTCTTTAAGGTTTCTTGCCCGCTTGCCGAGCTCAAGTCAAATTTTGACCGAGCGGCGCCGCGCATCGCGGTTCATACGCGAAGCCATGTGTCGCAATGGCATTGTTCCAATGGTTTCTAGGGGAATTTATCTCTTTGGCTTCAGCCGTTCTTTCTGAGCAAATTGCGAACCAGATCCTTGTCGATATTACCAGTCGGCTTGAGCCCGTTGTCCTTCTGGAATGCCATGATCGCGTCCCGTGTTTTGGAGCCTATTTTACCGTCAGACCCGCCCGCATCGTAGCCGTGCTTGTTGAGGATGAGCTGAACGTTGCGGATGGCTTTTCCCATGTCGATCGAACCGGTCGTCGTTGGGCTTTCCCGCCAATCCGCGGGCACGTCAAGGGTGTTGGCGCCGGGATTCAGCTGTCTCGGCTTCCAAAGCTCGGTGGCAGCCTTTGCGCGCTCCAGCTGCTCGGGAGACATGATTTTGGCCACATCGTCCCGCTTCTGAGCAGCGTCCTTGTCACCGGCATTGGCCGCAATGGCGAACCATTTAAAGCTCTCTTCCAGGTTCTGTGGAATGCCGACACCCTTGGCTGAAAGAATGCCAAGATTGAACTGGCTGTCCTTGACACCGAGTTCCGCTGCTTTGGTAAACCAACGCGCTGCGGCTTCGTTGTCCGGGGCTGCACCATCGGCTCCGGCGGCACAGAGGACAGCGAGGTTGTGCATGGCGCTCGCGTTGCCTTGTTCGGCGGCAAGGTGGTAATAGGTCTTGGCTTTCGCCAGATCGCGAGTAAGGCCCAAGCCCTTCTCGTAGAAGTTACCGATACGGTACTGTGCCGGCGCAAAGCCGCGGTCTGCTGCAAGATTATACCATTCGGCCGCTTTGACGAAATCACTGGTGACACCGCGCCCGTCCATATAATTGTTGCCGATTTCGAATAGCGCCTTGCTGTCGCCTTTTGCTGCCGCATCGCGCAGCGGTTGGGGGCCAGCCTCAGTCGGAATGGCTGGAATAGCTGCGGCCGATTGGGTATCAACGGCCGGCGTAATTGGTGTGGCATCGATGGTGGATGGCGTCGCCTGCTGCGTGGCGATAACCGCTTCCACACTATCGAGTGCCGGCTGTGAGGCGGCGAGTTCCTTTGGTGTGCTGTTCTCGGCCGGAAATGTCAGTTCCAGAGTCTTTCCCTGCTCGGCAGGTTTTTGCGCTTTGGCTGCAACGTCGTCCTCCCGTTCGGATGACGTGGGCCGGGTGATGGATGCCGTATCGGGTCCGGCCGCATAGTTCAGATATGCGTTCTTTAATTGCAAACCTGCGATCGCGATCATAATCGCGCCGATCGCCAGCAGAATCGGCCTCCGCTGGCGTGTAAGCAGGCTGTCCTTTGGACCTTCAGTCCTGTCCGAAACAGGAGCGCGTTTCTGGCTCTCGACTTCCGAGGCTGCTGCTTGAGCAGCGCGGCGGGCGGCAGTGATGAAATCCGCCTTGCCTGCCGATACATTGCTGGAAAGTGGCATATCCCGACGGTCGTCGCGAACGCGCTTAAGGATAGAATTCAGGTCTGGCATGCCAGAGCCAGGCTCAAGCGGACGGTTGAGAATGTTCGAATCCAGATCAACGTTCGCGTCTATCTTCTTTGCGTCCTCAACTATATCGATTTGCAAATCCTGTGCTTCGATCTCCTGCTTGCTGCGTCCCTTCAAGCTGCGGGCAAGGGTGCCGAAGAGCGACTTCTTTTCGCGCGGCTCCTGTTCAACAGCACCAGAGAGCGTTGCTTCCGATGACGGTTCCTGGCTTGTCAAGAAGATCGGTGTATCGAGAGCAGGCCCGACATCTATGGCGGGATCGTAAGCCAGTGTAGCTTTCATCACCGGCTCTTCGGGGATGACTGCTTCGTCAATCCGGGCTGCAAGGGGCCTGTCGACGGGAACCGGCCCGCTTTCGAGCGAGGCAAGACGGTCAACTATCTTGAGCAACGTATCGTGGATTGCCTCGAATGTCTTGCTATTGCGTTCCTCGGATTTGCGGGAAAGTTTTTCCAGAGTCTTCAAGTCTGCAGCAAGTTCGCGGGCGATCGTGCTATCATGGTCGCTGCCGAAATTAGCAGTGTTGCGGATGGCCTCAGCCGCAGCGTTGCGGGCAGCCTCTACGACGAGATCGCGGTTTGCCGCCATCGACTCTTCGATCGCGTCGAGGCGTGGCGGGATCTCGGACATTTCTGCGTATCGTTCATTCGACTGAGCCAGATGCTGGGCCAAACCGGCAATCTGCAGTTCAAGACTACGGATGGCATCGTGCGTATTCTCGGTCTGAGGAACGTTTTGCGCAATGTAACGTGCCATGTCCTCGAAACGGGCTTCGATATTGTCGGTCAAGCGAATGTCGCTGTTCTCGGTCACCATGTGGTGGTCGTCGAGACGGCGCGTTAGTTCTTCGAAGCGCTGATCGATCTTTTCGATGAACGCAGGATCAGCTGCCGGCCGCGGCATGGTTTCAAGCTTGTCGATGACCTGCACAACACGGCTTTCCAGGTCGCGGAAGTCGGAGATGGTGATCGCCGCCGGTGCGTTTTGGAGATGGCGCGTTACTGCCGAAAGCTGTTCAGACAGGATGTCGAGGCCGATCGCGGGTGTTTTGCTCTGCTCCGTAAGGTGATCGACACGTTCGGCAAGCTCGCCCATTCGCTTGAGGATTGTATCCGCGGTGCGGTCGGGCAACGCCAACGCGGCAATGCGCGCTTCCATCCGTTCGAAAGCATGGGCTTCGATTGATTGGCCGGAGGCTGGTTGCGAGGTAGCCACGATGGCGCGGCTGATCTCGTCAAGCCGCTCATCGATCTGCTGCATATGTTTGGAAGGCAGCGAGGCGCCATTTCCAACAGTCGAGCGGTTGCGTTCTACGAAGGCATCGAATCGTTCATCGATTGTATCCCACCGATTGCCAAGGTTCTGTACCGACTCTTCGCGGGCCAACGTATTTACGGTACGTTTCAATTCATCGAGGTCCCCGCGCAGCATGGAAAGGTGACCCGTCTCGTACTGGCTTGCAGAAGCTCGGTTGAACAGGCGATCACTTGAAGCGGTTGACTGGCTGAGTCTGCCAATCGTTTCGTTGTGCGGTTCGGCAGATTCGACGGGCGCTTTGATCTCGCCCTCCATCTCCTCCCGGAGCTGTTTGAGTTGAGCGGCAATTGCCGAGAGGTCGTACTTTTGTGAAACAGGGGCCTGGGATGTTGCAACGTAACGGGGCGTGGCCAATTGCCCGGCACGCGAGGCGAGCGCAGCAAACCGGTCGGCAATATCCTCATTTTCCCGAAAAGCTTCCTTTTTTGGCTCCAATGCACCGCGCAACTGACTCTCGAGATCCTCAAGTGTACGGTTGAGACTGTCGAGCGACGTCGCATCACGACGTGCGCGATTCACATTGACCTGTTCCATTAGTGACCTCTGGTTCGTCATGGACGTCTGCTGCTCAAGTTGACGCCACACAGTGGCGGGTGAAAAACCATCGCTCTGAGGAAACGGCCAATAGCGCTGTGCGCGTTGGGGCCAAACCGGAGAGCCAGGGCGTGCGCCCCATGCGATCCGACAAGCCGTGAAGAACAAATCACACATAGACACGGTTCACCGTCATCGTGACATTGGCGAAACGTGGTAAACAACTGGTTAAGACCCTGGCTGGATTGGTTAAAAAAAGCGTTTGGTCAGCTCAATCCAGAGCGGGATTGCTCTCGAAAAAGTGCTGTAACATTCAAAGTGGGTGGGTGCTTTGCCTAAATGCACCGTTAAAAAACGATTGCATTGCAATTTTGACGTTTACGCAAACGTCAAAATTTGTTAGGTTTAGCAACATCTCAACGGCGCCATAATTTGCGTGCCGTTTTTGCTTTGTTTTGGAGGAAGTCTGATGCCAAGCTATCGCGCGCCTGTTGAAGACACGCTGTTTATCTTGAACGATGTTTTGGGTTTTGAACGCTACGGTAATTTGCAAGGGTTTGGCGACGCGTCACCGGATATTGTCGAAGCTATCCTCAGTGAAGGCGCAAAGCTGGCCGAGAACACACTGTTCCCAGTTAACCAGATAGGTGATCAGGAAGGCTGCGTACGTCATGACGACGGTTCGGTAACGACGCCCACGGGCTACAAACAAGCGTTCGATCAGTATCGCGAAGGTGGTTGGGTTGGCCTAGCCGTACCGCAGGAATTCGGAGGTCAGGGTCTGCCATACGCGCTACATGTGGCAGCGGGTGAATATATGGCTTCCGCGAACATGGCACTGGTCATGTATCCCGGCCTGACGCAGGGCGCGATTGCGGCCATTCTCACGCACGGCACCGACGGCCAGAAAAAAACCTATCTGCCTAAAATGACTGATGGTACGTGGACAGGCACCATGAACCTCACCGAACCGCATTGCGGCACCGATCTCGGTCTGTTGCGCAGCAAGGCTGTGCCGAACGCCGACGGTTCCTACCGGATTTCCGGGCAGAAGATTTTCATCTCTGCCGGCGAGCACGACATGGCCGAGAACATCATTCATCTGGTTCTCGCCCGTATCGAAGGTGCACCGGAAGGAACCAAGGGTATTTCGCTGTTTATCGTACCCAAGTTCAATCTCGACGAGAACGGCAATCCCGGAACGCGCAATGGAGTATCGTGCGGCTCTATCGAAGAGAAAATGGGTATCCACGGCAACTCGACCTGCGTCATGAATTATGACGAAGCGACGGGCTATCTAATTGGGGGCGAGAACAAGGGTCTGCGCGCTATGTTCACAATGATGAACGAGGCGCGCCTGGGCGTTGCACTGCAGGGTCTGTCCATCGGCGAGATTGCCTACCAGAACGCTGCCATCTATGCGCGCGACCGTATCCAGGGCCGTGCACTGACGGGACCGAAAGAGCCAAATAAGAAAGCTGATCCGATCATCGTCCACCCTGACATCCGCCGAATTCTGCTGACGATCAAATCTTTCAATGAAGCAGGCCGCGCATTCATCCTCTGGTCGGCGTTGAAGTCGGACATCGCGCATCGCTCGGATGATGAAACCGAGAAGCACTTGGCGGATGACATTCTCGGCCTGATGACACCCGTGTTGAAAGGTGTCCTTACCGACAAAGGCTTCGAGCACGCCTGCATGGCGCAGCAGGTCTTCGGCGGTCACGGCTATATCGAAGAACATGGCATGAGCCAGTATGTACGCGACGCGCGTATCGCCATGATTTATGAGGGCGCCAATGGAATCCAGGCATTGGACCTCGTCGGCCGCAAGCTCGGCGCAAATGGCGGCCGTGCTGTCATGGCCTTCTTCAAGGAGGTGGGCGATTTCTGCGAGGAAAACCGCGGCGACGAGAAACTGGCCTTCTTCACAAAGCATCTGAAGAAGGGGCTCAATGACTTGCAGGCGGCATCCATGTGGCTGATGCAGAACGGCATGGCGAACCCTGACAATGCAGGTGCTGCTTCCACCGACTACATGCACCTCTTCGGCCTGGTTTCGCTCGGCTATATGTGGGCGCGGATGGCCAAGGCATCACACGCCAAGCTTGCGGAAGGTGCCGGCAACCAGTCCTTCCATGAGACAAAGCTCGTCACTGGCAAGTTCTTCATGGAACGTGTCATGCCGGAAACGTCGGCGCATCTTGCTCGCATTCAGACGGGAGCGGACACAATGATGGCGCTCGCTGCGGAAGCATTCTAAGCTACCGCACGCTCATTTCGAGCCGCGGTCTCGCGGCTCCTTTACTATTCTCGGGAGGTTTGTGATGGGTCTGCGACCGGAAGAAGTATTGGGTGTTCCAAAGCCCGACTGGAAGACCGATGACGTTGTGATGCTGGAAGAGATGGCCACGAAATTTCTCGAGGCCGAGGTTCTTCCGCACTACGACCGTTTTGAGAAACAGGAAATGTTCGACCGTTCGGTCTGGGAGCTTGCCGGTGAGAACGGGCTTTTGTGCGCCTCGATGCCGGAAGAATATGGTGGGGCAGGTGGCACCTATGCGCACGAAAGCGCCATTCTTGAAGCCATCAGCCATGTCGGTGTCGACGGCTTCGGCATAGCACTGCACAATTCCATCGTTGCTCCCTATATCCTCCACTATGGGTCTGAAGAGCAAAAACAGAAATGGTTGCCGAAAATGGCGACTGGTGAGCTAATCGGCGCCATTGCCATGACCGAACCCGGTGCGGGTTCCGACCTTCAGGGTGTCAAGACCAGCGCGAAGAAGGATGGCAATCACTATGTCATCAATGGATCGAAAACGTTCATCACCAATGGCCAGCTAGCCAATCTTGTCGTCGTCGTTACCAAGACCGATCCGGCACAGGGTGCAAAAGGCACTTCGCTCTTCGTCGTGGAGACTGACGGGCAGCAAGGTTTCGAACGCGGCCGTAACCTCGACAAGATTGGGTTGAAGTCGAACGACACGTCGGAACTCTTTTTCAATGATGTCCGCGTGCCTGCGTCCAATCTTCTTGGCACAGAAGAGGGACAGGGTTTTGTCCAGCTGATGCAGCAATTGCCCCAGGAACGCTTACAGATTGGCGGAACGGCTATTGCCATGGCAGAGCGTGCCATCGCTATTACGTCGGACTATGTCAAGGAGCGCAAGGCTTTCGGCAAGGCCGTCATAGATTTCCAGAACACACAGTTCAAGCTTGCCGAGCTCAAGACAGAGGCCACGATTGGCCGCGTTTTCTACAATCATTGCGTCGAACGCCATGTGAATGGCGGGCTCGATCCAGTTACTGCCTCGATGGCAAAGTACTGGCTCAGCGACCTGCAGAACAAGGTTGTCGATGAATGCCTGCAGTTGCACGGCGGGTACGGCTATATGAACGAATATCCGATTGCTCGCATGTTCCGCGACGCGCGCGTCCAGCGGATTTATGGCGGCACCAACGAAATCATGAAGCTTTTGATCGCCCGCAGCCTTTGAGCTGCCGGTTCGAACAGGGAGAATGAAATGACTGAGGCATATATTTATGACCACGTCCGTACCCCGCGTGGCAGGGGCAAGAAGGACGGCAGCCTGCACGAAGTGCCTGCCGTTCGTCTTGGCGCCCACGTGCTTGAGGCGCTGCGCGATCGCAATGGCCTCGACACGGGCCTCGTCGACGACATCATCTACGGCTGCGTCGATCCGGTAGGTGAAGCTGGCGCTGTCATTCCGCGATCCTCCGCCTTCGAAGCGGGCTATGATTTCAAGGCGCCCGGTATGCAAATCTCGCGGTTCTGCGCGTCTGGCCTTGACGCAGTGAATTTTGCCGCTGCCAAGATCGTGCAAGGGGCGGACGACATTGTCATTGCCGGCGGTGTTGAATCCATGTCGCGTGTCGGGATGGGCATGTCGGGGGGGGCCTGGTATATGGATCCGTCGGTTGGACTGCCAGGCTATTTCATGCCTCAAGGCGTTTCCGCCGACCTGATTGCCACGAAGTATGGCTTCAGCCGCGATGATGTTGACGCTTACGCAGTTGAGAGCCAGAAGCGAGCCGGTGAAGCCTGGAAGAAAGGCTACTTCAAGAATTCGGTTCTCGAGATCAAGGACCAGAACGGCCTGACCATTCTCGATCATGACGAGCACATGCGGCCGACCACGGACATGCAGGCGCTGGCTTCGCTCAATCCATCCTTCGTGATGCCCGGTGAAATGGGCGGCTTCAACGCTGTCGGCATCCAGGCACATCCCGAAGTCGAGATCATCAATCACGTCCATCATGCCGGCAATTCGTCCGGTATCGTTGATGGCGCCGCAGGCGTATTGCTTGGGTCGAAAAGCGCAGGCAAGGCGATCGGCTCAAAGCCACGTGCCCGCATCCGCGCATTCGCCAATATCGGTTCGGACCCGGCGCTGATGCTGACCGGCCCAGTCGACGTAACGGAAAAGCTCTTGAAGCGCGCCAAGATGAAGATTTCGGACATAGATCTCTTCGAACTGAACGAGGCATTTGCTGCTGTGGTGCTGCGCTACATGCAGGCCTTCGACATTCCCCGCGACAAGATCAATGTCAATGGTGGTGCCATCGCCATGGGGCATCCGCTTGGCGCCACAGGTGCAATGATCCTCGGCACTGTTCTTGATGAACTGGAGCGCCGTGATCTCAATGTTGCGCTCGTTACACTGTGCATCGGTGCGGGCATGGGCACCGCAACCATCATCGAACGCGTCTGAGGAGATAAGGAAGATGAGCTACACGAACTTCAAATTCGACGTCGACGCGGACGGCATTGCACTCGTAACCTGGGATATGCCGGATAAGTCGATGAATGTCTTCACCGAAGAGGTGATGAAGGAACTCGACGCGATCGTCGATCGGGTCACGAAGGACGAAGCAATCAAGGGTGCCGTGATCACCTCCGGCAAGGACACGTTCTCCGGCGGTGCCGACTTGACCATGCTCAAGCGCATGTTCCAGCTGTTCCAGGAAGAGAAGGCGAAGGACCCCAAGAAGGCCGTTGAACTCCTGTTCGAAAATACCGGCAAGATGGGTGGCCTTTTCCGCAAGCTGGAAACATGTGGCAAGCCCTGGGTTTCCGCGATCAACGGTACCTGCATGGGCGGTGCATTCGAAATGTCGTTGGCCTGCCATGGCCGCGTCGTTTCCGACGACCCGTCGGTGAAGATGGCTCTGCCGGAAGTCAAAGTCGGCATCTTTCCGGGCGCCGGCGGCACACAACGCGTTCCGCGCCTCACCAACCAGCAGGACGCCCTGCAGATGATGACGACAGGCTCGAGCCTCACGGCGTCGCGCGCGAAAGCGATGGGACTAGTGCATGAAATCGTGCCGGCGAAAAAGCTAGTTGAGTCGGCCAAGAAGATGATCAAGGCTGGTCTCAAGCCAGTCCAGCCATGGGACGAGAAGGGCTTCAAATTGCCCGGCGGTGCGATTTATTCACCGGCGGGAGCCAATCTCTGGCCAGCCGCTACGGCAATTCTCCGTCGTGAGACCTATGGCAATTATCCGGGCGCAGCCTCGATCCTGAAATCCGTCTATGAGGGCCTACTCGTACCTTTTGACACGGCGCTCAAGATCGAGCAGCGCTATTTCACAAAGATACTGCAGACGACAGAAGCCGGAATGATGATCCGTTCACTGTTCGTCTCGTTGCAGGAACTGAACAAGGGCGCTCGCCGTCCAGCCGATATCAAACCCACCAAATTCAAGAAGGTCGGCGTCGTCGGCGCAGGCTTCATGGGCGCGAGCATCGCGTATGTCACCGCGAAGGCAGGCATTCCGGTCGTGCTCATAGACCAGAGTGTGGAGGCAGCCGAAAAAGGCAAAGCACATTCTGCCGATCTTATCACCAAGGAGATCCAGAAAGGCAAGGCGACCGCCGAGGAGAAGGAAAGGCTGCTTGGCCAGATTACCGCATCATCGGATTACGCCGATCTTGAGGGAGCTGACCTCGTAATCGAGGCGGTGTTCGAAGATCGTGAAGTCAAGCGCGCGGTTACGGAAAAGGCCGAAGCGGTATTGAAACCCGCAGCCATCTTCGCATCCAATACATCAACGCTGCCGATCACCGGACTGGCGAAAGTTTCACAACGCCCGAAGAACTTCATCGGCATCCACTTCTTTTCGCCGGTCGACAAAATGATGCTTGTCGAGGTTATCCTCGGCAAAAAGACAGCCGACAAGGCGCTCGCCGTTGCGCTCGACTTCGTGCGTGCGATCAAGAAGACGCCCATTGTGGTCAATGACACGCGGGGCTTTTATGTCAATCGCTGTGTTCTGCGCTACATGTCGGAAGCTTACAACATGCTCATCGAAGGTGTTCCGCCCGCGATGATCGAGAATGTCGCACGCATGGCGGGCATGCCGGTCGGCCCGCTGGCGCTCAACGACGAGACTGCTATTGATCTGTCGCAGAAGATACTGAAGGCCACATTGGCGGATCTTGGACCAAAGGCCGTCGATCCGCGGCATGTTGAGCTTGTGAACACGCTGGTGGACAAATATGACCGCCGCGGTCGCAAGAACGGCAAGGGCTTCTACGATTATCCGGCGAAGCCCGCCAAAAAGCATTTGTGGCCCGAGTTGAAGACACTTTACCCACAACAGGATCCGGACAAGATCGATATCCATGTCCTGAAGCAGCGGTTCCTTTTCACCATTGCCCTTGAGGCAGCCCGCGTCATGGAGGAACGCATTGTCACTGATCCGCGTGAAGCGGATGTGGGGTCGATCCTTGCCTTCGGGTTTGCACCCTATACTGGCGGAACACTGTCCTACATTGATGGCATGGGCGCAGCGAAATTCGTCGAAATCGCCAAGGGGCTGCAGCGGAAATACGGTGCGCAGTTCAAGGCACCGAAGCTGCTGCTCGATATGGCCGAAAAGGGGGAGACCTTCTACGAGCGGTTCAATCCTTATCCGGTCGAGGAGAAGAAGAAGGCTGCTTGATTGGGCAGAAACAACGCTCCGCTTTGCGCGTGGTGCAACGGATATCATGTGAAGCAAGCTTTGCATTGCAACGACAATTGCCGGCGTCGCGATGATGCCGGCAACCGGCGATTATCTATTCATAAGTGCTAACCCACGCATCAAAAAACTGTGAAAAATAAGAAAATTTTCCGTAATTCCACTCGACTTTTGTCAGCGTTCTCTATAAAGGCACATTGAAGGTATTTTTTCCTTTATTTGGATATCATCATGTTTTCACATGACCGCATATGGGCGGCCATAGATGCGCTGGCAGAACGCCACTCGCTTTCCGTATCGGGATTGGCGAAGCGTGCGGGGCTTGATCCAACAACCTTCAACAAATCCAAGCGCTACGCTGTTGACGGGCGCGCGCGGTGGCCGTCAACAGAATCGCTCGCCAAGATCATGGAAGCTACCGGCGCTTCTCTGGACGAATTCATGACGCTCGTTCTGGGCAGGGCCAGCCACGGAAATAGTGGTGAGACACGTTCTGTACCGCTGTTGGGCTTCGCACAGGCAGGCGCGGGAGGCTTTTTCGACGATGGCGGCTTTCCTGTGGGTCAAGGCTGGGATGTCGTCGAGTTTCCGGTAGGGCCTGCCGACTCGGTTTATGCGCTTGAAGTGTCGGGCGATTCCATGCTGCCGCTCTATCGCGATGGCGATACGATCATCGTTGCCCCCGGTGGGGCAGTGCGACGGGGTGACCGTGTGGTGGTGCGTACAAAGGACGGGGAAGTCATGGCCAAGATACTTGCACGGCAGACGCCGCGGACGATCGAGTTGCAATCGATGAACCCCGAGCACCCCAATCGCACCTTCGATGCAGTCCACATCGATTGGATCGCACGGATCCTGTGGGCAAGCCAATAGGAACGCATTTTACATGCGCCAGCTACCGCTTTATGTCCTGACTGTTCTGGTGGTTTTGGGGCTGATCTACGCTTTCGTCGCACCCTTTAACGGTGCCGTCGATACGCCAAGTCAAAGCCAAGGTGTCGATGTCACCCTAGAGAATTTCGAACTGCCCGATGAGATGACCGACGCCGCGCCGAAAGATACATCTGAAACTGCACAGCCGCAGGGAAGGGTTACATCGCAAGCGCGTCAGGTCGATCCGGATGCGGTGGCGCCCTCAGGTACTGACAATGCACCACTCGAACGTGTGGAGCCTCGCCCGCCCTTGAGTACGAGGCAGGAACTGCTTCCCGCGCCGCCGACAGCGCCTGCACCGGCGCCACCTCCAACGCCTGTCGACAATACTGCCAAGCCAGTACTTCTCTATCGCCCTATCGCGACCGCAGCTGGCACAATTGAAGCAGCCGGTTACCGAATCGCACTGGATGGAATCGAGATAGTTCAACCAGAGGAAACCTGCAACGTCGACGGCGGTAGCGCATGGCCGTGTGGCATGGCTGCGCGTACCGCATTCCGCAATTGGCTACGCTCTCGCGCTGTCGAATGCAACGTACCGGGACAACCGCCTGACGATGTCATCGCAACACAATGCAGGCTCGGCAATGCGGATATTGCCGAGTGGCTGGTGCAGAATGGCTGGGCCCGCGCGAAGGATGGAACGCAAATGGCGGACAGAATGAAGAAAGCCGAGGAAGCCAGGCTTGGTATCTTCGGTAGGCCGCCCGCAGCATTGCCAGCCTCAACCAACTTGCCCATACCACCGGTGAGTGATACGCGGGAACCTTCTGCCGAGCCGTTACCGGCTCCGTCGCCATTGGCTGTACCAAACGCCCCATTCCCGCCACGCCCGGAATAGCTATGCTTCGTGGCAAACAGCCTCGATGTTATGGCCATCAAGATCGCGCACAAATGCGCCGTAATACTTGGGATGGTAGTGCGGGCGCAGTCCGGGTTGTCCGTTGTCAATACCGCCAGCTGCTATGGCAGCCGCGTGAAAAGCATCGACGATATCGCGGCCTTTGACGCGAAAAGCTATGTGAAGCGGCGGTTTGTTCGGCTCGCCATTGGTTACCCAGAAGTCGGGCTTGCCGCCCTCGCCAAAGCCCGCCACATCCGCGCTTCCCGTTACCGCAGCTGGAACTTCGTGGAGCAATTCGTATCCAAGTGGAGCGAGCGCTTCCCGATAGAATTTCTTGCTTCGCTCGAAGTCACTTACAATGATGCCCGTGTGATCGATCATTCTTCCCTCCGAGAAAGTTTAGCCACATCAGCTCAAGTTGATTGCCCCACGAGTGCGCTCGCAATCAATACGCGCGTCTCGGCGATCCCATAGAGCGCCACGAACGACCCGAAACGTGGCCCGCGTTCCTGGCCAATAAGCACCTCATAGAGCATCTGAAAGAACGATACGGACACGCCAGGACCCCCCTCCGGGCTTTTTTTAGTATAATCCTGATAGCGTTCGATGCCGCGGGCCACGTCCAACATGGCATTTTGAATCATGTTACCGTCGGCATCGTCGGGCAAGGTCGCGAGCATTTTGTCCATTCCCTCGAGTGCCAGACGTTCCACGTCGTCGGGTGCCCGGAATTTCTTTGTCGGCTTTACGAAATCATTGAAATAACGAATAGCATAGCCGACGAGTGCATCAAGTTCTGGACTGTTCTGCGGGGTCACACCGGGTGCGTAGCGAGAAATGAATCCCCAGAGAACGCTACGGTTTTCGGCGTTGGAAGCGCTGACGAGATTCAACAGAAGCGCGAACGGTACTGGCATCTCCACAATCGGCGGACTGCCATTGTGCAGGTGCCAGACGGGATTGTTCAGCCGGTCTTTCCAGGATTGGCGTTCGTAGGCGGACAGATACGTGAAATATTCATCCACTGCCTTGGGAATGACATCGAAATAGAGACGCTTTGCCGTTCTCGGCTTCTGGAACATGTAAAGACCGAGACTTTCCGTGGGCGCATAGGTCAGCCATTCGTCGATACTGATGCCATTGCCCTTCGACTTGGATATCTTCTGGCCAACATCATCGAGAAACAGTTCATAGACGAAATGCTCGGGCGCGCGGCCTCCCAAAATCTCGCAAATGCGGTCGTACACGATTGCATTTGTCTGATGATCCTTGCCGAACATCTCGAAATCCACGCCAAGAGCCGCCCAGCGCATGCCGAAGTCAGGCTTCCATTGCAGTTTGACATTGCCACCCGTCACGGGGACGGTAGTCTCCGTGCCGTTTTCGTCGTCAAAAGTTATCGTGCCATTTTTGGAGTCGACCTTCTTCATCGGCACGTAGAGAACCCTGCCGCTCGTGGGCGAAATGGGTAAAAAGGGACTGTAGGTCGCCTGGCGCTCCTCCCCGAGCGTCGGCAACATCACCTTCATGATGTCGTCGTAGCGCTTGACCGCCCGCAGCAATACTTCATCGAAGCGGCCTGATTTGTAGTATTCCGTCGCACTGGCAAATTCGTAGTCGAAGCCGAACGTGTCAAGAAAGCGGCACAGCATGACATTGTTGTGGTCAGCAAAACTGCTGTAATCGCCACCAAAGGGATTTGGGACGGACGACAATGGCTTATGAAGGTGCGGCACTAGAGAAGACGGCTCCGGCACGTTGTCCGGAATCTTACGCATGCCGTCCATATCATCAGAAAAGCAAAGCAGCTTGGTGTTGACCTGGTCTTTGGTCAGCACACGAAAGGCATGGCGTACCATGGACGTGCGCGCCACTTCGCCGAACGTGCCGATATGCGGCAGACCGGACGGGCCATACCCCGTTTCGAACAATATCGTCTCGGGATAGCCAGTCTTTTCATAGCGTCTAATGATCTTTCGCGCCTCGTCGAAAGGCCATGCTTTGGCCTCTGCTGCAGCCTCGATCAGTTCGGGGCTCAGTTCGATTTGATTATCACGGCGCAAAGTCATTCGTTTTTCCTGTGTTCCTGCCGTTCGGTAAGGCGCGCGGACACTATGGCGCGAGGTGGCTCCCGTCAATTGCATGTGTCCATTCGAAGACGGCCTGCGCTGATTTTCAACGGTTCAACCAGCTCAATAAAAATCGACCGGAAAATAACGCAAGTAAAGTTCTGATGTGGTGCCTTTTTCTTCCATCGCCTTCAACGCAAAATTAAAGGCATCGATAAGTTCGCTATTCTTGCGGGTGGTCGCGATGGTCATTCCATCACCCAGAAACTGCGGCGCGATATAGGGTCCACCGCTGAAGGCGCAGCAATTGACCGACTCAATGCTGCCGATCCAGAAGGATAGATCAGACCCATCGCCGAACACGGCGTCTATTTTCTTTGCTTGCAGATCTTTGAGCATGAGATCGCGCGAGGGATAGCCGACCCAATGGCCCTTTGGAAAATAATCAGCAAAAATCACTTGATGCACAGACCCGGCTACAACGCCAACTGCCTTTTTTGCGAGCGTGTCGGCAAGAGGTTCAGTAAGTGGCGTTTCCTTCAGCGTCACAAATCGCGCAGGCAGCCTCATATAAGGCGTCGTAAAGGCGAGTTTCTGGCGCAAGGCTGCTGTCGGTCTCAGGCCAGCGATAATTGCTTCCGCCTCGCCATTTTCAAGTGTTGGCTGCAATTCATTCCAGGGGCGCGCTTCAATCTGACAGATTGCAGTAAGAGCGAGCTCATCGCAGATCGCCCGCACTAGATCGATATTGAAGCCGGAAATGCGTCCTGTGCTATCGATAAAATTGAAGGGCGGATAATCGACCGTAGTCACGAAGCGAATACGCTCAATTGTGGAAAGATTCGGCTTTGAAACATGTTCCCGTCCGTCCCAATAGTGCGGAAAATTCGATGCTGCGTGGGCTGGCGGCAGCGCTATCAAAACGATGGATAGAATGGTTCTAACGAGTGTGTGGAAATGCATTCGGTCTCAACGTGACAGTGTGATTTGCGGTGAAGGTAACACGATCTCGTCAGCCTTGACAGGTTGGTGCAGTCCGTTCAGACAAACTAACAACTATCACGAAATCTCAATATTATTTTTAATTTTGTCAAACATTGTGTATTATACATAGATATTTTGGTAATTACTACTGCTGGTACACGGATGTTTTCATATTTCAACTTTTGATTGAAAGTTTAAAAATGGTATTGTTGCGCGACTACATTTGCTATCTCCAGATGTCACCAAGTCGTTTAGTTGCCTCCATCCGTCATTAGAGGTACCTCCAATGACGAGGGAAATAGCTGTTTCGCTCGCCTCTCGTCTCTGCGCAGGTGGAATGGCGAAGCCGCCGATCATTGCTGCGTTCAGGCGATCTTTTTACAATTCGACTTCGTTCCTCGACGAACTTTACACATCCGAGGATGCCGATGACGCACTGATCGCAGCGTGTACCGCCAATGAAGCAGGCTTGTTGTTTGATGAAATAGCTAGGGACGTACATGTCGTCGCCCCCACGCTACCGGATTTTGTGGCTCTGAGCCATATAAGGCACGCAGTAGTGGTCACATCCGATCACACGACATTGATCTATATAGCACCAACGCTGCGAGATATTGCCGTGCTCAAAACTCATCTTCCCCAAAGTCAGGATATCGTGGCGCGATTGAGAATAACGACTCCCGCACGCCTTTCGGAATTTCTGCGACTGTATTACGAACGAGCGCTAGCGGACAATGCCGTAAACATTGTCGAAACCACTAGTCGGGGATTCTCGGCAAGGATCGTTGTGACCGGCAGGCAAGGGATCCTTCTCGGGCTTTTGACCGCGTCAATTCTATTCGGACTTGTGCTCGCACCTTCTTGCTTGTGGTTCATCGTTCACATGCTTTTCTCGGTGTTTTTTTCCGGATGCATTCTCTTGCGACTATTGGCGATGAGGGCAATGGTACGAAGAGAAACGCGAGTCCTCCCAACCGTTCCGGCGTACAAGCTTCCTGTCTACAGCATCATGATTGCGCTTTACAAAGAGGCCGATGTAGTTCCGCAATTGGTCCGAGCGATGACAAAGCTCAACTGGCCGCGCTCGAAGCTGGAAGTGACCTTCGTGTGCGAAGCGGACGACTTCGCGACCATTGCAGCGTTCGAGGATCAAAAACTGCCCTATGGTTTCAAGGTCATTCCGGTGCCCGGCATCGGGCCTCGTACAAAGCCGAAAGCCCTTAACTATGGACTTCAATTGTCGCGCGGGGAATTTGTGGTTGTTTATGACGCAGAAGACAGACCGCATCCCAATCAACTTCTCGAGGCATGGCAGCGCTTCAGCGCGGGAGAGAGCAATCTAGGTTGCCTGCAAGCTCCATTGGTTATTGCGAACGCTCACGAAGGCTGGCTTGCCCGTTTGTTCGCATTCGAATATGCCGTGCATTTCTCCGGCCTTTTGCCTTGGCTTGCCCGCAACGGCCTCGTGCTGCCGCTCGGCGGAAGTTCCAACCATTTTCGCCGGAGCTGTCTGGAGGGAGTTGGCGGTTGGGACCCATACAACGTGACCGAAGATGCTGAACTTGGTACGCGGCTCGCTCGTCGGGGATTTCATGTCGAGATGCTATCGCTGCCAACGATTGAAGATGCGCCGACAACTACCGACGTGTGGTTGCCGCAGCGGACACGCTGGCTGAAAGGCTGGATGCAGACTTGGCTCTTCGAGATGCGGCACCCGAAGCAGTTTTTGCGCGACCTCGGTTTTCGCCGGTTTTTAGTCTATCACACGTTGATGGCAGGCTTAATTGTCTCTTCGCTGCTGTATCCGCTTATACTTGTTTTCATTGCGTATTCGGGACTCAATCTTATTCTGGACAACGCTGCTGCCGCCGATCGCGGTATTCTAGTCTATGATTGCATGAACATTACCATGGGTTACCTGTCATTCCACGCGCTCGGAAAACGCAGTTCAGCAGGTAAAGAAATAAAAGGTTCGATACTGCGCGTTGTACCGTTCTATTGGATGTTGGTGTCCGTCGCGGCTTGGCGTGCGGTCAAGCAACTCTACACACAGCCCTTTTTATGGGAGAAGACACCTCATCGCCCTGCCGCGGCTAGAGAAAGCCCGGACCCGAGCCGATAATCAACGCGTCCTCGTTGCCGATCAATTCAAGATCTCGGCCCTTATAGGGTAGGCTCAAAAGGATTCGACGGATTACTGCAACACGCGCGCGGCGCTTATCGTTGGAACGCACGATCGTCCACGGGGCGTAAGGTGTATGGGTCCGCGCAACCATCCGGTCGCGGGCATTCGTGTACTCGTCCCATTTTTCGGCACCCATGATATCAATCGGCGAAAATTTCCAATTTTTTAACGGGCTGTGCCTGCGATCGTGGAAACGCTTCAATTGCATGATTTGGCCGATATCGAGCCAGAATTTGAAAAAGTGGATATCGTCAGCAACGATCATACGCTCAAGACCGGGTGCTTCTTCAAGAAATGTCTCATGTTGTTCGGGGGTGCAAAAGCCTAGTACCGGTTCGACACCTGCGCGATTATACCAGGAGCGGTCGAAGGTGACGAATTCGCCGGTGGTGGGAAAGTGCGAGACATAGCGTTGGAAATACCATTGGCCCCGCTCGGTCTCGCTGGGTTTGGGCAAGGCCACATTGCGCGCGGAACGCGGATTCATGTATTGACGCAAATTGAAGATCGTGCCGCCCTTGCCCGCCGCGTCTCGGCCCTCGAAAATGGCCATCACCCGGCCGCCGGTGTCTTGCAGCCAGTATTGCAGCTTCACCAGTTCGATTTGCAGCTTCTCGAGGGTCTCTGCATATTCGTCTTTTGCTAGCTTTTCCGCGTAGGGAAAATCACCTGATTCCAGCGCACCATCCTCAATCCACGTCGGTAATTTCGCATCGTCAATATTGAAGCTGCGGTTCTCGCCGTCAATCTTCACTTTGAGTGTGGATTCCCCTTTGCCCGGATGTTCCGATTTCTTTTTTGAATCTTTACCCAACGCATTCATCCTCAATTGACATAAAGCCATGTTATTGGGAGAGCGTTGGCTCGTCCAGAGGCGAAAAAGGACTGTAGTGCAGGAGTTTAACACATGCGCATATGGAGGCTGAAAAGCCGGACCTTGTGGCGAAGAGCTGTGGAAAGGTTGATCCAGGCGCGGTTTGTGCTGGGAGTTGCTGCGTTCATTACGGCCTTGGTTCTGAATTCTGGCGCGTCTTGGTGGTTGAGCTTTAGCATCCTGATGCTGGTCCTTCTCGCCGTGGTCATGCTCTCGGCAGCTTTCCCGCGCACAATGGCTCGGCAAACCGATACAAATATTCACGATCCGGCAATATTCAGCCTGTCAGGCCAGCAACTTGCAGCGCAATTGCCGGATCCACTGATCATTTTTGATCATGAGGGGACGATCCTTTACGTCAATCCAGCGGCCAATAATGCTTTTCCACCATTGGCGCGTGGCGGTGCGCTCTTAATGCACTTCCGCGCGCCTGAAATGCAAACACTCGTCCAATCCGTAGTGGCCGATGCGATGGCACGATCTGTCGACTATTTTGAGCGCGTTCCGGTAGAACGCTGGTACCGCGCCACCGTGCTCCTGCTCGATCAAGCGGGTGGAGCAGATCGACAGTATCTGCTGTCATTCCGCGATCAAACCGAGGCGCATCGTCTGGAGCGCATGCGGTCCGACTTCATCGCTAATGCCAGTCATGAGCTACGCACACCGCTCGCCTCGCTCAGCGGTTTTATTGAGACTTTGCGGGGCCCCGCACGAAATGATGAGGCGGCGCGCGATAATTTCCTCCAGATCATGCAGAAACAGGCCGAACGCATGGCGCGGCTAATCGATGACTTGCTGTCGCTATCCCGCATCGAGATGAAGGCACATATTGCGGTCAAGGACCAAGTCGATCTGGCGGTTGTGCTCAACCATGTGGCGGACTCACTTAGTCCGCTCGCCGCCGAACTTGGCGTCGAGTTCGAGCGCAACATCGATGCTGGGCCCATCAACGTTCTCGGCGATCGTGATGAACTGACGCAGGTTTTCCAAAACCTCCTGGAAAATGCCTGCAAATATGGCCAATCCGGCAAAAAGATTATCATCGAGTTGAAACGGGAGGGTGGGGCTATCAAGGCCACGATACAGGATTTTGGTCCGGGCATTCCTGACGAGCATATACCGCGGCTTACAGAACGGTTCTACCGTGTCAGCCTGGAGACGAGCCGGGCTCAAAAGGGAACTGGTCTTGGCCTTGCTATCGTAAAACATATCCTTACACGGCATCGCGCACGGCTGATCGTCCGGTCCAAAGTCGGCGAAGGCTCGTCATTCACCGTCGCGTTTTGACCTTCGGACGACCATTGGCTCGTTACAAAAAAGAGGCGCCACTGGGCGCCTCAAAGGGTTGTCTGCACCGGAAGCTACCGGATGCGGCGACGATCCGAAGCTGGCTGATATGCCAAACGCGAATGATAGGTGCAGTAGGGCCCGGAGTCGCCGACGTCATTGCCGCAGAAATTGAAATCCGGCTGCAAAGGATCACCAACCGGCCATTTGCAAGTCCGTTCACTCAACTGCACGAGTTCGAGCCGCCGGGAAATCGGCACCACAACATCCGTCACAGTCTTCGTGACAGTGTGCGTCACGAGATCAGTGCTGTATTCTGTCTGCAATGCGGTTGCGCCGACACTCCGGTTTACGACCCTGCTCGACATATGTCCGAGGGAGCCGGCGCTTCGATGACCGCTGGACGCACTGGTGTTGACCTTCTTGCTGCGTGTCTGGGTTGATGTGGTCTTGCCACGTCCCGACAGCTTCAACCGATGTACCTTGCCGATGACAGCATTGCGGCTGACACCACCCAGTTGTGCTGCGATCTGGCTTGCACTCAGACCTTCGGCCCAAAGTTTCTTTAGCTGCTCTACGCGCTCATCTGTCCAGTTCATCGTTTCCTAGCTCCATATGGGGCTCAGTTTTGTGCGGACGTTAGACTGAATCCTTCCTCGTATCTGGATTGCTCCAGATTGGCCTGATACTATATCTATTCAGATGACGAGGACGCCGCACGAAATCTAGCTATTTCGTTTCCCAACGTACAATATGGGATGACTCTGTGACAAGAGTCGGGCGAGCATACGGGTAAGGGTTTTTGGGGTTTTCCCCAACTTGCGCGGTTAACTGTTGCAAAAACACCCCGCTAAGCAGCTTGGGCTTGCTCGCTAAGGTCGCAGGGACGAAATCGTAAATGCATAAATGGCTCGGGTCACCGTGAGGACTCGTAAAGTGTTCATTTGACAACCGAGGTTCGAATGACGATATTACCATTGTATGGCCGCCCCCTAAAATGGCATTGTGGGGCGGCTTTTTGATTTAATCGCTGCCGGTTTCTTCTTTGCAATCAGCAGGTTGGCAACTGGGTTTTGGAGGCCCTTGACGATATGACGGACGCAAACGCGCAACCGCTTTACGACACTTTTGCTCGTGCGGATCTGCGCTTTGAGCGAGGCGAGGGCATGTGGCTAATTACCGAAGCCGGCGATCGATATCTCGACTTCGCTGCCGGCATCGCTGTCAATTCGCTTGGCCACGCGCATCCACACCTCGTCGAGGCTTTGAAAAGCCAGGCTGAGAAGCTATGGCATGTCTCCAACATCTATGAAATTCCAGGCCAGAAACGCTTGGGCCAGCGACTTGTCGATGGTACCTTCGCCGACAAGGTGTTCTTCACCAATTCCGGCGCAGAGGCGCTCGAATGCGCAATCAAGACGGCGCGGCGCTATCACTACGTCAACGGTAACCCTGAGCGGTTCCGCATTATCACGTTTGAAGGTGCCTTCCATGGCCGTACGCTGGCGACGATTGCCGCTGGTGGTCAGCCGAAATACCTTGAGGGTTTTGGACCAAAGGTCGAAGGCTTTGATCAGGTGGCTTTTGGCGACGAAAAGGCGTTGAAGGCAGCGATTGGACCCGAAACCGCAGCCATATTGATTGAACCGATCCAGGGCGAGGGCGGTGTGCGTCCGGTTCCCGACGAGGAACTGCGCGCGCTGCGCAAACTCTGCGACGAGCGCGGCTTGCTATTGATCCTTGACGAGGTTCAGACAGGCATGGGCCGCACGGGCAAGCTCTTCGCACACGAATGGTCTGGTATAACGCCGGACATCCTAGCCGTCGCCAAAGGTATTGGTGGTGGCTTTCCACTCGGTGCATGTCTTGCGACCGCCGAGGCCGCCAAGGGGATGACAGCCGGCGTGCATGGAACGACCTACGGCGGTAATCCGCTAGCCATGGCTGTAGGCAACGCAGTTCTCGATGTCGTTCTGGAAGAGGGTTTCCTTGAACATGTGCAGCAGATTGCGCTGTTCATGAAGCAGGGGCTGGCCTCAATTTCCGATCGCTATCCGGAAGCGATTTCCGAGGTGCGCGGCCGCGGATTGCTGATTGGGCTGAAGTGTGCTGTACCAAACACCACGATGGTTCAAGCCTTGCGCGACGAACATTTGCTCACCGTCGGTGCGGGCGACAACGTCATCCGCCTTCTGCCGCCACTGGTTGCAACCGAAGCGGATGCTCGCGAGGCCCTCGCCCGGATCGAAGCTGCAGCCGAGCGTCTGTCAGTCACAGCCAAACTAAAAAGCGCGTAGAGACGAGTCTCATGATGATCAAACAGGACCTCCGTCATTTTACGGATATATCGGCGCTTTCGTCTGGTGATTTGCGGCACATTCTCAACGACGCGCGGGCCCGCAAAACGCGTCTCAAGGCCGGCAATGTCGACAAGCCTTTTGCCGGCAAGGTGCTGGCGATGATATTCGACAAGCCTTCGACCCGCACGCGCGTGTCCTTCGATGTGGGCATGCGTCAGCTCGGCGGCGAGACGATCATGCTAACGGGATCGGAAATGCAGCTTGGCCGCAGCGAAACCATTGCCGACACGGCAAAGGTGTTGTCGCGCTATGTCGACATCATCATGATGCGAACAACAACGCACGAACGGCTGACCGAGATGGCCGAAAACGCCACGGTACCGGTGATCAATGCGCTGACCGATGACACGCATCCGTGCCAGATCATGGCCGATATCATGACATTCGAAGAACATCGTGGTGCGGTGAAGGGCAGGACTTTCGCCTGGACAGGCGACGGCAACAATGTGCTGCACTCGCTCGTCGAGGCAGCGGCGCGTTTTGATTTCAATCTCAACATCGCGACGCCGGAAGGCAGCGAACCGGACAGCAAATATCTCGATTGGGCCAAGCGCGCTGGCGGCAGGATCAGACTGACGACTGATCCAATTTCGGCCGTCGAAGGTGTTGATTGTATCGTTACCGATACCTGGGTATCGATGGGACAGGAAGGCCGTGCGCGCGGTCACAACGTGTTCATGCCATACCAAGTCAACGACGCATTGCTCAAACATGCCGGCCCTGATGCCTTGTTCATGCATTGCCTTCCCGCACACCGCGGCGAGGAGGTTACCAACTCCGTCATCGACGGACCGCACTCCGTCGTCTTCGACGAAGCGGAAAACCGTCTGCATGCACAAAAGGCAATTCTTGCCTGGTGCCTCGAAGGAGGTCGCCCTGATGCCTGATACTTCCATTCGCACTGACGAATATGTATTCGCTGGCGATGATGCCGTGGTTCCGTTTCAGGTCCAGGAACTGGATGCGCGCGGGCGTGCCGTTCAGCTCGGACCCACACTAGACGACATATTGAGCCGCCATGACTATCCGGAGCCGGTAGCGAAGCTTCTGGCGGAGGCGATCGTCCTTACCGTACTGCTGGGCACATCGCTGAAATTCGATGGCAAATTCATCTTCCAGTCACAGTCGGATGGCCCAGTCGACATGCTGGTCGTTGACTTTCGCACGCCGAATTCTGTTCGCGCTTACGCGCGCTACGACGAGGAGCGCTTGGCCGAAGCCATCGCTGAGAACAGACTCTCGCCCGTAGAGTTGATGGGCGGCGGCACGCTCGCACTCACCGTCGATCAGGGCGAATACACCCAGAGGTATCAGGGCATCGTTGCGCTCGATGGTTCCAATCTCGAAGAGATCGCCAAGACCTACTTCCGTCAGTCTGAGCAGATTCCCACGGACCTTCGTCTTTCGGTCGCTAAACTGATCGAACGTGGCGAAGACGGCAAGCCGGTCGAGCAATGGCGCGCCGGTGGGCTCATTGTGCAGTTCCTGCCTGAATCGGAACTGCGCATGCGTCAGCGCGATCTACCAGCGGGTGACGCGCCGGAATCCGACGACGATGATGAAATCGACCTTGTCGAAGACGATGACTGGGCTGAAATCAAGGCACTCGTTGCGACGATCGAAAGCTCGGAACTGACCGATCCGCAAGTTGGAGCCGAACGACTGCTCTACCGTCTGTTCCACGAGCGGGGCGTCCGGGTTTTCGACGCGGTGCCCGTGAACGATGACTGCTCGTGCTCACGCGAGAAAATTGCCGGCGTGCTGTCTGGATTCACTGCTGAAGAGATTACCGACAGCATCGAAGACGGCAAGATTAACGTCACCTGCGAATTTTGCTCGACAGAATATGAGTTCGATCCGGCAGAGTTTTTGCCGAAGAACTGACAGGTGGAAATCTTATCATGAAAGTGAGAGACAACAATGGCATTGAGCTTTTCGATGGCGATGCCGTTACCTTGATCAAGGATCTCAAGGTCAAGGGCACATCGGAAACGATAAAACGCGGCACGCTCGTCAAGAATATTCGGTTGAACGGTCGCGAGGGTGAGATTGAGTGCAACACAAAGCAGGTCAAGGGTCTTGTTCTTAAGACCGAATTTCTGAAAAAGGCCTGATCAGGCGCGCATGGGCGCCGTCATTTCATGGACCGTTGTCACGACGACCAGAAGTGCGATGAATGCGCTGATAATCAGCCACAGCGGCCATTCTCTCGTTGATTTCTTCGCCAGCAGGCCGACGATGAGGCCGGGAACCATCACCAGCGCGACCAGCTGGCTGACAGCTTCCGTTCTAGTTGTGAAACTTGGCAGAGTATAGCCCAAGAACTGTGCGACTATGGCCAAAGCAAATGCGACGGCGGAACAGGCCAAGGCCTTGATGTAGGGCGATTGAGTACGATTTGTATCTTGCATCAGTTCAATGTGCGTAACTGGTCGGGCAGGTCAAGTGAGAATGCTGGAATCTCGATATCAAAGCGTACTCCACTGTCGGTCTGCATTGTATAGCGGCCGACCATGACCCCAGATGTTGTGGTTAGCGGACAACCAGAGGAGTACTGGAAGGAGTCGCCGGGATTGAGAATAGGTTGTTCACCGATGACGCCCGGCCCGCGTACTTCCTCCATGTGGCCATTACCATCGGTGATTTTCCAGTAGCGAGCACGCAGCTGTACAGTAATATCCGAGTCGTTGGCGATGGTAATGCGGTATCCCCAAACATAGCGGTTCTCTTCCGGGTTGGATTGCTCCTCCAGATAGAACGGTTCGACGGTTACTTCTATATCGCGGGTAATGGCTTTATACATACCTTCTCTCAGTTTATTGTCCTCATATCGCGGGTCGGCGCCATCGCGTCAACCATCCAGAGAAAGTTGGGTTTAAATCCTTCGTGATCAGCGCATTTCTCGCTAATATAGAGATGAAGCCGTTCGGTGGAGCTAAGCACTTCTATTGATGAGTCTCGAAGAATTCGTAGAATTGGCCCTTTCATTTCCTGAAACTACTCAGGCAAGTCATTTCAACACGACCGATTTTAGGGTGAATGGAAAAATCTTCGCCACGTTGCGCCCAGAGAAACTGCGCGGTGTATTGTTGCTCACCCGCGAAGATCAATCCCTCTTACGTGAGACGTCGAAAGATATGTTTGAGCCTGTGCCGGGAAGATGGGGCGAGAAAGGTTCGACTTATGTCGTTCTGGACAGGGCCGATCCCGAAGCAGTACGCCACGCTATGGCGATCGCCTGGAAGAGAGCCGCGCCGAAATCAGTCTCCGCGCGGCACGTCCTCTAATCTTCTACAGCGCCTCTTTCAGCGCGATATCGAGATCCTCGATCAGATCGTCCGCATCTTCAAGCCCGACTGACAGCCGCAACAGACCATCGGAAATACCGAGCTCAGCGCGAGCCTCATCAGTGAGATTCTTGTGAGTAGTGGTGGTCGGATGGGTGATCAGGCTCTTTGAATCGCCGAGATTGTTGGAAATCTGGATGATTTCCAAGGCATTCTCGACATTGAAAGTCGCCTTCTTGGCTCCCTTGACTTCGAAGGCGATCAGGGTGGAACCGCCCGACATCTGCTTGGCGATGATATCAGCCTGCGGATGATCGGCACGTCCCGGATAAATTACTTTGGAGATCGCCGGATGATCGGCAAGAAAATCGGCGATTTTTGCTGCGCTCTCCGTCTGCTGGCGCACACGCACGGTCAATGTTTCGAGACCCTTCAGCATGACCCACGAGTTGAACGGGCTGAGACCAGGACCGGTATGGCGGAAATATTCGTGCAGATTTTCGTCTACCCACTGCTTGTCGGAAAGGATCACGCCGCCAAGACAACGACCTTGTCCATCTATATGTTTAGTTGTGGAATAGACAACGATATGGGCACCGAGTTCCAGCGGCTTCTGGAAGAGCGGCGTCGCGAAGACGTTGTCGACGATGAGCTTGGCACCGACGGAATTGGCCACCTGTGCCACAGCCGCGATATCGATGACTTCCAGCGTCGGATTGGTCGGGCTTTCAAGGAATAGCACCTTGGTGTTTGGGCGGATGGCGTTTTGCCAGTTCTCGATTTTCGAGCCATCTATCAACGTAAAGTCAACACCATAGCGCGGCAGAAGCGTTTCTATGATGTAGCGACAGGAACCAAACATCGCCCTTGCAGCCAGAACGTGATCGCCAGCCTTGACCTGGCAGATAATGGCTGCCGCTACAGCAGCCATGCCTGACGCCGTAGCGCGCGCATCTTCGGCACCTTCCAGTGCGCACATGCGCTTTTCGAACATGTCCGTTGTCGGATTAGCATAGCGGGAATAGATGAAGCCCGGCTCCTCACCTTTGAAGCGGGCTTCAGCGGCTTCGGCGCTGGGATAGACAAATCCTTGCGTCAGGAACAATGCCTCGGACGTTTCACCAAAGCCCGAACGCAGCGTTCCGGCATGGACGAGTTGGGTTGCGGGGCGTAGCTTGCGGGTGATGTTCGCGGTCATCGTCTTCTCAATCTGCCAGAATCTGGCCAATAAAAAACCGGCCTTGCGTGAATCGCAAAAAGGCCGGACGAAACCGGGCCTCTTTTAGCAAATTATTTAACGTGGCTGCAAGCCGGCCGGCCAAATCACCACGGGATAAAACTGCTTTAATCCTCTCTAACGCTTGCGTCAACCGGGGGAGACGCTAAAGCTTTTGTACGTTTTTGCGAGGTTTGGCGATCGACATGGGTAGACATCAAGCGGGCATTCTGGCGGATAGCGGCATCAGGGCTCTGCATCAGGCCGGCGCGCTCAGGACAGAGCGGGATTTCGACGGTGACCAGATCCAGCCAGCCAGCCTTGACCTGCGGCTTGGTACGAAAGCTTATCGCGTTCGTGCCAGTTTCATGCCGGGGCCTGGAACCGCCGTTATCGATAAGCTCGAGCGTCTCAAGCTGCATGAAATCGATCTGACCGAAGGCGCGGTGCTTGAAACAGGCTGTGTCTACATCGTTCCCTTGCTGGAAAGCCTGAATCTCCCGCCTGAGGTCTCTGCTTCGGCCAACCCGAAAAGCTCCACCGGTCGGCTGGACATTTTCACGCGCGTCATCGTCGACGGTGCGCAGGAGTTTGACAAAGTGCCTGCAGGCTATAACGGCCCGCTTTATCTTGAGGTCAGTCCGCGCACCTTTCCGATCGTGGCGCGTACCGGATCGCGCCTGTCGCAAATCCGCTTTCGCACCGGGCGCGCGCAGTTGGAAGAGGTGGAACTTAGGGCATTGCATGCGGCGGAAATCTTGGTCGCGTCCGAAACGCCCAACATTTCCGGCGGGGGTATTGCACTGTCGATCGATCTGACTGGCGATGCAAACGGTCTTGTCGGCTATCGCGGCAAACATCATACCGGTGTCGTTGATGTGGATAAACGGGGTGTGCATGACCTTTTTGATTTCTGGGAACCGATCCATGACCGTGGGGCGCGCGAACTGGTGCTCGATCCCGACGAGTTCTATATTCTGGTTTCGCGCGAGGCCGTACATGTGCCTCCGCTCTATGCCGCAGAAATGACACCGTTCGATCCGCTGGTTGGAGAATTCCGCGTCCACTATGCCGGTTTCTTCGACCCAGGTTTTGGCCATACTGCCGCTGGTGGAACCGGCAGTCGCGCGGTACTTGAGGTACGCAGCCATGAGGTACCGTTCATTCTCGAACATGGTCAGATCGTCGGACGCCTGATTTATGAGCATATGCTGGAGCGCCCGCGCGCGCTTTACGGAACCGATCTCGGTTCCAACTACCAGGCACAGGGCCTGAAATTGTCAAAGCACTTTAAATGATGCGGGACGAACGCTTGACAAGAACGGGCTTCAACGAACATTGATAAGCAGATGCGGGTGTAGTTCAATGGTAGAACGGCAGCTTCCCAAGCTGCATACGAGGGTTCGATTCCCTTCACCCGCTCCATTCTTTAATGAATTTACTGATTTCTTGTGGAGCCGCCGTCGCCGATCCTTCGCGGTTGCGTTGCTGGATAGGGGCTTAGCCAATATTTTCCCGAACTCGATCTTCCTTCATTCATGCGATGCCGGCGGAGTGCAAGGGCGGTGCGTTTTGTCCGAGGCGGCACGAAGCTTGTTCGCGGGCGTGCTGGACAGGTTGCTCATATGTCGATCCACCAGCAAGAGCCGACCATTGAGTTCGGCGCCGCATACGAATACGTAGATGCATAATCAGCGTGACAGCGTCGAATATTCGAGTACTACAAATCTGGTCTGGAAACCGGCTGGACGCGGTCACTAGCAGTGCTAGAGCGCGCGCCGTGGCAAGAACGAAACGTTCCCATTGCCGCTGCCCGACGCGCCTACTGTGTCTGCGCCATCAACATGGTCGATGCCAGTAGCAACAACTGAAACCCGGAACGTTCCTTCGAGAGCATTGTCGAACGTGGCTCCCAGAATGATGTTGGCTTCGTCGTCCACTTCCTCGCGGATCCGCGTGGCCGCCTCGTCAACTTCGAACAAGGTCATATCCCTGCCGCCAGAAATGGAAACCAGGACCCCCTTGGCTCCTTTCATCGAAGCGACATCGAGTAGTGGATTTGCAATGGCCGCTTCAGCCGCTGCTATCGCTCTGCCATTACCTGAACTCTGCCCGGTACCCATCATGGCGCGGCCCATGTCGCGCATCACCGCCCGAACATCGGCAAAGTCCAGATTGATTAGTCCTTCGCGGATCATAAGATCTGTTATGCAGGCAACACCGGAATAAAGGACGCGGTCCGCAGTCGCGAAAGCGTCAGCGAACGTGGTCGACGCATCAGCAACACGGAAAAGATTCTGGTTTGGTATTACGATAAGCGTATCAGCACTGTCCCGCAGCAGGTTGAGCCCGTCTTCTGCGAACTTCATGCGGCGCGTCCCTTCGAAGTTGAATGGCTTCGTCACGACAGCCACCGTCAATATGCCGGCGTCGCGTGCTGCCCGTGCGATCACGGGAGCAGCTCCTGTCCCGGTTCCACCCCCCATACCGGCGGTTACGAAACACATATGGGTACCGTTGAGGTGGTCCATGATCTCGTCGATGCTTTCCTCAGCCGCGGCTCTTCCGATTTCTGCTTGCGACCCGGCTCCAAGGCCCTGCGTTACATTCACACCGAGCTGTATCAAGCGGCCAGCCTTCGACATAGTCAGTGCCTGGGCATCGGTGTTCGCGACCACGAATTCCGTTCCCTGAAGTCCCTCGCGGATCATGTTATTGACGGCATTGCCGCCGCCACCGCCGACACCAATTACAGTAATATTCGGCTTCATCTCGGTGATTTCCGGATGCTTGGGGTTGCTCGACATCACTTTGTCCTTCCTTGCCTGCAGCGAACTGGCATAGTTGGCACGGGATGGGTTTGCCGGATGGAATACCGAAAACGAGATCAAATCAGCTCATCCCGAGCAAGAGATATGAATCAGACAAGCGTCGTCGACGCAACCTTTGCCTCACTCTGACGCCGACGATTGCCTCGGAACTTTGCAGGGCAAAAGACATCATACAACTGATGTTTTTTTGTATGTTGACATGATCTCTGAATAGCCCTACCCATTTGTCCCAGCCGAAGGAGGAGCGGCTGACAAATGATCCTTGTTGCCCCGGATTTGCTGCTGTCCGTCGACCCCGCGTCAAGTGCCGCGGGGCACGAGTCGTGAAGGATATTCCGACCATCAGCCCGCACAGGCATACCGATCCGCGTCTCGACAATCCTCTTCATGCTCGACAGTCCCGAAGCACGTGGCGTTTCTGGGTGTTTCATCGCCGAACGCCAATTGCGGGAGGGCGAGGCCCATGGACTCGCTCATGCGCTGACCTGCGACCTCGCAACGAGGTCATACAAATTGTGAATTCGTAACCGCAACAGCGGGCGCACCGCCCGCCAACTGGGAGGAGAAAAATGTTGCATTTCACCAAACTCTGGACGGGCGCCGCGCTCGCCTCGATGCTCATGCTGGGTACAGCGTCGGCGCAAACGGTTTTGAAGTCGTCCGATACGCATCCGGATGGCTATCCAACAGTCGAGGGCGTCAAATACTTCGGCGAACTCGTCAAGGAACGTACGGGCGGACGCTATTCCGTCGAGGTCTACCACTCGGCCCAGCTTGGAGAAGAAAAGGACACGATTGAGCAGGTCCGTTCCGGCGTCATCGAGCTGAACCGCGTCTCCATGGCGCCATTTAACGGCACGGTGAAAGAAACCATCGTGCCGGCGCTGCCCTATATCTTTCGCTCGGAAGACCATATGCACAAGGTCATGGACGGTCCGATCGGCGACCAGATCAAGGCGGCCTTCGAGCCGGTCGGCCTCGTGGCGCTCGCCTTCTATGATGCCGGCGCGCGCTCCTTCTATAATTCGAAGAGGCCGATCAAGAAGGTCGAGGACATGAAGGGACTTAAGTTTCGCGTGATCCAGTCCGACATCTTCGTCGACATGGCGACCGCGCTCGGCGCGAACGCCACACCGATGCCCTACGGCGAAGTCTATTCCTCGATCGAGACGACAGTCATCGACGGCGCGGAGAACAATTTTCCGAGCTACGACACCGCCAAGCACTATGAAGTTGCCAAGTATTACTCGATGGACGAGCATACGATCCTTCCCGAAGTGTTCGTGATGAATAAGGCAGCCTTCGACAAGCTAACGCCCGAGGATCAGGAAATCTTCCGGCAGGCGGCCAAGGACAGCGTTGCAAAGCAGCGCGAATTGTGGACCGCCAAGACCGCAGAATCACGTGCGACCGCGGAAAAGGTCGGTGCCGAAATCAACGAGGTGGACAAACAGGACTTCATCGACGCGATGAAGCCCGTCTACGACAAGCACATCCCCGACGAAGTACTCAAGAAACTAGTCGATGACGTGCGGGCAGTTCAGTAAGTGCAAACATCGCCGCCCCGCGTCCGGTCCGCCGGTACCAGGGGTGGCTCCGTCCTTCGCAACGTTAGCGGACCCCCGGTCCGAACTTCCGCGAAGTCGGGAGGCCCAGGAGACGCCAAATCCTATGTCCACGGAACTCAGATCGGGCCTGCCCCTGCTGTCGAGGCTCAGCACGGCGGTCCTTTACACCGCCGGCGCCGGGCTCGTCGCCATGACGACCATCGTCGCCTGGCAGGTCTTCTGCCGCTACGTTCTCAACGACTCCCCGAGTTGGACCGAACCCGGTGCCGTTATCCTGATGAGCTGGTTCATCTTCCTCGGCGCCGCCGTCGGCGTGCGGGAGAACAACCATATGGGTTTCGACGTGCTGCTCTATCTCCTGCCGCCAACCGGCAAGAAGTGGCTGCGTATGATCTCCGACATCGTCATCTTCTCCTTTGGGCTGGGCATGATGTGGTACGGCGGCAACCTGGTCGGGCTGACTTTCGCCACGACGCTGCCGGCCCTCGGCATATCAGGTGCGTGGGACTATGTGCCGCTCATCGGCGGCGGTTTCCTGATCGCGCTGTTCTCGATCGAGCGCATTGCCATTAGAGCGCTCGGCGCGCCCATAGACGAGGCGCTCGATGAAATGGCGCCGACCGAGATCGCAGTCGAGCTTGAGAATATCACCGACATTCGACGGGATGCCGCCAACCTTGTCCGCGCGGATGCCCGCAGCCACGGCAAGAAGGACTGACGCGATGGAACTCTGGATATTGTTTGGCACCTTCACGCTGCTGATGCTGATCGGCACGCCCATCGCATTCTGCCTCGGCGTGTCGAGCTTCGCGACGGTCCTCTACATGGGCCTGCCGCCACTCGTCGTCTTCCAGCGCATGAATTCCGGGATGAGCGTCTTCTCCATGCTCGCCATCCCCTTCTTCATCTATTCTGGTGATCTGATGGTGCGCGGCGGCATTGCAGGGCGTATCGTTGCCTTCGCGGCGGCGATCGTCGGTCACCTGCGCGGCGGGCTCGGCCAAGTCAATATCCTGACTTCCACGCTGTTCGGCGGCATTTCCGGTTCGGCGGTCGCAGAAGCGGCCGCTGTCGGCGGTCTGATGATCCCGCAGATGAAGGCGCGCGGCTACGGCGCCGACTATGCGGTCAACGTTACCTCGATGGCGGCGCTGATCGCGCTGCTCCTGCCGCCCTCGCACAACATGATCATCTATTCGATATCGGCCGGCGGCAAGATCTCCATCGCTGATCTCTTCACCGCCGGCATCATTCCGGGATTACTGTTCGCCGCAGTTCTCATGGTCACCGCCTATATCGTTGCCCGCAGCCGCGGTTACCCGACCGAGCCCTTTCCCGGCGTGATGGTGGCCCTGCATTTGCTGGCCGTCGCCGTTCCGGGCCTGCTCTTGATCGCCATCATCTTCGGCGGTGTGCGCTCGGGCATCTTCACGGCAACCGAAAGCTCCTGCATCGCGGTCATCTACGCGCTCGCGATCACGGTCTTCGTTTACCGCCAACTGACATGGCACGACTTCGTCCACGCCACCATGGGGGCCGTGCGCACCACGGCCATGGTGCTCCTCATCATCGGCTGCGCGGCGGCCTTCTCCTGGCTGATGGCGTTCCTCCGGGTTCCGGCGACACTCGTTGCCTGGATGCAGACGCTCTCCGAAAATCCGATCATGATCCTGCTGCTCCTAAATGTGGTTATGCTGGTCCTCGGCACGTTCATGGACATGGGGCCGACCATCATTATCACCACGCCGATCTTTCTGCCTGTCGCCAGTGCCTATGGCGTGGACCCGATCCATTTCGGCGTGATCATGATCCTGAACTACGGCTTGGGCCTCAATACACCGCCCGTCGGAGGGGTCCAGTTCGTTGCGTGCGCCGTTGGCAAGATATCGGTGTGGGAGGCCATGCGTTCGATCTGGCCATTCTATGGCGCGGGCATCGTCGTGCTCATGCTGGTCACGTATATACCGGCCCTGTCGCTTTGGCTACCGGGCGTCTTCAAGTAGGGAATGGACATGACGGGAAATTTGACGGATGTAAGGGTCGAGCGGAGGCCGAAGCTCTTCGAGACGGTTGTGCAGACGCTGCGCGGCCAGATTCTCGGCGGGGATTTCCAGGTCGGCGAGAAGCTTCCGACCGAGGCACGCATGACCGGTATCTTCGGTGTGAGCCGCACAGTGGTGCGGGAAGCAGTGGCGGTGCTTGCCGCCGAAGGCCTGATCGAGGCGCGGCACGGCGCGGGCGTCTTTGTGCTCGATCATCCGACCCGCAGGATCAGCGCCATCACCGCTGACGTTGGCAACCGGATCAGCCAGGCCGTTAACGTGCTGGAAGTGCGCATGGGCATCGAGATCGAGAGCGCCGGCCTAGCCGCCCAGCGTCGCAGCCCCTCTCAGGAGGCGCGCATCCAAGAGGCGTTCTTCGAGTTTGAGCGGCTGCTGAAAAACGACGAGCCGACCGGCAAGGCGGACTTCGCTTTCCATAGAGAAATTGCCGCTGCGACCAACAATCCGTTCTATGTCGAAATCCTGGATGCACTCGGGGATCGGACCATTCCATGCGACCGCAATTCCCCGTTATATTCAGTCGAAGTCCTCTCGTACGAATATCTGCACGGCCTGCAGCGCGAGCATCTGCGCGTCCTCAAGGCAATTTCGGCCGGTAATGCCGACGCAGCGCGCGCCGCGATGCGCGCACATCTCCAGGCCGCGCGGGATCGCTACCGTCAACGCCTTTCCGGCCAACAGGCAGGCTACCATCAAGGCACGTTGGCAGCGACGCGCTCCGACATTTCCCAACCGAAGGCAAAGCTGAAATGAGTATCGAATATACCTCCCGTTTCGCGATAGATCCCTCGTCCGCCGCCTCCATGGGCACGGATGAGCTGCGACACCACTTCCACATCGGCAATCTCTTCGAGCCGGGCAGGATCAGCGTCACCTACACTCACTACGACCGCATGATTGTAGGTGGCGCGGTTCCCGCGCGCGATCCGTTGACGCTGGAGACGATCAAGCCAATCGGCACGTCCTCCTTCCTGGAGCGCCGCGAACTCGTCGTCGTCAATGTCGGCGGCGAAGGCACGGTCTTGGTGAGCGGCGAGGAACACCGGCTCGGTACCCGCGACATGCTCTATGTCGGGCTCGGTGAAGAGGTGGCCTTTTCCTCGGCCAGTGCAGACAGACCGGCGAAATTCTACCTCCTCTGCTCGCCGGCGCACCGCAAGTACCCGACGCGGCTCATTACGCTCGACATGGCCAAGCGCCTCGACCTCGGCGGTCAGGAGACCTCCAACGAGCGTTCCATCTATCAGTTCACCACCTCGATCGAAACCTGCCAACTCGTGGTCGGTATGACGCAACTCGCCAAGGGCTCGGTCTGGAATACCATGCCTGCCCATGTCCACGACCGCCGCATGGAGGCCTATCTCTACTTCGATCTCGCCGAGACGGCGCGGGTCTTCCACTTCATGGGCGAACCGTCGGAGACCCGCCACATCATCATGGCCAACGAGGAGGCGGTGCTTTCGCCCGCCTGGTCGATCCATTCGGGTTGCGGTACATCCAACTATGCCTTCATCTGGGCGATGGCCGGTGACAATGTCGACTATACCGATGTGGATCCCGTCGCGATGGGGGACATGCGGTGACAGATCTTTCCGCATTCAGCCTCGCGGGCAAGCGCGTCGCCGTCACCGGCGCCAATACGGGCATCGGGCAGGGGCTGGCCGTCGCCGTGGCGCGGGCCGGCGGCGCGGTGGTCGGCATCGGCCGGTCGACGATGGACCAGACGGCGAAGCTGGTCGAGGGTGAAGGCGCGAGCTTCCTCGCGGTAAGGGTTGACCTTGCCGACACGACGGCCTCGGTCGCCATGCTGAACGACCTGATGGCGGCGGCCCCGCTCGACGGACTCGTTAACAATGCCGGCATCATTCGCCGCGCCAACAGCGTCGACTTCACCGAAGAGGACTGGGACGACGTGATGAAGGTGAACCTGAAGTCGCTGTTCTTCCTTTCGCAAGCTTATGGCCGCGCCTGCATCGCGGCAGAACGAGCGGGGCGCATAGTCAACATAGCCTCGCTCCTCTCCTTCCAGGGCGGCATCCGCGTGCCGTCCTATACAGCTTCGAAGCATGGCGTCGTCGGTATCACACGACTGCTTGCCAACGAATGGGCGGCAAAGGGCATCAACGTCAACGCGATCGCGCCGGGCTATATCGAGACCAACAATACGGAGGCCTTGCGCAACGACCCGGACCGGAGCAAGGCCATTCTCGAGCGCATTCCGGCAGGCCGCTGGGGCGTGGCCGATGACATCGGTGACGCCGCGGTGTTCCTGCTCGCGCGCGCGTCCAACTATATGCACGGCGCCGTCATTCCTGTCGACGGCGGCTGGCTTGCGAGGTGATCATGACAGAGGGAAGAAACATTTTCGTGCGTGCATCCGAAGGGGAGTGGGACGCAACCCCCGATGGCAACCGGCGCCGCATCGCCTGCTACACTGACGAATTGATGATGGTGGAATTCGCCTTCGAAAAAGGCGGCGAGGGCTGGATGCATTCCCACCCGCACGTGCAGTCGAGCTACGTTGCCGAAGGTTCCTTCGAAGTGACGATCGACGGCCGCACTGAGACCTTGCGGGTCGGCGACAGCTTCATCGTGCCTTCCGGCCTGCAACACGGGGTAAAGGCGCTGGAAAAAGGCCGCCTCGTCGATTGCTTCACCCCGCATCGCGCTGATTTCCTGAAGCCGTGAGCCGGCCGGGAGGAAGTCCGGCGCCGGGTAACCGCCTCCAACGATCACGCAGGAATGAATAGACGCACATGCATGTCGCTCCTCCCGGCCGAGACTAATCAGGCTGAGGATACCGGCTGGCGCTGCTCAGGCAAGATAAATCGGCCGGTCTGCTTCATCCTTACCGATAAAGTGGCAGAAATCTTTTCATGCCTGCGAATTCGTCGAACGAAAGCAACAAAAAAGTACGGTCGCAGCATACCAGTGGTATTTGAACCCGCTGCCGCCGGTTGCTGCGTTCAGAACAAGTAATGATGCTGCTGCCACCACTGACCAGGACGTGCTTAGGGGCTTGCCGTTGACGGCGGTAGCTTCGTGAGCTGGGGCATCACGGACAATGGGCGCCTATCTATAAAACTGCTGGACTACTATACTGCCAGCTGTGTTTCGCGATCGAAAAGATGCAGATTATCCATAGAGATATGCAAGCGGACTTGGTCACCATTGCGAGTTTCGGGCCTGCCGCTGTGGGCGAGAACAACAGGCTGCGATGCGACCTCGAGAACAACGAAGGTCATGCTTCCCGTCGACTCGATGCCGGTGACGGTCGCATCAAGGGCCATGTCATTGGCGCCCGGCTTAAGGGAAAGATGTTCAGGCCGCATGCCAATCCAGAGTTGACGACCGGGAGCCACGCCGCGGTTCAAACCAATTTGCTGTGTACCATCGTTATCGAGCACAAGAGCGCCGTTGCTAGCCGCGGCCGCCGGCAGGAAGTTCATTGCCGGTGAACCGATGAAACCGGCGACAAACCTGTTCGCCGGCCGGTCATAGAGATCAAGCGGACTGCCTTGCTGCTCGACAACGCCGGCACGCATAACGACGACGTGATCGGCCATGGTCATCGCCTCGACCTGATCGTGCGTTACGTAGACAGACGTCGCGTTCAGGCGCTCATGCAGCTTGCGGATCTCGCTGCGCATGTGGACCCGCAGTGCGGCATCGAGATTGGAGAGAGGCTCATCGAACAGAAATACTTTCGGATTGCGCACAATGGCGCGACCCATGGCAACACGTTGCCGTTGACCGCCCGACAGCGCCTTGGGCAGGCGATCCAGAAGGCTGCCGAGGCCGAGAGTTTCGGCAGCAGTTCGCGTGCGCTCCGCGATTTCTTCCTTTGGCCGGCGGTTGAGGCGCATCGAATAGTTCATGTTGTGCTCGACATCCATGTGCGGATAAAGCGCGTATGACTGAAACACCATGGCGACATCGCGTTCGCGCGGCGGTTTGCCAATGACGCTCTGTCCGGCAATCCGGACATCGCCGGAACTGGTTTTCTCCAGCCCGGCAAGCGTGCGCAACAATGTGGATTTGCCGCATCCAGAAGGTCCGACCAAGGCTACGAACGAGCCCTGTTCAATGGCGATATTGATATCCTTCAGCGCATGGAATCCGCCATAATGCTTGTTCAGATGGTCGATTTCGATCTGGTGCATCATTCACCTCATTTAAGTGCGCCGGCGGTAAGACCGCTGACGATACGCCGTTGCAACAGCATGAATACGATCAGGATGGGCGTCACATAGATGGCCGCGTAAGTCATGATGCCGTTCCAGTCATTGGCATTCGGCCCCATGAAGGTCTGAAGACCCACCGTCGCCGTCTGCAGTTCATTCTTGGCGATCAGCGAACGCGCATAGACATACTCGCCGAAGGATTGCAGGAAAATCAGCACGGATGTGACCAGAATGCCGTTGCGCGCCAAGGGCAGCATGATCTGGAAGAACGCCCCGATGCGCGACGAGCCGTCCACCAGCGCCGCCTCTTCCAGCTCACGCGGTACCTGCACGAAAGTCGCACGGCAAAGCACGATGTAAAGGGGAAGCACCTTGGCGGTTTGGGCAAGGATCACCGCGACGCGCGGGCTGGCCAAAAGCCCGAGTTGATTGAACATCACGAATATTGGCGTCACCATCAGGGAAGATGGCAGAACCTGCATCATGAGGATCGCAAAAAGGGCAATCTCCATCCACATGTTGCGAACACGAGACAAGGCATAGGCGCATCCAGTCCCCAGTATCGTCACAAGAACTGTGACGCCGCTGGCGATGAGCAATGAATTCCAGATGTACCGGCCCATGTCGCGGCTTTTCCAGATTTCCAGGAAATTCCATTGTGGATCGGTGGGCCAGAACGTCGGCGGGTACTGGAAGATTTCGCTACTGCCCTTCAGGGCCGTCAGGTACATCCAATAGAGCGGAAACAGATAGATAGCCGTCATGATCAGGCCAATGGCGAGAAGGACGTAGCGTTTCACCGGTGCTTCTCCTCAGTAGCTATGTTCGTGGCGTGTGGATCGGACGTAGACTGCGGCGACGACGATGACGAAGAGAATCATGAGGACGGAGACAGCGCTGCCGAGCGATATCTCATAGGTCTGGAACGACAATTGCCATGACCAGTATTGTGCAACATTGGAACTGTCCGCAGGGCCACCTTGCGTTAGCGCAGCAATCAGGTCGAATTGCTGGAGCGTGAAAATGACGCCGAGCGAAATGACCGCACCAAGCTGTGCGCGCATCAAGGGCAGGGTGATCGACCGAAAGCGCTCGAACGCACCTGCGCCGTCCAGTTCCGCCGCCTCGTAGACATCACGCGGAATGCTCGCAAGGCCGACGGAAAGCAGGATCATGTTGAAGGGGATGCCGAGCCAGATATTGGCAATAATGACGGCATAAAGCGCTACGTCTGGGTCGGAAAGCCAGAAGATGCGGTCATCGGCGATGCCCAGCGACGTCAGGACGAAGTTGATGACGCCGAAATCTCCAGCGAATAGCCACTTCCATATCGCGCCGACGACGAGCGCCGGCATTATCCAACCTGCCAAAAACAACCCACGCAGGTAGCTGGCGCCTGGAAAGTCCTGCTGGAAGAACAGCGCGAGGCCGAAGCCGATCGAGAGCTGGAACACGATCGACAGCACGACGAATTTCAGCGTGTTCCAGAAAACCATGCCGGCGATGGGCTGTGAGAAGATGGCGTAGTAGTTCTGCAGGCCCACGAAGGGCCGGCTGAACGAGGTGATCGTGAACATGTCGACGGTCTGAAGCGACATGATGATGTTATAGATGATCGGAAAAGCCGAAAAGGTGACGAGATAGAGCAGAGCAAGCCCAAGCAGAAGGATATCGAATCCACTACCGTCCCGGATGGTTCTGATAATGCCGTACACCGCGTCCTCCCGCTTGCCGCCTCAAATCTGGGGATCATCGCCCTTCGCATGCGCGAAGGGCGATGCAAAAATCTATTTGTTCAATACAGCGTCGATTTGTTTCTGTGCGTTTGCGAGTGCGGTCTTCGCGTCACTCTGGTGGGTCAGCGACGACTGGATCGCAGTGTAGATGGCCTTGGAAATCTTTGGCCACTCGGGATGCGGACCGCGATTCCGCGCGTACTTCATGCTTTCCTCAAAGACGGCATAGATAGCTGGCGCCTTTGGATCGTTTGACTTCACATTCGCTGCAGGCACGAAACCGAAGCGATTCCAGACATCGGGCATTTTGCCATAGAGGAATTCCAGCAGAATGAACGCCTCTTGGGGATGCTCGCTTTTGGCGAGGATGACGTTGTCGCCTTCGCCGAGCGCCGAGGCGCGCGTCGCACCTTCCTGGGGAACCGGCAAAAGCGCGGCGCGATAGTCAAACTTTGCTTCGCGGCTCATCCGGGGAAGTTCCCAGGGTCCGGAGATGGCCATTGCCGCATTGCCCGCATTAAAGGTGCCAGTCGAATCGAACTGGCTACGAATCAAAGTGTCCGGAGAGGCTAGCTTCTCGTCCAGCAGCTTTCCCCAGAAATCGAGAACCTTGACGCCGCCTTCAGTGTCGACCTTGTTGTAGTCGCCACCTGCCATCTGCAGCCAGGGCAGAAACTGGAAGGTACCTTCTTCGGTAGCGACAGCCGAAAACGCCAGACCATAGATATTTTTGGCCGGATCGCTGAGCTTCTTGGCGGCGGCGTATAGTTCGGCCCATGTCTTGGGCGGGTTGTCCGGGTCGAGGCCTTTCGCCTTGAACATGTCCGCATTGTAGTAGAGCGCCAGAGTGTTAGCTCCCCGTGGTATGCCGTAGATATTGCCGTCCCATGTGACCGAGGAAAGCGGTCCGGGGAAAATATCCTCCTTTTTGATTACCTTCGATTCCGCCAGCATAGGTCCCAGATCCAGCAGCAGACCACGCGAGGCGAAGAGTGCGACCTCAGGATTGTCGATATACGTCACGTCAGGGGATTCACCGGTCGCGGTGGCACGCGCCAGATCGTTGACCATGTCGCGGAACTGAACAGTCTTGACATTCAGCTTGATATCCGGATGAGACTGCTCGAACTCGTCCTTCAACAGGTACATGTACTGGTCCGGGCGATCGATCGTCCAGATATCCAGCGTTACCGGCTCGGCTTGAGCGGCACCGGACATAAACAGCGATGCGGCTGCGATCCATTTCATAAGTGGTTTCATGCTTTCCTCCTCTTGTTGCTGGTCCGGTCTGCTTGCTTCTTTGCGGCAAGATGGGCCGGGTCGAGTTTTAGGGGTTAGGGACGTATGAGCCGCCGCGGCTCTGCTTGAGATAGTTGAGCGAATGCACTTGGCCGGTCATTTCGAGTTCATGGCGATAGACGGGATCGTGCCAGCCTTCGATGTCGATCGAGCCTGACCAGCCCGCGAGCCGCAGCTCGGAAATAACATCCACCCAGTCGGTGTCGCCGAAACCTGGCGAGCGCATGAATACGAATTTCTCCTTGCCGAAGATCCCGTGTTCACGGATGACCTCCCAGCGGATCGTCGCGTCCTTGCCGTGAACATGGAAAATCTTCGGTGCCCACTTGCGAATTTGCGGCAGCGGGTCGATCAGATAGACCATCTGATGGCAAGGTTCCCATTCGAGACCGATATTATCGGCGGGAACTTCGTTGAAGATCATCTCCCAAGCATCGGGATTGTGCGCGATGTTCCAGTCGCCGCTCGCCCAATTGCCATCCATCGCGCAGTTTTCGAAGGCAAGTTTCAGGCCTTTGTCGGCAGCGCGCTTAGCCAGTTCGGTCCAGATTTTCCTGTATTGTGGCAGGCTTTCCTCGATTGGCTTACCGCGAACACGTCCCGTAAACCCGGCAATTGTCGTCGCACCGAAATGGTGCGCGTTGTCGATTAGTGCTTGCCAACCCTTCAACGTTTCACGATCGATGTCTGTGTCCTCGAGCGGATTGCCGAACATGCCAAGTGTCGACATGGTGACGTCAGCATCGCCGATTGCTTCTTTCAATTCCGCCGCAAGTCTTGGAAGATCCTTGTTCATCACCTGCCAGAAGAATGGTTCAACACTTTCGAAGCCATGCGGCAAGATGCTTTTGACATAGGCGGCAGGGTCTGGCGCATTACCCTTGATCATGGTGCCGATACGGATGGCTTTTGCCGGGTTGCTCACTTCCAACTCCTTCAGATCGTGATTTCGACGCGCCGACCCGATTCGGCGCTGTCGATCGCTCCGAACACCATGGCGAGGCTTTTGATATTTTCCGTGCCGACGGTCTCCGGTGACGGACCGCCGCGCGTGGCCGCAATAAAATCCTGCATGACACCGAGGTGACCGCCGATACGATCAGACGCGTCGAGGGGAGGAATATCGACGGCGGTCACCTCGGAAAACAGGCCTTCCCTGCCGGAGGTGACGGCTTCGGCCTGTATGTCATCGTGTCCGTCCCAGACAATCGAACCCCTGCTGCCGACGATGCGCCACGCGCTCTCCCAGCTTGTGCGCAGACCGTCGGCGCACCAGCTGCCGCGATAAGTAAAAACCGCGCCATTGGTGAACTCGAAAATGGCGGCTGCCGATGACCCCTGGCCATACCAGGAGTTGCCAGGCTCCCACTCGTGGGCGTAGACGGCGTTGGCGGCGTCGCCAGCAAGATAACGGGCGGCGTCGAATGTGTGGATCGCCATGTCGAGAAACAGAACGTGGCGCATCTCTTCGCGGAAACCGCCAAAATGCGGCGCAAGGAAAAAGTCGCAATGGAGGCTCGTCACGTCGCCGATGGCGCCCGATTGAATGAGCCTGCGGATGCGGCGTATTTGTGCCAGATACCGGCGGTTTTGAACGACGGCATGAATTCGGCCCGCCTTCCTTGTACGCTGGACGAGATCGCGCGCTTCCTCCAGCGTTTCTGCCATTGGCTTCTCGGAAAGAACATGGCAGCCCGCCTCCAGAGCAGCGGCAACTGTTGCATGCCTGGCGGCTGGTATGACGATGTCGAAAAGGATGTCGGGAGAAGTCTGGGCAAGAACTTCAGTGAGATTGCTGCCGACGGTCGCGCTCTCCCAACCGAATTCCCTGGCGCGGTTCTCAGCTCGCCCGATATCGAGATCGACTATGCCGACGATCTCCACATCGGTGATGGTGCGGGCGGCCTCGAACCATGCTTTGCTCATGGCTCCGCAGCCGACTAAAACGGCACGTTGCATATTCCACTCCTCCCAACGGAAACCATCAAAAACCTGCAAAAACGATTGCAAATGGCGTCCGTAAACGTTTACGATTTCAACTTGAAGACTAAAGTTTGTCAATCCCTCATTTAGGTGTTTTATGAGAGGCGGCCCTCAAACGAGCGGCTCGGGGAGGAAAAAAGTGTGAGTATACGGGACCTTGCCCGCCACCTAAATATTTCCATTGGGACGGTTTCGCGGGCGCTGAATGGCAAGTCCGATGTCAATGCCGAGACCCGCGAACGTGTGCTTCTCGCGGCGAAAGAGCTCGGCTATGTCCCGAACCAGTCGGGCCGCAGCCTCAGACAGGGTACCACCAACACAATCGGTTTCATGATCGAATCATCTATTGAAACGGCCGACAATGGCGGCAGCTTCTTCATGCCGGTGTTCGAAGGAGTGCAGTCCGTATTCAGGCGGCATCAACTCGATCTCGTGGCTCTGTTGTGCGGAACCGATGAAGACCCCGGTGCTTATCTCAACCGCATAGTCGGACGGCGATTCGTCGACGGATTGATCATTTCCGCGACAATGCGCAATGACCCGCGAATAACACTCCTGCTCGAACGGAAAATTCCCTTTGTGACGCTCGGGCGAAGCAATACCGGTGGGCAATATCCCTGGATCGACCTTGATTTCGAGGGCGTGGCCGCAACCGCGGTAACCCGCCTTCTCAATTTCGGTCATCGGCGAATTGCAATCGGCATGCCGGCCAATGACATCAATCTTAGCTACATTTTTGTGGAAGGTTACAAACGCGCCTTGAGCGACCATGGCATTGGCTTCGATCCCGATCTCGTCTTTCCGGCAAACGGCAACGAAGAGGGCGGTTACCAGGTTGCTAGCGCGATGCTGGCGCAGAAGCAGACGCCGACCGCGGTCATTCTGGTGAATGAGAACATGGCGATCGGTCTTTACCGGCGCTTCTACGAAGCGGGTATCCATCCAGGTCGCGATGTTGCCGTTATTGGTTTTCGCGAAAGCACGCAAAGCCGCTTCCTGTCGCCCACTCTCACATGTTTCCGGATTTCGCTCCGCGATCTTGGCATTAAGCTCGCTGAAGCATTGCTTTCAACCATGCCGGCTTTCATGAGCAGCTATCCACAGGACAGGATTGAGTTGGTCTGGCCGATGGAATTGGTGCCCGGCGAAAGCGATCGTCTTTGCATGGAACCTAATTGATTTACAGGGGGAGAGCTGCCCCGGGCTGTTGCTACTCGGTAATCCGTAACCTATGCCGCCAAATGTTGCGGATCACGCTGTCTGTTACTGCGCCGTGAAATCGTTCGCTCGCGAAAAGTGATCGTCCCCTCCCGCTTTGACAATCCCCTCGCGAAGGTGATTCACGTCTGATTGCTCAGCGTAGTGCAAAGTGGCGAGGAAGGATTCCACGGCGAATTCGGGGAGAAGCGTTCGAACCTTCTTCATATGAGCTGCAGCAGCGATCTCATCGCCAAGCCAGCCGTAACATGCTGCGGCGAATGCGTGTTGGACCTCATCCATGACGGACAGATGCATGAATGCTTCAATCGCTTCGCCATACTGATGCGCAGCGAAATGTGCTTTTCCAAGATGACTCCAAAATCTTTCAGGGTGATGTGGATTCAGCCGCATTGCCTTGCGGATCCATTCGATTCCCTCTTCGGGCCGCCCCAGCCACGTCAACAGTTCCCCTTGCTGAACCACCACAAGGTCGTAGTTGGGATTAAGGGAGAGGGCACGCTCCTGGTGATAACGCGCTGTGGTTAGCGCGTTGTTGTTCACACTAACCGCGGCCAAAATGCGATGCACATCGGCATCGTTGTCATCCAGCGCCAAAGCCCGATCCAAGGCAGCAACGATTTCGCTCCAGACAGCATCCTTGTCTTGGCACCAGCCGTGGACCCAGGCCTGGCCAAGAATACACGCCCGCCAAGCATGGGCATGGGCATAACCCGGGTCAAGCGCAACTGCCCGGTCTATCAGGGACTGAGCCTGCGTGTTGTCGGCGACTGTGCCTCTGTGATGCAGCACCTTGGCGGCCAGCGCGCACTCGTATGCGGCCATGTTTGCAGGTTTCGTCCGCCCAAGCTGGTCGCGCTGGGCCGCCTCGACACGCCCCGGTAAGGTTGCGGCTATCGCCGCTGTTATTTCATCCTGAATCGCAAATATGTCGTCCAGCCTGCGGTCGTATTTATCCGCCCAGATATGGGCGGCATTGGCTGCGTCGATGAGCTGGACCGTTACGCGTACCCTATCGCCAATCTTCCGGACGCTTCCCTCCACCAGGTATTGAGCTCCGAGTTTCTCGGCGACTTCGCGCACATTTACAGCTCGATTCTTGTACACGAAACTGGAATTGCGTGAGATGACGAACAGCTCGTGGCGGCGAGACAATTCCGTAAGGATGTCCTCGGTAAGACCGTCGGCGAAAAACTCCTGATCGGGGTCGCCGCTCATGTTGTTGAAGGGCAGAACGACTATCGAGGGTTTTGAGATAGATCGGTTTGCATCGAAGTCTCCCGGCTGAGCAGGCAAGGTAGAGCGCTCAAGTCCGATACGAAACAGACGGACGGGACGGCTTATATTTTTTAGTGTCTTCTCGCCCAGATCCTCGAGGGAGACTTCAAGACGATCAGCGATTTGCGTTGCCACTGCGCCGGTGACACAGATACCGCCTACGTCGGCAAGTTGTTCAATACGAGAAGCAATATTCACACCGTCGCCGAAAATGTCATCGTCCTCGAAGATAATGTCGCCAAGATTAATGCCGATCCTGAATTCGATCCGCCGATCCTGAGGCACGTCCGAATTGCGCCGCTGCATGCGGTGCTGGATCTCGACGGCACACTTTACTGCGTCAGTAACGCTCTGGAACTCCACGAGCATGCCGTCGCCTGTCGTCTTAATAATCCGGCCCTTGTTCTTTGCAATGGCGGGATCGATCAATTCTATCCGGTGCGTTTTGAGGCGGGCGATTGTGCCTGCTTCGTCCGCCTCCATTAGCCGGCTATAGCCTGCCATATCGGCTGCCAGGACTGCGGCTAGTCTCTGTTCCATTGATTTGCCAATATATTGATCACAAAATGCGACTTTCCGTACCGGGAGATCAGAAAGCGTCCACGGTGATTTTATAGCACCCTAACGAAATCACCTATTGATTTTAGCGGCCTCTTCTGAAGAAGCTTGGTGCCGCACAGCCGAGTAAGGCGGAAGCGCGATCGGAACTGGGTTGCGGGACAGGAACAACGGCACTCCAGCTTGCAGGCGATGTGCAAAGCTATCTTGCAACGGATATTTCCAGTGGCATGATCGCGATTGCAAAAGGGAAGTGTGTTGACAAGCCTATTCCGACGCTCACCTTCCGCGCCGCCACCGCAGAGGCGCTGACGTCCGAAGAGGCGCAGTTCGACTCAGTTATAGGATTCAACTATCTCCACCTGGTCCGCGATCTGCCTGGCACGCTGCGCCGTATCCATACCTTGCTTGCAGCGGAGGGCTTTTCATTTCCAAAACACCATGCGTCGGAGATATGAACCCACGTATCCGGATTGCCTTGTTGCCCGCAATGCGTGCGCTTGGCAGGGCACCCTACGCAGGCGCCTTTGCGAAGGTGGATCTCAACCAGCTTATATGTGCGGCAGGCTTCGACATTATTGCCACTGAAAGCCACGCAAACCAAGGGCAATGATAACCGCCCCTATATCGTGGCGCGAAAGAGATGATGTGAATGGCATGGGCTTGGTGTTGCTCCGCCGAATCCCGCATCTCGATGGCGAAACAGTCAGGGCAAGGTGCTCGCGTCGCCGACTCCTCTATGCACCAATCCACCCTGAGTGCAATGTGACAGACACGGCTTCGAAAACTGTGTCGTGAAACGCGAGCGCTTTCCCGAACACGAGAATCCGTTCGTCGTCTAACGCAAATTTAAGCCAGACTGACCCGGCATACTCGACAAAGAGGTGACATTGTGCTGGTGTCAGCAGCTGTTGCGTTCCAACGTCCTAAGGAAATTGTTGCGGCTATCAACCTGTTCGGTGTGACGCGAAGGGATTCGTTACGCGAGTAGTAAGGCTGACGCTGATCTGCCCGCGTCAAATAATCACTTTACCCACTCCATCTTTTCCAATACCGGAGAACAAATGTCGGAAAGAATGAACCGCTTCCTAGGAGACTCGCCCGGCCGGGTCCTTGTGAAACTGATCGTGGTTTCGCTGGTGGTTGGGGTCGTCATGAGTGCTTTCGACTGGTCTCCTATAGACATTCTTTATGGTTTCGAGAACTTTCTTCGTCGCATTTGGAATCTTGGCTTTGGTGCTATCGAACGTTTTGCCGCTTATTTTCTGCTCGGCGCGGTGGTCGTCATTCCCTGCTTCATCATTCTGCGCCTGCTGAGTTATCGGCGCTAAAATTCCGCTATAGCCCATTTTCGGCCTGAAGGAGCCACAATTGCCGGATACCGGCGGACGGTCTCCTTCAGGAATTGGCCATGTCCGAAAAGCATTGTTATCTATCACGCCGCAATTTTCTAGGCCTCACCACGGTTGCGGTTCTACCGCTATCGGCCTGCCAGACCGCTATGCGAACGCCAGGAAAGATTGCGGGAGCTTCGGCCGCGGCTAATTCAAACGTGCGAGCGATTCGCTCTGCAAATGGTCTCACCGGGCTGAATGCTGATCCCACGCTGGAACGTGCTGCGTCACAACAGGCAAGCTACATGGCAAGTACTGGCCGTATGGCTCACACGACCCGCTGGGGTCGGGGCTTTGCCTCCCGTGTGCGGGACAATGAAATTCATGGCCTTGCCGCTGAGAATATCGCCATGGGGCACATGGATGTGGACCAGCTTTTTGCTAGATGGATGGCATCACCGCCACATCGGCGTAACATGCTAGATCCGCAGTTTACACGTTTCGGCTTGGCCTATGCGGAGTCCGCAAATGGCAGTGCCGAGCGCTATTGGGCGCTGGTTCTGGCAAGTTAGCGCTGATTGCGGCGATTGCACTGGAAACCGTGGCGAGTCGATGGCATAGAGCAATAATAGCCGTGTGGTTGCAATCTCCGGTATTTCATGACAACCGAAACGTCCCCACTGTCAGAATCAAAAATTGTTCGCCCGTTCGAGGTGACCAACAAGCTGATGCTGGCAATCACGATTCCGGTAATGCTGGCATCGCTGACGACGCCGTTGCTCGGACTGGTCGATACTGCGGTGATTGGCCAGCTCGGTGATCCGCATCTGCTGGGCGGCCTTGCCATCGGTGCACTGGTTTTCGATTTTTTGTTTTCTACGATGAATTTCTTGCGTGCGGGCACGACCGGGCTTGTAGCGCAGGCAATGGGAAGACACGACAATGTGGAACAGCAAGCGGTCTTTTGGCGCGCCATCGGTATTGCCGCCGTGGCCGGTGTGCTCTTCATTGCGGCGACGCCACTAATTCTGCAAGCGACGATCGGTTTCATGAACCCGGATAAGGCAGTCTCGGACGCCATGTCGACCTATGTTTCGATCCGCCTGCTGTCATCGCCCATGGCGCTTGGCAATTTCGTGGTTCTGGGTCTGTTACTCGGGCAAGGGAAGGCCATGCTGGGGCTCTATCTTCAGTTCCTGCTCAACGGTGTCAACGTTCTTATGACAATTTGGTTCGGCCTGGTTATGGGCTGGGGCGTAGCGGGTATTGCTTGGGGAACTTTGCTCGGTGAAACTGTAGCGCTGGCGGTTGGCCTATTCATAATCTACCGGCAATTCCGTGCGGTACCAAATCCGTCCCGGGCGCGGGTATTGGATACGCATGAGATTCGCCGCATGTTTGCTGTCAACCGCGATATCATGCTGAGGTCGTTCTTCCTGTTGATCGCCTATGCCTATTTCACCCGCGCTGGAACGCAAGCGGGTGCGGTGATGTTGGCAACAAATGCAGTTTTGATGAACTTCCTGCTGATTTCCGGCTATTTAATTGATGGAGTGACAACTGCCGCAGAACAGATTTCCGGCCGTGCCGTAGGGGCGCACTATCGTCCGGCATTCGACCGGGGGATAAAACTGTCGTTCCTATGGGGCTTGTTGCTGGCGACAGCGATGGCTGTTTTCTTTTTGATCTTTGGTGATGCGATTGTCGCGTTCTTGATCAAATCTGACGAGGTGCAGAAAATGGCGTCGCTTTATTTGCCGTGGGCAGCTCTGGCGCCGGTCGTAGGTCTGCTGGCTTTCCATATGGACGGGGTCTTTATTGGCGCGACATGGTCGCGTGACATGCGTAATATGATGATACTGTCGCTGATCGGCTATTTCGCTGCCTATTTCATTTTGCCGAAATTCTTCGGCAACCATGGCCTTTGGCTAGCGCTGCACCTTTTTCTCGGTTTGCGCGGGATCTCCCTGTTATCGATCTTGCCGAGCCGGGCACGAATTCAGTTTGCCAACTAGGCCGGGATTGCTTTTGCGGCCCAATCGTCGACGTCGCAATCGCGTAGCGCGGCGATAGTACTAACGTTGTCGCGCTTCAGGCTTGTTGACATGCCGTTGACGATCTCGCTTGCCAAGCCGGGACCACTAAAGATCATGCTGGTATAAAGCTGGACGAGATCAGCTCCAGCCCGAATCTTGGCAATGGCTGTCGCTGTACTCGCGATGCCGCCAACACCGATGATCGGGAGATCGGTACCAACGCGCTGGCGCATCTTGGCGAGTACAATCGTCGACCGTTCGAACAACGGCTTTCCGGAGAGGCCGCCTGTCTCGCCTGTGCTCTTGCTGCTTTTCAGACCTGCGCGAGAGAGCGTCGTGTTGGAAATTATCAACCCGTCCAATGAGTGCGAGCCGATTTCGGCGGCAATATCGTCAAGACTGGCTTCGGTCAGATCGGGTGCGATCTTGAGAAAAACAGGGCGCCTGGCGCCTGGTTGTGCGTCGCGCGCGTCGAGTACCTTGCCGAGCAGTTCTTTAAGGCTTTCTCGCGCCTGCAAATCGCGCAAACCTGGCGTGTTTGGAGAGGAAATATTGACCGTAAAGTAACTCGCAAGAGAATGGAATTTCCTTATACCTGCCACATAGTCCGCGACACGGTCGGTAGAGTCCTTGTTGGAGCCAATGTTTACTCCAACGATGCCGGCATGCGAACGTCGCTCGGACAGGCGTCGGAATGCCGGGTCATGACCTTCATTATTGAAGCCAAGCCGGTTGATTACCGCGTTGTCTTCGACAAGGCGAAAGATGCGCGGCTTCGGATTGCCAGATTGTGCCCGCGGCGTGAGCGTTCCGACTTCGGCAAAGCCGAAGCCGAGTCCCAGCAATGCATCGGGTACTTCGGCATTTTTGTCATAGCCAGCGGCCATGCCAAGCGGATTAGGAAAACTGAGGCCGGCAACAGCGACACGCAGCGCAGGATCGTTGTTGGGTGGGCGTGCAGGCACGAGACCGGTCTTCAATGCCTTGATCGAGAGACCGTGCGCATCTTCCGGATCGAGCCTAAACAGCACTCTGCGGCCAATCGATCCGAACAATCTACTCATGCCTCAACTCCGGAAATTTGTGCTTGCCGTCGCTACCCAACGGCAACGGCTTGATCCATGAAACAGCGTCGAGAGGTAACGGCGCGTAGAGGTGCGGGAAGAGATCGCCTCCGCGCGAGACCTCATACCTGAGCGCGGTACCCAGTTTGTCTGCCTCGACTGCGATCAGCACGAGATCATTCCGACCCGTGAAATGCTTGGCGGCTGTCTCGGCTGCCTGACTTGCAGTGGAAAAATGGATATAGCCATCCGCCTGATCGATCGGCGCGCCATCGAATACGCCGGTCGCTTCTGCAGCTTGCCAAAGAGCACGCGGAGCAATCTTGTAAACCAGATGAGTCATAAGCGTCTTTACTAGACGCAAAACCTCGATGCGCAAAGGGTAGACCTGACGCCTGTAACAGAAATATCGCCTTGTTCCAGATTTTCGGCGTATTATTTCCTCAGGTTCTTGAAACGTAAATGTTGGAGATTCATCCATGTTAGTAGCACGAACTTTACTCATCGCGCTCTCTGGTTCTCTATGGTCGTTCGCCGCCATGGCACAGGAAGCAGCGACTTATACGCTTGAGAGAACCAATGACGGCTATGTTCGCATGAACAACAAAACTGGCGAAATGTCGATCTGCCAGGAGAAGTCGGATCAGCTGATCTGCAAGTTGGCAGCTGAAGAGCGGGCGGCATATGAGGATGATATTGCGGACCTCAAGACGAGAGTCGCAAAACTTGAGGACACTGTCGCGGGTATGGGCAAGCTGCCGCCAGTCGTTCGCGACGCCCTTCCTTCCGATGAGGACTTTGAAAAAGGGTTGAGCTATATGGAGAGGTTTATGCGTCGCTTCATGGGAATTGCCAAGGAATTCGAGGAAAAGAGCAAGCCTGCGAATCCGCAATCACCGCAAAAGACCTGACCTGGCAGTGACAGGAGACTGGCAGGAGGTAAGGTCTCATAGAGTCGTTTGTTCTTGATTTGTTCGACAATTTGATAGACTTTAACCGCTTGGAATTCTTCTCTGGGAGCGGTGAGATGATTGCAGTGCCAAGACTGATTGGAGAGGTATCGATACGGCTTTTTGTACGCCATGGCGATCAGCAAAAGGCTTTGGATTTCTACGAAAGTGTCTTCGGAGCCCAAGTAGTAGGACGACCCTATCTACACAATGGCGAATTGATCGCTGCTGAATTGCGCATGGGCGCTTCGGTGGTGATGATTGTTGGAGCCAATCCCAAACGCGATGCGGATGCTTCGCTTGGCGGCCCAAGATCTGTTCACGCGATTGGGGCAACGCCGGTCATGCTCGATATTCATGTGGATGATGTCGATCGCGTTATGCACCACGCGATCGAAGAAGGGGGCAACTTGCGCAATGAGATTGAAACGCTGGATAGCGGCGATCGCGCCGGAGTGCTTACCGATCCGTTCGGGCATCTCTGGGTAGTCAAATCACGGCGAAAGCACATCGCTGCATGAATGCAACCGGCCACCGCTGAGCCGGTTGCGGAGAGCTGGATTAAACAGCAAAGCGTTTGGTCGCAGCAATTAATTCATGCACGATGCCGGGTTCGCTCACTGCATGACCGGCATCTTCGACGATGCGCAGATCGGCTTCCGGCCAGACCTTCTTCAAATGCCAGGCATTGAGCAACGGCGTGCACATATCGTAGCGGCCGTGCACTATCACACCAGGTATTTCGCGGATCAAATGCGCATTGCGCAAGATATGGTCATCCGTGTCGAAGAATCCCTTGTTTTGGAAGTAATGGCACTCAATGCGGGCGAAGGCGATGGCGAAATGGTCGTTTCCGAACGCTTCTTCGCGTGCCGGGTCTGGCAACAGTGACAAGGCCGAACCTTCCCAGCGTGCCCATAATTTTGCAGCAGTCAGTTGGATTGCAGGGTCCGGGTCGGTCAAACGCTTGTAATAGGCGGCAATCATATCGCCGCGCTCTTCTTCAGGGATATGCTCCTGATATGCTTCAAAACGATCTGGATAAATGATGCTTGCACCGTTCGAATAGAACCACTCGATCTCGAAGCGCCGGATCATGAAAATCCCACGGAGGATCAATGCGAGCACACGATCGGGATGAGTTTGAGCATATGCGAGTCCAAGGGTGGAGCCCCAAGATCCGCCAAAAACCTGCCACTTGTCGACGCCTAGATGCTCGCGAATGCGCTCCATATCGGAGACCAGATCCCAAGTCGTGTTTTCTTTCAGTTCCGCATGCGGCGTCGACTTCCCGCAACCGCGTTGATCGAAAAGGATGATGCGGTAACGCTCGGGATCATGCAGGCGTCGCATCGTCGGATTGATGCCACCTCCCGGGCCACCGTGAACCATGATCACCGGTTTCCCATCAGGATTACCGCATTCTTCAATATGAATGGTATGCAATTCCGATACTTGGAGCATCTGTTCCAGATACGGTTGGTTCTCAGGGTAAAGAGTATTTGTAATCATTCATCCCGCCTTCAAGAATAAATCCCCACAACGAATAATCGCTCGGGAATAAGGTTTTGCCAAGGCATTTGAATAAACTGGCTTAATCGCCATTCGAGTTTTCTCCATTCAAAACTTTGACACGCGTTGAAATGCTCTTGATATATCAGTCGAATTGGCTTTAGTCGTTAGCATTACGGCTTTTGGATAATAAATTTGAATTATTTAACATTAAGGACTTTTGAACAATGAAATATACATTTGTCATCGTTGACGATCATCCTCTATTCCGGGGCGCCCTGAGGCTCGCACTATCGTCAAAAACGACTGACGTCGAGATAATCGAAATAGGCGACTTGGAAAGCGCGAAAGCCTTCGTCCAAGGAGCTTCAGACATCGATCTCGTGCTTCTAGATCTATCCTTGAATGGCATTGGTGGGCTAACTGGCCTTATCAGCCTGCGCGCGCTGCAACCGATGGTTCCCGTGGCGATTGTTTCTGCTACCGACGACGCGGTCACAATTCGTGCCGCCCTGGCACTCGGCGCTGCAGGCTTCATTTCCAAATCGTCCAGTCCCGAGACCATAAACGAAGCCGTAAAAACTATACTTGATGGACAAATCTGGTCGCCGCTGGTGGGCGACGAAGCTGGGGAACTCGACCCGGAAATCGTTGAGCTCATATTGTGCATGCGAAAGCTGACGCCGCAGCAAGGTCGGGTGCTTGCGATGATGGCAGATGGTATGTTGAGCAAACAGATTGCGCATGAACTCAACGTCTCGGAGGCGACTATCAAGGCGCATGTGTCGGCCGTGCTTTATAAACTCGGCGTCGAAAGTCGGACTCAGGCCGTTATCCGGTTGGCGCGCTTCAAAGAGGAGGTGCTCCCAGTTGAACCCGCGACGACCGGATTTCACTGATCCGCCGTGGATTATTCCGCTGCAATTTCCTGGCTGAAATGCGAGAGCAGCGCGCGCAGAATAGCGGGACGCACGGGTTTGTTGATAATCGAGATATCTTTAGCAAAGCGCGTTCCCGAACGTGATCCGAGCGATCAGCGGTGATCAGTGCCGCTTTGAGGTGTCGCCGCAAGTGTTCGCGTGTATTTTGAATAACGTCGAGACCGTTTTCTTCGTCCAGATTATAGTCTGCCAAAATGACCGCTGGAATTGCTGCAGGGTTTTCGACGCAATAGCTAAGCAGAGCCTTTCCGCTTTTGAACGGCAAGACCTGGCAGCCCCAAGTCGTCAGTAGTTCCTGCATGCCGGCAAGTGATCGCTCATTATCGTCGACGCACAAGACTGTGAGCCCGGTCAAGACGCTGAAAGGTTTGACTGCCTGTCCTGATTCGAGTGTGGGCAGAACCGGCACGTTTGAAGCCAACATGGTAACTGAAAAAGCCGATCCTTTCCCCACTCTTGACGTGACCATGATCGTTAGGTCGAGGATCTTTGCGATGCGCTCGACAATGGAGAGCCCGAGACCGAGGCCATCTGATTCTCTCATCCCTTCCGGCAACCTCGAAAACTCGCGGAAGATATCATCAAGTTTGTCAGCGGGAATACCAATACCTGTATCGAGAATTTGTAACTCTATGGATTTGCCACGCCGCCGCACCCCAACCAAAATCTTTCCTGACCGGCAATATTTGATGGCGTTCGACACCAGGTTTTGAATGAGCCTCCTCAAAAGGTTGCGGTCCGTCGCAATGACTGCCGAACTGGCAACTACCCGGAGATCCAGTCCTTTTTCTCGCGCCGTGGGTGCAAAATCCCGCGCAATTTGCTGCAATAACGCATCGAGACGAAAGACAGAAATGACGGGCTTTAGCCCACCCGTATCCAATCTTGAAATGTCGAGCAGGGCGCTGATGATGGACTCGACCGCTTCAAGCGACGAATCAACGTTGCTGGCGAGCTCCTTTTCGCGCGAATTTCCAAGCTGCTCCATCAAGGAAGAGGAGTAGAGGCGGGCAGCATTCAATGGTTGGAGAATGTCATGTCCAGCATCGGCAAGAAACCGTGTCTTACCAAGATTGGCTTCTTCGGCTCGTCGTTGAGCTTTTCCTAATTGTTGATTTGCCAGCGTAAGCTCTGCTGTACGATCGCGTACACGCAACTCGAGAGACTCATTGGTCTGGCGCAACAGATTATCGGCGTTAACTGCATTTGTCACATTGGTGAACGTTGTCACCAATCCGCCATCTGGTATGGAGTTGGAGCGGATTTCGATCGTCTGACCGGTTCCTTTAAGCTTGACGCGCCAAGGAATTGCAATCTCGGTAAATTGTTCAATGAAGGTCTTATCAGTAAAGTCCGCGAGATCATCACGCTCGTATAGATACGAGAGTATGCGGTTAAGAGGAGTGCCCATCCGCTGCAGCTCCTTTGGAAGATCGAGGATGAGGCGGAACTGCGTATTCCAGCAACTAAGCCGATACTGTCGATCGAAAACACTGATGCCCTGATCCATCTGGTCCAGCGCTGTTTGCAGAAGGTGGCGGTCCTGCGCTAGCGCGTCGGTCGCGTGATCAACCAAAATCTGAGCCCGACGCTGGGCTGGGCCGGTGGGGCCCATAGCCAAGGAAAGGATCATACGCGCCGAAGGTGAGCCGACAATGCCCGATAGCAACTGCTCGGCGAAGTGTACGGTCTTGAAATCTGCTGGATCACTACCCTCAAGGTCGATATTTTCCTGCTTGTGAAAGGAATTGAAAGCGAGGGCAGTTTGTTCGTTGCCAATATATTTCGATATTGTCAACTTGAGCAGATTAACGGTTACACTGGGCTGTAGACTTCCGATAGCATTCGTGGACAAAGCGGCGTCTGTAATAAATACCGAGGCTTGGATGCGTTCGAGCGGAGTGGCGCTCCTGGAAAGCGAGCCAGCGATAAAGAGCGTGATGTTGACCGATAAGCTCCAGAACAGGGCGTTGATATAATTGCTGGCCTCTAGGCCGAACAAGGCATGGGGTCGGAGTGCAGCCAGGCCGAAGAGGCCGTCCACGGAAATTGACGACGCGGTGCCGAGCACGCTTGGCAGCACCATTGTGTAGGTCCAGACGCAGAAACCAGCGGCCATCCCCCAAAGCGCGCCCCTTGCCGTGGCTCGACGCCAAAACAGCCCGCCGAGTAGCGGTGGAAGGAGCTGAATGACCGCGACAGCCGATACTAACGCCATTGCAGCAAAATCAATCTGCACGGATATAACGAATTGATAGGCGAAAGCTGCAACCAGAATCCCGATAAGCGCTGCGCGCCGTATATTAGGAATGATCCTTGTGAAGTCTTTTGGGCCGTCGGATGACGATAGTTTCGTTCTTCTGAGAATCCCCGGTAAGATCAAATCATTGGATATCATGATCGACAACAATATCGACGGCGCGATGATCATTGTCGTTGCTGCCGCCAAACCGCCAGCAAACGCGATTGTGGCGAGCCAGCTATGTCCCGCAGCAAGTGGTAATGACAGGAAGTAAAAATCGGCGGATGCAGACTGCGGGAGAACAGTAGAACCGATCAAAGCTAAGGGCATAATGAATATGCAAAAGCCCAGAAGGAGCAGCGGAACAAACCACCGCGCTGTGCGAAGTTCAGAAAGGTCCCGATTCTGTACTATGGTTATATAAAACTGATTAGGAAGTAACAATACCGATGCCGCCCCAATCAAAACGAACCCTAGGCTGTTACTTATGGACACTGGCGACTGAAATGCGACGAGGTGCTCTCGTTCAGCCATGACGCGCGTGTATATCTCAGCTGGGGATCCAAATAGAAACGTTGTTGCAGCGATGCCAACGACAACGAATCCGGCAAACTTCGCCAAGGTAGCAAATGCCAAGGTATGAACCAAACCATCATACTGTTCTTTAAAATGGGGGCCGTAAGCGCTGTAAAAGATCGTGAACAGCGCGATGCCTATTTCCACCGAGTCGATAAGGAAATGTTCGTTCACCGCCTCGTCAGATATATGAGAACCAAAAGAACCGCAAAAAACTTCGACCAAATAGTGAATGGCCGTCATTTGGAGCGAGATATATGGAATGAGGCCAATCGTTGTAATTATTGTCACGACCGCGGCAACCGAAAAACTTTTCCCGTAGCGCGCACCGATAAAATCGGAAATTGACTTGATTCCCTCTGCCTTGGATAGTTCGACGATCTTTTCGAGCAATGGAAAACCGAGCGTGAAGGCGAGAAGGAGACCAACGTATAGCCCGACAAATTCTATACCATGCTTGGCGGCATAGCCCCCGGATCCAAAATATACCCACGAACAACCACTTGCTGCCACGCTCAAAGAGTAGATCACTCGGCGTACCTTACCTTGTGAACCACTATGGCTATTCACCTGTTTGATCACAAAATACTGTACCGAGAAATAAACGATAACGACCAGCAATGCAGTCAAGCCCATCATGGCTCCAACCTTCCGCCCCCAAACGTCAACGGCTTTCGTCCAAATAAATCGCGGTCAGTTATCCCGCTTAAGTTGCGGCGACCTTAATACTTGTAGAAAGACCAAACGGCCTGTTAATAATCTAAAAACTTCTGTTACTGTCCGAGTGCTTAAACAGCATCACTGGCATTGATGGTTTGCATTAACACACAATACTGGAGAGTGGTATATCATGCTGCAGGAATTCAAAGAATTTGCGTTGAAGGGAAATATGGTTGATCTCGCCATCGGTGTGATCATTGGCGGGGCTTTCGGCAGGCTGGTCGAGTCGATTGTAGCTGATCTCATGATGCCGATTATTGGTCTCATGACCGGCGGTATTGATTTTTCCAATCTCTACCTCCAGCTTTCAGGTGCACCTGCTCCAACGTTGGCAGCTGCCCGACAAGCTGGGGCCACCATTGCTTATGGCAATTTCATCACCCTCCTTATCAACTTCCTGATCATTGCCTGGGTTCTGTTTATTGTCGTCAAGGCCATGAACCGCTTCAAGAAAAAGGAAGTGGCGGCTGATCCTGCTCCTGCGAAGGAGACAATCCTCCTTACGGAAATACGTGATCTGCTCGCCAAAGACAGATTGAAGTCGTAACGCCGGGATACGTCACCGGCCCATCATTCGAACTGATGGAAACATCACAAATATACGCGTGCCAAAAGCACCCCATTGCGCTACGTCTGCCACCGGATCAGTGGAGCAGCCGAATGGGTCTTGTCGAACATTTGCGTCATGAGGCAGCGGTGGCGCCCGCGAGCGGCATCGTTGCTGTAATGAATTACGGCCGTCGTCAAGAAGGTGTCATTCCACTGTGGGCTGGGGAGGGCGATCTACCAACGCCCGACTTTATCCGGAACTCTGCCAGTAATGGTCTCGCCAATGGTGAGACATTCTATACGTGGCAGGCTGGCATTCCCGAACTGCGCCGGGCTCTTTCCGACTACTACAAACGGCATTTCAGTGCAGAGCTTCCTGCTGAGCATTTTTATGTAACCGGCTCAGGCATGCAATCAATACAGCTCGCCATTCAGGCTACGGCAGGTGCGGGAGATGAAGTTGTCTACCTTTCCCCGGCGTGGCCGAATTTTGCCGCGGCCGCAGGCGTTGCCGGTGCTACTCCAGTCCCCGTCACACAGGATTTCACGAGCAATGGCTGGACGCTCGATACCCAGAAGATCCGTGATGCGATCACCCCGCGGACCAAGGCTCTATTCATAAACACCCCGTCCAATCCAACGGGCTGGACGGCCGACATCGAAACACTAAAGGAAATCCTGGCTATTGCCCGTCACCATGGATTGTGGATCATCGCAGACGAAATCTACGCACATTTCTACTATGGCGCGCGTCGTGCGCCATCTTTCCTTGATGTGATGGACCCGGATGAGCGCATCATCTTCGTCAATAGCTTTTCGAAGAACTGGGCAATGACTGGCTGGCGCATGGGTTGGCTAATGATACACCCCTCGCTGGGCAAAACGATGGAAAACCTCATTCAATATTCGACCTCCGGCGTCGCCCAATTTATGCAGCGTGGCGGCGTTGTGGCGCTTGAACAAGGCGACGATTTTATCCGCATGCAGGTGGAACGAGCGCATCAGGCACGGGACATTCTTTGCGCGAAGCTTGCGGCAACGGGCAGAGTGCGCCTGGCGCCGCCGGCTGGTGCGTTCTATCTGCTGTTCGGCATCGACGGAATTACGGATTCCTACCGTGCGGCCTTCGATATCGTCGACCAGGCAAAAGTTGGGCTTGCGCCAGGAACAGCGTTTGGCAATGGAGGTGCAGCGCTTCTGCGGCTCTGCTTTGCCAGACGGATAGATCAGGTCGAAGAGGCCGCCGTCCGACTTGCGGAATGGGTATCGAAACGCTGAAGCTGGTGCTAACCGCCGGCCTTGGAAATCGCGAGCGTTACCACACGGTCACTGGTCTCTATAGCTGGTGCGCTGTCCTTTGAGAAAGGAATGCCCAGCGCCGTCCAGACCTCAACCAGTGCATCCTTCAACTCAACGACGAGTTCGTTCGAGTGGAACGGTGTCGGCGTGATGCGCAACCGCTCGGTGCCGCGTGGTACAGTCGGATAGTTGATCGGCTGTATGTAAATGCCATGCAGGTCCAGCAACCGGTCGCTGGCCTTCTTGCATAATTCAGGGTCGCCGACATGGATCGGGATGATGTGTGTCTCAGATTTCATAACCGGAAGATTGGCCTGCGCCAGCACATCTTTGGTAAGTTGTGCCTGACATTGATGTCTGCGACGCTCTTCCTGAGATACTTTAAGGTGCCGGATGGATTGCGTCGCTGCCGCTGCGATAACCGGGGGAAGTGCTGTCGTGAAGATGAAACCAGGCGCGTAGGAGCGTACGGCGTCGATCACGCTTTTGGGGCCGGCGATATAACCGCCCAATGTGCCGAAAGCCTTGGCCAGCGTACCTTCGATAATATCAATACGATGTGACAAACCTTCGCGATCGGTGATGCCTCCGCCCCGATTGCCATACATACCCACTGCATGAACCTCGTCGATGTAGGTCATGGCATTATATTCTTCCGCTAAATCGGCAATGGCAGCGATAGGAGCAATGTCTCCGTCCATCGAATAGACCGATTCTGAACACAATCAACTTCGCCCGTTCCCTGCCTGCGGCCTTCAAAAGCTCTTCGAGATGGGCGAGGTCATTGTGGCGAAAAATCTTCTTTTCCGCACCTGAACGTCGCACACCCTCGATCATCGAGGCGTGGTTCAGCTCGTCGGAAAGAATGAGGCAATTTGGCAAAAGCCGTGCAATCGTCGAAATCGAGGCTTCATTGGAGACGAAACCGGAGGTGAAAACCAGACCGGCTTCCTTTTGGTGGAGATCAGCCAGCTCTATTTCGAGTTCGACCAGCGGGTGGTTGTTGCCGGAGATGTTGCGCGTGCCGCCTGCACCCGAGCCCATGCGGCTGGATGCATCATGCATTGCCTTGATGACTTCAGGATGCTGGCCCATACCGAGATAATCGTTGGAGCACCAGACCGTAATTTCACGGGTCTTGCCGGCGTCACGCCAAAGTGCACGCGGGAATCTCCCCACGATCCGTTCCAGATTAGCAAAGACCCGGTAGCGCTTTTCAGCGTGCAACTGGTCAATCGCGTCTTCGAAAAACCGACGATAGTCCATGAATTGCTCCTGTATCATGGACTTACTAGCGTTTTTGCCAGCCAAAATCCATGATGAGATTATGGGCAATTTGCCACGGTTAAAGCGAAACTCTCTTCACCAATTGTATAAAGCGCAGGCAAACAGTCAAATAGTGCCGAAAATTCGCAACCGGCTGACGCCGCCATCAGGGAATATATTGAGACGTATGTGGCTGACACGGCTTGCTGATACTAGATCGTTTGAGCTGAAGTCATGAACGGCGTCCATGGAAAGTTTCCGCTCGGGCAAGATTTCCTGCCAGAACATGGAGGATGTGACGATCGACTGGGAGAGTCCGCCGGCTACCGGTCCAATATCGGCTCCATGGATAGAGCAGCGATCTGGATAATTCCCCTTATAGTGCGCCGTGTCAACGACAACACGGCTTATCTGGCCGCGATGACCGAGTTGAACGATGATCCAATCATTGCCAGGCTCGCGGCGTCGGCGAGTTTCCCATCCGTCGCCCATGTTGATGCCTCGGCCTGGAGATAACAGCCGGTGCAACTCGCCGTAATGCGCATCGGAATAAGCAACGACACGTCCGCCATTTAAAGCGGAGGCCAGGTCTACTTCCTCACTAACAGGAATTCGCGACCAGTCTCGCCATGGCTCGCCATAGACCCGCAGGCGCGCAATGCCGCCATCGGGGTAGATACACAGGCGGAGATGTGTCCAGACGCCTGTGTTTGTGCACACAAAAAAATGGTTGCTCGATGGTCCGAGTGGGCTTTGCGGCAAGAGTTCGGACCAAACGGTAGCGTCGGTCGGCTCATTCTCGGAGGTGCAGGCTTCGATTGAACACGAGGGCGGATAATTGCCGGTAAAATGGCTGGTATCGACATCAAAACCATGGATGATCCCGGGGGCAGCCAGCTTGATGACAGCAAAATCATGGCCGGGCCCCCGCTTGCGACGGGACTCCCAACCATCCATCCATTTGCCGTGATCATCGTATTTGTCCGGAATGAACACAGCCGGTGCATCGAAAAGCATCCGTTCTACTGGAGCGAAAAAATCGTCTGTGGCAAAAATGGCTTGGGCACCTAGCCCGGCAGAGGCAAGATTTATACGGTTCGTTGCAAACTCGGGCAGTATTTCGTGGGAAGACACCATTGTTGCAATTCGTCCTAAAAAGCTACTGTATCTCGATTACGTGAGTAACGAGCTTTGCACACCTGCTTAAATGCGGCAAGATGAGCGCAAGGCGGCATAAATGGAGATTAAGGGGCTTTGGCTATGACAGTGTTGGTGACCGGAGGCGCCGGATATATCGGCAGCCATATGGTCTGGGAGTTGCTGGATGCTGGTGAGTCTGTGGTCGTTCTTGATCGGCTCTCCACAGGATTCGATTGGGCGATACCTAGCGAGGCAAAGCTCGTTGTCGGTGATATTGGCGACCAAAGCCTGGTCCGTGAGACGATCGAACGCAACTACGTCGATGCGGTCATTCATTTTGCGGGTTCCGTCGTTGTCCCGGATTCGGTTCGCGACCCGCTTGCCTATTATGAGAACAATACATCAAAAACTCGGTCACTGATCGAATCAGTCGTAAAATCCGACGTGAAGAATTTCATCTTTTCGTCGACAGCAGCGGTCTATGGCGATGGCGGGATGACACCGGTCACCGAGGATGTTCCGACTGAGCCGCAATCCCCTTATGGTGTGTCGAAGCTAATGTCCGAATGGATGCTCCGCGACACCGCAGCCGCGCATGATTTTCATTATACTGCGCTACGTTATTTTAACGTTGCTGGCGCCGATCCAAAGGGCCGGACCGGCCAATCGACCAAAGGCGCAACGCATCTGATCAAGGTTGCCTGCGAGACAGCCCTGGGAAAGAGGCGCTACATGGAAATCTTCGGTCATGATTTTCCGACGCCTGACGGCACGTGCGTCCGCGATTACATCCACGTCAGCGACCTCGTTGCGGCGCATCGTCTGGCTCTTGAGCGGTTGCGGGAAGGTGGCAGCAGCATGGTCGCCAATTGCGGGTACGGTCGCGGATATTCGGTGAAGGAAGTGATCGAGAGCGTGGAGCGCGTGCATGGTTCACCCATTGACGCACGTCTGACCGGTCGCCGGCCCGGCGACGCGGCTTCCATTGTCGCCGATAGCAGCAAGGCCCGGGCCAATCTTGGCTGGGAGCCCAAGCTTGATGATCTCGACAAAATCGTCGAATCTGCGCTTCGGTGGGAAAAATCTCTTCAGCATCGCAATACCAGGCGCTGAACGCTACTTTCCTTGATTTCTTCTTTCAGCGGCTGTGCGGATCGGAAGACTGTCTAAGACTAAAGACTGCGTCGCAGCGACACATTGCTTTAGACGGCTCTAGGCCCGAAAAAGGGAACCTTGTTCGTAGTGAATGGGTTTAGTCTACGAAGGAAGTTGGAGTTTAAGCAACGATGGACGGCATTAACCGGCCCAACGAAAAAGAACTTTCAAGAATTTTGCGACGACAAATATCCCAGTCGTCCTACAGATCGGCAATTCGTGCTGCAGGGATATATAAGGTCGACGAGACAGTTCCTGAAAGCCTTCTTGATCAGCTCAGACGGCTTGATGAAGCCGAAAGGAACAGGCACGGTTAATCGCAGCCACCAAGTTGACAAACGAAAAGAGGCGGGCCGAAGCCCGCCTCTTTCACGTCCGGCGCAAACCCTTAGGCGGCGAGCGCCAGATCATTGGTGTGATCGAGGGCCGACGAAATAGCTTTCTCTTCGGCTTCTGGACCCATTGCTACACCTTCGATGCGAATTACCTCGACATCGGTCATGCCGAGAAAACCGAGTGCTGTCTTCAGATAAGGGGTCGCATGATCGAAGGCAGCGGCTGGACCATCCGAATAAACACCACCAGATGCGATCACTACATATACTTTCTTACCAGTTACAAGACCTTTCGGGCCCTCGGCGCCATAGCTGAACGTCCTGCCGGCACGGGCAATATGGTCAATCCAGGCCTTGAGCGTCGACGAGATGTTGAAGTTGATCATGCCAGTAGAGATGACGACGGCATCAGCAGCGAAGAGTTCGTCTACAACCGCGTCGGATACGCCGACAACATTTTGTTGTTGGACAGAACGGGACTCGACGGGTGTGTAGATGCCCGAAGCGTAGTCAGCATCAATATGGGGAAGCGGGTTGTTCGCGAGGTCGCGGGTAACGATCTTCGCACCAGGCGTTTTCGCCTGCAGCTTGTTGGCGAGTTCCGTTGCGACGCGTGTCGAATGGGAGGCAGCGCCACGTGGGCTGGATGTAACGAGAAGTATGGAAGACATAGCCTAAGTTCCTTCAGTTGATTTGTCTCGGTGAGAACAATCTCATTGCTGTAATTTGGTTCTCGACATCCATTTAGAAAACTGGGAAAATATCGATCAAATCCATCTAAACGATCGATAGGTGTGGCGATGCAACCCAACCCTACTCTTGACCAACTTCAGGTCTTTGTTGCTGTAGCGGAGACGGGAAGCTTCTCGGCGGCGGCGCGACGTCTCAACCGTTCGCAATCAGTTGTCAGCTACACGATTGCCAATCTGGAAGCCCAGCTTGAGCTGCAGCTCTTCGAGCGCGGCGGGACACGCGAGCCGCGCCTGACCGAAGCGGGAAAGGCGATGCTGGAAGATGCACGGCGGATGGTTTCCGTCTTGCAGGGCATGAGATCCCGGGCAGAAGGTCTCAAGCATGGACTGGAGGCCGAAGTGGCTGTGGCTGTTGACGTTTCGCTGCCATCGCCGGTACTGACATGCGTACTAAAGGCGTTTCAGACTCAATTCCCGACTGTCAGCCTGCGATTGCACGTCGGCGCACTCGGGATGGTCTGGGACCTTGTTCTGAAACGGCAAGCGGATTTCGGCATTGGCGGCCCCCCGATGCAAGTCCACGACGAACTTGTATTGGTTCAAGTGGGGCAGACGGCCATGACACCCGTTGCCGCCCCCGATCACCCGTTGGCCCTCTATGAAGGCCCTGTACCGCTCTCCTACATTCGTGACCATATCCAGCTCGTGATCACCGATCTGAGCGAGCAAACGAAGGGGCGGGATTTTGGCGTGTTCGCGTACAAGACCTGGCGGCTAACGGATGTGAGCACCAAACACGACTTGATGTTGGCCGGCCTGGGCTGGGGCGGTTTGCCGAAGTGGATGGTAAAAGATGATCTCGCTGAAGGAAGGCTGGTGCTCCTCGATCTCGAACCCTATCCGGAAGCGGCCTATCCTCTGTTGGCACTCTATCAGGTGGACAGTCCCCTCGGACCTGCCGGGTCGTGGCTAGTGGAGCGTTTCAAGCAGGAATTGGAGAGATTTGGCTGAGACAACGATAAGTGAACAGGAAGCGCTTGATCTAAATGTCATGACGTCATATCATTTCGCACATGATGTGGCATGAAAAACAACTCGTGGGTGGAGCAGCGCCGATGTGGTCGCAGATCGCCGAGCGGTTGCGGCAGGCTATCGACGAGGGTGCGTTCAAGCCGGGCGAAGCGTTGCCGGGTGAAACCGAGCTAAACCGCCGTTTCGGCGTGAGTCGCACGACATCGCGTGCGGCGCTCGACTTTCTGGAGGCGGAAGGATTGATAAGCCGTAAGTCGGGTCGCGGTTCGATTGTCATTGAACCGCGCATCGAACGACCGCTAAATCGTCTCTCATCTTTTTCCGAAGACATGGCGGTGAGGGGCCTGAAGCCCAGTTATCGAACACGATCACTGAAACTTACGCTGGCGAGTGAATTTGTGGCGACAGAGTTGAAAATTGCCAATAATTCTCCAGTACTGGAGATAGATCGCATCTTGCTGGCGGATGAAAGCCCGATGGCGACATCGCTGACTTATCTCGCTCCTGTGGCATTCGAGCGCTCTGGCTTGCCCACCGTTGAAGTTCTGGATAGCAGCTCACTTTATGGCTGGCTCAAAGAGTCAGCGGGCGTTGCGCTGACTGGCGGCCAAGAACGAACCGAAGGGGCCATTGCCGATGTCACTACCGCTAGAAGCCTCGGACTAAAACAACCGGCCGCGGTTCTGGTTTGCCATCGCACGTCGTGGAATTCGGCAAGGCAGCCCGTCGAATATGTCGTCCTGCACTATCGGGCGGATCGATACAGCTTCCAGGTTGGTCTCGCCCGTTCATAACAACGACGGAACGTCCCCGCTTTAATCCCATGTAGAAAGCATCACCATGACCTCTCAACCCAAGTCCATCTATCGCGCCAAGCCGAACGCCATCCAGGAAATCTTCGGCCGGCGCAAGACCGTCATCGGCGTGATCCATTCGCTGCCGCTGCCGGGTTCTCCGAATTATGATGGAGAGCCGATGGAGGACGTTGTTGCCTTCGCCGTGGCGGAAGCCGGGCGTTACAAGGTCGGCGGTGTGGATGGCCTGATTGTCGAGAACCACGGCGACATCCCTTTTGCCAAGCCGGATTGCCTTGGTCCGGAAACCGCTGCTGCCATGGCAGTCATGACGGATGCTGTTCGCCGTCATAGCGGCCTCCCGATCGGCGTCAACGTTTTAGCCAACGGAGCGGTTCAGGCGCTGGCGGTAGCCAAGGCTGCTGGTGCAGCGTTCGTTCGCGTTAACCAATGGTCGAACGCCTATGTCGCCAATGAAGGTCTGATCGACGGACCTGCAGGCGAGGCAGCGCGCTATCGGGCGTGGCTGCGCGCTAAATCCGTTCGCATCTTTGCCGATGTGCATGTGAAGCACGGCGCTCATGCTATCACTGGCGACCGCACCATCACTGAACTTGCACGCGACAATGAATTTTTCGATGCCGATGTGGCCATCGCCACGGGCCAGCGCACGGGCGATAGTGCAACGATGGATGAACTGCAGACAATTGCGTCCGGTACGTCGTTACCGGTCGCCGTTGGTTCCGGTGTTACACCGGATAATATTGGCGACATTTTTACTGTTGCAGATGCGGTAATTGTTGCAAGTTACCTCAAACACGAGGGCGCGTGGTGGAACCCGGTCGATCCGGATCGGCTGCAGGTATTCATGCAAGCTGTCAAGAAAGCGCGGAGCTGACAATCGTGGGGCGTGTGCTCGTTCTCGGCAATGCGGGCGTCGATTTGACGCTCCAGATGCCGCGCTTGCCGGAAAAGGGTGAAACGCTTCTCGGTGACGACGCCGGTAGCGCACCGGGTGGTAAAGGCCTCAATCAGGCGGTTACCGCCGCGCGTACTGGTGTGCAGGTCATCTTCCATGCCGCCGTTGGGCACGACGCGCAAGGCGTACAAATCGCGGCGGCATTGGCTTCCGAGGGCATATCCGAACTCGAACTGCACCGCGTTCCCTATTCGAGCGATTTCTCTCTCTTAATGGTGCTGCCCGACGGGGAGAATAGCATAGTGAGTGCCGGGAGTTGCGCGGCTGCATTGACTGTTGAAATGGCAGAAAGCTTTGCCGCGAACACGAACGCGGGCGATGTCGTGGTGCTGCAAGGCAACCTTACACAAGCCAGTACCCGGGCCGCTCTCGGGACAGCAACTGCCCGCGGCGCAACAACATTATTCAATCCTGCGCCGCTTTGGTGGGAAGTCAGGCCGATCCTGCCGTTGTGCGATATTGTCGTCACAAATCGCGGCGAGGCGAGGGAAATCACCGGATTTTCCGACCCAACCGACGCTGCTGCAGCTCTATGCCAGCTCGGTGCATCCGTGGCGATTATCACTCTTGGAGCAGGCGGGTGCCTCACATTTGATCGTGAAGGAACGATTCGCCATTATCCAGCCGTACGAATCGGTGCGATTGACACGACCGGTTGTGGCGACACTTTTTGCGGCGTAGTTGCAGCGGAGCTTGCGATGGGATTGGGCCAGGAGACCGCCATCAATCTCGCTCAAAGCGCCGCTGCACTGACCGCACAACGTCGGGGTGCGTTTACGGCTTTACCTAGCCGCGATGAACTAGCAACACTCACAGCTCGTATCGAACTTGCTAGAAGCGGGGATGGTGCTGCTGGGGAGGATTGAACTCCCGACCTCGTCATTACCAATGACGCGCTCTACCACTGAGCTACAACAGCGTTTCCATGTCACTTGCGGATCGCCACCATGGCCTCGTTTCCCGTATACCACCTCGTAACGAAGTGCTCTACATGAGTTGCAGCCGATTTGCGAACGCGGCGGACTTCTGCCATATCATTGCTTAAATCGCAAGCAAGCAATCGTAATCTCTGGGCCAAATTATGTATACGCGGCAAAAGTGATGACTCGTTGGGTATAAAATGGCATGAAACCCATCTGGAATATATGTGACACGACATGACTTCGCCGTCGAAAAACCCGAATTCCCAACAAATTGACCGTGAGAAGCGACGGTCCGAACAATTGCGAGCGAATCTGGCAAGGCGAAAACAGCAATCACGTTCGCGCCGGGCGGGTAGCGCCGATGAACGCGACGAGGGCATTGTCGCCGCAACCGAAAAGCCTTCCGATTCCTCCCAAGAGGAATCATGAATGGCCCAAACAGGTCATAAGCCTTTCTTGAACCATTTCGTGTGATGGTTTACAGCAACCGGCTCTGCAAAGAGTCTCAACGACAGGACGGGTACGTTCCCGCGAAAGTGACACAATATGGATCGCATCAAGATTGTTGGCGGTAACAAGCTCAATGGCGTCATTCCGATTTCGGGTGCCAAGAATGCGGCCTTGCCGTTGATGATCGCATCGCTCCTGACGGACGATACACTGACGCTGGAAAACGTTCCTCATCTCGCCGACGTTGAACAATTAATCCGTATTCTCGGCAATCATGGTGTCGACTATTCCGTCAATGGTCGCCGCGAACGCCAGGACGGCGCATATTCACGCACCATCCATTTCACGGCGCGCAATATCGTCGATACGATGGCGCCCTATGAACTCGTTTCCAAGATGCGTGCAAGCTTCTGGGTCGTTGGCCCGCTTCTTGCGCGGATGGGGGTGGCTACGGTCTCGCTGCCAGGCGGCTGTGCCATCGGCACGCGTCCGGTGGATCTGTTTATCGATGGCCTGCGCGCGCTTGGCGCAGATATCGAGATCGAGAATGGTTATGTCAAGGCCAGTGCCAAGGGCGGTCTTGTCGGTACCCGCTACGTGTTCCCGAAAGTTTCGGTTGGCGCGACCCATGTATTGATGATGGCCGCGACTCTGGCTAAGGGCGAGACGGTCCTCGAAAACGCCGCACAGGAACCCGAAGTTGTCAACCTGGCTGACTGTCTCAATGCCATGGGGGCGAAGGTCAGCGGTGCAGGCACGCCGACAATCACGATCGAAGGTGTCGTGAGCCTTTCCGGAGCACGCGTTCGCGTCATTCCAGATCGAATCGAGACCGGCACCTATGCCATGGCTGTCGCCATGACCGGTGGTGACGTCATACTCGAAGGCGCCGATGCCAGTTTGCTCAGCGCGGCCTTGACCACGCTCGGTCAGGCCGGAGCGGAAATCTCCGAAACCAATTCGGGCCTGCGTGTTGTCCGCAACGGCCATGGCATCATGCCGGTTGATGTGACGACTCAGCCGTTCCCAGGATTCCCGACGGATCTTCAAGCGCAATTCATGGGCCTGATGACCAAGGCGAAGGGCACGTCCCACATCACGGAGACTATCTTTGAAAACCGCTTCATGCACGTGCAGGAGTTGGCGCGGCTTGGAGCCAAGATTTCACTATCGGGCCAGACAGCGAAGATCGAAGGTGTCGAACGGCTGAAGGGCGCACCTGTGATGGCGACCGATTTGCGGGCCTCGGTCTCGCTGGTCATTGCTGGACTTGCCGCCGAGGGCGACACAATCGTCAACCGCGTCTACCATCTCGATCGCGGTTTCGAACGCCTCGAGGAAAAGCTGACGCGCTGCGGCGCAGTTGTCGAGCGTATCAGTGACTGATCTTACTTTCGTGGTGTCATCACAGATTCTGCGTAACGCATAATTCCATTTCCCTGCACTTTCCTCTAACAGGAAAGGATATCGTGATGTCGGCCCGGCATTGCGATCTCGCTCAATTTTGCAAAGGGAAGACATGGACACTCTCAAACTCATCGCGCTTGATGAGGAAGATCTGCAGATCCTGTCCGCGCATCTGCAGGATTCTGTGTTGAAAGTTAGCGACATTGAATATCTGGTCGCTGAAAAGAAACTTGTTCTTGACGTTAACCGGTTTGTCTGGGAACAGGCTGCCGATGGCAAGCGCCGCCGTAGCTTTGAACGTCGCCGCGCAGCATTGCTTTTTGATCGCATATATAGCGTCAAGGCGACCGGCATTGATCACCAGCGCAAGGACGATGTCCTGTCGCTTCTTGCAATCCATTTTATCGTGTCGGACGCCCCTTCCGGCATCGTCGAGTTGACCTTCGCCGCCAATAAGGCGCTGCGGCTGGAAGTGGAAGCCATTGAGGCGCAGTTGACCGATCTCGGTCCTGCTTGGCAAACCACGTTCAAACCGGAACACGAAGTCTGAGGAGTGATTAGCGTGGCATTTGTGCTGAGACAGTCCGAACCCGATTTTGAATCGCGGTTTTCTGCATTTCTCGCTACCAAGCGTGAGGTTTCTGAGGACGTGGACCGCGCTGTTGCCGATATAATTCATCGCGTCCGCACCGAGGGCGACGCCGCACTGATTGACTATTCGCTACGCTTCGACCGGATCGATCTTGTGCAACACGGCATTGCGATCACCTCGGCCGAGATCGACGCTGCCGTAGCATCCGCGCCAATACAAACGGTCGAAGCACTGAAATTGGCGCGCAATCGCATTCATTCGCATCACGCGCGGCAGATGCCGCAGGATGATCGTTACACAGACGCGTTGGGTGTCGAGCTCGGCTCGCGTTGGACGGCAGTCGAGTCGGTCGGGCTCTATGTTCCGGGCGGCACGGCGAGCTATCCGAGTTCCGTGCTTATGAACGCTGTTCCGGCTCAGGTCGCCGGCGTCGAACGTATCGTCATGGTTGTACCGTCGCCTGACGGCAAGCTCAATCCGCTCGTGCTGGTTGCAGCCCGGCTTGCCGGCGTCTCGGAAATCTACCGCGTTGGCGGCGCACAGGCCATTGCGGCGCTCGCTTATGGCACTGAAACAATTGAGCCGGTCGCCAAGATCATAGGTCCTGGCAATGCCTATGTGGCAGCCGCCAAGCGCCGCGTGTTCGGCAAGGTCGGCATCGACATGATTGCGGGTCCGTCGGAAGTTTTGATTGTGGCTGACAGCGACAATGATCCGGACTGGATCGCAGCTGACCTTTTGGCGCAGGCGGAACACGATAGTGCCGCACAGTCTATCCTGATCACTGACGACGAGGCCTTGGGTAACGCGGTCATCGCCGCTGTGGAACGCCAGCTACTGACATTGCCGCGAGCCGAGGCCGCAAGCGCTAGCTGGCGCGATTATGGTGCCATTATTCTGGTATCCGACCTATTATCGGCGCTGCCGCTCGTTAACCGGATCGCTGCCGAGCATCTCGAGATCGCGACTGCCGACCCCGAAATACTGCTGGCAGGTGTTCGCAACGCGGGGGCGATCTTCCTTGGACGTTACACACCGGAGGTGATCGGCGATTACGTGGGCGGCTCAAATCATGTTTTGCCCACGGCACGCTCGGCGCGATTTTCTTCCGGTCTTTCGGTGCTCGACTATGTGAAGCGAACCTCGATCCTGAAATTGGGTGTGGAGCAGTTGCGCGCCCTGGGTCCGGCAGCGATCGAACTTGCGCGTGCAGAGGGCCTCGATGCCCATGGCAATTCCGTTGCAATCCGGTTGAACCTGTAGGGAAATAATGACAGCGACGGAAATGGCGCGACTGATTGATGTGGAGCTGGACGAGACGATCGGCCGCTCTACGCCGGACGTTGAGCACGAACGCGCTGTCGCCATTTTCGATCTAATCGAAGAGAACAGCTTTCGCCCTGTGGGGGATGAGGGGAATGGTCCCTATCGGCTTAGGATATCGCTGGTGGAATCCCGGCTGATATTCGCCATCTCGCGCGAAAATGGCGATGAAGTCGTTACGCATATCCTGTCGCTGACGCCGTTGCGCAAGGTCGTGAAGGATTATTTCATGATCTGCGAAAGCTATTATGAGGCCATCCGCGCTTCCAGCCCAAGCAAGATCGAAGCTATCGATATGGGTCGGCGCGGATTGCACAACGAGGGTTCGCAGGCCCTGATGGATCGTTTGAACGGCAAGATCGAGGTGGACTTCGACACCGCCCGCCGACTTTTCACGTTGGTATGTGTGCTGCATTGGCGGGGTTAGGCGAACCAGTGACTATCGGAGTGGAAAAGCTGCCTGACGACCAGGAACCCGCAAAAGCGGTGGTGCCGAGTGCAGTCTTGTTCATTTGTGGCCTGAATTCGATCCGATCGCCGATAGCGGAGGCACTAGCACGCAGTCTCCTGCCATCGAGGATCTATATCGCCTCGGCAGGTGTCGAGAAAGGCGAGCCTGATCCGTTTGTGGAAGCGGTTCTGGAAGAGGTCGGATTGAAACGAATCTCTGCCCAGCCGCGCACATTTAAAGAGCTGGAAGATGATTATTTCGATTTGATCATTACATTGTCGCCCAAGGCCCACCACATGGCACTTGAATTGACCAGAACGACGTCTGTACATGTCGAATATTGGCCGACACCCGATCCTACCTTGGTACGGGGCCGCCGCAATCAGATATTGGACGCTTATCGTGATGTTCGGGAAAATCTGAAACGTCATATTCTGGAGCGTTTCGGTAGAACCGGCTGAACGCCTGTGCAACCCTTGTAATTGTATCGAACTCCCTTGTTCACAAATGGTGCGCAATACTATAGGTTCCGCGCAAAATTGCGGTCGAGCATGACCTCAAATTCCCTTATCGGAGATAGCACTACGCATGGCGAAAGAAGAAGTATTGGAGTTTCCTGGTCTCGTGACGGAGCTGTTGCCCAACGCGATGTTTCGGGTAAAGCTGGAAAATGATCATGAAATCATCGCACACACGGCTGGCCGCATGCGCAAGAACCGCATCCGCGTTCTCGCCGGCGACAAAGTTCTCGTTGAAATGACCCCTTACGATCTGACGAAGGGTCGCATCACCTACCGCTTCAAATAATCAGCTCCGCGCTACGCAGGATATTCCACGTCAATGAGCGATCAGCACAAATTCGTTCTTGCATCTGGCTCGCCGCGCCGTCTGGCGCTCCTGAGTCAGATCGGTATCGAGCCGGATCGCTTGCTGCCTGCGGATGTCGACGAATCCCCGCTGCGGGCCGAACATCCGCGTTCGCTTGCTCGTCGTCTGAGTCGCCTGAAAGCAGAGAAAATCGCACACGAGCTGAGGAACGATCCGGATTTCAGCGGTGCCTATATCATGGCTGCTGATACGGTTGTCGCGGTTGGCCGGCGAATTCTGCCAAAAGCGGAAATCCTCGACGATGCGGCTGCATGCCTCCGATTGCTCTCAGGCCGTTCGCATCGTGTCTATACCGGGCTCTGTCTCATCACACCCCAAGGCAAGCAGCGTCAAGATCTGATTGAAACTCGCGTGCGCTTTAAACGTCTTTCGCGAGAGGAGCTGGAGAGCTATCTTGCTTCTGGGGAATGGCGCGGCAAGGCCGGCGGCTATGCGATCCAGGGACTTGCAGGCGGCTTTGTCGTCAAGCTGGTTGGTTCCTATAGCAATGTCGTCGGACTGCCGCTCTATGAGACCGCCAGCCTCCTGCATGGTGAAGGCTATCCGGTCTATGCCAACTGGCAATCTTCAGGACATTAAACGGAACTGATCTATTGACTGAGACAAAGAAAAGCACGGCAAACGTCACGCCCTTGCGGCCGACGCGACCTTGCCCGGAATGCAAGCGTCCTTCCCAACGGGAACATTACCCCTTCTGTTCGGCACGCTGCCGCAACATCGATCTCAATCGCTGGCTGACCGGAGCCTATGTGTTACCAGCCGTCGAAAGTGCTGACGACAGCGGCGACGAGGAGGAATAGCCGAGCCGCTTCACGTTCTTTTCATTTCATGTCGCTAATTTCTGCCCTGGTCAGGACAGGAACGCTCTATGAAGATTGCGATCATCGGCACCGGCTTTGTTGCCGATTACTATATGACGACGCTCGTCAACCATCCGCAGCTCGTGCTGGGTGGCGTCTATGACGAGGATCCAGCGCGCCTGAAACAGTTTGCTCATCACTATAAGGTCGCGACGTATCCCGACTTCGAAGCAATTCTAGCCGACGACGAGGTCAGGATTGTTGTCAATCTGACGACACCCGAAAATCATTACTTGCTCTCGAAACAGGCGTTGGAGGCCGGCAAACATGTCTATTGCGAAAAGCCGCTTGCCATGCGCTACGAAGAAGCGGCGGAACTAGTAGCGCTTGCCGAACGCCTTGATCTTATCCTGGCATCAGCACCAGCCAATGCTATGAGCGATGCGTACAGGCTCGTCGCCATGTCGCTTGGCGACATCGGTCAACCGCGACTGGTCTATGCCCAGATGGAGGACGGTCCGGTTTTCCGCGCCAATTGGCAGGGATGGCGTTCCGTTTCGGGCGCGCGATGGCCCGGTCTGCATGAGTTCGAAATAGGCTGTACGCTCGAACACGCCGGTTATGCGCTGTCTTGGCTGGTTTCTTTGTTTGGTCCCGTCGAAAGCCTAGCCGCTTTCTCGACCCTCACATTTCCGGACAAGGGACCGGGAACCGGGACAATCAAGATGGGGCCCGATTTTTCCGTTGGTTGCCTGCAGTTTCATTCAGGTGTCATCGCTCGTGTCACGTGCGGTCTTGCTGTGCCGCGCGACCGATCATTGATGATTCTCGGTGATAGGGGAACACTGACGGCGGAAGATCTTTGGAATCACCGATCAGCAATCTATCTTGAAACTGCCGCAGAAGGCCGGACGCTACGCACCAAGGTTGTCGATCTTATGGAAGTGCATCTCAAGCGCTTCCTGCGCTGGAAGCCATTGCCGGGACGCAAACTCGCTTATGACAATTCGGCAAGACGTGCGAAGCTCCCGGCTTATCCATCGCAGATCGATTTTGCCGGGGGCATTGCCGCGCAGGCTGATGCCATTGAACAGGGCAGGTCGTTGTTTTCGTCGGGCAAGGTTGCGCTTCACATTACCGAGTTGGCGCTCGCGTTGAACAACGCTGGTTCGCTGCCACAACCTTACAAGATGCGAAGTACTTTCTAGAGCTTGATAATGCGCGTTGTCGCCGGTTGCGCCAGGACGATGTTGATGGCACGCAGAGCGTTGATGCTATCCGAAAGCGGCATGACCGCCGAGGTTTTTTCGCCGTTACGCATCGCGTCCATCATTGCCATCACTTCAAATTGCAACCCATTGCCCTCGAAAGGATAGTCTTCCACTCTGCGTCCAGGCAGGGGAAGTCGGTCGAGAATTTTGCTGGCAAGCCCGGATGGTCCTGACAGCGGACCAAAGGGCGCGCGCTGCGTGAAACCTTGATAGACTGTCAACCGCTGCGCCTTCAGGAACGGCGCATTCAACCGGAGCATACCTTTTGTGCCTTCGATGACGAAATGGTTCGCACCATCTCGGTCGAACCCGCTCGTGAGCTGCGCTTCCGCCTCGTTGTAATGCAGCGTTATTTCTGAACTCATGTCGACGCCATTTGGCGCAGGGTACCAGAGACCTGAAACCTTCTGTGGCTGGCCTAGAAAGTACATAGCGAGAGATACACAATAAATACCGAGATCAAGACTGGCACCGCCGCCGAGCGACCGGCTGAAATAGCGACTTTCCGGATCATACTCATATTTATAGGCCAGCTCCGCCGTTATCTTGCGAATAGCGCCGATCTCGCCCGCATCGACGTTTGCTTTGGCTGCAACTACGGCAGGCAGGAACCGCGTCCACATCGCTTCCATGGCAAAGACATTCACCCTGGCTGCTTCCCGCTGGATGACAGAGGCCTCCGTATGCGAGGGGGCAAGGGGTTTTTCCGCGAGGATCGCCTTGCCGGCTCGCATTGCTTTTAGCGACTGGGCCAAATGTAGGGAATTTGGCGTCGCAACATAGACTGCATCGACGGACGGGTCGCTCAAAAACGAGATCAAGGTCCGAATAAGCGCGGCGGCTGCGGAAAGCGTTGCGGAACTCCTTTGCGTTGGACGCACTCCGGGAGTGATTGGCCACAAGCGCGGCATCCGGCACGAGCATCAGGTCCGACGCAAATCGCCGGGCGATTTCGCCGCTGCCAATAATCCCCCAACCAAAGACCCGGTCCTTGGCTGTCTTTTCCCCCATTTCATCCATGCAATACGATTCCCGTCTACAAGCCCCAACAAACGCACCAATGCATGCCCTTTGCAAGAGGCAGAAAAACGGCAAAAAATTCACTTGTTGATGCTGGACAGCACGATTTTTAGTGTTATAACCCACGCGCTTCTGACGGAAAGCCAACCCGTCGATATGGCTTGCCGGATAACGGAAACGCCACGAATGCCCAGATAGCTCAGTTGGTAGAGCAGCGGATTGAAAATCCGCGTGTCCGTGGTTCGAATCCGCGTCTGGGCACCACTCTTTCTCTCAGTAAAAAAGAAATTATGTTAACCCTCGTAACCGGGCGCGGCACCTTTTCGTCGCGCTTGCACGCGCTCCGCTGTCCCCAGTCTGGTCCCGTCGCAGCGTCGGATCTTGTGCGGCATTTGATGCGCTGAGTTGTAGACAGACGCCACAGGCCGTCCGACTCTATCTTCGATATCAAGTATTGTTCTTTATACCTTAGTTTAATGCATAAAGTACAAAGACAGATATAAGCAATTACACTGTGATAGCCTGCTTCAGAAAATGATTGTGCTGTTAACAGTTGAACTGAGGTAAATGAATAATATGCGAAACCAAAATCATGAAGGCCGAGGCAATTAAGTAACTTTTAAAGAATCACAAAGATTCACTCAAATAATGATTCGTTTTCAATACCTTATGGGAAATGACTCACGATTGGCTCACGTTTTCGTGATAAAACGGCAACACTGTAACCCCAAGTTGCATAGGATAGGCCGTTCTGGCCATAAGTTCTTTGACCCCGCCGCTAAAGTTAAGTTAGATCGCCGGGTCAACAAGACACATATGGAGAGATCAACAATGAACATTAAGAGCCTTCTTATCGGCTCCGCTGCAGCCCTGGTTGCAGTTTCGGGGGCACGCGCTGCAGATGCAGTCGTTGTTGCTGAACCAGAGCCCGTCGAATACGTTCGCGTTTGCGACGCATACGGCGCTGGCTTCTTTTACATTCCGGGGACCGAGACCTGCCTGAAGATCAGCGGCTACGTCCGTTATGATGCCCAGGCTGGCGACGACGTTTATACCGGTGGGAACGTTGGTGCCAATGGTGACGAGACCTGGCATAAGCGTACTCGTGCAGAAGTACGTTTCGACGCTCGTTCGGAAACCGAACTTGGCACTCTGCGTTCCTACATCCAGGGCCGTTTCCAGTATGACGATGGTGAATCCAGCGAGGGTTCGCTGCCGCAGGCATGGATTGAACTCGGTGGTTTCCGCATCGGTACTGCTGACGAACTCTACGGTTCGTGGACAGATTATGCTGGTGGCGTCATCAACGACGACGTGATCAACTACCAGTCCGGCCAGAGCAACCAGGTCAGCTACACTTTCAAGGGTGGCAACGGTTTCTCCGCTATCATCGGTGCTGAACAGGGTCAGGATGACTATGTCATCGAAGACTACATGCCTCACGTTCTCGCTGGTGCGAAGTTCGAACAGGCTTGGGGTGGCGTTTCCGGTGTTGTCGGTTACGACTCCAACGTTGAAGAATTCGCTGGCAAGCTGCGCTTGGACGTGAAGTTCAACGAAATGTTCTCGGCATTCATCATGGGTGGCTATCAGTCCAACTACGACGAAGGCTTGGTCGAGCGTAACTGGTTCGGTACATGGGAAGGCGATTGGGCAGCTTGGGGCGGGTTCTCCGTCAAGGCTACCGACAAGGCAACCATCAACGCACAGGCTGCTTACGAAGAAGAAGGCACATATGCCCTCGCTCTTAACGTAGCTTACGAGCTGGTTCCTGGCTTCATGATCACGCCAGAAATCAACTACACCAAGTTCGACGGCGTACGTGCTGACGTTTCTGATGCCCTTGGCGGCAGCGACGACGCATTCGGCGGCATCATCCGCTTCCAGCGCAACTTCTAATCGCCGGTGTCAACTATCCGGGGGCTATTGCCCCCGGGTTTTATCCGATTTGGCGCTGTAGAAGGACTGCAACGCCAGAGTGTGATGATGTGATCTCCAGTCGCCTCATTCTCACGAGACGGTGGGCCCCGCGGCTCACCGTTTTCGTTTTATCCCACCATCTCGCTTGCAGTGTTACGTCACACCATGTTCGATACATGGTTTGCGATCGCAAGGCAGGATGTCAGCCCCGGGCTTTCAATACCAAAAAGATTCACCAAACCTTTGACACCGTGTGTGGCAGGACCTTCGATGACGAAATCAGTTATCGGTTCGCCGCCGATGGTCAGCTTTGGCCTGATGCCGCTGTAAGCAGGCTGCAATGAACCGTCGGCGAGATTGGGCCAGTATTTGCGTATTTCGTCGTAGAAACGGTCTGCCCGTTTAGGATCGACACTGTATTCGATCGATTCCACCCATTCGACGTCGGGACCGAACCGCATCCGGCCGTGCAGATCAAGCGTGAGATGAACGCCTAAACCCCCTTCTTCCGGGACTGGATAAATCAGGTGCGTGAACGGCGTCTTGCCCGTCGCCGAAAAATAGTTGCCCTTGGCAAATCGCCTGTCGGGGATGAACTCTCGCTGTAGTCCGGTAATGGATGAAGCGATGGCTGGTGCCTGGAGGCCGCACGCATTGATGAATGTGGATGCCTGAAGCTCAAACGTGCGTCCATTGGAGGCATCAATTGTTTCCATTCGCAAACCATCGGCGTTGGTTTCAGCGGAAACGATGGTGGTCCGAAATGAAATTGCTGCGCCGTAGTCCTGCGCGTCACCGAGCAGCGCCAACATCAAGCTGTGGCTGTCTATGATGCCCGTTGAAGGCGAAAACAGGGCAGCAGTACACGTTAGTTCCGGCTCGCGTCTGCACGCTTCCAGCTCCGACAAATGCTCCAGATCAGAAACACCGCACGTTTCCGCTCCTTGAGCTATGGTACTTAATATCGGAACTTGAACTTCGTTTGTAGCTACGATCAGCTTGCCGCAGCGGGAATGCGGAACGCCATGCCTCTCCGCAAAAGCATATAGAGCATTTCGGCCCTCGATACATAACCTGCTTTTCAGGCTGTTTTGCGGGTAATAGATGCCGGCGTGGATAACCTCGGAGTTGCGCGAACTCGTGCCCGTTCCGATTGTTTCGGCCTCTTCGACAATCAGAGTCTCGATACCGCGACGCGCAAACGAACGAGCGATCGCCAGCCCGATGACACCTCCGCCCGCGATAAGGCACTCCACACGTTCCAATTGTCAGTGCCCTCCATGCACGGCAAAAGGTGCGAGCTTCCTTTCCAGGCTTTGAAGGGTTTCGATAATCTGAAGCCCGACTCGCTCGTAACAAGGATAGTGCAAGAGATGTTCCTTGTCCCAATCCGCGGGGGAAAGGCTGCTGCCATAATCCTGGGGCGCGGAATTTTTGAGTTCGGTCAGATACTCCTGAACGGAAATGGAAGTGGGGGGCGTCCCCGTCGCCATATGCATGAACAGAGCGCGTAGCCAAAATTGTGTGGCCATTAGTTCAATCCGGATTTGTTCGTCTTCGATCATGGGTTCTCTGATCCGATGCAGTCAGTACAGCCGTCTAACTAAAGACACTTACAGGGAAAATTGGTAATTGGCTTCAGGGACATCGGACACATCCAAAAGCGGATAATATGTGCTAGTTCAACAACGAGTATGTTGCCGCGCTCCACATTTGAGCGATGTCAGGATGAAGCTGGCTACCTCGGATTGATTCGAGCATGTTCGGTTGTCTCTCGCGATTACGTCGAATGGCTATGTTATCGTTCATCTCATTGGTCAGCTTAAAGGAAGTGACGGCAACGGTTATCGTCGTGATGAAATCGGCGTTCTGTGCGATTCTGTGCGTTTGAAGAATAGTTTCAAAACCCAAGTTTTTTGCACTCATCAAGCGTTGGTTAGGTAGACTTTGACCAATACACGCGAGGTATCTAGGTGGGGAACGTTCGCCGGGCATATTTTATGGCGGCCTTGGAACAATATTCACAGGTGATTGTCAGCATATCGATGATTGCCGTTCTGTCCCGTCTGTTAGACAGCACGGCGATCGGGCTTGCGGTCATTGGCCTGGGGATAGGAACCATTGCGTTCAATTTCCGAGAGTTCGTGACGTCGGAGTATCTCATTCAACGCGAAGATGTTTCAGAGGAAGACGTTCGTACTGGCTTTACACTTATATTCGGCTTTTCGGTTGCAATCGGCTCGCTTCTTATTCTCTTGGCCCACTGGTTTGCGGGTTTTTATTCCGAAGCGGGCCTTAGTGCATTCGTCTGTGTTCTGGCAATTTCCGGTGTGATCGATGCACCAGTCAGTACCATCGCTGCATTGCTGCGCCGGGATATGGAGTTTGGCAACCTCACACGCATCAACGCACTGGGGAGCATTGTCAACGCCTTGGTAACCATAGCGTTTGCATGGTTTGGCTTTGGCTTTATGAGTTTTGCGTGGGGAACACTTTCATCTGCATTGGTCAGAATGGTTCTTGCATTCCATGCACGACCGATTTTCTGGATGTTCAGGCCACGACTGAAAGGCTGGTACGAGTTCTTCATTTTCGGTGGCTACAAGGGTGCTTCGACCGTTCTTGACAGAACATATGAGGCGCTTCCCCAGCTGGTATTGGGGCGCATTATGCCTTTGACTGCCGTCGGCCTTTTTAACCGAGCCAATGTTGTCTGCGGACTCCCCGACAAAATATTGCTGTCGGCGATTTTTTCAGTCGCGTTTCCTGCATTTGCCGCCGAAGCGAGAGCCCAACGAAGCGTCAAGGACGCCTATCTCAAAATCATCAGTTATATCACAGCACTCTATTGGCCCGCTGTTCTCGTCGTTGCTATTCTTGCTCACCCGATCGTGCACGTCGCCCTTGGCCAAGCTTGGGATGCCACAGTTCCGCTTGTGCAAATCCTGTCAGTCGCGGCCATCTTCTGGTTTCCCAACATTTTGACGTTCCCGGTGTTGGTTGCTCTCGGTGCGAACCGGGAAGCGTTCCGGGCAAATTTTATCGGCCGGGGCATGTCGATAATTGTCATCTGTACCGCGAGCTTCTTTGGATTGTATGCGCTGGTGCTAAGCCAATTCATCGCTCTGCCGTTCCAGATGCTGATTTCGCTCATCTATGTTCGCCGGCATGCGCCATTTCACTGGCGGGAGTTGTTCGCAATACTCACCAAAAGTGCGGTAGTGACTTTCGGGGGGATTCTGGGACCACTCTGTGTTCTTGCCGCAAATGGCTTCGCGTTCGATCTCTCCATTCTGCAGGCACTTGTTGCTGGCCTATTTTCGGCAATCGGGTGGGTGGCGGCTCTGGTCATCGTCAAGCATCCATTCCTCGAAGAGCTTACCCGGATCGTTGGCCTGTTTTTGCCGCGGCTTCTGCCGAGCAAGCAGGGAGTGCCGGCCGAATGACTAAATCGCGCTCTAAAGCTTGGGGATGCATGCTGTGAAGTCCGTTGACGTCGTCATACCAAACTATAATTACGGTCGCTATTTGCGGGCATGCGTTGGCAGCGTGCTGTCGCAGGATGTCGAGAGACTGCGCGTTCTGATCATCGACAACGCCTCAACCGATGACAGTTCCGAAGTTGCGCGAGAGCTTGCAGCGATGGATCCGCGTGTCGAGTTGCGGCTGCGCGAAACAAATCTTGGCCCGCACGCGTCGTTCAACGAGGGAATCGACTGGGCGGAATCGGATTATTTCCTTATATTATGTTCCGATGATTTCCTGGTACCGGGCGCGCTCAATCGTGCCATCACCATCATGGAAGAAAATCCCGACATTGCTTATACCTATGGTCGTGATGTGGATATCCAGGGCGACTCCCCGATTCCCAGTATAGCGGGACAGGCACGACCACAGTATCGGCTGGATAGCAGTCGCTCCTTCATCGAACGCTTCTGTCGTTTAGGGGTTTTCCAGATACCTGGACCATCGATTGTCATCAGGACCAGCGTGCAAAAAAGCACGGGTTATTATCGCACGGAACTTCCGCACAGCGATGACTACGATGTGTGGCTGCGCTTGGCGCTGCACGGCAGCGTAGCGGAGCTCGATTGCATTCAGGCGGGCATTCGCACGCACGGGACTAATCGCTCCAGCGATTTGTGGGCCCGTCAGATATTGCACATATTGCACACTGCCGATGCTGCCGAATGCTTCTTTGCCCATGAGGGTGGCGAAATGCCCGACGCCAAATATCTGCACCGTCTCGCGCGCCGCGGTTTGGCCGAGCGTGCTTACTGGTCGGCGATTTCCCACCTCCTTCGTGGGGAAAAGGGTGTGGGCGAGCTGTTGAAGCTGGCTTTCCGCTGGCGTCCTGTAACAGCGTTTCTGCCACCTGTCGGATATCTGCTTCAGAGGCCAGACACGCTGCGTCGCCTCCAGCGACTTGTTGATATGTGGGCGCGTGGAACCAAGCGTTTCAGGATTGGGGAAGCTGGCTCACGTCCTTGATTTCGCCGCGCTGTTCAACAGGATCGACCAGGATCGAGTGGATATAAGCTTCTTGCTCTGCCAGTTGCGTCTGGAAGGCAGCGACGCCTTTTTTCACTTCCAATACAAGACGTGCACGCTCGGCCAGCATTTTCTCAACCTGGGATTTCAAAACGTCGACATCGAATGTCTCGACATAGTGGCAATATTCTTCAAGGCCGGTTGCATTGAGCAGCGCGTCGTTTTTTGTCGAGTAGGCCAGCGAAATCACCGGGCGGCCCATTCGCAGCGCACAGATCACATTGTGATAGCGCGTCGCCACAACGATATCGGTGTGCGCAATTTGCGCCATCACGTCATGCAAAGAGGTCATCTCCTCCGCCACAATATGCATGCTGCCGCTATGGGCTTCATTCTGGGGAAACATATTCATGATGTCGGCAACCGCCCGGCGATCAACGATATCTCCCGTCAACAATCTTACGTTCAGTCCGCGCTCCTGCAGCCAGGAAATGAACTCGGCTATCTTGTCCAGATATGTGCGATAAATGGCCTCGCCGTCTTCGTCGGCTTTCTTCCAGCCGGAATAAGCCATTATGCCCACCCCAACGCATACTGTATCCGGGTTGTCACGACCGGATTCCGCCGCAGCAGGAAGACCAAAAGCGAGATCAGCGCTCAAGGGATCGCGACTAACATCGAAACCGATACTCTTCATGAAATCTCGCGATAGTTTGTCGCGATAGGAACGATAGTGTGCCATCCGCGCGCCGGTTTTCAAGAACAAGCGGCTCAGAGGCAGTCTGATTGGTCCGGCACCGACGCTGACAAAGGCAATGCGCATACCGTTCAGTCTGGCGGCCAAACACCATCTGAGGATCACGAAAGGCCAGCCAAATGCGGTCTCCTGAAAATCGTCCAGTATCCCTGTTCCTGGGATAATCATCAGATCCAGTCCATTGAGTTGAGCGAAGATTGTATAGAATCCGATCACTTGTCGGGGAATATCACCGAGCATTCGATTGATGCGATTGAACCAGAGGCCTCTTGAGACAAGTACACGGATACTTATCGTCTCAATATTATACTTTTTCGCAATAGCCTCCGGATTGGAACAAATGCAGAGCAGCTCCGCGTCGATCTTTGATGAACGCAGAAAGTCCAGCATGGCTTCAAGTGAGCCGTCATTGCCCGTATTTCCGCTGCCGAACTGACCCAGCAAGGCGATTTTCATCCAAGGCCTCTCAATCGACCTGTTCGAATCTGCTACAGGACAACGCTTCATTTCAACGACTCGACTCAAGCTATCGGACACCCCCGCAAGCGCGATCCAATACACTTTTGTCATTCTGATCTTGCTGCCATCTGCTGACAAACGACACATGGCCATTGGAGTATCAGCAGCAACCGAACGACTGGGGTTCTCCTCCAAAAGGCTGCACCTGTTACCCTTCACGGCGCATTCTGCTCTGTAGGTTTCTGGCTCTATGATGATTCAATTGGGTTTCGGCGGCGGGCGCCGGGAAAGTTTGGGGATCAATGCCCATGAAGTTCGCGTACTTCGTTCGACCGCACCTCGGCGGCACCTACACCGTGTTCAAGCAATTGCGCAAAGGTTTGGCAATGCACGGGATAGACGTGCATTGGCTCGGGTTCGGCGATCCTCTATTGCCGGAATGGCAATCCGAGGCGGCCTTCGGCACCATGGTGGATGCGGGCGAGGCGGCAGATGAACAGGAACAGGCGAGATTGGTCGCTGCTGCTGTACAGAATGGCGGATTCGATGGCGTATTCGTCAACGTTCTGACTGACCGCATCCAGATGAACATCGCGCGCTACTTGCCCGCCGATGTCATGCGTATCATGATCGTTCACAATATCACTCCGGGAACCTATGCGGCGGCTGTAGCTATCAAGGATCACGTCCACGCTACGATTGGAGTATCGGAGCGCTGTCGCCGGGATCTGGTAGAGAAATACAAATTTGACAAGGAGCGCACGTTTGTAATCGCCAACGCCATCGATATCGAACCATTCACGGCCTTGAAACGGGTTTCTCGCGAGGCACACGGCCTTCGAATGCTCTCTCTTGGCCGCGTTGAGGACACGTCCAAGGGTGTATTCTGGCTAACCGGTATCCTGGATAACTCGCCCGCATCGGTGAACCTGACGGTTGCTGGCAGTGGACCGGACCTGGAGCAACTGAAAAAAAAGCTGGCCCATCACAAAGACAGGGTAACCTTTTTAGGGGCAATTCAACCAGATCTTATTCCACAACTGCTGTTCGAACACGATGCTCTGATCATGCCGTCCCGATTCGAGGGCTACCCGATGACCCTTATCGAGGCGATGGCTTCAGGGTGCGTGCCAATTGCTTCGCATATACAAGGCGTAACGGATACTATTGTCGCTGACAAGAAAAGCGGCTTTCTCTTTCCGGTAGGTGACTACGTTGAGGCTGCACGGATCATTTCAAAGCTCAACGCCGATCCAGCCAAACTCGCCAGTGCTTCCCTTGCGGCAAAAGAGGCAGCCGAACATGCATTCACTTTCGAAGTAATGGCCAACGGATACCACCAGGTCATTGACCGTGTTGTCGCCACCAGACCGGCTATAGCCGCTCCGCTTGATCTAAACGACTGGTCTTTTCCTCGGGGCCTTCGTTCCGGCTTGCGCACATACGTGCCACGGCCAGTCAAGAACTGGTTGCGTGTTATGAGAGAGCGGTACGCCTATACGCCTTTTGGCTCTTTCTCGTAACTGAATTGCCGAAGTGAAAATGTGGCCTGAAACGCCCATAGTTCTCTCAGCAGTTTTGTCGCCAGCTGTGCTGGCCAAGATTTCCACAAGGTTTGGCAGATGACACAGTTGATTAACAATTTCGAAGAATCAAGCCGCCTGCGCACACTTGCCCACCATGTAATTCCCGGAGGGGCACATACCTATGCCAAGGGCGACGATCAATATCCGCAGCTATCGCCAGGCTTCATAGCCAAAGGTTTCGGTAGCCACGTATGGGATGTCGATGGCAATGAATACATAGAATACGGAATGGGAAACCGTGCCGTTGGACTGGGCCATGCATTTGCTTCCGTCCTGGAGGCAGCGACACATCAGTTGCAGCTCGGGTGCAATTTTACCCGCCCCGCCGACATAGAAGTGCACTGTGCAGAAACCTTCCTCGAAACCATCTCTAGTGCCGAAATGGTGAAGTTTTGCAAAGATGGATCGGATGCAACATCCGGCGCGGTCCGGTTGGCAAGAGCGGTGACCGGACGGGATATGATCGCGCGCTGCGGTGATCATCCATTTTTTTCCACCGACGACTGGTTTATCGGTAACACCGAGATGAACGCAGGGATCCCTGATGCCGTGCAGAAACTCACCGTTACTTTCAAATACGATGACCTTGATAGCATACGTGCGCTATTCAACAGGTACCCGGGGAAAATCGCGGCGCTAATCCTTGAGCCGTCACGTGGTGATGATCCGAAGAATAATTTCCTTCATGCAGCGCGTGATCTTTGCCACAGCAACGGAGCCTTGTTTATTCTGGACGAAATGATCACAGGCTTTCGTTGGCACAAAGGTGGCGCTCAGCAGCTCTATCGCATTGAACCTGATTTGTCCTGCTTCGGCAAAGCACTGGGCAACGGATTCTCCGTCTCTGCTCTTGCTGGCAAACGCGAATACATGAAACTTGGCGGACTTGAACAAACGGGTAGTCCGCGCGTATTCCTGCTTTCCACAACTCATGGCGCAGAAACCCATGCCTTGGCTGCAGCCATCGCTACGATGCGCATCTATCAAGACGAGCCTGTCATCGAGCACCTGTATGATCAAGGTGAAGCTCTAAGAACCGGCATAAATCAAGTCATCGCTCGTCACGGTGTCGGCGAATATTTCCGGGTTACCGGTCGGTCCTGCTGCCTCGCTTATGCGACGCTGGATCAAGCCAAGACGCCGTCTCAAGCATTCCGGACGTTGTTCCTACAAGAAACCATCAAGCGCGGCGTGCTTATGCCATCACTAGTGGTCAGTTATACGCACAGCGATGACGACGTTCAGCGCACGATCGACGCGGTCGATGGGGCGCTTGGTATCTACAAGCAGGCTCTCGAGAACGGTGTTGAAAATTATCTCGTAGGTAAGCCATCGCAAGTTGTATTCCGGCGCTTTAATAGACCGCCGGTTGCCGAACGCGCGCTGGAACTAGCAGGCAATGGCTGACTGGGCCGAAAAAAGATTCTTCTGGCTGTTTCTTGTATCGGCGATGTGTTGCTCGTTCGCCGCCCAGGCACAGCAGCCGGTTTTTCCCCTGCAGGTCTCCGAAAACCATCGCTACCTCCAGGATACATCAGGTCACCCCTTTCTCCTGACAGGCGATGCGGCATGGTCGTTGATTGGAGATTTGTCGCGCGAGGAGGCAGAAAAGTACCTCGCCGATCGCCAGAGTCGGGGTTTTAACACGATACTGGTTTCACTGATCGAACATCGCTTCAGCAGAAATGCCCCGCAAAACTATTATAAACATGCTCCGTTTGCTCGCGGCGGAAACTTCACGAGGCCGAACGAGGCTTATTTTGCTGATGCAGACTGGATTTTGGAACGCGCTCGAGAACGGGGGTTTTTGGTTCTTTTGACACCGGCGTATCTGGGAACCAATGGAGGTGACGAGGGATGGTATCAGGAAATGCACGATGCGGGCGCGGATGCGCTCAGATCATACGGACGTTATCTCGGTCAGCGCTACCGCCGCTTCGATAATATTATCTGGGTTCAGGGTGGCGATTGGGACCCGCCCACAAAAACCTTGGTGGATGCTCTTGCACAGGGAATCAAGGAGATAAATCCTGAAGCCCTCCAAACGGTGCATGCGGGGCGGGATACGGATGTTCTTCACAGTTGGGAAGAAAAATGGCTCGGCCTTGATACGGTTTACACCTACGGCGATGTTCACACTGCCAACCTAGAACGCTATCTCTCCGGAACGGCGCGCCCATTCATTTTCATCGAAGGCATGTACGAAGGAGAGCACAACACGACCGAGCAAACTATTCGGGAGATCGCGTATGGCGCAATTCTTTCAGGAGCCGCCGGCCAAGTGTTTGGCAATAATCCGGTCTGGCATTTTGCCGGCCCGGCCCTCTTCAAACAACCGCTCAGCTGGCAGGAGGCGCTTTCCAGTCGCGGCGCCCAAAGCATAACTCATCTTAAAGTATTCTTTGAAACCATCGCCTGGTGGACACTCGAACCAGAACAGGGGAAACTTCTTGTCGCGGCGAATCCACCGCTTCCTGGATATGCCATTGGCAGTCGTTCGGCAAAGAGCGACCTCGCGGTGATCTACCTGTCCGACCGGACCAGCGTCACCCTCGATACAGCAGCGCTAGCGCCAACAACACAATACGCTCGCTGGTTTGATCCTTCCTCCGGGCAATTCAGTGAAGCGCTCGCGAAAAGTCGTTCCACTAACACCATCGCATTCGAGACCCCACGGGCGCAAAACTCAGCGGGTTTTTCGGACTGGCTCCTTCTGCTGACCGATAAGGACTGAGCGCGCCAGCGTTCAGATGATCATATCGGACAAAAGGCGTAGCACATTTGCCGAAAGTGTAGTTCGTATCGTCGATGATCCTCCGAACTCCTCTCTCGCGGTTCCGCCCACCCGCAAGTACCGTTTTACCAGAAAAAATATCCATGCGCAGAAGGACGACACACAATGAAAGTACTTGTGACAGGGCATCGCGGTTATATTGGAACGGTCATGGCGCCTTTCCTGATGAAAGCCGGCCATGAGGTTCACGGCTACGACGCCGAGCTTTATCGCAGTTGTTCCTACGCCCCAGGCGGTTCGATTGCGGACATTCCGGCGGTTTGCAAGGACGTACGAGACGTGACGGTGAGCGATCTCAAAGGCTTCGACGCGATTATTCATCTCGCCGCATTGTCGAATGATCCGCTCAGCAACCTCAATCCGGATATCACGTATGAAATCAACCATCGCGGCAGCGTGAAGTTTGCTGAAACGGCAAAGAAGGCCGGTGTTTCCCGATTTCTCTTTGCTTCGTCCTGCAGCAACTACGGCAAGTCGGGCGAGGGCATGATAGATGAGACCGGACAGCTCAATCCGGTTACGGCCTATGGCTCGTCCAAAGTGCTTGCCGAGAAGGACATTGCGAAGCTCGCTGATGACAATTTCACACCTGTCTATTTGAGGCCTGCAACCGCCTATGGTCTGTCTCCGATGCTGCGATTTGATATCGTTTTGAACAACCTCGTCGCTTGGGCGGTCACCGAAGGTGTCATCCTGCTCAAATCCGATGGGTCGCCCTGGCGTCCGATCGTCCACATCGAAGATATTTCTCGCGCCTTCCTCGCCGCCATGGAAGCTCCAAAAGCCAAAGTACACAACGAAGCATTTAACGTCGGTCAGTCGGCGCATAATTACCGCATTCGGGAAATTGCAGAGATTGTGGCGCAGGTCGTGCCCGGTTGCAGGCTTGAATTTGCAGATGATGCGGGTCCCGACACGCGTTCCTACCGTGTAAGTTTCGAAAAAATCGCTCGGGTTCTGCCAGCGTTCAAGCCCGTCTGGGACGCAAGGGCCGGTGCAGAGCAGTTGCATGCTGCTTACATGAGTGCCGGATTGACCCTCCAGGAATTCGAGGGGCCACGCTATCAACGCATCAGCAACATCCGGAAGTCGCTGGACGAGGGCACATTGAACCAGAGTCTCCGCCGTATTCCGTCGTCATCTCGGCATCCGGCTTTGGCCGATGCTGTCATATGACCATCCGTGTCTGCCATGAATAGCTTTATGGTATCGTTTGATACGATCAGGGCGACGGGGGACGTCGAGGTTGATGTGGGAATCCGCATTTACGCGCTCGCTGCCCGGCTTTTCCCCATCTGTCGAAGCATCACCGGGGAGGGCGTGCGTGAAACACTGCAAGTCCTCGGTCAGCACATCGATCTGACACAATACGAGGTTCCGACCGGGACGCAGGTGCTTGATTGGACGGTGCCGCAGGAATGGAATATCCGAGACGCCTATATCAAGGATCCATCTGGCCGGAAGGTTCTCGACTTCGCCGACAATAATCTACACGTGCTGGGATACAGCGCGGCTGTGCGACAGACAATGTCCCTCAGCGAACTGAAATCCCACATCCATACCTTGCCTGAACAGCCAGACCTTATTCCTTACAGAACGTCCTACTACAGCGAGCAGTGGGGCCTGTGTATGGCGCACAAGGAGTTCCTGCAACTGGAGGAGGGTGAATATGAAGTTCTGATTGACTCGGAGAAGCGTGACGGACATTTGACCTATGGCGAATTTGTCCACAAGGGTCAGTCAGAAAGAGATGTGCTGCTTTCCGCCCATATCTGTCATCCATCGCTTGCCAATGATAATTGTTCTGGTCTGGCACTGTTGGCCTGTCTGGCCAAAGCCTTGCGCGCACGCAAAACACGCTACAATTACCGCTTCCTTTTCGCACCTGGAACGATCGGTGCGCTGACGTGGCTTGCAGGCAATGAAGACAAGATCTCACGGATCGACCATGGACTGGTTGTCTCTTGCGTCGGTGACGGCGGCGGGCCCAACTACAAGCGGAGCCGCCGTGGCAATTCCATGATCGATCAAGCGATGCAGTACGTATTGAACGCGGACGGCAGGCAGGGAAAGCTTAGCGATTTCAGTCCTTATGGCTACGATGAGCGTCAATATTGTTCGCCGGGATTCAATCTACCGGTTGGGCTGTTTCAACGGAGCGCCTTTGGAACATTTCCAGAATATCACACCTCTGCTGACAATCTGGAGTTCATCTCACCGGAGCATCTGGGCTCGTCCTATCGGATGATCATGGATGCGATCGATATATTGGAGATGAACTGGACGCCGATCAATCTTTTCCCGAAAGGCGAACCTCAGCTTGGCAGGCGTGGTCTTTATTCCGCATTAGGCGGCGACAAGTCTACCGGGGAAACCGCCATGGGGTACCTTTGGGTGCTCAATCTGGCGGATGGCAATCACACTCTGCTCGACATCGCACAGAAATCACACATGTCCTTCCGCGATATCGCCCGCGCCGCGCAACTGCTGCTCGCAAACGGCCTGCTTGCCGAGGCGCCGGAACAAGATCAAGCGGGTGAGGCGTCCAGCAGCGGCCAAGCTTGATCCTTGTCTGACAGGACGGTCGGCTTCGCTGGCCAGTCGATTGCAAATGCTCGATCGTTCCACCTGACGCCGGTCGAGGCCTGCGGATTATAAAACTCCGATATGAGATAGGAGACAGTCGCGTTGTCGTGCAGCGTCTGGAAACCGTGGGCAAATCCCTTCGGGATATAGAGCTGGCGGCAATTGGTGTCGGAAAGTTCGTAGGCCGCCCAACGCCGGTAGTGAGGTGAGTGGGGACGAAGATCGACGATCACGTCCAGGATCGCCCCCCTTACGCAGGAAACCACCTTCACCTCAGCGTGCGGTGCCCTCTGAAAGTGCATACCTCGCAAAGTATGTTTGGTCACCGAATGCGACATGCTGTGCTGAACAAATGTTGTTTCCAGTCCATGTTCTCTGAACTCGTCTACGCAAAACGTTCGGGCGAAGGATCCGCGTGCATCCGAGAGCGGAACCGTCTCGACGAGCCACGCACCGTTCAGTTCTGTCTCGGTAAATCTCATTCTATTCACCCCTGATTTCAGCCATGTCCAACACTGTAGTTTTGTCAAACTCTGCGCACGCGCGAAACTCACAATAAGGGGTAGGCCAACAATCGCCAATGTTCATGCCACGCGGATTGAATGCCCCGCGTGACAGCAACAGCCGCACTCCGTTTGACGGACACCTTATGGGGACGTTCCACCGTTCGGATGAGCCCACTGATCGCATTGTCATATCGCCCGCGCGTGCTGAAGGCCGTAACTTCGGAGCCTGAGGATGGCGCTTGCCCGATGAACCTTATGCGGCAGGTGACTACACGCGATCAGGAGCCGAGGCATGAACATTCAAACCAGTACTCTTTTGTTGGCGAACCGCCCAAGCGACAAAATACACTCCTGTCGCCTGTGCGGCACCGGTTTGAAGGACACTTTCATTGATCTCGGAATGTCACCTCCCTGTGAGAGCTTTGTTCCGCGCGAACTGATCGATTCTATGGAAGCATACTATCCCCTCCACGCTTACGTTTGCGAGGAGTGTCTGCTGGTGCAACTGAGCGAATATGTCAGCCCGGAGGCCATTTTTGAAGAGTATGCGTATTTCTCTTCCTATTCCACCAGCTGGGTCGCGCATGCGAAGAAGTACTGCCATCAGATGGCCGAGCAACTCCAGCTTGGTCGCGACAGTCTTGTCGTCGAGCTCGCCAGCAATGATGGTTACCTGCTTCAGCACTTCCTTCCGATGAACATTCCCGTGCTCGGGGTCGAGCCAGCGGCCAATGTTGCCAAGGTCGCCATTGAGAAGGGTATCCCGACGCGCGTGGAGTTCTTCGGTGAAAAATATGCTCAGACGCTAGTGAATGAAGGACTGCGCGCAGACCTCATCGCCGGCAATAACGTATTGGCGCAGGTACCGGATCTCAACGATTTCGTTGCCGGCATGAAAATCCTGTTGAAGCCGGAAGGTGTAATTACTCTGGAGTTTCCTCATATCGAGAAACTGATCGCCGAAAATCAGTTCGACACGATCTATCACGAGCATTTTTCGTACTTCTCGCTTCTCACAATTGAACTCATGGCCGAACGGCACGAGTTGAAAGTCATCGATGTAGAAGAACTCGGTACGCACGGTGGCTCGTTGCGCGTTCACCTGGCTCATATGGACAGTGAGCGTCCGACTCAGCCAAGTGTGGCCCGAGTTTTGAAAAATGAGGTCGATGCAGGCCTCGACAGGATCGAGACATATACCTCGTTCGTGGAGAACGCCCGCCAGGTAAAGCGTGAGCTTCTATCCTTCCTGATTGAAGCAAAAAAGACCGGCAAGACCATCTGCGGATATGGCGCACCCGGTAAAGGCAATACGCTGCTCAATTATTGCGGTATCGGGACCGATTTCCTCGATTTCACCGTGGACCGGAATCCGTACAAGCACGGCCGCTATACACCCGGTATGCATATCCCGATCGAACCCGTTGAAGCCATCGATCTGGTGAAACCAGACTACATCCTGATCCTGCCCTGGAATCTCAAGGACGAGATCGTTGCACAGATGCGGCATGTCCAGGAATGGGGCGCAAAATTCGTTGTTCCCATTCCAGGTGTCGCCGTCATCGATCCGAAGGAGCTCAAGTCATGAAGGTTGTTCTGTTCTGTGGTGGCATGGGCACCCGCATTCGCGAATATTCGGAAAACGTTCCAAAACCCATGATCCCGCTTGGCTCCCAGCCGATCCTGCGGCATGTCATGCAGTACTATGCCGACTATGGACATGATGATTTCATTCTTTGCCTTGGCTACAAAGCCAACGTCGTCAAGGACTTTTTCCTCAATTGCCGCCCACAGACATTCTCCGACTGTGTGGTCACCGGTGATGGCAATGTGGAGGTGTTGGGTGAGTCGCAAAAAGATTGGCGTATTTCTCTGATCGACACAGGCATCTGGCGCAACATCGGTGAGCGCCTCTGGGCTGTGCGCAATCAAGTCAGAAACGAAAAGATATTTCTCGCCAACTATAGCGACGGCCTGAGCAATGTCGATCTGGACGACATGATAGAAAAGTTCGAAGCCAGTGGAAAAATCGCATGCTTCCTCGCCGTTCGCCCGCCGCTTACCTATCATCTGGCGGACATAGCCGAAGACGGACGTGTGCGTGAATTCCGATCGTCCGACCGTTCCGACATCTGGATCAATGGCGGCTACTTCCTATTCCGTGGCGAGATATTCGACTATATGCGCGAATCCGAGGAACTCGTACTCGAACCCTTCAGCCGGCTCATCGCAGACGACATGCTGATGGCCTACAAGCACGAAGGCTTCTGGCGTTCAATGGATACGCTGCGCGATTGGCAGGCTCTCCAGGAAATGGTTGAGCGCGGTGAAATGCCTTGGACAGCCCATGGCGCACTGAAAGATGGCTCCAACATCCGTTTGGTCAAGGCGCTATGAGGCAATTGCCATTGGCGAGACGCGGAGAGCGTCTTTCTGTCCTTTGCCTCGGAGCGCATTCGGATGATATCGAAATAGGCGCAGGGGGAACAATCCTGCGCCTTATTGCCGATGGCGTTCTGGTTGACATCCACTGGTGCGTGTTGAGCGCACCCGGGATCCGTGCGGATGAAGCAAATGCTTCAGCCATTGCTTTCCTTCAAGGCGCTAGCACGACGAATATCGAACTCGCCGAGTTCGAAGACAGCTATTTTCCCAGTCAATCGCGAGAGATCAAGCAGTGGCTCAATGCTGCGCGCGCGCGGTTCTCGCCCGACGTGATTTTCACCCATGCCCGCGACGACGCGCACCAGGATCACAGGGAAGTAAACCGTCTGACAACCAATGTCTTCCGCGACCATCTTGTGCTCGAATATGAAATTCCAAAATGGGACGGAGATCTCATGCAGCACAACACGTATATGCCGTTGCCGTCCAAAATCATGGACCGGAAGACCGAACTTCTTCTCGAGCACTTCGGGACGCAACGCTCGAAAGACTGGTTCGATGAATTGACATTCAAAGGCTTGGCCCGCCTACGGGGTATGGAATGCCGCGCTGAAGAGCGTTTCGCCGAAGCCTTCACAAATCGCAAATTGGCCTTGGCTATAGGATAACGCCCTGTTGTTCCAGCAGCTCTGCGTCCAAAAACGCGATCAGTTCTATTATCCTTGAGGACATCTCAGAATCTAACGAATCACGTGTTTAAAACGATGCGAATCACTGCATTCGCGTGGTTCGACGCTCTACGCAGCGTTGATCTCAAGTATAAGACTTTCTTTATATGTTTAGTTTGGAGGCAAATGCCGGGGGAAACGAACTAATAAGCATCCCCGACGAATTAATCCAGCGTATGGGATCGGGCTATAGCTGGCTACACCGTCAAATTTTCCACCATCGAAGGAATTATAAGAGGATTAAAGACACTAACAAATAAAGAGCGTAAATTAATATTCGTGAAAAAGAAGTGCGGCTGGACGTGTTTAGGTGCGTTCAATAGATCAACTCGCAACAAAAGATAAAAATTGGGGTTAATACAATGGAGAATATTCATCCATCCCGCTTGGGCAACAATGAACAAGAGCCATATGATCGTGAGATCATTGTAAATAACAACCAACAATCCAACGATAAATACAACGGTAATCGCCAATTCCAGAAATACAGCGCGGAAGATTACTTGGCCATTGTCGACAAGCGCGCTTTGGAACGCGAATGTCTCGCGCAGGCTTTGATCAACCATCACATAGGCCTCAAAGTATTTACATTCGGTAGCTTGGAAGAATGGCAAGCCTCTAAAAAAGAACTATCCAATTTGCGCGCAGTGTTAATCAACACTGGCAACCGCACGCTGGACGATGCCAACCTCACCGCTGAAATCAGCGAACTTGTCGCGACATTCCAGACGGCGGCTGTCGTTGTCGTTGCCGACAATGATGATCTAACCTCTATTCTGAAGGCACTGGAACTCGGCGTTCGTGGATACATCCCCACAACGGTTGGTATCGAAATCTGCATGCAGGCAATTGAACTGGCAATCGCCGGCGGTAAGTTCGTGCCGGCGAGTAGCGTTCTGACTTTGCGTAAACTTTTGGGCGGTCGAAGCGATGAGTTTCGTCACATCACCACTTCGTTCACAGCGCGGCAGTCCGCAGTTGCCGAGGGTCTTCGTCGTGGCAAGGCAAACAAGATTATCGCCTATGAGCTGAACCTCTGCGAAAGCACGGTAAAGGTCCATATTCGCAATATCATGAAGAAACTGGGTGCTACCAATCGGACGGAGGTTGCGTACAAAATCAGCGACATGATTCCGCATGAATCCAGATTCTGAACGGGTTACCTGCTAACCGATATCTGATTTTCAGAGGTATTGATCATGATCGTTTCTGAAGTTTTGCCTCCTCAAGGCGGAATGCCACTATCGCGTATCCTTTCGCTCCTGATGAACAGATGGCTCACAGTTCTATCAGCCATTGTTCTGTGCTTGGGGTTGGCGATAGTGGGCTATATGACCGCCCCGGCCAAGTACAGTTCCGAAGCGATCTTGGCTCTCAACGTTCGCAAACTGCAGGCGCTTCCAAATGAGTCGGTCGTCTCACCGCTTCCGCAGGAAAGTCCGGTTTTGAGGACGGAACTCGACATTATCAGTTCGCGCTCCATGGCCGAGAAAGTACTGGCCGACCTGGATCGTCAAGGTTTTGACTCCAAAGGCAAAATCATTGTGCCTGGGCAAAAAAATCTTGTCGCGACGGATGAAGAAACGCCGTCCGATCGGTCAAGAATTGATGAACTCCTGTCAAATCTTAGTGTTCTCAATGACGGCCGATCATACACGATTTACATCAGTTACCGCGCGAACAATCCGGAATATTCTGCTGCTGTCGCCAATGCGTTTGGTGAAGCGTACCTCAACTATCAAATCGATTTGCAGACTACGGCCACGCGCCGTGTCAGTGATTGGCTGGGCGGAAAGCTAACCAGCCTGCGGGCAACGCTCGAACATTCTGAACGCGCCGCCGCCGATTTTCGCGAGCAATCGGGACTGGTGAAGGCAAACGGCATGACGCTGCAGTCGCAGCAGATTGCTGCGCTGAATGCGGAACTCGCGACGTTGCGGGGAAAGCTTGCAGGTGCTGAGGCCCGGCTCTCAACCGCAATCGAGGCGTCAAAGAACAACTCTGGCGTGGCTTTGTCGGAAATTCTCAATTCCCCGGCCATCTTGGCACTACGGACGGAACAATCCCGAATCGAGAGGAATATTCAGCAGATCAAAGAGAGCGGGGCAACTCAAAGCGTCCAGCTCCCACAACTTAATTCGCAACTTGACTCGTTGAAAGGCCAGATCGGTGCCGAGGTTCAACAAATTCTGGATAGTCTCCGGAACGAGATAAATGTCACGCACCTCCAGCAAGCGTCGGTTGAGGCAAATCTCAAAGAGCTGCAGGACAGCATGTCGACTGCCAACAAAGCCACTGTCCAGGCTGATCAGCTGGATCGCGAAGCTTCGGCAAACCGCGCAATTTATGAAAGCTATCTCACACGTTACAAACAAACGATCGAGCAGGACGGTATCGCGACGGCTGAAGCACGTATGATTTCGCGTGCAGTTCCGGCAAGGTCGAAGGTAAGTCCGCGTCTCTCATCGTGGCTTGCGTTGGGTGGAATTGGCGGCATCTGTTTCGGCATGGCCGGCGCTTTTCTCATGGAATTGCGTGATAAATCGATCCGATCGAGCGTGGCTCTCGAAACAGCAGCGCGGTTACCCATCATCGGCCGGATACCGCAATTGTCGGTCCGCGAGCGGAAAGAAGCCGCACGCATGGTTACCGATGGTAATTCGGGCTTTGGCCGTGCGATCGCCGACCTTCAGGCGCAGCTATTACTGTCGGCATCGACGAAGGCCGCGCGGGCAATTGCCATCACTTCAGCCGGCGACCAGGAGGGCAAGACGCTGATCGTAGCGGGCCTCGCGAGATCGCTATCGGCTACGGGGATACGTACTGTCGTCGTCGACGCCAATTTCCGGAATCCGATGGTTGCGCATGAATTCGGCGATCAGTTCGGACCCTACCTGGAAGAGGTGATCCGTGGCCGGCACACGCTCGAAGCGGCGGTGCAGCACGATCCGGAATCCTCGATCGACTTTGTCGCAACGCAAACCTGTCAGGTTCCGGCAGAATTCTTGCTTGGCCACGAGCAATTCGCCAAAATGATCGCAGAGCTCAAGCGACAGTACGACATTGTTCTTATCGATACGCCCGCTATCTCCAACAGCGCGGATGCCATACGCGCGGCGTCGCTTGCCGACACGACGGTGTTGGTCGTGCGCCGTGATGTCGCCAGAATGGAGGACGTCGTGGCTGCCGTTGCCAAACTACGCGCTGACGGCCGGAAAGTCAGCGGTATCGTTCTCAACAGCGACCACGAAAGCCGGCGTCCGGTCGCCTTGAGCGCTCCACTTGCTCCCACGAAACTCGTCTCCGGACGTGTCGTCAAGGAGCTTGCTGACTACGCAAAAAAACGCTCTTCCACTGCAAAGGCTTGAGGCAATGTTGATCAAACAAAGAAATAACCGCCCGGGATTTGCTCACCGGATCAACAAACTGATGACCGCTTGTGCGTTCTCCTCGCTCCTCTTGTTGTCGCCGGCATGGGGGAACGAAGATCCATATAGAGTGGCATCGGGCGATGTTCTCCTGATCACCGTTTATGGCGATACAGGATTGTCCGGAACGTTTCCCGTCAGCGTGGAAGGGACAATAGGATATCCCATTCTCGGCAATATCCCCGTTGCAAATCAAACCATTGCAGAGATCAGCAGCACTATCAATCAGAAGCTGCTGCAACACATTCCGGGCCTTTCTGTTTCCGTGGCAATGAAGGAATATGCGCCAGTGTTTGTCATTGGCGATGTCCAGAGGCCCGGTAAGTATGAGTTTCGCCCTGGCATGATTGCGCTTGAACTGTTCGCCCTTAGCGGTGGTCTGAAAGAGGCGTTGGACAAGATGGACACAGCAGGGACCCAGCTGGTTACTGCGCGTCAGGACTATTCGGAGACGTCTCTGCAACTGTTTGCTCAAGATGTGAGACGTGCGCGTCTCCAGGCGGAGCTCGACGAAAAGCCGTTTGAATACGTTCTGGACAAGGAAACCATCACCGACGATTTGCCCGCTCGCCAACAAGTAGTCGACTCCGAGCGTCGGGTTTTTGATTTGCGCCTGGCAGCTTTGCACAGCGAAGAAAAAGCTCTCCAGGACCAGAAGCAGAATTATCGGGAAGAGATCGATACGCTGGAAAAAAGTACCAAGCTTCGTAACGAGGAAATTTCTCTTTTGGAACAGAATGTAGGATCCTCGGAGAAGCTTGTATCGCAGGGGCTCACGGCGCAGTCGACGTTGAGAGATAGCCAAAGGCAACTTTCCGCCATGCGCCGCGATGCCCTTGAATTCGGTTCATTTCTCGCACGTGCCCGGCAAAATGAAAACGCTATCGGGCAGCGGCTGCTTGCGTTGAAGGAGCAGCGAGCAAATGACGCCGCCAATCAACTGCGGGACATTGAGCTGGATCTCATTCGCTTGAAGAAGCGACTGGCCTTCATTGTCCAGACAATGGCAGAGATTGGTGCGACAGCGCAGCGGGCAACCACGCGCGATCAGTCTGTGAGGCTAACTTTCTCTGTTGCCCGCATTGTAAATGGCGAGTATCAGGAATCGGAGTTGACTGAACATGATCCGATCAAGGCGGGCGATATCCTGCGGGCCCAATTGGCGGTTCCGAAGGACGTTGCAGCCAATAGTATCAACCCGCCCGGTTAGACCACGCCAGGAGGTATACTTATGCAAAAAAAGCAGCCAGGTTAACCTGGCTGCTTTTTTAATCCCGGGCATAGAGCCTATCGCGCTGCCGTAGCAGTCGGCGCAATATTGTTTGGCGTGAGCATCGACTGTTGCCACCGCATATATAGATCGCTTAGTCCGGTTTCGAGATCGATGCTCGGCCGCCACCCCATGCTTTGCAGACGTGTAGGATCGACCAGCTTTCGCGGGGTTCCATCGGGCTTCGATGCATCGAAGATGATGGAGCCGTCGTAGCCGACAATCTTTGCAATCAGGATTGCGGCATCGTGGATCGAGATTTCGTGTCCCGACCCGATGTTGATAAATTCAGGACCGACATACTTCTTCATCACGAACACGCAGGCGTCGGCCAAATCGTCGACATGCAGGAATTCCCGTTTTGGCGTCCCCGTACCCCAGACAACGGCTGTGGGGCTCCCTGATATCTTGGCTTCGTGCATCTTTCTAATGAGAGCTGGAAGGACATGAGAATTCTGCGGATCGAAATTGTCGTTGGGCCCGTAGAGACTTGTCGGCATCGCCGTCAGGAAATTCTGCCCGTATTCCCGCGCATAGGCTTCGGCAAGCTTGAGGCCCGCGATTTTTGCAACTGCGTAAGCTTCGTTAGTAGGTTCCAGTGCGCCTGTCAGCAAGGAGCTCTCCTGGATCGGCTGATCGGCAAACTTGGGGAAAATACAACTCGATCCCAGCCACAACAATTTCTGTACACCCAGCCTGTGGGCCGAATGTATGATGTTCATGGCGATCATCGTATTGTCATAAAGAAACTCAGCGGGATAGGTTGAATTCGCGATTATTCCGCCGACCTTGGCGGCCGCAATGAAAATGACGTCAGGACGTGCTGACGACATCCATTCTTCGGTTTCCAGCTGCCGCGTCAGATCGAGTTCCTCGTGGGTAACTTCGAGCAGCTCGCAGCCTTCACTCTGGAGGCGGCGTGTCAATGCCGAACCGACCATGCCCGAATGACCTGCCACCCAGACGCGTTTACCTTGCAGATCGAAGTGGTGATTATCTGACTCAGCCATAAAGGTCGTTCCGCCCTTCCTCACGCATGATATTACTCATATCGGAAGCGACCATTTCCGCGACCAGCTCGTCAAACGAAACGGTATGCGTCCAACCCAATGCCTTTCGCGCTTTCGTCAGAATCTCCGAGCAAAAGTTCAACTTCGGTGGGCCGGAAATAGCGCGGGTCGATTTCTATCAGCTCTTTGCCGGATTTCCGGTCATAGCCGACTTCGTCTACACCAGTGCCATTCCATTCGATCTCTTTGCCGACGTGTCCAAAGGCCTTTTCGACGAATTCACGCACAGTATGCGTTTCACCGGTTGCCAAAACAAAGTCGTCGGGCGTTTCATGCTGCACGATGCGCCACATACCTTCGACATAGTCACGAGCGTGGCCCCAGTCGCGCTTGGCGTCAAGATTACCGAGCCGCAACTTGTCCTGCAAGCCGCGTTCAATTGCTGCAACGGCGCGGGTAATTTTGCGCGTCACAAAGGTTTCACCCCGCATTGGACTCTCATGATTGAACAGGATGCCGTTCGATGCATGAAACCCGTATGCTTCCCGGTAATTGACAGTAATCCAGTAGGCGTAGAGTTTTGCAGCTGCATAAGGACTACGCGGATAGAACGCCGTCTTTTCACTCTGGGGTGCTTCGATGCTCTTACCGAACAATTCAGATGTCGAGGCCTGATAGAAGCGGCAAGTCTTTTCGATTTTCATGATACGCATGGCTTCGAGCAGGCGAAGGGTACCAAGAGCGTCCGAATTGGCTGTATACTCCGGGGTCTCGAAGCTGACCTGCACGTGGCTTTGGGCGCCAAGGTTGTATATTTCGTCAGGCTGAACCTCCTGCACAACGCGGCAGAGGTTGGTAGCATCGGTTAGATCGCCGAAATGTAGCCGGAAGCGAACGTCGTCGTCGTGTGGGTCTTGATAAAGATGATCGATACGCGCCGTGTTGAATGACGAGGACCGCCTTTTTAGGCCATGAACGATATAGCCCTTGTTGAGAAGCAGTTCGCTGAGGTAGGCGCCGTCCTGTCCCGTAACGCCAATGATCAGTGCAGTTTTCGCGGCCATCCGTTATTCCCCGGTCTCGCTCTTGAGAGCTTCTTGTTGCTTTAGCCTCGTGACCATTTTTCCCAATTCAAACGGCAGCCGAAGACGATGAAACATTTCAACTTCACTATAGATGGCGCGCGGCGCGATACACTTCGGCAATAGGGATAAGATCGGCTCCCAACCTGAGGGAATACAAGGCATGCCGGGCGCAATGGGGCGTCTAAAAGGGGTGGAAACCGACCGCAACCTCTCCGGAAGGAGTAGGCGGGGTGATCGGTCGCGGAAGATCGTAGTGCCTTTGTTGAACTTGTTCGCCAACCGCGAACTGCGACAATCATGACCAAGAATCTGTGTCTGACAGACGGCCCGGGCTTGAGGCATCCACAAATGAAAATCGTATTTGCAAACCGCTATTTCTCTCCTGATCAATCAGCAACCAGCCGCATGGTGTCGGGATTGGCGTCCGCATTGGCGCGCCGCGGTTTTGAAGTCGCGGCAATCGCTAGCCGCACACCGCACGATCAACCTGACGTGACATTGCCGGCGGAAGAAATGGTGTCAGGGGTTAAGGTAAGCCGTCTATGGGCTACACGGTTCGGACGGAGCAATGTTCTCGGCCGGGCCATCGATTATCTCACCTTTCACGTCTCTGCATTCCTCTGGTGTTTGTGGAACCTCAAGAGCGGCGACGTCTGTGTCGTCTGCACTGATCCCCCCTTGCTCTCCGTCACCACTTCCTTGCCCATTCGCTTGCGTCGCGCACGAATGGTCAACTGGATTATGGACCTTTTCCCCGAGGTCGCCATGGAGCTGGGCATACTGTCGAGTAAAAGCTTGTCAGGAACGATCAGCCGATCGATGCGCAATTGGTCTATGCGCAAATCGGCGATGATCGTTTGCCCGACCGCCAGGATGGCCGCTTATCTCGCCGAGCGTGGTTTCTCCGAGGAACAGGTTTTTGTCATGCACCATTGGTCCGATGGTGATGAGATCTATCCCGTGGAACCGGCATCCAACAGGCTGCGGGCGAGCTGGGGGTTGCAGGACAAGTTCGTGGTCGGCTACTCGGGTAACTTTGGCCGAGCGCACGACTTTTCGACACTCTTGGAAGCGGCCGTGCTGCTGAGCGGGCATGACGATATCCAGTTCCTGATGATTGGTGGCGGTCAGCAGCGAAGCCACGTCGAAGAAATCGTCCGGAATCGCGATTTGAAGAACGTCGTGTTCAAGCCGCTTCAGCCGGCGGAACATATCGCAGAAAGCTTGAGCTCGGCCGATGCTCACATCGTGTCACTTTTGCCCAGGCTCGAACATTGCATCGTCCCGAGCAAGTTCTATGGAATCCTGGCGGCTGGCCGGCCAACTCTCTTCATCGGCGACCCAAACGGCGAGGTAGCGCGAGTGGTCGCCGCTGAAGACTGCGGCGCGGCCGTGGAAATTGGCGAGGGAAGAAAACTCGCGGATTTCATCATGGAGATGAAAAATTCTTCCGAGCGTCGTTGCCAGATGGGTCAAAACGCAAGACGTGTCCTGGAAACTCTGTTCTCACGGGAGAACGCCGAAGTTGCATGGTCGGACGTGATGCTCAGATTTGATAGGCAGACCGGGTTTCCATCAGGATCTTCTGTTTATGAGCCCGCAGAATGACTGGTACCGTTGTTGTTAGCCAGCTGGGCGCTCGCATGCATTACGCCGTTCCCCGCATCTTTGCATCCGAAAACCAGCTGGCGCATTTTTACACAGACATCTGCGCAACCAAAAGCTGGCCGCGCCTTGTCAATGGTCTTCCAAAAAACCTCCTTCCCTCGTCAGTTAAACGCCTTGTCGGTCGTGTGCCAAAAGGCGTAGCACCGAATTTGATTTCCACCTTTCCTGGTTTTGGCCTCCGCTCGGCGGTCCGTAGGCTCCGCCTTGCGAACGTCGTCGAGGAGACGGAACACGCCGTATGGGCCGGATCGGAATTTTCGCGTTTGGTGGTGTCAAGCGGCTTTCATGGCGCAGCGGGCCTTTACGCTTTTGCCGGCGATGCGCTGGAGCAAATGATTGCAGCAAAACAACAAGGCATGTGGACTGCAGTCGAACAGATGATTGCCCCACGTGAGGTCGTTGAAGAACTGGTCGGGAGCGAGCAGCAAAGTTTTCCTGATTGGGCCGGACCAAATACTGACAATGCACATGCCAAAGTTTTTGCAGATCGTGAGAAGGCCGAGTGGGAGCTCGCGGACATTATCATATGTCCTTCGGAATTCGTCCGACGCAACGTCATTGCACGCGGCGGAAAAGCTGAACGATGTGTGGTCGTTCCATATGGCATAGATCCGCAATACCCGCCTCAGGACATTATTCGAATTGGCGGGTCCTTGCGCGTGTTGACCGTGGGACAAGTCGGTCTTCGAAAGGGTTCACCTTATGTCGCAGAGGCAGCGCGTTTGCTCGGCCCGTCCGCGATCTTTCGTATGGCAGGCCCGAACAGCTTGCCCGAGCGTGTCACGGCGCAACTATCGAGGCATGTCGAACTTCGGGGAATCGTCCCGCGTGCGGAGATGGCGGCCGAATATGAGTGGGCCGATGTTTTCCTTTTGCCGTCTATTTGCGAAGGGTCGGCAACTGCTGTTTATGAAGCGCTAGCCGCTGGACTCCCCGTCGTCTGCACGGAAAATGCGGGCAGCGTGGTTCGTGATGGGATCGATGGCTTCATTGTTCCCATTCGCGACGGCACGGCGATAGCAAAAGCAATCACTACATTGGCAGACAATGTCGGGATGCGCGCGGCAATGTCGGAAAGCGCTGTGGCGCGCGCCGCGGACTTCACTGTTGACCGTTATGGTAAACGGTTGCTTTCCGCACTATCGGGCCTTACTGAGCAGCGCGCGCCCGTGTGTGTCGCATGAAAATAGTCCATGTCATATCTTCGATCGACCCTGCCCAAGGAGGGCCGCAGAGCGCTTGCGTGCGGTTGGCTGCTGCCCAGTCAGCGCTAGGCCATGACGTTCACATCGTCAGCTATGGCGGTACCGAAGTTGAAAAGCGAGCATTCACATCTGCTCAAGATGTTCCATTCTTCGCGCTTGTTCACTGGCACTTGCTGGATGATCCGGACCGGATGGAACAGATATTGTGCGTTGAAGGTTCCCGCCAGTTGCGCCAGGTGTTGAAGGCCGCGTCGTTCGTCCACATTCACGGCGTGTGGGAGCCTATTCTCAGAAAAGCTGCAAACACGGCAAGATCGAACCGCATCCCGTACTGCGTCCAGCCACATGGTATGCTCGATGCCTGGAGTATGAAGCAAAAGCAATTGAAGAAGCGAATCGCGTTGCTTCTTGGCTATCGCAAGATGCTGGATCAGGCAAAATTTTTGGTGACGCTCAATAACGATGAGTCCCGACTGCTTCAGCCGCTTCGCCTCAAAGCACCGACTCTCACGATACCGAACGGCATATTCCTGGAAGAGTTCACTGATCTTCCGGGGGCAGGTTTTTTTCGCGAGCGGCTTTCTCTCGCTCACGAAAAGCGGGTCGTTCTCTTTCTGTCACGCCTGCATACCAAGAAGGGATTGGATATCCTCGCGGACGCTTTCAAAGTTATCGCTGCATCGCATCCAGACGTCGACCTTGTTGTGGCAGGTCCCGATGGCGGCGCCCGGGAAAGTTTTGTGGCCCAGATCGATCGACTGCATATCGCGGATCGGGTTCATTTGATCGGCCCCATCTATGGCGGAGACAAACTGCGCGCATTGGTTGATGCCAGCTGCTTTTGTCTTCCGAGCCGCCAAGAAGGTTTCAGCGTCGCCATTACAGAGGCTCTGGCCTGTGGCCTGCCAGCAGTAATTAGCGATGCGTGTCACTTTCCAGAAGTTGAAACGGCAAATGCTGGCTTGGTGGTTCCGCTTGATCCGGCCGACGTTGCTTCCGCGGTCGCAAGTGTATTGGACAATCCGGAAATCGCATCGGCCATGGGGCAGAATGGTCAACGGCTTGTTCGCGAGAATTACACATGGCCGCGCATCGCCGAATTGACGATCCAGGGATATGCTCCCAATCACGATCCAAAGCCTCTATCTAGTACAAGTAGACTTGTGGCTGCTGCGGATCATTGAGCTGCCGCATCCCGGTTGCGCCCTTTGACAGCTTTTGCCGGATTTCCAACGTAGATCGTCCATGGATCGAGCTTGCTGAAGGCGACTCCCCTGGCACCAAGCACCGCTCCCTCGCTAATGACGACTCCGGGTCCCACAAACGCTTCGGCTGCGATCCAGGCATTGGATCCGATTGAAATGGGCCTGCTCTTCAACGGAAATCCTGGATCATTGACGTCGTGGGTGCCCGTGCACAGATGGGAACGCTGTGACACGATGGCGAAGTCCTCGAGCGTGATTTCCGCGACGTTGTAACAGATAACACCGGGTCCCATGGAAGCGTACCGTCCCATGATGAGGTTTCCAGGCCACCATATCTTCACGCTGCTGCGCACGATTGCGGTAGAATGAATGCGAGCGCCGAACCGCCGGAGGAGCCAGCTTCTCCAGGGATAAAAAAATGATGGCGTCCAGGCTGCAAGCAATATCCAGCAGATCGTCCAGAATAGTCTCATCAGTCGGAAGCGAAATGCAAACGTGGCACCGCCCAGGCGCGGCAGGGGCTGCGCCGTGCTGTCGAATGTTGGATCGCTGTAGCGTGATCGCATGATATGACTTTCCTTATCGGGCTGTTGCCACGCCAAAGTTAGCAGGAAGCGACATTCTGCTCGAATAATATGGATGGAGATCTGGTGAACGACTCCGGCACCACGCCAATGTTGGTAGCAAGAATATCAGCATGTGAACCCAGACTGTCAGGACCCAGTCCGTCTGGTGTGATATGGCATGAATGGCGGGTACGATCGAAAATATGTAGACGAGTTGGGCCGACATCTCTCCGCTCTTCGCCGAGGCCCACAAGCGACTCATCAGATAGGCGAGGAGAAGAAACTTCAGGGCGCCAAAATACCAGAAGGACTGAAACGCATCGGCCATACCCGTTTCAGTCGTACCTGTCAGCGGATCGTAATCGCGTGCCGCGACAGGCATTGTCATCATGAGTGACTCTTTGAACTTCGCTCCGACGAGCTGTGCTGGTACATAGTTGAAGACCAGCCTGTTCCAGTGGAACTTGCCATAGTCGAAGTCCATCGTCTCTTCTGTATGATGAAGGCGCCAAATGGCATTCCGCATTTCCGGACCACCATTTTTCAGCAAATCATCGAAATTGGCGGCGACGTTGATTTGAGCGATGTCCTGCCACACGGGTGCCGAATTGGCCCTCGTAATCGTGCGATAGTCACCCATGCTATTCAGCAGGACCGTACCGATAAGAACGCCCGCCAGCATGATGGTTCGCGGTATGACCCACCCCTTATAATACCAGAATGCCAGCGCAAAAATGATAATTAGCTCGACTGCTTCTGCGCGCTTTCCGGTAACGACAATCCGGTCGAAATAAAACATCAGATCGACGCCAATGATAAACGCAGCGGTCCACGAATAGCGGCGGGCAAAACACAGAACGGCGATGGCCATGCCATAGCTCATGAATCGTGCGAAAAAGAGCCACGCGACCGGCGCGCCGCTGATCTGCACGCCAACCATCATCTCACCCGGCAACCGGCTGAGCTTGAAGTAGAAGTACGCGCCTGTGAGAGAAAGAAAAAAAGCCGCGATCAGCAGGCGTTTTTCGTCGAAATCCCAGCGAAAAAAGGCAAAGGGCCTGGCGTTTGAGGACCACCCCAACCAGCACATCGAAAGACAAAGGATCGTGAAAGCGATCGTCTTCGCATACCCGCCTTCTGGAAGAAAACGATCATCTGCCAGTGCCGGAATCTGCGGCAGAATAAAAGCGAAGGTGATCACGCCTACCAGAAAAGGAAACTGATAGATGCGCTCTGGCTTCAGCATACCCCACAGGAGCAGCATGAGCACCGTTCCCAGCACTAGCCACGTCAGAACCCAGCTCATGTTCTCGCCTCCCGCGAAGGAAATGGGGCAGGGATGCGGGTGGATTCCAAGCCGAGAGAATGGCGAATGGCGTACCAGACCGTCTTTGGATACTCTTTCATGATCTGAATTCCATCGGGGCCGAATGCGATCTTCTCGAGTGGCTGACGCGGCTCCACTGGAACCGACATCCAGCGAATATCTGCGGACGCGGCCTCAAAACTCGCCATAGCTCGGCGTGAGTGATACCAGCTCGTCACGAGAGCGGCGCTCCGTACATTCATTTGCTTGAGGATCGGTGATGAGAAAAGCGCATTCTCCCAAGTCGTCCCCGACTGGCACTCGATGGCAATGGCGCTTCGGTCGACACCTTGGTCGACCATTGCTTCGCGTATCCAGTAACAGTCGCCGTCGCCGCTGACCAAGACCCTTGGCGCGACACCCGTTTGCCACAAGCCTGCAGCTCTGGTGGCCCGTGAAGGACCATCTCCCCCAAGAACGACGATCATGTCGACCTTGCCGATTGGATCACGAATCGTCAGGAGCGGATCAGCCAGGAAAAGCGCCAAGGGGGCGGTGGATATCGCCAGCACCGCAGCGAGACCAAGTCCGGCGAAGAACCACTTGCGCGATCGCTTGCGAGCGCGCCGAATCGTCCATCCGGGATGGGTTTGGGCGCGCGTCATACGGAAAGGCCGAGTTCTCGCCGCTGCAACTCTCTCATCTTAATAACGATCATGTATTCATATGACGCGATGAGGCGGCAGTAGTGATAGCCTTGCCAGCCGTCGAGGAAACCGCCGCGGAGAAAATACATATAGGCGAGATCTGGCCGCGGGACGAAATGGCAGGCGGTACGAGAATTCCTTGAGCGCACGCCGTCTGGCTTCTGGTGTGGCACTGAAGAAAGAAGTCCACGGAATCTTCTTGCTGCGAAGGATCTGCAGCGACTCGCGCGCTTCGAAACCCGAATAGCGGTTATGCTTGTCGAACCAGGCGGTCATTCCCTTATTGAAGCTGTAGTGAACGAAATGCGATTGTAGACGCCCGGTCGGACCATCGCCAACGGGACGCGAATGACATTCGCGCTCGTACTGAATACGTTCCGGTCGGGCGAGGCGCGTAATCCACGTGGGATAAAGGCTGCTATGCTTGATCCAGCGACCCATGAACATGTTCTTGTAGCGAGCGCTGAACATTGCTTCGGGCCTGTCCGGATCGGCAGCGATCGCCAGCATTTCATCGCGCAGGTCCTCGGGAGTGATCTCGTCTGCGTCGGGCATATAGACCCATTTGTGCTTGAATTCGATTTCCTTCAGGCCATACATGCGCTGTTTTGTTTCGGTCTCATACTTGTGTTGATAGACACGCGCGCCCGCGGCCTTGGCGATCTCGATGGTTTTGTCGGTACTATAAGAATCCAGCACAACGATATCGTCGCACCATGTCAGCGATGCCAAACATGCCGGCAAGCTCTCTTCTTCATTCAAGGTCATGATCAGGACGGATATTGACAAGGGATCACTCCACACTTTTGGCTAGCTTAAACGGCATCTGAGAACATGCCGGCGTTGTTGTTGGCACTAGGGGGCTGAGGCGTATGAACGATTTCGGCGCGAATTGGAGTCGGCGGCATCGGGTTCAACTGGGCGACCGCCACTGAACGCGACTGCTGAACCCAATCCGTGCCCGTCTCGCTCGAGAGAAACACGAAGGCGGAATGCGCTGCGAGTGGTATCAGCAAGGCCACCGTCATCAGATAGTTCGAAGCTTCGATAATGATGCCAAAGCATCCGATCGCACCGCAGAGCGCCGATGCTGCAAGAATGATATTGGTCGTCGTCCGTGGGGAAATCGACCTGTCGAGCAAGAGATGATGAAGGTGCGAGCGATCGGCCGCCAACGGGCTGCGCCCTGCATAAAGCCGCCGGACAATCAGGCTGAGCGTATCGATCACGGGAATTGCGACGATCCACAGGAGTACGGAAAACGCAATGTGGGTATTGGTCGACAAACGGATTATCAGATAGGCGATTGCAGCGCCTAGCGTCGTGCTGCCGGCATCTCCCAGAAATATTTTGGCACGCGCGATCCAGGGGCTGCGCATATTGAATGCAAGGAACCCGCTGACTGCAGCCAACAGCACGACGATCGGCAGCACCAGCTCGCCAGCGCCTTTCCATCCGGCGACGACCGCAAGCCAGAAAAGAGCCACGGCCGCACTCCCGCCTGCCAAACCATCTATGCCATCGATCATGTTCCAGGAATTGATCAGGCCTACTACGAACAAAATAGCCACGACCGTAAGGAGCAGGAAGGATATGTCGAGAAGGGCAGGCGGAAGTGCGATTCCGGTCACAATGGTCGACCCTGACAGCGGATTGACCAGTATAATTGCTGCAACAAATTGCGCGGCGAGACGCTTCGTTGCCGAGAGTTCATTACGATCGTCGATCACGCCCACGATAATCGTGATGAGGAGGCCGACCCAAAAGTTCAGGGATAGTAGTGGCTCGTTCCCCTGAACGAGCATGACCATTGCGAAGGCGGCGAATATCGCGATACCGCCACAAAGCGGCACGACGCCATCATGCAGTTTTCTCCTGTCCGGATAATCGACGAGAGAACACGCGTGCGACACCTTCTTCAAAACAACGATCAGCAAGGCACTGACTGCCATAGCTGCGAGACAATTGGTGATCCAAACAAACAAGACACACCTCCAGCTGATTGTGCATCCCTCGTGCGAGATGTGTTCACCTCGTCACGGCCGTACGGAATGCTTTTCATGGAGAATATCGCTGCCATTCGCGCGACACCATTTAGGAGAAGTGAGAAGCAGTTCCTCCTGAAGGATGAGCCCCGCGATCTTGCCTGTGTCCCTTTGGACTAATGGAATCGCGCGTATAAAGGGCTATTCTGGGTAAATTGGATACTGATAGGCCGCCATTGTTGCTCCGTGTCACGGTCGCGTCACGTTTGGTTACATAGCCTTGCTGATCCGCAAGTATTTGCAGCACAAAACAGAATTGAAGTGGCCTTTCAAAAATTCCTTTCGAAATAAGCCAAGTACAAGGGGAATACTTCTTTCACCAAGGGCGTAGGGTATGAACATGAGTGTAACAGTTGCGCGTATGGGAACTGACCTTATTCAGCAAGGATCCCCGGTTGACGGCGGATCGAAATTCCGTGGCGGTATATTTATTCATGCCGAAGCCGGAGTTGTTTTCCAGGGGTTGATGCAATCTCTCGAAAGAACATTCCCGGATATTCAGGTCAGCCTCTCAAATAACGTTGGGGACACGGGCACACCCGATCCCGATGTGGGCCTTGTGCTGCTTCACGCCGACTTTGCTTCCGACGTCGTCGACTGCATTGCACGGTGCAAGATGCGCTTCCCGAATGCATCGGTTACGCTGATGATCGATGAGCACAGTCCTTCCACTCAGGAACTCACCGGCCTTTTTGACAGCAAGACAATCCAGGGCCTTCTGCCCTTTAGCTTGAAACTTGATGTTTGGCTCGCGGTCGTCTGGCTATTGCTTAACGGGGGCGATTATTATCCCTCCACCATCATCCGTTCGATGGAAAAGTCACCCAACGTGTCTGGTAAGGTACCGCAGCTCTACAGTCAGGCAGATAATGCTTCCAGCCGGGCATGGCCCGTCAAGACACTGACATTGCGCGAACACGAGATCCTGCAGCTTTTATCGGAAGGCCTGCAGAACAAGATCATTGCAGATCGCCTGACACTCTCGATCCACACGGTCAAGGTTCATGTGCACAATCTGATCCGCAAGTTGCGGGCGCATAACCGCACACAAGCGACGGCGATCTATCGCAACAGCATGAACCATCATGGAATGAAACCGTTCGACACAACAGTTGTGCACTAACCCAACGGTCAGTCCAACTACCTCTAATGCAGGCCTTCTACCTCATATTGGCGCCTTGTACGGTCTCACACCAGATGTAAGATGGTAACATGACGCTATTCCAGCCACATAGATTCGATGATCAATCGAACAGAACCAACGAATGCAAGAGCGCGCTCCAGGCAGCATTTGAGGAATTGGTGGATGAGGCGTTGACCGCCGGTTGGGACAGGTATGAGGTTTCCCTCGCTTTGTCCGAACTTGGCGAACAACTGGTCCAGGCGACAGCTGAGAGTGCCGGCTCCGAAGCCGACATCGCGATCGCCAAAGCGATATTCGAAATCAAGCGCGCGTTCTGACCGTCCATTCAAAATGGATCAGGCTGTCATGACTGTTAAATGACAGTTCTGGCGTTTTCTCGTGTTTCTCCACTTGAATTTCTCTTGTGTATAGTTTTTTGAATATTCTGCACTGTAGTATTTCGGTGACTCAATCGAATTTATTATTTACTAGCCGGTTCCTGCCAAAAGACCGCGACCATGGCCGCGGTGGGGAAGGAAATCAGCGGCTAAGTCTCGAATTTCAGCGTCTTATCAGGCGATTGCGCTTGCCATCAGGAATACCTTAATTCATAGTTATTAGACTTTATGCTAATACTCCCTCTAGTGAACTATTTGAAGCTATAGTAGAGTTAATGGCAAGGCAGAACGGCATTTATCGATTGACAGGGTTACGTATTCAGAAAATCAAATAAAATCCGGGGTTTAGGCGGAATGAAGCTGGCGGTTTTTGGAGAGGCAACTGTTAGTCTGGGCGGGCAACTCGTCCCGCGCGTACCTGCGAACTTTCTTCGTATAATAGTCTATCTGCTTCTCGAGAGTCCCAATCATTCTGTTTCCCGCGGCAAGCTTGCTCAGGTTTTCTGGTCCGATACGGATCAGGCCCATGCTTCCATGAATTTGCGCCAGAGCCTGGCGCGCATCCGCAAATTCCAGGAACAGTACGGCCTCAACCTTGTCCAGGGTGACGCCACATATGTCTATCTTAACCTGTCGCAGGTGAGGGCAGAACTGCTCAGCATCGATCTCCTTGAATATCTGGAATTTGCGCAGTTGGGCGACATAGAGTCTGTCCTCAGTCTCGCCGGCCTTTATACTGGCGACCTGCTCGCGCATAACGAGCCGCAGAACTCCGATTTCGACGAATGGCTGGACGTTCAGCGCGTCAAGCTGCGCGATGATCTGATCACGACACTCTTGAGGATGGTCAACCAGCCGGTTGGGGTCAGCATCGATGAAAAGCGTCAATGCGCCCGCAAGCTGATCGAGATCGATCCCTATCAGGAGGTCGGCTATCGCACTTTGATGCAGACCGCATCGCAACTGGGTCTGATCGCGAAGGTGGAACGCACGTTCCGCGAATGCGCCAAGAAGCTCCGTGACGATCTCGATGTCGATCCGGAAGAAGAGACGATCGAGCTTTACCAGAAACTGCTGCCGAAGCTTTCACCAGCGACAACGCGAGCCCTTATCCTGCCGCAGCCGGCTCCTCCGCTCGTTGCCAATGGCGTGGAAATCCAGACCCCGCAATCGATCCTGGCGACGACCCAGCTTGAGCAGAACAAAAGGGCTGGTCTGCCGCGAGTCATGGTCCTTTATATGCCGCACAATGCAGCGGATCCCATGGAGCAGCTTGCAGCCTCGCTCGTAGACGATATTACCATCGGGCTTTGCCGTCTGCGTACGCTGTCGGTTGTTGCGCCCTATACATCGAAGAGGGTCGTCTCCGAATCTCCCATTGACAGTTTCGAAGGGCTGAATGCGCAATTCGGAGTCAACTATGCCGTCGACAGCAAGATCGTGCGCCGCGACGGTTTCTGTTTCCTGTCGGTGAAATTGGTCGATGTTGCTACGCAGGAAATCGTCTGGGCCGAAAAACAGAAGTTCGATTATGTCCTGCCCGAGCAGCAGTACCGCCAGTTGTCGATCCGCATCATACTCTCCGTTGTTTCGGTCATCGAGAAATCCGAACTTGACCGCTACAACAAGCTTTACCAGGACCCGAATGCTTACTACTGGTATCTCATCGGCAAGAAGGAAATAGACAAGTTCGACCTTCCAAAATTGCATCAATCGCGCCAGGCGTTCAAGAATGCCCTGACGGCTTCGCCAGATTTCGTGCCGGCTCTAAGTGGCATCGCGCGAACGATGCAGAAGGAATGGTTGATGCGTGCTCGAAGCGAGAAGGATATCCTCCTTGAGGGTGAGCAGATCGCCAAGCGTGCCGCACCGGCCGACCCAGATGATGAGCGGCCTTTGCGCGAACTTGGCACCATCAGCATGTATCTTGGTAAATTCGACGACAGTCTCGAATATTTCGACCAGGGCGAGTCCATTAATCCGCAGCATGCCGATCTCCTTGCCGACTATGCTGATGCACTTAACCACTACGGCTATCTTGAGCTTTCATTTGAGAAGATTGAGCAGGCCATCGCTTTGAATCCGTTAGCCCCTGACTACTATTATTGGGTAGGCGCGGGCACACTTCACGACCTCGATCGGTATTCTGAGGCCATCGACTTTATACAGCGCATGCAGAACCCGCGCGTTGCTGCGCGTCCTATGGCAGCCTGCTGGGCCATGCTTGGCGAAAAAGAGAAAGCGTTCGAATGCAGAGATCAAGCACTAGAGGACAATCCAAACTTTAGAATTGATGACTGGATCAAGGGCATGTGCCTGAGAGTCCCGGAACAGCGTCAGAAATACGAAGACTCGCTCCGTGAAGCAGGGTTTCAATAATCAGCAACATCCGAACTTCAAGTAAAGGGACCATACTATGGCGAAATATTTTATCCTCGGCGAGGCCGGGCAGGCTGAGCTTTGGCTGGTTGACGTGGAAAATGGAACAGTTGCGCCGGCGGCCGGGGTCGGCGACGCTGGTTTGGTCGAGACCATTGAGACCGCAAGAAAGCAAGGATTAACGATCATAAAAGGTGTGGATGTTGCGATTGCAACCAATAACAGATCCGATAGCGCAACGAAATCGCATATTGTTGATCCAGCCCCAGTTAACAAGTAAGTTAAATTTTGCAGAAAAAGGGGTCGTTTTCATACTTCTTCTTGATCTAAAATAGAATCGTCATACGTTCGCCATGTGGGCTCTCCTTCATAGAAAGGTTATTCGCATGGCAACGTTTTATATCATGAATGATCCAGAGACGAACGCGCTTTGGCTCGTCAACTCTGAAACTCAAACGGTCGAGCCTCTCGATCGTGATTTAATCGCCTCTTCAGGACTGGCTGGCAGTGAATTCATTGATTCGATTGCCAATCGACCCGGAAATATCTTTGCTGCCGATGCAAGCCGGAGTGACGCTACTGGTCGCGCTCATTCTAGCGGTATGGTAATGACGGCGGGCAGGCGGAATGATCCGTCGGACCGTGCGCATTTCTTTGGCCCTGCGTCGAAAGAAGCAGATATCGTCGTAACAGTGAACGCACGGGATGAAACATCTGATCGTGCGCACTCCAGCAGCCCGGTTGTGGATAGCGTGTATCGCAGCAATCCATCGGAGCGAGCGCATTCCGCCGGTCCGGTTGTGGACCGCGTGTATCGCAGCAATCCATCGGAGCGTGCGCATTCCGCTGGTCCGGTTGTGGACAGCATGTATCGCAGCAATCCGTCGGAGCATGCGCATTCTGCCGGTCCGGTTGTGGCCAGTGGGTACCGCAGCAATCCGTCGGAACGGGCGCATTCCGCTGGTCCCGCGGCACTAAACTAAACACTGTTGCAAGCGCGTTATCCAGCATCTGGATAGTTTGCAATAAATGCGTGCTTTGCGGCCTGATGGAGTGGCAATGAAACCATTGGCCGAGGTACCGGTTCTTGACCGGCTGGCGGCAGACGAAGCGAACCTTCGTTCTGCTTTCCGTCCAGGAGAACCGTCATCGACAAGACTGATCGATGCGGACGAAACCGTGAACCGGTTGCGGCCGCACTTTCCGCGTTTGGGCATCGTCCGGATGGCAGAGGTGACCGGCCTCGACCGGATCGGCATTCCCGTGTGGATGGCCGTGCGGCCCAATAGCCGGACATTGGCCGTCAGCCAGGGCAAAGGCATCAGTGCCGCGCATGCCCGCGCTTCCGCTGTGATGGAGGCGGCCGAAATCGCCATTGCGGAAGATGTTCCGCTCGCTTCCTTTGCCGCCAGCCGCCGCGAGCTACGTGACGCCGGCCACGATGTTTTTGATGGGCGCATGCTGTTGATGCGTGGCGCGGACGAGGCCGGAGCCGATGAGAACGATTATTGGCTCGAAGGCTTCGACCTTTTGAAACAAAAGCCGGTTTTTGTGCCGCGCGAACTGGTTTCGCTCGATTTCACGTCGGCGCGGCAGTCCTGGCATTATTGCCAATCGACCGATGGCCTTGCCTCGGGCAATTGCCTGCTGGAAGCAGTCATTCACGGATTGTGCGAGCGTGTCGAACGCGATGCGACGGAGTTATGGCGCTTTCAACGCGACGCAGGTGTGCAGGCGCATTGCGTCGATCCGGCGGTTTTCGGAGATAGCGGCATTGACTGGCTGGCGGAGCGGATCGCCACGGCAAACTTTGTCTTGCGGCTGTTCAACGTAACGTCGGATATTGGCCTGCCGGTGTTCATGGCGACGATCAGCCCGGCGACACAGCATGGCACTTATCTGCATTTCGATCTGGCCGCTGGTTATGGTTGCCATTTGTCGCCGTGCGTTGCAGCTATGCGGGCTATAACCGAGGCAGCCCAGACACGAATCACCAATATTTCCGGTGCACGCGATGATTTCGACCCATCCGAATATGCGCAGCGCCTTGCGCCGGATCTCGGCGTCTATATCCACGCCGAACCGGCCGGTCACTGGCGGTTTGACGAGCCAGAACCCGCGGACCGCGCCAGCCTCGAAACCTATCTCGAACCCTTGCGCCGGCGCGGTATTGGCAGCGTCGTTGTCGTTCCCATGGGCGGCGAGGATTACGGAATGTCAGTCTGCCGTGTTTTGGTCAACGAGCTGGAAAGTCCGGCCGGTATCCGCAAGCATCGCTTTGGCGGCCGTGCGCTCAACGCCATGCTTCGGCAATAGGAGAGGGCGATGAAGATCCTGTTTGCGGGCCCAAGCCTTTCCGGAACTGAATTTGTACCTGTGCGAGGCGGTGAAGACCGCGTGCTGCCTGAATATGGGTTGACCTGCCGCGGTCCGGCCAAATGCGGTGATATCACCCATGCGGTAGATCAAGGCTTTCGCGTCATCGCAGTGGTCGACGGGCGGTTCGAAGACGTTGCCGCGGTCTGGCACAAGGAGATTCTCTACGCGCTGTCGCGCGGAGCCACCGTTTACGGCGCGGCCAGCATGGGCGCCCTGCGCGCTGCCGAGTGCCATCCGTTTGGCATGATCGGCATTGGCGACGTGTTCGAGCGCTATGCCTTTGGCGGCCTGGAAGACGATGCGGCCGTCGCGCAGGTTCATGCGCCGGCCGAATTCGGCTACATCGCCTTCAGCGAAGCCATGGTGACCATCGACGCGACGCTCGATGCGGCGCTTGCCGCCGGAACAATCGATGCCGGGGAATACACTCTCATTCGCGCGCGCGCCGATGCCGTGTTTTTCAAGGAACGGACCTGGCGGCGGATATTCGAGGTTGTCGCGCCCGACATCGATCGCGCGGCCGAACGATTGAAACCACATATCCGCAATATCAAGCGTGAAGATGCCGCGGTGCTGCTCGACGTTCTTCTGGAGCGTAAAAGCGCTAAACCGGTCACAGAGCTGCAGCCTGATTTCGCCGGATGGCAATTCAACGAAACCACGCAGTGGAGCAAGCTTCGGGTCTGAACTTATTGATTATTTCGTCCTGATTGCGCCTAACCCATATTAATTACGTGACTTCTTGAAAAAACACGAGAAAAAGGCATTTGAGTCACGCTTGCGTAACGCTGTGAAACATAATCTCATCACGTGGTCGCAAGTTTAACGCATGAAAACAAAACAAAAAAGCATTCAAGCGTGTGTGGGAGCAAGCGGGCAGTCAGTGGGGACCTACGCCGGAATTCTAAATATTCTATAAACAGTAAACTCAGAATTTCGGCGTAGCACTGGTCTAGTAGGGGATTAGTTACAAAATAAAGTTCAGAAAACGACAGGTGAAAGCCACGCATTGCGCGCCCTTCCGGGGCGCGTTTTTCTTTCTCGTGTCTGGATAAAATTTCTGGAAGAGAGCTACTCCGCGCCGCCAGTCCGCTCTGTGCCCTCATCACTTTCGTCATCATCGTCGGCGGCAAGCCATTGATCGAGAATTGCGACGGACATCGGGCCGAGATTGGGAATCAGTGTCAGGTCAAGCTGTCGCGCCCATGCTCGCTCGGGCTCCCAATCTGGCGGCATATTCCATGGGGTTCCACCAAACTCTATCCACAGTGCGTTCACGATGCGTGAATGCACTGTCTTTGAGGGGCAGAATGTCTGCAGACGATTTCGCATAAATACCCTTGGCAAATGTTGCGTGAGATTGCTTTTCCCGTTCCTTTGGCCTGGGGCAGGGCCGGCGCTATGCTCGGCAACTGCCTTCTGCCTTGGATTGGGATGTGCAACGGAGAAACTCTTTGCCACGCGTGGCCAGGAAAGTTCTGGCCGATGCCGGGAACTGGACGGTGAGCCCGGCAATCGCAGGGATAAAGGACGCCATCTCTTGGAGAAGGCGGCCCGTTCCCATTGTGTTTTTTCTCCGCTGTTCGTTCAGCGGTTTTCTTCTATACGGCATAACTCGGGCCCCCCAACGACCCCATTCATTCCTCTATTTGCCTTGGCAGTTCAGAAAAACTCAAGGCACTACCGCCAAGACCGTGGTTATATGCCATATAACCTGAGCTCCCCTTGCCCCACCAAGAAGTACTGATAGTTACAACGAAATACAGATGCGGACATTCTGAAAAATACTTTATTTGTATTTATAGTTCTTCTTTATTTTGTAGTTTTTTCGATTCGCTTTTGACAAATAAGTTATAGTATATTGACTTTTCGTCAATAATTAAAATTGATTAACAGTACTAGCGAAACCATAGTAATAATTATTATAGCTCCAGAAACAGAGCCCTTCGCATTTGCAGTCAGCGATTAATTTCAAGATACAACTTTTGGCGCTTGTGCGCTTGGCCCGTCAGACCTGGATTGTTTTTGAGCTTTGTGAATGACAGATCGATTTGTTCACATGGATAAAGGCGTCGATTGTCCCTTGGATTAGCTTCTTCTCGGCATCGTCCAGCGCTTCGACTTTTCCATATTTCAAATTGTGTCCATATCGACGATTCCCATCAGCTGGGTCGATGCAAAGCTCCTGTGTTGCCAAACGAATGAATACAATGGTTGTATTGTTGCGCAGGCGCTGCTCGCGCGTCACCCCGCCCGTTATCGTGAGTACGGCACTTTTGGTTTCCGGACTTTGTCGAGCGAATCTTTGCCAGGCGCTCCAGCAGATCGATGCGGGCTTTGGTCGTGTTCAAGTGTCAGAAAGATGACACTTGCAACTTCCTTGTCGGAGTTAAGAGGTGGGCAATCAGGTAGATGAACACGCTTTTGGTGTTCGTCCACCTATCGTTGAGTTCGCCCACCAGCATCAATACATCATTAATGCGGGACATTGTTTGACTTATACGGCCCGGGCCATCTCAATCGAGCCGTCCACGCGACCCATGCCCGTACCGTACGCTTTAAAAGGGGGCTGGTACGCCTCCTGATCCATGCTGTTCCGGTATACCGCTGCGGCTTGGGTGCGATTGTGAACCCGAAGCTTGCGAATAAGATTGTGCACATGAACCTTGACGGTGTGTTCGGACAATGTCAGGCGATCCGCAATGATTTTGTTCTGCAGGCCTTCCGACAGGAGTTCCAATATCTGAGTTTCGCGGAGCGTCAGGGTCTTGATCTGCTTGACGACGCCCGAACTGTTTTTTCCTTGGTTGCCGAACGCATGTGCCTGGCCACCGGCCATGTTCGAATTCTTCTCGATTGAACGGATAATCGCCGAAGGATAATATTCACCGCCATTCAGCAGCAGCCAGATCACCGCCAGCCAGATATCGAGTTTGAGACTGAAGGGGAGAAGTCCCTGGACCTGCCGGTTATCGAACAGGCTGTTCAACTCTTGTAAACCGGCGCTGTTTTCATCGATCATCATTGTGATCGATGCGCTGGGAAAGCGCTTTTTGAAACGTGCGATGCACTCGGTTACATCGGCGACAAAGCCGCTGTGAATAAGCACGAGGCCGACATCTTCATCAAACTTTTCGTACTCGACGAATTTGCTGGACAGGTGAACATCAATGTCGGGAAATGTTCTCTCCAGGGATTGAACCAGGCCCTGAAATACCACTCCCGATTCGGCATAGATGAATATGCCACTTTTGAACTTTGAGTCGCCTTCAAGCTTTGCTGCATAATGAATATGATCAGGTGTTGTTCCGCTCATAATAGTTCCCTACGCCCTTTGATGAGAAGAGTATTTCTCTTCAGGATTTATTTGCGTTTTCGCTTAGCCCAATAAGTTCTTTTATTCATTTGCCTCAACCTGACAGTAAGCCCCCGCTACCCGTGTTGATTAATAGAGGATTAATAAATGGCGCGTGACGCGGTCGTGACATAAGCAAGTGTGATTTAGCCTGCAAAGACGGTGGGTTGTCCGGCCTGGGCCGATCCACTATTGTTCGTGTTGAACCCGCGGTCGCCCATTTTTGGCGTCCGTTTTGGCGCCGTGAGTAGAAAAACTACCGTAAAGTCCGATGACTAGTTGGCTTGGCCAGAGGGCGACTCGCGCAGTCGGGTGCAGCCAAAAGGTCTAAGCAACATTGGTAGGTTTGGATCAGGGCCATCGCGGGCCACAACGTCCGCCGGCTTGGATTTTATAGTACCTGTCTGGAGTTGCACCAAGTATCACCACGTAAACATAAGTAGCGTATATCGATGTGATGTATTTTTTCCATCGCATTCGTGGCTGATAAGACGGGCGAACAGAAGCACGAAATCTGCAACGCCCGCATTCTGGTTTAATCGCCCCGGCGATGCTTGCAGATATTCTTATTCAACGCACGAGCGCACTTTCTTCGAATACCTGGCCAAGCCGGTAATCGACAGCATGTCGCGAGCGTTCCGGGAATCTAGACCTTTAAACGAAAACAGCGCCGGCAGCTTTGAGCTGCGGCGCTATCAATTCAACGGCACGATTGTCTATTAGATGCAGGCCATCCAGGCAATACGCCGGATGTCCGTGCGTGCGATGCCGAGATCAGCAAGATTGCGATCGGTGCACGAACGCAGTTCGTGGAGATTCTGCCGGTACTGACGATATTTGTGAATACGGTTGCGAAGGCTCATTGGTCTTACCCCTTTTATTGCCCTCCCTGAAAACAATTATGCTGCGATCTGTATCGATTTAAAATTGCGAATGTTGCACAGCAGCATTGCTTTTGGTGCATACCGGTATGAGGCGATTTGATCGCTTGCCGCCAGCTTTCGATGCGAGGCTTTTCATGAACAGATACTTGCAGCTATAAGGGCCAGCAAGACCCTTCTATCTATTCAGGATAAACCATGTCACAGCCAGTAACGACCGCTCGAGACAGGCTTGAGGAAAGACTGGCGCGACTGACGGCAGGCGACAAAGATGAGCGCGTCTTCGTCAAACTCTATCCCGAAACGGCGCGCCGCGAGGCTGATGCTGCCGATCGCCGCCGGCGCGAGGGGGCGGGTCTCGGACCGCTCGACGGGCGGATTGTGTCGATCAAGGATCTTTTCGATGTCGCAGGCGAACCGACCCTGGCCGGTTCGACCATCCGGCGTACGGCCAACCCGGCAATTGCCGACGCTCTCATTATTGAAAGACTACGTGCTGCCGGGGTGGTGATCATCGGCAAGACGATCATGACTGAATTTGCGTTCACCGCTGTCGGCCTGAACCCGCACTATCCGACAGCGCCGAACGCTGTCGATCCGGATCGCGTCGCCGGTGGATCGTCCATTGGCGCCGGTATATCGGTGGCGGAGGATACCAGCGAAATTTCCATAGGCTCTGATACGGGAGGGTCGGTGCGCATTCCTGCAGCGCTGAACGGAGTCGTTGGATTTAAACCGACAGCCAAGCGTGTGCCGCTGCAAGGTGCGTTTCCGTTGTCACCAAGTCTCGATTCCATCGGGCCATTGGCACGGTCGGTTACCAATTGCGCGATCGCCGATGCTGTTATGAGCGGGGAGGCGGTTCCGGTCCCTGAGGCGATTTCGCTGAATGGACTGCGGATAGGTGTACCGCGAGGGCAATTGTTTGCGGAGATGGAAAAGCCGATTGCCGATACCTTCGAACAATGCCTGGAGGCTTGCGCAAAAGCGGGAGCGATCATTTTCGATTCTACGGTAGATGATCTGATCGATGCGTTGGCCAATGCGACGTCGATCGGTTCTATCGCCGGCATTGAAGCCAGCCGGATTCATGCTGAGTGGTTGCATGATGAGACGCTCGACGTTGATCAGCGCGTCCAGCGTCCGCTCTTGCGTCGTCTTGGTGTTTCCGAATCCGATTATATTAAGCTGATGCAGAAGCGACAGGCGCTGGTGCGGCAGATGGATCAACGTATTTCCGCTTATGATCTCTTCGCCTTGCCGACAACACCTATTGCCGCGCCAACGATCGCCTCGGTGAGGGACGACGCCGTTTACAAGCGGGTTGAGACGCTGCTCCTGCGCAACACACAGGTCGCCAATCAGTTCGATCTTGCTGCGATCAGTCTGCCAATGCCGGGCCTGACTTTGCCGGGCGGACTGATGCTTGTCGCTCGACATGGCGCAGACAGACGGCTGCTGGCCATGGCGCTGTCCGTGGAACAGCTTCTATCTTGAGCTATATAGTCGCCGGCCCCTTTGAAATGATAATTTTGAAGCAACTCGAAATAGCGCTCGCAATTTCGAGGAATGTCGTCAGGATGCGCCACGCCTTGCAAGGAAAGTCACTTCTATGATCCGTCATTGTGTATTTCTGCGTTTTCGTGACGACGTGCCGTCATTGGACCGCCAGTCCATCTACCGCGATCTTCAAATTTTGTGCGCAAAGCTGAAGGGTGCGCTGACCATCATGTCCGGGGCAAATGTCAGCCCTGAGGAGGGCATGGACAAGGGATTTTCTGAAGGCTTTATTCTCGATTTTGCCGATGCGGTAGCGCGTGACGCCTATCTTGTTCATCCGGAACATCAGGAAATTGCTGGGCGGATCGTTGCTTCGACCGCCGGTGGGACTGACGGTGTTTTCGTTTTTGATATGGAAGTTTGAGACCGATGCAGGACAAGGAATTCTTCACGAAGCTGTTTCAGGCAGCAGTCGAAGCGGCGGATCCGGAGCGGACCATTGCAGCGCATATTCCGCCGAAGCCAAAAGGACGGACTATCGTCATTGGCGCCGGCAAGGGCTCGGCGCAAATGGCCAGCGCTTTCGAGAAAGCGTGGGCCGCGATACATGGAGATGCTCCGCTCGAAGGTCTCGTCGTCACACGCTATGGATTCGGTGCGCCTTGCAAACAGATCGAGATCATCGAAGCATCGCACCCGGTTCCGGACGCTGCAGGTCTGGTGGCTTCAAAGCGCCTGCTTGAAATAGTCTCGGGGCTGAAAGAAGACGATCTTGTGGTCGCGTTGATCTCCGGCGGTGGTTCTGCACTGTTGCCGTCTCCACCGCTAGGCATGACCCTTGAGGATGAAATCATCGTCAACAAGATGCTCCTTGCATCCGGTGCGCCAATCGCGGCGATGAATGCTGTGCGTAAGCATCTATCAACCATAAAGGGTGGACGTCTGGCTGCGGCGGCTCACCCGGCGCGTGTCTATTCGCTGATCGTCTCGGACATTCCCGGCGACAATCCCGCCTTCGTGGCTTCCGGCCCCACTGTGACCGATGAAACGACGCGGGAGGATGCCTTGAAAATCGTCGAGCGCTACAGTCTTGACCTGCCAGCAGCAGCCCTCGCGCACCTTCACTCAGCAAACGCCGATGCGCCCAAACCCTCCGATGCGGTTTTTGCCGGCCACGAGTATCATGTGATTGCCTCGGCCGGTGTGTCGCTTGAGGCTGTTGCGAAGGCCGCTCGCAATTTAGGCGTCGAGGCAGTCATACTCTCCGATGCAATCGAAGGCGAAGCACGTGAAGTCGCACACGTCCATGCGGCAATGGCGAAACAGGTCCTTGCCAAGGATCAACCATTCAAAAAGCCCGTCGTCATACTCTCCGGCGGAGAAACGACTGTGACAGTGCGGGGCAAGGGCAAGGGTGGTCGCAACAGCGAATTCCTTCTGTCGCTCGCTATCGACATTGATGGGGCAGACGGGATCACCGCCTTTGCGGCCGACACCGATGGCATCGACGGTTCCGAAGACAATGCCGGCGCATTTGCCGACAGCACCAGCATTGCCCGGTTATTTGCCAAGGGGCATGACGCGTCGGCCTCACTCAACAAAAACGATGCCTGGACCGCGTTTGATGCGATCGGCGATTTGTATGCGCCCGGTCCCACCGGCACCAACGTCAACGATCTGCGGGCCATTCTCATTCGCTGAATGTCACGGATGGACGCTTAATCGCCATCTTTGGGTGGTCAACAGTGGCCGATTCATGCCAGCGTGAGCTGCTCTAGCATGCAACGCTACGATCCGTGCCATCGTCCGGCGCAATATCCAAAGGAAAGTCGAATGCGGATAGCCCTGTCCCTGATAGCCCTGTCTCTCATGCTCGTCACGGGTTGCACAACCACACCAAAGACGACCACTCCCGCGGGGCCTTCACCTGCCAAGGATACGCATTTTGTCCCGCCACCCAAATCCCTGACACAGCGCGCAACTCCCTCCAAGGCGCCCAGCCTGAGTGAGTCTGCCGCCGCGGCTGCAGCCAAGCCCGCTGCCGCTCAGTAACCACATTTTTGCTATGCGACGCCGTCTCCGCCTACCTGCGTCGGGGCGGCGTTTTGCATTATACGGCACGTCAATTTCTGGAGAAGAACAGGGCTGAAACAACAAAACCCACCGCGGGAGGAGGTGCGGTGGGTTTCGTTGGTTTTGGAAGGCCTTCTGGGAGGAGAAGAGGCCGTCCGTTTCGACAGGGCCGGGAGGAGGTGGCGCTGTCGAAAATTCCTGATTTGAGAATAACTCAACTGTCCTGATTTAATACAGACAATATTGCATAGCAGCAATGCATTTTGTGCAACGCAGCAATCTCATCGCCGAAGCGTCACGCTCCGATCACGGCCAATTGACTATGCATCAGGAACGGAACCAGTCCCCGTCCGTTAATAATCCATGAACGAGGCTTGAATGGCGATAAACGCTGGCCTCCAGATGTGGTTGGAAGGGGCAGGAAACATGCGCTTCGACAGATCATCGATACCTATTCTCGCAGCGGCGCTTATTGCGTCGGCTGAAGTATTGCCGGCCAATGCTTTCAATATCAAAAATCAGGCAAAAGCGTCGGACGACGTCAGTGAGGTCAGCAATCGACAATTCGAACGGGCTGCCTTGCTTGAAGCCAGAGCGTATATTTGCGGAACCGATGAAGCCAGCGAAGCGGCGATGAAAGCGGGGATGCGGGAAACCGGATTGCCGGAAGACGTAGCGGTCGAAATCGTTTCTGATCTCGCGTCTGGTCACATCGACAAGGCAGAAGAGTCCGGATCAAAAGAAATATGCGGAAAAGCTAAAGTGCAACTTTCCGGTTTTTAGCGTAGATTATTCGATTATCGAATAAAATAGCTCAACGCATTCATTCACTTGTAAACCATTCAGTAAAATTTTAAAATAAATTTATGGATTATCGCCTGTATTCACGAATATTTGTAGTAATTAAAGGGCTTTTCAATTCGCGCATTTTGAGAATAATGTTATCTGCGAAGTCTTGGTGGAATCAACAATCATAATTTAACCATCGCTGGAAATTTCTTCGAAAGTATCGGGGAATTTGTTGATAAGCACATTGGTCGCATGGCTTTTGTCCTTGCACTAGTGCGAGAAGATTTTAGTGGGATACAACTCACTATTGCGGTTCACGGGATATGGAGAGAACAGCATGAACAAGAGAGCACAAACACTCGAAGTATTAAAAACAGAACTCTCAAAATTGTGCACCTTGGCGGATAATGCTGGTTTCGAGATGATTGCCTATTTCATCGAAACTGCAATCCGTGAATCTGATGAGCAGTTGTCACAGGAAACCCGCGCCGTGGTCGGTATGGAACTGCGCCTGGAATCGTCTCGCGCACGCCACCTCTGAATCTCGTTCTTCCCATTCAATCAAACTTCAATTTTTGTGAATCATGAAATCGCGCTCTGTTATTGTGCGTTTGCGCCGCTCGCCTATATGAAGGCAATGACCCCGCTATCTGTCCTTGACCTTTCACCGATTGTTGCTGGCAGCGATGCCGCACAGTCCCTTCGTAATTCGCTGGATCTTGCGCAAAACGCGGAGCGACTTGGCTATAACCGCCTTTGGCTAGCCGAGCATCACAGCATGCGCGGTATTGCCAGCGCGGCGACGGCCGTTGTCATCGCGCATGTCGCGGCTGGCACGTCGAAAATCCGGCTTGGAGCCGGTGGTATCATGCTGCCGAACCATTCTCCGTTGATGGTGGCAGAAGCCTTCGGCACGCTGGCTTCCTTGCATCCAGGCCGTATCGATCTCGGTGTCGGCCGTGCTCCGGGCACAGATCAGATCACTGCCCAGGCGTTGCGCCGCAATCTCGATCAGGACATCAACGGCTTTCCACAGGATGTGGTCGAGTTGATGGGGTATTTCCGCGATCCCGAGCCGGGCCAGCGCATCATAGCTGTTCCCGGAGCCGGAACGAAAGTGCCTGTATGGATACTGGGCTCCAGCCTTTTCGGCGCACAGCTCGCGGCGGCACTCGGCCTGCCTTATGCCTTCGCATCGCATTTTGCACCGGCTGAAATGGAGCGGGCGATCGAGATCTATCGCGCTCGCTTCGAACCGTCTGAGTACCTGGACAAGCCCTATGTAATGCTGGGCCTCAATGTTTTCGCCGCAGAAACCGATGATGAGGCAAAACTTTTGCAGACCTCGCAGCAGCAGGCCTTTGTCAATCTGCGTACGGGCAATCCGGGGCCATTGCCCGCGCCGGTGCGAGGTTATGAGGAAACGCTCGACCTTCACGCGAAGGCGATCTTGCGTCAGGCTCTATCCTGCTCGGTCGTCGGGTCGCCGGAAACCGTGAAGGCCGGCGTTCAGGATTTCATTGTGCGCACGGGTGCAGACGAGATTATGGTGACAGGCCAGATTTTCGATCATCCAGCGAGAATCCGCTCTTATGAGATTCTCGCTGAAACCATGATCGAGCGGCCTGAAACCGCCCCGCTAAGCCGCCTGGCGTAGACCGCCTGCAGCTTCGATAAAGGCGATCACGTCGTCAAGGCCGTTCCTGCGCAGCATGTCGGTGAACACATAAGGCTTCGCTCCACGCTGAACCTTGGTATCCGCGTCCATCACATCAAGATCAGCGCCGACATGGGGCGCGAGGTCCTTCTTGTTGATGATCAGCAGATCCGAGCGCGTGATGCCCGGTCCGCCCTTGCGCGGGATTTTTTCGCCTTGGCAGACCGAAATCACGTAGATCGTCAGGTCGGCGAGATCGGGTGAGAAAGTCGCGGCCAGATTGTCTCCGCCGGACTCGATGAAGACAATGTCGAGATCGGGATGACGTTTGTTCATCTCGGCAATAGCCTGCAGATTGATCGTCGCGTCTTCACGGATGGCCGTGTGTGGGCAACCGCCGGTCTCGACACCCATGATCCGGTCCTCGGGCAAGGCTTGCAGCCGGTTGAGGATCAGCGCGTCTTCCTTCGTGTAGATATCATTGGTGACGACAGCGATGGAATAGCGGTGGCGCAGCGCTTTGCACAGCATTTCGGTGACTGTGGTCTTGCCGGACCCAACCGGCCCGCCAATCCCGATGCGAAGTGGTCCGTTTTGCGAAATCATGAGCGAAATACCCTCGAATATTGTGTTTCATGTTGCATGGCCATGATGTCGGACATGATGGCCGCCGAGCCCAGATCATCGAGGCTGGAACGCGCAGCACGCTCAGTCACCGCCAGGATTTGCGTTTCCATTGCCGCCATCAACGATACGCCATGGCTTTGTCCGAGCGGTACCAACCGGACGGCGCCTTGAATGAGGTTGGAAACGACGGCATGAAGATAGGCGGCAAGCGCCGGTTCACATGCAACCCTGTTCCGGGCTGCAACCATGGCAACGGCGACCGAATAGGGCATTTCTTTTGCCACGCCGGATTTTGCGTTGCTCCAGTGTCTAATAGCTTGAAGGAAGGCATTGCCTTGCAGCATGGTCTCCATGTGCCGCTCTTTCGAGCCGGCCATTGCCTCTCCGAGCTCCGATTGTTCCACGCAACTGCCGCCCGTATCTGCATCCACCCAGCTTGCAGCAAATAAAACCGCGTCATTCCAGACCGAGCCGTGGTTCATAAGATCAACAAGCCAGTCCTGCAACGATGCCTTGTCGTGGATCAAACCATCATGCACGGCTCGCTCGATGCCATGACTGTAGGAAAACGCCCCGACAGGAAAAGCCGGGGAAAGCCACGTCATGAGGCGCAGAAGCGCGGTGTTTACGCCAAGGTTAGCCATGGGTGTGATCGTGGTGTTGACGATCATGGCCATGTTCACGCGCGTGCGAATGCCCATGCCCGCTATGATATGCGCCGTGCAATGGAAGGAACGGCGCCGTGATCTCGGTAACTTTCGCCCCAAGACCTTCCATCATCGCCTTGATTACGTGGTCGCGCAGGATGACGATGCGGCTTTCTTCCAGTTGCGCCGGCAGATGACGATTGCCAAGATGCCAGGCCAGTTCCGACAGATGCCGGCGATCCCGCGGCGTGACCTCGTAAAGCGCTTCATCCGCCGCAATGATCTCGGCCATCCTCCTATCCTCCAGAATAAGCACGTCGCCATGCTCGAACGCGATGGCTTCGGGCAAATCGACAAGGATTTGTTCGCCCTGCTCTAGTGTCAGGACTTTGCGCCGCAAATGCCGCTCGTCATGGGCCAGTACAACGCGATCGAACGGCGTGCCGTGATAATGCCCGGCGTGGCTATGGTTGGTGACGCGCTTCATCACGCTTGGCCTTTCTCATCAAAATCATCGTTCATGCACAGGAAGAAGTCGATCGGCGGTGCGTCACCGGTCATCTGCGAAAGCAGTGTATGGACCTGGCCGCGATGATGCGTCTGGTGGTTGAAGATTTGTGTCAGCGCGCGATCCAAGGTTGACGTATATGGTTGGCCTTCGGTGGTGATCCAGTGAAAGATACCCTTGATCGAAGCCTCGTCCAATTTGGTGACCACATCGATAATGTGATCGTCCAGGGCGATGCGCGCCGCATGCAAGTCATTGAAATTATCGTGCAGAACGACATCCAGGGAGGGGATGGCGTAAAGGTTCCCCGTGAAGCGACCGAACCATAATTTGTCGATAGCCAGGATATGATTCAGCGTGCCGTGCACCGATTTGAAAAACGCGCGTCTGTCGGCGAAATAATCTTCGTGGTCAAGGGCACCGGCTGCCGCGTAAATCCGCCCATTGGCCCACTTGTTATAGTACGCAAGCCGCCTGAATTGATCCTTCACTTTGTTCCTCCCCTCAGAACAGAAAGTAGCGCTGTGCCATCGGTAGCAGCGTTGCCGGCTCGCACGTCAACAACTGCCCATCCGCCCGAACCTCATAGGTCTCCGGATCCACCTCCACATGTGGTGTGGCATCATTGTGGATCATCGATGCTTTGGAAATGCCGCTGCGTGTGTTTTCGACGCCGATCAGTTGTTTGTCGACACCGAGCGACTGGCGCAAGCCTGCCTCGACCGAAGCCTTGCTGGCAAAGACGACTGACGAATTGCTGACATTCTTGCCAAAGCCGCCGAACATATAACGGTAGTGGACCGGCTGCGGCGTCGGGATGGAGGCATTGGGATCGCCCATGGGTGCGGCAACTATCGAGCCGCCAAGCAGGACCATATCCGGTTTTACGCCAAAGAAGGCGGGGTTCCACAAGACGAGATCGGCACGCTTTCCGACTTCGATTGAACCCACGTGCCGGGAAACACCCTGTGCAATCGCCGGGTTGATCGTGTATTTGGCGATGTAGCGTTTGACGCGAAAATTGTCGTTGTCGCCGGTTTCCTGCGGCAGGCTCCCGCGCTGACGCTTCATTTTATCAGCAGTCTGCCACGTGCGTATCAGCACCTCCCCGACACGTCCCATGGCCTGGCTGTCAGAGGAAATGATCGAGAATGCGCCGATATCATGCAGTATGTCCTCTGCGGCGATCGTCTCCTTGCGGATACGGCTTTCGGCAAACGCCACATCTTCCGGGATCGATGAAGAAAGATGATGGCACACCATCAGCATATCGAGATGTTCGGCGATGGTATTTTTCGTATAGGGCCGCGTCGGATTGGTCGAAGATGGAATGACGTTGGCAAGCCCGCAAATCTTGATGATGTCCGGAGCGTGTCCACCACCAGCACCTTCCGTATGAAAAGCGTGAACTGTGCGACCCTTGAAGGCGGCGACCGTGTCCTCGACGAAGCCGCTCTCGTTCAGCGTGTCGGTGTGGATCATCACCTGCACATCGTACTGGTCGGCAACCGAGAGGCAGTTGTCGATCGTCGCGGGTGTCGTACCCCAATCCTCATGCAGTTTCAGCGAGCACGCCCCGCCAAGGATCATCTCCTCCAGCGCTTTCGGCAGCGATGTATTGCCCTTGCCTGAAAGGCCGATGTTCATGGGGATGGCGTCGAAAGACTGAATCATCCGGCCCAAGTGCCAGGGCCCCGGCGTACAGGTGGTCGCCAGTGTCCCATGGGCTGGTCCTGTGCCGCCGCCAAACATTGTCGTAACGCCTGACATCAGCGCTTCCTCAATCTGCTGCGGGCAGATGAAATGGATATGGGCGTCCATGCCGCCGGCGGTGAGGATTTTGCCTTCGCCCGCGATGATTTCCGTGCCAGGGCCAATGATGATCGTCACGCCGGGTTGCGTATCCGGATTGCCGGCCTTGCCGATTTCAGCAATCAACCCGTCCTTCAAACCCACATCGGCTTTATAAATACCGCTATGGTCAACGATCAGTGCATTGGTAATCACCGTGTCGACGGCACCGTCTGCACGGGCAATCTGGCTCTGGCCCATGCCATCGCGAATGACCTTGCCGCCGCCGAACTTCACTTCTTCGCCATAGACAGTGAAGTCCCTCTCCACCTCGATGAAGAGTTCGGTGTCGGCAAGACGCACCTTGTCGCCCGTCGTTGGCCCAAACATGCGGGCATAGGCCGCGCGAGTGATTTTAGCGGGCATGGAACTTCCCTCTTGTATGGATAACGGAATGGACGACAACGGGCGGCGTCTGCCACATTTCTGCCGCGATATTGCCTTGGAAAAACCCGATCAGCGACCGCTTGAGATCGAATTCCGCATGTGAAGTGCGCGCGTCATCAGTAGATGATCGTTCGCCAATCTCGTGAAAGGAAAAACGATGCGAAAGATGATAGCCCTCGCGCTCTGTGCGGGATTCCCGCTTGCGACTTCTGTTGCTTACGCGCAGTCCGCGGCGCCGCAGGCTCCAAGCGCCGAGCAGCCCGCTCCAAAGAGCGAGACTCCAGCCAAGCCTGGTGCCACGGCCATTACCACCATCAATATCGTGGATATCAATGAACTGCCGGATGCAACCAAGACCCAGGTCAACGATGCGCTTGCCAAGCGTAGCGACGCAGACATGCAGAAACTGCGCACGTCGATCGACAAGTCGCCACAAGTCTCCGCGGCCTTGAAGGAAAAGGGGCTGACATCCGCAGCGGTGGTCATTGCCAGCCTCGATTCCAAAGGCCTGCTGACCCTGGTGACCAAGAAGCCAAGCTGACAGGCAAGCCCTACCTGACCCACATCTGGAATATGCGCAGCGATCGGTGTTTCTCCGGTCGCTTGTTGTCGTGGAGATGAGGTCAAGCGGAGCGGTCACAGCTTTCCCATGATCTTCTGCTGAAACCCGTAAACGGTCCGGTTCCCGCTGAGCGGCACGAGCGTAATATCACGCTCCTGCCCCGGCTCGAACCGGACCGCCGTTCCGGCGGCAATATCGAGACGCATGCCGCGCGCTTGATCGCGGTCGAATACCAGTGCCGAGTTGGTTTCGAAGAAATGATAGTGCGACCCGACCTGCACCGGACGGTCGCCGGTATTTGCCACCTTCAGCATAATATTGCTGGCACCGGCATTCAGTTCGATTTCGCCTTTAGCCGTTATGATTTCGCCGGGGATCATCTGCGGTTTCCTACCTTATCGGTTCGTGCACGGTGACGAGCTTTGTCCCGTCCGGAAATGTCGCCTCGACCTGTATGTCGTGGATCATCTCTGGAATACCTTCCATCACCTGTTCCCGGGTGATGACATGTGCCCCTGCCTGCATCAGATCGGCGACCGACCGGCCATCGCGGGCGCCCTCGACGACGAAATCGCTAATCAATGCAATGGCTTCCGGATGATTGAGCTTGACGCCGCGTTCGAGTCGGCGGCGGGCGACCATCGCCGCCATAGAAATGAGAAGTTTGTCCTTCTCGCGTGGTGTCAGGTTCATGCTTTTCCTTTAGCCATACTCAGTTTTGCGTCTAGATTGACCAGACTTTAGGCACGCCTGCCTTTTCATTGAGCAGTTCTATCAATGGCACCAGCCGCTTCCTCAATGAATAGGCGTCACCATCGACAAGCCTCGCAAGAAGCTTGCCAGACCAGAAGGAAACACCGCCTTTTGTGCCAACTATTTTTCGGCTCGGCTCAAGATGACGTTCGGCGTCGGCATCGAGAAGCAGGACAGTCGCCATGGTGCGCATCCCCCCAAACAGGGCAGGACGGGCAAGCATCGATGCCGCGTCGGGTCCGATTGTGAAATCTTCCGCATGGATCAGTTTGCCTTCCTGGCGAATGCGCCAGCGATCCCTGAACAAACAGTTCTGCACGTCCTCACCCATCGCCTTGCGACCGAACACGACGGGCTCCACAATCAGGGCACGGCTAGTCTCGGCAAGATCGACGGTAAGGGTTCGCTTCAGTGCCGAGCCCTCAAACAAAATCGTCTCCTGCGGCAACCACGCGAGCGATGCGCGCTCCGCCACTTTCAAGATGCTTGTTATGTCAGCGGTGCCGGCAGACGACTTGTAGATGCGCTCGCATGCCTGCGTGGTGACCTGCGCCCGGCAATTGTCAGCGACGTCGAATCGCCAGCGCATCTCGTCGCCCCCCGTCAGTCCGCCCGATGTGTTGATCATCACCGCCTCAAGCGAACGATCATCGATCTCAGGCAACCGAATCTTGGCGCAGCCGTCCTGATAGAGTGTGTCTATACGCGTACGACCATTGGAAGGTTTGACAGAGAGATGCGCCGAGCCAAAGGCACGTTGCGGTTTTGCTTCGATGGCTGGATCAGATGGATGCACGCTCATTTCGGCACGCTATCGCAATGATCCAGCTTGCGGAAGCTCAATAGGTGCCAAGTTCTATGGCGCGCTGGTGTGCCTTGAATACAGCCCGGACCATAAGCCGTTTGAGTTTGTCATGGCCCATCAACACGTCGAGCGCGGCGGCAGTGGTACCCTTCGGGCTCGTCACCTGTTCGCGCAGCGTCGTTGGGGTGTCTTCGCTCGAGGCGGCGAGGACGCCAGCGCCATAGACGGTCTGCATCGCCAGGAGCTCCGCGGTCTTTCGTTCGAGGCCAGCCACAACGGCCGCTTCGGTCAGGCATTCGATGAAATGAAAAACGTAAGCCGGCCCCGAGCCCGAAACCGCCGTTGCGACGTCGATCAGTTTTTCATCGTCCACGGCTGCGACTTTTCCGCTGGTTTTCAACAAGGTATCGACAAACTCGGCATCCTTGTCGCTTACATTCGAATTGCGGAACGTGACGATCATGCCTTTGCCGATCGCTGCAGGCGTATTCGGGATGGTGCGGATAATCGCGGTTTTTTCACCTAAGAATTCCTCGAACAACGCGACCTTGACGCCGGCGGCAACACTGACGAACGTTGACCCGGCTGCGAAACGCTCATAGGCGGGCAGCACATCGCGCATCACCTGTGGCTTGACCGCGATGAGTATAATGCGCGGCGACAGATCGTCTTCTAGCCTGCTTGCGTTGGCATGCGCATGAACACCGAGCGTTGCCGCCCGTTCGCGCAGCGTATCGGTTGGCTCGACCACGGTGACCTGATCCGGCTTCAATATCCCGGCGTCCAGCCAGCCCTTGAGCATGGCAAAGCCCATATTGCCGCAACCGACCAGAACCACATTGTCCATTTCATTCTCCCGCTGATGTCGCGGCACTTTGATCCGGCCGAGTGCGCCCGGTCAACTAGTCTTGTGGGAATTTATGCGCGTGAGGATTGGAACGCGGGCGGTCATGCGCAGACCAAAACATGCCATGACCACGAGCAGCCACACGGGATCTGCACGCCGGAAGAAGAAGCTCTCAAGAAAAGCGTTCATCAGAGAAAATGTCAGGCACATCATGAAAAAGTCGGCCATGAACACATTCTCGCGTTTTTTCAGGCAGCGCGCATAATCAAAAAGCGGCAGCACGATCAAGACGATGAGCGCGCACATCATGGCGGGATAACCCATGGCGATGGCAATATCGAGATAGCCGTTATGGGCGTGCACAATGCCGCGCACATCCCAATCAAGGTAGTAGCTCGGATTTTCGGCCTGCCGCACGACCGGTGCTTCCCAGAAACTTTCAAAACCATAGCCGCGCCACGGCCTTGCGGCGAGCTTTTCGAGCCCGAACTGCCAGATGGATGTGCGGCCGGTAAACGTGGTGTCCGCACCGAGCTGAACGAGGAGATCGTGCGTAGCCGGGAAGAAGAGTGTTCCTATGGTGAAGAAGAAGAATCCGATCAAAGCTGCGGCGATCAGCACAGCAGTGATCATACGAAAGCCGAACATTCCGGGGAACATGACGAGGAAAATCACAATCGGCACCAGCGCCGTCGCAGTCTTCGAACCGGTGTGTGCAACGAACCAGAGCGCGAGCATCAGCAGGACAACGCCAATCCCGCGCCAGCCGCGTCGGATCAGGTAGATACCACCAAAAGAGAACGCCGCCATGACCGGTCCGGCAATATTCTTATGCGCGAAGATACCGCGCCAAAGTCCCGCATGTTCGGCTTCGATTTCGTTGGCGGTGTGCTTGGCGAGGTCCGGAACGACAACCAGACCGGCATAGGAGAGCGTCAGCACGGCAAAGGCTGCGATCACCAGCGCCAGAGAAAATCCATCGGCATCGCGTGGCAGCGCCAGCACTGCGATCATGCAGAGCGCGGCAATCACGGTGAAGAGCACCGCGCGTTGAGCGGCTCCAGGATCGATGGCGACAAATGTCGACATGAAAAGAAAACCGAACATGACGATCCACATCGGGCTGATAAGGGCAACGAGCGTACGCGGGTTCGCAAGCAACATCATCGCAAGCACGGAAACACCGCCCAACGCTCCGAAACCAAGCTGATTGACGAGATCGCCGCCGCTCCCCGCGATTGCCGTGCTCGCCGGTTGGAATGGGCGGAACGAGATCAGCAGCACGCAAAGAATGATCGTCGCAACAAGACTGGCGACCAGTCGCATTGGGGTCGCGGATATCGCGTCAGTTCTTTTCAGGTTGTCGATACTGCTCATTCGAATATCCGAATTCCGCCAGAACGCGGCCCACGCCAACATAGATCTGATAAGTGCCGATGGACAGAGATCCCGTCTGCATCACCTTGATCACGGCCCGCAGCGGCGAGACGGCTAGAAGTGCCAGACTCTTCAGGACGGTCTTCGCTCCGCCAAAAGGTTCGCCACCACGCTTGCGCTTTTCGATCAAGGTGGAGATCACGCCATTGCGCAGTGCCCGTGCCCGGATCCAGTCCGCCTCGACGCGCCTTGCCGGGATGGTTTCGTAAACGGGTGCTTCCGCGCACCAGGCAACGGTGAAGCCCTTGACCACGCTGCGACTAATGAAATCCGAATCCCCGCCGCCCATGAAGTTGAAAGCGAGATCGAGAAACGGAAACGGCATCGTCTCAAGCACATTGCGCCCGACCAGCAGATTCCCGGATGAATAAATGATCGGCACGCGACCAGTGCGGGTATGGTGGGGGCTGAAAACAGGGTGTGTCGACCATTTCGTATGTTCCGGCTTGGCGAAGACCGGAAGTTGCGGCCCACCGACAAAGTCGACACCATAGGTCTCGCGCGTCTTGCACATGTTTTCCAGCCAATTCGGATCGGCGATCTCATCATCGTCGATAACCAGCAGTGACGTGAAATTTGGAAAGGCCTTCAGCGCGGTCAGCCATCCTGCATTGTAGGCGTTACAATTACCACGATCATGCGCGATGATCAGCAGGCCCCGGTGTTCGCCACTCTCGAACAACGGTTTCGCAGCTTTCGCGCCCTCGCGTTTTTCGGTCTCGTTCTCCATGACGATGACGGCAAAGCGCCGTGTGGTCACCTGGGCTTTGAGCGACGCCAAGGTTTTCAATAGATGCTCCGGGCGTTTGAACGTCGGCAACGTCACCACGACGTCGATCGTTTCGGGCTTGAGGCCGGTTGACCGCGCCACGACGCTGATATTTTCTGAGAGATCGAGATTCATCGCCGGAGTATTTATCCGTTATCCATGGTTACAACTTATAAGAGTTGGTTATTCAATATTTCATTACATTCTGCGATCAAATCAAATATTGAGAAATAAATCGTCGTGGAGAGCTTCAAGCCTTTGCATTTGCTGTTCGTAACATCGCTGGTACCGGATGGTAAGCCGACGACCGGCTATGAGATTGCCAACAAAGCGATCATCGATGGCCTCGTGCGCGCCGGCGCTCGCGTCACCGTGATCGGATTTGTCTGGCCCGGGAGCAAGCCGCTCGATCCGGAGAACACAATCGTCCTCGGTGAAGTGGATGTGCGCAACGACACAGCGAACTTTGCGCAAAAGTTGCGTTGGTTCGGCAAGGCAATGATGTCAGGCCTCACGGTTTCGTCGGTCAAGCTGCGCGTCGTTACAAAGGAAACGTTCCGTACCGCAATCGCTTCGGTTGAGCCATTCGACGCTTACGTGCTCAACGGGGTGCCACTGCCCGGGGCATTCGAGGATTGTTTCGACGACAAGCCGCAAATCTTCATCGCGCACAATGTCGAACATCGCTCGGCACGCGAGAATGCGGAGGCGGCAACCAGCCCGGTACAGAAATATCTGTTCAGCCGGGAGTCCCGGCTTCTGATGGGCCTTGAGAAGCGGTTGTGCGGCAGGGCGTCGTTCGTCTTTACACTGGCGGATGACGATATCGATGCGTTGGGCCTATCCGGAACCGGACGTGCCGCGGCACTTCCTCTCGTGACCGGTGCCGATACGGCGACAAGCAAAGGCCGCAAGATTGAACGCGATCTTGGCTTGATAGGAACCTGGACATGGCAGCCGAACCGCATCGGCCTCGAGTGGTTCCTGCGCGAGGTCGTACCGCATCTGGACAAGGATATCGGCGTTGCCGTCGCCGGAAGTACGCCGGCAGATCTCAAAGCTGCATGGCCTGAAGTTACCTTCGCTGGCCGTATTGCGGACGCTACGGATTTTGTCTGCGGCTGTGCCGTGATCCCGTTGATCAGCCGCGCCGGGAGCGGTGTGCAGCTCAAGACGATCGAAACATTCGAACTGGGCTTGCCCAGCATCGCAACGGCGCTTTCTGTGCGGGGCATCGCAGATATTCCGGATAATTGCGTTGTCGCCGATGATCCCGTCGCCTTTGCCAGGGCGGTAAACGCCATGGTGGCCCGTGTGCGCGCCGGTGAGGACTTGACATGCGAGGGAGACGCCTTCCGCGCCGCACAGTTGATACGCTTCGACCAGCAGATAAGATTGGGACTGGACCGGCTTGAAACCCGGATTACGAATGGGCGTGCAGCCGCATGAATTCGGGCGAAACGGATATTCCACGTCGTGCGATTCTTGGCGTAGAAGTTGTCGCGTTGCCTTGGGTGGACGCCATCGAAGTCATGCGAGAGCGTATCGCGCAGCAGCGCTTCGCCCTGGTCACGTGGCTCAATGCCCACAACGCCAATCTCGCGCAGGAGAATGTTGATTTCCGCCAGGCTTTGAACCGATTCATCGTTCTCCCTGATGGCTTCGGGGTCGATATCGCCTCGAAAATCTTGCATGGCGCATCTTTTCCGGCGAATCTTAACGGCACGGATTTTACGCCTGCACTCCTAGAGGCAGAAACCAGCCCTCTGCGCGTCGGCCTCATTGGCGCGCGCCGTGAGGTGGTCGAAAAGGCAGCGGAGAGCTTCAGGCAACTTGCACCCCAGCATGAAATTCGCGTGATCAGTGACGGCTTCTTCAAGAGCGAGCATCAGCCATACATTCTGCGTGTCCTGAAAGAATATCATCCGCATATCCTGCTCGTCGCCATGGGTGTCCCGCGACAGGAGATGTTCATGGCGAACAACTTGACGGCCGAACATTGCACCTTGGCCTTTGGCGTTGGCGCGCTGTTTGATTTCATGGCGGGCGCTGTGCCTCGGGCCCCCTTGATCGTGCAGAAACTGCGGTTTGAGTGGCTGTATCGCCTTGCGCAAGAACCTGGCCGGTTGTGGTACCGGTATATTGTCGGCAATCCGCTTTTTCTGCTGCGCGTCATGCGTGCAAAATTTAAAGTCAGCGGGGGCGCATGACGAGAACGGCACTTGTTACTGCGAGTTATGCACCCGATTTTGAGCGTTGCAGATTGCTCTGCGAAACGATTGATCGTTTCGTCACCGGCTACACCCGACACTATATTTTGGTCGAGCATCGCGACGTCGCGCTGTTCAGGCAGCTGGAAAGCCCGCGTCGTGTGGTGATCGACGAGAACGATCTATTGCCCCGCTGGATCAGGCCGTTTCCCGACCCGAGCAATTTCGGTCGCCGCCGCATTTGGCTGTCGCCAAGAACGATGCCCTTGCGCGGCTGGCACGTGCAGCAATTTCGCCGCATCGCCATCGCGGCGCACGCCGATGAAGACGCATTCTTCTACATCGATTCCGATGTCGCTTTCCTGAAATCTTTCGATTGTGCCTCGGTCTGGCGTGGCAGCGATTTGCGGCTGTTCCGCCGCGATGGCGACTTGTTGCGCCCTGTGCCCGGTGATCAACGCATCTGGTCTGAACACGCTGGCCAAGTACTCGGGCTCGTCCCGGTAAGCCCAGCAGGACATGACTATATCGGTACCTTGATCGCTTGGCGGCGAGATGCCTTGCTGACCATGTGTAACCACATCGAGAGGATCACCGGGCGCCATTGGATCGCGGCGATCGGGCGTTCCCGCCGGTTTTCCGAATGCATGATCTATGGCCGCTATGCCGATGAAGTGTTGATGGCCGAAGGGCACTATCATGACGCGACGGAATTCTGTCGGGTCTACTGGTTTGCGCCTGCGCCAACGGATGCAGAGTTCCTTGCCTTTGTCGAAGCGATGACACCGGAACAAGTCGCGATCGGCATGCAATCCTTCATCGGCGACGATACGGTCCGCATCCGGAAGTTGTTGAAGTAGCCAAGCCTCACACGCGCCGCGCCGGCTTTTTTATAGCTTTGTATGTGAGATACGCCGAAAGCACATAAAGCACGGCGAACATGGCATTCAGCCAGATCATCCAATCGTGGGTATCGAGAAACACGACGAGAATCCACGAAAGCAGTCCAGCCTTGGCGATGCCGAGCAACGCGAGATTAAGCGCACGCAAGCCAGATTGGCCGCGCGCATAAAGGATTTCCGCCTGATATTCGATGAGATTGCGCAGTCCCGGTACGAGCAGGACCAGGGGCAACAGCGAAACAACCGAGGCAACATTCGCTCCGAGAGCTCGCGGGAAAATGGCAAGGAAGATTGCAAGCGCCGCCAGACCGAGTGTCGACACCAAAAATACGCCAAGCTCCAGCCCGCCTCGGATTTTGAGTGATTTCAGCATGTCCGGTGTTCGCATCAACTTCTGCACCAGCATCATGTTGAATGAGCGGACGGGAAGGGCGGTCAGATCGACGAGCCGCATGATGATTGCATAGACACCCGCCGTCTGTGGTCCGCCGACTGCGAGCACCAGCAGCTTGTCCATTTCCGACTGGACGTAGAAAAGCACCTCGGCGCCAGTGACGGCAAAGGAATCTGCCAGCCTGCGGCGGTAAAGCTTGGGAATAAGCCGCAGCCGCACGCGCGGGTAGAAGAAGAGGATAGCGACAAGAAGCGCAACGCCGTTCGCCCCCGCATACCACCAGCTCCATATTGCGAGGTTGGTCACGCTCGAGAACGCAAACAGCACTGCCGCCATCGCCCGTAATGCCGTGCCGATAATGACCAGCAATGCTGCCCGGCCGAACCTGTTCATGCCGTTATTGACGATCACCACAACTTCCAGCGACCGCCAAAGCAATGCTTCCGCCGCAACGATCACCGCAAAGGTGCCAAGCGCGAGATCGGCGCCGAAGAAAATCAGATGCATCAGATAGGCTGCAAGAATGAAGATCGGCAACGACACGACGACCGCCGCGAGAAAGCCGCCCGTATAGGCGCCAATCAATTGCGGCTTCACGGTGGAAATCCGGTACAGCGGCGAAACAAAGCCGAAGGAGACGAGGCGTGACAGCACGACACCCGTTGCCGATGCCGTGGCAAACAGACCGAACTCCGCAATCGAAAGTGTATTGGCAAGCGCAACGAAATAGGCGAGCGAAATGACGAGCCGCCCCGCCGATCCACTGATCACGGAGAAATAGTCGCGGATAAGCCCCGCATTAGCTTTCAGATGGCGTGCAACCAATTCCATGTCCTGCCGGATATGCCTGAATCAAAGCTGCGGGGAAAGCACTGTCTCAAGCGTGAATTCGCCGGATTTCTACATCAAAAGACTTAACGGCTTGTATTTGCCGTTTCGAAACGTGGTATAGACAACATCCAGGCCGAGGTTAGCTTGCAGACATATGGGCTGATAATTAACGTTTTATTTTCCATAGAACTTTAGGTTGAATTAACTGTGGATGTGGTGCCGCAATTGAATCGCGTTGGTTGGGCGATCGTGGAGTTGAAGTGGGAATGAGCAATCGCGAAAACGAGACGGCAAAGCGGCCGCGGCGCTCGCTTCTCTCGTTTGCCAGTCAGCCGGAATCTGCGGGAGAGACTCATGTCGATCCCGAACCCTTGGTCACATCCATTCGCGGCGAAGACAATCTCGATCACTATCACCGCATGCGCGCTTTGCGCCTGGCAGCCGGCAGCGAAATCTCACAACCATCATTGAGTGATATTCCCGAGGACCTCAGTTCCGAAGAAGCCGAGCAGGATGCGGTCAATCGCATGCGCGCCGACATGGCCGCGATCAAGGCAGAGCTCAACCGCCGCGTCGATGCCGCCGAAGAAATTACGCCACAGCGCGAAGAATCGTTGCCGTTGACTGAAGAACCAGCCCGTGCCGAGCCGGAAGCGCCAGTCGTCACAGCAAGGTCCCAACCCGAGCCGATAGAGCAGTTCCAAGAAGAATTGGAACCGGTTTTCCGTCCGGAAAACAAGGAGCTAGAGCCGGCCCCTGAACCTGTTATCGCACCGGTTCCGGTGCGCCGGCCGGCAGCGCGCAAAGTACAGGCGGTCGAATATCAAAGCGATGAATGGCGGCCACTCGTTGACCCGCGTATCGTTATCAATCGCGTTGGCCGTTCCAAGGGATTGATTATCGCAACCACAATCATCGGTACACTCCTTGGCGTTGGCTATGCGATGACATTGCCGAAGCTCTACGCCTCGACCGTTGAAGTGCTTGTCGATCCGCGCGATCTGAAGATCGTCGACAAGGAAATTTCATCGAGCCAGCTGCCCGTCGATGCTTCGCTCGCCATCGCCGAGAGCCAATTGCGCGTCATTCAGTCGAGCAGCGTGCTGACCAAGGTGATCGATCGCACAGGACTTGCCAAGGATCCCGAATTCAACGGCGACCTCAAGGAGCGAGGCCTTTTTGCGTCAATACAGGACCTGTTCTCTACCGATAGCACGCCGGATGAGACAACGCGTGAAACCGTTCTTCTGCGCAATCTCTACGACCACCTTGAGGTTGAGCGAAGCACCAAGAATTTCATCTTCAATATCACCGTGAAATCAAGGGATCCGCAAAAGGCGGCCTTGATTGCCAATACCGTATCCGATGTTTTCCGCGAGGAGCAGGGCAATATCCAGTCCGATACCGCACGGCAGGCCACGGAGTCGTTGACAGCGCGCCTCAATGATCTGCGCGCAGGCGTTCAGGATGCCGAGAACGCCGTGCAGAAGTTCAAGGCGGAAAATGACCTTGTCGACGTACAGGGCAGGTTGATCAGCGATGATGAAATCACGCGCACGAATGACGAACTCACCCAGGCGCGCAACCAGACGATCCGGCTCAAGGCGCAGGCTGACTCTATCCGCAATACCTCCGTCGAAGGCGTGCTCGGCAACACACTGCCGGAAGAATTCCGCTCCGGTGTCATCGTCGCCCTCCGCTCCCAATATGGCGCGCTGAAGCAACAGGCGGATGGCCTCGCCACCAAGCTAGGGCCGCGCCACCCGCAGCTCATTCAAGCCCAGTCGCAGGTTGTTGGAGTCCGCAACGAAATCCGCAACGAGCTTGGCCGTATCGCGTCTTCGGTGCAGGTGGAACTACAGCGTGCCACCCAGCAGGAACAGGACCTGTCATCGCGGCTGGCGCAGCTGAAAGCGCGTACCGCCAACAACAACGAGGACATGGTCAAGCTGCGTGAGCTCGAACGTGAAGTCACCGCCAAGCGCGAAGTCTACGAAGCCTTTCTGTTGCGCGCGAAAGAAACTGGCGAACTCGAGGGCATGAACACAACGAATATCCGTGTCATTTCGCCGGCGCGCCCGGCGCTTGAAAGCACGGGTGGTTCGCGCAAGCTCGTTGCAATTGGCGGCTTGCTTGGAGGGCTGTTGGCTGGTCTCGGTATCGCCGTGTTGCTCGGCATGATCGAAAGCTTCCGCGCCGGCAATCGCGCGCCGGTCTATGTCGAAGATGAACCGCCAGTCGATCCGGTGCCGCCATCCGGAACGAAACGCACCGTTTCGCCCGAAAGTGCTGGCCCTGTGTCCGCAGTGCCTGCTGAATCTCGGCTTGGCGCAGCAATCCGACGCGCCCAGACACGGGCGTTGGCATCTGAGACAACTGAATTCGAAGACTCACCGAATTCCGCCGATGACGAGGCAGCAATTGCCGAATTCCTCTATGAACATGCTGACGCGCAGATCGAGCCACGCCATCACGACAATTCGAACATCGAGGAGATGTTGGTCGAGATCGCCGCGCTGCGCGAAGTCCTGCGTTTGCGCGCCGGCTGAGTACTTATCTCCCCCATGCGGGGGAGAAAGCGAGTTCAGCATCTTCGCTCTTCAGCTAAGTGCTAGAAATCGCAAGAGAGGGGATTTGCTTCACTGAACTACCCCCTCACTTGGATTTCTAAGAATTTAGCGAAGGGGCTAAACTCAAGAAAATCCTTTCTCTCCCACAAGGGGAGAGATAACGCGGCATGGGCTGGTGCGGCTTTTTAATGCAACCTTGGTGTCGGGCCTTGCCCTTTGTCGTCGATGACGTAGCCGCGATAAAACCGGTCCAGTGTAAAGGGTGCGGACAGCGGGTGCGGCTCGTCCTTGGCGATTGTCCAGGCGAAGCATTTTCCTGAGATCGGCGTCGCCTTGAAGCCGCCATAGCACCAGCCGGTGTTGAGATACATGCCCGGCAGTGGACCCGTCGTGATGATCGGCGAACCGTCCATGGTCATGTCCATGATCCCGCCCCACGAGCGCAGCAATTTCACGCGCGCCAGTGCCGGGATAAGCGCAACGAACTCGCTCATCACATCCTCCACCACCGGCAGGTTACCGCGCTGCGCGTAGGAATTATAGCCGTCGATATCGCCGCCAAAAACAAGGCCACCCTTGTCGGATTGGCTGAAATAGAGATGACCGCCGCCGAACGTCGCCACTGTATCGACCACAGGTTTCAGCGCTTCCGAAACGAAAGCCTGCAGCACATGCGATTCAAGTGGCAGGCGGTCGATACCGGCGCGCCGCATGAGCTCGCTGGTGTGCCCGGCGACGGCACAGCCAACCTTCTTGGCATTGATCGGCCCGCGTGTTGTCATGACGCCTGTGACGGTGTCGCCGTCCTTCAAAAAGCTGGTGACCTCGCAATTCTCGATAATATCGACGCCGAGCTGGTCAGCGGCGCGGGCGTAACCCCATACGACCGCATCGTGCCGAGCGGTTCCCGCACTACGCTGCATCAACCCACCAAGAATAGGAAAGCGCGCGTTGCTGCTGATATCCAGCCCGGGGATAAGTTTCTTGATTTGCGCCGGATTCATCAGTTCGCAATCGATGCCGTTGAGCCGCATCTGGTTGCCGCGCCGCGCGTAAACATCGAGCTGCGGTAGCGTATGGGCGAGATTCACCACGCCGCGCTGCGAGAACATCACATTGTAGTTGAGGTCGTGGGACATGGTTTCCCATAGCTTCATCGACGCTTCGTAGAAATGCTGGTTCTCTGAAAGAAGATAGTTGGAGCGGATGGCTGTGGTGTTACGGCCGATATTTCCGGATCCGAGCCAGCCCTTTTCCACGACGGCGATATTGCGCAGGCCATGCTCCTTGGCCAGATAGTAGGCGGTAGCAAGACCATGGCCGCCGCCGATGATCACCACGTCATAGGCTGGTTTCGGATCGGGCTTGCGCCAGGCGGGTTTCCAGTCCTTGTTGCCGTTGAGGGCATTTTTCAAAAGGCTGAAAGCTGAATAGCGCATAGGAGTTCCCGGATTCGTTGTATCGCGATCATGCTTGGATTCATCGGCTTAGCCAAGGCGCTCATTTGCATTGCCATTGTGCGTGGTTCGACGGGGCTCACCATGAGGGAATTAGGTTGGTTGCAAGGAGTCAAGTTTCCGCGACAATGACGAACATCGTTGCAGCCCAAAAAATCTCCCTCATGGTGAGCCCCGTCGAACCACGCACAATGGCAATGCAACAAATACAGGCCGCAGCCGGGATATTGCCGCATTGCGATCCGCACCCGCTTTCGCTATTGCGTCAGTGAACGCCGTTATGGCGGTATTGTTGGCGCGTAAAATCAACAGAATGGCGCTCAAAACCGTGAAGTTCCAGGAGCAGCACATGGCAGTGACGATCAATGGCAAGGAAATTGCCGAGGACGTGGTTTCGAAGGTCAAAGCTTCTGCCGCCGATCTGATCGAAACCAGCGGGATCACGCCCGGCATCGCCGTTGTTATCGTTGGCGAAGATCCAGCTAGTCAGGTCTACGTTGCGTCAAAGGGCAGGAAGGCGCGTGAATGCGGCTTTCACTCCGTCCAATATACTCTGTCGGAGGATACTTCAGAGGACGAGCTTGTCGCGCTGGTTGAAAAGCTCAATGCCGATCAGCTGATCCATGGCATCCTTGTCCAGCTTCCCTTGCCGAAACATATCGATTCCGGCCGCATCATCCAGACCATCTCGCCAGACAAGGATGTTGACGGCTTCCATTTCGTCAATGTCGGCAAGCTGGGCACCGGCGAAATCGAGACTGCGTTCGTACCCTGCACCCCGGCCGGGTCGATGCTATTGATCGAGCGTATCCTGGGACGGGATCTCTCGGGTCTCAATGCGGTGGTCATTGGCCGTTCCAATATCGTCGGCAAGCCGATGTTCAACCTTTTGCTCGCCCACAATGCTACAGTTACCATTGCGCATAGCAAGACCAGGGATCTGGCTGCCCTTTGCCGGACAGCCGATATTCTGGTTGCTGCCGTCGGCAGGCCACAAATGGTCAAGGCCGATTGGGTCAAGCCCGGCGCAACAGTCATCGATGTCGGTATCAACCGCATTCCAGCTCCCGAAAAGGGCGAGGGAAAGACCCGCCTCGTTGGTGACGTGGACTTTGCCGACGCGTCAACGGTCGCTGGTGCTGTTACGCCAGTTCCGGGTGGTGTCGGGCCTATGACTATCGCCATGTTGATGGCCAACACGCTTGTCGCCGCCTATCGCTCGGTCGGCGAAGTGCCGCCGCGTTTCTGATCCATTTGCTCTTACAGGGAATCCGGTTAGAACAACGCATGCCAGAAGCCCTCAAAGTCACCAGAACCTTTGCCTTTCTGCTCGTCGACAGATTCCCGATGTTCAGCCTCGCGGCGGCTATCGATACCATGCGCACGGCCAACCGCATGTCGGAAGAGGCGTTCTATTCCTGGACTACCGTTTCCGCCAATGGTGCAGCGGTAACAGCTTCGAACGGACTGCAGATCAATGTGCAATATGCGCTGGCGGATTTGCCCAGCGCCGACATCACCTTCATTTGCGCCGGGATGACGACTGAGTTTGAAGACAAGGCCAAGGTCATCGCCACCCTGCGCACCCTGGGACGCCGAGGCGCCGTGCTCGGCGGACTGAATGTAGGCAGTTACATTCTGGCGGAGGCGGGGCAGTTGGAAGGTCATCGCTGCACTATACACTGGGAAAATCGCGCTGGCTTTCAGGAGCGGTTTCCGCAGATCGAGTGCACCGGCAATGTCTTTGAAATCGACCGGAAGCGCTATACCTGCGCCGGAGGTACGACTTCGATCGATTTGATGCTGGAGATCATTAAGCAGGACTTCAGTCCGGCGCTTGCCAATGAAGTGGCGAACCAGTTTCATCACGAACGTATCCGCTCGCAGACCGACCGTCAGCGCGTTGGCCCCGAGCGTGATCTCACCGGCAAGTCGGAAAAGCTGCGCAAGATCGTCGAGCTGATGGCGGACAATCTTGAACAACCGAAATCCGCAGTGCGACTGGCCAAGGCCGTTGGCCTGTCGGTCCGGCAGGTGGAGCGGTTGTTCCTGCGCCATCTCAATATGACGCCGGGGCGCTACTATATGAGCCTCCGCCTGGAGCGGGCGCGTGAACTGTTGCGCCAGACCCATTCGCCCATTCTGGACGTGGCGCTGGCGACAGGCTTCACGTCGCATTCCTATTTTGCCCAGAGTTACCGTGCGCAATTCGGGCGCTCACCCTCGGACGAGCGCCGCACGACTTACTGATCAACCGAAAACCGAAGCCCCGTTGTCCGCCTTTCCGACAACATTGCGGAAGGCTGCGAATAACTCGCGTCCCATGCCGTAGCTGTTGTGGCTGATATCCACCTCGGGCGTCGGACGACCTGCCAGCACATCGGGGTCCTCCAGCACGTCGAGCGTACCGATTTCGGCATCGAGCCGAACCACGTCGCCATCCCGGATCTTGCCGATGATGCCACCGTCGAGGGCTTCCGGCGTCACATGAATAGCCGCCGGAACCTTGCCGGATGCGCCGGACATGCGCCCATCGGTGACGAGCGCAACCATATGGCCGCGATCCTGCAGCACGCCAAGCGCTGGCGTGAGCTTGTGCAGTTCAGGCATGCCATTGGCGCGTGGCCCCTGGAACCGCACGATTGCAACGAAGTCGCGGTCGAGCTTTCCGGCCTTGAAGGCATCCTGCAGCGCTGCCTGGCTGTCAAAGACGATGGCAGGCGCTTCTATGATGTGCCGGTCGGCTTTCACGGCTGATGTCTTGATCACCGCCGTGCCGAGATTGCCCTTGAGCATCTTGAGACCACCCGTAACCTGGAACGGCTGCTTGCAGGTCGACAGAACTTTCTTGTCGGCACTTTCCGCAGCGACCGGCTCGCGCACGACCGTGCCGTTTTCACCAAGCTTCGGCTCGATCGTATAGGCGCGCAGACCTTCCGCGCCGCCCCAGACGGTCTTGACGTCCTCGTGCAGAAGACCGCCATCGAGCAACTCGCGGATAATATAACCCATGCCGCCGGCGGCATGAAAATGGTTCACGTCGGCAAGACCATTGGGGTAAACGCGGGCCAGCAACGGCACGACGTCGGAAAGGTCGGAAATATCCTGCCAAGTCAACTTGATGCCGGCAGCGGCGGCCATGGCGACGAGATGCATCGTATGATTGGTCGAGCCACCCGTGGCGTGCAGGCCAACAACGCCATTGACGATACTGCGCTCATCGATCATTTCGCCGACCGGCGTGTACTCATTGCCGAGCGCCGTGATCGCAAGTGCCCGCTTTGCCGCTTCACGCGTCAGCGCTTCACGTAAAGGCGTGCCCGGATTGATGAACGACGAACCCGGCATATGCAGGCCCATAATCTCCATCAGCATCTGGTTGGAATTCGCCGTGCCGTAAAATGTGCAGGTACCAGGACCATGATAGGACTTCGATTCGGATTCGAGCAGCTCCTCGCGGCCGACTTTGCCTTCCGCATAGAGCTGGCGCGTCTTGGCTTTCTCGTCATTGGGAAGACCAGTGGTCATCGGTCCCGCCGGGATGAAGACTGCAGGCAGATGGCCGAACGTTAGCGCGCCAATCAGGAGACCCGGTACAATCTTGTCGCAAACGCCGAGATAGACGGCAGCGTCGAACATGTCATGCGACAGACCAATGGCGGTTGCCATGGCAATAACGTCGCGCGAAAACAACGAGAGCTCCATGCCGGGCTGGCCTTGCGTCACGCCATCGCACATGGCGGGGACGCCGCCCGCAACCTGCGCCACGCCGCCAGCTTCCTTGGCTGCTGCCTTGATCAGCTGCGGATAGGTCTCAAACGGCTGATGCGCCGAGAGCATGTCATTGTAGGAGGTGATGATGCCAAGATTGGCTATGACATCGCCGGCCAGCGCCGCCTTGTCGGAAGGGCTGCAGGCCGCAAACCCATGGGCGAGATTGGCGCAGGCGAGCGCCGAACGCTTCGGCTTGCGCGATGCGGCTTCGCGCAAATGGTCAAGATAGACATCGCGTGTCGGTTTCGACTGTTCGCAGATGCGATGGGTAATGCTTTTCACCCGCTGAGAAACGGTCATATCCTATCTCCTTATGGTGTTTGCCCGGAAGTTTGGGAGCCTTCCCGGCAATCACGCTCTGAACCTCAGGGAGCCCAGAAAATCTCGAGCTCAATCGGCTCGTATCGCAATAACGCGCGTATCGGCATGTCGGTTGTCGCGCCACGTCGAAGAGCCGCCTCAAGCGTCGTACGCTTGCCGGCGCCTTCAATATGAAGTGCCACGAAGCGTGCATTGACAATCACCGGCAGTGTCAGCGTCAGCCTTGGCTCGCCTGCACCTTCCGCATGCATCGGCAGCACCAGCGCCGGCTGTTCTGGCGATATCGCATCGCTCAATCGGTCTCCGCCGGGAAAGAACGATGCGGTATGACCATCGCCACCCATGCCGAGAATGACGGCATCGAAAGGCTGTCCAAGCTTGGCGATCGCCTGCGCCGCCATTTTAGCACCTTCTTCGACGTTCGGCGCCTCATTGTAGAGTCCGATGAAATTCGCCTGGGCGGCTTTGTTTTGCAGAAGCATTTCTGTCACGAGCTTCTGGTTTGAACGGTCGCTGGTCGGCGGTACGAAGCGCTCGTCCACCAGCGTGATCGTGATCTTGTCCCAGGGCAGATCCTTCAGCGACAGCGTCTTGAAAAAGCGGGCAGGGGTCGTGCCACCCGATACGGCCAGCACAGCCTTGCCGCGTGCTTCCACTGCATCCGCCAGACGCGCCGCGACTGTCGAAGCGAGGGCTTCGGCAAGCGCATTGCCATCGGCAAAACTGTTCAGTCGCGGATCTGCTGTCATGGGGTCAAATTTCACTCAGGTTCATGCCATGTGCGGTTGTCGCGTTCGATAAGCGCGATAGCCGCCGATGGACCCCACGTGCCGGCAGTATAGCCTGCCGGTGGCTGTTCGGTTTCGGCCCACGCCTTCAGGATCGGGTCCACCCATTGCCACGCTGCGACCACTTCGTCGCGCCGCATGAACAATGTCTGGTTACCGCGCACCACGTCCATGATCAGCCGTTCATAGGCGTCGGGGCTACGCGCAGCGAAGGATTCAGCAAAGGTCATGTCCAAAGGAACGTGACGCAGGCGCATGCCGCCCGGGCCCGGGTCCTTGATCATCATCCACTGCTTGACGCCCTCGTCCGGCTGCAGCCGGATGACGAGCTGGTTGGCGACAACGCGGCCAGCACTGTCACCGAAGATCGAATGCGGGATTGGCTTGAACGACACGACGATTTCGGAAGCACGTGATGCCAGGCGCTTGCCCGTACGCAGATAAAATGGCACCCCGGCCCAGCGCCAGTTGGCGATTTCGGCCTTGATGGCGACAAATGTTTCGGTGTTGCTGGGGTGTTCCAGTTCTTGTAAGTAGCCTTTCACTGCGCCGCCGGAAGAAGCGCCAGCGCGATATTGGCCGCGGACAGTAAGTTCCTCGGCATTCTTCGAGGTTATGGGGCTCAGCGAACGCAGCACCTTCAACTTTTCGTCGCGCACCGCATCCGCATCCATCGATGCCGGCGGCTCCATCGCCACAAGGCAGAGCAACTGCATGATGTGATTTTGCACCATGTCGCGAAGCGCACCCGCCGTATCGTAATAGCCAGCGCGATTTTCCAGTCCGACAGATTCAGCAACCGTGATCTGCACGTGGTCGATATGGGCCGAATTCCAAAGGGGTTCATACAGCGCATTGGCAAAGCGTAGCGCCATCAGGTTCTGCACAGTCTCCTTGCCGAGATAATGATCGATGCGGAAAATCTGCTGTTCGTGAAAAACGTGGCCGATCGTATCGTTGAGTGCGATGGCTGACTGAAGGTCGCGGCCGATCGGCTTCTCGACGATGATACGCGTGTGGTCATGAACGAGCTTGTAGCTCTTCAGGCGGCTTGAAATATCGGCAAAGAGGGATGGACTGACGGCAAGATAAAAGGCGCGGACGCGTTTGGTATCATTGCCGATCTCGGTCTTCAGCTCCTCCCAGCCATTGTCGGATGTGGCATCGACCGCGACATAGGACACACGCGCCAGAAACTGATCGACCTGCTTCTGGTCGAATTCGCTTGGCTTCACGAATTCCTTGATCGCGCTTTCCGCGAACTTGCGATATTCCTCGTTTGACATGGGCGAACGGGACGCGCCGATGATACGGGTCGGTTCCGAAAGCTGGCCATCGCGCTGACGTTGATAAAGTGCCGGGATCAGCTTGCGCTCGGCGAGGTCGCCGGTACCTCCAAACACAATGCAATCGAAGGGATCAACCGGTATAATCTGACTTGTCATGGGAGAGTCTCGCTATGCCTGACTTTGCGGGTTGTATAATCTAATCGATTTAAAATGACCAGTCCCGAAGCATGAACTGCGTCAAAATGCATTTCCAATTCGTGTCCTTTCCAATAGGCTCGCAACGAATAGGATGTGGTCATGGTACATAATCTATCCAGAGTTGTCGCACAGGATAAGAATTTCCTGAATATCATAAATGGCAGACCTGTTGCCGCATTAAGCCAGGAAACGATCACTGTTTTGTGTCCGTCCGATGGCTTGGCCTTTGCAACCATTCCGGCGGGCGATGCCGATGATGTGGACCGTGCCGTACGTGCCGCGCGCGAGGCCTTCGATCACGGCCCCTGGTCAAGGATGCCAGCCTTCGAGCGAGGCAGGCTTTTGACCAGGCTTGGGCAATTGATCGAACAGCACAGTGACGAACTTGCAGCGCTCGAATCGCGCGATACCGGCAAGCCAATTCGCCAGGGCAAAGCGGATGTTGCTGCTGCGATGCGCTACTATGAATTCTACGGCGGTGCGGCCGACAAGATCCATGGCGATACGATCCCGTTTCTCGACGGCTATACGGCGCTGACCCTGCGCGAACCGCATGGCGTCGTTGCCGGGATCATTCCATGGAACTACCCGATGCAGATCATGGCGCGCGTGGTCGGCGCGGCGCTTACCATGGGTAATACGCTGGTCATCAAGCCAGCCGAAGACGCATCGCTCTCCACGCTCCGTATCGGCGAACTTGCCATCGAGGCAGGTTTTCCGGATGGCGTGCTTAACGTCATCACAGGGTATGGCCGCGAAGCGGGTGCAGCTCTTTCAGTGCATCCCGGCGTTGACTATGTGACATTCACCGGTTCGCCCGCAACCGGCACAGCCATCCAGCAGGCCGCTGCCGCGAACAATCGCGGCGTTACGATGGAGCTTGGCGGCAAGTCACCGCAGATCGTCTTTGCCGACGCGGATATTGAAAAGGCGCTCCCTGTTCTCGTCAATGCAATCATCCAGAACGGCGGGCAGACCTGCTCGGCGGGTAGCCGCATTCTTATCGAGCGTCCAATCTACGATGAGGTCGCCGCAGCGCTGGGTGAACGTTTCGACAAGCTCGCGGCCGGCCCGCATGATGCTGATCTCGACCTTGGGGCGATGATCAATCCGGCACAGAAACGCAGGGTTGAAAATTACGTCACAGCGGCTGCCGAGGCTGGCATTGATGTCATTGCGCGTGGTTCCATCGATAGTCACGCCCCTGTCACTGGCTACTATGTGGCACCAGTGCTCTTCGGGGCCGTCGATCCGACGGCGATTATCGCCCAGGAAGAAGTTTTCGGCCCGGTGCTCACGCTCTTCGCGTTTGACGACGAGCAGGAGGCCATAAGGCTTGCCAACCACACGGAATATGGCCTCGTTGCCGGTATCTGGACCAGGGATGGGGCGCGCCAGCATCGCGTTGCCAAGCGCGTGCGTGCAGGGCAGGTCTTCGTCAACGCTTACGGCGCCGGCGGAGGCATCGAACTGCCATTTGGCGGCTTCAAGAAATCCGGTCATGGTCGCGAAAAGGGCTTCGAGGCCCTTTACGACATGTCCGCGACCAAGACGATCATCTTCCGTCACGATTGATCCAATTCCACCTACAATCACCAGCGTGTATGAGGAGAAGACATGAAGCGTTTGGCAGGCAAGACAGCAATCATCACCGGAGGCGCATCGGGCTTTGGCGAGGCGATGGCCAAGCGCTTTGCCGAGGAGGGGGCCAATGTCGTCGTTGCCGATCTGAACCTCGTGGGCGCCGAGAAGGTTGCCGCGGATATCGGCAAATCGTCCATTGCTGTTCATGCCGACGTGACGCGCAAGGAAGAGGTGGACGTCATGGTACAGGCCGCCATGGACGCATTTGGCCGGATCGACATCATGGTGAACAATGCCGGCTTCACCCATCGCAATGGCCCAATGCTCGGCGTCGACGAGGCGACGTTCGATCTCATCACCGGCGTCAATATGAAAGCGATTTACTATTCGGCGCTCGCCGTAGTGCCAATCATGGAAAGGCAGGGCGGTGGCTCGATCATCACGACTGCCTCGACGGCGGGCCTGCGCCCGCGCCCTGGCCTCACCTGGTACAATGCCTCGAAAGGCTGGGCGATAAGCGCCACCAAATCCATGGCGATCGAACTTGCACCGAAGAATATCCGGGTCAATTGCCTGTGCCCGGTGGCGGGTGAAACCCCGATGCTTGGCCTGTTCATGGGTGAGGATACGCCGGAAAAGCGTGCGCAGTTCAAGGCGACGGTTCCGCTTGGCCGCCTGTCAACACCGCTCGACGTCGCCAATGCAGCGTTGTGGCTCGCCTCGAGCGAGGCCGACTTTATTACCGGCGTTGCACTGGAAGTTGATGGCGGGCGCTGCATCTGACTTACGATAAACCTTGAAACATGGGCGGGGTTGGCTACATTAATAATGTAGCCAAATTTCCCCCTGTGCTGCCCTGGCCCCCTCGGACCCCCGTGGCGCTCCCATCTTTCAAGGACATCAACATGACATCGAAACCTGTCTGGTTCATCACTGGCTGTTCAACCGGCTTTGGCCGCGAACTTGCGCGTCATACGCTTGAGCTTGGTTATCCGACCGTTGTCACCGCCCGCAACGTTGCGCAGATCGAAGACCTTGCCAAAGGCCATGAGGACAATGCGCTTTTGCTGAAGCTCGACGTGACCAAGCCAGAGGATATTGAGAACGCGGTCAAGGCGACATTGGAACGTTTCGGACGCATCGACGTGCTCGTCAACAATGCCGGCATCGGCTATTTCGCCTCCTTCGAGGAGAGCGAGATGGACGAGGTGCGGCAGATGTTTGAAATCAACGTCTGGGGCCTCGCAAATATGACACGTGCAGTCCTGCCAACCCTGCGCAAACAGCGCTCGGGCACCGTCGTGAATATCTCCTCGCAAGGCGGGTTGGTGGCCAACCCTGCTGTCAGCTTCTACACTGCGACCAAATTCGCCGTAGAAGCGCTGTCGGAAGCTCTTTCAAAGGAAATCGCGCCCCTCGGGCTCAAGGTGCTTATCGTCGAACCAGGTCCATTCCGCACCGATTGGGCCGGCCGCTCGGCCAATGAAGCCAAACACACGATTGAAGACTACCGCGCCACGTCCGGTCAGCGTGCGGAGATGATCCGCAACATCAGCGGCAATCAGCCGGGTGATCCGGTCCGTGCGGCCAAGGCAATCGTCCAGGCGGTCGAAGCCAAGGACCCGCCGCTGCGCCTTCTGCTCGGCAAACAGGCTTTCCAGAACGCCCATGCCAAGATCGCCGACCTCCAGAAGGATTTCGGCGCTTGGGAAAAGGTGACCTTGGGTGCGGATTACCCGGACGCTTAGAGCAATTCCAGGAAAAGTGGGAACCGGTTTTCCCGTCCGGAATTGCGTAGAAACAAGCTTAGGGCAATTCCAGGAAAAGTGGGAACCGGTTTTCCGTCCGGAATTGCGTAGAAACATACTTGGAGCAATTCCGTGATTTGAAGAGAAACGGAATGGCTCTAGTCACGATCGGCTGCGTGAACTTTCAATTGTAGAAATAGAAGATCGATGGTATTAGCTAAGTTAGCTAATGGAGCATTTCAATGCTGGTTACAGTTCACGCAGCCAAAACCAATTTATCGAAACTGATCGACGCGGCCTTGGCTGGCGAAGAGGTTATCATTGCCAAAGGCAAGAATCCCGTCGTAAAAATAGTGCCCATTCCCAAGAGCCGTTTCAAAGCAGGGGCTTTGAAGGGGCTCGTAGGCACAGCGCCGGATTTCTTTGAACCTATGTCCGAAGAAGAATTGAAGCTTTGGGAAGGTGGCGAGTGAAATCAGTCTTTCTGGACACTCATGTGTGGGCTTGGTTTTTGCTTAAAGACAATCTGTTACCAGTAAAACACTTATCGACGATCGAAGAGGCAGAGGCTGTTTTTATTTCGCCTGTCAGCTTTTTCGAAATCGCCCAGAAAGTTCGCATTGGCAAATGGCCAGAGATGGCGCCTTATCTAAACACCCTGCCGCACATCCTTGATGAGCAATATGGTCGCCTTGCCGCGCTTACTCCGGAGATCAGTTTGAATGCCGGTACCATGGATTGGGCTCACCGCGATCCATTCGACCGGATGCTTGCTGCGACAGCAATACATCATGAGCTGCCATTGATCTCCGCCGATACAACTTTCGATGAGCTTGCCAGCCACAAAGGTTGGGTTGGCCGGGTATGGTGAAACAAAAATGGCCGGCAAAGCCGACCAATTTGTTCGAGTGCCTGCTTCTTGGGTTTGGCGATTGACCGAGCTGCTTGGTTTGTCGAGTGGATGCTCAGCTCTGCGCGGACTGGTATCAGTTGTGTTACTTACCGTCACGACCAGATCCCAAATGGTTACCGGGGAAAGGCTATGACCCTCACGTGAACCCTTGATGACAGGGCGAGGCTCAATTCGGGCTACCTTCGGCTTGGAACACCGCCCCACCGATCGTGAAATGCCCTTTTACTCTCATCACGAACGCTACCCTCTCCGTCATCCTCGGGCTTGACCCGAGGACCCATGGCTGAGGAGCATTGCCAATGCCGGCATCTCAACGGGATCCAGCAACACAGTACGGCAATTCTTCATTGAGAATGGAATTGGCTGGAATGTGTCGGGTGGTTGAAAGAATAGAGCTGCTTTGCCGTGGGTCATCGGGTCAAGCCCGAGGATGACGGAGAGGGTAGCGTTCGTCATGGCGGAGAGGTGAGCCCACCTATGACAACTTGCGCGAAACGTCCGGAAACTCTATCGCTTTTCAAACACAAGATTTTGGAAGCGCCATGCATAAAGTCGTCATCAGCGGTACGGGCGTTTTCACGCCGGAACAGTCCATCAGCAATGCCGAGCTGGTGGAGGCGTTCAACACCTATGCCACGCGGCAGAACGAGCTCTACGCCGATGAAATCGCCGCAGGCACGCGCGAGCCCATGACCATGTCAGCCGAGGACTTCATCGTCCGCGCGTCAGGCATTGAAAACCGCTATGTCCTCAACAAATCCGGCATCCTCGATCCGGAGATCATGCACCCGGTCCTGCCCGAGCGTGCCGACGAGGACCTGTCCGTCATGGCGCAGATGGCTGTGCATGCCGCCAGTCTCGCCCTCGCCAAAGCCGGGCGGGATGTGTCGGAAGTCGATGCGGTGATCTGCGCCGCTTCCAATCACGAGCGCCCCTATCCGGCCATTGCCATCGAGGTGCAGCAGGCGCTCGGCATAGAAGGCTTCGGCTTCGACATGAATGTCGCCTGCTCGTCGGCCACCTTCGGCATCCAGGCCGCCGCCGACATGATCCGCTCCGGCTCGGCCCGCGCGATCCTCATGGTCAATCCGGAGATTTGCTCGGCGCATCTCGAATGGCGCGATCGCGATTGCCATTTCATCTTCGGCGATGTCTGCACCGCCGTGCTGCTCGAGCGCGATGATCTGGCCACCGCCAAGGACCGCTTCGAGATCGTCTCCACCCGCTGCCTCACGCAATTCTCCAACAATATCCGCAACAATAATGGCTTCCTGCGCCGCACCCGCGAAGGCCACATGGCCGACCGGCGCGACATGCTTTTCAAGCAGGAAGGCCGCAAGGTGTTCAAGCAGGTGGTGCCGATCGTCTCCGATCTTATCCTCACCCATCTTGCCGACGAAAACATCGCGCCCGCGCACCTGTCGCGGCTGTGGCTGCACCAGGCCAACAAGGGCATGAACGACCTGATCGGCGTCAAGGTGCTCGGCCGCGAGCCGGAACCCGGCGAACAGCCCAATATCCTGCAAGATTATGCCAACACCTCATCCGCCGGATCGATCATAGCGTTCTCGAAATACTCCGACGATCTGGCGCCCGGCAGCCTCGGCGTTATCTGTTCGTTCGGCGCGGGATATTCGGTGGGCAGCGTGATCGTGCGGAAGGTTTAGGGGGACTCTCCTGGTTTAGGGAAGGGTGCAAATTGCACCCTTCCCTATTGCCGAATCTTCTCAATCAAAGCGGCGATGCCGGATGATTCATAGCACGAAAACTTGTGACTCGAATGGAATATAATCTCTTCCATCGACATCAATAGTATAGCTCTGGCTGCCACTTGTTATTGTGAAGCGCACATATGATCCTGCAATTGTTTGTGAGGTGATGTTAGCATCGGTAAGACCTAAACCGGTAAGGTGAACCTTATCATTCTCGCCATCGAACGTATAGAAATCGTTGATTCTATCGCCATTTAGGTCGGCAGGATTCTTGTAGTAGAAGCGGTCGGTGCCGGCACCGCCATTCATCACGTTAGCTGATGCATTACCATAAATGTCATCATTGCGGGGGGTACCAATGACATTTTCGATAAAAAAGTATGTATCTCCCGCTGCATCATGGCGCCCAATCTCCCCTGGCCTGAGATCGATGGTGGCACCGCCATCCACATTTGTGCTTGCTCTATAATCCACGGTATCAATGCCGGCTCCGCCGTCCATGGCATCGCCGCCGCTGTAAATGAACGTGTCGTTGCCATTGCCGCCATAAAGCGTGTCATTACCGCCGCGACCGTTGATCGTGTCATTGCCGCCCATACCGAAAAGTTTGTTATTGCCAGTGTCACCGTTGATCGTGTCATTGTGATTTGAGCCAACGACATTCTCGAAACCGGTCAGTGCATCCACTCCGTCCGCACCGGTGGCCGTCCCAGTCCCGTTCAAGAGCAGGTTGACGGTCACCGGACCCGACGCATTGAAGTAACCTACGGTATCGTTGCCACTGCCGCCGTTCAAAAGTTCAGGGGTCAGTCCAAGAAGTGATGTCCCCCCTTCGATGTAATCATTCCCATCGCCGCCACTCAGAACATCGAGTCCGCCCAAGCCTTTGATGTAATCGCTCGAACGGCCACCTGTGATTGCATCGATTGCCTCCGTACCTTCGCGGTAGACGGGTGCGGTAATGCCGAGCAAAGTCAGCATGTTTGAGTCCAGATCGATTGCCATAATTTCATCCTCCCCGTTGGTGAGAGGGCGCAAGCGTGGCCCTCTCGGGCTGCTGGGGTGGTCAACCGGTATGGGGACCTAAACCCCGACAGTCGCTGCAGGGAGTGTATACCTATATTTGCTTATATCAAAGTATAATCCTAAATATTTAATGCATAATCCAGAATAGTTACCATAAACATATACTTAGACAAAAGAATTTGGCATTTTTTTATTTGGGGATATCTAGATTCTGTCCAGCAGTGCATACCAGCTCAGCGCAAGAAACAGTAATGGTGCGCGGAATGTCCGCCCGCCCGGGAATGCGGGCACTTTCAGCTCTTCCAGCAGTTTCAGCCGGTCGCGATTGCCGGCGAGGGCTGGCGCGGCAGGGTGATGCCCACCGACCCGCCCCAGAAAGGTTCAGGCTTGCAGAAGAAGAGGAGGGCGAACTCATTGCCCTCCTCGACCGCAGCTGATTCAGCTCGGCTTCAGCCGGTCTGTTAAAAGACAGTAAATTTATCAGGAAAACCAGGATCTTGATAGTAAACGGTTATATCGGCTGTTTGGCTGCCATCGTTAAGCCTGAATATGGCGTAGTGTTCTCGAGTATCCCTGGAGACTTCAATTATTTGGTCGTAGCTGACACTCACTTTGATCAAGTCATGCTGAACAGTGCTGAAGTCCAGTATGACATCTCCATCAAGGTTGGCGAGGTCATAGTAGAAATAGTTGTCCCGACCGGGGCCTCCCTTCATTGTATTGGCTTGATCGTCGCCCCAAATGTCGTCATTGAAATTGGTGCCGATGACATTTTCGATGGTCTCATACCTTGCCCCCGCTGCGTCATCGTAGCCCAGTCCTGTATCGAGGTTGATGGTAGCACCATTGTATTGGCCCGGACTTGCCGAATAATCCACTGTGTCAATGCCCGCCTGACCCCTGATGTAATCACCGCCCTCGCTAAAGAGAAAGGTGTCGTTGCCGTCGCCGCCGGTCAGGTAGTCGTTACCAGGGCCGCCATCGAATATGTCGTTGCCAGCCTTGCCTCTAAGGTCGTCACCGTCGTTTTCACCAAAGAGGTGGTCATTACCGTCGCCACCGTCTATGTAATCGAAGCCATCGCCACCATATAACGAGTCATTGCCGCCATAACCGTTGATACTGTCCGCGCCCTTCATACCGAGAATTTTGTTCGGGTCCCCATTGCCTCTCAAATAGTCGGGGTTCTTTGAGCCAACCAGATTTTCGAAACCGGACAATGTGATGTCGCCGATGGCGTCGCCTATATAGGCGTTCATCGTGATGCCTCCAGCGCCAGTGAGGGTGACATTGACGGGACCTTCAGAGTTCAAATATCCAATAGTATCTTCGCCAAGACCGCCGGTTAGAATATCGTTGCCCTTGCCGCCTTCGATATAGCTGTTGCCTGCAAGCGCGCTGCTGATGGTGTCGTTTCCATCCAGCCCGTTGTAATAGTGCTGGGCCCCTAGCGGTAGCGTCCATACTTGCGTGTCATTGCCATTGGTGCCCTCCAGCGTCGCCGCACTGCCCACATTCAGGATATTTCTGTAAGATTGCGATAGTTCCTCTGCCATAATTTCATCCTCCCCGTTGGTGAGAGGGCACAAGCGCGGCCCTCTCGGGCTGCGGGGCGGTCGCCGAAATGGGGCCTTGAACCCCACAGTCGCTGCAAGAGAGTGTATACCTATATTTACTTATATCAAAGTATAATCATAAATAATTAATGCACAATCCAGAATAGTTACCAGAAACATATACTTAGACATAAGAATTTGGCATTTTTTTATTTGAAGAAAGCTAGATTCTGTCCATCAGTGCATACCAGCTCAGTGCAAGAAACAGTAATGGTGCGCGGAATGTCCGCCCGCCCGGAAATGCGGGCACTTTCAGCTCCTCCAGCAGTTTCAGCCGGTCGCGGTTGCCGGCCACAGTCTCGGCATAGAGCTTGCCGACGAAGTTCGACAGCATCACCCCATGCCCGGAATAGCCCCCGGCCGAGATCACATTCGGCATGACCTCGCGCACGAAGGGCTGGCGCGGCAGGGTAATGCCCACCGAACCGCCCCAGGCCTGCGTGATTTCGACATTGGCCAACGCCGGATAAATCTCGGCGATCTGGCGGCGGATATGCGTGCTGATGTCGAGCGGGTTGTCCGCCGTATAGGCCTCGCGCCCGCCAAACAACAGCCGCCCATCCTTCGAGCGGCGGAAATAGCGCACGACGAAACGCGAATCGTCGACGCTCTCGCCGCCCGGCAAAACGGGACTGTCGGGCCCGAGCGGCACCGTCGCGCCGATGAACGAGCGGATCGGCATCACATGCGAGGCGCTGATTGGTTCGAGATTGCCGCCATAGGCATTGACTGCGATCAGGCATTTCGCCGCGGTCACGTTGCCGAAGGGAGTCGTGACGGTCACGCGGCCGTTTTCGGATTTGATGCTGGTGACCTTGCTGTTCTCGTAGAGATGCGCGCCGGCCTGCGCCGCGGCCTTTGCCGTGCCAACCACCAGCTTCATCGGCTGGATATGGCCGGTGCCCTTGTCGTATGTTCCGCCGAGATAGCGCGTCGAACCAAGGCGCTCCGCGGTTTCCGCGGCGTCCATATAATGAATATGCGGATAGCCGAAGCGTGTCGCCATCAGTTCCGCGTGCGCCCGATAGTCCTTCAGGTAGCGTTTCTTATGCACGACGGACATTTGTCCCGGCACATATTCGATGTCGATCTTGTGGGTCTCGGCAAATTGCAGCAGATGGCTTTTCGCTTCCTCGGCAAGATCGAAGAGCGCCTTGGCGCGGGTGAAACCATACTGCGCTTCGAGTTCTTCCGCCCAGGCGCGCTGGCCGGTGCCGAGCTGGCCGCCATTGCGCCCCGATGCGCCGTCGCCGAAGCGCCAGGCTTCGAGCAACACCACGTCGACGCCCGCCGATGCCAGATGCACGGCAGCGGAGAGGCCGGTAAAGCCGCCGCCGACGATGACGACATCGGCGTTGCGCGATCCATCCAGCGCCGGATATTCGGTTCGGTCGGTGATGGCTGACTCGTACCAGGAAACGCCGGGGGAAATGGGTGATTGGTAGGGCATATTTGCAAACTTCTACGTTTATCTGCTGCGCAACTGCTGTGCGTGGTTCGACAAGCTCACCATGAGGCAGGTTGTGGACTGCAAGCAATCACCAACCTTGCAGAACTTGACTGCTTGCAATCAACAACCTTGCAGAACTTGACTGCTTGCAACCACCAACCATGCAGAACTTGACTGCTTGCAATCAACCCACCTCCCTCATGGTGAGCTTGTCGAACCACGCACAGCAGTTGCGCAGAAAGAAAATAGCGGAGGAGGGACAACATCAAACATTCAGCAGCAAAAACTCGCGCTCCCACGGGCTGATGACCTCCATGAAGGTCTCGAACTCGGCGCGCTTGATTGCGGCGTAGGTGATTGCGAAGGATTCACCGAGCATGGCCACCAGTTCCCTGTCCTGCTCGAACAGGATCGTCGCCTCGATCAACCCGCGCGGCAATTCAATCAGATTGTCGTTGACCGTCGTCGAGGCAGGCTCGTCGGGTTCGATCTTGTTGTTCATGCCGATCAGACCGCAGGCCAGCGATGCCGCCAATGCCAGATACGGGTTCGCGTCGGAGGAGGGGATTCGGTTTTCGACACGCCGTGCCGCAGGGTCCGAGCGCGGTACACGAAAGGCCGTTGTGCGGTTGTCATAGCCCCATTTGACATTGACGGGCGCAGAGGCCGCCGGTGTCAGCCGCCGGTACGAATTCACATAGGGCGCAAACATCACCAGCGAGGCCGGGACATGTTTCTGCATGCCGCCTATAAAATGCCGGAACGCCGGGCTTTCCGTTCCATCCGGGTTGGAGAACACGTTTCGGCCCGTCTTCTTGTCGATGATCGATTGATGGATATGCATCGCGGAACCCGGCTGGCCCTGTATAGGCTTCGCCATGAATGTCGCATACATGTCGTGCTTCAGTGCGGCTTCCCTGATCGTGCGCTTGAACAGGAACACCTGATCGGCAAGCTCGATCGGATCGCCGTGCCGCAAATTGATTTCGAGCTGCGCCGCGCCTTCCTCATGGATCAGCGTGTCGATCTCAAGGCCCTGACTCTCGGAAAAATGATAGATATCGTCGATGAGTTCATCGAACTCGTTGACGCCGGCGATTGAATAACCTTGTCCGCCGCCGATCGCCCGGCCAGAGCGTCCGACAGGCGGGGTCAGGGGATAATCCGGATCGGGGTTCTTCTTGACGAGATAGAATTCGATCTCCGGCGCGACGACCGCCTTCAGGCCCTTCCTGGCATAAGCGGCCATGACACGCTTCAATACGTTGCGAGGGGTAAATTCTACCGCTTGTCCGTCCTTGTTGACGAGATCACAGATGACCTGTGCTGTAGGGTCGGCCTCCCATGGTACTTCCGAGAGCGTGGAAAGATCCGGCATCAGTTTCAGATCGCCGTCATCCTCAGGATAGGAGAAGCCATGGCCGTCTTCCGGATAGGAACCCGAGATCGTCGCCATGAATACGGCGGAAGGGAGCGCCAGGGAGGTATTGGATGTGAATTTCTTCGACGGCATCATTTTGCCGCGCGCCACACCGGCCTGATCCGGGGTAATGCATTCGATGTCCTCGATATCCCGCCAGGCCAGCCACTCGGAAGCTTCGCGCCAGTTCTTCACGCCGCGCGTAGCTTTGACATAAGCGGGTGTACGCCGCCGCGTTGTCGTCCGTGCGGGTTTTTTCTCGGGAGTTTCGGAAGGCATCAATCACCAGAATGAGTTGCGGTGACAAGATGATAAAGCAATTCCAGGAAAAGTGTGAAGCGGTTTTCCGTCCGGAATTGCGTAAAAACAAACTTAAAGCAATTCCAGGAAAAGTGTGAAGCGGTTTTCCGTCCGGAACTGCGTAAAAACAAACTTAAAGCAACTCCAGGAAAAGTGTGAAGCGGTTTTCCGTCCGGAATTGCGTAAAACAGCATTTCGTCGTTCGAACGAAAAGCGGAAATCCTCCAGCGTTTGCAATATGGGAGGCGGGGACGAGAAAATTGTCACTCCACTCGTTTCTAGGGAATTATCGGGCGAGGTTTATCCCGAGCAGCCGTTTATACTCTTGCTCGGCTACCCCGTAGAAACCGTTGGCCTCGGCCATGAGCCCGGTACGATCGACGATGGTTATCTGTCCTCGCTTTGCCCGGATCAACCGTTTGTCTTCCAGTATATGCAAGACTTCCGTCACCCATGGCCGCCGCACTCCAAGCATGACCGACAGGAATTCGTGCGTCAGCACAATATCTGGACCATGCGTGCGGTCATGCACCATCAGGAGCCAACGAGCCATTCTGGATGAGACGTCCGCCTGGCTATTCGCCAATGCGGTCGAGGCCGTCTGGATGACCAAGGTCTGGACATAGAGGAGCAGGTAGCTGCGCAGCGTGGTGCTTGTTTCCATAGCGCGTTGAAGATCCACAGTAGCGATACTGTAACCGAGGCCGGCTACTTGCATGTAGCTGTCATGCGGCGATTGCATCCCGCCAAGAACGACTGAGGAACCCGTCATCCCCTCATTGCCGGACACTCCTACTTCGACGTCGCGGCCACTGGGCATTTTTGAGACGATCGAGGCAAGGCCTGTTTCAAGGAAGTACACGTCCGTGACGGGCGTTTGCGATTTCTCGATCACGTGCCTCAGCGGCAACTTCTGTGCGTCGAGATGCGGTGCCAGCAACTCAAAATCGTTCGCACGCATATGCCTGAGAAGCTTGTTCTCAAACGCAAATTGTGAAGCTGACATCCTCGTCCCTTCTCGCGGGAACAGAGAATCCTGCGTGATGAAATGCTATAAATATCGAAATAAAAAAATGACACAATGCATTGTCCGCCAATGGACAATTGTAGAATTGTCTGTCATTATTTGACCGAATAATCGGTTATATTTTCTCTGCACCCTATTATGACACATATTGTAAAATATAAAAGAGATTGCTCTACATTAGAATGTTCCAGTCGATACTTCAGATCAATTCTTGTGGCGAAGAAGGGGAAGTTATCGCGCGTATTCTCCGAAACGAAAACTGAAAAGATGCCGCGGCTCAGGTTCATACGCCCGCGTGCCATCGGAGCACCCGAGACTGGAAAAAACCTGCAGCAGAAATACGAAACTTCGAACCCGAACGGTTATCGCAAGTAATGTATGTCTCGGGTAAATGCTCCAATCTAAATTGACGCGCACAATGTTTCATCAATTTTGACGTATTCTTTTGGCAAGGTTATTTGTCAAAAAAGTTTGTTCAATTGACAGACAAAATTTTCTATATATACTTTTACTAATTCGAAATAATTACTGTATTGATACGTTTGCTTAGATTTTCCGAGGGGAAGACTAGGATGAATGACGTCTATTATTTTTCAGGCGATAACATTCTGCCTCTTTGCCAAAAGCGGTATGTCGGGCAATGGGGGTCGAATGTTGAGGAGCATGATCCGAAGTTTTTGGTTTCTGCGCTGACCAGCAAGACACTTGTCGGAAAACATGCTCTGCGTAAAGCAAAAAGGCGTGAGCGCATGCATTTGAAGTTTCTGAGATGCTACCAGACAGTTTGATATCCGTCGCATTTCCCGGGAGCTCATGCATGGCATAAGGAGGGGAGCATGCGTATTCATAAACCGATGCGTCCGACTGAATATCCAAGCCGGAGCTACGATTGTCAGCTGGCTTTGGAGCCAGAGTTCCGGCGTGCCGTCGATTTTCTTGCGAGTGAGGCAGGAGAAGCAGGTTGGTCGTCGAATGAGATTACGCGAGCCATTGTCGGCCTTGCCCTTGCCTATGCGGCCGACCAGCATATGGATCGAACGCCCGCGTCGACCATGAATATAAGGCGCCTCTTCTTGAACTGAGCAGGTGATTGGATGGTTTGATGCGAATTTCCTTCGTTCGCTGTGGGGTCAGACAGCTCCAGTCATCGGTGCGTGGTTCGACGGCAAATCGGACCACGCACTTTTCTCTTGGCTAGAGCAAGTTTTGTTTATTCAGAGTCGTTCTGCCGGAGAGAATTCGTGGACAAGGTCGAGGGGTTTGGCGAGGCCGATGCCTGTCCATCGGACGAAGCCGAAGCCCGAAGGATTTGGCCCAGAACTGGCTCTGAATAGACAAAGTTTGCTCTAGTGTGCGAGCGAAAACCGCCTGCAATTGCTTGCGAGCGGTTATGCGCGTCATTCTGGCTCCAGACCGGGCCCTGAAAGACCGCGAAGAGCTACTGCCTTGTAAGAACAACCGGGATCAGAAGATCGCCCCAGTTACCGTCGCCGCCATGGTGACGGGCGGAGCGAACCAGTTCCACGGACACACCGGCGTCAACCGCCTTCATGACGGATTGGTTGAGGCGATGCAAGTCATTGGCGACCATGCGAATGACAGCCTGCTGGTCTGTATTCATGGCCGATGATTGCTCCTCGGCCCGTTCCTTGACGCGTGTCTGCGGTGCCATGATTTTTCTCCTTGGCGTTTTTGTTGTTTTACTCTGCAGCCGGACGGAACTGTGCCGTCTCGGTCGATTCCTTCATTGCGGTCGTTGAGGATTTGCCGCCGGTGATTGCCAGCGAAACCGCATCGAAATAGCCGGTACCGACTTCGCGCTGATGCTTGGTCGCGGTGTAACCATTGGTCTCTGCGGCAAACTCAGCTTCCTGCAGTTCCGAATAGGCCGACATCTGCCGGTCCTTGTAACCACGGGCGAGTTCGAACATGCCGAAGTTGAGCTGATGGAAGCCGGCCAGCGTGATGAACTGGAACTTGTAGCCCATCGCCCCGAGCTCGCGCTGGAACTTGGCAATCGTCGCCTCATCCAGATGCTTCTTCCAGTTGAAGGAAGGCGAGCAGTTATAGGCGAGTAGCTTGTTCGGATGCTCTTTGCGCACACCTTCGGCGAAGCGCTTGGCCTGCTCAAGATCCGGCTTCGATGTCTCGCACCAGATCATGTCGCAGTGCGGCGCATAGGCGACGGCCCGAGCGATGCAAGGCTCCAGTCCGTTCTTGACCTGATAGAAGCCTTCGGTCGTCCGTCCGGCGTCGTAATCGACGAATGGCTGATCGCGCTCATCGATATCCGAGGTCAGCAGCTTGGCAGCCTCTGCATCCGTGCGGGCGATGACCAGCGTCGGCGTTCCCATAACGTCCGCGGCAAGCCGCGCGGCGTTCAGGTTGCGGATATGCGCGGCCGTCGGGATCAGAACCTTGCCGCCAAGATGACCGCACTTCTTCTCGGAAGCGAGCTGGTCTTCGTAATGGACACCGGCAGCGCCAGCCTCGATGAAAGCCTTCATGATCTCGAAGGCGTTGAGTGGTCCGCCAAATCCTGCTTCCGCATCGGCAATGATGGGCGCGAACCAGGTCTCGACCGAAAGGCCCTTGCCCTCTGCCGTCTCGATCTGGTCGGCGCGCTGCAGCGTCTTGTTTATGCGCTTGGCCAGTTCCGGCGCCGCATTTGCCGGGTAGAGCGACTGGTCAGGATACATGGCTGAAGCTGTGTTTGCATCGGCAGCAACCTGCCATCCGGAAAGATAAATTGCCTTGAGACCTGCGCGAACCATCTGCATAGCCTGGTTGCCCGAGAGAGCGCCCAGTGCATTGACGAAACCCTCTTCGTGAATGAGCTTCCAGAGCCGGTTGGCACCGTTTTCAGCGAGAGTATGCTTGATCTGAACCGAGCCTCTGAGGCGCTGGACATCGTCAGGTGTATAAGGACGTTCGATACCATCATAGCGGCCCTCCGGTGCGTTTGGTACGAGGTTGTAAAAATCAGTCATTATTGTCTCCACAAAGAGTTGTATCCCGCCGCAGCCTGTCTGATAGGGAGTTTGACGACTGCGTTGATATGACTAGATTTACATTGCAGGGCGAGATAAGCCAGAAATATCGCATGTTTTGGCGGTTTTATCGAGTTATCCTGTTGTGTGTTTGACAATACTGGTTTGTAAATTTGTAAATTTTGTAATATCCTGGCATGGAAGCGAGATGTGTAAATCTTGTCATAATGAACCACGCACAGCGGCGATGCACGCAACAGTGAGGCTCCATGGCTGAGGGCAAGATATTCGCCGGTCCGCGCATCAGGCGCATTCGCAACGAGCGTGGTCTCACACAAACCTCGATGGCCGAGGCGCTGGGTATTTCGCCGTCCTATCTCAATCTCATCGAGCGCAACCAGCGGCCGCTCACGGTCCAGCTCCTGCTCAAACTCTCTTCAACCTACAAGATCGAGCTCGACACACTGCAAATGGAGACTGGCTCCTCCATGGCCGTGCTCAAGGAAGTGTTTTCCGACCCGCTGCTCAATGGCGAGTTGCCGGGCGACCAGGAGCTCATCGAAATCAGCGATGCTGCGCCCAATGCCGCCACCGGCGTCATCAAGCTTTATCGCGCGTACCGGGAATCGCTCGAGCGCCTTTCTGATCTGTCACAACTTCTGGCGAAGGACGGTCGCGCCCCATCCCTTGTCGCCACACGCATGCCGCTGAACGAGGTCCGCGAGGCGCTGGAGCGCCGCGCCAATCATTTTCCCCGCATTGAGGGGGAGGTCGACAGCTTTACCGGCCTGCTCAAACCCGGCGATGATTTGCTTGGCGCCCTGAAGGCCTGGTTAAAGAGTGAACATGGCATCTCCGTGCGTGTGCTTCCCGTGGCGACCATGCCGAATTGGCGCCGGCGTTATGATCGGCATTCGCAGCGGCTGTTCATCTCCGAGCGGCTGTCGCCCTTCGACCAGTTGCGTGAAGTGGCGATGGAGGCGGCGCTCATGCGCATGCAGGTGGTCATCGCAGCCGAAATACAGGATTTGAAACTCTCCTCGGACGAGGCGCGGCGAATCGCCCGTTTCGAGTTCGGGCGCTACGCGGCGCATGCACTCATGATGCCTCATCAGGCTTTCCAGAGCGCGGCTGTTCGTGCTCGCTATGATGTTGACGTCCTTCGTTCACGCTTCCACGTCTCCTTTGAACAGGCCGCCAACCGCCTGACAACGCTTGACGGCAAGTCCGACATTCCGTTCTTCATGCTGGAAGTCGATCACGCCGGCAATCGTTTCCGCCGGGCAGGGGCGCAAGGGTTTCCGCAGTCCCGTTTCGGCGGCGAGTGCCCGAAGCTGCCTGTCTATGCCGCGTTCGCTCAGCCCGGCCAGATCCTCGTCGAGGCGGTGGAGATGCCGGATGGCGCCGAGTTCATGACCATTGCCCGCACATTGGAAGGGCCGCAGGGCGCCTTCAACGAACGCCCGCGCCGCACGGCCATCCTTCTCGGCTGCGATATCGAACATGCTGACAAGACGGTTTATGGCAGCGCGTTCGGTAACATGAGTATCAGCGCCCCTCCGCTCGGCAAATTCGTCGGCTCCACGCCTGTCGGCCCGGCCTGCCGCCTGTGCGAACGCGCCGCCTGCCTCTCCCGGGCCGAACCACCCGTGACACGGCCGGTGGGACTGGACGAGATGGTGACGGGGCTCAGCGCGTTCGATTTTCAGTAGTACAAATAACTGCAACTCAATGCAATGCAGAGTTAAAAGTATAATTGTTAAATAAAGATATTGACTGCAATATTAACAATATTGTAGCTTTCGTATACGCATATGAATAATGAAAATATAGCCAAATGTTATTGGCTTCGATATAGATCATGCAGAAATCAATTTAATAGTTCGTCGCCTGTGCAAGTCAATTATTCATATATTTTGTTTGGACCCTGAAAGGGTTACTGTTTCCATGTCATACGATGCAGGTAAACTTGTAGGCGGAGATGACTGGATTGGCCTGCACAAAAACGAGAATCACTTTATTTCCTCCGAATGGATCGAGCGGGTCATTAACAACTTCGAGACAGGCCGGAATAAGAAGCGGCCCGGTTTGGTTGTCAAAACACGAGCTACTTCAACTCGTCGACAATGGCCGCATTCCCCGAACTCGTACCGTGGATGATCGCGAGTTGGTGGGACATGTTTAATTCCAAGGATGGATCATCCGGCCATGGTCGCTGCGACGGTGATGACCAAGCCCAGGGTGGCGCGTTCGAAGTCACGAACCGCATCGTGTTGGCTCTCGCGGCGCCAATGACGTTAGCCTATTTGACCACTCCGCTCTTGGGACTCGTGGACACAGCAGTCGTTGGACAACTCAACGATGTTGCGTTGTTGGCGGGCTTGGCTGCTGGTGCCGTGATATTTGACCTGGTGTTTACGAGTTTCAATTTTTTGCGCGCTGGAACAACTGGACTTGTCGCCCAGGCGTATGGCGCAGACGATATTGCCGAAGAACAGAAGATATTCTGGCGCGCTTCCATCCTGCGAATCTTGTGCGGCATTGTGCTGATCATTGGTGCGCCGCTCATATGCTTGACGGGGACGGGTTTTATCGGAGCATCCGATGCAGTTGGCTCGGCAATGACCTCCTATATCGGAATTCGGCTGATAGCGGCCCCGTTTTCATTGATGAATTATGTGATCCTGGGTGTTCTACTTGGGAAAGCCAAAGCGCGGCACGCGTTGGGGCTCCAAGTGCTGATTAATATTCTTAACATCTGCTTATCGGTATGGTGGGGGCTATATCTCTCAAGGAGTCGTTGGCGTTGCGTGGGCCGCAGTGGTGATGGACGGGATCTATCTGGGGGCAACGTGGTCTTCAATGCTTAGAAATATGATGATATTATCATTTGCGGTCTACGTCGTAGCGCTATTTGTGCTGGGGTGGTTGTTTGATAATTATGGCCTTTGGATCGCTCTTCATATGTTCATGATTATGCGAGGCGTAAGTTTATTGATGGCGCTCCCGCGCCTCCGCATCGCGACATTCGGCAATAGATAACGACTTGCAATCGAGATGTGGCGAACTTGCTATGGCCTTCTCCACCTAGACTAGGTCTGCGAGATTCGCGATCATGACGAGGCGAAAACGCCGGTTTCCGGGGCCGCCCTCGCGGCGAGTGCAGCGTACTTTAGGGTACGTGAGCAACGGAGCACAGAAAGACGCCATCTGCAGGCCGTCAGAGCGCGAATTCCTAGCCGGGAGGGCCGGTATAACCGACCGCATTTGGCCCGCCGTTCATCTCTCGAAGCTTGACGATGTATTGTTGCGGACGCAGCAAGTGGCCGGGTGCTTTGTATCCCATGGACCGCGCGATCTCGCCGACGAAGGCATTGCAGTTGAACGTCGTTGCCTGCCAGAAGCGCGATCTGGCTTGCAGTTTGCGTATGTAGGCGACGACCTTGTTGTACTCGGCTTCGTTCAAGGTGACGCGCCAGGTTGCCGACCTGTACTTATCGTCCGTATCACCGTCGCTCTCACCGGTCTCGGCTGGAACGGGTATGTAGTGGCCAAGAATATATGGAACCACGCTGTTCGTAGCCGGGTGGAGACCGGCAACTTCGCGATCAACTATATTGCCCGCCTTGTCCAGACGCCCGAACATCACATAGGTATGGCCGTAGGTAAGGGCGTAGCGCGAGCGAAACTCGATATAGTAGCGCCCGTTTTTTTGCGCGGGTTGTTTTGTTGTCGCCGAAGTCACCTGAACGGCCGCAGTGCTGTCACTGGTACCGGACACGGAACCCGACTTGCTCTCATTGCTCGTTTGACATCCCGCCACTGCGAGCCCAAGCATGATCACAGACAAAAGACGAACACTCATGAGCGTCATCCCATACCAGAATTCGTCAAAACGCAATCCTCAAGCCCGGCCAAACCCGTCATAAATCATCGGGGGCCGCACAGCCGCTTGTGAAGCCGGCTTTTTTTGCGAGATCACATGATGCTGGAAGGGTCGGGCGACCCTTCCATTTTTTTGACGAAACTTCTTATTTATAAACTGGTGCTGCTGCGGGCTCCTCAGCGACTGGCGGCGGAGCTTTCCCCTTACCCATCGACCCACAAGCGCTTAGGCTGGCAACGGTTATAGTGCAAACTACAGCGAATAAAATCCTGCTCATCAGATTTCCTTTCCCTCAAAGGCGAGTAGGTTACCGACGGTAGAGTACTACCAATGGTAGAGTAGCACAAATAGTAGTGATGACTAGAGCTTGGTAAGGTAAACGCACTTGGTAAGGTAAACGCACAACGAGTGTGTCCAGTTTGCAACAGGACGATCCGGCCGGGATATTTGGAGCCTGAAAGCCTTGCCGCGAAACATATGGCGTGGTTTTCGAGGCCGCCTTTGCGACGGACGCAGCGTGCATCGAATACCTGAGCACCGGAGGCGCAGAAAATCGCGGTGACCGTCGCAGGAGAGTTTGAAGACAGCTCTTAGACGATCAATACCGGCGTTCCCAGAGGCGTGTTGTCATAGAGATAAAGGATGTCCTCATTCGTCAGGCGAATGCACCCGTTCGACACAGCTTGTCCTATCAACCAGGGTTCATTTGTACCGTGCAGACGAAAATAGGTGTCACGTCCGCCGCGGTAGAGATAAAGCGCCCGTGCACCGAGCGGATTATTTGGCCCGCCTGGGACTCCGCCGGCATATTGCGCCAAATGCGGCTTGCGCCTGATCATGCTTGCAGTGGGCGTCCAGGATGGCCATTGCTCTTTACGCTCGATCGTCGCTCTGCCTTTGAGCGTCAGTCCCTCTTCCCCGACGGCGATACCATAGCGCGTGGCCGATCCGTCCCCCTGGACCGCATAGAGGAAACGTTCATAGGTGTTGACGACGAGCGTCCCGGGCGCCTCGCTCCCTTGATACGCGACTTCCTGCCGCCTCAAACGGGGATCCATGCCGCGTGGCACGGCAAAAGCTGATGAGATTGGCGAAAACGCGTCGCGCACTCCGGAACCGCACCCGGAGGTCATGAGTGCCAATCCGCCCAGCATCAGCCCGCGGCGCGTGATTTTTTCAATTGTCATTTGTACCTGCCCCAACCAGTCGACACATTCGCGGCCACCCTAACATCGCGGGAGTGGCTGGCCAAGTCTCACGCATCGCGGCGATCGACTATGAACAACTAGCTGGGGTATCCCGCACCTCAGGCGTGAAAAAGCTGAAGCCAAAGCCGATAGTAGAGGCCAAGATCGACCTATCGTACTGAACACCGGCGCCGGTGCCGTTAAACCGACAATCAACAGTCGCTTTCCAGACTCAACCTTTGCCACAAGCTTGGCATTGTCGCGTGCATGAGTATCGCCGTGCCCCTGCCGCCCGTCGCCGGGCCTGATCCTGCCAAGACCTCTTCGGAGGCCGCGATCGGCTGTCTGCTGGTGGCGGGCGCCGCGATCGCATGGAGCACCGGCGGCGCGCTCACGCGCTTCGTTGAAGCCAATAACAACTGGACGATCGTCTTCTGGCGCTCGGTTTTCGCCGCGTTGTTTCTCCTGTGCTTCATGCTGGTGCGCGACGGGCCGCGCGGCACATGGCGGCTGTTTCAGCATATGGGGCTGGCGGGCCTCGGCGTCGCCATTTGCTTCGCCATCGCCTCATCCTGCTTCATCATCGCGCTGTCCTATACGACGGTCGCCAATGTGCTCCTGCTGCAGGCGGGCGTGCCGCTGTTTGCAGCTTTGATCTCGTGGATATTGTTCCGCGAGCGCATCAGTACCGCCACATGGATCGCCATTGCCGTGGTTATCGCCGGCGTTGCCATCATGGTCTCGGATTCGCTCGACGGGGAGGTTTCCCCCATCGGCGACATGCTGGCGCTGTTGATCGCCATCTCGTTCGCCATCGCCACCGTCATCACCCGCCGCAAGGCGCATCTGCGCATGACGCCGGCGGTTTTCCTCGGCATGGTCATTGCCGGCTGCGTGGCCTCGACGATGGCCAGCGAGTTCAGCACCAGCGCGCGCGATTTCGTGCTGCTCTTTGCACTTGGTGCGGTCAATCTCGGCCTTGGCCTCGCATTCTTCGTCAGCGGCGCGCGGCTCATTCCCTCGGCGCTGGCCGCGCTGATCAGCACGCTCGAACCCGTGCTCGGCCCGGTCTGGGTCTGGCTCCTGCACAACGAGGTCCCGGCTCAGCGCACGATCATCGGCGGCGCCATCATTCTCGCCGCACTGCTCATGCATCTCGGCTGGGAATATCGGCGCCAAAAGCGCGTGGCGGCAATCGCCCGATAGTCGCAATTTTCCGCGTAACGACTGCGCTGCATCATTGAAAATTTCGCACTTGCGCAATTTTCAATGAAAGTGTTGCCTGAAGCCAGTTGACGAACCCTTCGCAATCTAAAAAGGTGGAGGCCAATCACGGGAACCCCGGCACAATTCAAAGGATTAGTGCCAGCATCATTGGAGAAATAAATGGGTATCAAAACTGCTCTGTTGACGGCAACGCTCGCACTCGGCCTTACAAGCTCGGCCTTCGCGCAGGACCGCGTCGTCAATATCTATAATTGGTCTGACTACATCGATCCGACGATCCTTGAAGAATTCACCAAGGAAACGGGTATCAAGGTCGTCTACGATACCTTTGACTCCAACGAAATTCTTGAAACCAAGCTTCTCGCCGGCGGCACCGGTTATGATGTCGTTGTGCCGACCGCCTCCTTCCTGCAGCGCCAGATTGCAGCGGGCGTGTTCCAGAAGCTGGACAAATCCAAGCTTCCGAACCTTTCCAACACATGGGACGTGATCAACCAGCGAATCGCGACGTACGATCCGGGCAATGAGTATTCCGTCGACTACATGTGGGGAACAACTGGCCTCGGTTATAATGTCGACAAGATGAAGGAAATAACCGGCTCGGATGAGAAGCCGACCTGGGATGTGCTGTTCAAGCCGGAACTGGCGGCAAAGTTCAAGGATTGCGGCATCCATATCCTCGATTCCGCGTCAGACGTCATGCCATCCGCGCTCGCCTATCTCGGGCTCAATCCCGACAGCAAGGATCCCGATGAACTCGCCAAGGCCGGGGCGCTACTCGAATCGATACGCCCTTACGTGCGCAAGTTCCATTCGTCCGAATACATCAATGCATTGGCCAATGGCGATATCTGTCTGGCTCTGGGCTATTCCGGTGATATCCTTCAAGCCAAAAGCCGTGCCGAAGAGGCGAAGGCCGGGGTAAATCTCGATTACGCGATCCCAGCACAAGGTGCACAGATGTGGTTCGACGTCATGGCGATTCCGGCCGATGCGCCGCACGTCGCGGAAGCCCATGAATTCATCAACTACATGCTGAAGCCGGAAGTTGCCGCCAAAGCAACGGATTTCGTGTCCTATGCCAACGGCAACAAGGCCTCCCAGGCCATGATTGACAAGTCGGTTCTTGAAAACCCCGCTGTCTATCCAACACCGGAGGTGCTGGCAAAGCTCTTCACGGTGACGCCCTATGACACCAAAACCCAACGCGTGGTGACGCGCTTGTGGACGAAAGTTGTCACAGGCCAATAATCCACAAAAGACCCCGGCAGCCAATGCCGGGGTCTTTTGAAATCAAGAACAGAAAAGTCCGGGGCAAATCATGAAATCATTGGGAAGCTTTCGCCGCACATTCGCACCTTGGAATGACCCGCAGGCGAAACCCTTTATCGCGATCGAAAATGTCACCAAGAAATTCGGTGATTTCGCGGCCGTCAATGATTTGTCTCTGAATATCTACAACCGCGAGTTCTTTGCGCTGCTGGGTGCTTCGGGCTGCGGCAAGTCGACTCTTCTGCGCATGCTTGCCGGCTTCGAGGAACCGACCGCCGGCCGCATTCTCATCGACGGTCAGGACATGCGCGGCATTCCGCCCTACAAGCGCCCGGTCAACATGATGTTCCAGTCCTATGCCCTGTTTCCGCACATGACGGTCGAAGGCAATATCGCTTTTGGCCTGAAGCAGGAGGGCATGGCCAAGGGCGATATCGAGGCGCGTGTCGCCGAAATGCTCAAGCTTGTGAAGCTCGAGCAGTTCGCCAAGCGCAAGCCGCACCAGCTCTCCGGCGGTCAGCGCCAGCGCGTGGCGCTTGCGCGTTGCGTTGCAAAGCGTCCGAAGGTCTTGCTGCTCGACGAGCCGCTCGGTGCGCTCGACAAGAAACTGCGCGAGGAAACCCAGTTTGAACTCATGGACCTGCAGATGAAGCTCGGCCTGACATTCGTGGTGGTCACCCACGATCAGGAAGAGGCAATGACCATGGCCGATCGTATCGCTGTCATGGACAAGGGCAAAGTCATGCAGGTGGCAACGCCGGCGGAAGTCTATGAAGCCCCGAACTCGAAGTTCGTCGCCGATTTCATCGGCAATGTGAACATGTTCGAAGGCACCGCCGCCGCAGTCGCCAATGGCAAGATCGATATCGCCGTTGCTCCTGAAAACCTGACGATCCGCACCGATGCCGCCTCGAGAAGCTGCGCTGTCGGCCAGCCGGTCGGCTTTGCCATAAGGCCGGAGAAAATCCGGGTCAGCCGCAAGCAGCCCGCCGATCCGTCCATCAACTCTGCGCATGGGGAGCTTTATGACATCGCCTACTTCGGTGACATGACAGTCTTCCATGTGAAGCTTGAAAGCGGCCGGATCATCAAGGCTGCGAGCCTCAACGCGGTGCGCACGGTCGAGGACCCGCTCGGTTATGACGATACGGTCTGGGTCAACTTCGATACCGACGCCGGTATCGTGTTGACCGCGTGAGGGGGCTGGTCATGCAGAAATTGATATCGTCCGTTGTAGGCCGGCTCGTCATAGCCGTTCCTTATCTGTGGCTGCTGATCTTCTTTCTCATTCCCTTCGTCATCGTATTCAAGATTTCCCTGTCTGAAGTCGCCATGGCAATTCCGCCCTATACGCCTGCGTTCAATCTCTCGGCGGGTTGGCAAGGGCTCAGGGAGAGCTTCGCCCAGCTCTCGTGGGACAATTATATTTGGCTCGTGGAGGATCCGCTTTATTACAAAGCCTATCTTTCCAGTTTGCTCATCGCCGCGGTTTCGACCGTTCTGACGCTTATCATCGGCTATCCCATTGCATACGGCATGGCGCGCGCGCCCGCGACGATACGGCCGACGCTGTTGATGCTGGTAATCCTGCCGTTCTGGACCAGCTTCCTGATCCGCGTCTATGCATGGATAGGCATCTTAAAGCCTGAAGGTCTGCTCAACCAGTTCCTGATGTGGGCGCATGTGATCGACACGCCGCTCAATATTCTCAATACCAATACGGCGGTCTTTATAGGCATCGTCTATTCCTATCTGCCATTTCTGGTTCTGCCGATTTATTCGGCGCTGGAAAAGATGGACTACTCGCTGGTCGAAGCAGCCGAGGATCTTGGCTGTCCACCCATACTCGCCTTCTGGAAAATCACCTTTCGCCTGTCGATGCCGGGCGTCATAGCCGGGTGTTTCCTGGTTTTCATTCCTGCGGTCGGTGAATTCGTCATTCCTGATCTCCTCGGCGGATCGCAGACCCTGATGATTGGCAAGACGCTGTGGAACGAGTTCTTCTCCAACCGCGATTGGCCGGTTTCCTCCGCCGTCGCTGTTATCCTTCTGCTGTTGCTGGTCGTGCCGATCGTTCTGTTCCAGCGTGCGGAAGCGCGGGCGCAGGAAAGCGAGAAATAAGATGAACACCACCTGGTCCCGCTTCAACATTGCCTCCCTGGTTTTCGGTTTCGCCTTCCTTTATCTGCCGATCGTCCTTCTGGTCGTCTTTTCGTTCAACGAATCCCGGCTCGTCACCGTGTGGGCGGGGTTTTCGACAAAATGGTACGTCTCTCTCTTCCACAACCAGAGCTTTATCGATGCGGCTTGGGTAACCATCCGCGTCGGTCTCGTGTCGGCGACTGTCGCCACAATTCTCGGAACACTCGGTGCCTTGGCCATGACCCGCTATACGCGCTTTCGCGGGCGCTTGTTATTCTCGGCAATGATCTACGCACCGCTGGTCATGCCGGAAGTCATTACGGGCCTGTCGATGTTGCTGCTGTTCGTTGCCATCGGCTTCGACCGCGGCCTGTGGACCATGACCCTCGCACATATCACCTTCTCCATGTGCTTTGTCGCCGTGGTCGTGCAGTCGCGATTGGTGACATTTGACCGCTCGCTGGAAGAAGCGGCGATGGATCTGGGCGCAACCCCGGTAACGACGTTCTTCAAGGTAACGCTGCCGGTGATCCTGCCGGCGGTGGTCTCTGGTTGGATGCTTGCCTTCACCCTTTCGCTGGACGATCTGGTCATTTCCAGCTTCACCTCGGGGCCAGGTGCGACGACCCTCCCGATGCGTATCTACTCACAGGTCCGGCTTGGCGTGACACCGGAAATCAACGCCGCCTGTACCATCCTGATTGCCATCGTCGCAGTCGGAGTGATCATTGCATCGATCGCCAACAAGCGCCGTGAGGTCCAGAAGGCACGCGACGAACAGGCCGCTGCACGGAACTGACAACCCTGGACAACTTCCGAGCCTGAGATAGCGCCTCGAATGCAACTCTGCGTTCGTTGTTGCCCACATCAAACCAAGCAATAGATGAGAAATGGCGTTAACGCGCAAACGGTTTGATGGCGAAGCAGCAACACCGGGCCAGCGGTGTATCGGGGAAGATAGGCTCCCCCGACTGCGGCAAGAGCCTTGCCTCAAACTTGGAGGTGAAACTATGCGGTACATGCCGTTTAGCGTAACCCTTATCTTAAAGAAAACCCGGACGACCTGGTCAGTGACCGTCCGGGTTCACGTCTTTAGATAAGGAACGGAGGGTGGGCGAAAGCTCATCCTCTGCCCCAAGACTATAACATCTTCTCGCGAGTTTCCAAGAGCGGCCCCCTGACGACTTTCGTCTACTGGGAAATGATTGGTGAGATAAACGGATTGTCCCAGGAACCGCCTATGAAAAAGCGCGTGTGATTGACCGTCGGCTCCGGCTTGGGTACGTCCGGCGCAGCGCCTGCTGCCGGTGCCGGAGCGGGAACGCGGGCCGCGAAGTCACCTGTGAGCGCCAGACTTTTACCGATCAGCGTCACGATACCGGCAAAATTCAGAGTGCCCGACTTGGTCTGGATTTGCGCCGTCTCCAGAGCCGCCACTCCATCCATGATATTCGCCTTGGCCTCGAACTTGTCGAAGGCCAGCCAGGCATCTGTCTTCTCGTTGAGGCTGAAGAAGCGGTCCGTCTTGGCCTTGCTCAGGAGGCCGTTGAAGTCCAGGCTACGGATCTGCCCACTGCCGAAGCGCATGGACAGCGTTCCCTTGGCATTGCCGAGTGCTGTTGACCAACGCGATATCGGACCCTTCAAGACAAGGGACATCGTTCCCTTGCCAAGTTGGAAGCGATCGCCAAATCCAAGCAAGGAGGCGATCGAAGCACTGTTCACATCTGTGCCGTTGAGGCGCAATTCGCCGGTCGTTGCGCCATCCCCCTCATCGGCAAGCTGGAAACTTGCAGCAACCGAACCATCGAACGCCGAGGCCTCGCCGATGTCGAACATGGCGCGACCATTGCGGATTTGTGCCGTCGCGGCGACCTTCGAGAGATCGATCGTCCCGATCGTTGCTTTTTGTGTGGATACGCGCAGGTCAAGATTGAGCTGCTTCAGAAAACCACTGTCGATAACCGTGTCGGAATCCGCGGAACCATCCGGCAAGGGCATGAAACCTGAAAACACCGAATGAATGTCGAGCGCTTCGAAGGCAAGCGTGCCGGTGATGCTGGGTGTTCCCTGATTAAGCACGACTTCGATGATACCCTTCGCGGGATTGTCGTTCAGCGTTGCCGTCAATCCGTCCAGTTTCATGCGCGTAGCGGAACCGGAGACGGATGCATCTATTGCGAAGCTGCCGATCGGCGCGCCCGGAATAGTCGCCATTCTCGACCATTCGAGCGTGCGTCTCAGGGATGGCGAGGTTAGCGACAGCGTTCCTTCGAAGAACTGATCCTTGGAGACATTGGCCGAACCGTTGAATGACAGCGTCAAGGGTGTCGAGCTGAGATTGACCTGCAGAGGGCTGGTGCCGCCAGCCAGAAGCAACAACGCCCGCGTGGCCGAACTGTCGATTTCCGTTTCTTCGCCGTGCCAGATGGCTTTGCCCTGGAAACTCGCAACGCCCGAGGTCTGCGGCCAGTCAAAAACGCCGCTGATGCTCGATATCTGTTCTTCGGCGCCGTTGATTGGCCGCTTGAAGGTGACCGTCGCGTCTTCCAGCCGCACACGCCCGAACGGCTGCGACGATACGGTGCTCATATCCGGTTTGGCGGGATTGGCTTCAACAGCAGCGCGCGCTTCCCGGACGACATCGCCGATCCGGCCATCACTCTTGGCAAGGGCCTCGCCGATCTCGGAAAGGCTTTTGATCGGTTCGTCGATGACAAATCTTGGCCGCACGATTTTGGTTTCAGTAAATTCGATATTGCCCAGTAGCGCGGAAAGAAGCGACAGGTCGACTTCTATCCTCTCAGCTTGCATGAAGGGTGCCCCTTCACTCTGCCACGGGTTGCGAATGGTGATATCGCCTAGCGAAGCGGTGAAAACGGGAAAGAAGGATATCTGTGGCGTCTGACGGGACTCGACGCTATAGCCGGTCCAGTTGCTGATTTCCTGGATAAGCCTCGCCCGAATCAGATCCGTACTGACGAGGTAGGGCAGGGCCGCCAGAACTCCCACGGCGACGAGAGCCAACATCAAGATCGTTGCGAGAAGGTTCCTTGGCCTGTACCAGGACATGAGCGTTTCCGATTTCAATCCTTCCAGCTGCCTGCTGTAAGGATTTTTGCATTGCCTTCCACGGTTTAGCGATCATGCGGGGCAATTCAAGCCGGTATAGCTCGTTTGCGGTCAATTTGTTAGATCGGTGGATGTCTACTCAGCGAGCACGCGCGTCGAAGGAAATGTTATCTCGACCATTGTCCCGCGACCCGGATTGGAGTCGATCGTGAAATTGGCGCGGTTTGCTTCAGCCATTGCCTTGGTCAACGGCAAGCCAAGGCCGGTACCATCGCTGCGGGAATGCTTGGGCGTCGTGATCTGCTTGTAGGGCCGCAGCGCCTGCTCGACCTCCTGCCGTGTCATGCCGATGCCGGTGTCCCGCACGCGCAAAAGCACATCGCCGCTCGCCTCATAGCTCGTGGAAACGATAACCTGTCCACCCGGCCCCGTAAATCGGATCGCATTTGACAAGAGGTTCAACGCGATCTGGGTGATCGAACGATGGTCTGCGACAATGTCGGGCAGCCGTGATGTCAGGCTGGAGCGGATGATGACACGCTCGCGGTTCGCCTGTGGCTGCATGATCGCAACGGCTTCCGTCAGCGCTTCGTTGAGCGAAACCGCCTCGAAATCCATCTCGACGGCGCCGGCTTCGATCTTCGAGATATCGAGAAGGTCGTTGACCAGCGACAGGACATGATTGCCGGAGCGACTGATATCGTTCAGATAGTCGCGGTAGCGTTCGCTGCCGATAGGGCCGAACTTCTCGTCCGCCATCAATTCGGAGAAGCCGATGATGGCATTGAGCGGTGTGCGGATTTCATGGCTGATGCGCGCCAGAAATTCGCTCTTCTGGGCCGACGTGCGCTCAGCCTCACGGCGGGCGCTGGTGAGCTCTTCTTCGGCGCGCTTCCAGTGGGTGATGTCGCGCAGGACAACACAGTATCCCTTGGAGGCGTCCAGTTTACCGATGGTCATGAACAGGGGGATGAAGCGGCCTTGCGCTTCACGGCCGATCACCTCGCGCCCGTCATTGAGCAGACTGGCGACGCCATTTTCTGAAAGACTGTTCAGATAATCCATCGCCGCGCGCTGGCTTTCGATGGCGAAGAGCATGGAGAAGGCTTTACCGGTCAACTCCTCCGGCTCGTAGCCAAAGAGCGCAGCGGCGGAATGGTTGACGGAGCGAATTGAACCGGCGGAATCGAGCAGGATCACGCCGTCCGTCGCCGTATCGAGAATAGCGTTGAGCTCATCGATGCGCGTCTGCAGGAGTTGTCGTTCGCTCACCTCGAAATGATCGGCAGCCGGGGTTTGCGGCGACAATGCAAGCAGCAGCGCGCGCTCGCCATTCTCGGTTGCTTCGTCCCAGCGGACCGCCTGCAGATGCGCCTGCACCCGCATCACCGAACCATCGCTGCGCCGCAGGTTCATGCCGGCTTCGTCGTCATCGCCGCTATCGCCAGCTTCATCGGCGAAGAGGATGCTCAAGCCGCCCGCATCGTTGATCGCTTCGGCAGACGCATACAATATCTTCTCCAGCAGCGCGGGATTTGCATATAGTATCTGGCCGTGACGGTGGATCAGCACCGGTAAGGGCAGGGCGGCAAGAATGGACGTATCGACGCCCTGCCGTGCCTGTTCACGAATGTCGACAGCAAAATCCTCGGGCCGGGCGAGTTCGTCCTTGTTATCGCTTTCCGCAACGGCATAGCCCGGACCGACCACTTCCGCATCCGGAACCTTGGGCTTCATCGTTGAAGCCGGAGGTGCAGCAGGTAGGGGCTCTGCATCGCTACTGCTCTTCGGGCCATCACCCAGCACTTCACGGCGCAGCCTTTCGGCAATTTCGCGAAAAGCATTGCGTTCGGCATCGTTGAGCCGTCCGTCGTCGCGTGAGAGCCGTTGCGTCTTGAGCGGAATGATATTGTCTGTTGTCTCCGGCGTGATTTCCAGCGCGGGTTTTTCCCCGTTGAAAACGTCTACGGCAGCACTCTGCATCTCTGTCCGTACGTCGTTCAATATCTTGCCGGCGCCTTTCGGATCGGCTGTGACATCACCCATGCGGGCCACGCCAAATCCCCTGAAACCCAGGAACACCCGGTCACGCGAATAGATCGGCAGCGCAGCAAGCTCGATCGGCACGCGCAGGTCGGTGCCTTCGATAGGCCATAGCACCGTCCGTCCCGACCAAGTATCGCGGCGCTCGAGAAGCGCGGCGATTTCCTCATTGTCGTCGAACCCATGGCTCGCCGCCACGTGCCGGAAAGGTCTGCCGATGATCGATGCCGATTGCGGTCCGACAGCGGTGGAGAACTCCGGTGATATCTCGCTGAAATTCGCCTGTGCATCGACCTTCCAGACAAAGCGCACCGGCGTCTCGGACGGTACGTATTGGAATACGCCCGAAGGTGTCTTCGAGTCCTTGAATGATGGCTCAAGCGCAAGAGAAGTCTGGGGCTCTGCCGCTGTCTGATCCACAACCTGCGCATCGGCAATGGGCGCGTCGGGCACAACGGCAAGTTCGTGCTGCGGGTCGTCAAGCTCGCTTGCCTGCCTGTTTACAATCTCCGGCTCGATCGCGAACAACAAATGCATTGCGGGGCTGTCCGTCAGTCTCGCAATGCCGGCGGGTATGGCGCCCTTCGCCGTCTGTACCGGGCGCTTTACCAGGCGGTCGCGCTCGAGCCGCACCTCGCGTACGAGATCGCCGAGGATCTTGTCGTTGAATTCGAGCCTGGCAAACTGCTGCGATGCGGCGATCACGCCGCCATTGGCGTCGATCATCGCCGCATGCGTTGTCCGGTCGCCAAAGCCCTTGATTGCCAATGCGGCGACCTGCTTCCCTGAGCTTGCCCGATCAGCATTGGCCATGGAGAGAAGAATGGCCTGTTCGCCGCGCGGCAGTGTCAGATCGCTCGCCTGGAATGTCAGGATGCGGCTGGAAAGCCCGAAGGCAACGCGCAACGAAACCGTGCGTCCATGACCGATGGCCGGGAAGCCATCCAGCGCCATGAGCTGCCGCCGTGCCTGTATGCCGAGCACTGCTCCGCCACCGAGTATCTCGTCGATCGACGCATAGCCAAGCATCGACGCACCCTGGCCATTTGCCCAGATAACGTTCTGCAGATCCTGCGATATCACGACGAGCGCATCGCCATTGGCAAAGTGCTCGCGGATCTCGTCGCGAACGGCGATGTCGATGAATGGATAAGTTCCAGACGCCATATGTTGACCAGCATGCTCCGATCGAACAGTCGCATCCTCGCGATGTTCTTAAGACTTTGTTAATAATGATCCAGCCGTCACTCGTCCACTCGCAGCCCTCTATCTTACATGTCTTTCTCTTGGTTTAGTTAACTTCCATCGCAGCAATACAACCGTCCACATAATAATTTCGATTTAGAAACAGGTACACGATTGTGCACTGCAAAATAAATGTTGCAACGCACCATATTTTGGATTATATAGAAGTTATCAAATCAGCTGCAGAGGCGAACGACCATCTGCACCAAGGAAGGAACCTGTTATGAGCAAGACCACCAAACAGACTGCCGATGCGTTCTCGATCCCTACCTTCGATGCAACCGCTGTAACCGACCAGGTTCGCGAATTCACCGAAAAGGGCGTTGCTCAGTCCAAGGAAGCTTATGCCAAGATCAAGGATCAGGCCGAAGCTGCCCAGAAGACGCTTGAAACCACTTTTGAAACTGCTCAGTCGAATGGCGCCGCTCTTTCGCTCAAGGCATTGGCTGCATTCCGTGCCAACACCGAAGCCGGCTTCGCTCACATCGAAGCGCTGATCGGCGTGAAGTCCTTTGGCGAAGTGATCGAACTGCAGAGCGCATTCGTTCGCAAGCAGGCTGAAGCCATCTCCGGTCAGGCCAAGGAACTCCAGGCTGTTGCTTCGAAGGCCGTTGAAGAAATCTCCGCACCGGTCAAGTCGGCTGTCGAGAAGGCAATCAAGGACGTCAAGGTCGCTTAATCAGCAACTTGACGGAAGAAATACCCCGACGGCACTCCTCCTCCCGGCCGTAGGGGAAGCAAGACTTCATGGCTCCTCCCGCCTGGTCTTGCGTTGATGGAAAAAGGCCGGATCCTCCCCCGGCCTTTTTCTTTTTTTAGTTTCTGGCTGTCTTTGTTGCATCGAACACTTGCAAAAAGCGTCAATCCTTCGTATGTGACGCCTGTCAAAAATATGACGGTATGCGGTCGTAGCTCAGTTGGTTAGAGCGCAGGATTGTGGCTCCTGAGGTCGGTGGTTCGAGCCCACCCGTCCGTACCATTTTTCAATAATCATCCCGTCCAATTTGCTCTAGCTTCCATGGCCTGTTCGCTTTGCGATGAAACGGGCAATCGCAGGGCCCGTCAAAAGCACGATGATGAACCGCGATGTTTGCATTGCCATGACGAAGGCCACGTCGACATCGCTGGACGCCGCAATGATCGCAACGGAATCGGCGCCGCCGGGACTGGTCGCCAGATAAGCCGTCAGCGGGTCGACGTCCGCCACCCATACGAGCATGGCGGCAATTCCTCCGCAGATAGCAATCAAGGTCACGATAGAGGCGACGACGCGGGGCAGGGCACGCGCCGCATGAACAAGGATGGGTCGTGTGAAGCGCGAGCCAATATTCCAGCCGACGAGCGCATAGCTCGCGGCAAGTAGCCAGGGCGGCAAGACGATCTCCATCATACCTGTGTTCTGCAGGACCACACCCACGACAAGCGGTACCAGAAGCGGCCCGGCGGGGATGCGCAGTCGCACGGCGAGCGAACTTCCAAGCCCTATGAGTATCAAGGTTTGTGCAAGACCAAGCCAGGGAATGGCCGGGAACCAGACGATTTCTGGCACCGGAGCCACTGGTCCTGTGACCCATATGCTGGATACGGCCGAGGCGACGATAGCCACAAAGACCACGCGTAGATATTGCATGAATGCCACCAGGCGGATGTCCGCACCAAAGGCCTCGGCCATCAGCGTCATCGCCGAAGCTGCACCGGGAGATGAGCCCCAGATGGCGGTCGTACCGGGCAGGACCTGCCAGCGTGTCAGCAACCAGCCGAGCGCGTTGCTTGCCAGAAGAACGGAGCCGATCACCACCAGAAAGAGGGGCCAGTCGTGCAGCATCTCGGCAAGCGCTGCGGGCCGAATACTGAGCGCGATCAGGCAGCCGATCACGCCTTGAGCGAGAATGAAGGGACGCATCGGCAGGCGGATCGAACCGCCCCCTGCCGCAACGGCAATGGCTGCAGCCATCGGCCCAAGCAGAAGTGCCGCCGGCAGATGCGTCGCATGCAGAAGCAGGAAGAACAGGACCGACAATCCGAGCAGAATCGCCCATTGCAACCCCATGCTGCGGCTGCTCAGTCCTCCACGCAAGTATCGGCTCATCCACTTCGGAACGATCATCGGGAACCGTTGGAGAGTCGGGAGAGCCACTGCGTATAATATTTGAGAGGACGTTGTCGAAGCGGCATACATGAGCGGAGCTTTTCGCCATTGTGGAAGCCATCTGGAAAAGCATCACTAACTATCATCGCCCCAATGTCCCACCAGCCTCAAACAAAGTTGGCCGCAGGATAATCTTCTGTTGCGCGCCGTCCACCCCTGTTTAGCGTATTTGAAACTTGGAAAAATCCGCGGAACTGTTATGTTGGAGCTTGGAGCGGGGACAGACTTTCGTCCGCCCCCATTCCTCATTTCATAAAATGAACCCGGAACGAGACTTGCCAGCCTGTCCGGGTTCTTTTTATGACGAGGGTAACGCTATATGGTTTGCACCACATCGCTTTACCTCCAAGTTGGAAGCAAGGCCGTTGCCGCGGTCGAAGTGGCCAATCGCCTTCGATGCACCGGCTGGCTCGGTGCAGACTGCTTCTGCCTCCAAACTGAATGCTCTCAGTTCATCGCTTGCTTCACGAGCCAAGGCAACGAACGCCAAGTTGAAACGCTTTGCAAACAATCGGTTGCACGGTTGTCCTTCAGCGTTCAGCGAAAGAGCCAGAAACACAGGGCATTTGAAACTTGGAAAAATCCGCGGAACTGTTATGTTGGAGCTTGGAGCGGGGACAGACTTACGTCCGCCCCCATTCCTCATTTCATAAAGTGAACCCGGAAAGACATTGACCAGCCTGTCCGGGTTCTTTTTATGACGAGGGTAACGCTATATGGTTTGCACCACATCGCTTTACCTCCAAGTTGGAAGCAAGGCCGTTGCCGCGGTCGAAGTGGCCAATCGCCTTCGACGCACCGGCTGGCTCGGTGCGACTGCTTCTGCCTCCAAACTGAAATGCTCTCACTTCATCGCTTGGTTGAGGCAACGGCGCCACGAACGCCCGGTTGAAACGTTTCGCTGTTAGGCGGTTGCGCAGTTGTATGAACGGCTCACACTGTGCCGATTTTTTACTGTTTGCGGCCCTTGATGTTTCATGCGAATGAAACGCCATGCGCATATTGCTCGTAGAAGACACGCATGATGTGGGGGAGGCAATCGCCAGGCGTTTCGAGGCGACAGGGCATGCCGTCGACTGGGAAACCAATGGGCGGGATGCAGCCGATATCATCGATTTCACCGAATATGCGCTGATCATTCTCGATGTCATGTTGCCGGGCATGGATGGCTTTGAAATCCTCAAACGCATCCGCAAATCCGGCAATGCGGTTCCCGTCCTTGTCCTGACCGCCCGGTCTGAAATCGACGACCGGGTTGGAGCGCTTGATCTTGGGGCGGACGACTATCTGGTAAAGCCGTTTGACTTCCGCGAATTGGAGGCGCGGGCACGCGTCCTGATGCGCCGCCACACGGGCGGCGAGGCGACCAACCTGATCAAATGCGGTGATATTGCCGTCGATCGCGGAACGCGATCCGTTCACGTCGGCAAGCGCGAAGTACAGTTGAAGCGGCGTGAGCTGACCCTGCTCGAAGTTCTCGTGGCCCGGCCGGGTCGCGTCTTCAGCAAAGACGAATTGCTCGATCAGATCTTCGGTTTCGATGAAGCAGCGAATGCCAATGCGATCGAACTTTATATAGGCCGTTTGCGCAAGAAACTGGAGGGTGCGAAAGCGCATATCGTCACCGTACGGGGGCTCGGTTATCAGCTGGTAGCTGGCGATGCGCCCTGAAGCCCTGCAGCACGGCGCGTCTCTGTTCGGGCGTCTCGCCCGGCGCATTTCGTTTGTCCTTTTCATTGGCGCTGCGTTACTCGTTACTGCCGCCTGGTACTATGCCGAGACTGCGGCGAACAAGGCCTATGATCGCCTGCTCGTTGGCGCGGCGTTCCAGATGGCGGAAAGTCTTTCGGTCGAGGATGGTGTACTGACCGCTCGTCTGCCGACCTCTGCGTTCGAGCTGCTCGGCCTGGCTGATCGCGACCGGATTTTCTACCGCGTCATCGATACGCATGGCCAGACCCTGACCGGGTATGACGATCTCAAAACACCGACACCACTGGAGCGCGCGCAAGATCCCCTGAGCGTGGAAGAGGGCGTATACAAGGGTGAGCCTGTGCGCATCGCCCATGCGACGCGGGTCCTTGCCGATCCTGCAGTCTCTGGTCGTGCCTATGTCATCGTAGCCCAGACGAATGAGGCGCGATTGGCGTTGACCCGCGAGCTTACATTGCGCGCGACGATCCTCGTCTTCATTATGAGTCTGTTGGCTTTCGCTGGTGCCATGCTGGCGATCCGCTATGCGCTGCAGCCGGTGGAACGGTTGGGGACGGAGGTTCGTGGCCGCGATCCGCATGATCTGACGCCGGTTACAGTCGACGTGCCGCGTGAGCTTGATCCCTTTGTCGGTTCGATCAACCATTTCATGGGAAGGCTCAATGAACGCGTCGATCTGTTGCAGCGTTTTATTGCCGATGCCGCACATCAGATACGCACGCCGCTGACTGCGCTGACGGCGCAGATCGATCTTCTGGGGGCCGGCAAACTCGACAAGGCGGGCCGCCAGCATTTCAATCGGGTCAAGGAAAGGACAAGCGAACTCTCGCGGCTGACCAACCAGTTGCTCAGCCACGCGATGGTGATTCATCGCGCCGATTCTGTTCAGCTGGAGCCGATCAGTCTTGTCGATGTGGCAAGGCGCGCCTATCGGGTCGCCGTTCCGGTCACGGTCGATCCCGATATCGTCATTTCTTTCGAAGCGCCGGATGACCGGCCCTTCGTGCTCGGCGACGCAGTCAGCCTGCGCGAAGCTATTGTCAACGTCATCGACAACGCTTTGCGGCACGGCACTGATCAGCGGCTGGAGGTGCGGGTACGCGCCAGCGACACGCAAGCCTTTGTCGAGGTTGAGGATGATGGTCCCGGCATCCCGCCGGAAAGCTGGGAGAAGGCGACGCAGCGCTTTGCCACGTCGAAATCGCATGAAGGCAGCTCAGGTCTTGGCTTCGCCATTGCCCAGGAAGTGGCAAATGCCCATGGTGGCACCTTGAGCTTCCGCGCCCGCGATGAAAAAGGCTTTACCGTGGTTCTGACCGTGCCGCTGTTCAAGGGAGAGGCGAAATGATCCGGGTGAGTTTCGCGCTCTTGGTGGCTGGTTTCACCGCCGCACAAGCGTTGGCTGCTGAGAACAACAAAACGCTGTTTCCAGCGGTCCAGCCGGGCGCAGGCACGCTGACGATCTACTCGACGACAGACCTGGTCGCGATAAAACCGCTGATCGAGGATTTTCAGAAATCGTCGCCGGATGTGTCGGTTGACTACAACGAATATCTGACCAACGAGCTGAATGCCTTGGCCAGCGAGGCCTGCCGCAAGCAGGAACCGCTCGGCGATCTGCTCTTGTCGTCATCGGTCGACCAATTGCTCAAGCTCGCCAATGACGGCTGCGCCGCGGCGCATACGTCGCCCGAAACCCTTCGCGTCGCAGAGTGGGCCAATTGGCGTGACGAGGTCTTCGGTTTTACCTATGAGCCGGCGGTTTTCGTCTATAACAGGAGCAAGGTGCCACCGGCCGAAGTTCCACGTACCCATGTCGAACTCGCCGACCTTTTACGGGAGCGGCTCGACTATTATCGCGGCCGTGTCGGCACCTATGATATTCGCCTGTCCGGGATCGGTTATCTTCTCGCCTTCAATGATGCGCGGCAAACGACGACCGTCTTCGGCCGCCTGCTGGAAAGCATGGCGCGTGCGTCCGCTGTGGCCCGTTGCTGCACCGGCGAAATCCTGGAAGAGGTCGCCAAGGGCAATCTCTACATCGGTTACAATCTGCTCGGTTCCTATGCCTACGACGCCGCCCAGCGTCACCCGGAATTGGGCGTGGTGGTGCCGCGCGATTATACGCTCGTCTTGAGCCGTGGTGCGCTTATCCCGAAAGGTGCACAGCGAGCAGATCTCGGCGCACGGTTCCTTGATTATCTCCTGTCAGAGCGTGGCCAATCGGTGGCGCGAACCAATGCGTTCTATTTCACGGAAAGTGGTGAACTGCCCCCCGGCGTCGATGGTCCGCAAAATTTGAAAGAGTCCGGCGTTGCCCAGCCGATCCGCATCGGCCCGGCTCTGCTCGCGGTGCAGGACAGGGCACAACGCCAACGTTTCATCGAGGATTGGTCGCAATCCTTGATTGAATTGAACAGTCCTGCGTGGATGCGCGAATAGAAAACCTGATTTTGAATGGCGGATCGCAATACCGGGACAGTTTCTCTGCAAGAATATTCAATTCTCACATAAGAAGACCCGATTCCTGACGCATGAATCATCGAATCCGGAACGAAATTTTCAACTCTGGCGAGAAAAATGGTTGTGGCGACGCGAAGTACTAAAAGAGCGAGCCCTGTGAACCAGCCGGAGTAGGGGGCTTTTTGGCAGGAGCGGGACGCTCTGTTTTCGGCTGCGATCGACGTTCTTCACCATCTTTCGCGACAGCTTGTACGTCACCGTCCTGGAACTTGAGGGTAAGGTCATCGCCGCTTGCAATAGCCCCCGCTCGCTTGATGGGCGTGCCTGATTGGTCAAGGACAACCGCGAAGCCACGTTCCAGAACCCCTTGATATGACAGGGTTTTCAGCAGGCGCTCGAGTTCGCCGCTGCGCCGTTTGGCGCCGTCGATCAGCAGATTGACGGCCTGGATCTGACGCCGGTCCAGCTGTTGCAGATCCTGGCGGTCTCTTTGTGCCAACCGTGCGGCAGGTTCAATCGAAAGCCGTGCGGCTTGCCGGTCAAAAACCGCGCGCCGCTGGTGCAGAAAAGCTGCAAGACAACGCGGCAGCTGACTGTCCAAACGCTTGATTTCAATCCGCTTTTCGCGAATTTTCTGTTCAAGGAGCCGCGGCGCTAATTGCCTGGCGCAGCCGTCGAACTCGCCGCGTTTCTTCTGCGTATTCGCCTGTAAGGCACGGCCCAAACGGCCTGCGGTTTCATCGAAATGCCGGCGTGGAAGTGCAAGCAACTGGTCCGCCGAGGGCAGGGCACGGGCAAGCGCCCGCTGCGCCTGACGACGGCGGTCGAGATAGCGCGACATGCCGGAAGCGAGCCGGGCGCCAAGCATCGCGACCTGTGCCTTAAGGTCTGCCTTGACCGGCACAGCCATCTCCGCAGCACCAGTTGGCGTCGGTGCGCGAACGTCCGCGGCAAGGTCGATCAGCGTCCAGTCGGTCTCGTGACCGACGGCAGAAATGATGGGAATTTGCGATGCGGCGACGGCGCGCACGACGGCTTCATCGTTGAATCCCCAAAGGTCTTCAAGGCTGCCACCGCCACGTGCTACGATCAGGACATCGGGACGAGGAAGAACGCCGCCTCGCTCTAACCCATTGAAACCATTGATCGCATTGGCGACTTCAGCGCCAGAAGTCTCGCCCTGCACCCGTACCGGCCAGACCAGAACATGCAGCGGGAAACGGTCGGTGATGCGGTGGATGATGTCGCGGATTACAGCGCCGGTCGGCGATGTGACAACGCCGATAATGCGCGGCATGAAGGGCAGTCGTCGCTTTGCTGCGGGATCGAAAAGTCCCTCCGCACCAAGCTTGCGCTTGCGTTCCTCCAACAGTGCCATCAGCGCGCCGGCGCCGGCAGGTTCCATCTGCTCGATGACGATCTGGTATTTGGACGAGCCCGGATAAGTCGTCAATTTGCCCGTAGCGATGACCTCCATGCCCTCTTCGGGCTGGAAACGCAGCCGGCTCATGGCGCTCCGCCAGATGACCGCCTCTATACGTGCCTTGTCGTCTTTCAGCGAGAAGTAGGCATGGCCAGACGAATGCGGGCCGCGATAGCCCGAAATCTCGCCGCGAACCCTTACGTGCCCGAAAGTGTCCTCGACCGTGCGCTTCAACGCGCCGGAGATTTCAGAGACAGTATATTCGGCAACATTCGATGCAGATTCGGGCTTTTCGCTCATGCGCTATTCCTAGTCCCCCTGCCGTCAGGGTCAAGTCTCGGCAATCCTCGATTGCACCATTGCAAGCCTCAGGAATTTCGCCTATCCGCAAGAGTTGGAAAAAGGGGAATCCACATGCCAGCAGATATTGGCGCTACTTCCAAGGGTTGGAAATTACGTCATTATCTTCCGATAGGGGCGCTCATGATTGCTGCCGCTGCAGCGATCCTGCTGTGGATGGGCCGCAACCCGATATGTACTTGCGGCACAATAAAGTTGTGGGTTGGCGAGACGAATTCACCAGATAATTCACAGCATATCGCCGATTGGTACACGCTCTCGCACATTATCCATGGCTTCCTGTTCTATGCTATTTTCTGGATTGTCGCCCGTAAATTGCCCCTCGGCCAGCGCCTGCTGATGGCTATCGTGGTCGAGGCGGCCTGGGAGATTTTTGAAAACACCGACATGGTCATCAATCGCTACCGCGAAGCCACGATCGCGCTGGGCTATGTCGGCGACAGTGTCCTGAATTCCGTCAGCGACATATTGTTCATGGTACTAGGCTTCTTCTTCGCAGCCAGAGCTCCTCTCTGGCTGACGATCATGCTGGCGATCTTCTTCGAGCTGCTGGCTGGCTGGGTCATACGCGACAACCTAACCCTGAACATCGTCATGTTGCTCTATCCCCTGGACGCAGTGAAGGCATGGCAAGGGGGAATGTGATCACCAGCCAGGGACGAGCTCCGCTGCACGGACTTGCCGGAGACGCTGATTGGCCATGATCGGCGCCGAAGCTTGGCTCACGCTGACGGGAGAGGGCATCGACAGATTGTCGAGACTTTCGACAATGTGCTGTGCCAGCGCATCGACAATCGCGGAGGGCTTGGTGTGGCCGCGCATGATGCCGATGCCGAATTCCGGCAAGCGGCCAAAACCGTCGGCCTCCGTCAGAACGCGCATTCCCGGACGCAAGGCGCACTCGGGCAGGATCGAGACAGCAAGGCCCGCCAGCACGGCCGCCGCCAGGACGGTAGCCGACCAGCTTGTAAAGAGAATGCGGTAGTCATGGTGCATGCTGTCCAGAACATCCACCGCGGCAGCGCGCCAGATACAGGTCGGGCGACCGACTGCCAGCGGAAGTACTTGTTCTTCATGCACATTATGGTGGGCTGAGGTAACCCAAAGCAGCTGTTCGCTACGCACAACTTCTGAGCGCCGCTGCTCGTCGCACTGCGTTACGAGCGCAATATCGAGTTGACCCTTGCGGATCATCTCGTCGAGGTTGACGGTGGGCTCGCAGACGACTGATAGCTCGACGCGGGGATTGGAACGGGAAAATCGAGCCATGATTTCCGGCAGAAACCTGTCGGCATAATCGTCTGGAGTGCCGATGCGAATGTGTCCCTGCAGCTGCGTATCATCAAAAGCTGCAATGGTTTCATTGTTAAGCTGCAGCATCCGCCGTGCATAGGCCAGCAGGCGTTCGCCATCTTCCGTCAGTCGATTGGTGCGGCCATCGCGCTCGAAAAGCGATTTTGAAACGCGCTCCTCCAGCCGGCGCATCTGCATGGACACGGCGGATTGTGTCTTGTTCACCTTGTCGGCAGCTCTTGTAAAACTGCCCAGGTCGGCGATAGCCGTGAATGTCTGCAACTGGTCGAGATCAAGTGGTGCGTTCATGGCAATGTTCCCGGAATGGCTGATCCATCATTATTATTGAAGGTTTACATTAAAAACATTCGTTTGAATAATCAATTATTATGCATCATTCTGCAAATGTTCAGGAAGCGTCGGTGTCCTACGAGTGGTTCGAGGGATAACGCGGCGTGGTGCGCGGAAAATGGTTTTCGCGCGGTTTAACTTTCTTGATCGCCCTTCAAAAGGAGTAACGGCGATGACGACGACAACGAGAATGACTGAAGTAAACGGTTTCACCCGCACGATCGCAACCTTTGCGTCGCAGGCTGCCAACTTTGTCAGGCAAGTAATCGTCGCACGTCGTAATCGCAAAACGATCATGAGCCTCGGCGAGTGGAATGACGAAATGCTGCATGATATCGGCGTCACCCGTGCCGATCTTCATTCTGCGATTGGCACCTCGCTTCTCGATGATCCGAGCGAAAGACTGGGCGCATTGGCCGATGTGCGGTCGCGTGTTCGCGCCGCCCGCTCGATCATCTGAGGCTGACGATTTGACTGTTTAGCAGGCGCCCATTCGCGCCGGAATCCCCTCCCGGCGTCCCGCCTGCCTCCTGCCCGGCCCACACTGCTCATGCAAGTGGCCGGGCTTTTTTCTTGCCTGCTCTTCAGCGGTATCGATCCATACCGCGCTTATACTGGTCGAAGATGGATTCCAGACCTTTCTGATACTGATCGTTCGTCTGCTTACCCGTATCGAACATCTGGCCGAGTATGTCCTTCAGAGGATTGTCCGAAGGGGCGGAAGGCGCCGTTCTTTGCTGGGCTTGCGGCTGTGGTTCGGGCGATTGCGGTGCTGGACGCTGCTGCCCACCACCACCGAATATTTCTCCGAAAATCTGGCCCAGGGGGTTGTCGCCAAACGGATTTTGCCCCTGCGCTGTCTCTTGAGGTGCATTATCCTGAGGCATGCCACGCGGCGTTGGTGTCTGCTGTGCTGCGGGCCGACCAGCGCCCTTCATCATTTCCTCGAATATTTTCCCCAGCGGGTTATCTCCGAACGGGTTTTGTCCCTGCGCCGTATCCTGCTGAGGCGTTGCGTCTTGGGGAGCTCTGCCACGGGGCGCCGGAGCTTGCTGCGCCGCACCACCAGCACCTTTCATCATCTCTTCGAATATTTTGCCAAGCGGATTGTTTCCCATCGGATTGCCCTGGCCTTGCGGCTGTGGCTGCCCTGATGCACCTCCACCGAGCATGCTTTCCAATATCTGTCCCCATGGGTTGCCGCCTGCGCCAGGTGCACTTTGCTGGGGCGCGGACGGTTGACCGCCGCTCTGGCGCATCATCTGCTCGATGAGGTCGCCGATAACATTGCCACCGCCAAGTCCGGCCGCAGCAAATTGGCCGGTCGATTTCTTGTACAGACCACCCATCATCATGGAGGCGACCACCGGCAGCATCTGTTTTAGTGTATCCGCCCCAACTCCGGAGACTGCCGAAGCATGATCGGCAACGGCTCGCGACAGGTCTTTCGACCCGAAGAGTTGATCTAGAACATTCTTGCCGTTGGCAACGCCCATGGGGTCAAAAGCTGCTTGGGGATTGTCAAAATAATTGACCTGCCGACCCGATGAGAGCGTTTGAACGAAGCCGCCAAAGCCCATTGGATCGGCGGCATTTCTCTGCAAACCCTGGGAAAATGCGGGCATCAATGCCTCAAGGGCGGCAACGGTTTGCTGCTGGGAGAGATTGAACTGGTTTGAAAGGGCATCGACTGCTTGTCCGCCCTGTGCCTTCAAAAACATGTCTACGAGATTCATGGCGCCGATCCTCCTCCGGGCTGATGCGCGAAGGGAGATTAGCGCCGTAGTAGTCTGGACTTCAATGCTTTTCTACTACTGGAAATATTTCGCCAGATTGTTGCGAATACGCTGCAGCGGATCAACTGCTGGATCACCGGCCTCAAATTTCCGTTCAGTGATCTTTTCATAGGCCTGAATATAAACCTGCGTCGTCGCGTCGATCACGTCTTCCGGTATCTCCGGGATATCGTCCTTGTAGGGATCGCATCGTTCCACGACCCAGTTACGCACGAAATCCTTGTCGAAACTGACCGGCCGCTTGCCGGGTGCATAGCTGTCGGCAAACCAATAGCGGCTGGAATCCGGTGTATGGATTTCATCGGCCAGCACTATGTTACCTTCATCGTCGGTGCCGAATTCATATTTCGTGTCAGCAAGGATCAAACCGCGGCTTGCGGCGATCTCCTGACCCCGCGCGAAAAGCTTCAGCGCGTAGCCAGTAATCGTTTCCCACTGCTCTTTGGTGAGAAGCCGTTGTTTCAGGATTTCCTCAGCAATCAGGGGTTCGTCGTGGCCGCCATCGAAGGCCTTTGAGGTCGGCGTGATGATCGGCGCTGGTAGCTTTTCATTGTCCTGCATCCCATCGGGCAGGGTGAAGCCGTACATTTCACGCTTACCTGCCTTATAGAGCGTCAGTATCGACGTTCCGGTTGTTCCGGCAAGGTAACCGCGCACGACGATTTCAACCGGCAGGATGGTCAGCTTGCGGCAAACCAGAACATTTGGATCTGGATATTCGATGACGTGATTGGGGCAAATATCCTGCGTCTGTTCAAACTGGAAGCGCGCCGTTTGCGTCAGCACCTGACCCTTCAGTGGTATGGACGCAAGAATGCGGTCGAACGCGCTGATGCGGTCCGTGGCGATGATGATGCGCCTGCCATCCGCAAGGTCGTAATTCTCCCTAACCTTGCCTTTGTAGTAGTTCGGCAATTCTGGAATGTAGGCTTCGGACAGCGCTTTGTATTTCGGCATGGTTCAGAAATCCGCACGAATGATATGGCTCCCGCATAACACATATGGCGGCCGACGGGAGTCACAATTGTAATGCTTGTCTCAACGTCCGCCAGTTACGTCAAGGATGGCCCCGGTTACATAGGATGACTCGTCACTCAAGAGCCACACAATGGATTGGCCGACTTCATCGGCAGTACCAGCACGACCGAGTGGAGCGGTAGCCCCAAGACGCTGCGCCCGGTCCGGTTGGCCGCCGCTGGCATGAATATCGGTCTCGATCAGTCCCGGCCGGATAGCGTTGACGCGGATACCTTCCGCTCCGACCTCCTTGGACAGGCCGATAGTCAGCGTATCCATGGCACCTTTCGATCCCGCATAATCGACATATTCGCCTGGTCCGCCGAGCCGAGCGGCCGCAGAGGACAAGAGAACGATCGAACCGCCATTGCCACCCCGTGAACGGGCGAGGCGGCGCACGCCCTCGCGTGCGCAGACATAGGCGCCAAGCACGTTCACGTCGAAGATGCGGCGCATACGCTCGATGTCCATATCCATCAGTCGCGAGCCAGGAGCAACAATGCCCGCATTCACCACGACACCGTCAAGAGTGCCGAGTTCGGCCACCTGTTCGAACATGGAAATAACATCGGATTCGACGGCGACATCGCCTTGAATGGCTTTTGCCTTGCCGCCCGCTGCAATGATGGCCTCAACCACTTCGTCGGCAGCGGCTTTATTGCCCACATAATTGACGCCCACCGACCAACCCCTCTGACCTGCAAGAATTGCCGCTGAGCGGCCGATGCCGCGGCTGGCGCCGGTAATCAGAATGGTTTTGGTCATGGCCGATCCTCGAGTTGACTAGTAAGCGTATTCCAGAAATGCCGGCTCAACGGAACTGCCCCAAGCAGTATTATACTGCGACAGCATCTGCTCGGCCGATGTTGTTCCACGCGCAACAACTTCCTCCAGCGACGAGAGATAGTGCGTCTCGTCAAAGCCTTCGCTGTTGAGCTTTGCCCGGTTCTTCAGGCCGAGACGCGAAATCGCCAGCACATCACGTGATATTTCGTGCACCGACCGATTACGCACCATGGCGCGCAGGCCTTTCGCCGGAACCTCGTCGCGCAGCGCCTGTACTTCCGGGTAGGTCCAGTCATAGGTCATGGCCTCTGCTGCATCCAACGCCTCGGCATCGTAGAGCAGCCCAACCCAGAAGGCTGGGAGCGCGCAGATGCGCCGCCAAGGTCCGCCATCGGCGCCACGCATTTCGAGGAAGCGCTTCAGTCGCACTTCCGGAAACAGGGTCGACAAATGATTTGTCCAGTCGCCCATGTTCGGCGTGCCTTCCGGGATGGAATCCTTCAGAGCGCCGTTCATGAATTGACGGAATGTCACGTGGGTACAATCATGATAGCGGCCGTGACGCATGACGAAATACATGGGTACGTCGAGTGCCCATTCGACGTAGTCGGCAAAGCCGAAATTCTCATTGAAGATGAACGGCAGAACGCCCGAGCGATTGTTGTCCGTGTCGCGCCAGATGTTGGAGCGCCAAGACAGAAGCCCATTCGGCCTGCCCTCGGTGAAAGGCGACATGGCGAACAGGGCCGTCGCGATGGATTGCAACTTGACCGAAACCTGCATCTTGCGGCGCATATCCGTTTCGGACGAGAAGTCGAGATTCACCTGGATCGTGCAGGTGCGATACATCATGTTCAGGCCGTCCTTGCCAACTTTCGGCATATAGTTGGACATGATGTTGTAGCGCGATTTCGGCATGCGCGGCGTTTCGGCAAGCGTCCATTTGGGACTGCCGCCAAGACCAAGGAAGCGAATGCCAAGTGGCTCGGCGATTTCGCGCACCTGTGCCAGATGTGCGTTGGATTCGCGGCAGGTCTGATGAATAGTGAGAAGCGGTGCACCGGAAAGCTCGAATTGTCCGCCCGGCTCCAGCGAGATTGCACCCTGACCAGTAGGCTCGACAAGGCCAATGATATTGCCTTCGTCGAGGATCGGCTCCCAGCCAAGCTTGGACTTCATGCCTTCCAGGATCGCACGAATTCCGCGCGGGCCTTCATAGGGAACCGGGCTGTTGTCTTCCGTGTAAAATGGGAACTTCTCATGCTCGGTGCCGATGCGCCAGTCGGACTCCGGTCTCGATCCCTGAGCAAGATAGGTAGCCAGTTCCTCAGTGCCGGAGATCGGTGTTTCGTCTGTCGTATCGCGCGCCATGGATGGTGCTTTCCGAGATGATGAGATTGTCGCGCGTGATTGACCGTTTTCGCGCAGGAGCGCAAGCAAATTTCGCTTATGGTCTCATCAAGAGTATTTGTAACTCACCAATCGCCTATCGTCGCCTGAATCAAGGCGAGGGCCACAACGGCAGCTGTATCTGCCCGCAGGATGCGCGGACCCAGTGGAATAGCGGTGACAAAGGGCAGCTTTCGCAAGGTTTCGCGTTCCTGGTCGGAAAAGCCTCCTTCCGGACCGATGAGGACACCAAGCGGGCCGCGCGGGAGCGATTGCAGCAGAGGCAGGGGATTGTGTGTGTCATGTCCCTCATCGCAGAAAATGAGACGACGCTGAGTGTCCCAGCCCTCAAGCAGCTTTTCAAGCTTTGCAGGTTCACGCGTTTGCGGGATGGCCAGCACGCCGCATTGTTCCGCTGCTTCGATCGCGTTGGCCTCGATTCGCTCGGTCCCGATGCGGGAAACTTGCGTATGCTGGGTAATCACCGGCTGCAGAACGCCTGCGCCCATCTCCACCGCCTTCTGGACCAGATAGTCGAGCCGGCCCTGTTTCAACAGTGCGAAGCAATAGAGAAGATCCGGCGCGGCGGGCTGTTGGCGAGTCTGTTCCAGCGGCTCAAGGAACAGCTTTTTCCTGCTTTCAAATCGCAATGCCGCGCGCCACTCGCCATCACGCCCGTTGAAGACGAGGATTTCGTCACCGTCCTTCATCCGCAATACATTGGACAGATAGTTGACGGCCTCCGGACCTGTCTCTGCGCGCTTCCCGGCAGCAAGATTTGCGGTGACGTAGAGCCGCTGCATTTTGTAATTTGCGCGCATTGAATAACCGAAGGTTGGATTTAGCTGAGCGGAGGCAGGCGGCGCTTGACCGGGGACGACTTGACAATAGAAGTGTTTGTCTCTGCCCTTTCCGATAAACGGTCGAGTATCGTGTCGAGTTGTTCCATCGTCCGGAATTGTAATTTACCAACGAAGCAATCGTCACCTGTGACCTTGTCGCATTCAGTTATTTCCGGCGTTTCCTGTATCAGCTTTTCGACCATGTGCAGCATGCCAGGCAATGGCCTGACGCGTACAATGGCCGAGAGGCTGTAGCCGAGAGCGACGGGATCGATGTCGATCGTAAAGGCGCGGATCACTTTTTTCTCTTCAAGACGTCGTAACCGCTCGGAAACACTCGGCGAAGACAGGCCCACCTGATTGCTAAGCTCCTTTAGCGATATACGCGCATCATTAACAAGAATCTCGATGATAGTTCGGTCAAGATCATCAAGCATAATTTCCTCCTAAGGCCACTCGTTTGTTTCGCCTCAAATAAGAAGGTAAAGCGCGAGTTTTGCCTTTCGCGACATATATCAAATTCGCCACTTGGCGCATACCCTCGGCAAATCAACAAAAGGTGTTCGACATGGATAAAGATGTGTTGAGGGGCAGTGCTGAAATGACTGCCGCCATGCTCATATCAGGGACAATCGGCTGGTTTGTATTGATTTCAGGTCAACCGGTCCTGTCAGTGGTGTTCTGGCGCTGCGCCATTGGTGCTGTGACGTTGCTCGCTGTCTGCGGGGCACTCGGATTGTTGCGACGTGACGCCATTTCGCTGAAACTCTTCGGGCTCGCCGTTGTTGGCGGAGTAGCAATCGTGTTGAACTGGGTTCTGCTTTTTGCCGCTTACTCACGCGCATCCATTGCCATCGCCACCACGGTGTATAACGTCCAACCGTTCATGCTGGTTGGTCTGGGCGCATTGATTTTCAAGGAAAAACTCACTGCTACCAAGCTTTGCTGGCTGGGTTTCGCCTTTGCGGGGATGCTGCTCATCGTCCAGGCCAAACCTAGAGGCGCCTATAACGGCTCCGACTACATGATGGGCATTGCCCTGTCGCTCGGTGCAGCCTTTCTCTATGCGATCGCCGCCATAGTGGCCAAACGCCTGAAAGGCATTCCATCACACCTCATCGCCCTCATTCAGGTCTGTGTTGGCGTCCTGATGCTTGCACCATTCGTTAGTTTCGCTCAATTGCCGCAGAGCACGGGCGAATGGAGCAGTCTCATCACGATAGGTGTAGTCCACACCGGCCTGATGTATATCCTGCTCTATAGCGCAATCCAGAAACTGCCGACGCACATCACGGGCTCGCTCTCCTTCATCTATCCAATTGCTGCGATCTTGGTGGATTATATTGCGTTCGGACACGCCTTGCAGCCGAGCCAGCTGGCCGGGTCCGCTGTCATTCTGCTTGCTGCCGCGGGCACGAGCCTCGGCTGGACATTCCGCAGATCAGTTCCGCTGGGTGTCAAGGCCTAATGCGAACGAGCGGGTCATAGCCCGCCCTCAATGCCAGGACGGTGGAAGGCGGGGTGAGGAGCATAACATCGTGGCTGGGCGGATCGGATGGTGCGTACCCCTGCCAAGACCAAAGATATGTCACCCCTTCTTTTACAAAATAGGCATCTTCACCACTGGCAATCATCGTGCCATTCGGCAAATCCTGTATTTGACCTTCGATGGGATGTCGCCGTTTCCTACCCTTTGCATCCAGCCGCTCACTATGCAGGACGGCGTCCATAGCAGGTGCAGGCTGGATTGATGTTTTATACCCGTCAGCCCACGCCGCCTGAAAGGCTTTCGCCCGTTGCCGCTGGCAATAGAAGCATGGCCGGTGTCCCGCTGCGAGCGCTGTCGCCTCGTCAAAAAAGAACAACTCGGTCCAGCTTCGGCGCGCCATCACCTCGCGGCGCACGCCTTTGAATTCGCAGACGCAGATGATCCAGGCTCGCGTCGTCCATTGACGCTTGAGCAAGGTACGCGTGGCGGGGTCGTGGATGATCCCGCGATTTCCCATCAGCGCGCCACGATATGGCGCAGCAACAATATCGCCAAAAGGTGTGACGCGGTTCTGCAAGGTCATTTGACAGCTTCCGACTCTCTAACGCGCATGCTATCCGAGAACTCCTATTATTGCGATCATCAGGCAGGCTGCATGCGTGTTCTCGTCGTTCAGAATTATCAGAATACAGGTCTCGGCCAGGTTGGACGTGCATTGGAGGAGGCAGGCGTTGAAGTTGATCTGCGTCAGCCCTATCTTGATGAAATCCTGCCAAACGACGATTCCGATCACGATGCGCTGGTCATACTTGGCGGCGACCAGAATGCCCTTGCCGATGACACTCACCCCTATCTTCCCGAACTGGCACGGCTCACCAAACGTTTCGGTGATGCCGACAAGGCGGTCCTTGGAATTTGCCTGGGCAGTCAGCTTGTCGCGCGCGGCCACGGTGCAGAGAACCTTCTGGGACGTCCGGCTGAATTCGGTTGGCACGAAGTGACCGGAACTGTTGAAGCGAAGTCCGATCCGGTTCTTTCTGCTGTTCCGCAAAAGTTTCCGATCTTTCATTGGCACAGCGACACCTTTACGCTTCCTGAAGGTGCGGTACACCTCGCTTCAAGTCATATGACCCGGAACCAGGCATTTCGTATCGGCCGTGCCGTCTATGGCATCCAGTTTCATTTCGAGGCCGATACCAAGCTCGTTGACGAGTGGAGACATGTTTTCCATGACCAGATCAAAAATCTGAATCCCGATTGGCTCGCCAACTACGGCACTTATCTCGAGCGTGACGGCGCTGCAGCAGATGCGGCCGGCCGGGCGCTCGCTCGCGCTTGGGTGGCGCTGATTTAGGCCTACATCGCGATTTCGTTGCAACTTGGCAACAACCTAATTCCGAATCCGATGGGATGTCGGGATTCAGGTGAAGCGTGTCTCCAATTCACTAGTTGGTAATAATTGCGTCCTTTATTGGCCACACTGGTTAACTGGCATGAAGCCAGACCGATAGAAACCGATGGAAACGCCCGAAATGACCACCAAGAGTGCTGCACTTTTAACTGCCGTGATGCTCTCAGCCATCCTGTTCATGGGCGCAGGTCTGTTCTCGGTAGATGCCGGCAGCCCTACGGTTTCCAGCGACGGCTACGGCGTGAGCACCTCTTTCCGCTGATAGCGGATTTCACATCGCCTCAAGGAAAAACTTGTTCTCGGCGTCGATTGCGATCGCGCTGAGACGACCGCTGAACACCGCTCCGGTATCGAGGTTGATGCGGTTCGGTCTGATTTCCACGTCTGTAACTGGTGTATGGCCATGGATGATGACTTTCGGATAGAGTCGTGGCTCCCCAAGGAATTGCTCCCTGATCCAGACGAGATCTTCGGGATCTTGATGGTCAAGATCGACGCCCGGACGTATCCCGGCGTGGCAAAAGAAAAAGTCGCCAAAAATCATCGAGCGCTTCAGGCCGCGAAGAAATTCCATGTGCCCCGGGGGAACCGCATCTAGCAGCGCGTTCCGTCCGGCCGCTATAGATCCAAGATCGTTGAAATCGATGGCAACGCCATAGGAAAGCGCAGTCTGACGACCGCCATTGTGTGCAAACATTCCATTGGGTGCGCCAGTCGCCAGAAACTCCAGAAAGCCGATATCGTGATTTCCTGCGATGGCCAGCATTCGGTGCGTCTTCTTCTGTGCGCTGACCAAAAGATCAAGCACACCTTTTGAATCGGGACCGCGATCGATGTAGTCGCCAAGATGAACAATCACCCAATCGAAAGGAGGTGATTTCTCGTTCTCCGCCTGAATGCGCCGATGCATTTCTTGCAGAAGATCGAGTCGGCCATGCACATCGCCGATAGCATAAACACGTAGCCTATCGGGTCCCCGTGCGTGTTTGAAATCAACTGTTTTCATTGTGCAATTGTCTTTCGCGTCGTAGTTGTGCGATATCTCGTCCAGGCGGATAATGTCATAGCGAGAGATGCTGGAATAGCTGTAGCAAGGGAAAGTTCATGTCCGGACTACTGATGCCGAAAGCCGACGACTCAACCATGTCGCGCCGTTCGGACATCGTGACGGCGCTGCGAGCAATAGTTCCGGGCGAGGGTGTCGTCGATGCCACCAATGCAATGCGGGTATTTGAGTCGGATGCTCTGACCGCCTATCGCCAACTGCCGCTGGTGGTTGTCCTGCCGCAAACCGTGGCGCAGGTTTCGCGCGTCCTCAAATATTGCCACGAGAACAATGTAAAGGTCGTGCCGCGTGGCTCTGGAACGTCCCTGTCTGGGGGCGCCCTGCCACTCGAAGACGCGGTATTGCTGGTCATGTCGCGCTTCAATCAGATATTGGAAATCGACTATCCCAATCGCGTCGCCGTCGTGCAGCCGGGTGTAACCAATCTCGGCATCACCAACGCGGTCGAACACGAGGGCTTCTATTACGCGCCAGACCCTTCGTCGCAAATTGCCTGCTCGATCGGCGGCAATGTTGCCGAAAACTCAGGTGGCGTGCATTGCCTCAAATATGGGCTTACCGCGAATAACGTCCTTGGCCTCGAAATGGTGCTGATCACCGGCGAAGTGGTCCGGCTTGGCGGCAAGCATCTCGATTCGGAGGGTTATGATCTTCTCGGGCTAATGACCGGCTCGGAGGGGTTGCTTGGCGTAGTCACTGAAGTCACCGTGCGTATATTGCAGAAGCCAGCGACAGCGCGCGCGTTGATGGTAGGCTTCCCGACAAGTGAGCAAGCTGGCAAATGCGTTGCTGACATCATCGCTGGTGGGATCATTCCGGGCGGTATGGAAATGATGGACCGTCCGGCGATTCACGCGGCCGAAGACTTCGTCCATGCCGGTTATCCGCTTGATGTGGAGGCGCTACTGATTATCGAACTCGATGGCCCGGTGGTAGAGGTTGATCACCTGATCAGCATGGTAGAGGCCATTGCTTACAAAAACGGTGCTTCAACGTGCGTGATCTCACAAAGCGAAGAGGAACGCATGGCCTTCTGGGCGGGCCGCAAGGCGGCTTTCCCTGCGGTTGGGCGCATCTCGCCGGACTATCTCTGTATGGACGGCACGATCCCGCGGAAGGAGCTGCCGAAAGTGTTGGCCGGTATGCGCGAACTTTCGGAAAAATACGGCCTTCGCGTTGCCAACGTCTTCCATGCTGGCGACGGCAATCTGCATCCGCTCATTCTTTACGATGCGAATATTCCTGAGGAGCTACACAAGGCGGAGGATTTCGGCGCCGATATTCTACGGCTCTGTGTCAAAGTTGGCGGCGTGTTGACGGGAGAGCATGGCGTCGGTGTAGAAAAGCGTGAACTGATGCCGGAAATGTTCAATGAAATCGATCTCAACCAGCAGATCAGGGTCAAATGCGCTTTTGATGACAAGCACCTCCTCAATCCCGGCAAAGTATTTCCGCAATTGCATCGCTGTGCCGAACTTGGCCGCATGCATGTGCATCGCGGACAGGTGCCATTCCCAGAAATTCCGAGATTCTGAGTGACCACATTTACTCCCAAAACCGAGGACGAAATTGTCGAGGCTGTCCAGTGGGCGCTTTCCGAAAATGCGCCGGTTGAAGTTGTCGGTCATGGGTCCAAGCGTAATCTTGGCCGTCCATTGCAGACGGAGCACACCATCGCAATGTCGGAATACTCCGGGGTGACGCTCTACGACCCGGACGAACTTGTGCTGAGCGCAAAAGCAGGCACGTCTGTCGCCGAGCTCGAGACGCTGCTTGCCGAGAACGGCCAGGCGTTTCAGTTCGAACCAATGGACTATGGGCCGCTTCTTGGGCAAGCCGCGGGACAGGGCACCTTTGGAGGCCTGCTTGCCACCAACCTATGCGGGCCGCGCCGTCTGAAATCGGGCTCGGCACGCGATCATGTTCTGGGGGTCCGCGTCGTTTCAGGGCGCGGCGAACTGTTCAAATCTGGCGGCCGGGTTGTCAAGAACGTGACCGGTTATGATTTATCGAAAGGCATGGCCAATTCGTGGGGTACACTCGGCATCGCCACTGAAATAACCTTCAAGGTTCTGCCCGCCCCGGAAACCGAAACCACACTTATAGTGCGTGGTCTTGCCGATGATGAAGCGGCGCGCGCCATGGCGATTGCCATGGGATCGAGCGGCGAGGTGGCTTCCGCAGCCCATCTTCCGGTCAATGTATCCGGACGTGTCATCGACGGCGTTCTCAAAGGTGGCGCATCGACGTTGCTGCGGCTTGAAGGTTTTGCGCCCTCGGTCAACGATCGCGCGACTATGCTCAAAGGTCTGTTGGCGTCGGCTGGTACGATTGTGGACCTTTCAGGCGATACTTCGCGTAAGCTCTGGCAAGAGATCCGCGACGTCATCCCTTTTGTGGACGGCACGGAGCAACCCGTATGGCGCGTATCGATGGTGCCGATGGAGGCTTACAAACTCGTCGCATCCTTGCGCATGGGCGCCGCCGTCGATGCCTTCTATGATTGGCAGGGCGGGCTTGTATGGTTGCGCATGGAAGGCGAGCCGGAAGCGGAGGCTGTACGTGCCCTCATCAGGAAATATGGCGGAGGTCATGCAACTCTCGTTCGCGCATCGACGAGCGTGCGCGCGGCATTGCCGGTGTTCGAGCCGCAACCTGCGCCCTTGGCAGCGTTGTCGAAGCGGCTCAAGCAGCAATTCGACCCGAGCGGAATACTAAACCCTGGCCGCATGGTCGCGGGAGTATAAACGTGCAAACAAATTTCACTCCCGAGCAGTTGCTGGATCCCGGCGTTGAAGAATCCGAGAAGATCCTGCGCAAATGTGTGCATTGTGGCTTCTGCACCGCGACTTGCCCGACTTATGTGACCCTCGGGAACGAACTCGACAGTCCGCGCGGGCGCATCTACTTGATCAAGGACATGCTGGAAAACGGCCGTGCGGCTGATGAGCAGGTTGTCAAGCATATCGATCGCTGCCTGTCATGCCTTGCCTGCATGACAACCTGTCCTTCCGGCGTGAATTACATGCATCTGGTCGATAACGCCCGCGCCCATATTGAGAAGACCTATAAACGCCCGATGACGAACAGGCTGACGCGTGCTCTCTTGGCGTTTGTCTTGCCTTATCCGGGACGCTTTCGCCTTGCTCTCACCGCAGCAAAGCTGGGCCGTCCACTTGCTCCGCTGTTCAAATCGATCGCCGCGTTGAAACCAATGGCGGCGATGCTCGAACTCGCGCCCAAATCTATCCCAGCGAAATCGCGCTTTGCCGAGCCGGGTTCGCATACACCTGAGACATCGAAAAAGGGCAGGGTTGCTATACTCACTGGTTGCGCCCAGCCGGTGCTGAGACCCGGTATAAATGAGGCGACAATCCGACTTTTGACCCGGCTTGGCATCGAAGTCGTGGTGCCAAAAGGTGAAGGGTGCTGCGGCTCGCTCGTGCACCACATGGGCCGCGAAGAAGAGGCACTTGCGGATGCCCGTCGCAATGTTGATATCTGGATCCGCGAGCTTGATACAGGTGGCCTTGATGCCATCGTGATTACTGCCTCCGGTTGCGGCACGACGATCAAGGACTATGGCTACATGCTGCGCCTCGATCCCGACTACAAGGACAAGGCTGCCCGAGTCTCCGCCTTGGCCAAGGACATTACCGAATATCTGGCGACCCTGTCCCTACCTGCACCGAAGCAATCTCCGGACTTGACCGTGGCTTATCATTCCGCTTGTTCGATGCAGCACGGGCAGAAGATCACACGCCAACCCAAGGACTTGCTGAAGACAGCAGGCTTCATTGTCAAGGATCCGGCCGAAGGGCACCTTTGCTGCGGTTCGGCCGGGACCTACAACATCATGCAGCCGGAGATCGCTCGCACATTGCGGGATCGTAAGGTGAAGAACATTGAAGCGACCGGCGCCAGCCTCATCGCAACCGGAAATATCGGGTGCATCACCCAGATTGCCAGCGGTTCGAAATTGCCTATCGTCCACACTGTTGAGTTGCTAGACTGGGCTTATGGCGGGCCCCGACCTGAAGGTGTGCCAGCACCAGTCTCGTCACTGCAAGCAGCTGAATAAATAAAGAGGGCAGGGATTCAAGCGAACCCCTGCCCAGTTCCCGGCACCGCCGCCGGTGCCGGCCCCCATAACTGTCTATCTCACAATGACCTTGGTACCGACATTCACCCGTTCATAGAGATCGGTGACGTCTTCGTTGCGCATGCGGATGCAACCGCTTGAGACGGAATGCCCAATTGTCCAGGGCGCATTGGTGCCGTGAATGCGGTAAAGCGTGGAGCCGAGATAGAGCGCACGTGCGCCGAGCGGATTGGCAACGCCGCCCTCCATGTGTGCCGGGATGATGCGCCCCTTCAGTCGCTCGCGCTCGATCATCTGCGCAGGCGGATTCCAGTCGGGCCATTCCGCCTTGCGGCTTATAGCGTTGGTCCCGGACCAGCCAAAACCTTCCTTGCCGACGCCGACGCCATAACGTTGTGCGGTTCCACTGGCCTCGACCAGATACAGAAACCGTTGCGATGTATCTATGACGATGGTGCCAGGTTTTTCCGGCCCATCATAGGCAACCGTTTGCGGCAGGAACTTCGGATCCATGCCCCGCCGTTTTGGCTGGGTGTCGGCAGCCGGCTGTTCAGGGCGTTGAAACGAAACTTCACGAACGGCCGGATTTGCGTCGACATCTCGGCGAACCGCGCGGCGGTCCCGTTGCTTGACTGCACGTACCGGTGGATCACTGAAGACCACATAGCCGCGAGGATTGACCGGCGAGCCGACTGGCCTTTGACGCAATTGCATGACCCAGGGCGCGGTGAGGTCGGGGCTCATGACCACAGGTGGCCTTGTTGCGTAACGCTCGCTGGCTATCGCACCGGGGACACTTGCCACGACGAGGCAGGATGTCAAAAGCAGTAGGGCAGTTCTCATCTGATTGTTCTCAAAAACTCTGCTGACAGGATTTGTCAGCTTTCGGGTTGAGTTTGCCCGCGCCGGGGTAGAAAAAAGTGAATCGCGATCGATAAAATGCGATTTTTTGTCGAAACTATTTGGTGTGGTTACCAGCTGGTTTTCAGAACTGGTTAACGTCCAGTGAAACATTCGAAGGGTAGGCACTATGCAAGATGATATCCCGGTCAAGACCGGTCTGATGACAGGCGAGGACGGCGTCACCCGTTGCTTCTGGCCGGGCACTCTTCCTGAATATGTTCACTATCACGACCACGAATGGGGCAGGCCGGTTACGGATGATACGCGCCTGTTCGAGAAAATATGCCTCGAAGGCTTCCAGTCGGGCCTTTCCTGGCTGACCATATTGCGCAAACGCGAGAATTTTCGCGAGGCGTTCGACGGCTTCGACTATCGCCGTATCGCTCGCTATGGTGAGAAGGATGTCGACCGGCTGCTCGCCAATGCAGGAATTATCCGCCATCGCGGCAAGATCAACTCTGCAATCAACAATGCCAATCGCGCGATTGAACTCGTCAAAGAGACGGGATCGCTTGCTGCCTATTTCTGGACCTTCGAGCCTCCGGCAGATGAGCGCCCCAAGGTGGTCGACTATCCGACGCTTGTTGCAAACCCCACCTCGCCGACTTCGATCCGGTTGTCCAAGGATCTGAAGAAGCGTGGCTGGAGTTTCGTCGGCCCGACGACGATGTATGCGCATATGCAAGCCATGGGCCTCGTCAACGATCATATAGAGGGCTGCAGATGCCGTCAGGAAATAGAAAAGCTGCGTAAAGGTTTCAAACGGCCCGCTTTAACTCCGTAGTTCTCAAATCGCTGCGGCTTCATCAATCCTTGCCCTTGATGCACTGATCGGCTAGAGCAAACCCGCTTCAGCAATCAAGACATTTCAAGGTTTTCATCATGGCAACGAAAGCAGATAGAGTTAAGGCACGGCTGCCACGAGGATTCGTGGATCGTGTGCCGGAGGATCTGCGCGCTGCCGAAAAGATGATGGCGGAAATTCGCAAGGTCTACGAACTCTATGGTTTCGAGCCAGTCGAAACACCGCTCATTGAATACACCGACGCGCTGGGCAAGTTCCTGCCGGATCAGGATCGTCCCAACGAAGGTGTGTTTTCCTTCCAGGACGATGATGAGCAGTGGCTGTCGCTACGCTATGACCTGACCGCACCGCTGGCTCGCTACGTTGCCGAGAATTTCGAGAGCATTCCCAAACCCTACCGCAGCTACCGCGCGGGCTGGGTGTTTCGCAACGAGAAGCCTGGTCCTGGCCGCTTCCGCCAGTTCATGCAGTTCGATGCCGATACGGTCGGCGCACCATCCGTTTCGGCGGATGCGGAAATGTGCATGATGATGGCTGATGTCATGGAAGCGTTGGGCATCAAGCGCGGTGACTATGTCATCCGGGTCAACAACCGCAAAGTTTTGGACGGCGTGCTCGACGCGATCGGCCTGGACGGCGACGAGAACGGTGGCAAACGCCTGGTCGTATTGCGCGCCATCGACAAGCTGGACAAATTCGGTCCCGATGGCGTACGCGAATTGCTGGGCAAGGGCCGTCTCGATGAGAGCGGTGACTACACCAAGGGCGCTGGTCTAGACGAGGCTGCTATCGCTAAGGTGATCGATTTCACATCCGCGGGTGGCGCCACTGGCGGCGAGACGATTGCCAACCTTGAACGTGTCGTCAGCGGCAATGACAAGGGCGTAGAGGGGGTTGTAGAACTTACAACAATTGAGGCGCTTTGCTCGGCGGCGGGCTATGAAGGCCGTGTCAAGATTGATCCCTCCGTCGTGCGCGGTCTGGAATATTACACCGGGCCCGTCTTCGAAGCCGAATTGCTTTTCGACGTCACCAACGAAAAAGGCGAAAAGGTCGTTTTCGGCTCCGTTGGCGGCGGTGGCCGTTATGATGGCCTAGTGTCACGCTTCCGCAGCGAGCCAGTCCCCGCAACCGGCATCTCTATCGGCGTTTCGCGCCTCATGACTGCTTTAAGAAATCTTGGCAAGCTCGATACCTCCGACAATATCGGCCCGGTCGTGGTGCTCGTCATGGACAGGGATACGGCTAGTCTTGGCCGCTACCAGAAAATGGTTTCGGACCTACGCCAGGCCGGCATCCGGGCGGAAATGTATCTCGGCGGGTCCGGCATGAAGCCGCAGATGAAATATGCCGATCGCCGCGGTGCACCTTGCGTGATCATTCAGGGATCGCAGGAGCGTGACAACGGCGAAGTGCAGATCAAGGACCTGATCGAGGGCGCGCGTCTTTCAGCGGAGATCGAGGACAATGTCACCTGGCGTGAAGGCCGTCCGGCACAGATCACGGCCAAGGAAGGCGATCTGGTCACCGAGGTGCGCAAAATTCTTGAAGCGCAGGCGGAAGATCGCGCCAACGCGGCGAAGGCCGTCTGAATTCGGATGGTCGCCTCCAGAGCCCCAGCTTTTTCCGGTGAACTCGCCGCGTTGATTTCGAGCCGGGATGCGGAACTCGTTGATATTCCTGTTATACAGCCTGCCGATCAGTTCCTTGACATGGCGGGCGAAGACCTGCGCCGCCGCATCTTTCTGACCGAAAACGAAAACGGCGAGAGCCTGTGCCTTCGCCCGGAATTTACGATTCCCGTTTGCCGCAATCATATCGAACGCAACGCCGCGACGCCAAAACGCTATGCCTATCTGGGCGAGGTGTTCCGCCAGCACCGTGAGGGGGGTAACGAGTTTTTCCAGGCCGGCATCGAGGATCTTGGCGATGCCAACCGCGCTCGTGCCGATGCGCGTTCGCTGGCCGATGCTATTGCCGCGATCCGCCTTGTTGCGCCTGATGCGCAACTCGAAACCCTGCTCGGTGACCAGGCTATTTTCGAGGCGGTGCTGGCAGCACTTGGTCTGCCGCGTGGCTGGCAAAAGAAGCTTGCGCGCGCCTTTGGCAATCCCGGTCAATTGAAGGGTTTGCTCAAGGACCTTTCGTCGGACCGGCAAAGCGATACGCTACCAGATCATCTCACGGCACTGGTCGAAAAAGGCGATGAAGCCGGACTGGCCATTGCGCTCGAACAGGATATGCGGGTTGCTGGTATTTCGCCGGCCGCAGGTCGCGCACCTGTCGAAATCGCGCGCCGCTTGATCGAAAAGGCAGCGCTTGCTTCGGTACGGCTGCCCGCCAAGGCCTTCTCTGCTTTGGAGAGCTTTCTTGCGATCCGTGTGCCACTGGGATCTGCCGCCGGTGAATTGCTCAAATTCGCGCGCTCCAACGAGTTCGATCTTGGACCTGCGCTGGAACAATTCGAGGCGCGGGCGGTCTCGGTCGTCGAAGCGGGTATCGGAGATGAGACGATTATCTATGACGCCGCCTTCGGGCGCCCGCTCGATTACTATACCGGTCTCGTCTATGAAACGCGCGCTCTGAACAATATTGACCTCGGCGCAATCGTCGGCGGCGGCCGTTATGACCGGTTGCTGACGATGCTCGGAGCCGTTGGCTCCGTTCCAGGCGTCGGATTCTCGATCTGGCTCGACAGGCTTGAACAGATCGCGGGAGAGGCAAAATGACACTTACCTTGGCCCTTCCATCCAAAGGCCGTCTCAAGGATCAGGCGCTTGGTGTGCTTGAAAGCGCCGGTCTCAGCGTGATCCTGCCCAACGATCAACGCAACTACCGGGCGCGGGTCAAAGGCGAAAACCAGATCGATATCCTGTTTCTCTCTGCCTCGGAAATCGCACGCGAGCTTGGCTACGGCAGTGTTGATCTGGGCATCACGGGGGAAGATCTGATCCGCGAGACTTTGTCATCGGCCGATGAGCGTGTTCAGATCGAGGCCCGACTCGGTTTCGGCCAAGCGGACGTGGTGGTCGCGGTACCGGAGGTCTGGTACGACGTATCCAGCATGGCCGATCTAGATGACGTCGCTGCCGATTTCCGCCAGCGCCATGGCCGGCGTCTGCGCATCGCCACCAAATATTGGCGTCTCACGCAGCAGTTCTTTTCGCAAATGCACGGCATTCAGGTCTATCGCATCGTCGAGAGTCTTGGCGCCACCGAGGGCGCCCCGGCTTCGGGTTCGGCTGATATCATCGTCGACATCACCTCGACGGGTTCGACGCTGCAAGCCAATCATCTAAGGGTTCTTGACGACGGAACAATCCTCCAATCGGAAGCCTGTCTGGTTTCGTCACGTGGTACAGCCGAGGCTAGCGCAGTCGAAAAACTGTCGCGGCGCATCAAGACCGCTTTGAGCAAAGGTTGATTTTTCATCAACTCTCCGTGATTCCAGGCTGGTTGTGTAACCTTTCCGGCCGTCCTTACGTATCTCCCTGCAGAAACCGGTTATTATCGGTACATTGGCACAGGGAGTTCAGCCATGATGACACGTCGAACGCTTTTTGGCGGTGCTATAGCAGGGCTTGGTGCGTTCGTGGCGGCGCGTTTTTCCGCGACACCGACAGCCCACGCGGCGGGCACGTTCGAAGTCGAGCACACGAGCGCGGAATGGAAGAAGCTGCTCACCGCCGAGCAATACTACGTGCTGCGCGAGGAGGGGACTGAGAGACCGTTCACGAGCCCGCTCAATCATGAAAAGCGCAAGGGCACATTTACCTGCGCTGGCTGTGATCTGCCGCTCTTTGATTCAGACACGAAATTCGAAAGTGGTACCGGTTGGCCAAGCTTCTGGTTGCCCATCAAGGGCTCGGTCATCGAAAAAACGGACAGTTCATTCGGCATGTCGCGAACGGCGGTCGAATGCCACCGTTGCGGCGGTCATCTTGGCCATGTTTTCGACGACGGTCCGAAACCGACCGGTCTGCGCTACTGCATGAACGGTGTCGCCCTGAACTTCAAACCGGCAGCCGCCTGAGCTCAAAGGACATTCCCATGAAACTTCGTCAACTACTGCTTGCCGCAACCATCTTGTTGTCTCCCGGCTACGCCGTTGCCAGCGAAACGGTCACCATGGTGCCACCACCTTCGCTTGACCAGAAATCCTCGGCCAATTCTGAAACAGTCGTCCTCGCCGGCGGCTGCTTCTGGGGCGTCCAAGGCGTTTACCAGCACATGAAGGGCGTAACCAGCGCCGTCTCTGGCTACTCCGGTGGCAAGAAGGAAACGGCGAGCTATGAGATTGTCAGCGGCGGCGACACTGGGCATGCTGAATCCGTCGAGGTAACTTTTAACCCGAAGGCTGTCAGCCTTGGCAAAATCCTGCAGGTCTATTTCTCGGTGGTTCACAATCCGACGGAACTCAATCGTCAGGGTCCGGATTCGGGGACGCAGTATCGCTCGGCGATTTTCACAACCAGTGCCGATCAGGAAAAGGTGGCCAAGGCTTACATTGCCCAGCTTGATAAGGCGAAGGTCTATTCCGATCCGATCGTTACCAAAGTCTCGTCGCTCGAAAAGTTTTATCCAGCCGAGGCCTATCATCAGGACTACGCCACGATCAATCCGACACAGCCCTATATCGCGTACTACGATCTGCCAAAAATTGAAAACCTGAGCAAGTTATTCCCCCAGGACTATCGGGACAAGCCGGTATTGGTCAGCGAAGCGAAAGCTTCGAATTAAACCCTTGTTCCTCTTATAGAAAAAGGCCGCACGGAGCGGCCTTTTTACATTCGGTCAAATGCGGTCAGCCGCGTTTGGCGTCTACCGAAAGAGCGCCTGCACCGTACTGGGCGAGAATGAAAAAGCCACCGGCTATGGCAAGGTTCTTGAAGAAGTTGATCTGGTTCGCTTGGTCCCAGGGCACGAGGTGCCCGACAAATGCTGCGGCAATGGTAAAAAGGCCAAGCAGGATTGCAGCATAGCGTGTCTGAAAGCCGACGAGTACGGCAAGTCCGCCCAACAACTCGACCAGACCGACGATGACGGCAGTGACTGTGGGCAGCGGCAGGCCCTTGGCGGCGAAATATCCCGCAGTGCCCGCAATAGCGGTCAGCTTGCCGAAGCCGGCGGGAATGAACAGAATCGAAAGTAGAATACGACTGATCAGTGTAACTAGGGCATTGTTAGACATAAGAAATCTCTCCGGGTTTGGCGTTGCCCCCCAATAGCTAAATCCGATTGTCAAACAAAGCCATTATTTTCTCTACAGATTGTTCACAGTAGATTGGTTTTCCAACCTTATTCCGGCGCGATCATTCGTTCCGGGCGCACGAGGCGATCATAGTCTTCGGCCGAGACGTGACCGCTGGCGAGAGCTTCCTCGCGCAAGGTCGTGCCGTTCTTGTGAGCGGTCTTGGCGATCTTCGCTGCATTGTCATAGCCGATAGCCGGGGCCAAGGCCGTGACAAGCATCAATGAACGCTCAAGCAGGTCCTTGATACGGACTTCATCCGCCTCAATACCGTCGACGCAATTATCGGCAAAGGAGATCATCGCATCGGAGAGAATGCGGATCGACTGAAGCACGTTCAGTGCAACCACAGGCTTGAATACATTGAGTTCGAAATGACCCTGGCTGGCTGCGACGGTCACAGTAGCGTTGTTGCCGAACACCTGTGTGGCCACCATGGTCAGTGCTTCGGCTTGGGTCGGATTGACCTTGCCAGGCATGATTGATGAGCCCGGTTCGTTTTCCGGCAGTTTCAACTCACCGAGACCGGAGCGAGGACCAGAGCCGAGAAAGCGGATGTCATTGGCAATCTTGAACAGATCGGTGGCAAGCGCATTGAGGCTGCCGTGGAAGTTTGTGAGTGCACCGTGACTGGCCAGTGCCTCGAACTTGTTTGGCGCCGTCTTGAAGGGAAGGCCGGTAATATCTGACACTGCCTCGGCAAATCCGGTATCGAAGCCAATTGGCGCATTGAGGCCTGTACCGACTGCCGTACCACCCTGCGCCAAAAGGAAGATATCAGCGAGACTTTGTTCGATCCGCTTCCGCCCAAATTCCAGCGCAGCCCTGTAGCCGGAGAATTCCTGGCCAAGCGTGACTGGCGTTGCATCCTGTGTGTGTGTGCGACCAATCTTGATTATGTCTGTAAAGGCCTCTTCTTTCTTGGCCAGCGCTTCCGTCAAATGGTTCAGTGCTGGAAAGAGACGCTCTGTCGCTTCCACTGCTGTGGCAATGTGAATTGCCGTCGGAAATGTATCGTTCGACGATTGGCTCATATTGACGTGATCATTGGGATGAACCGGCTTTTTCGAGCCCTTTGTTCCACCCAGCATCTCGATAGCGCGATTGGAGATCACCTCATTGGCATTCATGTTTGACTGCGTACCTGATCCCGTCTGCCAGACGACGAGCGGGAAATGGTCGTCCAGCTTGCCCTCGATGACTTCTTCGGCAGCGACGGTGATGGCACGGCCGATCACTTCGTCGAGCTTGCCAAGTGCCATGTTGGTTTCGGCGGCGGCGCGCTTTGCTATACCGAGAGCACGTACAAGCGGGATCGGCATTCTTTCGCCGCCGATTTTGAAATTGTGCAGTGAACGTTCGGTTTGTGCGCCCCAATATTTGTCCGAGGCAACTTCGATCGGGCCAAAAGTATCTGTTTCGGTACGCGTAGAGCTCATCTGCACTTTTCCTGATGGGAGTTGGCAGATCACTACTGCGAAGCTCGACGGGAGGCAAGGTTCGAGCGGCAAATGTTGGCCGGAAAACGATGCCATGCTAAGTTAAAATCGATTAGAGCATGCAGGGAGGACAGGGCATGGCGACGCATGAAGCGCGAACCCTTCAAATTTCCATTCAGCGATCTTGGCGCGACGTCTATGACTACGCAAGCATCCCGGAAAACCTGCCAGAATGGGCCTCCGGACTAACGTCTGCCTTGCAAAGGTCGGGCGACGAATGGCTGGTGGACAGTCCTGCCGGTAAGCTCAGGCTACGTTTTGCACCGCCAAACAAGCTCGGCGTTCTCGATCACTGGGTCATCACCGAAACTGGTGAGGAGGTTTATATTCCATTGCGGGTTGTCGCCAATGGAGACAATTCGGAAGTAACATTCACTTTATTCCGGCTGCCGGGAATGGACGACGAAAAATTCACTGCAGACGCAGCCTGGGTGATGCGTGATCTGCAAAAACTCAAGGACGTGCTCGAAGCACAACTTATAGAGTGAGGTGAAAAATGGCCAGTTCAGGTAAGGACCAGCGTATCGACTATATCGAATTCAACGTGAAGGATATTGCGCGGGCTCGCAGCTTCTATGGCAATACGTTCGGCTGGACGTTCACCGACTACGGTGCCGATTACTGCGAGTTTTCCGATGGTAATCTCAAAGGCGGATTTGCGAACGCCGGCGACGTCAAACAGGGTAGCGGTCCGCTGGTGATCCTCTTCGCCGACGATCTTGCGGATACATTGAGGCGGGTTGAAAAGGCGGGAGGCAAGATCGTCAAACCGATCTTCAATTTCCCCGGTGGGCGCCGCTTTCATTTCACCGATCCGGAGGGTTACGAATTGGCGGTCTGGTCTGACAGGTGAGCGGCCGCTTGCGCGGCCGCTCTTCAATTATCAAGCAGCACGGGCTGTTTTTAGAGCGTTTGCCCACAGGACAAGCTGGTTGAGCTGGTTGTTGGCTGCTTCATTGAGATGTTCATAGTCGGCAAGCTTCTTCTCGCCTTTGACCACAGTGAGATATTCGGGGAAGGAGATGTGGATGCCGGTCTTGACTGATGCGGCACTCATTTCCACAAAAACCAGTCGAAGATGCTCGATTGCGCGGGCACCGCCAACGCCGCCATAGCCGACAAATCCAACCGGCTTGTGAATGAACTCACCAAGATCGATAGCATTCTTCAGAACTGCAGTCGGGCCGTGGTTGTATTCCGCAACGGTGACAACAAAACCGTCGAACTCACGCAGTTTCTTTTTCCAGCGCTCTGCCGTCTCGGTTTGGGCGGTCGACGTGCGCTCTTCGCCGAAGAAATGCATAGGATAATCGAGCAAATCGAGGATTTCGACTTCGATATCGTCACGTTCTCCGGCTATCTCGGCGATCCACTTGGCCGGAAATTCGGCGAAACGGCCGATCCGTGTGCTGCCAATGATGATGCCGATTTTTGCTTTAGCCATATTGAGAAATCCTTTGTGTCTTGGGATGGTAACTATTTGTGACCCGCGCTATATAAGTGACTGTTCGAAACGACCGCAAGGAGGCACTTTTTTGAAACCAGATCACTTTGAAGTTACCTCTGCCTGCAGCGCGGTTCATCACATTCTGGCGCGCGTCGGCGACAAATGGACGGTCCTGGTTGTCAGTTATCTTGGCAATCGCTCAATGCGATTCAACGAGTTGAAGCGGGCGATCAACGGTATCTCGCAAAAGATGCTGACGAGCACACTACGGAGCCTCGAGCGCGACGGTTTCGTTACACGAACGGTCTACCCAACCATTCCCCCACGTGTGGATTACGAGCTGACTGACTTGGGTCGCGATCTGCTCGTTCCCGTGCGAGGGCTTGGAGACTGGGCGATCAAGAACGAGCAACGTGTCAGCGAGGCCCGGGCCCGTTTCGATGCAGCCCACGGGGACGCCCAGGTACAGCGAAGATTCGCTGACGCGGCAGAATAAAGAATCATACAACGCCCGTCGCAAGACTTTCAGCGGTCTAAATAACAAAAAAAGGCGGGTCGAAACCCGCCTTTTCCGTATTTGCGTGGATGAGGACTTCTTAGAAGTCCATACCGCCCATGCCGCCCATGCCGCCGCCTGGCATCTGGGGAGCGCCGCCGTTGTCCTTCTTCGGAGCTTCGGCGATCATGGCTTCGGTGGTGACGAGAAGGCCAGCAACCGATGCAGCGTCCTGCAGAGCAGTACGGACAACCTTGACCGGATCGACAATGCCGAGTGCGATCAGATCGCCGTATTCGCCATTGGCCGCATTGTAGCCGTAGGTGTCCTTCTTGTTCTCAAGGATCTTGCCAACAACGATCGAAGCTTCATCACCTGCGTTCGTTGCAATCTGGCGAGCCGGAGCCTGCAGAGCGCGACGAACGATGTTGATGCCAGCATCCTGATCGGCATTTGCACCCTTGAGGGTAAGACCAGCCGAAGCGCGAAGGAGAGCAACGCCACCGCCAGCAACGATGCCTTCTTCAACAGCCGCACGGGTAGCATTGAGGGCGTCGTCGACGCGGTCCTTCTTTTCCTTCACTTCTACTTCCGTTGCACCGCCAACGCGGATAACGGCAACACCGCCGGCGAGCTTGGCAAGGCGTTCCTGCAGTTTCTCGCGGTCGTAGTCGGAAGTGGTTTCGTCGATCTGCTGCTTGATCTGGCCGACGCGGGCGTTGATTTCGCCCTTCTTGCCATGACCGTCAACTATCGTGGTGTTTTCCTTGGTGATCGACACTTTCTTGGCGCGGCCGAGCATGTCGAGCGTAACGCTTTCGAGCTTGATGCCGAGATCTTCGGAAATAACCTGACCACCGGTGAGGATCGCGATGTCTTCCAGCATTGCCTTGCGGCGATCGCCGAAGCCAGGAGCCTTTACAGCCGCAATCTTCAGGCCGCCACGCAGCTTGTTGACGACGAGCGTAGCAAGAGCTTCGCCTTCGACGTCTTCAGAAATGATGACGAGTGGCTTGGAGGTCTGAACAACAGCTTCAAGAACCGGCAGAAGAGCCTGGAGGTTCGAAAGCTTCTTCTCGTGGAGAAGAATGTAGGCGTCTTCGAGATCAGCAACCATCTTTTCAGGGTTGGTGACGAAGTAAGGCGACAGGTAGCCGCGGTCGAACTGCATGCCTTCGACGACTTCGAGTTCGGTGTCAGCGGTCTTGGCTTCTTCAACGGTGATAACACCCTCGTTGCCGACCTTCTGCATCGCCTTGGCGATCATTTCGCCGATTTCAGTCTCGCCGTTGGCAGAGATCGTGCCGACCTGCGCAACTTCTTCCGAAGTCTTGATCTTCTTGGCGCTCTTGCCGAGCTGCTTGACGACTTCAGCAACAGCAAGATCGATGCCGCGCTTCAGATCCATCGGGTTCATACCGGCAGCAACAGCCTTGCCGCCTTCCTGAACGATAGCCTGGGCAAGGACGGTAGCAGTCGTGGTGCCGTCGCCGGCAATGTCGTTCGTCTTCGAAGCGACTTCACGCACCATCTGTGCGCCCATGTTTTCGAACTTGTCTTCGAGTTCGATTTCCTTGGCAACGGTCACGCCGTCCTTGGTGATGCGTGGCGCGCCGAAGGACTTGTCGATGACAACATTACGGCCTTTCGGGCCGAGCGTTACCTTGACCGCGTCTGCAAGGATGTTGACACCGCGCAGCATGCGCTCACGCGCGTCGCGGCCGAATTTTACTTCTTTGGAAGCCATTTTATCTCTCCTGGGACTTAACCCGGTTTGATCGAAATTGTGTTGAAACGACGTTGATTAGCCGAGGATGCCGAGAATGTCGGATTCCTTCATGATCAGCAGGTCTTCGCCGCCGATCTTGACTTCCGTACCGGACCACTTGCCGAACAGGATAAGATCGCCTGCCTTGACATCGAGTGGTACGAGCTTGCCGGCTTCGTCACGAGCGCCAGTGCCTACGGAGACGATTTCGCCTTCCTGTGGCTTTTCCTTGGCAGTATCCGGAATGATGATGCCGCCTGCAGTCTTTGCTTCGGATTCAACGCGGCGTACTACGACGCGGTCGTGAAGCGGGCGGAACTTGGTCTTGGCCATGGTTAGAACCCTTGATGTTGGTGTCAAAACGATGTCGCGAACAGCTGCGCCATCCGCGTTATTAGCACTCGACAGAGGTGAGTGCTAACTGCGGCCGGAGATAGTGGGATGACACTGAAGAGTCAAGGGAAAGCTGCGATGAATCTTTCTGCGGTAAGACCAAATTCGGCAGTCGCAGGCGCTCGCAGGTGCTGCAGCAAGCCATTAATCCCATATGAATGTGATGACTTGATGAAACGACGCGTCAGGCTGCTTCGACGTCGATCTTGTCGAGAGCGAGATTTGCATCACCCCATGCCTTCAGGGCGTTGATAACCGGCTCCAGGCTACGGCCGCGCTCCGAAAGCGAATACTCGACCTTGGGCGGCACCTCGGCGTAGACCTTGCGTATGATCAGCCCATCGGCTTCCAATTCGCGCAGCTGGTTTGTCAGCATGCGTTGCGTGACATTAATCAGCTTGCGTCGGATCTCATTAAACCGCAGCGTACCTGACATGAGATGGTAGAGGATCACGCCTTTCCACTTGCCATCGATCAAGTTGAGAACACCTTCGACCGGACAGCCGGCGGAGCAATCAAACGTCTTGTGGCGCACGCGGGGCATAACGGTATCCTTTTTGACACTATATGCATTATATGTGCATTCTTGCACTTATGTAGCATAGGGCGCATCTCGAGCAGGTCAACTTTTTCAGGAGCAACGATCATGCGCGCTGTCGCCTATTTCAGAATCACAACCCATCACCGCTGAAACTTCATTGGTCGATATCGACCTGCCAAAGCCCGAAGCAAGTGGCACAGACCTGTTGGTTGAGGTGAGGGCGATCTCTGTCAATCCCGTCGATACCAAGGTCCGGGTCAGGGTCAACCCGGAAGGGGGAACGCCCCAGGTACTTGGCTGGGATGCGTCAGGCGTCGTAGCCGCAGTGGGTCCCGAGGCACAATTCTTCAAGCCGGGTGATGAAGTGTTCTACGCTGGAGTGATCGATCGTCCCGGCACGAACTCAGAATTTCACCTCGTCGATGAGCGTATCGTCGGCAAAAAACCATCATCGCTGAGCTTCAGCGCCGCGGCCGCCTTACCGCTGACATCGATCACCGCGTGGGAGGCGTTGTTTGATCGGCTCCATGTCGAAACACCGGTACTCGGGGCGGCCAATGCCATCGTTATCATCGGCGGCGCCGGTGGAGTTGGATCGATCGCTATTCAGCTCGCGCGAAAGTTGACCAACCTCACCGTCATCGCCACGGCGTCGCGTCCGGAAACGCAGACTTGGGCCCGTGATCTCGGCGCTCATCACGTCATAGATCACTCGAAACCCATAGCGGCCCAGGTTGAGGCGCTGGGTATAGGCGCTCCGGGATTCGTGTTCTCAACTACCAACTCCGATGCGCATCTTGCCGAAGTCGCCACGCTGATCGCGCCGCAGGGCCGGTTCGCACTGATCGACGATCCGAAGACACTCGATGTCATGTTGTTGAAGCGCAAGAGCATATCGCTGCATTGGGAGCTGATGTTTACACGGGCGCTGTTCAAGACACCCGATATGGATGCTCAGCATCGAATTTTGAACCAGGTGTCGGAACTCGTTGACGAAGGGACGATCAAGACGACTCTCGCCGATGACTTCGGCCTGATCAACGCCGCTAATCTGAAGAGAGCACATGCGCTTATCGAAAGCGGCCGCGCCAAAGGCAAGATTGTTCTGTCCGGATTCTAAATCAGGTCAATTGCGCTGGCTATTGGGTAGTAGAAGCGGCTAGAAGAGCAGCGTCAGTCGTCGAACTGCTCCTCGCAAACGTGATGGGCCATGTCGACGAGCATGTCGCTGACATGTTCGTCGGCAAGCTTGTAGAAGATCTGCTTGGCCTGCCGGTTGCCACGTACCAGCCGTGCTCCGCGCAATAGCCGCAGATGATGACTTACCAGAGATTGCGACAGATCGAGGCTCGTCGCTATATCACCGACTGATCTCGGCTCGTCGAGGCAGAAGAACAGGATGCGCAACCGCGTCGGATCGCCAAGCAGCCGAAACGTCTCTGCGAGGACCGTTGTATCGAGCTGCGATGGAATTGCTACCTTGTTCAATGTTTATGATCCTCGTGACCATGACTATGCGGCGCGTGGTTGTGATCTGCGTGGTCATGTTCTTCGTGACCGCCGCCCGGCTCTATGCCAAGGCAGCAATCCTCCGGCGCGGTATCCGGCCAGTCGATGGCGATGGTCGAATGTTCAATCCCGAACTTCGTTCTCAACTCGGCTTCGACCTGCTTTACCAGCAAACGAGGATTGGCATCCGCTTGCGGCAGTACATGCAGTGTTGCGAGCGCTTTTCCTGATGTAATCATCCAAACGTGAACGTGCCGAACATTGGCGCAACCGGGTATGGTTTTCTTCAAATGCTGCTCGATTTCTTCCGGCGAGGCGTTCGCCGGCGCACCTTCAAGAAGAATATGCATTGAATTTCGCAGCAATGCCCAGGCACTGCGCAGGATAAGCAGGCAGACGAAGACCGAGAGGATGGGGTCTATCGGCGTCCAGTCCGTATAATAGATGACGATAGCGGCGATGATTGTCCCGACAGAACCAAGCAGATCGCCTAGCACATGCAGGATTGCACCCTTGATATTGACGTGTTCGCTGTCGCCGCGCGTAAGGATCCAGAATACAGCTATATTGATGACTAGCCCGATCGTCGCGACGATCAGCATCGGCCCTGCCAGTACTTCACCGGGGTTGCGGAAGCGATCAATTGCTTCGATGGTAATCCAGATGAGGATAGCGAAGAGGGCGATGGCGTTCATCAGCCCGGCAATGACTTCAAAACGCAAATAACCGAATGTGCGCCGCTCATCTGCGGCCCGTTTGCCGAAATGGAATGCCGCATAGGACAGAGCCAGCGCCGCGGCATCGGTCACCATATGGCCAGCATCGGCGATCAGCGCCAGCGAACCGGACAACAAACCGCCGATGACTTCGACGATCATGAAGGCAAATGTAATGAAAAACGCAATCAACACTTTGCGCTGATTACCCACCGTGATCTTCGGTGCGTGGTCGTGGCCTTCGTGGGAATTTGACATGGCTTGCCCTAGTGATAACAAACATATCAATAATTGTTCATATGTATGCTGTCAATATCTGGACGCGAAACAATCGCAGATGATCATGGGTGACACATTTCATGCAATCGGGTAAGCGATGTCGGGCTTTGCGTTCTCGGAAAGGATCGGCATGACCGATATGATACATTTGCAGCGTCTCGACGAATTGATGGATCGCTACGATGTCCTCCTGTGCGATGTCTGGGGCGTTCTGCACAATGGCGTGGATTCTTTTGCTTCCGCATCGGCAGCTCTTTCACGTGCGCGGAAAGCCGGTCTGACGGTCGTCCTTATAACCAATGCACCGCGCCGTTTTGATAGCGTCGCACAGCAGATACACGCGCTTGGCGTGGCCGAATCTTCCTACGATCGCATTGTCACATCGGGGGACGTGACGCGCGAATTGATCCGCAATGCGCCGCGCCACGTCTTTCATCTTGGGCCTGAGCGCGATGAAACACTGTATGAAGGGCTGGACGTCGAACTTGTCGAGGAACGCGAAGCAGACGTCGTCGTGTGCACCGGATTCTTTGACGATGAGACGGAAACGCCGGAAGATTATGCAGAAATGCTCACTCGATTCCGTTCGCGCGATCTGCCGTTCATTTGCGCCAACCCGGATATTGTCGTCGAGCGTGGCGACCGACTCATATGGTGCGCGGGAGCGCTTGCCCGTGACTATAGCCAGCTTGGCGGCCGGACATTGATTGCCGGCAAGCCGCATCGCCCAATTTACGAGGCCGCTGTTGCCGCTGCTATGGAGGTGCGCGATGAGCCTGTCGATCTCGCGCGCGTCCTCGCTATCGGCGATGGTATGCTGACTGACATCAAGGGCGCCGACCTTTTCGGGATCGATGCTCTCTATATTTCCGGTGGTATCCATGCTGGAGATTACGTCATGGGCGGCGTTCAAGACCTTGAGAAACTGCTTGCATTTCTGGCGAAGCACGGCAGCATTCCTGTGGCCACGATGACTATGTTGGCCTGAGGCTAAAGTTCATGTCGATCCTGCGTCTGAGCGATCCGAACCATTTGCCCGAGCACCTCAAAGATGCCGTTGTCGCGATTGGCAATTTTGATGGTGTGCATCGCGGTCACCAGGCCGTGCTGGAACGCGCGCTCGAGGCAGCGCAGGCGGCGGGAAAGCCTTCCCTCGTGCTGACTTTCGAGCCGCATCCGCGCAGCGTGTTTGTACCGGACCAGCCGGTCGACCGCTTGACCCCGGCCGCCGAGAAAGCCTCCATTCTCGAAGCATTGGGCTTTGATGCAGTGGTCGAGTGCCATTTCACCCGCGAGTTTTCGCAGCTGACTGCAGACGTATTTGTAGACCAGATACTGGTCGGCGGCCTGGCGGCGAGCCGCATCGTTACTGGTTTTGATTTTCATTTCGGCAAGAACCGTCAGGGCGGCCCCGCCTTTCTGATGGATGCCGGCGAAAAGCGCGGCTTTCATGTTACTCTGGTTGATGCCTTCCGCGATGAGGGCGGCCACGCCATCTCATCGAGCCGTATTCGCGAACTTTTCGGCGAAGGCGAGGTGGTGGAGGCAGCGGGTCTACTCGGTTATCGCCACCGTATTCGGGCAGAGGTCATTCGCGGTAAACAGCTAGGCCGCACTATTGGATTTCCGACAGCCAACATGGTTTTGCCGCCGGAAACACATCTGAAACATGGCATTTACGCCGTGCGTTTCCGCAGGGCTGACGGTACGCTCTACGATGGAGTTGCCAGCTTCGGCCGGCGGCCGACAGTCGACACAGATGGTGAACCGCTGCTCGAAAGCTATGTCTTCGATTTCAACGGCGATCTCTATGGTGAAACCTGCGCTGTATCATTCTTTGGTTATCTGCGTGGCGAGGAAAAATTCGACGGCCTGGAACCGATGATGCAGCAAATCAGGCGTGATGAAGAGGAATCGCGGGCCTTGCTGCAGGGTGTGGGGCCGTTGTCGGCGCTCGACCAGACGATCAACTTCGATTGAATTGGTAAATTGTTTACCAAGACAATAAAGCCAATTTTATCTATCTTTCGGTAGTTTCGCCAGATAACTTGCCACCTCCCAGGCAGGGTTCCGGAGTGATTTCATGTCTATTCGCCTGATTGGCGCTCTCTCGAGCGCACTGTTTTTTGCGGGATCAACTGCAGTTTTTGCTGATGAGTATTATCCGGACAGCCAGCCTACCAGTAGCACGCGCGGAGATCATTGGTGGTCAGGCGACTGGTATCTCACGCTTGGCGCCAAAGGCTTCGTTGCTCCAAAGTATGAAGGCGCCAAGGACTATATGCTCAGCGCTGCCCCGGTTATCTCCCTTGGCCGTGCAGGTAAGTCGGTTCGTTTTTCTTCGCTCAATGACAATGCCTCCCTCGGTTTCATCGACACAGGCGTTTTTCGGGCCGGGATCACCGGTAAACTGATCACCGGGCGCGACCGCGGTGACTCGGATGATCTCAAAGGCCTTCACGATGTCGACTGGGGATTCGAGCTCGGTGGCTTTGCAGAATTCTATCCGACAGACAATATTCGCGGCCGAGTCGAGGTACGGCGCGGTATCGGCGCTCATGACGGCGTCGTAGCCGATTTTGCCATCGATGCCTTCAAGGACATAACGCCGACAGTGCGCGTGTCTGCGGGTCCGCGTGCAACCGTTGCCTCCAAAGACTATTTTGAGGAATATTATGGTGTGACTGCCAGCGAGTCTGCGGCATCGGGCCTCGCACGATATTCGCCGGGCGGCGGCCTGAAATCGCTTGGCGTCGGCGGTCAAATCACCTGGCAGACCACCGACAAGATCACCACGAGCGCCTATGCCGAATATAGCCGGTTAATGGGACCAGCGGCAGATTCAAGCCTGGTCAGGGAGCGCGGTTCGGCCAATCAGGCGACACTCGGCGTGCAGGCAACCTACCGCTTCGACTTCGCGCTTTAAGGGCTTGAGGAGGCACACGCGAAGTTTATTGCGCCTCCCTCTTTATTCTATGAGCGGTGATTGCTAAAAGCGCCGCATGAAAACCGTTTGCTGGACCGGCGCGCAGTCCATACCTATTCAGACGATACGAATTACTGGCCCGGCCTTGCCGCGTTCCTGAAGCTTCGGCTTCGCGGTGCGGAAGGTCCGGGGCGGCGCCTTTGCGCTCTAACATGATTTCTTCGAGATCTGCCCGCTGCGATAACGCGCGGGCCCCATCACAAGCTGGTAAAATGACCGACACGTCCACGACACTCGACTATTCGAAAACACTCTATCTGCCACAGACGGACTTTCCGATGCGCGCCGGGCTGCCTGCCAAGGAGCCGGAATTCGTTGCACGCTGGCAGGAGATGAACCTCTATAAAAAGCTGCGTGAGGACGCGAATGGGCGTCCGCTCTATGTCCTGCATGATGGTCCGCCCTATGCCAACGGCAACATCCATATCGGCCACGCGCTGAACAAGATCCTCAAGGACGTCATCACCCGCTCGTTCCAGATGCGCGGCTATGACTCCAACTATGTGCCCGGCTGGGACTGTCACGGCCTGCCGATCGAGTGGAAGATCGAGGAGCAGTACCGGGCCAAGGGCAAGGACAAAGACGAGGTGCCGATCAACGAGTTCCGCAAGGAATGCCGTGAGTTCGCCACGCACTGGATCAAGGTCCAGTCGGCGGAGTTCAAGCGCCTCGGCATCGAAGGCGATTTCGAAAACCCCTACACCACGATGGCGTTCCATGCGGAAAGCCGCATTGCCGGTGAATTATTGAAATTCGCTATGTCCGGCCAGCTTTATCGCGGCTCCAAGCCTGTCATGTGGTCCGTGGTCGAGCGCACTGCGCTCGCCGAGGCTGAAGTTGAATATGCTGACATCGAAAGCGATACGATCTGGGTGAAATTCCCGGTGCTTTTCATGAGCCGTGATGGCGCCGAAATGAGACCCGAGTTGCTGAACGCGCATGTCGTCATCTGGACCACTACGCCTTGGACAATCCCCGGTAACCGAGCAGTGAGCTATTCGCCACGCGTTGCCTATGGGCTGTATGAGGTTGAATCTGCGGAGAATGATTTTGGTCCGCGTCCAGGTGAAAAGCTGATCTTTGCCGATGCCCTTGCCGAAGAATCGGCAACGAAAGCCAAGCTGACCTTCAAGCGCATCAGGACGGTTTCGGCTGATGAACTTGCGGCGATGACGCTTTCTCATCCCTTTAAAGGCCTTGGTGGCGGATACGAATTTCCCGTGCCCACGCTGCCCGGCGATCATGTCACCGACGATGCCGGCACTGGCTTTGTCCACACGGCGCCCGGCCATGGGCGCGAGGACTTTGATGCTTGGACAGATGCGCGCAACGATCTTGAAGCTCGCGGCATTTCTTCGGCAATCCCGTTCACTGTCGATGATGCCGGCTATTATACAAAGGACGCGCCGGGCTTCGGCCCCGACCGTGAAGGCGGTGCCGCGCGCGTTATCGACGACAATGGCAAGAAGGGCGACGCCAATAGGGTCGTTATCGAAGAACTCATTGCCCGCGACGCATTGTTTGCGCGGGGCCGTCTCAAGCATTCTTATCCGCATTCATGGCGTTCGAAGAAGCCGGTGATCTTCCGCAACACGCCGCAATGGTTCGTCTATATGGACAAGGACCTCGGCGATCAGACGACGCTTCGTTCGCGCGCGCTTGCCGCTATCGACGAAACGCGCTTTGTCCCCGCTGGCGGCCAGAATCGGCTTCGCGCCATGATCGAGGATCGTCCCGATTGGGTGTTGTCGCGCCAGCGAGCTTGGGGTGTGCCGATTTGCGTCTTCGCCGACGACAACGGCAATGTCCTGAAAGACGACGGCGTCAACGCGCGCATCCTCGCAGCTTTCGAACAGGAAGGCGCCGATGCCTGGTTCGCTGAAGGTGCGCGCGAGCGGTTCCTTGGTGAAAAGGCGAATGAGCCATGGACGCAGGTCCGCGACATTCTCGATGTCTGGTTCGACTCTGGTTCAACCCATGTGTTCACGCTGGAGGACCGGCCGGACCTGAAATGGCCTGCCGATGTCTATCTCGAAGGTTCGGACCAGCATCGCGGCTGGTTCCATTCGTCGCTGCTGGAAAGTTGCGGTACGCGTGGTCGCGCGCCCTACGACACCCTTGTCACCCATGGGTTCACCATGGACGAAGAGGGGCGAAAGATGTCAAAATCGCTCGGCAATACGGTGACGCCGCAGGACGTAATCAAGGATTCCGGCGCGGATATCCTGCGTCTTTGGGTCATGACGACTGATTATTGGGAAGATCAGCGTCTCGGCAAGAACATCATCCAGACCAACATCGACGCCTATCGCAAATTGCGCAATACGATCCGCTGGATGCTCGGTACGCTTGCCCACGATGAAGGCGCCGAGATCGCCTATGACGATATGCCGGAGCTCGAGAAGCTGATGCTGCATCGGCTTGCCGAACTCGATGATGTTGTCCGCACGGGCTATGACGCCTTCGAGTTCAAGCGTATCACCCGCGCGCTGATCGACTTCATGAATGTCGAACTCTCGGCCTTCTATTTCGATATCCGGAAAGACTCGCTCTATTGCGATGCGCCGTCGAGCATCAGACGCAAGGCCTCGCTTCAAGTCGTGCGCTATCTCTTTGACCGCATCGTCACATGGCTGGCCCCGATGCTGCCGTTCACGATGGAGGAAGCTTGGCTGGACCTCCACAGGGACGCAGTATCGGTCCATCTTGAGCAGTTCCGCGAAACGCCAAAGGAATGGAAGAACGACGAACTTGCCGCCAAATGGCGCAAGGTGAAAGATGTCCGCCGTGTTGTAACCGGTGCACTCGAACTGGAGAGGGTAAAGAAAACCATCGGCTCGTCCCTTGAGGCAGCGCCTGTGGTCTACATCACCGATCCGGAATTGCTTGCCGCGGTGAAGGGGCTGGACATGGCGGAGATCTGCATCACCAGCGACATCACGATAAAAAGCGAAAAAGCCCCTGCGGATGCGTTTGTCGCCGATGATGTGAAGGGCGTTGCAGTTGTATCTCAACGTGCGACAGGCATGAAGTGTGCCCGTTCGTGGCGATATACGCACGATGTCGGCTTGGACCCGGCTTTCCCGGACGTTTCAGCCCGCGACGCCGGCGCTCTACATGAGCTGGAAAAACTTGGAAAACTTGCTGTTTAGAGAAGAAATGCGGATTGCTGGATAAAGTGATCCGCATATCCTCTGTAAAAACATGCACAGACTTGCTTAATCTAATTGGCCTCATGTAAAAGGCTTGCCATTGAGTTGCCTGATTTTAGAGGCAGGGCATAGATCAAGCACAATTTGATCGGCAGTCAGTACTGCCCAGACATGGGTTGGAAATAGCGAGTATGGATTTGAACGGACGCATTACGGTTTTCGGTGCACTGGTCGCGTCACTGGCGCTTGGCGGCTGCATGTCGTCGCCTACCTATGGGACGGACAAGACTGCTGGCAGCCAGCTCCTCGACGATGTATCGAACATGGCTTCCTTTGGATCATCCAAGAAGAAGAACCAGATCGCTTACAACCCGCGTCCCGAGCTCGTCCGGCCAGCCGAGGGCAAGGTAGCACAATTGCCAGCACCGCAGAATGATGTCGTGACCACCGACAGTGCAAACTGGCCGGAATCGCCCGAGGCGCGGCGCAAGCGCATACGCGACACAGCTACGGCCAACCAGAACAATCCGAATTTCGTGCCGGAAGTCGAGAATGATATGCCTCTTGCCCAGCAATCTGCAGGCAAGCCGGAATATGGGTTCTTCAATGACAAGTCTCCCGCCAATCAAGGATCGAAAAGCACTGCGGGGGCGGATTTCCGCGCTCGCAAGCTTGCGTCAACAGCCGGATCGCCAACGACGCGTCGTTACCTGAGCGAGCCGCCACTCGAATACCGTGCTCCAGCCTCTACCGCTGCAGCCAATGAGCTGGGTGAAGACGAGGCCAAGAAAGAGCGGGAACGCAAAGCCGCTGCAAAAAAAGACAAAGGCTTTAGCTGGAAGAATCTCATTCCTTGGGAATAGGGATTTACCGAGCGCGCGCAGTCTGCAAGGTCACACAATTGTCGAGCCACTATTCCTTGACCGACCGCGAAGGTCGTCAAGGCCGACAATAATTGCAACTAAGACGATATTTGCGCACCCTAATACTTAAGTGTTATTATTTCTGACTAGTCGAAACCCTTGGGGCGTTGGGGGGTATTCGCATGATTGTTGTCAGGATGGGGGATAAAACCACTCGTGCCTTGCGCACGGGTCTGATAACGGTCTCTTTTTCCATTTTTATCCTCATTCCTGCCGAACCGGGCGTCGCACAACAAATCGTGACGAGCGGCCAGGTCACGAGCGGAATTCTGACAACGCCCGGCCCACAGCCCAGTCCATGGGATGTGGGTTACCTGCTGAATGTCGGCAGCGATCTGGTCAACAGGATAGATGGCGAGGGTTCATTGATCATTCGCGATGGTGGCGTTGCGTTTCATTCGCGTGTCGATCCAGATGTGGATCGATTAACGACCGATGTCGGAAGGAATACTGCCTCTGTAGGCACCGTCCTTGTGACAGGCGCGGGATCGTCGTTCGATTATGGCCATCAGATGTTGATCGGCGGGGCCGGATCAGGGACTCTCGTCATCGAGAATGGTGCAAGGGTCTTCGATGCCGGTGCGGATTTTAACGGCGCGCCACCAGCGACGGCGATCGGGTCAGAGGCCGGCGGCTCGGGAATGGTCCGCGTTGATGGCACTGGTTCCCTCTGGGGGGCCGGATCCCGGCTAAGCGTCGGTACTCGAGGCGCAGGTTCGCTGGATATCATTGGAGGCGGACGCGTATCGACCGATATGGTCGTCGCTATAGCGCGATTCCCCGAGGCCAATGGCACAGTCACCATCCGGGGTGTGAATTCAGTGCTCGATCCGGGCCGCTTCCTGTTCGTCGGCCTTGGCGGTACCGGTTCGGTCTCGGTACTGGACGGCGCCGCTGTCCGAAGTCTTGATAGGGTTGATATTGGCGGTGGGGCTGGGGTACCAGCACAGGGTATCGTGGCTGGCTCAGGTACGGGCATTGTCAATGTCGCGGGCGCAGGGGCTGCACTTTCCGCAGCATCGGAACTGACCATTGGAAATACCGGCACCGGAACCCTGAACCTCGGCATCGGTGGCACGGCTGCAAGTCCCGTCATAAGCATTGCTTCCGAACCTGGCTCGTCAGGAACGCTCAACGTTCTAGGTGGAGCTTTGCAAACAGATAGCATCGCGTTCGGCGCAGGCAGCGGCGCGTTCAATCTCGATCCCGCGACGGACTATGATCTTACTGCTCGTATGAGTGGTTCTGGCGCATTCAATGTGCTTTCAGGCAACGTGATTCAGACAGGAGACAGCAGCGGCTTTACTGGTAATACGAATCTCGTGGGCGGTAATCTCATTGTGAATGGCACACTCGGCGGGATCATTAGTGTCGAGGAAACCGGGCTGTTGGGCGGAACCGGGACCGTGGGCTCCACCTCAATCAACGATGGTGGTCTCCTTGCTCCGGGCAATTCGATCGGTACGCTGCACGTTGACGGCAATCTCACCTTCAACCAAGGGTCGACCTATCAGGTCGAGGTCGATCCGGCTGGCAACGGTGACAAGACATTGGTCTCCGGAATCGCAACGCTGAGCGGCGGACATGTGGATGTCATCGCTTCATCCGGCAGTTGGCGTATCGGCACCGTTTATACAATTCTTACGGCTGCAGGCGGATTGAACGGCAGCGAGTTCCTCGGTGTGTCGTCAAATCTCCAGTTTCTGACACCGGCATTGAGCTATGACGCCGACAATGTCCTGCTCACACTCACGCTCGTTCGCTTGCCGCCAGATCCCGGCCCAGACCCGGGGCCAGAGCCGACACCAGTCGTCTTTGGTTCACTCGCCAAAACACCCAACCAGAAAAACGCAATTCAATCCCTTGATCGCTTCTTGATGGATAATCGGGACACGGACAATCCGCTCATTGGAATGCTCCTTGGGCTCGACAAAGCAACGGCACCTCTGACCATCGCCCAGCTTCCCGGCGAAATTCACGCGTCATTGGCAAGCGTGCTACTAGATGACGGCCGCTTCATCCGGGATGCAGCCAACAATCGGCTGCGCTCGGCTTTCGGCGATGTGGCCGCACCGCCAATTCCCGTTCTCGCTTACGGTCCCGACGGCGTCGAACCACAAATCGGCACGGGCGACCGGTTTGCCGTGTGGGGGCAGGGCTTCGGTTCGTGGGCAGACTGGGAGAGTAACGATCAAGTTCCCGGTGTCGATCGATCCGTCGGCGGCTTCCTCATCGGCGGCGACGCTGCAGTCGGTGACAACGCCCGTATCGGTGTGCTCTCCGGCTACAGCCAAACCAGCATCGATGAGTCCGGGCTCGACGCGTCAGCAGATGTCGATGATATTCATCTTGGTATATATGGTGGAGCAGAGTTCGGAAGACTTAGGCTTCGGTCGGGCGCGAGCTACACTTGGCACGATATCAGCACCGATCGCACCGTGCAGTTTACCGGATCGGAGGAGCGTCTCACGGCTGACTATAACGGCGGAACGGCGCAAATCTTTGGTGAGTTCGGCTACTCCCTGCAATACAATACCGTTACTATCGAGCCCTTCGCCAACTTAGCCTATGCCAATCTCCATCTCGACAGTTTTGCTGAAGAGGGCGGTTCGGCCGCGCTTGCCGGTGCCTCGTCGGATGCCGATGTGACATTCACTACGCTTGGTCTGCGCGCCTCAAAGCAATTGTTGTTCGGCGACGCCACGGCGATGCTTCGGGGTATGGCGGGTTGGCGGCATGCCTACGGCGATGTTACGCCGTTATCGTCGCTTGCATTTGCCGGTATGGATAGCTTCGAGATATCGGCATTGCCGATCGCTCGGGACGCTGCGCTGGTCGAGGTGGGTCTCGACATTGATCTTGCGCCGGCCACAACGTTTGGCTTTTCCTATCGTGGGCAGATTGCCAGCGAAGTGCAGGATCATGGCGTCAGAGCCGATCTGACAGTGCGATTCTAGCAACAAGAATTGTGGAACGGATTGATGCTTTCGTCTACAAGGAGAGAGCGTCGCTTCCATCTTCCCATCAAGGACCGCAACAATTGTTCATTCTGCGATTTCTTGGCCTAATCATCCTTATAATTTTGACGCTTATTGGCTTTCTGTGGGGAGGGTTCGCACTCTGGTATCAATTGCCGTTTGGCATTGCCGGCAACATTGGTTGCCTCTTGCTCTGGGCGGCGATCGCTTTCGCCGTCCTTTGGCTTGAGTTCAAGGGTCGCGCCTGGCGTGCACTTATTGTGCTGGTTCCGGTCATGGTCGGCCTCGGCTATTGGTGGAGCACGATCACACCCTCGTTGAATCGTATCTGGGCCGATGATGTTGCGCAGACTGTGACCGGCTCTCTTAACGGCAACTATGTGACGCTTGCAAATGTGCGCAATTTTGAATGGCGGACGCCGACAGAATTTACCCAGCGCTGGGAAGTCCGGACTTATGATCTTCAAAATCTCGATTCCGTCGACCTATTTCTGTCCTATTGGTCGAACCCCGCTATCGCCCACACGCTTGTGAGCTTCGGCTTCAATAACGGCGATCACATTGTTTTCTCCGCCGAGATACGCAAAGAGCGTCATGAAGAGTTCTCCGAAATCGGAGGGTTCTTCAAGGAATTCGAGCTGGCGATGATTGCAGCAGACGAGCGCGATATCATTCGATTGCGTACGAATATCCGCAAGGAAGATGTTTATCGCTACCGCATCAATCTCAAGCCGGAGATGCGACAGGCACTCTTCCTGTCCTATATGGATAACGCCAATCATCTGGCGAGCACGGCAAAATTCTATAATACGATAACGGCCAATTGCACGACGGTGATTTTCGACATGGTCCGGGCAATAACTCCGGAACTGCCGCTCGATTACCGGGTCATTCTGTCAGGTTATTTGCCCGGCTACCTTTATGATATCGGCGCCATCGATCATCAGGGACCTTTGGAGGCGACGATAAAAGCAGCTTCGATCAACCAGCTTGCTCAGGATGCTGGCTCGGATATGGATTTTTCGGCAAAGATCAGAGCAGAAAATTAAAGTCTTTTGGTTTGGAAGAATTCCTTGAGCATGACTTCCACTTCCTGTTCCTGAAAGCCGGAATATACCTCCGGTGCATGGTGGCAAGTCGGCTGGGCAAAAAACCGCGCACCGTTTTCGACCCCTCCGCCCTTGATATCCCGTGCGCCGTAGTAGAGCCGCCTTATACGGGCGAAAGAAATCGCAGCCGCACACATGGTGCATGGCTCCAATGTCACGTAGAGATCGCAACCGGTGAGGCGTTCGTCATCAAGGATGTGGCAAGCTTCGCGGATGACAAGGATTTCCGCATGTGCGGTTGGATCGTTGAGCTCGCGCGTGCGATTGCCCGCCCGCGCCACGATTGTCCCGTCCTTGACCAGGACTGCACCGATCGGCACCTCGCTGCGCGTCGCGGCGTCATGCGCTTCGGCTAGAGCCACACTCATTGGATCAGTTTTTTGGTTCACGCGGCGCTCATCGTCCAGAATTTACTCGCAAGAAAACCTCATAGCTGTTAGTGAGCGCTGCTGAAAGGCAAACATTCCATGACAAGTTCAAATGATGACGGGAAGGGCGGCAAACGTCCCTTTGAAAAGCGAAGCTTCGACAAGCGAGGCAACGATGGCGATCGCGCCAGAGGCTCACGCAAGTTCGAGGGCGCGGCTCCCGCCAAGCACGGTGTCGAGCACCGCAAATCACCACGCGACGAAGCACCGGCCGAGGAAGGCGAGCGTATCGCCAAGCGGCTTGCTCGCGCCGGCATAGCTTCTCGGCGGGAGGCCGAAACGATGATCGCCGCGGGCCGCGTGTCCGTCAATGGCAAGCGGCTCGAAAGCCCGGCCATCAACGTCATGCCTGCTGATCGCATCGAAGTCGATGGCAAGCCTTTGCCGCAAAAGGAACGCACACGTCTCTGGCTCTACCACAAGCCCGCAGGTCTTGTTACGACCAACCGTGATCCGGAAGGGCGCCAGACCGTCTTTGAATCCTTGCCCAAGGATATGCCGCGCGTCCTTTCCGTCGGTCGTCTCGATATCAACACAGAAGGCTTGCTGCTTCTCACCAATGATGGCGGCCTATCCCGCGCGCTTGAATTGCCGTCTACCGGCTGGCTCCGCCGCTATCGCGTTCGTGCTCATGGCAGCATTACCCAGGAAAAGCTCGATACGCTCAAGGATGGCATTGCAGTGGATGGTGTCTTCTACGGCGCGATCGAAGCGACACTGGAACGTGAACAGGGCTCGAACGTCTGGATCATGGTTGGCTTGCGCGAAGGTAAAAACCGTGAAGTCAAGAATGTACTTGGCGCGCTCGGACTTTCAGTCAACCGGCTGATCCGCATTTCCTATGGACCGTTCCAGCTCAGCGATCTGCCGGAAGGCTCTGTACGCGAAATGAATGGCCGAACCTTGCGTGACCAGCTGGGCGAACGGCTGATCGAAGAATCCGGTGCGGATTTCGATGCGCCGATAATCAACGTGTTCTCCAATGACGCGGTGAAGGGTGAGGCGGTCCAGCAACCGAGCGAGCGTCCGGAGCGCCGCTCATCCGAATGGATTTCCAGCGCTCCCGTCGCCAAGGCCCGCGGGCCGCGCAAATCGAAGGACGAGAAGCGGGAGGAGTCCCTCTCACGCTGGACGACGGATCGCAATGAGCGGCCGGCGGTGCCTCGTGGCGGTCGTGAGGATCGCCCAGCACGCGCGCCACGCGAAGACGATCGTAAGCCACGCTCCCAGCATGGCGTGTCATCGAAAGCCGATCGGGAGCGCAAGGAAGACGAAGCGGCAGCTCCGCGCAAGTCTCGCGGCGCCAACGTCTGGATGGCGCCTGGCGCGCGTCCGATGGGTAAGGCGAGGGCCAAGGCCGTGGAAGCGCGGGAAGAGCGTAACCGTTCAGAAGGTCAGCGTGCCGACAAGCCGAAGCGTTTCGGCGAAGGCTCCGCTCGGCCTGCCGGTGATCGTCCTGCCAGTGATCGCACCACCGTCGGTCGTTCGTCAGCTGGTTATGCCGGCGACAAGCCACGCAGTTTTTCTCCGCGCGCCCCACGAAGCGAAGGCGACAATGCTGATCGACCGAAGCGGACATTCGGGGCTACGCGGCCGGAAGGTTCTCGGGACGGACCTCGTGCGGATCGTCCCCCGCGCGTCGGCAAGCGGGAGCGTGCCGAATTGAAGGAGCGGGAAGCAAGGGGTGAGCATCCGGCTCAGGGTGATCGCCCAGCGCGTTCCGAGCGCCCATACGGGGCAAGCGGCAGACCGACTCGATCGCCCGGCCGCCAGGATGGCAAAAGCGGAGATCGGCCATATGGCGGGCCCAAAGGTGCACCGAGGGGCCGGTCCGGTGGAGGCGCAAGTCGCCCTCCGCGTGGCGACAAACCCAAATCCTAGGACTTGAAGCCATGCGAATTGTCGGTGGCAAATTTCGCGGGCGTGCCTTGGCGACGCCCGCTTCCAACGCAATACGGCCGACGACCGACCGTACGCGCGAAAGCCTTTTCAATATTCTGGTGCACAGTTATCCGGAGAAGTTTGAATCAACGCGCGTACTCGACCTTTTCGCCGGGACTGGCGCGCTGGGCCTTGAGGCATTGTCACGCGGCGCTCGCTATGGTGTGTTCATTGAAGAATCGACGGAAGGGCGCGGACTGATCCGCACCAACGTCGAGGCATTCGGTCTGCTCGGTAACACCAAGATATTCCGACGTGATGCGACTAAACTTGGCGACGCAGGCACCATCGAGCCATTTGATTTAGTCTTTGCCGATCCCCCCTATGGGAGAGGCCTCGGCGAGATGGCATTCAAATCCGCACTTGAGGGCGGCTGGCTCAGTCCAGACACGCTTCTGGTGCTGGAGGAAGAGGCCGAAGCTGTGATCGAACTCGACCCGCGATTTGTCGTGGTTGAAGAACGTTCCTATGGCGGAACGGTTATAAGGTTTGTCACATTGAAGTCGTAAAGACCGCGATTGTATCGCTTTTCGTGAAACAGAACTGGATCGATCTGTATGTCCTGCATTTTAAGCCGCGCCCTTACGGTATTTATCCTGGTCGGCGCGTCGACCCTTACGGCTGTTTCCTTCGTTCCAGCGCGTGCGGATACTGTTCCGCAAACCGCGAAGGCGATCGAGACAACCAATAAAGATGACGTTTCGTCGTTCCATCTGGACAACGGACTTGAAGTCGTCGTGATTCCGGATCATCGCGCGCCCGTCGTCACCCATATGATGTGGTACCACGTCGGCTCAGCAGATGAAGAACCTGGCAAATCCGGCATCGCACATTTCTTTGAACACCTCATGTTCAAAGCCACCAAAACCTATCCAGCTGGTGAATTTTCCCGCAAGGTTGCCGAGATCGGCGGACAGGAAAATGCTTTTACCTCTTACGATTACACTGCGTTCTATCAGCAAGTAGCGCCATCGGCTCTCGAAATGGTCATGACCTATGAGGCCGACCGTATGGAAAATCTCATTCTCAACGACGATGTCGTCAAGACCGAGCGCGATGTCGTGCTTGAGGAGCGCCGCTCTCGGACGGACAGCAACCCTTCAGCTTTGCTTGCGGAAGAGGTCAATGCGACGCTCTACCAGAACCATCCCTATCGGATACCGGTAATTGGCTGGCTGCACGAAATGCAGCAGCTAAATCTCAAGGACGCGCTTGCATTTTATGCCAAATATTACACCCCGAATAATGCTACGCTTGTTGTCTCGGGTGATGTCGATCTGGCTACGGTAAAGGCGCTTGCGGAAAAGACTTATGGTAGGGTTCCGCGGAGGGCGGAGCCTGGAAAACGCGAACGCCCCCAGGAACCGGAGCAGAATACCAAGCGTACTGTCTCATTGGCCGACCCACGGGTCTCGCAGCCGAGTTTCCAGAAGATGTGGCTTGCTCCTTCTTATACCAGTGCCAAACCAGGGGAAGCTGAAGCCTTGGATCTTTTGAGTGAAATTTTGGGTGGATCCAACCGCAGCCGCATCTACCAGTCTCTGGTCATCACCGACGGAACGGCTGCAAGTGCCGGTGCATATTATCAAGGCGGGTCACTGGATGCCGGCAGTTTCGGTGTCTATGGTTCGCCGCGCGGTACAGCGACCCTGACCGAAGTCGAGGCTGGTATCGACGCTCAGATCGCCAGAATCATCAAGGATGGCGTAACGGAAGATGAACTCGAGAAGGCGCGCAATCGTTTCCTGAAAAGCGTGATTTTCGCTCGTGACAGTCAGGCGGGCATGGCGCGCATCTACGGCTCGACACTCTCGACCGGACAAACCATTCAGGACATCCAGGAATGGTCAGATCGCATCCGTGCGGTAAAGGTTCAGGATATCCAGAGTGTGGCGCAGCGCTATCTTGTCGATAGCCGCTCTGTCACGAGCTATCTCATGCCGGAGGACGGAAAACCTGATCAGAAATCGGACAACGAGCCCGCAGAAGCACAACAACCAGAAGCGCCTGCAGAAGGGGCCGTCCAATGACCGCGCCAATCATGAAGCGATTTGCCGCCCTGTTTTTCTTGATCTTCTTTTCGGTTGCCCCAAGCTATGCAGTCGAAATAAAGGAAGTTGTCTCGCCGAAAGGCATAAAGGCCTGGCTGGTGCAGGACGATTTCGTCCCGCTGATTTCCATGCGCTTTTCGTTCAAGGGCGGATCGACACAGGATCCTAACGGCAAGGAAGGGCTTGCCAATTTGATGACCGGCCTCTTCGATGAAGGCGCTGGTGATCTCGATTCGGAAACGTTTCAGGAGAAGCTTGACGACGTCGGCGCCGAGATGGGCTTCAACGCCGACGATGACGACGTTACGGGATCCATTCGTATGCTCGCAGAGAAGCGGGATCAAGCCGTTGATCTTTTGACACTGGCGGTCAACAAGCCGCGTTTCAATCAAGCCCCGATCGACCGGATTCGTCAGCAGATTATTGCAGGGATCAAGTCATCTGAACGCGATCCCAACACGATAGCCGGACGTAAATTCGCAGAAGTGCTTTATGGCGATCATCCATATGGGCGTCGTTCGGAGGGCACTGAAGCGAGCCTGAACTCGATCACCCACGATGATCTGGCAACCTTTCATAAACGCAATTTCGCCCGTGATAATCTGATCGTCGCAGTGGTCGGTTCGATCAGCCCAGAAGAGTTAAGTCCGCTGCTTGACAAAGTTTTTGGCGACCTTCCGGAGAAAGCTGAACTGGAGACTATCAGCGAGGCCAAGCTTGCGTTTGGTCAGATCACGCGTGTCGACTACCCTCTGCCGCAGACATCGATTTCCATGGTTTATCCCGGTGTTCGTCGTCAGGATCCCGATTTCTTTCCCGCCTATATCATGAACCATATTCTTGGCGGCGGCACATTCTCTTCCCGGATTTACAACGAGGTGCGCGAAAAGCGCGGTCTTGCTTATTCGGCGGGCTCGAACCTCGTTACCCGCGATCATATGGCGGCGCTGATGGTGAACACTGCCACCCGGGCTGATCGCGCCAACGAAACCTTGCAGATATTGAAGACCGAGATCGCCAAAATGGCCAAGGACGGCCCGACGGAAGACGAACTCGTCGAGGCCAAGAAATACCTCGTCGGGTCCTATGCCGTGAACAATCTCGACTCGTCATCGGCTGTCGCCAGTACGCTTATCGGCTTGCAGGACGAACGTCTCGGCCGGGACTATATCGACAAGCGCGCCGAGCTGATCAATGCCGTTACACTTGACCAGGTAAAGGAAGCGGCCAAAAAATTGCTTGAAACGGATCCGGCTATTCTCATCGTCGGTTCGCCACAATCCTGAGAAGGATGGAGCGTCATGATCGCTCGCGATCTGCAAGAGATGGATGAGCGGAGCGGCGCGGGTAGTCCCGCCGACACGCCGACTTTCGCCATTGCATTCGGCGGCGGTGGGGCGAGGGGGCTGGCTCATATCAACGTCATCGAGGCACTGGACGAACTCGGCATACGGCCGACGGCAATATCCGGTTCCTCCATCGGTGCAATCATGGGCGCAGGCATGGCGGCAGGCATGTCCGGCCGTGACATCCGCGAATATGCGATCGCCACTCTTTCGCGGCGCGCTGAAATTGCGGCACGGCTGTGGCGTATGCGTCCTGCCAGTTTTGGTGAAATGCTGGGCGGCGGTATCCGCTTCAGCCAGTTCAATATTGAAAAGGTGCTCAAGAGTTTTCTTCCCGATCGCATTCCAGACACGTTCGAAGAATTGACTATTCCACTGAGCGTAACGGCTACCGACTTTTACGGCCAAAGAGAGGTGCCGATCGCCGAAGGCGATCTTTATAGCGCCATCGCCGCGTCAGCAGCCATACCGGCAGTGTTTCGGCCCGTGCGTCGGGACGATTGCATCCTCATCGATGGCGGCATCTATAACCCTGTCCCGTTCGATCACCTGAAAAATAAGGCGGCGTTCGTGATCGCTATCGACGTCGTTGGAGGACCGGAAGGCGATATCGGCAAGTTTCCATCGTCCATTGATGCGATGTTCGGCGCCAGTCAGTTGATGATGCAGTCGATCATCGCGACACGCCTGCGTACCGATCCCCCGGCAATTTTCCTCCGCCCAAACGTCGCACGGTTCGGCGTTCTCGACTTTCTCCGCGTCGAGCAGGTATTGCGCGACTCAGCCGGCATCAAGGAGGAGTTGAAACGCGCGGTCGATGCCGCCATCACCTACGTGGAACATCGCGAACTGGAGTGACTAGGGTCAGGACCTACTAATCTGGTCGAAATGAGTCTGACCCTATGCCTACTCAGCCGGAGTGGGGTCCGGCTCTATGGCTGCGTCCATTTCCTCGTCGGGAACCGTATCGATACGCTTGGCTTCGCGTGTCGGCTTGATCAGCGGTTCTGGTGTTACCGGTCGCGTCAACAACAAATCATTGCCGGCTGTCAGGCCTTCCGACGCCTGGATATGCAGCCGGTCCTCATCGCGCCGCCGAATATCCTCCATGATTTCATGGGCGAGCTCTTCGCTGACACCGAGTTCTTCGAGAGTGCGGCGGCCGAACACCAAGCCGGACTCCAGCGTCTCGCGTAGCTCGTAGTGAACCCCACGCGCTCGTAGCTTCAACGTGTGAACGCGGTCATACGAACGGACGAACAGCTTGATATCCGGATAGTTCGCCTGGATCATTTCAACGATTTGATCCGTCGTTTCTCTTATATGTGTGCAGACGGCAACGATCTTGGCTTGCCGTATTCCCGCAGCTTCCAGAACTTCCTTGCGCGTGCCATCACCGAAATAAATGCGGAATCCAGAATCGTCCTGCCGCGCGTATCCGATCTGCGGATGCGTCGATGACAGTCACGTCGCTTCCACCAGCAAGCAGAATTTGCGCCGCGATCTGACCGTAACGCGAAAAACCGATCATCATCACATCTGCACCCGCTCCATCGAAGTCCTCGTCGATCTCGTCTTCGGCGTTTGGATTGGCTAGAAACTTGTTTCCAAGCGCGACGGATAACGGCATGACGGCCATCGAAAGCGTTACGACTGCCACCAGTTCTGAAGCTGCGGACACACTCATCAAGCCAGATGCAGCGGCCGCGGAAAACAATACGAAGCCGAACTCGCCGCCTTGCGGTAGAAAGAAAGCAATCCGGATCGCATCGTTGTGACTGGAGCGAAAGAGCCGTGCCAGCAGATAGACGACGAGCGCCTTGATCGCCATGAAGACCGGTACTGCAAGCAGGATTGCCAGCCAGTCGGTGAGAATGACATCGAGATCCAGCGAGAGCCCGACTGCCATGAAGAACAGGCCGAGAAACACACCGCGAAATGGTTCGATATCGGCTTCGAGCTCATGCCGGTAGGAAGACTCCGCCAAAAGAACGCCGGCAATGAAGGCGCCCATGGCCATCGATAACCCGGCGAACTGCATCAGAACGGCCGCGCCAAGCACCACGAACAGCGCCGCGGCAATCATGACTTCGCGTGCGCCCGTATTGGCAATGAAGCGAAACAGGGGGTTGAGGAGATAGCGTCCGACTGCGACGATTGCACCAATGCAGATGACTGCAATGAGAAACTGGCCGAGCGGATCCGCCTCGTGCTGCGCAGAGCCGGGCGCAAGGACAGGGATCATCGCCAGCAACGGAACGATGGCCAGATCCTGAAATAGCAGGATGGCGAACGAAGTCTGACCGTGCTGCGTGGCTGTTTCGCCACGCTCCTCCAATATCTGCATGGCAAATGCTGTCGAAGAGAGTGCCAGACCAAACCCGGTCACAACCGCAGCCTGCCACGTCATCAAGTCGAAGGCGAGGATCAGCCCGGTGAGCACAGCACCGGTGACGATGACCTGGGCGGCGCCAAGGCCGAAAATTGCATGACGCAATGTCCAGAGACGCGAGGGCTTCAATTCGAGGCCGATGACGAAAAGCAGGAACACGACGCCGAGTTCGGAGAAATGCAGGACCTGTTCACCATCGGTAATGAGATTGGCCAGAGGTCCGATCAGTAAGCCAGCAGCGAGATATCCGAGAACCGTGCCGAGCCCAAGACGTTTGAACAGCGGCGCCGCAATTATTGCCCCCGCGAGAAGTGCCAGTGCCTGAAAATAGAGGTTGCCGCTTTGCGAGAGCATATATTTGTGACCTCGGCTGTGAGATTGTTGCGTTAGCTTGCCTTGATAGACCCCAATTTGCACCATATAGGAAGGAATGCATCTGACTTGCGTCAGATAAGTCCTTGCATCCTATCATGCAATCAACGTTAGAGACGAAAATGACCGAGCCGGTAAATTCCCGCGAATTCGTAGACAATGCGGCGGCACTTGTGAAAGCTGCGAAGCGTGCCGGGGCCGATGCCGCCGATGCGGTTGTCGTACGTTCGCGCTCGACGGGCGTGACTGTTCGGCTCGGAAAAGTCGAATCGACGGAGTCCTCGGAAAGCGACGAGTTTTCATTGCGCGTATTCGTCGGACGCAAGGTTGCGAGCGTTTCGGCCAATGCCGGCGTTGATCCGAACGTTTTGGCGGAGCGCGCCGTCGCCATGGCCAAGGTTTCACCGGACGACGCATTTGAAGGACTTGCCACCCCCGAAAATCTCGTGCGCAACATCCGTGACCTCGATCTTTATGATTCGACGGTAGTTGACGCAGCGCAATTGACCGAGGCAGCCCTGACCGCAGAAGAAGCCGCTCTTGCTGTCGAAGGCGTTACCAATTCCGGTGGCGGATCGGCGTCGGCGGGTATGGGAGGCCTTGTGCTGGTTACGTCTGGCGGCTTTGCCGGGCAGTACATGGGGTCGCGCTTTTCGCGCTCGGTCAGTGCCATTGCCGGAAGCGGCACTGCCATGGAACGCGATTATGATTTTTCGTCGCGTATCTATTTCGACGCTTTGGACGATGCTGAAGCCATTGGTCGCTCCGCCGGCGAGCGGGCTGTCAAGCGCCTTGGTGCACGTCAGGCAAAGACCGGCCGCGTTAACGTCGTGTTCGATCCGCGCGTTGCCCGCGGCATTGCCAGTCACATCGCCAGTGCGATCAATGGGGCATCGGTTGCGCGCAAGACCAGTTTTCTCAAGGATCGTATGGGGATGAAAATTCTCTCGGACGCGATCAATGTCACCGACGATCCGTTGCGGGTTCGCGGCCCTTCCTCACGTCCCTTCGATGGCGAAGGGATGGAGGGCGTGCCGCTCAACATGATTGAGAATGGTGTGCTCAGGCATTGGTTTCTGTCGACCTCGACAGCCAAGGAATTGGGCTTGACCACAAATGGCCGGGGTGTTCGTTCTGGCTCGACGGTCGTCCCATCTTCGACGAACTTCGCTATAGAGCCGGGAGACAAGACACCCGAAGAAATCATCCGTTCTGTCGGGACGGGCTTCTACGTTACCGAACTCTTCGGCCATGGCGTGGATATGGTCACCGGTGAGTACAGTCGAGGTGCTTCGGGATTCTGGATCGAGAACGGCGAACTTGCTTACCCGGTGAGCGAAGTCACCATCGCGTCCAATCTTAAAGAGATGTTTCTCAATCTCGTTGCCGCCAACGATATTGATCGCAATTTCGGTGTTGCCAGCCCGACTCTCCTGATCGAAGGCATGACTCTTGCCGGCAAATAGACAAAATCGCGAAGATCTCGAACTGATACGTGAGGCTGCAGAAGGTGCGGGACGAATAGCGCTCTCGTATTTTAAGCAAGCGCCGCAAATCTGGATGAAGACAGGCAATTCGCCCGTTACAGAAGCAGACCTTGCCGCAGACAAGTATCTGAAGGACATGTTGCTGACCGCACGGCCAGACTATGGCTGGATATCGGAAGAGACGCTTGATGAACGGGTAGCCTCATCCAGACAACGCTTCTTTGTGGTCGATCCGATCGATGGAACTCGCGCCTTTATCGAAGGGCAGGATGTCTGGTGTGTCAGCGTTGCCGTCGTAGAAAACGGGCGGCCGGTCGCAGGTGTACTCGACTGTCCTGCGCGCGAGGAAATATTCACGGCATTGCCGGGTTTCGGCGCGGAGCAAAATGGCAGTGCTATACACGTTCAGGCCGAGAACCAGCCATTCAAGATAGCGGGCCCTGGTGCATTTTTGAAAAGACTGCCCGAGCGTTTCCTTGCTTCCATCGAACATGCTCCTTATGTGGCTTCGCTAGCTTATCGGATCGCCATGGTGGCGCGTGGCGATATTGCTGGCACTTTTGTACGCCCCAACTCGCATGACTGGGATTTGGCTGCGGCGGACCTCATCCTTTCGGAGGCGGGTGGCAATGTCTTGACAGCTGATGGCAAGCCACTCGCCTATGGCTTACGCAATACCAGTACCGGCGATTACCGGCATGAGGGACTCGTTGCGGCCAGCGGTCTACTAATGGATAACATGTTGGCCGTTGTCGCCGAAACCGCCTTCGGATAAACAGGCAGTAACTTCAATTCGATCATTTGGATGGGCAACCATGAGCGAAAACGCATCAGATCAAAAGCAACTGCTTCATCTCGTCTTTGGCGGCGAGTTGAAGAAATTGGGCGGCGTTGAATTTCGCGATCTCGACAAGCTCGATATTGTCGGCATCTATCCAAATTTCGAAACTGCACAGCGTGCGTGGAAATCCAAAGCACAGCAGACGGTCGATAATGCGCACATGCGCTATTTCATCGTGCACATGCATAAGTTGCTGGATCCAGTCACAGGCAAGGCGGATTGATCGCTGGTGCGGTCACGACCTATCGACATGAGTGAACACATCCCAGCGGCAACCAAGTCTCCCCGGCGAAAGAGCGGGATGCTGAAACGTTTTTGGCGAAGGGTACGTGGCCCCTTGGCAAACTCGCCGATGGTCCGCTCGATGATCGCTTTTCTGATCACGCAGTTTTTCCGGCTGGTCAATGCTACCAACCCGAGGCTTCCCGGTTCCTCCGATCTAGAGGAAATGAAGCGTGGCGGCGAGCCTTTCATAGCTGTTGCCTGGCACGGCCAGCACCTGATGGCGCCATTCCTGATGCCGCGTGGTGTTCGCTTTGTTGCCATGTTCTCGAAAAGCAAGGACGCTGAACTCAATGCACGTGTCGCTGAACGCTTTGGCGTCGAGATCGTGCGCGGTTCAGGTGGAAGGGACCGGGTAAGGGGGACGGTAAAGGGTGGTGCGCGCGCCTTGCTCGCCTTGAAAAAAGCACTCAAGGAAGGTAAGACCGCTGCCATGATTGCTGATATCCCGCACGGGACGCCGCGTGAATCCGGAATTGGCGTCATCCTTCTTGCCAAGCTGTCTGGCCGCCCAATTCTCCCGATTTGCTACCTGACGTCTAAACGAAAAGTCTTGGAGAAGAGCTGGGACAAGACCGCCATTCCCTTGCCCTTTGGCAGGTCGGGGCTGATTATTGGCGACCCTATTTTCGTGCCGGAGGATGCCGACGATGCAATGCTTGAAGCCAAACGTGTCGAATTGACCAATAGTTTGAATGCGAACACCGTTCGGGTGCATGAGTTGGTGGATGGTAGAGCATGAGCGAACGTTGGGCTAGATTTGTCCTGAGCACCTATCGATGGGTCGGTGCAGCAGCCTTCCCGATTGTTGGCGCCTATGTGGCTTTCCGCGCGAGCAAAGGCAAGGAAGAGCGCGGTCGTCATGGCGAGCGCTACGGCAATGCGAGCGTTGCCCGCCCTTCGGGGCCACTCATTTGGGTTCATGCGGCCAGTGTGGGCGAGACATCGGCTGTCACGCCGCTTGTGGAAGCAATTATCGACACAGGCATCCATGTGGTCCTGACGACGGGCACCGTCACATCTGCGAAGATGGTGCAGGAACGCCTCGGGGACCGGGTCATTCATCAGTATGTCCCGCTCGACCTGAAGCCTGCAGTCGATCGTTTTCTAACCCACTGGCAGCCCGACCTCGCAGTCATCTGCGAATCCGAAATCTGGCCGATGACGATCCTCGAACTCGGGACGCGGCGGGTCCCGCAAGTTCTCGTCAACGGCCGTTTGTCGGATCGCTCTTTCGCATCGTGGCACAGGCGCGCGTCAATCGCCGAAGCTTTGTTTGAAAACCTTGCGCATGTTGTCGCCCAATCCGAAGTCGATGGCGAACGGTTCCGCGCCCTTGGTGCAAGGCCGGTGACGGTTTCGGGCAATCTGAAGGTCGACACCGCCGTGCCGCCGGTAAACAATGCAGAGCTTGCTTCGCTCCAGCGTATGATCGGATCGCGCAAGATTTGGGCGGCCATTTCGACCCACCAGGGCGAAGAGGCGGTCGTTGCGCAGGTCCACCATATGCTGAAGGCGCGGCATCGCGACTTGCTGACCATCATCGTTCCCCGCCATCCGGATCGTGCAGCGCAGATTGCAGCCGAGATTGAGAAGTTGGGCATGAAGGTCGCGCTACGGAGTCGGGGAGATCAGATTGAGCCCGATACCGACATTTATCTTGGCGATACGATAGGCGACATGGGACTTTATCTGCGGCTGACGGAAATCGCCTTTGTCGGCCGCTCGTTGACGGCCCAAGGCGGGCAGAACCCCCTGGAACCCGCCATGCTGAAGTCCGCTATTCTTTCCGGGCGAAATGTCCAGAATTTCCGCGACTCCTACCAGCGTCTGATCAAGAATGGCGGCGCCAAGCTTGTACGCGACAAGGACATGTTGGCTGGCGCGGTGAATTACCTTTTCAACAACCCTGTAGAACGCCAAATCATGATCGATGCCGGGTTAAAGACCGTCGAAGACATGCGCGGCTCGTTGACCCGCACCATGACCGCGCTTGAACCCTTTATCCAGCCTCTGGTCTTGCAGGCACGTCTGAGCAATCGCGAAGGCTGGAAATGACGAGCGAAGCGCCTCCGTTCTGGTGGGAGAAACCGGACTGGCGCGCTCGGGCTCTGAGCCCTCTTTCAAAAATATATGGAATAGTTGCCGGACGGCGTATGCGCCGGGCCAAGCCGCCAGCCATACCTTTGCCTGTACTGTGTATCGGTAACTTCACCTTGGGCGGAGCAGGCAAAACGCCGACATCCATAGCGTTTGCACAGGCGGCGACCGCAGCAGGCCTCAAGCCAGGCATTGTTTCGCGTGGCTATGGCGGCGCATTCTCCGGTCTGCACCGCGTTGATCGGGACCACGACAGTGCCCGCCATGTTGGTGACGAGCCGATGCTGCTCGCACGGCATGCACCGGTGGTCGTGTGCACAGACCGTCTTGCCGGTGCAGAGTCGTTACAGGATGCGGGGTGCGACTTCATCATCATGGATGATGGCTTTCAAAGCGCCCGTCTTCACTTCGACTATGCTCTGCTTGTCGTAGATGCCGGACGCGGCATCGGCAATGGCCACGTCTTTCCGGGTGGGCCCTTGCGCGCGCCCTTGACCGACCAGTTGGTTCGTACCGACGCGTTGCTGAAGATCGGCACGGCCAACAGAGCTGACAAACTGGTCCGAAACGCTGCGCGTGCGGCCAAGCCCGTTTACGAGGCCGTCCTCAAACCCAAAGCACTGGAGGGGATAACCGATAGACGCTTGCTCGCTTTTGCAGGCATTGGCGATCCATCCAAATTTTTCAGGACGCTTGAAGAGGCGGGTGCAAAGGTCGAGCAAACAAGATCGTTCCCCGACCATCACCCCTATAAGGACGAGGACGTTGCCGATCTTGTAAGGGACGCCGGCAAGGACGGTCTTACTTTGATTACAACGGCAAAGGACCAAGTGCGGTTGCTGGACGGTAGCCCGGCCGCGAAAGAGTTCGCGTCGCGGGTCCTGGTTCTGGAGGTGGAGCTCGTTTTCAGTCATCCTCAGACTGCGTTACGCATCATTCGGGAAACGCGAGATCGCGCCCGGATGCGTTCTCTCAAACGCTCATAACCGCCCGCGGAAATTCCGAATTCTCGGCGGTGCTTCGCGCATGGGTATGTCGAGATTGCGTCCGGTCGTCTGGCTGAAGTTGCGGTCATTCGAGAAGAGAATATTGCCTCCGCGCCGAATTTCGACGGAAAGCGCAACGCGCGGCACCGATCCACTCGCTGGAATCTCGATTTCATATGCCACGGGGAAATAGCCGTTGCGGTTGAGTGTGAAACTCGTCCCCCCGATCTTGGGCATGTGGGAGGAATTCCCTCCTGTGGCGTCATAGGCATTGATGTATACGACGGAACTTGCCGTAAGCCACGTATAGGGAGAACCTCGCAGATAGCCGCGTATGGTTTTCGTTGGTCCGCTATAGGTCGGCTCGCGGCTCGCGCTATCTGTGGTGCAGCCACTCGCCAGCGTAGCGGCAGCAAGAAGCGAAAGTAGTACCGCGCGCCTCGAGCGCATCTCAGGCCTTGCTGCGTTGACGCAGAGCGGGGTTCATCTCGATCTCGCACTCCAATGAAATCCGTGCGTCGGCGTAGGCTTCCTGCCGCGCGACGCTCCAGTACTTCAGTTCGTCAAGCGGGATCTTTTCGGAGGTAACGGAACACAAGACATAGGAGCCCGGCGACAGGACCTGGAAATCGCCGTCGAGATAGCGGATTTTGGCTTCGCGCGAGCCAGGGCCTTCAAATCTGTTCATAAATGCGTTCCGGTTTTATCAATTCATTTCATTTAGGCGCCCGGGGTCGTGCCGGTCAAGACTCACCTGCGGCCAAACAAGCGCTCAATGTCTGTCAACTTCAATTCAATATAGGTGGGGCGGCCGTGATTACAGGTACCGGAGCCTGGCGTTTCCTCCATCTGGCGCAGCAGGGCATTCATTTCGTCAGGTTTCAAGCGTCGTCCGGCGCGAACAGAGCCATGGCACGCCATGGTCGCGGCAACGTGATCGAGAATGGCTTTAAGACCGTCGGATGTATCGTGTTCGGCAATTTCATCCGCAAGATCGCGGATCAGTTTCTGCGTATCGATTTCTCCCAGCATGGAGGGCGTTTCACGCACGACAATCGCACCTGGCCCGAAAGATTCAATGCCGAGGCCGAAGCGCGCCAATGTCTCCGCGTGGGCTACAAGCCGCCCGACATCTTCTTCCGGCAAATCAACGATTTCGGGGATAAGCAGCATCTGCGCGGGCAGGGGCTGCGAATGAAGCGCATTTTTCAGTGCCTCATAGACCAGCCGCTCGTGTGCCGCATGTTGGTCGACAATGACCAGACTGTCTTCTGTCTGTGAGACGATATAATTGGCATGGATCTGCGCTCTTGCGGCCCCGAGTGTTGTCGACAACAGCTCGTGTGGAGCCTCAGCCATCCCAGCCCGTGTGTCCGTGGTAAGCGCCGTTGCACCATCGTAAAGGAAGGTTTGAACCGTTTCCGCAAAACCCTCTCCACCATGCAGTGCGGCTGGCTCCGTAGCGAACGGGCGATAGGGCGATTGCTGGACATTGTAGTTCTGATTGACCGCAGCTGCGCCCTGCCAGCGCTGTGCTGCTGCTGGTCGGATTGGTCCCATGCCGCCAAGTCGGAATGAATTCAGCATCGCCTCGGCACCGCTGGTCGCGGCGCGGATGCCGGATTGGCCGAGTGCTTCGCGAATTGCCCCGACGATCAACCCCCGCACGAGCCCAGGATCACGGAAGCGCACATCGGCTTTGGCCGGATGCACATTGACGTCAACAAGAGCCGGATCAAGATTGAAGAAAAGCACGACTACCGGATGCCGGTCGCGCGAAATCACATCGGCATAGGCGCCGCGTATCGCGCCCCAGATTTGCTTGTCGCGGACGGGTCGTCCGTTCACATAGGCGAATTGCTGCAGGCTGTTGGCGCGATTGAATGCAGGAATGCCAGCAAAGCCAGATAGGCGCACACCATCGCGCATTGCATCGATAGCAATGGCGTTTTCGGGAAACTCCTTGCCGAGCACCTGCGAAATGCGCTCCAGCATACCTGCCGATCCCGCACCGGTTGCGGCAAGATCCAAAGGTGTGCGGTCGCTTCCGGCAATGGAAAAGCGGATATGCGGAAAAGCGATCGCGACGCGTTTGACCACATCGCTTATGGCGGTAGCTTCGGCGCGATCCGTTTTCATGAACTTCAGTCGTGCAGGCGTCGCAAAAAACAGATCACGCACTTCTGCGATCGTTCCGCCATTCATCGGCGTCGGGCGAGGCCCCTCCAGGCGTCCACCGTGAACGTTGACTTCAAATCCGGAATCCGCCTCGGCTATTCGCGATTTCATCGAAAGCCGTGATACCGAGCCGATTGATGGCAGTGCTTCACCGCGAAAGCCGAGCGCGCGTATGTCATGAACATTGTCGGTAAGCTTTGAAGTACAGTGACGCGCAACGGCCAGAGGCAACTCGTCCGAAGGAATACCGGATCCATTGTCGCTGACGCGGATCAAATTCTTGCCGCCGCCGGCGGTAACGATGTCGATGCGGGTTGCGCCGGCGTCGATAGCATTCTCGACGAGTTCTTTCACTACGCTCGCCGGGCGTTCGATGACTTCGCCCGCGGCGATCTGGTTTATGATTGTTTCGGTCAGCTGCTTGATAGCCATCGAAAACCTATACTGGATTCGTCCTTCGACGGAAATCCGGCGGGTTGGCTGTCCTCAGGAAACATTTGGACATCCATCTGGCTTTGGACACAAGTTTGATGATAGGGCTTTTCCACATCAAGGAGGAAACTCAAATGGCCAATTCGAAGCCGTCCTTTGTCTGGACTGATCCCTTTCTCTTGGAAGATCAATTGACCGAAGACGAGCGGATGATCCGCGACAGCGCCCGCGCCTTCGCGCAAAGCGAGCTGCTGCCGCGTATCGAAGAGGCCTATCTGGAAGAGAAGACCGATCCCGAACTTTTCAGGCTGATGGGCGATTCCGGCCTTCTTGGTGTGACCTTGCCTGAAGAATACGGTACCGCCGGAGCATCTTATGTCGCGTATGGTCTTGTGGCGCGAGAGGTGGAGCGTGTCGACAGCGGTTATCGCTCCATGATGAGCGTTCAGTCGTCGCTGGTCATGTATCCGATCTATGCCTACGGCTCCGAGGAGCAGCGCAGGAAATACCTGCCAAAGCTTGGCTCGGGTGAGTGGATTGGTTGTTTCGGCCTGACCGAGCCTGATGCCGGCTCTGATCCGGCGGGGATGAAGACCCGCGCGACAAAAGTCGCGGATGGCTATCGGTTGTCCGGCTCGAAGATGTGGATTTCCAATTCACCCATAGCCGATGTTTTTGTCATCTGGGCTAAATCTGACGCGCATGATGGCCAGATCAGGGGATTCGTCCTGGAAAAGGGCATGCAGGGTCTTTCTGCGCCCAAGATCGGCGGGAAGCTTTCGCTGCGCGCATCGATAACGGGCGAAGTCGTCATGGATGGCGTCGTCGTTGGTGAAGAGCATCTGCTGCCGAATGTTTCCGGCCTGAAGGGCCCTTTCGGTTGCCTCAATCGCGCCCGTTACGGCATCTCCTGGGGTGTGATGGGCGCTGCTGAGGATTGCTGGCAGCGCACTGTGCAGTATGGACTTGATCGCAGGCAGTTCGGGCGGCCGCTGGCCGCTACGCAGCTATTTCAGAAGAAATTCGCGGACATGCAGACTGAAATCGCGCTTGGACTACAAGCCGCGTTGCGCGTTGGCCGTCTGATGGACGAAGACAAAGTCGCGCCAGAGATGATCAGTCTGATCAAGCGAAACAATTGCGGCAAGGCGCTGGATATTGCCCGTGTCGCCCGCGACATGCATGGCGGCAATGGCATCCAGATCGGCTATCATGTCATGCGCCACGCGCAGAACCTTGAGACGGTCAATACCTATGAGGGCACGCATGACGTGCACGCCCTCATTTTAGGCCGCGCCCAGACGGGTATCCAGGCGTTCTTCTGAGGCTAGCCTTTCCGCTGTTGGACGATGCCATAAATATTGGTTGAGCGTGCGCCAGAGCGGCAGTAAGCAAGAACCGGGCCACTGGCTTCATCCAAAGCGGCAGCCATGGCGTCGACGTCGTCCTGGGTCAGTTGACCGGAGATAACCGGAACATAATAAATCGGAATGCCTGCTTTTTCGGCAACCTGAGAAATTTCTGCGAAATCTGGCTGGTCCGGCGATTCGCCGTCCGGACGGTTGCAAATCAGCGCCTGATAGCCCGCGGCAACAATATCGCGCACATCATCGGGTGAAATCTGGCCGGTCACGGCAAAATCTTCGTCAATTTGACGGATGTCCATTTTTTGTCCTTGGAAGAGTTGGTGTCGAAGTACCATACATCAAACGGAGGCCAATGCCATATCAAAGCATCTTTACACTCTGTCCATGCCTATTAAATCAGCATATATAACTATGTGACTAAAGTATGAGCTAAAGGGGGTTGCGAAAGAGTCGGAACCAAACATCTTGCAAAAAATGCATTGACTATGAAAACCCATAATATGCTGATAATTTTGAATAATTCAGATGTCTTTAACCGACGAACACGACTTGGCACGCTCGTTGCTTAGAACTCCTTTGGTACCAACAACCAAAAGAGGGGTTCACCTTAATGTTCAATCTACCAGCCAGATTTATCGGGACTTTGGCGGCCGCCGCGATGGGTGCGTCACTGGCAATGTCACCCGCGAGCGCCGCGGACGACACGATCAGGGTCGGCATTCTGCATTCGCTATCCGGGACGATGGCGATTTCCGAAACGACCCTCAAGGATACGATGCTGTTCTTGATCGACGAGCAGAACAAAAAGGGCGGTGTTCTCGGCAAGAAGCTTGAAGCTGTGGTGGTTGATCCGGCATCCGATTGGCCGCTCTTCGCCGAAAAGGCACGCCAGCTGATCGAGCAGGATAAAGTCGCCGCCGTATTCGGCTGCTGGACATCTTCCTCGCGTAAATCGGTTCTGCCGGTTTTCGAAGAGCTGAACTCGATGCTGTTCTATCCTGTCCAGTACGAGGGTGAAGAAAGCTCGCGCAATGTGTTCTATACGGGCGCAGCGCCGAACCAGCAGGCTATTCCAGCCGTCGATTATCTAGCCAAAGAAGAAGGCGTCGAGCGCTGGGTTCTCGCTGGCACCGATTACGTCTATCCGCAGACCACCAACAAGATCCTCAAAGCCTATCTCAACGCTAAGGGCGTCAAGGATGAGGACATCATGATCAACTACACGCCATTCGGCCAGTCCGATTGGCAGACGATCGTGTCCGATATCAAGAAGTTTGGTTCCACCGGCAAGAAGACGGCCGTGGTTTCGACCATCAATGGCGATGCGAACGTGCCCTTCTACAAGGAACTCGCTAACCAGGGCATCAAGGCTGAAGACATTCCGGTCGTTGCCTTCTCGGTCGGCGAAGAAGAATTGGCTGGTCTCGATACAAAGCCGCTCGTCGGCCACCTCGCAGCCTGGAACTATTTCCAGTCGGTTGATGCGGACGCAAACGCCGAGTTCATCAAGGAATGGCATGCCTATACGAAGAACGACAAACGCGTGACCAACGATCCGATGGAAGCAACCTATATTGGCTTCAACATGTGGGTGAAGGCTGTTGAGGCCGCAGGCACCACGGATTCCAACGCGGTTATCGATTCGATCGTCGGCACTTCCGTTCCAAATCTTTCCGGCGGCTACGCAACCATGATGCCCAATCATCACATCACCAAGCCTGTGCTGATCGGTGAAGTGCAGGACGATGGCCAGTTCGACATCGTCTACCAGACGCCCGGCCTCGTCGTCGGCGATGAATGGTCCGATTACCTTCCGGGCTCCAAGGATCTGATTTCTGACTGGCGCAAGCCGATGTCGTGCGGCAACTTCAACGTTGTCAGCGGCAAGTGCGGTGGCGTTACCAACTAGGGGTTTGAACTCCCACTCCCAGGCTTCGGGTCCGGGCACATCCGAAGCTGACTCCATCCCCGCCTTGCATGTGGGGATGGAGTTTCCGCCGAAAATTTCAACACAGGATTGATTGATGCGATTGAACCGCCTGCTGTCCGTATTCATTCTGATACTTGGCGCTTGTTGTCACATTGCCCAGTCCAATGCGCAGACTGTTGATGACGCGAAGCTACGGCCGCTTGTTCAGGCACTTGCCGGCGACAAATTCGAGGACACGACCAAGGCCATCTCGGACTTGGTCAAAACCGGCGATCCCCGCGTCTCCAAAATCCTCGATGCGCTCAGCGCCGGTGATCTTTACGTGGCAAAAGCCGACAAGACTGTCTTTCTTGGCAAACGTGACGGTTCGGACTACGCCGCAACCGATCCGCTGACCGGGACAAAACTCGATCCCGTGCCGCGGTCATCCGCCGAAAAGATCAAGGTCAACAATCGCTTGCGCCGTGATATCGCTGCCGCAATCGGTGGCCTGACACTGATGAGTGACAATATCGCCGAGCGCCGTTCAGCCGCAGAAGCTATCCTGAAGACCCGCGATCCGGAGTCGATCCCGCTATTGGATCAAGCCATCGCCGCGGAACAGGACGCGGGCGTCAAAGCGCTCATGCAACAGGCCAAAGCCGCTGCTGTTCTGAATTCCGAAGCGGCAGACGATGTGAAAATTGCCGCCATCACGGAAGTGAGTGCCGGCAACAGTCGCGACGCTCTGGGCTTGCTTACTCCGCTTGAGGGCGTTCAGGGTCCGGTTGGCGAAGCGGCGAAGGCTGCCATCGGCCGCATCAATACCAAGCTCGCTTTGTGGAATGGCGTCCAGAATGTCGTTTACGGCCTGTCACTGGGTTCGGTTCTGCTGCTTGCGGCTATCGGCCTTGCCATTACCTTCGGTGTCATGGGCGTCATCAACATGGCACATGGCGAGATGGTCATGATCGGCGCCTATACGACGTTCGTCGTGCAGCAGATTATCCGGGCGTCTGCGCCTGGCCTGTTCGACTACTCGCTGCTCATAGCTCTCCCCGCCGCATTTCTCGTTTCCGGTGGGATAGGCGTGGTCATCGAGCGCGGCATTATCCGTTTTCTCTACGGACGTCCTCTTGAAACGTTGCTGGCGACCTGGGGCATTTCGCTTGTGCTGCAACAGGCCATTCGCTCCTGGTTCGGGGCATCCAATGTGCAAGTCGGCAATCCATCCTGGATGGCCGGGTCTTTCGACCTTGGCTTGATCACACTGACATGGTCGCGCCTGTGGATCATCGTTTTCGCTTTATCCGTCTTTGCCATCCTGCAACTGGTCCTGAAGAAGACCATGCTCGGTTTGCGGATGCGGGCAGTCACCCAAAATCGCCGTATGGCCTCGTCTATGGGCATCAGGACGCCATGGGTCGATGCACTTACATTCGGTCTTGGCTCCGGCATCGCCGGTATCGCTGGTGTCGCCCTTAGCCAGATCGACAACGTCAGTCCCAATCTTGGCCAAGGCTATATCATCGACAGCTTCATGGTTGTTGTCTTTGGCGGTGTCGGCAATCTCTGGGGCACATTGGTCGGCGCCATGTCGCTCGGCATCGCCAACAAGTTCCTCGAGCCTTTCGCCGGCGCTGTCCTAGGCAAGATCGTCGTGCTTGTGCTTATCATCCTGTTCATCCAGAAGCGCCCGCGCGGTCTCTTCGCACTCAAGGGAAGGGCGATAGAGGCATGATCACCCAATGGTTTCTCACCCATGTTGACCGGCGCGGCGGGATTGTCATTGCGCTGCTCATCGCGATCGCCTTCCTCGTGCCGCTTTCAAACCTCCTGCTGCCGGAAACTTCGGCTCTGCACATCCCCACCTATCTGGTATCGCTGATCGGCAAGTACCTGACTTATGCGCTGCTAGCAGTCGCGCTTGATCTGGTCTGGGGTTTCTGCGGGATCCTTTCGCTCGGTCACGGTGCGTTTTTTGCGTTGGGTGGCTACGCGATGGGCATGTATCTGATGCGCCAGATCGGCCCGCGCGGTGTCTATGCCGATCCGGTGCTTCCGGATTTCATGGTTTTCCTGAACTGGAAGGAATTGCCGTGGTTCTGGTACGGCTTCGATAACTTCTGGTTCGCAGTGCTGATGGTCGTGCTGGTGCCGGGAGTTCTTGCGTTTGGCTTTGGCTGGCTCGCCTTTCGCTCCCGCGTCACGGGCGTTTATTTGTCGATCATCACCCAGGCGCTGACCTATGCGCTGCTGCTGGCTTTTTTCCGCAACGACATGGGTTTTGGCGGCAATAATGGCCTGACGGATTTCAAGGATATCCTCGGCTTCAACATCCAGGCTGGAACCACCCGCTCCATGCTGTTCGCGGCAACCGCGCTGTTTCTGGCGCTGGCCGTCTTCGTGTCGAGTTTCATCATTCGATCCAAGCTCGGCAAGGTCCTGGTCGGCGTCCGCGATGCGGAAAGCCGCATGCGTTTTCTGGGCTATCGTGTCGATCGCTACAAGCTGTTTGTCTGGACCATTTCGGCAATGATGGCGGGCATAGCCGGTGCGCTCTACGTGCCGCAGGTCGGCATTATCAATCCGTCGGAATTCGAGCCGGCCAATTCCATCGAGGCCGTTATCTGGGTTGCCGTGGGCGGCCGTGGTACGATCATCGGACCCATCATCGGCGCTGTACTGGTCAATTTTGGCAAGACCTATTTCACAGCCGCATTCCCGGAAATCTGGCTGTTTGCGCTGGGCGCGCTATTCATTATCGTTACCCTGTTCCTGCCGAAGGGCATCCTCGGCCTCTACGGTTCGTGGAAAACCAAACTGGCTGACCGCGCCGCGCGCAAGAAGGACAGGCCCCCTCCGCCAGTTGCCACCGAGAATGCGCACCTTCCCGAACCTCAGGCAGCGGAATAGATCATGAAAGGCAAGGATACCCTTCTCTATCTCGATGGCGTTTCGGTCTCGTTCGATGGATTCCGCGCCATCAATAATCTGTCGCTTGTGCTGCAGGCCGGAGAAATGCGCGCCATTATCGGTCCGAATGGTGCCGGCAAGACGACCATGATGGATATCATCACCGGCAAGACAAAGCCCGATGCTGGCGACGTTTATTTCAATGGCGAAGTGGACCTCACCAGGCATGACGAGGCGGAAATCGCTTTGCTCGGTATCGGCCGCAAATTCCAGAAGCCGACGGTTTTCGAAAGCCACACGGTTGAAGACAATCTGGTGCTGGCTCTCTCCGGTCCGCGTTCGGCGTTTGCAGCACTTTTCCATAAACAGAGCGCGAACGAAGCCGAACGGATCGAGGATATTCTTTATACGATCCGCCTAAATGAGAAACGCGACTGGCTCGCGGCGAACCTTTCGCACGGCCAAAAGCAGTGGCTCGAGATTGGCATGCTGCTGGCGCAGGATCCGAAGCTGCTGCTGGTCGACGAGCCGGTGGCGGGGATGACCGATGCCGAGACTGCGGAAACGGCCAAGCTGTTGCGCGAAATCGCCAAGACGCGGTCGGTGCTCGTCGTCGAACATGACATGCATTTCGTCCGCGAACTCGATGTAAAGGTGACGTGCCTGCACGAAGGTTCGGTGCTGGCCGAAGGCTCGCTTGATTTCGTCAGTAATGATCAGCGTGTGATCGAGGTCTATCTTGGCCGATAAAAAGCAATTCCAGAAAAAGTGGCGTTCGGTCTTCCGTCCGGAATTGCGTCAAAAAGAGCAAGGAATTCTCCCATGCTGACGATTGAAAATGCGTCTCTGCACTATGGCGCCGCGCAGGCCCTGCGCGGTGTGTCGCTGCAAGTGAAACCGAAATCGATCACCTGTGTTCTCGGGCGTAATGGCGTCGGCAAGACCAGCATGCTCAGAGCCATCGTCGGTCAGCACCCTCTTTCCTCCGGTTCGATCAGTTTTGAAGGATCGGCTTTGGGAAAGAAACCACCCTATGATCGCGCTCGCGCCGGCATCGCTTTTGTTCCGCAGGGGCGCGAGATTTTCCCGCTGCTGACCGTCCGCGAAAACCTCGCAACCGGTTTTGCTGCCGCCACGCGCGGCAATCGCAATGTCCCCCCGGAAGTCTTCGAACTGTTTCCGGTGTTGAAGACGATGCTCGGGCGGCGCGGTGGCGATCTTTCCGGTGGTCAGCAGCAACAGCTTGCCATCGGCCGCGCGCTGGTGACACGACCGAAACTGTTGGTTCTCGATGAACCGACCGAAGGTATTCAGCCTTCGATCATCAAGGATATTGGCCGCGCAATCCAGTTCCTGCGCGATCAGGCGGGCCTCGCAATCCTTCTTGTCGAGCAGTATCTCGATTTCTGCCGCGAACTCGCCGATCACGTCTACATTATGGATCGCGGCGAGATCGTCCATTCCGGCGATGCCGCCAGCCTTGATAAACCGGAAGTGCGCAAGTTCCTGACCGTTTGAAAACTTGGCTTGCTGATTGTACAAGATCATCGCTAGGGTCGCTTTAAGAGGAGCAACCCCGCATGATCGACAAGCTGGAATTTTTCATCGCTTTGGCGCACCACAAGCATTTCGGCCGGGCCGCAGAAGAATGCGGCGTCACCCAGCCGACGCTTTCAGCAGCTATCCGCCAGCTTGAAGATACGCTCGGTGTTGTACTCGTACAGCGCGCCTCACGCTTCAATGGCCTGACATCGGAAGGTCAGCGCGTGCTTGAATGGGCCCGCCGCATTGTCGGCGATACCCGCACGATGCGCGAGGAAATCCGCGCTGCCCGCTTCGGCCTTGCCGGGCACGTGAAGATCGCCGCCATTCCGACGGCACTCGCCATGGTCTCGCGGCTGACAACGCCGTTCCGCGAAAAGCACCCTGATGTTACATTCTCCGTAACCTCGCGAACATCGCTTGAAGTATTGACGCTGCTCAGCAATTTCGAGATCGATATCGGTATCAGCTACCTGGATAATGAGCCGCTCGGGCGCGTGACGTCCGTGCCGCTTTACACCGAGCGCTACCAACTCATTACTTCGTCGGGCAATACCTACTCCGATCGGAAGTCGGTCACATGGGCGGAGGTGGGGCAGTTGCCGCTGTGCCTCCTCACCATGGACATGCAGAATCGCCGCCTCATCAACAAGCATTTGCAGGAGGCAGGGATCGAGGTTCACCCGACACTCGAGTCTAATTCCATGATTGTGCTTTTCTCGCACATAAGAACCGGAAAATGGGCTAGCATTATGCCGCTCAACCTTGCCGAGACGTTGGGATTTGCGGAACCGATCCGTGCAATCCCCATCGTCGAGCCTGACGCGCGCCACCTCGTTGGACTGGTCGCTGCGGATCGCGAACCACATACACCATTGGTTTCGGCGCTGTTGCACGAGGCACGCGCATTGGCTCTAAGTATGAATATGGTTTGATAGAAATTTTCTATCGCTCAACGAGACTGCGGTATTGATAATGCCACGCATCTTTGATCTATTTCGGGGTGTGGGGAGAAACAAGGGAGGGCGTTGCACGATATGCAAAGCGCAAGTACCGATATCGCCAGTAGAGCGATAGGCATCATCGATCAACTGAAGGGCAAAGAAGGCCCGCTTCTTCCAATTCTGCACGAGTTGCAGGGCGAGTTCGGCTATGTTCCACCGGAAACGCTGCCGTTGATTGCGCAGGCCCTCAACATTTCCCGCGCCGAAGTCCATGGCGTTTTTACCTTCTATCATGACTACCGCGATCATCCAGCCGGCCGGCATGTCCTGAAGCTTTGCCGCGCTGAAGCGTGTCAGTCCATGGGCGGCGATGCGCTTGCCGACCGGGCGCGTCAGCTTCTCGGAATCGACTGGCATGGCACGACCGCCGATGGTGCGGTGACGCTTGAGCCGGTCTATTGCCTCGGCCTTTGTGCCTGCGCGCCTGCCGCGATGCTCGACGACGAGGTGATTGGACGTCTCGACGCCGAGCAGATCGAGGAAATCGCGGCGGAGGTGCGGCTATGACAGTCACTTTTTATGTTCCGCGCGATTCCGGCGCCTTGGCGCTTGGTGCCGAGAAAGTCGCCAGATCCCTGCAGACTGAAATCGACACACGCAACCTCGATGCGCGAATCGTCCGCAATGGTTCGCGCGGTATGTATTGGCTGGAGCCGATGGTCGAGGTCGAAACGCCAAGTGGCCGTATCGCCTATGGCCCGGTCAAGGCCTCCGACGTGGCGGCGCTGCTTGACAGTGGCATGGCCGAGGGCGGCGGGGTGCATCCTCTCTGGCTCGGCCTCATCGATCATCACCCCTTCCTTGCCAAGCAGACACGTCTGACTTTTGCCCGTTGCGGCATCACAGATCCCGTCTCCCTCGAAGATTATCGTGCCCATGATGGTCTGAAGGGCTTGGAAAACGCTCTCAAGCTAACGCCTGCCGAAATCGTGGCGAAGGTGACGGAGTCCGGCTTGCGCGGTCGCGGCGGTGCGGGCTTCCCGACCGGTATCAAATGGAAGACGGTTCTCGAAACCACGGGTTCGCAGAAATATATCGTCTGCAACGCCGATGAGGGGGATAGCGGTACTTTTGCCGATCGCATGATAATGGAAGGCGATCCCTTCGTGTTGATCGAGGGCATGACCATCGCTGGCATCGCCGTTGGCGCAACGAAGGGTTACATCTACACGCGCTCTGAATATCCGCATGCCATTGCTGTCATGAACGAAGCGCTGGAGATCGCTCGTGAGGGCGGCGTCCTTGGGCCGTCCGTGCTTGGGTCGTCCTATGCGTTTGACATAGAGGTCCGCGTCGGCGCAGGCGCCTATGTCTGCGGCGAGGAAACCGCGTTGTTGGAAAGCCTCGAAGGGCGCCGCGGCATTGTTCGCGCCAAGCCGCCGCTGCCAGCGCATAAAGGCCTTTTCGGTAAGCCAACCGTCATCAACAATGTCATCTCGCTAGCGTCCGTTCCTGTCATCCTCGACAAGGGCGCTCCTTTTTACAAGGATTTCGGCATGGGCCGCTCTAGAGGCACCATCCCGTTGCAGATCGCCGGCAACGTCAAATATGGCGGTCTCTTCGAAGTTGCCTTTGGTCTCACGCTCGGCGAAATCGTCGACGATATTGGCGGTGGCACGGCGACAGGACGTCCGGTCAAGGCTGTGCAGGTCGGTGGCCCGCTCGGCGCCTACTTCCCGCGCGAACTTTTCGATACGCACTTTGACTACGAAGCCTTCGCCGCAAAGGATGGCCTCATCGGTCATGCTGGTTTGGTGGTTTTCGATGACAGCGTGGACATGCTGAAGCAGGCGCGTTTCGCCATGGAATTCTGCGCGATCGAATCCTGCGGCAAATGCACCCCCTGCCGCATCGGTTCAACTCGCGGTGTCGAAGTCGTCGATCGCATCTCGGCGAACATCGAGCCTGAAAAGCAGATCGAGGTTTTGACCGACTTGTGCAATACGATGAAGTTTGGCTCGCTCTGTGCGTTGGGTGGTTTCACGCCCTATCCCGTCATGAGCGCTCTCACCCATTTTCCTGAAGATTTCCGCCCCGCGCCAATCGCCGTAGCGGCGGAATAGGAGCTGTTTCATGTCTCTCATTGAAGAAATCGACTACGGTACGCCGAAATCTCTTTCGGAAAAGATGATCACGCTGACCATAGACGGCAACGAGGTCACTGTGCCGGAGGGCACCTCGATCATGCGTGCCTCCATGGAAGCCGGCATCAAGGTTCCAAAGCTCTGCGCCACCGATATGGTGGATGCGTTCGGCTCTTGCCGCCTCTGCCTGATCGAGATTGAAGGCCGCAATGGCACGCCAGCCTCCTGCACGACGCCGGCAATGGAAGGGCTGGTCGTCCATACGCAAACGCAGCGTCTGAAGAATATCCGCAAGGGCGTCATGGAGCTTTATATCTCCGATCACCCGCTTGATTGCCTTACCTGCGCAGCCAACGGCGATTGCGAACTGCAGGACATGGCAGGTGCAGTAGGCCTTCGCGATGTGCGTTATGGCTATGAGGGCGACAACCACGTTTTTGCCAAGGCGCATGACGTTGCCAATGATCGCTGGATGCCGAAGGACGAGTCCAATCCCTACTTCACCTACGACCCTGCAAAGTGCATTGTCTGCTCGCGCTGCGTGCGTGCCTGCGAGGAAGTGCAGGGAACCTTTGCACTGACCATCGAGGGCCGCGGTTTCTCCAGCCGCGTTTCGCCGGGCATGCATGAGAATTTCGTCGATAGCGAATGTGTTTCCTGTGGCGCCTGTGTCCAGGCTTGTCCGACAGCAACGTTGACCGAAAAATCCGTTATCGAGATTGGTCAGCCGGAACATTCGAAAGTCACGACCTGCGCCTATTGTGGCGTCGGCTGTTCGTTCAAGGCGGAGATGCGCGGCGAAGAACTGGTTCGCATGGTGCCCTGGAAGGACGGCAAGGCCAATCGCGGTCATTCTTGCGTCAAGGGCCGTTTCGCCTACGGCTATTCAACCCACAAGGACCGCATTCTCAACCCGATGATCCGCGAGAAGATCTCGGATCCATGGCGCGAAGTCACGTGGGAAGAAGCCTACAAGCATGTAGCAAACGAATTCCGCCGCATCCAGTATCAGTACGGACGCAATTCCATCGGCGGTATCACATCGTCCCGCTGCACCAATGAAGAGACATATCTTGTCCAGAAGCTGGTGCGCGCCGGCTTCGGCAACAACAACGTCGATACTTGCGCCCGCGTTTGCCATTCGCCAACGGGCTATGGCCTCAGAACTACATTTGGTACTTCTGCAGGCACGCAGGATTTCGACAGTGTCGAGCACACTGACGTCGTAATGATTATCGGCGCCAATCCGACCGATGGTCATCCCGTCTTTGCTTCCCGCTTGAAGAAGCGGCTGCGCAAGGGTGCAAAACTGATCGTCGTCGATCCGCGCCGCATCGATCTGGTGCGTTCAGCCCATGTTGAAGCTGCACAACACCTCCCCTTGCGTCCCGGTACCAACGTTGCTGTTGTCACCTCGATGGCCCATGTGATCGTCACCGAAGGGCTCTTCAACGAGAAGTTCATCCGCGAGCGCTGCGATTGGGATGAGTTCCAGGATTGGGCAGCCTTCGTTTCTTCTCCGGAGCATAGCCCGGAAGCCATCGAACAGCTGTCGGGCGTTGATCCTCAGACGTTGCGCGAGGCCGCACGGCTTTTCGCAACCGGCGGCAATGGCGCGATCTACTATGGGCTTGGTGTCACCGAACATAGCCAGGGCTCAACAACCGTTATGGCTATTGCAAACCTCGCCATGGCGACCGGTAATATCGGCCGCAAGGGCGTTGGCGTGAACCCGCTCCGCGGTCAGAACAATGTGCAGGGGTCCTGTGATATGGGTTCCTTTCCGCACGAACTTCCGGGTTACCGGCATATCTCCGACAGAATCGACGCGCGATATCTTCGACAAGCTCTGGGGCGTGAAGTTGCAGGACGAACCCGGCCTTCGCATTCCGAATATGCTGGACGCGGCCGTTGATGGCACCTTCAAGGGCATCTACATCCAAGGCGAGGACATCCTTCAGTCGGACCCCGATACCAAGCACGTGGCTGCCGGTCTCGCCGCCATGGAATGTGTTGTCGTGCACGACCTCTTCCTCAATGAGACCGCCAATTATGCCCATGTTTTCCTGCCCGGCTCTACCTTCCTTGAAAAGGATGGCACGTTCACCAATGCCGAGCGCCGGATCAACCGCGTGCGCAAGGTTATGAGCCCGCTCAACGGCTACGCCGATTGGGAAGTTACGCAAAATCTCGCAAATGCCATGGGACTTGGCTGGAGCTACAGCCATCCTTCCGAGATCATGGACGAAGTCGCGCTGACGACTCCGAGTTTCGCCGGCGTAACCTACGACCTTCTGGACAAGGAAGGATCGGTTCAATGGCCATGCAATGAAAAGGCGCCCTTGGGCACGCCGATCATGCATATCGACGGCTTTGCGCGCGGCAAGGGCAAGTTCATCCGCACCGAATATGTCGCGACGGACGAGCGAACCGGACCGCGCTTCCCGCTGCTTCTCACGACGGGACGCATCCTGTCGCAATACAATGTCGGGGCGCAGACACGCCGCACGCAAAACGTTGTCTGGCATGAAGAGGATCGGCTGGAGATCCACGCCCATGACGCCGAGCAGCGCGGCATTCGTGATGGCGATTGGGTGAAGATCACCAGCCGCGCAGGCGAAACCACCCTGCGGGCGCTGATCACCGATCGCGTATCGCCGGGTGTTGTCTATACGACCTTCCACCACCCGACGACACAGGCCAATGTCATCACCACCGATTTCTCCGATTGGGCGACCAATTGTCCTGAATACAAGGTCACGGCGGTGCAGGTCGGCGCTTCGAACGGTCCGAGCGACTGGCAGATCGAATATGACGAGCAGGCGCGCCAGAGCAGACGTATTGCTCCTGTGCTGGATGCCGCGGAGTAACCATGTCCGAAGAGCGCCCCACACTGCTTGTCGTTCCGCGCATCACCCGCCGCCGCAAGGGGGCGGGGGAGGTTTACGCGACAGACAGCCGGATGGTGCCCGAAGAAACGCCAGTCGCCTTCAGTTACAACGGCACGACCCATGCGGTCATGATGGCGACGCCAGCCGACATGGAGGATTTCGCTGTCGGCTTCAGCCTATCGGAGGGCATCGTTTCGCAGGTCGACGAAATCAGCGAAATCACCGTCGAGGAACACGACGAGGGTGTCGATATCCAGATCGTGCTAGCGGGTGAAGCGGGCCAGGAACTCACGGATCGCCGCCGCCGCATGGCCGGACCTGTCGGCTGCGGCCTCTGCGGCATCGAATCAATCGAACAGGCACTGAAACCCGTTGCCTCTGTCGACAAAGCCAAACTCAAGCTGACGCCGGATGAAATCGCGGACGCGGTGAAGCTGCTCTCGCAGGTTCAGCCGCTGCATAGTGAAACCGGCGCAGTCCATGCCGCCGGGTTCTACGTTCCGGGCAAGGGCGTCGTTGCAGCGCGCGAAGATGTTGGCCGCCATAATGCGCTGGACAAGCTGGCCGGGGCTCTCTGCCGCTCCGGTGTCAAGGGCAAGACCGGCGCAGTCGTCGTTACGAGCCGCGTATCCATTGAAATGGTGCAGAAAGCGGCGATCATCGGCGCTCCGATCCTGATTGCCGTATCGGCGCCGACAGCCTTGGCGATCCGCACAGCGCATGCCGCGGGCATGACGCTTGTCGCGCTTGTGCGCGGTGATGAATTCGATGTATTTACTCGCCCAGAGCGCGTCCCGGCTGCTTTGGCCCAGCTGGATACAAAAGCGGCGGATGTGCTTCCCAAACCGAATCCCGACACCGCCGCATCGACGCTCGTTCAAAGTCCCACTGTAAGATTGGTGCAATATGGATAGTGAAAGCCACAAATCGACGGCGACCAAGCTCGTCTACATGGCCAACCAGATAGCGGCGTTCTTCCATACACAGCCGAAGGATGAGGCGGTGGCAGGTGTTGCTGACCACATCAACCACTTCTGGGAGCCACGCATGCGCGAGCAGTTTTTCGCGATCCTTGAACAGGAGGATAACGGCTTTGATCCGCTGGTGGTCGAAGCAGCAAAACACATCCGCAAGCCTGGGCCGGTTCCGGCCTGATCACCAATTGCCTGATACTTGGACGATCTTGGGAATTCGGACACTTTCGGTGTCTGGATGACGTTGCAGCAGGCGATAGTCTAATTCATATTGCCGCAATATCTGAAATCGGAGCCCCTAAGTGGCCTCTCATTCTTGATCATTGATTGCCGAATAGCCTGCCTACGACAAGAACAAACGGAAGCCACAAAAGCAGGAATACGACATAGGGTGCAGAGCGAGTAATATAAGGCTCGTAGTCGGCCTTCGTATTTTTGTCGTCCCTCAGCATTTGCCCCCCCTGCAACGTTCGTGTCTTCAGGCCAAAATGTTAATCCGGCCAAGCAACTATGCTGCAAGCGGTGTTGGGCAACAATAGCTCCGCGCTCGTCAAAATTCATTATGAAGCAAGGTGTTACGTCCAATATGCTTTAGGGCCGGGCTGCTCAAAATCATTAGAGTTTTACCAATAAAGTTAATGTTTTCCGAATGCAGTTGTAATCAGTTTGTCTTCTTGATAGGCGAAACAGCAGCACCGCCTACCCTCCGCAAGGTCCCCATGCTTCGTCGATTTATCGGGCAAGTACCCAGTCCGCTCACCGGCATTGCCCTGGCTGCGCTCGGCTATTCACTCTTTGCTATTCAGGATGCGCTGGTGAAATGGCTGGTGGCAGACTATTCGGTGCCGCAAATATTGTTCATGCGCAGTGTGATCATCGTCATCTTTGCGGCTGCGATGGTACGCCATGAACGCCATCCATCGATCCTGAAGAGCCCGCATAAACGATCGCTCGCTATTCGCGCGGCACTAATGCTCGGCGCATGGCTCTCCTACTATTCCGCGGCGCGCCACCTTGGGCTTGCCGAAATCACCACCATGTATTTCTCCGCCCCGGTGATGGTCGTCATCCTCTCGATCTTTGTTCTGAAGGAGAAGGTGGGACTGGTTCGCTGGATCGCTTCCATCGCGGGATTTGTGGGGGTGATCCTCGCGGCAAATCCTGCAGAAACGCCCGATCTCGTGCCTGCGGGAATGGTTCTGTTCGCTGGTTTCTGCTGGGCGTGGAGCGTCATTCTCGTGCGCCTCGTCAGTCGTAGCGAAAGCACCTTTAACCAGATGATGGCTACGAGTTTTCTTTTCGCCGTAGTTTGCGGAGCGATGCTTCCCTGGCTTTGGAAAACACCGGACCTTGCCGGCTGGATCTTGATGATCAGCCTGGGCCTGGTCGGCTCGGCCGGACAATATTTCCTCTATGAAGGGTTCCGCTATGCCCCGGCCTCGGCTCTTGCGCCCATCGAGTATAGCGGTCTCATCTGGGCGTTTCTTTACGGCTATCTCATCTGGCATGAGGTGCCGCAAATAAACGTCTTCCTCGGCGCAATCCTCATTGTGGCCTCAAGCCTTTCTCTCGTCTGGTGGGAACGGCGCATGGCAATGGCGGCACGACGTTTGACTGTGTAGCTGCGCTAATGCCTGCATACGGCGCGTGGCTCGAATGGCAGATCGGCCAGCTGATCGAGGTCCATGGCCTGTAATGTCGGATGCGCAAGTGGATCCCTTTGCCAGCTGGACTCAGCATCTCCGGACTCGATTTGCCCGCCGCAGAACCGTGCTATCAGGGCTCGGAGCAGAAAGAAAATCTTCATCGTCTGACTCCCTTATGTTCAAATATGCGCTATTCTGTTCAGGATACGTGATATTTGCAATCCAGATTGGCGAAACATTCGTAAAGAAAATCTTCATGAAGAATTTAAACAAAGTCCATCTCAACGGGTTGAAGGCAGTAGAGGCGATCGGACGTTTGGGTTCACTGCCGAAGGCCGCGGAGGAACTCGGCGTATCGGTCAGCGCGGTCAGCCAGCAATTGATCCGCACCGAGGGCCAGATTGGACATGCCATTTTTGAGCGAACCCGCGGCGGGCTGGTGGCGACGCCATTCGGCAAAGGTTTCCTTGCTCGGCTGGAAGAGGGCTTTCGGTCACTGTCAAAGGCCGTGGCAATGGCTGATGGGGCGGATCAGACGCTCATGCTTTCCGTCGCCCCTACCTTCGCTTCAAAATGGCTCGTTCCACGTCTTGGCCGTTTGCGCAGTTCCCATCCGGACCTCAAAATCCGCATCGATCCTTCGCCGGGTATCGTCGATCTGAAAAGTTCGGACATCGATCTCGCCATCCGGCTTGGAAAAGGCGATTGGCGGGATGGCGCTCCGGAACGGCTTCTGCCGCAAAGGATGTTTCCGGTTTGCACGCGGAATGTGGCTCTCAGGTTGAAGGGACCTGCCGACATCTTCAACCAGCCGATCATCTGCTATGACAATCCGATGTTCAGCTGGGATGATTGGCAGACCGCGGCTGGTCTCGAAGGACCGCTGCCTTTCGACGGCACAACTTTTTCCGATCCTTGGCTTGGGCTTGAAGCCGCGATCAGCGGGCAGGGCATCATGCTTGCCTGGGACCTGTTTGTTGAAGATGCCTTGGCGGACGGCAGGCTGGTTGCGCCTTTCCCTGCCCGCGTACCGTCTTCCGTCGGTTACTGGTTAGTCATGCCGAACAACCGCAAACCGAGCCCCCAATCACTCCACTTCCAGCGCTGGATTCTTAGCGAAATCGCGCTGGAGAATGCGACCGGATCGCATGATCTGTTGACAAGTTATACCGAAGTTTGAACAGTGCCCCCACACCAAAATAGTGGCAGTGGGAGGACTTTATGTCTCTGCGTTCGGTCATCGGCTTTTCGGCCTTCCTTCTCACTCTTTTCACTCTTTCCGCGCCGGTTGGCGCGGCGGAAACGAATCGCGATGTCGTTACGACGAAGGACGGCGATTATTTCGGTTTCGACCTGCGTACGGAACAGGATGTCACCCAGGATCAGTGCGAGCTGGTCTGTCTCGCCGACCAGTCCTGCAAGGCATTCACCTACAACCCTAAGGTGAAGTGGTGTTTTCTCAAATCTGATTTCAATCAGCTGAAAACGGCGCCGGGTTCTGTTGCCGGCAAGGTTGTCGAGACTGCCGATGAACCCGATATCGGTGCACCGCCAAAGCTGCAGTTTGTGTCGGACCAGTTACTGCAGGATGCACGGCAGGTCAGGTCGAGCCTGAGCCTCGCCGACGATCAGAAGGCGTTAGGTGTCGATGGTCTCGTTGCGGCCGGACGCACAGAGGTTGCCAAGGGCAATATCGAGAACGCCCTCAAGGCGTTTAGAGGCGCGTTGGCGGTGACGCCCGACAATGGCCCGCTTTGGATCGAGACAGCACGTGCAGCGAACCGTGCCGACAAAAATACCTATATCGCCGGACAGGCGGCGGTAGCCGCGCTCAACGGCTATCAGTTGACGCGAACAACGCAAAGCCGCGCAGATGCGCTGGCATCGCTCGGCGATGCGCTGCAAAATTCCGAGAACTATCGCGCGTCGCTTGACGCGTATAAAGCCAGTCTCGCGCTCGTCAACGCCAAGCCGGTTGAGGCGGCCTATCTGGATCTCAGGTCTCGGCAGGGCTTCCGCGTCACCAATCAAACGATCGACGCAGATAGCGTTAACCCTCGCGCGTGCATCCAGTTCTCTGACCCTCTGGTGAAAATGGGCACGGACTATACGCCGTTCGTGACATTGAACGGAACTGCCCCAAAAGCTCTGGAGGCCAAGGGCAGCGAGATTTGTGTCGAGGGCTTGGAACATGGCCAGCGCTACAAGCTCGCCCTGCGTCCCGGGCTGCCATCTGCGGTGGGCGGATCTCTCGAGGCGCCGGTCGATCTTGATATCTACATCAAGGATCGCTCCGCCATGGTGCGCTTTACCAGCGATAGTTTTGTTCTGCCGAGCACCGCGCGTCGCGGCATTCCCATCGTTTCGGTCAATACGACCAGCGCCAATCTCAAGCTCTATCGCATCGGTGATCGAGGGCTGGCCCCGCTTCTGACCAGTTCGCAATTCCTGACGCAGATGGATGGCTACAGCGCTCAGCGTCTGCAGGATGAATCGGGTGAACTTGTCTGGCAGGGCACGATCGATCTTCAGTCCGACCTCAACAAGGATGTCGTCACCAGTTTTCCAGTCGATGAAGCCCTGCCGCAGCGCAAGCCCGGTGTCTATGTCCTGACCGCCGTGTCGCCTGACGCAAAGAGCAACGAATGGGATGCCCAGGCTACGCAATGGTTCGTCGTCTCCGATATCGGCCTCACCACCTATGCGGGTAATGACGGGCTCAATGTTTTTGCACGCTCGCTTGCGTCGGCCCAGCCGCTCATCGGTGTCGAGCTTCAACTTCTTGCCAAAAACAACGAGATACTTGGCACTGCAGTCACCGATACCGAAGGTCGCGCTACATTTACCGCCGGGCTGATGCGCGGCACTGCAGCCACCGCTCCTGCAGTCATCACCGCCAAGAATGGCGATGCGGACTATGTTTTCCTCGACATGACCCGCGCGGGCTTCGACCTTTCGGATCGCGGTGTCACCGGCCGTCCCGCGCCGGGCGCGATCGATATTCTGGCATGGACCGAACGCGGTATCTATCGCGCCGGCGAAACAGTGCATGCGTCCGCGCTCGCCCGGGATAACGCCGCCAATGCCGTCGAAAAACTGCCGCTGACATTTGTGTTCAAACGGCCCGACGGCGTCGAGGATCGCCGGATGGTCAGTGACGGCGCAAATCTTGGAGGGCATACGCTCGATCTGGAGTTGCAAGCGAACTCCATGCGCGGCACCTGGACGATGCAGATATTCACCGACCCCAAGGGTACGCCGATCGCAGAAAAGCAATTCCTGGTTGAGGATTTCGTGCCAGACCGGGTTGAGTTCGATCTGACCAGCGACGCCAAATTCATTGAGATCGGCAAGCCAACGCCGGTGAAGGTGGACGGCCGCTTTCTCTATGGCGCTCCCGCTGCGGGGCTGGAACTAGAAGGCGAAATCGCGCTGAAGCCAACACATGAAAGCGCTGATTTCAAGGGTTATCTCTTTGGGCTCGCCGATGAAGAGGCGAGTGAAAATACGAGCTTGCCGCTCGAAGACTTGCAGCCACTGGACGAGAACGGCAAGGCGACATTCGACGTTTCAGTGGCAGATACTCCATCCACCACGCAGCTCCTCAACGCAAATGTGGTCGTGCGGATGCACGAAGCAGGCGGTCGCGCCGTAGAGCGTACGTTGACACTGCCGGTCAAGCAGCAAGGCTCGATGATTGGTATCAAACCAGAGTTCTCAGGTGCTCTCGCCGAAAACTCCGTTGGCAAATTTCATGTCATTGCTGTGGATGAGAATGGCCAGAAACAGGCCATGCAGGGGCTTCAATGGAAACTCATCAGCGTCGAGCGCAACTATCAGTGGTACCGTGACGGCAATTCATGGAAATACGAGCCGATCCTTTCGACCAAGCAAGTTGCGAATGGGGTGATCGATACAACGGCGGATGGCGCTGATATTTCCGTCCCTGTTGCCTGGGGTCAGTTCCGCCTGGAGGTGGAAACCGCTGTTGCGGACGGCCCCGCCTCAAGCGTTCAATTCGATGCCGGCTATTATGTGGCAACCACTTCCACCGAAACGCCGGACGGTCTTCAGATCGCTCTCGATAAGGAAAACTATGCCCCCGGTGAAACGGCGAAATTGAAGGTTTCGCCGCGTTTCGCCGGCGAACTGCTGGTGACCGTCGGTGCCGAGAACTTGCTGGTTACGAAACGCGCAAGTATTCCGGTCGAGGGTGGTGAAGTCGATGTTCCTGTCACCGCTGATTGGGGTGCGGGGGCTTACGTCACAGCCACGTTGTTCCGTCCGGGTGACGCGCAGGAAACCCATATGCCGATGCGTGCCATCGGTGTGAAATGGCTTAACGTCAATCCGGGCGATCGCAAGCTCGCTGTACAGCTGGATACGCCACCGAAGACCGAACCTCGCAAGCCGTTGAACATCGCCCTTCAAGTCACTGGTGCCGGTGCGAACGAGGGAGCTTTCGTCACCGTTGCTGCAGTGGATGTCGGTATTCTTAATCTTACCCGTTATGAAGCACCGAATCCGGATGGCTGGTACTTCGGCCAACGCCAGCTCGGTCTCGAGATTCGCGACCTTTATGGCCGCTTGATCGATGGTTCGCAGGGCGCAACCGGCAAGCTGCGCACCGGCGGTGACGGCGCGCAAATGCCGATGCAAGGCAGCCCACCCACTGAAAAGCTGGTTGCCTTCTTCTCCGGGCCGGTAAAGCTGGACGCACAGGGTAAGGCCAATGTCAGCTTCGATATTCCGCAGTTTAACGGAACGGCGCGTGTCATGGCTGTCGCCTGGTCGAAATCGGGTGTTGGCCACGCCACCTCCGACGTGGTCATTCGCGATCCCGTGGTCGTCACCGCGAGCTTGCCGAAATTCCTTGCCCCTGGCGATAAGGCCGCGTTGCGGCTCGATATCGCCAATACCGACGCGCCGGCAGGCGACTATCAGGTGCAGGTCACCAGCAATCCTGCGGTGAAGGTCGATCAACCGGCCGCGTCACAAACCGTCAATCTGGCTGCAGGTGGTAAGGCAAACCTTATCTTGCCATTGACGGGCAATCAGCCGGGCGACGGGGTAGTATCGGTCAAATTGTCGAATGCCGCAGGTCTCTCGCTCGAGCAGACCTTGAATGTCCCGGTCCGGCCGGCGACCTTGCCGATGACCGTGCGCAGGCCGATCAAGCTTGGGCCCAACAGCAGCCTCAAGGTGGATAGCGAGTTGCTGGCTGGCAGCGTCTTGCAAGGGGCTTCGGTCAGTCTCAATGTAACGCGCTCGGCCGCCTTCGATATTCCGGCGTTGCTGATGACGCTCGATCGCTACCCCTATGGTTGCGCAGAGCAGACGACCAGCCGCGCCCTGCCACTGCTCTATATGAGCGATCTCGCCAGGCAGTCTGGAATTGCCGACGACGGCGAAGTGCAGAAACGTGTGCAGGAAGCGATCTACCGTGTCCTGTCGTATCAATCCTCTGCCGGCAGCTTCGGTCTTTGGGCGCCGGGCTCCGGCGACCTCTGGCTTGATGCCTATGTCACGGACTTCCTCACCCGTGCTCGCGAACAGAAATACAATGTGCCGGAACAAGCTCTCGTACAAGCACTTGAAAACTTGCAAAACTCGCTGAGCTACGACGTGAATGTCAAGGATCAGGGCAATGAAATTGCCTATGCGTTCTATGTCCTGGCGCGTAACCGCAAAGCGGCGATCAGCGACCTGCGTTACTACGCTGACACGAAACTTGGCGAGTTCCCGACGCCATTGTCGCGTGCGCATCTTGCCGCCGCCCTATCGCTTTATGGCGATGCCCAGCGTTCGCAAAGCATTTTCACCAATGCCCTGCAACAGGCGACCACCGTGACCAATGTCAGCCTCGTCCGTTCGGACTACGGCTCGTCGCTTCGCGATGACGCCGCTGTTCTGGCGCTTGCTGCCGAGAGCCGTCCCGTCCCGCCGATCATCCCGCAACTGTCGAAGATCGTTGCCAGTGAATGGGAGCACAAGACCTATACGAGCACGCAGGAGCAAACATGGATGCTGCTTGCGGCGCGCGCTGTTCAGGATGGCGACAGGGATCTGCAGCTCGACATCAATGGCGCTGCTCACACTGGTGGCTATTCGGCACGATTGACCGGCGATGAACTGCTCGCACAACCGGTGACCATCACCAATGCAACCGCCGAACCTGTGTCGGCAGTGGTGACGACAGTGGCTTCTCCGTCGCAGCCGCTGCCTGCCGGGGGCGATGGTTTCAACATCGAACGTACCTATTACACGCTTGATGGCAAGGAGGCCAATGTCAGCCAGGCCAAGCAGAACGAGCGCTATGTAGTTGTTTTGAAAGTGACAGAGAACAACAACTGGCCGTCGCGTGTGCTCATCACCGATCTTTTGCCTTCCGGTTTCGAGATCGATAATCCCGGTCTCGTCAACAGCGCCAGCCTGTCGAATTTCGACTGGATCGGCGAAGTGGAGGCAGCGCACACGGAGTTCCGCAGCGATCGTTTCGTAGCCGCCTTTGACCGGGCGACGGGGGACAATGGCGAAATCACGCTGGCCTATGTAGTCCGAGCGGTAACACCCGGCACCTATGACCATCCGGCAGCCAGCGTCGAGGACATGTACCGCCCTCAGTTCTCCGCGCGTACGGCAACCGGTCGCATGGAGGTCGTCGCAGCACAATAATGTGGCCCACGCGCAAACTCTGCATCGGCATTTCGGCCAATCTGGTGCTGGCCACGGTGCTTGCGTTTGGCCTCGACCTGACCGACCGCGCTTTTCCACCGCCGCTCGAGAAGGCGGCGGAGGTTTCGACTGAGGTCCTTGATGCGGATGGACAGTTGCTGCGCGCCTTCGCGACCTCCGAAGGCCGCTGGCGGCTCGGCACGACAGCAAAGGATGTCGATCCGCAATTCGTCCGCATGCTCACCGCCTACGAGGACCAGCGCTTCTGGCAACACCGGGGCATTGACCTCGTCGCGCTTGCACGCGCAGCGGTGCAGGTCGTCAGCAATGGCCGTATCGTTTCCGGCGCCTCGACCTTGACCATGCAGGTTGCCCGGCTGATTGAGCCGCGCGAGGGCAGATCACTCACTGCAAAGCTTCAGCAGTTGGCGCGCGCGCTGCAAATCGAGCGACGTTTGAGCAAGGTCGAAATCCTCGACCTCTATCTGTCTCTTGCCCCCTATGGCGGTAACCTTGAAGGGGTGCGCGCCGCAAGTCTTGCCTATTTCGGCAAGGAGCCGCGTCGCTTGACTGTCGCGCAGTCCGCTCTGCTCGTCGCTCTGCCGCAATTGCCGGAAAGACGCAGACCCGACCGCAATCTCGCCTTGGCCGAAGCGGCGCGTGGCCGCGTGCTGCATCGCATGGCCGTCGAAAAGGTTGTGGGGACAAGCGAAGCCGCGCGGGCCGGTCTCGCACCAATTCCGTCGCGGCGTTTGCAATTGCCGGCCTATGCAGCGCATCTGGCGGAAGCCGCCCAGCGCAAGGAGCCGTCGGTCCGACGGCATCTGACAACGCTGCGCCGGCAGGTCCAGCAGGGATTGGAAGCAGTCGCGAGGGACGCAGCGGGCAAGGTCGGTCCCAAGGTATCAGTCGCCATGGTCATGGCGGACGTGCGCACCGGCGAGATCGTCGGCGAGGTTGGATCCGCGGATTATTTCGACGCGAGCCGCTCGGGCTGGATTGACATGACCCGGATCAAGCGCTCGCCCGGCTCGACGCTGAAGCCCTTTATCTATGGCTTGGCCTTCGAGGATGGCCTGGTCAGCCAGGAAACCATAATCGAGGATCGGCCCGCCGACTTCTTCGGCTACCGGCCGCGCAATTTCGATATGAGCTATCAAGGCGACGTCAGCATTCGGCAGGCGTTGCAATTGTCGCTCAACGTTCCTGCAGTCCGTCTGCTCGACGCAGTCGGACCGGCACGGCTGATGATGCGGTTCCGTCGCTCCGATGTCCGACCGGTGTTGCCGCCGAATGAAGCGCCGGGCCTCGCCATCGGTCTCGGCGGTGTAGGCGTTACCCTGAAGGACCTCGTGCAACTCTATGCCAGCCTTGCTAATCGCGGCAGGCCAATGCAACTCGGCGATGGAATTCAGGACAAGCCCGGCTCGATCGAGGGCGAGCCGCTGCTCGAACCTGTGGCGGCGTGGAACATTGCCGATATCCTCTCCGGTGTCATGCCGCCCCTCGGTTCCGGGCAGCGCGGCATTGCCTACAAGACCGGCACGAGCTACGGTTACCGCGATGCATGGTCGGTCGGTTTCGATGGCAATTATGTTCTCGGCGTATGGGTTGGCCGGCCAGACAATGGCGCAGTGCCGGGTCTGACCGGGTATGGCTCGGCCGCGCCGATCCTGTTCGAAGGTTTCGCTAAATCCGGCGTCGCCATAACGCCTCTGCAACCTGCTCCAGCGGGAGCTACCCGCATAGCGCAGGCGCAACTGCCGATCAGTCAGCGGCGTTTTGCGATAAATTCGAGTGGTTTGCTTGCTTCGACGACACGCGAGCCGGCACCGCAGATCGTCTATCCGCCTGAAGGCGCACGCATCGAGCTTGGAGCAACAACAGGCGGTGAAATCATGCCGCTGGCGCTGAAGCTGCAGGGCGGTCGCGCACCGTTCCGTTGGCTCGCCAATGGCAAGCCCTTGCCGGAAACATCGCGCCGTCGCGTCAACCAATGGGTCCCGGACGGCGGTGGATATTCGACGCTCACAGTCATCGATTCAGTCGGTCGCGCGGCTAGCGTTCGAGTGTTTGTCGATTGAATATAACAAGGCGGCGCGCCATGGCGCCGCCGTTTCAAAATAGTTTCCGATCAGCGTGCCTGGACGAGTGCCGAAATGATACCCGAAGTGATGCTGATCAAGGCATAATCATTGTCGGCCTTGACCCACTGGTAACCGCGCGGTGGCGTCTTCAAATGATAGCGGTGATAATCGCGTACGACATTGCGGCGGTAAGTCGAGGGGAGTGCGTGGCCACGCGACCAGCGGGTCTTCTTCACCACCACGGTTTTCGTAGCGACCCGCTTCGTTATCACGCGGTCCTGCTGATGACCGTAATGGCCACCCTTGTAATTCTGTTGTTGGGCGAACGCGGCAGGGGTCGCGATCAAGGAGATGGCAAGTGCTGCCAGAGCGATCTTTTTCATTTCGTTTCCTCGTCAGTAGCGCGGCTTGATTTAAACCACGGGTTGTCTTGGGACACCCCGGTTTTAGGTCTGACGAGATGAACGAAAACCGAATATCAATCTAAACGATTTGTAATGTTTTAAATGGCTTATAGGCGATTGTTGAAGCCGGCGAATGAATATCAGCCGTAACGGCTGATATTCAGGGGCAGCGGGTCCACATCCGGCGATTTACCGGAAATTATATCGGCGAGCACGCGGCCAGAGCCGCAGGACATTGTCCAGCCAAGCGTGCCGTGGCCGGTGTTGAGATAGAGATTCGAGTACCTCGTGCCGCCGCCTATAATCGGCGGACCGTCCGGGGTCATGGGCCGCAGGCCCGTCCAGAAGCTTGCTTCGGTCAGATCACCACCCTTGGGGAACAAGTCGCCGACCGAGTGCATGAGGGTTGCCTGACGCTTCTCGCGCAGGGTGAGATCATATCCTGAAATTTCGGCGGTGCCGCCGGCGCGGATGCGATCACCGAGGCGGGTGATCGCGACCTTGTAGGTCTCGTCCATCACAGTCGAAACCGGAGCGGCATCCTCGTTGGTGATCGGCACGGTAATCGAGTAGCCCTTTACCGGATAAACAGGGATGTAAACACCGATGCGCCGCAGCAGGAAGGGTGAATAGCTGCCGAAAGCAACCACATAGGCGTCTGCGATCAGTTCTTCTGTCTCGGTCGATACGCTGGCAATGCGGCTCGTGCTGGTGTTGATCGACGTGATCGTCGTGTTGAACCGGAACTTGACGCCGGCCTCGGCACAAAGAGCTGCGAGCTTTTCGGTGAACATCTGGCAGTCGCCGGTTTCGTCGTTTGGAAGCCGCAAACCTCCTGTGAATTTATCTTTGACATGGGCCAATGCTGGCTCAGCTTTGATACAGCCGTCCGGATCGAGTAGCTCGTAAGGCACACCGAAGTGCTTCAGGACTTCGATATCTCCAGCGCTTCCGTCATACTGCTTTTGCGTGCGGAAGAGCTGCAGGGTTCCCTGCGTCCGTTCATCATATGAAATGCCGACCTCGGCGCGCAGCGCCTTGAGGCAATCGCGGCTGTATTCCGCGATCGGGACCATCCGGGCCTTGTTGCGGGCATATCGCATTGAGGTGCAGTTGCGCAGCATCTTGGCTAACCACAGCGCCATATAGGGATCGAACTTCGGCCGAACGACGAGCGGGCCAAAATGCATCAGCATCCACTTGATTGCCTTGATCGGGACACCGGGGCCGGCCCATGGCGAGGAATAGCCCGGCGATATTTCTCCGGCATTGGCGAAGCTCGTCTCCCGCGCCGGTCCTGGCTGGCGGTCGATGACGGTGACCTCGTGGCCCGCCTGCGCCAGATACCAGGCCGATGTGACGCCGACGACGCCACTGCCAAGGACGAGAACTTTCATGATCGGCGACTCCTTCAGACAATGCGATATCCCTGGAAGAAAGGGCATGAGTCGCACTGTGTGTTGGCGAAGTAATTCTTTCCAGACATTTCTTCTCAACGCGCCGAAATGTCTTGGTTGCTGGCGTCAAACGTAAAATTCCGACAAAATAAAAGGCCGGGAAAACCCGACCTTCTCAAATTCATCTCTGCTATCAGTGCCAGTACATCCGTGGTCAAAGACCGCGAAGACGAATTATTTATCAGCCAGCCTGAAGCTGATCAGCAGTCATCTTGCCCGACTTGTTGTCACGGACCAATTCGAAGTTGATCTTCTGACCGTCATTGAGGCTGCGCATACCAGCGCGCTCAACGGCAGAGATGTGTACGAATACGTCTGCTGAACCATCATCTGGTTGAATGAAGCCGAAGCCTTTTGTGGAATTAAACCACTTTACTGTTCCAGTGCTCATGATGAACCCTTTCAATGGAAATATTTTAATACAGGGCACGACGCGCCATGCAGTTTTTAGCTCGATTTTTGAAGAAGGATCTTTCAGAGCGCCTATGGCGCAATAAAACTAATTACAAACTACCAAATACCGATAGGCGATACATAGGGCTAAGCGCTTGTTTCGTCAATGCCTATGCCTGAGAAATAATCTCGAATAGCTCGACTAAAGTCTATACCCTAGTCTTTTCGGGGTTTTTCTATTTAGAAATATTTTCGTCGTCCGGCATGACATGGAAAAAAGAAGCGGCAATCGATTCGTCATCGTGCGCAATCGAGTCACCTCGGGCTCCTGTAGTAGCCACTACTTGGCTTTGGCAGCTGTCCGGCTGGTCTTCTTTGCTTTTGGAGCAGCCGGCGGTCGGGCAGCGATTTCCGCCTGCTCTTCAGCTTCCTTTGCAAGCCGTAAAGCCTTGAGACGTGCCGTCTTGCTTTCCCACTTATGTGTTTCATCATTGATGATTGCAGAAGCGGCAGCGGTGGTTGCCAGACTTTTCTGTTCCGAAGGGCTCAGCACCCGTTTCGGGTGGACGCCAACTTCAGGCATCTGTTTTGGACTGTGTTTCATTGCATCTCGCATTATTGGATATACAACCATCGCACGCGAAACCTTCCAAGTCTATCGTGCTGTCGTTTGACGCGTCGAACCTATTCCGGGTTTCCAGCCCCGGGCAAAACCATAGGACATGGCGAGAGAAGCATACTCGATTTCCCGCAAAAGGAATTCCCGCTCCGCCAGAAGGGCAGCGATTGTCGCCCGTGCATCGCCTTGATGATACGCAAGGGCCTCTTCGATTTCGTCTTCCGGTTGTTTGGATATGGCGTTCATCAGAATCTCCTTTTCAGAAAGATTGCCACAACCGCGCATGTATGAAAAGGAATTTGTTCCTGTTTTGTTCACATTTTGGAAGACACACAATCAACCCGAAAACGGTTGTGAAAGACATTTAGCGAAATTAGAATTCGGACCATCAGAGAGGGATAGGCGGCATGGGAAAAGTAATTGTCTCGTTTACAATGTCACTCGATGGCTTCATCGCCGGCCCTAATATCAGCCCCGAAGACGCCATGGGTGAGGGCGGCGAACGGTTGCATGAATGGTTGTTTGACGGAAGCTCTGAAGTCGACCGCGACATGGCACGGGAGATGCCTGCCAACATAGGTTCGGTGATCCTCGGGAAGCGAACTTTCGATCTTGGACTGCCGCATTGGGAGGATACGCCGTTTCCCGCCCCGAGCTTTGTCCTCACCCACGAAAAACGTGAGCCGCTAAAGATGAAGAGCGCGGCATTCACTTTCGTCAACAACGGCGTCGAAAGCGCTATACAGCAGGCGAAAGCAGCGGCAGGTGAAAAGGACATCGTTGTTATGGGAGCAAATGTCGCCCAACAGCTGTTGCAAACGAGGCTGGTGGATGAAATCGTTCTCCAACTCGCGCCGGTTTTGCTCGGGCGGGGGACACGCCTGTTCGACGAGATTGATGAAACGATCGAGCTGAGAAACACAAGAACTATCCAGTCGCCGCTGGTCACCCACTTGCGTTATCAGATCCTGTGAGAGTCCGTTTGGAAAATCGCCGCGGCGAAATGTATGACGTGATTTTTCGAGAACCGGAGCGGAGTGTACTTAAGTACGTGAGCACCGGAAGCACAGAAAATCGCGCCAGATGGCCGCCGCAGTAGATTTTCAAGACGGGCTCTAAGATGAAGCCCCGACTGTCGCGGGGCTGGCTTGGTCAGCCCTTTGACTTTGCCTTCGGCGCTGAGCTTTCGGCTTTTTTGATCATGGAGCTGAAAGGAACGTCGGCCTTCGGCGCAACCTTCTCTTTCTTGGGTTTGCGCACTTCGCGATTGCTTTTCTGTTGTCCTTTGGCCATGGCGGCTCTCCTACAAAGTTACAAACTGGACTGCTGGACGAGGCTTTTTCGATTACGGGCCGCTTGCATAACAACAACCAAAATCGAGTGCGTACAGAATCGGTCATTTGGAATGAGATTGGCGGGTCGAGAACCTCTGACGCCGCGAATAGCCAAGCTTTGGCCAAAAGACGATTCTGCAATTGTAGGTCGTCATTTGCGGCTTAATTGCGGCTCCTGATAGTTCTGGCGCACCCGTTCGAACGGTGCTAAAATTCGTTCAGTTGCCTCAAAAGTCGAAGTTTTTCCGCTGGATTCCTGGTCCACTGCGGCTTTATGGGCGTTTTGGAGGATATCCACCATGTTGAATCGCACGATTACCTTCCTGAAAAGGCTGAAAACCCCTATTCCCGCATCGCCTGACACTGTCGTGCCCGCAAAACCGGCCGCCAAGAAACCCCGCCGGGTAAACCCCGACAGCGACGGAAAGCTGCGCCGCTTGCGGCAGCTCGTCGAGCACAATCGGCTCATCTGATTGCGCACTGTCAAGCCGATGCGGTTTCTGATGAGCACCGGCACTGTCATGTCGCCTGATCCAAGACATCCCTGCAGAACGCTCCGATACCCGTTGCGCGCGCATGACGATTCCGTTCAGCGAAGCCATGCCCCTGAATTGCTGATGGGGCCACCCCACGCATCTTGTCTCTGGCGATCCTCGTCCAGAAGGTGTTTTTTCCAATTCAGCGAAGGCAGTGCGGCCCGGCTTGTGGAATGACTGGTTTTCTTCGGCGTGGCTATCAAGCCGCGTGTTATGGGTCACGGCAGGTGAGGCTTGGCACCGCCCCGGGGAGGGCATAATAGGCTAAGTCGGCGCCAAGCCTCCGCTGACGGAAATAGGGTCAGCGTAATACAACGCTGCCATAGGTCATTCGTTCCGTTGCACTCCCCACGTAGACAATTCCTGTTCGCGCGAATGCGGTTCCTATCAACCAGATGACGACAAGAAATACCAACGCAATAGCAGCGAGCAGTAAGACGCCGGTCAACTTCACCGGCTGATGATCGTTCTCAGACATGGTGGACATCTCAAAATTGTACTTGCGGCCTTAATACAACTTATACGAGAACTTTCAACGGGAACATGTGTAAATGTGGAGGATCAAAAGATCCGAAACTTGTGGATGAAACCGGTTCTGCGACCAACGATCCGGACATGGATGGGCCACGATCAGCGTTCACGTGATCCGGGATTGTGCTCGACTAGTGAGCATTTTGACTACTTGGATTGCTTGACCTGACCAACATCGTTCCGGCCGCCCAACATCCCCAAAGAATGGCCACCATGATCGCGGCTGGGATGAGGAAGTCTTTTGTCTCGAGAGGTTGGAAATCGGGCTGACGCACAGGCGCTACTCCATCACGATAATGATTGCGGTCCCTGTTCCAACGCTTATCATAGGCATGCCACCGAGCCCTATTGCTCCCGATTAGTCCTTTCGATTTAGTCCCTGAGCCGCATTTATGTCGAAACTTCTCTGTTGCTATGAGTGACAACTGTTGGAGGGATTCAATCATATGGTAACGGGCGTTGTCCTCGTGACGGGAGCCTCAGGTTTCATCGGTGTGGAATTGGTCAAGCAACTCGAAGCATCCGGCTATCGCGTGATCGGTGCTACGCGAAACGCCTATGGCTCCAACACGGAAAGCGCGCAGCTGCCCGCACCGGACGAGCCTGTCGAAGCATTCGAGCGCATCCTCGGAAATGTCGATCATGTCGTGCATCTGGCGGCTATCGCGCACACGCAGCTGGTCAACGCCACCGATACCTATCATGCAGTTAACTGCGTGCTGGCGGCAAAGCTTGCCCGGGCCGCACATACAACCATCTCGGGCAAGTTTGTTTTTGTTTCCTCCATACGTGCACAATGTGCCAGCGTTCACGAAGGGGTTGCGGTGGAAAGTGATCTGCCGCGACCAACTGATGATTACGGTCGGGCCAAGCTTGCAGCCGAGGCTGAAATCGCCTTAACAATGATCCGTGGAAACTATACGATCCTGCGTCCTGTGCTCGTTTACGGAGCGGGTGTGAAGGGTAATATGTCGATGCTCATGAAACTTGCGGTATTGCCCGTCCCATTGCCACTTAAGTCCTTGGCCGGCCGACGATCCTTGCTCGATCGCGCCGCTCTCTGCCGCGCCATCATCCATAGTTTGAACGAGCCGAAAACCGATCGTGGCACGTTCATTGTGTCCGACAGAAATCCAGTAACGGTACCGCAGATACTCGCCGCCATGCGCCGCCGGCGCGGTCGCAATCCTGGGTTGTTTTCATGCCCACCGTGGATATTAAACATTGCCGCACAAATAACGGGCCAGGGCGATCGCTGGAAAACGCTGAACGGTGACTTGATTGCGAGTTCGGCCAAGCTCCAATCGACTGGGTGGAAGGCTGTCGACAATCCTGCGGGGCACATTGCGGAACTATCCTGACCCTTAGGCGCCCTGGCGCACAAGGCTCTAGCAGCCCATGAGCGCGCCAAGCTCGTCGCGATAGGGATATCAAATGGTCTCTTGGATATTCGGCAAATGATGTTACATTGTATCCAACGTTAATTGAAAAGCGTCCTGCTTGCGTCCTTTATGGGTTCGCGCGGCGCTCGAAGGATAAGACTTTGAAAGACCCCGAGAGAGGCGCACCAGTTGCGCCGAATGGAGGGGCGTCTGGTGGTGGCATGGTGCTGAATGGCACTCAAGGTCCCACCAAGAATGGGCCCGGACCGCATGGGGATCCTGCACATCACAGGCAGGAAAGCCAATCCGATTCCCTGGAAGGACGCTTCGACAAGAACCACAAGAAACGTGCGCGCCGCAGAAAACGCGGCACGTCGAAACAGGCGCCTACTTCGACCGAGACAGCTGTTGTTTCGAGCGTTTCGCCTCCCCCTGCCAATACTCCGGCCAAAGCCGCCAAGAAGCGGCGGCCCAATCGCTTTCGTCGTCGGGGCCGCGCCGGGATCAAACCTGTCGAAACGGCACCGCCAGTTGTTGCGACAGCAAAGCCGTCGGCAGCTCCGGTTCAAGCCGCGCAGCGGCTCCCATCCAGGCATTTCGGAGGACCGCTCTATGCCGCACTCGATCTTGGCACCAACAATTGCCGGCTTCTTGTGGCGTCGCCCACCCGCCCCGGCCAGTTTCGCGTCGTCGATGCCTTTTCCCGTATCGTCCGCCTCGGTGAAGGCCTCGGCGCGACGGGGCGCCTGAACGACAACGCTATGGATCGCGCTATCGAGGCGCTGAAGATCTGTCGCGACAAGCTTGAGAGCCACGATGTGCGCCGCGCCCGCCTTATCGCCACCGAAGCCTGCCGTCAGGCGTCGAACGGCGAGGAGTTCTTGGCCAGGGTAAAACGCGAAACCGGCCTCGATCTCGAGATCATCAATCGCCAGACCGAAGCTCGTCTTGCGGTATCCGGCTGTGGCACGCTGGTCGAGCGTGAAACCGACGCAGTCGTGCTGTTCGATATTGGCGGCGGTTCCTCGGAGATCGCGCTGATCGATGTTTCGGAGCGTCGCTCGCCGCGGCTTGCCGAACATATCATTGCCTGGACATCGCTTCCCGTCGGAGTGGTCACACTCGCCGAGCGCTTTGGCGGGCGTGATGTGACCACCGATAACTTCGCAGTCATGGTCGATCATGTTGCCGAATTGATCAACGATTTCTCCGAGCGTCACAAGCTCGGTGATCTCGTCAAAAGCCAGAACTTTCATCTGCTCGGCACGTCCGGCACGGTCACGACGCTCGCCGGTATTCATCTCGGTCTCGAGCGTTATGATCGCCGCCGTATCGATGGTATCTGGATGCAGAACGACGATGTCACGGAAATGACCAGCAAGCTCCTGTCGTGGAGCTTCGATGAACGGGTTGCCAATCCGTGCATTGGGGCTGATCGCGCGGATCTCGTTCTTGCCGGCTGTGCCATACTCGATGCGATCCGCAACGTTTGGCCCAGCCAGAAATTGCGCGTGGCCGATCGCGGGCTGCGCGAAGGTATTTTGACTGAACTCATGTCGCGTGATGGCGCGTGGCGCAATCGCTGGTTGCGTGCAACCACATGATCCAGGAATAGGGGCCCTTATGGCTAAGACGACGACAGGAGGACGCGGCGGCACAGGCACGCGCGGTCTGCACACCAAGATCAAGAAGAAGGCCGGCACGATCAAGGAATCGTCGCGTCGCTGGCTTGAGCGTCATATCAACGATCCGTATGTGCAGCGCTCCAAGGCAGACGGTTATCGTTCGCGCGCCGCCTATAAACTGATCGAGATCAATGACCGCTACAAAATCCTCAAAAAAGGTCAGCGCATTATCGATCTTGGCGCTGCTCCGGGTGGCTGGAGTCAGATCGCGGCTTCGATCGTCGGCTCCCCGGAAGACGTCCCAACTGTCGTTGGCATTGACTACCTGCATATCGATCCATTGCCGGGCGTCACCTTGCTCGAGATGGATTTTCTCGATGATGCCGCGCCGGACAGGCTCATGGAAGCACTGGGCGGCCAACCGGATATCGTCCTGTCGGACATGGCTGCGCCGACGACCGGCCACCGCCGTACTGACCACATACGCACAACCCACCTTTGCGAAGTCGCCGCGGATTTTGCCGTTTCCGTTCTGCGTCCGGGCGGACATTTTCTCACCAAGACATTTCAGGGCGGGACCGAAAATGAAGTGCTCACATTGCTGAAGAAGCATTTCAAGTCCGTCCACCATGTGAAGCCACCTGCATCACGTGCGGAATCCGTCGAGCTTTATTTGCTGGCGAGGGACTTCAAGGGATTGCCCGACGACCGGGATTCGATTGACTAACTCTTTCTGATTGCGACTGCCCACTATTCCGCTGGTGCTGCCACCTTGATCAGCGGCCGGTGACCTGAAACCTCCGAACCCGCGTCAGGCTGCAGACCCCTGAACGAAAGGCATGCCAAGCCCGAAATTGCCGCCACGACAAAGAAGGCGATGTGGAAATCGGAGAGCTGCAGCGGGCCACCGTGTATCTTGGTCGTAATCTCGAGAATGCCGCCGGCAACTGCCACACCAAGCGCGATCGAAATTTGCTGGGCAACCGAACTGATCGGCGTCGCCTGGCTCGTCTGCTCGTTGGGGATATCTGCATAGGCGAGAGCGTTCGTCCCGGTAAAGAACAGCGAACGGAAAAATCCGCCCACGAGAAGCAGCAGGATCATCAGCCAATAGGGCGTTTCCGGTGTGAAGAACCCGTTGACTGCGACGAATATCGCAGCGACGAATGATCCATACATCAGCGAATTGCGGAAGCCGGTTTTCCGGTAGAACCATTTTGTTACAAGCTTCATGCTCATGGCGCCGAGTGCGGATACGAAGGTGATCATTCCGGATTGGAATGGCGTCAGGCCGAAGCCGATCTGAAACATCAACGGCAGGAGAAACGGGATTGCCCCGACGCCGATGCGGAACAGACTGCCGCCGACGATCGCCGCTCTGAAAATCTGATTGTCCAGAAGATTGAGAGAAAGCAACGGCTCCGCCGTTCGGCGTGCATGGACAAGATAAAGAACAGCGGAAACGATGCCGGTCAGGAGCGTCGCCATACCCACCCATGTCGGAAGAGCTGGAAGACTGACCACCGACAGGCCGAAGACGATGCCCGAGGCGGCGATACCGCTTAAAAAGAAACCGGGAACATCGAGTGGCCGCTGCACCAGAGTTTCGATCGACGGCAAATAACGCGTGGCGATGATGATTCCAAGGATGCCGATCGGAACGTTGATCAGGAAAATCCAGTGCCAGCTGAAATAGGTCGTCAGGAAACCGCCAACGGGTGGCCCGATCAGAGGGCCGATGAGCGCCGGCATTGTCAGCCATGCCATAGCGCTGACGAGTTCATTGCGCGGCGTCGAACGCACGAGGACGAGACGGCCGACAGGCGTCATCATTGCGCCGCCTACGCCTTGTAGAAAGCGCGATACGACGAATTCCAGCAGTGACCCCGAGACTGCGCAAGCAATGGATCCGACGACGAATACGATGATCGCGGCGCGAAAAACATTCTTTGCGCCAAACCTGTCGGCCATCCAGCCGCTGACCGGAATGAAAACCGCGAGCGAGACGAGGTAGGCCGTCAGGGCAAGTTTCAGCGCGATCGGACTGGTGCCGATATCAGCAGCGATCGCCGGCAGTGACGTCGCGATGACGGTGGAGTCCATGTTCTCCATGAAAAGGGCGACGGCCAGGACAAGCGGAACAATACGGTTCAAGTTGAATTCCAGTTCTCATGAGGTGAGAAAGCAGGCAGTGAATCTCGTTTTATGAGACTCGGTGGGCCTTGCGAGTTCCGATAGCACTCGGGTTGCCGAGGCTCAAGCGGCGATCAATCAGAAGTGATCCAGATGCGACGATTTTTGGTCTATTCAGCAGGAACGGAGCGGCAGCGCGATGTTGCCGCGCATATCGTTGCCTGAAGGAGATAGTCCTATGTCTGCATTCGAGATTTCCCGCCGCAACCTCTTTCTCGCGTCAAGCGCCATGGCCGGTGGATTTGCAATGTCGCAGATGATTTCTGAAATCGCCGAGGCAGCTGTTCCACCATCGGACATCAAGTCTCCGGGCTTCAAACGCTTCAAGCTGGGCGATTTCGAAATCACCACCTTGCTCGACGGGCTTCGCCCGGGTGATGGTCCATTTCCAACCTTCGGTGCCAATCAGAGCCAGGAGGCAATCGCCGAATTGATGCGTGCCAATTTCCTGCCAGAAACAAAAATGGTCAACGGTTTCACACCGGTTCTGATCAATACCGGATCTGAACTGGTGCTCATCGACACAGGCTTTGGCGCAGGCGGTCGCGAAAATGGTCTTGGTCAACTTGAGGCAAATATGAAAGGCGCGGGCTATACGCCTGATCAGGTGACGCTTGTTGTCATCACCCACATGCACGGCGACCATATCGGCGGCCTGATGAATGGCGAAACACCCGGCTTTGCCAATGCGCGCTATGTCGGCGGGCAGATCGAATATGACTTCTGGACCGACGCTGCACGTACAGGCACTCCGGCCGAAACCAATGCCAAAGCTGTCAATGCCAAGGTCAAGCCGCTTGCCGAAAAGTTCACCTTCATCAAGGCGGGCGATGCGGTAGTCCCTGGCATCACCAGCGAAGCGGCCTATGGCCACACGCCCGGCCACATGATTTTCCACATCGAATCGGCTGGCAAGCATCTCGTCTTGACCGCTGACACAGCCAATCATTACGTCGCCTCGTTGCAGCGTCCCGATTGGGAAGTCGCATTCGACACCGACAAAGCCATGGGCGCGGCAACACGCAAGAAGGTGTTCGACATGATTGCGGCCGACAAGGTCCCATTCATTGGCTACCATATGCCATTCCCTGGCGTGGGTTTTGTCGAAAAGCAGGAAACGGGCTATCGGTTCGTGCCGGCTACCTATCAATTCGACGTTTGATCGAATTGACCTATGGGTGCAGTTCCGGCGCTTTTGCGCCGGATATTGCTACAATATTGTGGGCTGGGTGATGGTTGGAATGGCAGTAATTGCGTTTTGATCTTTTCAAACCGACATATCCATGTTACCAGCCCGTGCCAATTCACTTGAACAGAACTTGATCGGCGCTCCACCACTGTGGTGCGCCCTTTAGTCGTATTACCCGTATTGCAAGGAAATTGGTCATGGCAAAAATCGTTGAATCCGCGACAGGCGCGCTCGCACTGACATTTGATGATGTCCTGCTCCAGCCAGGTCATTCCGAGGTTATGCCCGGCCAGACCGATATTCGCACCCGTATCGCTCCCGATATCGAGCTCAACCTGCCATTGCTATCAGCGGCGATGGACACAGTCACCGAATCGCGTCTCGCCATCGCCATGGCGCAGGCGGGGGGCATGGGCGTCATTCATCGCAATCTCACGCCTGAACTGCAGGCCGAGGAAGTCCGCCAGGTCAAGAAGTTCGAATCCGGCATGGTCGTCAATCCCGTTACCATCGGGCCGGACGCGACCCTTGCCGATGCGCAGGCATTGATGCGCGCCCACGGCATTTCCGGCATTCCTGTGGTCGAGAACTCCGGCGAGGGCAGCCGCAAGCCGGGCCGTCTCGTCGGCATCCTCACCAACCGCGACGTACGGTTCGCCTCCGATCCTGCCCAGAAGATCTACGAACTGATGACGCGCGAGAACCTGATCACCGTGCGTGAAAACAACGTTCAGCACGAAGAGGCCAAGCGGCTTTTGCATCAGCACCGCATCGAAAAGCTGCTTGTTGTGGATGACAAGGGCTATTGCGTTGGGCTGATCACAGTCAAGGACATGGAAAAGTCGCAGCTCAACCCGAACGCCGCCAAGGACGCGCAAGGCCGGCTTCGTGTCGCCGCCGCATCGAGCGTTGGCGAGGATGGTTTCGAACGGGCCGAGCGGCTTATTGCTGCCGGCGTGGACGTTCTCGTCATCGATACTGCTCACGGCCATTCGCAGCGCGTTCTCGATGCTGTTACCCGCGCCAAGAAGATGTCGAATGCCGTACGTATCATTGCCGGAAATGTCGCCACTGCCGCGGGAACACAGGCGCTGATCGATGCGGGCGCCGATGCGGTCAAAGTCGGTATTGGACCGGGCTCGATCTGCACGACGCGGATCGTCGCCGGTGTCGGTGTGCCGCAGCTTTCCGCAATCATGTCTGCGGTTGAAGCAGCACACAAATCGAATGTGCCAGTCATCGCCGATGGCGGCATCAAATATTCCGGCGATTTCGCCAAGGCACTGGCCGCAGGTGCGTCCGCTGCCATGGCAGGTTCGGCACTTGCGGGCACGGAAGAAAGCCCGGGTGAGGTCTATCTTTACCAGGGCCGCTCGTTCAAGGCCTATCGCGGCATGGGCTCAGTTGGTGCTATGGCACGGGGATCGGCTGATCGCTACTTCCAGGCGGAAGTGCGCGACGAACTGAAGCTCGTGCCGGAAGGTATCGAAGGCCAGGTCGCCTACAAGGGTCCGGTTTCAGGCGTTTTGCATCAGCTTGCCGGCGGTCTCAGGGCATCCATGGGCTATGTCGGTGCAAAAAATCTGGAAGAATTCCGCGAAAAGGCTACATTCGTCCGCATCACCAATGCAGGTCTGCGCGAAAGCCACACCCATGATGTTACGATCACTCGCGAAAGCCCGAATTACCCGGGCGGCAATTAATCCAAAGGGGAAAGGCGATGTCTGATATCGCCCTTCGCAATCATTTCTCGGCCATGGCGCGCAACAGCGCCTGGTCGAATTTCCGGCTGCTCAGCGCGTGTGGGCAACTCACCGACGAAGAGTTTGCTCAAGAGCGTACCAGCTTCTTTCCATCCATTCAGTTGACGTTGAACCACAACCTTATCGTCGATCACCTTTACATGGCAGACATGATCGGAAAAGGGCGCAAGAACATTGGTCTGGTGGGCGACATACCCTATCCCAAGGCTTCGGACCTGAAGCAGGCACAGACAGAGTTCGATAGCAGCCTCATCGGCTTCTGCGACGATATGGAGCCCGAAGAACTCGACAAGATCGTATCGATCACATGGGGGACTGGCGACACCTCGCAAGAACCGATCTACCTCTTGCTATCGCACCTTTTTGTGCACCAGATCCATCACCGGGGGCAGGCGCATGCCATGCTGGCAGGTACCAATGTTCCGCCGCCGCAACTCGACGAGTTCTTTCTGAACTACGACAAACCGCGTCGCCAGGGCGAGCCTAACACCGAACCGGGTCTGCCTGCTGACAAGGCTTTCCGCGACAGTCTCTACGAATAGGCATCGTAATCAGCGCGGCATTAAGGAATGATCCTGCGTCCGCGCAAATCACTGAACACACGCATGAACATCTCCTCTGTATCGACATATTCATGGAACCCGGCCCGCCGCAGGCGGGAGCCGTCGGCAAAGAAGTCGTAGTTCCAACTGAAGACCGCATCGCCGAATGCCCAGGATGACACATCCCTGTAGGGTGTCTTTGCAAGACCGTGCTTCTCGATCATGCGGTTCCATAAATCCTCCTTGTCCGCCATGACGACGTTCAGCGACATCGGCAGTGGCGGCGCGACCTCCAGATCGAAAAACCGCGCGATCTTCGGCCACATCTCGCTCCAGCGGAAAAGATCGCCGTTGTTGATGTTGAACGCCTGATTGCCGCAGTGCGGGTTTGTTGCGATAAACACCGTTGCCCGCGCCAAGAGCCCGGCATCCGTCATTTCCAGTAGACTGTCATAGGCGCCCGGTTTACCGGGAAAGCGTAGCGGAATGCCGAGTTCTTTCGACATCGAGGCATAGACGGCGATCACCGAAGCAAGGTTCATGGGATTGCCGAGCGCAAAGCCTACGACGACGGACGGCCGTAGTGCCGACCAGGTCCAGCTCTTGCCCTTCTGCAATGCCTCCAAAAAATCCTGCTGATCGATGTTGAATTCCGGCGGCATGTGATTGGCATCGGTCTCGCGCGCCGGTGTCTTGAACGGCCCGAGATGTGCGCCATAGACCTTATAACCTTGCATCAGACTGATGTGTTCGAGACGGGCCGCGATCGGCTCGATTGCGTTCACGGCATTCACCAGCATGGCGAGGTTTGGCGGCACAAGCTCGGCCCAAGTCGGCCGGTCCTGATAGGCCGCATAGAATATATGCGTCACGTCGGTGAGATGGGCGAGCTTATCGCTGGCGTCTGTCGCATCGAGAAGATCGACAGCGATATGTCTGAGTTTGCCGCTTGCCACTCCGCCGCGGCGCGACAGGCCGATAATTTCCCAGTCGCCCAGTTCGACAAGATGCGAAATCAGATTGCTACCGATGATGCCATTGGCACCAACAACAACTGCTTTTTTAGTCATTTCAAAATCTCCGTTTCAGATTCTGAAACAGATATGATTCATTCATACAGCTGTGCGTAGTAGTCAAAAAATGATAACATTCATAAGCAATTCTTTGAGGTGGTCATGGATAGATTCGCTGCGATGAAGACGTTTGTCCGTGTAGCGGAGCTTGGTACTTTGTCTGCAGCGGCGCGCGAACTTGGCCTGACCCAGCCGGCAATCAGCCAGCAGGTGGCAGCTTTGGAGCGGCATCTGGACGTGCGTCTGTTTCACAGGTCAACGCGCCAGCTGGCGCTTACCGACGGTGGCGAAACCTACTACCAGCATGCAAGGCAAATCCTGCAAGCGGTCGACGAGGCGGAAGAGAACGCTGGCGAACTATCCACGACGCTGCGCGGAAACCTTCGCGTTCATGGTCCTGTCGGGTTTGGCCAGATGCATCTTTCAGCCATAATCATAGAATTTCAGCGCCTGCATCCGGACCTCACCATTGAACTCGTCCTAGATGACCGCTTTACCGATCTGATCGCGGAAGGCGTCGACGTCGCGATCCGCCTTGGCGACCTGAAGTCCTCTGAATTGATCGCCAGAAAACTCGCCACATTCGAACGCATTCTCGTGGCTTCGCCGGATTATATCGCTGCGCACGGCAATCCCAAGACACCGGACAACCTTATCCAGCATCGCTACATCCGGTTCTCATGGTCACCACAGGGCGAATCGATTCCCCTGATCGGCCCTGGTGGCGCTCTCGTAGCGCCAATCCGCTCTACGTTCCTCGCCAACAATGCCTTTGTCCTGAATGAAGCACTGTGCGCTGGTCTCGGCATTGGCGGGGTGCAAGTGCCGCTCGCCCAATCACTGCTTGATCTCGGATAAGCTCGTACGGATTCTTCCGGACTATGCCTATGCGCCGATGGATGTGCACGTGGTCTATGCGACTGCTCGCTTCATGCCGCGCAAGGTTCGTGCCTTCATCGATCATCTGGCAACCAGTCTGCAGGCAATACCGGGCTTGCGCATAAATCGCATCCCTGAAAAGAACGTATAAACGAATAACAGGAGGGACCATGTCACAAACCGCAATTTTCTGGCCGATGATCGCGCTGACTTTTCTTATTTATTGTGTCTATGCTGTCCTTATGCTTCGCCGTCGGCAAGCCGTTCTCAGCGGCCAGGCCAGTGCAAGGGATTTCAAGCTGCCGTTGAAAGAGCCAGAGGCCAGCGTTGCGACGGTTCGCAATTTGATCAATCTTTACGAATTGCCGATGCTGTTTTATGTCGTCTGCCTGGCGCTCTATGCCGTCAACGGCGCCACGTTGCTTGCCGTAGTCATCGCCTGGTGTTTTGTGGCCATGCGTGTGGTCCACACCTATGTGCACATAACGTCCAACCGGCTTGCCTTTCGCCAGCCGATCTTCGTCCTCGGCTTTATCCTCAATGGGGCGTTGTGGGTCATGCTGACATTGCACCTCGCCGTCCCACCCGTCGTCTAGGCGGCGAGATCATTCAGTTCATCCGCCGAAATCATCAACCGGCGGCTGCAATCGACGATTGCCGCTGCCAAGGCTTCGAAGTCCTCGCGCCGCTCGCTCTGCCTGCGCCAGATCAAGCCGATTTCGCGTGATGGTTCAGGATCGGCAAAAGCAACGATGCGTACGTTATTGCGGCTGGCTTCGGTGCGTACGGCAATCTCGGGGATCAGCGTCAGTCCCATGCCATGACTGACCATCTGCAATAGCGTCGCCATGCTGGTCGCGCCGTAGTTGACCAATTGGCGCTGCTTCACATTGCTGCACACGGCAAGCGCCTGATCGCGCAGGCAATGACCCTCCTCAAGCAGAAGCAACCGCTCAAGCGCCACGTCTTCCTGTGTCATGGGTGAGGTGAGGATGTCGATATCATTGTTCGATGTTGCGATCAGGAAGCGGTCGCGAAATAGCGGTTTGGCGACCGTCCCTTCGCCTTCGATCGGCAGGGCCGCAATAATAGCGTCCAGATCGCCAAGGCGCAGATCCTCGACCAGCTTCGAGGTAACTGCTTCACGCAGCTCGATCGTAAGTTCGGGATAGGCTCCACGGAGATCCGGGATCAGCAGCGGCAGCAGATAGGGCGCAATCGTCGGAATAATGCCAAGCCGCAGCCGTCCTCTCAAGGTGCCACGCCTCTGTCCCGCAAGTTCCTCAAGCGAGCGAATTTCATCGAGAATGCCGCGTATGCGCGGCAGCAGACGCCTGCCCATCTCCGTAAGCACGACCGTCCGCCGCGTCCGCTCGAACAGCGTGGCTCCCAGGAGCAACTCCATTTCTGCGATCTGCGCCGAGAGGGCAGGCTGGGATATGCGTGCCATCTCCGCCGCTTTGCGGAAATGCAGTGTGTTGGCGAGAATGTCGAAATAGCGCATTTGGCGAACTGAAAACATGATAAGTAAATCCTATCAATAATCATTCTAAAATCAATTGGAAACTATGATTAGAAAGGTTCTATGGTTTGGTTGAGAACGCGGCTGCGAGCACGCGCCTGCGGTTCCCATTGACAAAACGCGAGATTCAAGGAGAAAGCCAATGGCTGACCGTCCAACATTGACGACAACCGCCGGTGCACCGGTATCCGACAACCAGAACTCCAGAACCGCCGGCGAGCGCGGTCCTGTTCTGATGGACGATTATCAGCTCCTGGAAAAGCTCGCGCATCAGAATCGCGAGCGCATCCCTGAGCGTGTCGTTCACGCCAAGGGCTGGGGTGCGTTCGGCATACTAAAAATCACTGGCGACATTTCCAGATACACCAAGGCGAAGGCTTTGCAGCCCGGCACCGAGACGCCGCTGCTTCTGCGTTTCTCCACAGTGGCTGGTGAACTTGGTGCTGCCGATGCCGAGCGTGACGTACGCGGCTTTGCGCTGAAGTTCTACACCAGCGAAGGCAACTGGGATCTCGTCGGTAACAACACGCCGGTCTTCTTCGTCCGCGATCCGCTGAAGTTCCCCGATTTCATCCACACGCAGAAGCGTCATCCGCGCACCAATATGCGTTCCACCACAGCCATGTGGGATTTCTGGTCGCTGTCGCCGGAAAGCCTGCATCAGGTCACGATCCTCATGTCGGACCGCGGCCTGCCTGTCGCCCCGATGTACATGAACGGCTACGGTTCGCACACCTATTCGTTCTGGAACGATGCCAGCGAGCGTTTCTGGGTGAAGTTCCACTTCAAGACCCAGCAGGGCCATAAGTTCTACACCAATGCCGAGGCAGAAGCCCTCATTGGCAAGTCGCGCGAAACGTATCAGGAAGAGCTGTTCGGCGGCATCGAGCGCGGCGAGTTCCCGAAATGGACCGTTCAGGTCCAGATCATGACCGAGGCGCAAGCAGACCAGACGTCATACAATCCGTTCGACCTGACCAAGGTCTGGCCGCACGGTGAATTCCCGCCACTCGAAATCGGTGTCATGGAACTCAACCGCAATGCCGACAACTACTTCGCCGAGATCGAGCAGGCCGCGTTCTCGCCTTCCAATGTCGTCCCCGGCATCGGCCACTCGCCGGACAAGATGCTGCAGGCCCGCGTCTTCTCCTATGCGGACGCCCATCGCTATCGCCTCGGCACGCATTACGAAGCGCTCCCCGTCAACCAGCCGAAATGCCCGGTCCATCATTACCACAAGGACGGCCAGATGAATTTCTTCGGCCAGAAGACCGGCAATGTCGACGCTTACTACGAGCCGAACAGCTTCTCCGGTGCTGCAGAACAGCCATCGGCGAAGGAGCCGCCGCTGAAGCTTTTGGGTGATGCGGACCGCTACAATCATCGCCTAGGCAATGACGACTACGGCCAGGTCACGGCGCTGTTCAACCTGTTCGACGCCGGTCAGCGCTCGCGCCTGTTCTCCAACATCGCTGCGGCGATGGATGGCGTGCCGGGCGAGATCATCGAACGGCAGCTTGTGCATTTCCAGCGTGTTCATCCTGCCTATGAGGCTGGCGTGCGCGCGGCATTGAAGGAAGCGCATGGCTACGAGGCTAGCGCTATTTCGCAGGAAGAAAAAGGCGTCGCTGCCGAGTAATCGCCGCTCGACCATCTTCATGGCAAATCAGAAAGCCGGAGTTCACGCTCCGGCTTTCTTTTCTTGCCGGGCCCATGTATGCGACACTCTTGATTGAGTGAAGGAATGCATATGCGACTTGGTGGACGCCTGCAGGCGGCAATCGAAGTTCTGGACGATATTGAAAATCGCAAGCGGCCGGCTTCCGACGCCTTGAAGGATTGGGGATTATCGCATCGCTTTGCCGGTGCGGGCGATCGCGCGGTCATCGGCAATATAGTCTATGACGCCCTCAGGCGGAAACTGTCGCTTGCCTGGCGCATGGATAGCGATGCAGCGCGTCATATCGCCTTTGGTGTTCTGCTTTCCGATGCGGAACTCGACATCGAGGATATCAATACCGCCCTCGAAGGCGATAAATTCGCGCCAGAACCGCTGGAAGCCGAACGCATGGCGGTCTGGGGTGAACGCGATTTCGGCTCCGCGCCAGATCATATTCGCGCCGATGTTCCGGAATGGTGCATTCCACATTTCCAGGCAATCTTCGGCGACAGATGGGTCGAGGAAGCGGCAGCCCTCAGCGACCGCCCGCCGGTCGATCTGCGGGTCAATACGCTGAAAGCCGATAGAGACAAGGTCTTGAAGGAACTCGCGCGTGCCGGTGCCAATCCCGCACCCTTGCTCGAAACTGCCGTACGTGTCCCGCCTTTGCGCGCTATGGGCCGCCACCCGAACGTTCAGGCGGAACCCGCCTTCCAGCGCGGCCTGTTCGAAGTGCAGGATCTGGGTTCGCAGCTTGCGGCGAAACTCTCAAACGCCAAGGCCGGCGAACAGGTGCTCGATTACTGCGCCGGTGCCGGCGGCAAAACCTTGGCGCTGGCGGCAGAGATGGGCAACAAGGGCCAGATCCATGCCTATGATGCCGAGCGCGCCCGCCTTGCACCCATTTTCGACCGGCTTAAGCGGGCAGGGGTGCGCAACGCGCAGGCTCATGCCAATATCGGCGATCTTGCCCCGCTCGAAGGCCAGATGGATATGGTTCTGGTCGATGCGCCTTGCACCGGTTCCGGCACATGGCGGCGCAGGCCCGACGCCAAGTGGCGCCTCAGCGACCAGCAACTCGAACGCCGCGAAGTGGAGCAGCGCCAGGTTTTGGATGCGGCGAAGGCTTACGTGAAACCCGGCGGCCGGCTGGTCTACATCACCTGTTCGCTGTTCGCGCCAGAAAACGGCGATCAGGTCGCAGCATTTCTTGAAGCCAACAGCGAATACAGTGCCGTCGATACGCAGCCTTTATGGGAGCAGGCAGTCTCCAAAGAGTCGGGATTGAAGCCGCTGTTTAACGACGGGACAACCATCCTTTCCCCATTATCCACGTCAACCGATGGCTTCTTCATTTCAGTTCTCAGGCGAGAAAAATAAAGCTACAAGCGGGCTGCGACTTTCGTTGAAGAGGGGATATGCATATCCGATCCCAAGCGCTTCTGTTGTTTCTCGTATTGGTTACCGGCGGCGGTCTCGTCATTGGCTACATCACTCTTCCCGGTGAATGGTACGCCGGTCTCGTCAAACCTTCCTTCAATCCACCGAGCTGGATATGGACGATCCTCTACATCCTCATAGCCATCGCCGGCTGGCAGGTGTGGGATCGTGGATTGAGCCTGCCCCAAGATTTCCGGTGGGCGCAACTGGCACTGAACTTTCTCTGGTCGCCGACATTTTTCGGCTTCCAGCAGATGGGCCTCGCGCTCATCGTGATCGTCCTTCTACTCATAACCATCATCGGCTTCATCAAGGTGACGTGGAGTTCCGAGCCGGTATCGGCGCTTTTGTTCGTGCCTTACCTGTTGTGGGTGGCTTTCGCGTCGCCTCTCAATGTATCACTTTGGAGGCTCAATGCAGGCTGATATGTTTGAGGATGTAACGATGATTGGTGGGAAGAATGTCCTTTTTGTCATGGCCGTCGATGCGGAATACGGGCCGCATCTGCAGCGGCTTTTCACGCCGCTGATAACCGGGGTTGGTCCGGTGGAGGCAGCTGTGAGTGTGTCGGCAACGCTGGCAAGCCTTGCAGCAAATGGTGCCCTGCCAGACCTTGTCGTGTCGCTGGGTTCAGCCGGTTCGCGCACGCTCGAACAGACGGAAGTGTATCAGGTCACCAGCGTTTCGTACCGCGACATGGATGCTTCCGCGTTGGGGTTCAAGAAAGGCGCAACTCCCTTTCTGAATCTGCCGATTTTGGTCCCGCTTGGCTATCATATACCCGGTGTGAAGGAGGCTTCCCTATCGACCGGCGCCAACATCGTCTCCGGCAGCGCCTATGATCAGATCGATGCGGATATGGTGGAGATGGAAACCTTCGCAGTGCTGCGCGCATGCCAGCGCTTCGAGCTGCCGCTCATCGGCCTACGCGGCATTTCCGACGGCTCGGCGGACCTTCGCCATGTGGATGACTGGAAGGAATATCTGCACGTCATCGATGAAAAGCTGGCGGTTGCCGTCGAGGCAATGGCTGCAGCGATTGAGGATCATTCGTTGAATATTTGATCTCTGCCACCATTTCCTGAATCAGAACTGCACCAGCTTCATCCATCCTGTGAACGATCGGAATCACTTTTGTCGTAGGCGCCAGTAACCCATTGCGCCGACTCGACATTTGCTTTAAAGGCCCGCCATGAACACACCCACTCATCCCGATACAGTCCTCATCGTCGATTTCGGCAGTCAGGTGACGCAGCTGATTGCACGGCGCGTGCGTGAAGCCGGCGTCTATTCCGAGATCGTTCCCTTCCAGTCCGCGGGCGAAGCCTTCCACCGCATCAATCCGAAAGCAGTCATCCTTTCGGGCAGTCCGCACTCCACTGTCGATATCGGCAGTCCGCGCGCGCCTCAGGAAGTCTTCGACGCCAATATTCCGGTTCTCGGTATCTGCTATGGCGAACAGACCATGTGCGCCCAGCTCGGCGGCAAGGTCGAGGCAGGGCATCACCGCGAATTCGGCCGCGCCTTTCTCGACATTCAGGAAGAATGCGCCCTGTTCGATGGCGTCTGGGCCAAGGGCACACGCCATCAGGTGTGGATGAGCCATGGCGACAAGGTTATGGAGATACCGGATGGCTTCAAGGTCGTCGGCACTTCCACCGGCGCGCCCTTCGCGGCGATCGCCAACGAGGCCAAAAAATACTACGCCGTGCAGTTCCACCCGGAAGTGGTGCACACGCCGGATGGCGCAAAGCTCCTGGAAAACTTTGTCCATCGCATCGCCGGAATTGAAGACGACTGGTCGATGTCGGCCTACCGCGAAAAGGCGGTCGATCTCATCCGCAAGCAGGTCGGCGACAAGAAAGTCATCTGTGCTTTGTCTGGCGGTGTCGACTCTTCCGTTGCGGCCCTGTTGATCCATGAAGCGGTTGGCGACCAACTGACCTGTATCCTCGTCGATCATGGCCTGATGCGTAAGAACGAAGCCGCCGATGTCGTCCAGATGTTCCGCGAGCATTATAATCTGCCATTGATTCTCGTGAACGCACAGGACCGGTTCATCGGTGCGCTCGAAGGCGAATCCGACCCCGAGAAGAAGCGCAAGACGATTGGCAGACTTTTCATCGAAGTCTTTGAAGAGGAAGCCAAAAAGCTTGCCAAGGACGGTGTGACAGCCGATTTCCTTGCACAGGGCACGCTCTATCCCGACGTCATCGAAAGCGTCTCCTTCACCGGCGGTCCGTCGGTGACGATCAAGTCCCATCACAATGTCGGCGGGCTTCCCGAACATATGAACATGAAGCTGGTCGAGCCCTTACGCGAACTCTTCAAGGATGAAGTGCGGGTGCTTGGCAAGGAGCTTGGCTTGCCGGACCATTTCATCGGCCGTCATCCCTTCCCGGGGCCGGGTCTCGCAATACGCTGTCCAGGCGGCATCACGCGTGAAAAGCTGGAAATCCTGCGCGAAGCCGACGCGGTCTATCTCGACGAGATCCGCAAGGCCGGTCTCTACGATGTTATCTGGCAGGCTTTTGCCGTGCTACTGCCGGTGCAGACCGTCGGCGTCATGGGCGATGGCCGCACCTATGAGTTTGTCTGCGCCCTGCGCGCAGTAACCTCGGTCGATGGCATGACCGCGGATTTCTACCACTATGACATGAGTTTCCTTGGACAGGCTGCAACCCGTATCATTAATGAAGTCAAAGGCATCAACCGCGTTGTCTATGATGTGACTTCAAAGCCACCCGGTACAATAGAGTGGGAGTAGGGGGATAGCGCCGCTTGGTGTAGGAAATCGTATTCTGTCGTTGAAAATACAACGATTTTCGAGCAGTCCTGGGTGCTATTCAAGATGCATCATCAATTGAATCGTTGATTGCTCAAGAGATTGATTTAGTTAGATTTATCCACCGGTGGTAACGGGCGGCGAAAGTGCGGCAGGTCTGTCTGATACTTTTGGTGTGCGGTGCACGGCGGCTCCGCAAGGTGCAGATATTGATGTGAGTGCGGTTGAACGTCCGAAAGGGGGCCGATGGCGGACAGGCAGCTTAGAGGTCAAGAACGCCCAAAGCTGACGCTCGAGTCAAACCCCTTGTCCGATGACCTTTTATATTGCCGGCTGACTTGGTGCGCACCGATCGGCTTGCTTGGCCTCCAAAAGTCGCCGCGACCTTCGAAAACGGCCTCCTGACTATAACGCTGCCGAAGACCGAGAATGCTCAGGCTAACGCCAAGCGCATCGCGATCAGCAGCGAAAAGTGACCGCGGTCAGAAGCATGTCCGTCGGGTGCATCCATACAGATGCACCCGGTCCACATCCTTGGTTATTCGCTGACGAGCGATACGATAGCCCCGTCCAGGACCAAGTTGCCAGACGTGCAGGCCAGTGATCATGTCGCTTTCTTCCTCAATAGCAGAGCGGGTTTTTTCGGGTAAATTTTCATTGGTTGGAACGTAGTCCAGGAGTACCCGCCCGCTCTCGAATGAGGCCCAGGACCATCTGGCGATGACGAGCGCGCCGACGGGCTTGTCATATTAACTATCGGTGAGCGAGTTCGTCTGATATTTCCGATTGGTCCTTCGAAAATCGCATAATGTCTCGACTGGAACTGCCCCCTCACGATGCGCCATTCCATTAGATGTCAGCGGTGCTTCTCCGCGGTGGGCCACTCTTCGCAGATTGTCGTGAGGGCTGCCGCCGAAAGCTTGTCAAGCGCCAGATCCGGCAACAGGTCGTTGTCTGAGACGAGGTTGCGGCCCACCGCCGCCGAAAACAAGCTGGTGCCTGCTTCATGCAGCACAGCCGGCCGGCCGGCAATGCGGCCAAGGAGGCTGGTCGGTACGAGTCCGAAGGGCACGTCTTCGTAGATATATCGGCTGTTGGCGGTTGCTGGGCCGAAGCCGCCGCGGCCCTCGCGGTGCATCTGCTGGTTCATCTCCGAAACAGTGCCCATCGGCACGTGGAACGAGAGCGAGAAATGCTCCTGCACAGTCCTGACGGAAAGTCCGAAGCTCTCGGCGATCCGGAGTCGTTCAAGGTCAAGCGCCTCGATCAAGTGCCCCACCGCGGGGGTGACGTGTTCGCCCTGTCCCCATGTCTCACCTTTCTCCATACGGGTTAAGTTGAGAAGCGCGATACCAAGATGGTTCTGTGGGTTGAGGTTCGACAGTGCAATAGCGAGAAGCCCGTCGCGCTCGACGAAACGGTCGCCGAAGAGTTTGATGCAAAGCGCCTTCCCCTCTGCCGCCACGGATTTTGGCAGCGTTGCGACGTCGATTTTCTGACGGACGGTATTGACCGAAACGCTCACGCTATCCGATTGCTGACGGCCAGTAATAAGGGTCGTTCCCCAGACGATGATGGGCAACCGTACACCGCGCTCCGCCAGCCGCTTTGCGAGGTAAAGTGCTCCGAAGGAACTGTGCGAACTGATGATCACGGGTTGGCCGGATCTGAGATGCGGCAGGGCAGCATCGAATGCCAGGCGATGGCCGTTGGCGGGCAAGGCAACGATAATAACGTCGGCTCCGGAGATCGCTTCGGCGCAATCGCGGGCTACCGCAACGGGACCGGAAAACTCGATTGCACCCGTCGCGATCAGCGAAGCGCCCTCGGCGAGCTCGCGAATGCGAACGCCGGACGGCGACCAGAGAACCGGCTGGTGGCCGGCTTTGGCAAGGAAAGCCACCACGCCGAAAGCGATTGCGCCTGCGCCCAGAATACCTATACGCATCAATCCATTTCCCTTTTCTAGTACCGATTGCCCGCGTTCGACAACTCGAAGCACTTTATAGCCAGGCAACGGCCGCCATACAGATTCAACGTTTCCCGCTGATGGGCTCCCGAACGAATACTTTTCTACTTAAACGCCAAACAAAGAAAACGTGTGTTTTGTCACTAGCGCTTAGAATGCGTTTTATGCACTATGCTACTGTCATAATGCAAGGAATGCATGGTATCGAATGGAAATCCGCGACCTGGAAACGTTTCTGGCAGTCATGTCGACCGGTAGTATAACCGGCGCCGCCCGTCTGCTTGATCGTTCCCAGTCGCAGGTGACGCGCCTGATACAGGATCTGGAAACCTCGCTCGGCTTTCCGCTGTTCGAGCGCAACGGCCCCAAGATTGCCCCAACCGACCAGGGTATCGCATTTCATGACGATGCCGAGCGTTTCGTCTGTGGCATAGGCCATTTAGGCGATCGGGCAAAAGCGATTGCCGCGAGGGAGCCTGAGCCGATCGAACTTGCTGCAACTCCAGCTTTTGCAAGCGGCATCATTCCGCTCGCGCTCGCCGAATTGTCCGAAGAGCGTCTGCCGCACGTCATCCATCTTCGCAGCATGCCCGCGGAGGCAGCCGTTCAGTCGGTCCTTGCGAGGACTGCGGATTTCTGCGTGACATCGCTACCGGCCGAGCAACCTGGGCTTAAGGTGCAGGGTTTTTTTGAGGGGCGATGCGTCGCCGCGGTTGCGCCGCACGATCCGCTCGCGGTCCAGGCGGTCATTTCAATCGCCGATATCGCCGATCGCACGCTGGTGACCATGGCCAATCCGTTCCGTCTGCGCCATCATGTCGACCAGGCGCTGGAGGCCGCAAATGTGCGGCCCAAGCGCGTCATAGCTACCAATGCGGCCATGAATGCAGTGCAGATCGCGTCGACTGGCCTTGGGGTGGCGATCATCGAGCCTGCAACGGCCTTTGGCCTACTATCGGCGCCCGTCGCGATCCGCCCGCTGGATGTTAATATTCCCTTCCTCTGGGCGATCTTTTCTGCCGGCGCCCGTCCGCTATCAGCCTGCGCGCATGAGCTGATCGAGCGTATCGTGCGCATTGCATCCGAGCGGATGCCGGATTTCATCAGTCATGATCCGCGCCAGATGGCGCGCATCTCCGACAGGACCTTCGCCGGGAAGAGCGCTCGAAGCGCAAGTCAGCCTGATATTAAGCGAAGCAGGGGTCGCCTCGAAGAAAGCGCCCGGGAACGAAATATGAGCCTGCCAAAATCAAAGAGGAGAGTGACATGAAAGACTTTACCGTAAATCGCCGCTCGACGTTAAAGCTGCTGGCGGCCGGCACAGGCGTCCTTGCTGCGCCGGCGATCATCCGCCCAGCCGTCGCTCAAAGCAAGGTGGTAAATATCACCACCTATGACAAGTTCGTGCCGCAGTCATTCATTGACCAGTTTCAGAAAGATAGCGGCATCGAGATCCGCATCAGGCTGACCGACGATCAGGGCAAGCAGTATAATCTGCTCACCGCAGAAGGCGCCGCGCCATCCACCGACATCGTGACCGTTACCGGTCACCGCCTGTCGCAGTTCATGGCGTCGAATCTGCTCGCCCCGCTAGACACTGCCCGTCTAAAGAACTGGGACAAGCTTGGGCCTGCATACAAAGGCGCGCCGCAGCTCACCCTTGACGGCAAAACCTATGGGCTGCCGCTGCTCGCCGGCTTTGAGGGGCTTGCCCGCAATACGGAATATACCAAGGCCTCCGACAGCTGGGAGATCATGTTTGATGACGAGTACAAGAACCTGACGTCCTATATCGTCTCCGACTTCCTCTCCATCGTCATGCGCTATCAGGGTAGTGATGGCGACTACGTGACCTATGAAAATAAGGCGGATGTTGCCCAGGCAGCCACCGACAAAGCCCGCGATTTTATGATCAAGCAAAAGGACAAGGTGCGCAAATATTACGATGCCGCGTCGGAAGTACAGCAGATGTTCGTCAACGAGGATATCTACCTCGCACAGACTTGGTCGGGTCCCGCTGCCAAGCTCATCATGGATGGCCACCCCATTGAGATCTCCGTGCCGAAGGAAGGTACTTACGGGTTCCTCTACTCGTTCAACGTCGTGAACAATGCGCCGAATGCCGATGCGGCATATGCCTTCCTGGACGCCATCCTCTCCTCGCCGGAGATCGGCGCGGCGATGACGCGCCAATCAGGCTTCGCTTCGGCATTCGATGGCGTCGACAAGGTACTCGACGACAAGGAGCGTGCCGCCATGGCACTGCCGCCAGAGCAGGTTGAGCGCGTGCAATTCTTCAGCTCGGTCAACCGCGCCATGAAGAACGAGATGATCGACAAGGCCACTGCCGAAATCAAGGCGGCCTGAAAACCGGACATAAAGCGGCCGGCCGTTCGGCCGGTCGCTCACCAGGAATGATTGACTGGAGTTGGGAACTGAATGGTGGACACAACGACGCAATCCCGAGCCGTCGCTTCGCTGGCGTCGCCTCGCTACGCCGGATGGATTGGGAGGGCGGTGAGTTCAGGCTTCTACCGCAATACGATCGGGCGCCTCGCAGACAACCCATGGATCAGGCTCGTCGTGCTTGCGGGTGTTCCGCTTATCTGGCTTGTCATGTTGCATATCGGGCCGATCATCCAGATGACCAACATTAGCTTCATTGCCAATTATCCGCCGCAGCCGGGAAAAAGCAGCGACTATACCCTTGCCAACTATGCGCTGTTCTTCTCTGACAGGCTTTATTTCATGCCCTTCATCCGCACCCTCATCTTTGCGGCGGTAGTCACGGTTTCGACGCTGGTGATCGTATATCCTGTCGCCTACTACGTCGCCAAGGTTGTCCAGCCGAAGAACCGCATGCGCGCGTTGCTGCTACTGCTCATCCCGTTCTGGGCGGGGGAACTCATTCGCACCTTTTCGATCATCATGCTGCTCGCCAATCGCGGCGCTGTGAATGTGCTGCTTAGGGAGTTGGGCTTTATCGACCGACCGATACCAATGCTTTACACTTTTTTCTCCCTGAGTTTCGGCGTCGTTTATCTCCTGGCGCTCTACATGTTGCTGCCGCTCTATTCGGCCATCGAGAAGATCCCGACGCCGCTGATTCATGCCGCCGCCGATCTCGGCGCCGGTCCCTTCCAACGCTTCCGACGGGTTATCCTGCCACTTTCCAGGGACGGCATCGTCTCGGGTTGCAGCCTTGTCTATCTGACCGCTGTCGGTGTCTTTGCTGCACCCTTGCTGCTCGGCGGCCCGAATGCGGTCATCTTCCCGGAAGTCATCGCCATGCTGTTCCACGGTTCGAACGACAAATGGCCGGAGGGGGCTGCCTTCTCAATGATCATGCTGGTCGTATCGCTCACCACCGTTGGCCTGTTCATGCGCGTCGTCGGCGGTCGGTCCATTCGATTGATGTGAGGAGACTCGATGCGAACTCATTTTAGCGACCTGCCCAAAACCGCGCTCGGCGCTTCCTACTGGCTCTTTGCCGTCTATCTCGTGCTGCCGCTAGCGCTCATGATGGCGATGAGCTTCAAAGACGCCAATTTCATCGCATTCCCGATCGGCAAGTGGACGCTCGACTGGTACGGCAAGGTGCTGCATGACAAGCAGTTCCTCGCGGCATCACTCTATTCCATCGGCATTGCCCTTGCGACCACCATCTGCGCCACGATCATCGGGGTCTGGATAGCGCTCCTCGTCTCGGCGGAAAACATCTGGGGCAAGCCGGCCATCTTCGCGCTCGCTTGCCTGCCCGCCGTCGTGCCGGGGCTGATCAACGCTATCTCAATGCGCATCTTCATCCGCGCGGTAGACATACCAACCGGCACCTTCGCGATCATCCTGTCGCACACAGTCCATGCGGTGCCCTTTGTGGTTATCATGGTGCTGACACGTCTGCGCTCCATGCCTGCCAATCTGGTGGACGCGGCTCGCGATCTCGGTGCCGATCCGTTTGTTGCTTTCCTGCGCGTTACAATCCCCTATCTGATGCCGGCTCTTCTGGGCGGAATGATTTTCTGCGTCCTGACCAGTATCGATGACTTCGTGCGCACTTTCTTTCTCGGCGGCTACCAGCCGACGCTGCCCATGCTGATCTTTGCCAAGGTACAGGGCGGCATGTCGCCGGAAATCAACGCTATGGCGACCATCGTGCTCGTCGTTACCACCGCAGTCGGCCTCTACGCCGAATATCTCACCCGTCGTTCCAGGAGCTGACGCGAATGCAGCCTGTTGTCCATTTCAAGAATGTAAACAAGTTCTACGGGGAATTACCAGCCGTGGAGAACCTCGACCTCGCCATCGAGTCCGGCCAGTTCGTCACTTTGCTCGGACCTTCCGGCTGCGGAAAGTCGACAACACTACGTATGCTTGGCGGCTTCGAGGACCTCACTTCGGGAGAAATCTACCTCGATGGCAAGCCGATCTCGCATTTGCCGCCGCACAAGCGCAACGTCAATATAGTCTTTCAGGATTATGCTCTTTTTCCGCACCTGACGGTCCGACGCAACATCGCCTTCGGGCTGGAGTTGAAAGGCATGGCGTCGGGGGCGATCCACGAGCGGGTCACCGATCTGCTCTCCCTTGTCGCGCTTCAGGACTATGCCGAGCGGATGCCCGCGCAGCTTTCAGGCGGTCAGCGCCAGCGCGTCGCGCTGATGCGGGCGCTGGCACCGGATCCGAACGTGCTGTTGCTCGACGAACCGCTCTCGGCGCTCGACGCGAAACTACGCCAGCAAATGCAGATCGAGCTCAAATCCATTCAGCAGAAAACCGGTAAGACCTTCATCTTCGTAACCCATGACCAGGAGGAGGCACTGACAATGTCCGACGTCATCGTGGTAATGAACAAGGGCAGGATCGAGCAGATAGGTAAGCCCTCCGAGCTCTATGCCCGACCGCACAGCCGCTTCGTTGCCGATTTCATCGGCCAAAGCAATTTGCTCGAGTGCACTATCGTTTCCGTCGCGGGCACAGTCGCAACCTTCGACTGGCGGGGTAACGTCGTGCATGCAGACGTGATTGGTTCGACGGTGACGCCCGGCGCGCACGCCACCCTGGCGCTCCGGCCCGAGACGCTCTACTGCCTGACGGCAAAGCCCGAGGGCCGGTTGGCACTTAAGGGGCGCATCGTCCATCGCGTCTTCAAGGGCGCCCATACTTCGATCACCGTAACCCTCGAAAATGGCACGAGCCTCGTCGTCCAACTCGACCCGGTAGCGCTTTCGCATATTGAGGGTGACGCGGTCTGGGTGGGCTGGCGTGAACGGGACGCCGTATTGCTGGCGAGCTGAACTGGAGAAGGATCATGATCAACAACCAACAGCACCCGCTTGCCGACCTGAATGCTCGGGTGAGGGAGGATCTGAGTTATCTGAACTTCCCGCCGGCCAACTGGTCGATGCCTGTGACCACGGAAGAAGGTCACCCAGTCAGCGACGTTGTCATTATCGGCGGCGGCATGTGCGGTCTGGTGGCATGGCACGCGTTGGCACGCGCCGGCATTGTAAATATGCGTATCGTCGACCGCGCGGCAAAAGGGTTCGAGGGACCATGGCTGACCTATGCGCGTATGGAAACCCTGCGCTCCCCGAAAACCCTGCTCGGCCCGGCCCTGGGCGTGGCATCACTCAGCTTTCGCGCCTGGTATACGGCGCTCTACGGCGAGGCTGAATGGGATGAACTGTTTCGCATACCGCGTCCGATGTGGATGGAATACCTGAAATGGTATCGCGAAATCATGACGATACCCGTCGAGAACGACACCGATGTAACCCGGATTCTACCGCGCCCGGACGGTCTGCTGGAGCTCACAATTGGAAACGGCACGGAGCCACCGATTTTCACCCGCAAACTGGTGCTGGCCACCGGTCGCGACGGGCTTGGCGAGCCGACCATCCCGAATTTCGTCAAGGGCATGAAGCGACTTGAATCCTGGGCGCATTCGGCTGACGACATCGATTTCGAACGGCTGAAGGGCAAGCGCATCATCGTCATCGGCGTCGGCGCTTCGGCGGTCGACAATGCGGCGGAAGCCTTGGAGCAAGGCGCGGGCGAGGTCCGTCTTCTCGCCCGACGCAAGGAAATGCCGACGATCAACAAGCTGATGGGCATCGGCTCCTATGGCGTAACCGCCGGCTTCGCGCAAATTTCGCCGGAATGGCGTTGGCGACTGATGGATTATGCTGCCAAGCAGCAGACGCCTGCGCCGCACAATTCGACGCTCCGCGTCAGCCAGCATCCGAACAGCTATTTCCATTTCGACTGCGGCATCTGTTCGTTGAAGGAGGAGGGCGGCGACGTCGTCATCACAACAATCAACGGCCGTATCTTCCGCACCGATTTCGTCATCCTAGGCACCGGCTTTTCCATTGATCCCATGAGTCGCAACGAACTTGCCCCCTTTCAAGACAGAATTGCTTGCTGGGAAGACCGCTATACGCCGCCGCCTGGCGACGGAAATGCCGAGCTCGGGCGTTTCCCGTGGCTTAACGACGATTTTTCCTTCACCGAAAAGGAAGTCGGCACGGCACCATGGCTAAGAGACATCCATTGCTTCAACTACGCCGCATCGGTCAGCGTCGGCAAGGTCAGCGGTGACATTCCAGCTATCAGCGAGGGCGCACTGTGGCTGGCGCGCGGCGTCGCGGCTTCGCTATTCATCCGCGACATCGACTACCATTGGGAAGAGCTGCTCGCCTATGAGAAGCCCGAACTCGACGGAACCGAATGGACCGATGCCGACGCGCCGGCACCGGTACAGAAGACCGCTTGAACGTCGGCCAACACGTCCACAAAACAGAGGATAAGCCATGACCACTCCACCGAACGTCGACGTGATCGATACTGTTCTCGGCCTTGACCGCTTCGCGGACCTCAAGACCCTGCGGGAGCAGCGAGAGAAGCTGAAGCAACTGACCGAGACGAGTTATCAGGCTGCCCTTCGCCCCGCCGAGCCGCGCAACTTCTCCTATTCACTAAGAACCGCATTGGCGGCCCGCATGGCAGCACTATGGAAATCGCAGGAGCTTGTCGTCCATTACCACGCACTTCTAGAAGGCCAAGAGGGCGGATCGGCACTCCGCGCAATTACCGCTCCCGGGTCCGCCGTGGCAGCGGGTGATCCACGCCTTGCAGCGATCCTCGCCCATGTTGATCTGGTGACACTTTCTCCGAAAGACGCTACCCGTGCCAACATCGAAAAGCTTACCGCCGCTGGACTCGACGATCGGGACATCGTCACACTCGCAGGCCTCATCGCCTACGTCAACTATCAGGTGCTGGTCGTGGCCGGCCTCAAGATGCTGAGGGATAACTGACATGTCGCAAGCGATACACGAATTCACAGTCGACACCCTCGGCTGGAAACCCTATGTGAAGCCGGTCGAATTGGATAGGGCGACACCCGAGCAGTTTGACGCATTGAAAATCACTCCGTCGAACAGGAAGATTTCTGACTACGTATTGGTGCTTGCCAATGAGCCCGAAACTCTAAGGGAACGCACGCCACTTTTCAACGATATCATGTATAGCGAGGGCGGGCTTTCGCGCGGTGGTCGCGAGATCGGGGCGCTCGCAGCCTCTTTCGTCAACCGCTGTATATACTGCGCCTCGGTGCATGCGGCCCGCTACATCCAACTCGAAAGGCGTCCGGAGGTCGTGGAAGAGATCTACAAGAACGGGCTTGACGCAGACCTGCCGGAGTTCGAGCAGGCACTATTTAACTTCGGCGTCGATCTGACGGCGCATCCCGATAAGGTTGGCACCTACCAATTCTACCATCTACGTGAGATCGGTATGAACGACCTCCAGATCATCGATCTTATCCACGCCGTCGCAATTTTTGGTTGGGCTAACCGTTTGATGCACACGCTTGGCGAGCCGCACAGGCTGGACTGAGCCAAAGCGAAGTACACTCACAGTGCGGGCTGTTTCATCCCGTTGAACTGCCTGAAGGTTTCACGCCGGCACGCTCGTCCCAAGCTTGGGCCACCTTTTGCAGGACTCGATGGACATGGACGAAACGACGCACACTCTTTCGCCTGATCCGTGGAAGGCGGCGTAGTCGCTCGTGGGCCGACAGCGAGTCTTCTATACTGACGGACCGCAGAATGTGTCTTGCGCTCCAGTCTCGTCAGGATCAATGAACTGTGTCCGCTAATTCAGGAATGTGCCCCTTCCTGTTCACGTGCTCGGTAGAGGGCGTCGATAGCCGTCTGGATGTCCACCAGATTCTTGAGCGGTCCAGGATTCGCGCCGTTTTGTGCAATCTGCAGAATTTCCTGGCGACGCGAGGAAATCAATTCCTTTATCGCCGCGTCGATTTCTTTGACGTGCTGTGCTGCCATGGAGTCCTCCAAGTTGGCTGAAGTCGTGATGTGCCGCTTGGTCAGGCCGAAGTCAACCAACGGAGTCGAGGTGAGATATGGCAATTTTTGCATTCTCGCCGGCAACTGCACGTACAGAACAGTTACCGGAGTCTTCGTCTGCCGATCAAACCTGCTCGACTCAAATGTCGGTTATCCCAAGGCATGGTCAGAGCATCCAACTATCACTACCCGCAAAGCATCAGCCATCGCAATTCCTAAATGTGCCTCCCGCGGGGCTTGCAATGACTATCGCTGTCACCAAGAACAATCCTATGAGCGCTGCCGTCGCCATCTGTCCCGAGAATCGGTAGCCAAAAAGATAAAGTTCGCGATTTTTTGGCCGAATCATATCCCGTCTCCGTCAGATCAGTTGCCACTTGACTGGCTTTCATGCTTGGCTCACACGACGCAATTACCTACTTAGTTGCGGCAGCTGGGCATCTGACGAACCCGCCTGCAAAAGTTTCGTCCTGGGGTTAATCCAAAATCTTATGTTTGAATTGCTGGTCGTCGGTTTCCTTATTCTCCTGAACGGAGTTTTCGCACTATCTGAACTTGCGGTAGTCTCGGCGCGTAAAGCACGACTGGAGATGTTGCGCGATCGCGGTGTCGCGGGAGCACGCGCCGCCATTCAGCTTTCGCAGAATCCCGGGAAGTTTCTATCAACAGTTCAAATCGGCATCACACTCGTCGGTATCGTCGCGGGTGCGTTCTCCGGTGCAACACTTGCACTTTTGATGACCGGCCATTCAATCGGTCTGCCAATCATTATTGGCTTTCTGATGCTCATGGGAATTGTCACCAAAAACGCCATTCTTCTCGTCGATTTTGCAGTTGAGGAAATTGCCGTAGGTATCGACCGTACCACCGCATTGATCAACGCGGGCCGCCACCGGGCGCAGCCAATCTTGATGACAACGTTAGCAATGTCAGCAGGTATGCTGCCTTCAGCGCTAGCCCTCGGGGAAGGCGGTGCCTTCCGGGCGCCTATGGCCATCGCCGTTATCGGAGGGCTGATCACCTCAACTCTGTTGAGCTTGGTCTTCGTCCCTGCAGTCTTTACGATCATGGATGATTTTGGCCGGGGTTTGCGTTACATTTTTGGACGCTTTGTCGGTTCGGAAGATGAACGCGCCGAAGTTCAAATCACCAGTGTGGATTGAGACCGGCAATTCTCTGGGGTTATACGGCTTGGAATAGTGGCGGCTTGGGCTTGAACAACGAGGGTGTCGTACGGCACTTAAACGGGGTCTTCCTCACTTTGTGTGGTTAACAAATCGTTAGTGGTCACGGCGCTATGGGCGGGCATGCTAACAAAAATGGAAATGGTCGCCCGGTCCGGGCATTAAAGTGCAGAGCGTTGTATCCAGCGATGAGGGTGATTGGGTTGTATCTGCTTGCGGGCCATCCTCGAGAGACTGGAATCAGCCAAATCGGTGCAAAGGTAGTAGCACCACAGCGGATGCACGCCAAAAGATTCAGTAACGAGTCGAATGGAACACACTGCGGATGTGGATCTGGCCGAAAGGATGACCGTATCCAGCGTTCGGTCGAGCCAACCCCCTGTGTTCGGCGTTTCAATTTGATGGTGCGGAGTGCGTCGCTCTGTTTAATCGGCGTTTCGCTCGAAAAACGTCCCACTGCTGATCGACCAGCACGCCGATAAGGATCACCCCTCCCATTACTGCGAAATTGAGCGACGATGGAATGCCGAGGAGATTGACCAGATTCTGCAATTCTTGCAGCAGTATGGTGCCGAGGATCACGCCAACGATTGACCCTTCACCGCCGCGCAGCGAAAAGCCACCGAGGACGGCGGCCGCGATCGCATAGAGTTCATAAAAATTGCCGTGGCTGGCGGGGGAAATCGAGCGAGTATACATTGCAAAATAGATAGCCGAGAGTGCCGTCAATACACCACAAATGACGTAGGCAGCCATCACCATTCGACCTGTCCTGATCCCTGAATATCTTGCCGCTTCCTCATTTTTGCCGATGGCATAAAGATACCGCCCGAAAACTGACCGGTGCAATACTACCCACGTCACGCCCATAATAATGAGAAGGGCTATAAAGCTGTTGGGAATGCCATAGGTGCGGCCGGCCGTAAGGAATTCAAGAGTGGGAAAGTTCTGGCCGAAAGCAAAGCCGGCGGTCCCATCGGCAGTATAGAACCGGGCGATCCCGCGATAAATCAACAAGCCACACAGCGTCACCACGAATGGCTGGAGCTTCAGCCGCGTGATCAGCCAGCCATGGGCCAAACCAATGAGCCCACCGAGAACCAGGATGAGCATGAAAGCCAATGGCCAAGCCATGCCATGATTTGCAATCAAATCGATGAACAGAACACCGAGTAGCGCGATTAGCGAACCCACCGAGAGTTCGATACCGCCGGTTATGATAACAAACGCTTGTCCTATCGATAGGATGCCGAAGAGACCGATGAGATTCGACGTATTGGCGAGATTGATGGGCAGCAAGAAACGAGGATTGATTGTTGCGACAACGGCTCCCACGACGACTATGAGGATCAACAAGCCAATATCTTTTTTGTTCATCGTGATCTCCAACCCTTATAGATGCTATCGTGCTGACTTGCCCACCGCCAGCAAAAGCACATTCTCCTGATCAAGTTGATCCTTGGCCAGAATGCCGGAAATCTGGCCTTCATGCATAACTGCGACGCGGTCGGAAACACCGATGACTTCCTCCATGTCGCTCGAAATCATGAGGACCGCGACACCCGTGTCGGCGAGCGCCTGCATGAGTCTGTAGATCTCAGCCTTGGCTCCAATATCGATCCCGCGAGTCGGTTCGTCGAAAATCATGATCCTTGGTTTCATCGCCAGCCATTTGGCCAGAACAACTTTTTGCTGATTGCCGCCCGACAAGGTGCCGACACGTGTTTTTACCGATGGAGCCTTGATGCCAAGGTTACTTTTCTGTGCTTCCGCCGTCGTATTTTCACTGGCGGCTGAAATTATCAAATTGGCCGAATGCGCCGAAAGATTAGGTAGCGAAATATTCTGTGCAATAGCGAAATCAAGGAGTATGCCAGCCAGCTTTCGATCCTCTGGGACGAGAAAGATGCCATTGGCCACCGCATCGGCGGACGAAGAAAGCAGGACATGTTTGCCATCCAGATAAAGCTCTCCGCCAAGGCTCCTGTCTATGCCGAAGACAACGCGGGCGAATTCAGTCCTGCCCGAACCTACAAGTCCTGCTAGCCCCAGGATTTCGCCATGCAGCACGTCCAAATCGACGGTTCGATGAGGGTAAGCAGCTGTGCGAATGCCCTTGGCGGACAGCGCGACTGCACCAGCCTCGCGCTCCGAGGTATTTGTACGGGCTTTCAAAGCACGGCCTATCATGAGCTTGACCATTTGGTCGTGATTGATGGCGTCGGTTGCAAGTGTGCCCGCCAGCATTCCATCTCGAAGGACGATAACTCGATCGGCGACGCTCTCGACCTCGTGGAGTCGGTGCGAAATGAAGATAACGCTGATACCTTCTGCCTTTAGGCCTTTGATCACGCCGAGCAACTTTTCAGTTTCAGCCAAGGGAAGACTTGAGGTGGGTTCGTCCAGGATAACAAGCCTTGCCTTGATCGAAAGAGCTTTGGCAATCTCGACCATCTGCTGCTGGGCTAGCGACAATTCCGATACGGGGGTGTCGGCCGTAAAATTAGCGCCGACCCGTTTGAGGAGTGGTAAAACCATCGCGCGCAATTTAGCGCGATCGACCAGTTTCAGAGGGCCGCCGCGCAAGGGCTCCCTGCCAAGGAAGATATTGGCGGCAACGTCTAAATTTTCAAACAGATTCAGTTCCTGATGTACGAAGGCAATTCCGGACTGGAGGCTATTTTCGACGGTAAGACGGTCATGATCGACGCCGTCGATCCTGATAAGACCGCTGTCCGGGGCAGCCACACCGCCCAGAATTTTCATCAGCGTTGATTTGCCAGCGCCATTTTCGCCGACAAGACCGATCACCTCGCCAGGCCTGATTTCGAGAGAAAAGCCATCCAATGCCACAACGCCGGGATAGGTCTTTCGCACGTCATGCAGGCTGAGAAAGGTTGCCTGATGACGTGCGTCAGAAGAAGTATCGATTGAGCCCGGCATGGATTCGGCGCGATTAGCGCCGCCTGCTGCGGTAAAACCATTGCCAGTCATCGCGTCAAGCTCTTGTTCGAAAACGCCTAGTTGCCAGCCATCTTTTTCAGATTGGCAGCGTACGTATCGACATCGTCCTTGCCGACGATCACAGTGTTGATGATCAGCAATTTGTTGTCCGGAATGCCCGACTTGTCACCGGCAAGGTAAGCGGCCATCATTTTCATACCCTGATAGGCCCATTCGAATGGCTGCTGCACGACAGTAGCGGCGACAGTGCCTTCCTTGACGCCACCCAACGTAATCGGATCGTCATCAAATCCAACGACGGTGATCTGCCCCAACTTGCCTGCATCGCGGAGAGCCTCGTAAATGCGAGGTGTATTATAAGAGTAAAAGCCAACCATGCAGGTAACATCCGGGCTAGCCACCAGAGCGTCTTCGACGTTCTTCTTGGCACGCGTCTGGTCAATATCGTCTCCGCGAACATCGACTAGTTCAATTTTGGTGCCTGATAGACCATCCTTCATACCCTGGATGCGTTCCTTGGCATTGTCAGCGCCGAGCAGGCCGACAAATCCGAGGCACTTGCCCCCGTTAGGCATGGCTTTTTTCGCGATTTCTGCAGCCTGTTTACCTGCATCGACGTTGGACGAACCGATATAGGCGACGCGATTGGTCTGAGGCGCATCGCTATCCGTGGTGAAGAGGGCAGTCTCGGACGCAATCTTGTTGAGACCATCGGTGGACGTCTTCGGATCTACGGCCGACACCATGATGCCCTTGACGCCGGCTGTGACGAGATCATCCATCAGACGCTGCTGGATGGCTACCGAGGACTGCTCGGGATACTTGAGCTCCAAGTTGTAATCGGGCAATTCGGCCTGCGCCTTCTTGACGCCCGCCTCGGCAGCTTTCCAGAAATCGGAGGCCCCATTCACCACGAAAGCCAGCGTTGGCTTGTCAGCGGCATAGGCCATAGTTGGTATTGACGCGCTAAACATCAACGCAGCGCAAAGTGCGGCAATAGATATTGCGGATTTCATGTCTAACCTCCCATTTGGCTCAACGCAGTCGTTGATCCGAGTTTTCAATCGGTGATCGAAGCCGGGCCACCTCCTATGGTTACCGGCAACGGGTGAAAGGCGTTCCACCATTCAGCCCGGAGACTGTAATGAGCCGATTCTCAATAGTAAATAGAATTATCATATAGTATTATCATTGCATTCATTCGAATGGCGAAGGCACTACTCTTGGAAAACCGCCAAATCTCAGCGTGAAAGCCAAATGAAAATCCGCTCATCCAGAGTGACGATGCATTTCAAGCAATGCGAAAGCACATGCGAAATCTCAAGAGAATGCGCTCTGGATGCTTACCATTGTCCGCGGCGAAAGAGCTTGGCTATGTCCCGAACCAGTCTGGCCGTAGCGTCCAGCCGCATTCTGCGCAAGTGAAGACATCAGTGGGCGCGGGTGAGATCAATTGGCATGCGAGGCTGGTTGGCCACGGCCGGGTTGGAAGCCTTGTAGCCGATGAGACATGCCCGACAGCGTGCCCAAATACAGCGGCTGCTTCGCGAGCGAGTTGGCGGTCGGGAAACTGATCATGGGTGGCTTGTGAAATGGCGAGTCGATCTATTGGGCGAAGCATGAACCGACTGTTCTCCCGGGCTAGCGCCGGGGCCATGCCAGGCGGCAACCTAGGGCCGGTTCACAACTTGCGCGGCGTTCGGCGCGAGTGCCAAAATTGGCGCGACTACGATGTCCAAGGTGGTCTCCGGCAACGTCTGCTATCAGGCGACGGCAAAGATCACTTTAACGGCCGACCTTGGGCGCAAAGCAGTCGTCGTTCTTTGCTGGTTTTAATTCCTGTTTGCCAAATCATATAATTATTCGGAACGAAAGAGGACAACTAGCAGCTTGCAGTCCTATCTTTTCCAAAGCGATCATTGAATGGGTACTATACAACGGCTTTTAATCGGGATTTCAAAATGCTCAATATTCGCCTTTATAGGCCTTTTCAAAGGAACACTTTTCAGTCGTTATCGCTATCGAACAGAACGCTCTATGTTTGAGAAAATCTTGCCCTGACTACGGAGTCAGCAATTCCATCCCGTTCGTCTCGAACAGGGTCGCAACCGAAATCAAAGTTGACGCTATTCACTTGCGAACATAATCCGGAAATTGGTCGCTGATAAGATCGATGATGGATAGAGTCCCAGATAAATGTCTGCGCATGGCGCTCTCAGCGGCTTCCGGACGTCCCGATAGTATCGCACTGACAATCTCTTGGTGATCCGTAAGGACATTTTGCATCTTGCCGGGCATAGGCAGATTGAGGCGGCGCAATCGGTCAAGATGCACACTTTGCCTACGGACAGTGGACCAGAGGTTAAGGATGCCCGCACGCGCATAAATCTTGCGGTGAAAGTCCCTGTCGAGAGTATCGAACAGATCATACGTCTGCGGGGTGGCAACTTGCCGTTGTCTTGCGAGGACTTCCTCGAGTTCTGCTGCGGTTTGGACCGGGCACTCGGCTGTCAGGCGACGAACGGCTTCGAGTTCAATCGAAAGCCGGAGGAATTGCGCCTGCCTTGCGTGATCAATATCGATCCTCGCCACGACCGTCGCGTATTGGGGAAAGACTTCGACGATGCCTTCTTCTTCCAGGCGCATAAGCGCGTCCCGGACTGGGGTCTGACTGACGCCGAACTCCAATTGAAGCGAAGCTCTGGAAAGAATTGTTCCCGGCACAAGCTCAACAGAGAGAATGCGGTCCCTCAATATCTCGTGAATCTGATGGGCGACCTGCCGTGTCCGGTCCAGAACGCTGTTTTTCACCCTGCCGCTCATGATTGCTGCTCTCTCGTTGTCTGTCTCCATTGCAGTACCATAACTATTTAGTTGATGCACTGATGTATTAGTGCTTTAATGGAAATAAGCGATGTCGGAGGATCGTCGCCCCATGCGAATGACACAGAGAATTATCGGGAGGAAAATATGCGATTATTTCAGGGCGGCATTGCCGCGCTTGGCATCATTCTGGGTCTAGGATCGGCTGGTTATGCCCAGGAGAAGACGGATATATCCATAACACGTCAGCCGGGCATCCTTTATCTGGCGAGTCATGTTATGGAAACGCAAAAGCTCATTGAGAAGCACGCCGCGGAGGATGGCCTCAAAGATGTTACCGTCAATTGGCGCACCTTCAGCGGCGGCGGCGCACAAACCGATGCGCTTCTTTCCGGGAATGTCGACATCGTCAACACCGGGACGGGCAACCTGCTTTTGCTGTGGGACAGAACACGCGGCAAGGTAAAAGGGATCATAACCAGTTCGGCGCAGCCGGTCATCATGGTGTCGCGTGACCCCGAGATCAAATCACTGAAGGACATCGGTCCGAGCGACAAGATTGCGGTGCCGACTGTCGGCGTTTCGACGCAAGCGATCCTGTTGCAAATGGCGGCAGGCCAGATGTACGGAGACGGCGACCTCAAGCATTTCGATCCGAACACGGTGCAGCTCGGACATCCCGATGCGATGGCGGCGCTGGCGAACAAGAGCCACGAGGTGGCGAGTCATTTCTCGGCACCGCCGTTCCAGTATCTGGAGATGGATGCCGGCAACCACATCGTGGTTAATTCCAAGGACATCATTGGCGGTCCTTTAACTCAAGCGACGTTCTTCACGACAACGGCTTTTGCCGAAGCAAATCCTGTCATCATCAAGGCCGTGCGCGAAGCCACAGTCCAGGCAATCGACATGATCAAGAAGAACCCGAAAGACGCCTTGAGCGCCTACAAGCAGGTTTCCGGTGACAAAACCGATCTTAATACCCTGGTCAAAATCCTCGGACAGCCGGACATGATGGAGTTTCGCACCGATCCTCAGGGAACGATGAAGTTTGCAACGCATCTGCACAAGATCGGAACGCTCAAGACGATGCCTGCGGCATGGACAGACTATTATCTGCCAGAATCGGCCGATCTAAAAGGCAACTAACTGTCGGCAACGAGCCAACGACCTGGCAGAGATGCCGGGTCTTCCGACTATCCTATGGAGGCCATATGTTACAGGCCATACAGCAAAAAATAGATCCAACAGCAGGTCTTCCCGACGTCAAAGCGGCAAGTGAGGCCAAGTCGCTTCTCACCGTGGACAAGGTGACGCTCCGCTACAAGACCCCGAATCTGCTGATAACCGCGACGGAAGACGTCAGTTTTTCTGTCGAACGATCCGACCGTTTTGTTCTTCTCGGTCCGTCCGGTTGCGGCAAGTCCACGCTGTTGAAAGCCATCGGCGGATACATGGCCCCGGTGAGTGGATCAATTCATATCAACGGACGTCCGGTCAAAAAGCCTGGTGCCGATCGTATGATGGTATTTCAGGAGTTCGACCAGCTTTTGCCTTGGAAGACTGTACTGGAAAACGTCATGTTTCCGCTCATCGTTACGCGCAAACTACCGCGCAGGGAGGCGGAGGCACGGGCCAAGGAGTATATCGATAAGGTAAAGCTGACACGCGCCATTGACAGTTATCCGCACACGCTTTCGGGTGGCATGAAGCAACGCGTGGCGATCGCCCGAGGCATGGCCATGCAGCCCGACATTTTGCTGATGGATGAGCCGTTTGCGGCGCTCGACGCTTTGACCCGGCGTCAGATGCAGGACGAACTGCTGCAGCTTTGGGAAGACACCAGGTTTACGGTCATTTTCGTTACACATTCGATTGCTGAAGCCATCAAGGTCTCAAACCGCATTCTGCTGTTGTCGCCTCATCCAGGACGCGTGAAGGCTGAAGTGATCGATGTTGATTGCGCCCGTCAGGACGATGGCAGCGCCGCCGCGCTCGAACGCGATATCCACAATCTGCTCTTTTCCGAGTCCGGCCACAGGGAGTGACGATAATGACAAGTCCTCAAATCATTCTTGCAGCCGATGTTACGACAAACCGGCAGCATGCCAATGTAGCCGAGGTCGAACAGAGGCTCGGTTCCCTCGAATTGATCTTGGGTATCAGCGCTGTGCGTAAGACGGTTCTGATTATTGTCCTCGCCATCATTTGGCAGGTCTATGCAAGCTATCTCGACAATCCGCTGCTTTTCCCGACGCTCAGCGACACGCTGACCACCCTTTATGATCGTTTTGTCGACGGCACATTGCCGTCGCGCATCTGGACGACGCTTCAGGTTCTCATCACGGGGTATGTGGCAGGGACTTTGCTAGCAGCCATTTTGACAATCCTTGCCATTAACACACGGATCGGCACCGATTTTTTGGAAACAATGACGGCGATGTTCAATCCGCTACCCGCGATCTCATTGCTGCCACTTGCCTTGATCTGGTTTGGGCTCGGCGCTTCCAGCCTTGTCTTCGTGCTTATCCATTCAGTGCTTTGGGCGGTGGCGCTCAACACCCATGCTGGCTTTCTTGGCGTATCGCGAACGCTACGCATGGTCGGAGGCAATTATGGATTGACCGGTTTATCCTATGTTATGCGGATTCTCGTTCCCGCTGCGTTCCCGTCGATCTTGACCGGCTTGAAAATCGGCTGGGCATTCGCCTGGCGTACGTTGATTGCAGCCGAACTCGTATTCGGTGTTTCTTCGGGGCAGGGCGGGCTCGGCTGGTTCATCTTTGAGAACCGCAACCTACTGGACATTCCTGCGGTCTTTGCCGGCCTTCTCACCGTGATCATCATCGGCCTTATTGTTGAAAACCTCGTGTTCCAGACCATCGAACGCCACACCATTCAGAAATGGGGAATGAAGGAATGAGCAGTTTGAGGCTCCCTTCTCCGTCGCATTTTCCAATTGAGCAATGGCTATGAAAAAAACTCCAGAAACATTAAGAAGCGCCCGCTGGTTCGCTCCGGACGACCTGCGCAGTTCGGGTCATCGCTCCAGAACAATGCAGATGGGATACGCACCGGAAGAATGGACAGGAAAGCCTGTCATTGCCATTCTCAATACCTGGTCGGATGCCAACCCCTGTCATGCACACTTTAAACACCGCGTCGAGGACGTGAAGCGCGGTGTGCTCCAGGCGGGTGGGTTTCCCTTGGAATTACCAGCGCTTTCTCTGTCGGAGAGCTATGTCAAGCCGACGACGATGCTCTATCGCAATATGCTGGCGATGGAAGTCGAGGAGCTGCTGCGCTCCCACCCTGCCGATGGCGCTGTGTTGATGGGTGGATGTGACAAGACCACACCGGGCTTGGTGATGGGCGCTGTGAGTGCCGGCCTGCCTATGGTCTATCTGCCGGCCGGCCCCATGCTGCGCGGCAATTATCGTGGCAAAGCCTTGGGTTCCGGTTCGGATGCCTGGAAATTCTGGGATGAACGGCGGGCGGGCAATCTGTCGACCGACGAATGGGTAGAGGTCGAGGCGGGTATTGCGCGGTCTTACGGACACTGCATGACCATGGGCACGGCAAGCACCATGACGGCGATCGCGGAAGCCTTGGGCTTGACGTTGCCGGGTGCGAGCTCGATTCCCGCTGCCGACTCCAATCATATCCGGATGTCATCTGCCGTGGGGCGTCGGATTGTCGAGATGGTCTGGGAGGACCTCGTACCGAGCAAGATTTTGACCGGCGCAGCCGTAGGTAATGCCGTGGCTGTCGCCATGGCTACCGGCTGCTCGACCAATGCCATCGTCCACCTCGTCGCCATGGCACGCCGGGCTGGTGTCGACCTGACAATGGACGATCTGGATCATGCAGGCCGCACGACCCCGGTTCTCGCGAACATCCGGCCAACTGGCGATACCTATCTGATGGAAGATTTTTACTACGCCGGCGGCCTGCGCGCGCTCATGGCAAAACTCTCATCAAGGCTCGACCTTTCGGTGCTCACAGTCTCAGGTCAAACGCTTGGAGAAACACTGGAAGGGGCAAAATGCTTTAACGATGATGTCATCCGCTCCCTCGACAATCCTGTCTTTCAGGAAGGCTCGCTTGCTGTCGTTAAAGGCAACCTTGCGCCAACAGGCGCAGTTATAAAACCCGCCGCCTGTGATCCGAGACTGCATCAACACCAAGGCCCGGCTTTGGTCTTCGACAGCTACCCGGAGATGAAAGCGGCGATCGACGACGAAAATCTTGATGTCACGCCCGATCATGTCCTGGTGCTGCGCGGGGCCGGGCCTCAGGGCGGCCCGGGCATGCCCGAATGGGGCATGTTGCCAATGCCCAAGGTCCTGCTCAAGAAGGGATATCGTGACATGCTGCGTCTGTCCGATGCTCGCATGAGCGGCACCAGCTATGGAGCCTGCGTTCTGCACGTCTCGCCGGAATCGCATGTCGGCGGCCCGTTGGCTCTTCTGAAAACGGGCGACATGGTGCGGCTCGACCTGAAGGCGCGCAGGATCGACATGCTGGTGGACGACGATGAAATCGAACGCCGTCGCTCCGCATGGAGGAAACCGGCAGACAAGGCAGGCCGAGGCTACGGATGGATGTTCGCCAAACACGTGGGCCAAGCCGACACAGGCGCGGATTTTGACTTTCTCGAAACACGCTTTGGGCTATCCGCTCCCGAACCAGATATCTACTGATAGCCGAGGACAACGAATGACAAACTATGATCTAAGCGCGGAAGCGCGCAAAAAGCTGATTGGCGTGGCCACGCCAACGATTGCGACGGCGCTGTTCAAGCGTGGGCTGCGCAACCAGTTCATCCAAGATGTGCGACCGCTGTCGGCAAAGCAGACCAATATGGTCGGGCAAGCCTTTACGTTGCGCTACATACCGGCCCGCGAAGACCTTAACACGATCGAGGTCTTCAAGGACCCCAATCATCCGCAGCGCGCCGCGGTAGAACAATGTCCGGAGGGAGCCGTTCTGGTGATGGATAGCCGCAAGGATGCCCGGGCAGCTTCGGCCGGCTCCATATTGATATCAAGGCTGCAAGTGAGGGGTGTGGCAGGTGTGGTTACTGACGGAGGCTTCCGCGACAGTCCTGAGATTGCCAATTTAACCATTCACGCCTACCACAATCGTCCTTCGGCTCCAACCAACCTGACCCATCACCAGGCCTGCGATATCAACGTGCCTATCGGTTGCGGCGATGTCGCTGTTTTTCCGGGCGATGTACTTGTCGGGGACAATGAAGGTGTCATCGTCATCCCGCGACATTTAGCGGACGAGATTGCCGCCGAAACGGTCGAGATGACGGCCTATGAAGATTTTGTCACAGAGCAAATCATGAACGGTGCGACGATCATCGGGCTTTACCCGGCCACCAGCGAAAAGCCCAAGGCCGATTTTGTCGCTTGGCGGCAGAAACACGGACGATAAGAATCCTGAAGTTCCGATTTCAGTTCTTCTCTCTTCGGCGTGTATGATGCGGCTCCTGCTTTTGAAGCAGCCCGGGTGAAGAAATGGTCATGGCTGAAGGCCTGGGCGATGAATGTCGCAAAGCGCCGTGGACGGCCAAAGCCCATCGTCGTTACGCCTTTTTCAGCACTAGACCGCGCCCCCGTGTTCTCTGTGTGAGTTCTCGCCGAAGCGCGACTTTGTAGCATCGGCACGCCAATCCATTCAAATCTGCCGCGACCGGGACTTCGCGACAATGTCCTGCGAACTGTCGGTATAAACAAAAGCCGGAGGCGCTATACTCGGTGCGGTAGGTTCTTTTTCGCAATAACTTCTGCAAAGCCCGGAAAATCTTGTCGAATGCACCGATCGCATCGCAGGCAGTTTTCGCAATCAGCCTGCTGTGGCTAAATCTATCATGGTGTCGTCCTCTCATGGGCTTGAAAGCCTGACAGTGGTACGCGGATGCGAGCTTCATGCCGAGAATCGAGATAGGCTTCAAACCGGTGTCGACAATCACAAGCGAATATCGCCCGGCGCGTGAATTTCAGTGATCGGGCTTTTGCGATCGATAAGGGCCTCAGGACGGGCGGGCCGGGTGACCAGTTCAGGATTGACCGTAAGGTCCGCCGCATTTAACGCGCTGAAGTCCAATGCCGTTTTTATAGCAAGTTCCGCCAGCGAAATTTGATATATGCGCAACGGGTCAAGATCGAGTGTTTCAAGGTCACTCAATAGGTTCTCCTGAGACAGAATGAAGGCCGCGCAACGCAGGCGGCTGTCGCTTCCAACATAGGCGATCAGTTTCCAGAATGCGCGGGGAACGAGCGCGTCGCGATAGGGTGTGTCATCATTGCTAAATATCGGTCCGCCCTGCACAGATAGCTTGATATCCTTCAGGTCGGCCTGTTCGAACACGAGGTTTTCGAGCTCGCCCCACAAACCTTTGCGCGACGATTGATTGAAGCGCTCATGCTGGGGCGCGATGTTGGTGAAATAGAACGAATCTCGGTTGGCTTGCTCCGCTTCAGGCACCGGCCCCCAACAAAGATCGGCACGTCGGGCGATGTGGCCACGATCGACGCGATTATCGACATAGAGTTCGTCACCGAGCTGGTATTTGGCATCGATGCGAGGGTCGAGGCCAAAGCCGCGCCGTGGAAGAATCACCATGCGCGCGCCGTCGATATTCCACGCGACGTAACGCGCCATCCGCCGCTTGGCGCTGAGGCACACCGAGAAATGTGTGTAGGGGATGGTCTGGGCGCGGCCGAAGTTAACAGCGTCGCGCTTGAAGGCCGTTGACAGGCGGGGCTCGGAAACGGCCACACCCAAGAAGTTGGGATCGTAGCCGGCCCGCGGAACGGTGGTCGCCATCCCCTCATGAACCACGTGATCGCTATCTCGGGCTCGAGCACAAAGTCGAGCTTCTTTTGGACCGAGGCTGCGTAGCAGGCGAGGGCATGTTCGTCTGAGGCCGCGTCGGTTTCGCCGGCAAAATGCAAGCCCGCGAAGATGTCGGTCGCTTTGCCCTTGTCGAAGATCAACCAGGCCGACCCGGAGTCGCCACCCTTGGTGATCTCACCATCCGGGGGAAGGTCGCTCTTGTCTGGTCCTATTTCGAACCCGCCGATCGCCTGCTGACCGGCTGGAACACCGTAGTCGATTTTCGCCATGACATCGACACGGCGGACGATCCCACGCGTGTTTGCCGTTGTCCGCCCGGACTTGATCACCCTGTCGCCTAACGCTACGCGGGCCATGCGCTTCGGTACGACATCAAGGCCGTAGACGGAGCGATCGTAACCGCGCGAACGAATACGCGCGAGCGCGCAGTCGCCGGCCGCGCCAAGATGACTCCTAAGCAGGGTTCCCGCCTCGTTGAGGGCTGTGTTGTTGTCGTCATAGGGACCGGGTTGCACGATCGTATCACCGATCTTGCCGGTATTTCCATTGAGCACGTGCCAGTTGGACAGAATACAGGGGGCTCCCGTGGCGCGGTCGAAGACGACGAGGCCGACCGTTCCCGCTGTTTCAGCGATATGGGCGACACTGATCCCGGGACGGAGTGGATCGACACGCTGGCGGCGCAGGTCGAGTTGCTCAGGCACTACGATCTTATAAGAGGGACGGTACGACCGCTCGATAACGTCAGTGGGAACTGGTTTGCCATTGACCTCGATCATCTCGGGGATACGGTTTGTGACGAGCGCTTCCAAAGCCGATTCACCTTTCGCCTCGACCGTGAACTGTAGGCAGATCGGGCCTTCGCCGTTTTTCAGTCCGATACCTACGGAGGTGATATTGGGATCTTTGAGATAGTCGGCGCCCTTGGCCCGAATATGTTGACGCAGTTCGTCTTCAGTGACGTCGCCTGAAGCTTTGCCGCTACGGATTGCCTTTCGTGCCATGACTTCCTCCTGACGATGACCAAGTTACGAATGCACTAAACCCCGGACGGGTGGCTGCAATGTTACGATTCCGGCATTTACCTGTTACGGCTCAAACCATGGTAGAGTGGAACATCGTTACCAGCATTCTCGACTAAAATGCGGGCCTAGCGCATTCGCGTGCAATTTTCAGAGTGAGAACTTCCCCGGATGTTATACCTTTTTTCTCAGTGGCCTTCGATCCAAACTAAAAAGGTGCCCCAAGCAAAACATGCTTTGATTTTCTCGACCCTGATTGCAGGGGAGTGCGCCGGGTACTACCGATCGTTCGGTCGATTGTCGAAACGCAGGGCTTATCGGGACGTTACTTTTTCCTGAAAAACGCCAGTGACGCTCCCAATGCGCTCGCCGACAGATGGAACATTCAACGAACAGGGCTGGGAGATTGAACTAAAGCATGGATATCAGACGTGCCTGATTTATGACGCCTCCTCGGTCAGGCGCACAGCTTCACGTTCCACGGGGCAGATTTCCGACACGCAGATGTCTTCGTCACAAAGCCTGCAGATGTGGTCAGCGCGTGCGCGGTTCCGTGTGAGGCGGGTCAGCATTGTTGCCAGGATTTTGCCAAGTACTTGCGTCGAACCCGCATCGATGCTGGCCAGCGCATCGGACAGCACCTGCTCGCGTGCAGTGACAATCCTCGCACGCAAGGCACGCCCCTTGGCGGTGAGCCGCAGCGCGACTTCCCGGCGATCCTTGCCAGGCTTGCGCTGAACCAGCCCGTCCGAGACGAGGTCCTCCACGAGGCGAACTGCGACCGAGTGCGTCAATCCGAGGGCGCGTGCCAGCATTTTGATGGTTGTGCCGGGATAAGGGCCAAGCGTCACCACGGCCGCACATGCGCTGGGACTGAGGCCCGAGGCTTTTCTGCCGGCGGCCAAAATTTCGTCGGTGAGCGAGAGCGCGAAGGCGCCGAGCAGGTTGGCCGTTATGTCACGTGTCATTTCTCCATTATATTCGTTCGGAATACATATTCAATGGAACCCGCCTGAGGGTCTGGGCATTCAGCTGTTTTAACAATGCCCGACGATCGATACGCGCACTGTCAAGCACCGGTCTTGATGGAGTGAAAAAAGGAGAATGCGATGTCCATGTATCCTTACGCCCTCATCGAGGCGCCTTCAACGCTGGGTCTGGCGACCGACGGCGTCGAAGGCCTCGCCGACAGGCTTCTTGGATTTGGCATTGCCGAGCGCATCAACGCACGGCGCGCCGGCCGACTTCAGGTCCCACAGAAGAATCCGGTGCCCGATCCCGATACGCGGATACTGAACGCAAAAGCCATCGCAGATTGGTCGCCCAAGCTGGCGGATGCCGTAGAAGCGGTGTTGGATGCGGGCGAATTTCCGGTGGTGCTGGGCGGCGACTGCACGATCTTACTAGGTTCGATGCTCGCCCTCAGGCGGCGCGGTCGCTACGGGCTGCTCTTCATCGACGGCAATGCTGACTTTTTCCAGCCTGAGGCGGAGCCCAACGGCGAGGGCGCGTCCATGGACCTTGCCTTCGTTACCGGGTACGGACCGGCGCTGTTGAGCGATAGTGAAAACCGTTCTCCGCTGGTGCGCCCTGAAGATGCTGTGGCGTTCGCCTTTCGCGATCACGAAGATCAGGCGAAATTCGGCAGCCAGCCGCTTCCCCCGGAGCTCCGCGCCTATGATCTCCACGCTGCACGTAGCATGGGTGTGGAAAGCGCCGCCCGCGCTGCGGTTAACCATTTGATGCGGGCGGAGCTGGATGGCTTTTTCATCCATCTCGACGCCGATTGTCTCGACGATGCTATCATGCCAGCGGTCGATTTCCGTGTGCCCGGCGGACTGTCGTGGGATGAACTTGGGGCAGCGCTTCGCATTGCTCTGGAGAGCGGAAAGGCGGTCGGCCTAGAGGTCACCATCTACAATCCACGTCTTGACGAGGACGGCCGCGCCGGCCGCGGCCTGGCCGATGTGCTGGCCGCAGCCCTTGGAACGGCAGCGCCAGGCTGGCCCGCCGCGCGCCGTAGCAGGAGATCATAAACGACGCCTGCCTGTTCCAGTGAGATTGGTGGGGCAGGTGACACGCTCTTGGGTTGCATCTCCCAAGGTCTTTGCTGCGCCCGCAACGACGGTTTGAAGCTGTGTGATCATTGCAGCCAGCTGCGGCACATGGTGCTGGGCGGGGATGGCTTTGATCCCGGTTCGGTTTAGAACGAGACCGGTGATTCAAACGCTTGGCTGCGCTGAGATGTTGATCTTCCTCTCCCGCAAGCGGAGAGGTAGACACAGCGTGCCCTCGCGGCCCCAAGGTCTATCTCAATATCGGCCATCAATGCTACTTGCGAAGTCCCTCCAGCATCGCCCTGAACCCCGCGACTGCCCGCTTCGAAACCGCCTTCGGCTTCTCTGCATTGGCGATCCACAGCGCCATGTGGCTGCTCGCGCCATTGATGAGGCGGGCGGCGGTTTCGGTGTCGATGTCGATGATCTCGCCATCGGCTTTGAGACGGTCGATGCTGCGAGAGAGGGCAGCAATGCAGCCAGGGGTGTTTTGCCATTGCGAAATGTCGCCCAGCACGGCGGGGCCATCGCGGAACATGATGCGCTGGATCTCGGGCTCGAGCGCCATTTCAATATAGGCGGCGCATTCGTCGACGAAACCCTGCCAGTGGGTGGAGGCCGATGCCGAGACCTTGTTGAGGCGTTCGGTCATTTCCGCATCGATCTGCATGGTGACGGCTTGGAGCAGGCCCCTCTTGTCGCCGAAATGGTGGTAGAGGGCGCCGCGAGTGAGGCCAGCCTCGCCGGTGAAATCATCCATGGATGCTTCCGCGTAGCCAATCGTGCCGAAGGCGTGCCGGCCTGCCGCGATGAGTTTTGCGCGTGTCTCGGCGATCATCTCCTGTCGCGGCCTGGCCATCTTGCCTCCTTTTTGACATACCCTGCGTCTTTTCATTTGACATACGCGGCGTATGCAATTATTTACTTAACATACGCTGCGTATGTATGCCGTCCATTTGATACCTGAAAGGATTGTCTCATGTCAAATCCGTATAAAAAGATATTCGCGGCGCCCGGGGCCAAGGGCTTCTCCGCAGCTGGCTTTTTCGCGCGCCTTCCCATCGCAATGGCACCGATCGGCATCGTTGCAATGCTCTCCCAGGCGCATGGCGGATACTGGCTCGCAGGCGCGGTTTCGGCGACCTACGCGCTGACCAACGCGCTGATTTCGCCACAGATTTCGCGGGCGATCGACCGGGTCGGCCAGACGGCGGTAGTCGTGCCGACCACAGTCGTGTCGGTGGCGGCGTTCATCGCGCTGATCGCAGCGGCCAACCAGAACTGGCCGGTCTGGACGTTGTTCGTCTCGGCCTTCCTCGCGGCCGCTATGCCAAGCATCCCGGCGCTAGTGCGGGCGCGCTGGACGGAGCTTTTCCGCAACCGGCCCGAGCTCAACACGGCCTTCGCGTTTGAAAGTGCCGCGGACGAGCTGGTCTATATCGCCGGGGCCTCGCTGTCGGTGGGGCTCGCTGTGGCACTATTTCCTGAAGCTGGCATGATGGTGAGCACAGCTTTCCTGGCGCTCGGGACGGCCGCCTTCATTGTGCAGCGCGGCACAGAGCCGAAGGTGCGTCATGTCGCCAATGCCGTTTCCGTTGGCTCGGCGATCCGGCAGCGTCCGGTGCAGATCATCACACTCGCTCTTGTCTTTGTTGGCTCGATCTTTGCTACAGCCGAAGTGAGTGCTGTCGCGATCACCAAGGAGCTCGGGCAGCCTAATGCCGCGAGCCTGGTAATCGGCGTCTACGCGGTCGGTTCCTTCGCGGTAGGCCTGATCATCGGAGCGCTTAACCCGCGCATGGCCTTGCACCGTCAGCTACTGATCGCGGTCGTGGCACTCGCGCTGACTGCGTTGCCCCTACTCGTCGCCGCCAGCTCGGTGACCCTGCTTGCCATCGCGGTCTTCGTGAGCGGCATCGCGATCTCGCCGACTTTCATCACAGCCTTCGGCCTGATAGAGCGCCGCGTACCGCAAACGATGCTGACCGAGGGGGTGACTTGGGTGATGACAGGTATCGGCATCGGCATGGCGCTGGGTGCCTTCGTCTCGGGCTGGGTGGTGGACAATTACGGTCCCGAGAACGGTTTTTGGGTGTCTGTGGCGGCCGGAACCGCGACCGTTGTGATCATCGCGTTCGGCCAGCAGACGCTTTCGGGCGACTGCACCGACGATGGAGATAGCGCGGTGCCGCAGCCGGCGAAGTAGCAGGGCTGATGCCACGTTGAAGCAATGAACGCGGGATCGCTGTACCGCCTCCACTCTTTCGACATCAGGTATCTAGTAGACGTCTCGCCCGCGGTAAATTTTATTGCTCGTTTTGCGTTCGAGGGTGTGCCGGCAACAGAAAGGGTAAGAGAAGTTGGGAATCAAGGCAATCTAAACAGAACAGGCAGATAACCCCACTCCTGTCCTCGTTGGATGAGCTCGAATGCCGGCGCCGCTAGAAAGAAGACCAACCCGTCCCGGAGGGTCGATCGAAGCCTTTCGGGATAGAACGATACGATTTCGCTATCCTGATAAAGGGAGAAGTTTGGAAGGAAGCGAGGCACCACCGCGCAATAAGTTTGATACGGCGTTCCCAATGCCTTGCGCAGGAAAGCTTCCTCGCGGAAAATGACGATATAGAAGGCAAGCACCGTCACTGCTCCAAACAAGAGGCCGACGGTGAGGCTCCCCATTTGCGCACCAACGCCTGCCGAGCCGATTGCAGAGAACATATAGAGGGGATTGCGTGCGATCGAATAAGGCCCCTTGGTGACAACCTCGGCCGCCTTGCGCCCGCCAAGGTAAAGCGTGCACCAGAGCCGTCCCATGATCGCCACGCCGATCAGTCCGATGCCGGTTATCTCAATTACGTCATTCTCATAATGCGCGTCGGTAAAAACAGGACCGCAGAAAAGCAGGCCAACGACAACGATAAGGAGCAGAGCCAATAGCGCCGAACGGCGCGTCTTTTGAAATCTGTTTAAGGATTTTAGCTCGGGATTGCTCATATGGTGTCACACGGCGGTTTGTTGATAAGATTGCACACTTTGACGGAATGAACCGGATATCGATCGGCCCTATATTTAGAGCACTGCAGAACTTGTCCTTTTGGTGGCTTTCGTCTTGGACCCAAGATGTTATTTTGGGGGCATGCGCTAATTCTCACGCCGCCCCGGCCGGTCAGCTCTTGCCAGCCGGCAGTCTCAGGCAGAAGAGATTCTAAGGTGATCACCGAAAAAAAATCGACCATATCGCGACCAGACACGTAGTGTCGGCGAAGCGTTGGAGATCGCAGCGCGGAACGGTCGAAAGGCTTTCGGCAAAGAGGGATCGCGAGGCCCGAACTAGGGCTAAACAGACGGCGCTTGGCTGCGCCGAGAGCGAAGCTAAGGTGAAGCGGGACGGTCAATCTCAATGCGACGCAACACGCCAAGCCCAAGCTCGTTCAGATCGTCGATCTTGACCTGGCTCGCTTTCTGGTCTGGCCCGATTTCGAACGTGACCGCAACGGGCATGTTCGGCATCTCCGCAGACGGCCGGTAGGTGTAGAGGTCTCGATCAAAATGGCTGAGCGGGAAAGCCGACTCGCTTTTTGGCCCAAGGCGAATTTCGAGCGTGCCATCTTTCTCGGCTACTACTGCCTTGCCAACATAAGGATTGAAGTAGGTGCCGGCATAGGCAGACAGCGGGAGCGCTGGCAGCGGGGAGGCGGGCGGTGTCCCGTAACGCTTGACCGCGGCGTCGATCGCCGGCCCAAAGAGCTGCCCATAAATGTTGTTCCATTCGACGACCCAGTCCTTTGTCGTCTTTCCGGTCATCACGAGCTCGAAGAACGTGTCGGCAAGGCCCTCGGGAACACCCGTCGGGAAAGCGTTGGTAAGGACGACGATGCCGAGTTCCTCGGCGGGGAGCAAACTGACCAGCGTCCGTGCGCCAGTGCTGAAAGCGCCGGCATGGCCCCAAACTTCGCCGTAACGGCCATACTCCACATTCCAGCCAAGTCCGTAGAACGACCATCCGCCGGTCACCGGGTTTTTACCGCGCGCCATCAGCGGCATATGGGTCTGGCTGATCGCTTCTGCGTCGATCAGGCGCCTGCCATCATAATTGCCTTTGCCGAGCTCAAGCCGGAGCCATTGAGCGAGATCAAGCGCATTGGAGCTGACGCCGCCTGCGGGTGACTGCGCGTCGGGGTCGCGTTTGGCAAGCGCTCTCCATTTGCCGTCGAGCTGGGCGTGGAGGGTGGCGCGGTTTGTTCGCGTCAGGAAATCGGCGTAGCGCGAGCTGGTTGATGACATTCCAAGCGGTTTGTACAGCTTGGCCTCTGCCGCATTCTCCCAGCTCATGCCTGCCGCTTTGGCCACAGCGACCGCGCCCGCGGTAAGGCCGAAATTGCTGTAGGAGTACTCCGACCGAAAACTACTCGACGGCTTGACCTGGCGGAGCCGCTGAAGAATCGCGTCGCGGTCATAGCCGATCTCTTCGAGTTCGTTTCCGGCCCCTCCGGGAAGGCCGCTGCGGTGAGAAAAGAGATCGCGCACGGTCACTTGTGCGGTCGGATAGGCGTCATAGAGCTGGAAGGATGGGGAGATGTCGGCAATTCGCGAATCCCAACTCGCCACCCCTTCGCTCACGATCGCCGCCACGACGGTCGAGGCCATCGGCTTGGAGAACGAGGCAAGCTGAAACACCGTATCGGCGTCGACCAGATCACTTTTGCCTTCTTCTCTAACGCCGAAGCCCTTCAAGTAGATCACCTTGTCCTGATAGACGACGGCGATCGAAATACCCGGAACCCCGTCACTGGCAATGACTTGTTGCGCCGCCTGTTCCAACTTTGGCAAGGCTGTCAACACCTTGTCTTTTGTCGCGTGCTCGAAGGACCAGGCGTGGCCGGAAATTGGTGCAATGCCCACCAACACTACCGGAACGAGACGTCGTAGGCACAAAACACGGATATGCCCAGCATATCGCTTTGAAGTTTGGGTCATCTCCATTCCCCTCGTATGGTGATGTCGTAACGATACACGAATGTGCGATCCTTGCTCAATGGCTAATTCGCAACCGCAGGTTGTGGGTCACAGTTTCGCCATGGGGTGAGGCGGGCTGTCTGGATGCAGCCATGCCGCTCTTGTCGAACTCGAACACAACGCTAATGCCGCATGGACAGCTATGGTTTGCAATTTGTCCACATCTGGAAAGACATTTTCGGATCGATGGAAGACCACAGCTGAAGGTTGACCTGTTTATCGCCCCATTATGGAATCAACAGCAGCTTGCCGGTTGTGGCCCGGCTCTCCATGTCGATATGCGCCCGAGCGGCTTCAGCAAGCGCATAGACGCCGCCGATCTTCAACTTCAGCGAACCGCCCGCGACCCAGTCGAAAAGCTGCTGCGTACGAGCGCGGAACAGCTCCGGGGTGTGGATGTGGTCGAAAAAGGTCGCATAGCCGATTTTGATGCTTTTAGGCAGCTTCATGATATCCAATGGACCGGGCCCGCCGAGCACTGGCCCGTACCAGCAAAATGTGCCGCAGCGGCGGAGCGAGTCGAGTGAGCCCTGGAAGGTTTTGGGGCCTGAACCGTCATAGACAACATTAACGCCTTTCCCCGCGGTCAGGTGGAGGACGTCCTCTGCGAACTGTCCCTCGGTATCGACGATGACGTGATCGGCACCAGCCTCCTTTGCTGCCGCGATCTTTTCTTCCGACGAGACGCGTCCGATCACGTGTCCGCCCCTCAACTTTATGATCTGGGTCAGTAGAAGGCCTACCCCGCCGGCAGCCGCATGAACGAGGGCGATGTCCCCTAGCTGCACAGGATAGAAATCGGTGGCGAAGTGACTGGCGGTCAGACCCTGCATCATGACTGATGCGGCCGTACGATCGTCCACGGCGTCGGGAATTCTAACAAGCGAATCTGCCAAAATGGAATGGCGCTCGGCGTAGCTTCCGGGTGCGTAGACCCAGGCAACCCGATCGCCGACTGCAAAACCATCGACCCCATCGCCGACGGATAACACGCGCCCCGCGCCTTCAACGCCGAGAATTTTCGGATTCGCCATCTCGGTCCACGCCATACCCAGGCGCACACCAATGTCCATGAAGTTCACACCGGCGGCGGCGACTTCGACGACGGCATGTCCCGGCATCACCACCGGCTCTGGGCAATCGACGAAATCCATCACGTCGGTGCCTCCGACTTCTTTCATAACCACGGCTTTCATAGCCTCTCCTTTTCTTGACTGATTGTTCCAAAAATGGCCAAAATTTTTACCTACTCAATCGCGCGAAGCGCCAGACGTCCGAGGGATTTCAATTGCTTTCGACTTGCGCCGCTGCGTGCGGCGATGCGGATGCCCGCGACGCTCGCAAAAAGGAAATCTGCCATCGCGCCGGAGGACAAAGTTCTGCTTATATCGCCTGCGGCTTGAGCTTCTTCCAAGCGCTGGCGCGTGGCGCGCATCAAACGTCGGTCCGCGGTTTGATAAATGTATGTGAGTTCTGGTCGGCTTTGGCCGAATTCGCAAATCGAATTGATGCCGAGGCAGGCTTGCTCCGCTGTTTTTACCACGCGCTCTATCATCGCCCGGATACTATCCACCGCGCGCGGTTCCTTGCGCAGCATTACGAGGTGTGCATTGGTTTCTTCTGTCGAGTAGCGCTCCACGGCGAGGCAGTAAAGCTTCCACTTGTCGCCGAAGGTGTCGTATAGGCTCTGCCTCCCGATCTTCATGGCGCGCACAAGCATGTCCGTGGATGTGCCGTCGAAGCCATGCTCGCGAAACACGTCGATTGCTGCGTCCAGCACCTGTTCTTTGTCGAATTCCTTAGTTCGTGCCATAAGCCTCATCTAGGAATAATGGAACGATCTGTCAAGAATGACGCTGTGAAGTAAACTGGACCGGCATAGAAAACGCTGCATGGCCCATCATCAGGCAAGTACAAGGGCAGCATCACAATGCTGCCCTTCTGAGACGGTTCGCGCCGGGAGGCCAGCTATTTGCCCACGGCCGCGCTCTCAATCAGCCGCGCAACCGGTTCTGGATTTGAGACCATCACCACATGCGAAGCACCTTTGACGACGACGGTCTGGCGCGAATGCGCCCGCTCTGCCATGAATGCCAGCGACTGCGGCGGTATATTCTTGTCTTTGTCGCCGTAGATGAACCAAGACGAAATATGTTTCCAGGCTGGGTCGCCCGAGGCCTCATTCAGGGCGGATTCTGTCACCGGTCGTTGTGTTGCAGCCATTAGTTTGGCATCGACCTCGGGTACGTCTGCCGCAAACTGCACGTGGAACTTGTCCTGCTGAATGTACAGGTCGGTGCCACCGCCGGAGAGCTTCACGGGCGGAGCGAGCGTCGGACCGAGCGTGCTCCCGGGGAATTTTCCCGTCAGTCCAACGGCGGTTTCACCCGCTTCGGGCGCAAACGCGCTGACATAGACCAGGGCCTTCACGTTGTCATGGCCGTTTGCCGCCGAACTGACGACGCTACCGCCATAGGAATGGCCGACCAAAACGACGGGCGATTTGATGCTGCTCACAATATCGGAAATGTAACCCGCATCGCTCGCGACGCCGCGAAGGGGATTGGCGGCTGCCAATATCGGATAGCCGTCTTTCTCAAGTATTTTGATGACGCCGTTCCAGCTCGACGTATCGGCGAATGCCCCGTGCACAAGGACGATCGTTGGTTTAGCAGGCTGCTGTGCATGCGCCTGCAAACCGCTCAACAGAACCCCCGCCATCGCGAGTGCCGCTAATAACTTGTTCATTTGAATTTTCCTTTTTGACATATTTACAGGGCCGCTCAAGTTTACTTACGCTCAAGCCGGTGGTGAATCAGACTTGGCCGGCGGATAGTCGGTGGATACACTAAGGGCCCGCCAGTGTTCCAGTTCTTCCAGCTTTGCCCGATCAGCCTGCTCGATGGCTGCCAGCGCATCGCTTCCAAGCGGCAGCCGCAACGGCGGCTTACACATTGCGGCGACCTCAAGTATGACCTGGGCGGCGCGTGATGGATCGCCCGGCTGCCGCCCGTTCAATTCACGCTGCGTGCTCGCCGCTCGACCGACAACTGCGTCGTATTCGGGGCGACCTTCACTCAGTTCGGTCGAAGATCCAGCGAAGTCGGTGCGGAAACCACCGGGCTCGATGATGGTGACCTTGACGCCTATCAACTCCATCTCCCGGACGAGAACTTCAGAGAAGCCCTCGACACCCCATTTGGCGGCGGAGTAGGGTGCACGGCCCGGAGCGCCGATCCGGCCACCCACTGACGAGAATTGGATGATATGGCCGGCGTGCTGTTTTCTCATTAAAGGAATAGCAGCTTTGGTAACGATGATCGTTCCGAACAAGTTGGTTTCGATTTGCCTGCGAAAGTCATCGAGGTCGGTATCTTCGACAGAATTGATGTTGCCGTATCCGGCATTGTTCACGAGGACATCGATCCCCCCGAAGTTATCGCTGGCGATGCGCATGGCCGCCTCCGCGGCGACTGGATCCGTCACATCGAGCGCAGCAGTTCTGACCGCATCTCCATAGCGCTCCTCAAGGTCAGACAGCAGTGCGGGTTCCCGCGCGCTGGCGACGAGACGATGACCGGCGTTGAGCACGGCTTCTGACAGGGCCCGACCGATACCGCGCGAGCTGCCAGTTATGAACCACCGTTGCGACATGAAATCCTTCTCCTCAGGTAAAGCCCGGGCTGACTAGGGTGCAAACCGCGTAAAGACGAAGTCGTGATCTTTCACGAGCGCCTGATGACAGGCGAAACAGGTTTCATGCTGGGCTGCGTCGACAGGTTTGCCGTTCACAAACCGGCCAAATCCCCAGCCGCCGGTGGCCGGGTATTTCTTTGAATCCTTCACCATGATCTGGACAGTCGTCGCAGCGCCGGGAATGGAGGCTGGTGCGAATTCGGGCGACTGAACATGCTTCCAGGCGAGCTTCGTCAGGATGGTCCCGTCGGGGAAAGGAAGTTTCCCCTCGCGATACGCATTCACCGCAATCGCGTTCCCGAGTACCGCCCGAAGCTCATTGAGGGGTTCGCCTTCCTGGGCTGGCGCGATCAGCTCCCATTGCCGATAGCTTTCGGGAATAGTGACGCCGTAGATCGGAGACGCTATTCGCGCATCCGGATCACCGTCTGCCGCGGCCGCAACTGCCGCGATTGCTGACCCCGCTACGACGGCAAGAAACGCCAAATGACCAGCTTTCATGGGGCAACCTCCTCGAAACCATCGACGTCGATGATAGCCTCGGCGAAAGGGTGCGGCGCTTCTTGAGGCAGATTGTGGCCGATGCCACCTGTTAATACGCGGTGTTCATATTTGCCGGAAAACTTCTTGGAATAGGTGCTGGCGTCGGGATGAGGTGCCCCGTTGGCGTCGCCCTCGAGGGTTATGGTTGGCACCGTAATGATGGGACCTTGGGCCAGGTGCTTTTCAAGATCGTCATACTTGGACTCGCCTTCAGCCAAGCCAAGCCGCCAGCGATAATTATGCAGTACGATGGCGACATGATCCGGATTGTCAAAGGCAGCAGCGCTGCGGTCAAAGACGGCATCGTCGAACTTCCACAGCGGCGATGCGAGCCGCCAGATAAGCTTGGCAAAATCCCGCGTGTATTTCTCGTAACCGGCCCTGCCTCGCTCGGTGGCAAAGTAGAACTGATACCACCATGCGAGCTCGGCTTCGGGCGGCAGTGGCATTTTGTTTGCCTCCTGGCTCCCGATGAGATAACCGCTGACGGAGACCATGGCCTTGCAGCGCTCGGGCCAGAGCGCCGCCACGATGTTGGCCGTCCTTGCACCCCAATCAAAACCGCCGATCACTGCTTTTTTAATCGCGAGAGCATCCATCAAGGCGATGACATCGGCGGCGATCACCGCTTGCTGGCCGTTCCGGACCGTTTCAGCCGATAGAAAGTGTGTGGTGCCATGGCCGCGCAAGTGGGGGACGATGACCCGGTACCCAGCCGATGCCAGAATTGCAGCGACATCGACGTAGCTGTGGATGTCGTATGGCCAGCCGTGCAGAAGAATGACTGGAGATCCGTCGGCGGGACCGTCTTCGGCATACCCTACATTCAAGTCACCGGCCTCGATCTGTCTCAGCGAGCGGAAAGATATGCGCGGCGCAGGGACAGTAGCCGAGAGCCTTGGCGTTGTCTTCTGGGCCTGGGCGTTTGCAGTCCCGGTGATGGCGAGTTCGGCAACGGCAATAGCTGCGGCCGTTGTCCCAAGAAAGCGTCGGCGAGTGTGATTGATAGGTTCAGAGGTTTTGCTGGTGGCCATATCTGGATTTCCTTCAAGTATGCATCAGGCTTGATTGGGGGTAATTTTGACCAGATTGATTGCGACATCGATGTTGCCGCGCGTAGCCCTGGAATACGGGCACGTCTGATGGGCGGCATTCAGCAAGGCGCGGGCGACGTCGTCCTCGATGCCAGGCAGGCTGACGTTCAGGCGGACGCGGAGAAAATATGCGCCGCCCGAGACATTCAAATCCACCTCGGCGTCAATCGCCAGGTCTGCCGGAAGTGCGATCTTCGTCCGCTTGGCTTCAATCTGAATCGCCCCTTCGAAACAAGCTGACCAGCCAGCGGCAAACAGCTGTTCGGGATTGGTGCCGCTGCCTGGGATACCGGGAACCGAAAGCCTGATGTCCAGTCGGCCATCAGAACTGCGGGACTTGCCGTTTTCACGCCCGCCGGTCGTGCGGACCTTGGCGGTATAGAGCAACGTCTCATGCTGGTTCATCATATGATTTCCTCAGAGATACCGGTCATCAGCGCAGCGACCTGAACGCGTTTCGCACCTCTTGGGTGAAGAGCCGTGGTTGCTCCCAAGCGGCAAAATGACCGCCGTCCTCGACCTCGTTGAAATAGATGAGGTTGTGGTAACAACGCTGAGCCCAGGTCCGCGGCGCGCAATAAATCTCACCGGGAAAGACGCTCACGGCCACAGGCATCGTTGCGATGTCGACGGCGTTGAAATTGTTGGAATGGTCTTCCCAATAGATTTGCGCGGCTGAGGCTCCGGTACCCGTCAGCCAATAAAGCGAGATATCATCGAGCATTTCGTCGCGGGTCAGTACCTTCTCCGGATCACCATCGCTGTATGTCCACGTAGCGAATTTCTCATAGATCCATGCAGCGAGGCCGGCAGGTGAATCCACCAGCGAATAACCAATTGTCTGCGGCCGGGTCACCATCATGGCCGCATAGCCGGAGCTGTCTTTGTAAAAGGTATCAAGTGCCTTGAAAGCTGCTTTTTCCTTTTCGTTCAGATTATCTGGAGCCGGTCCACCTGCAGTAAGGATGGACGCAATCTCTTTCGGGACAGTCCCGGGCATATTGACGTGAATGCCGATCAGGCCCGGTACATTCTGCAGCGCCATGCGGTGCGAGATGACGGAGCCGCAGTCACCGCCCTGTGACACGTAGCGGTCATATCCCAATCGCTGCATGAGCGTTGCCCATGCCCGGCCGATATGATCCGAGCCCCAACCCGTCGCCGTTGGTTTTCCCGAGAAGCCGAAGCCGGGGATCGAGGGCACGACAAGATGGAACGCGTCGTCGGCGCTGCCGCCATGCGCTGTCGGGTCAGTGAGTGGCCCGATCACCTTGATCATCTCCAGGATCGACCCGGGCCAGCCGTGCGTCATGATCATCGGCAGGGCGTTCTCATGGGGGGAACGAACGTGGATGAAATGAATATCGAGGCCATCGATTTCGGTCACGAACATGGGGAGGGCGTTGAGCTTCGCCTCAATCTTCCGCCAGTCGTAATCCGTTGCCCAGTAGTGCAACATCTCCTGAAGCTTGGCGAGTTGCACGCCTTGGGACTGGTCAATGACGGTCTCCCGGGCAGGCAAGCGTGTCATCACCAGTCGCTGGCGCAGATCGGCAAGCGCCTGGTCCGGAACGTCGACCCGGAAAGGACGGATCGCATCGTTCTTGACCGATGCGCGCACGCGCGCCGGAAGTATGCTCAGGGCCCCCGCGGCAGCTGAGCCGATCAAAAAATGACGCCGCGTCGGCAATAGTGATGATACGGGCATGACGATACTCCTCAAAAAAGCGATTTCTGTGAAAACATTTAGATTGAGGCCACAAGAAACGCCCGTTATGCGCTGTTATGTTCTGTTAGCTGCTGCGAGCAGCAGCGTTCCGGATGATCCTTAATTCCGACGCTTCGGCGCGGATGTCCTATCGAACCATGGGGCGATGAGTTGTTGGCCGCGAGGGATGGCATGAGAGACGAGACGATGACGAGTGGGGATGAAATAATATTTGGCCCTTTCATCCTGGCCGCAAGGAAACGGCTTCTCACCAAAGACGGTGTCCCCGTCGAGCTTGGCGCGCGTGCCCTCGACATCCTGATCGCTTTGGCCTCCCGGCCCAACGTAACTCTCAGTAAAAAAGACCTGTTAACCCGCGCCTGGCCCGACGTCACGGTGGAGGAAGGCAGCCTGCGGTTTCATATGGCCAACCTGCGCAAAGCGCTGGCTGACGGAAAGGAGGGGGCCCGATATATCGCAACCCTGACAGGACGCGGCTACTGTTTCGTCGGATCGATTTCGCGTTCAAGCGACCAGAGCACAATACGCCGTGAGGGTTCCGATGATTTTACTCGTGCCAACCTGCCAAGCCGATTGAATCGAATGGTGGGGCGGGACGATGAGACGCGTACCCTGTCAGCTCAAGTACTGGCTACGCGTTTTGTTACAATACTGGGAGCCGGCGGCGTCGGCAAAACCACCGTTGCGGTGGCTCTGGGGCATGATCTGGCCGAAGCTTTCGCGGGTGCTGTCCATTTCATTGATCTTGGGGCGCTGAGCGACCCGGCCTTTGTGGCGACGACGGTAGCTTCCATATTGGGGTTATCAGTGCAGTCTGATGACGCCGTATCCAGTTTAAGTGCCTATCTGGCAGACAAGCGGGTCCTCCTGATCCTCGATACCTGCGAACATGTCATAGAGTCAGTCGCTGCATTGTCGTCCCGCATCTATATGGTTGCACCACAGGTCCACATTTTGGCAACCAGTCGCGAAGCCATGAGAATCGAAGGGGAACACGTCCACAAACTGACAACGCTCACCTGCCCACCGGACGATCCGGGGCTCACCGCAGCCGTTGCCCAAACGTTCGCTGCAACCCAGTTGTTTGTGGAGAGGGCGAATTCCAGCGGTGCCCGGCTTGAGCTCAGCGACGCGGATGCAGCAATCGTAGCAAGCATCTGTCGGAAGCTCGATGGAGTTCCGCTGGCGATTGAACTAGCCGCTGCTCGGGTCGGCGGCCTTGGTCTCGAAAAAACGGCCGCGCTTCTTGATCATCGCCTGACATTGTGGTGGCAGGGACAGCGCACCGCACCTCAGCGCCAGCAGACGTTACAGGCCACCATGGAATGGAGTTATCAGCTCCTCTCCCAAATGGAGCGTACGGTGCTTCACCGCCTTGCCGTGTTCGTCGGGCATTTTACAATTGAGGCTGCCTTGGCGGTTGTGACAAGTCCGAGGATCGGTCAAACCCTTGTTTTTGGTATTGTCGATAGCCTTGTGGCCAAGTCGATGGTCGCGACTGCGCCGGTTGGGGCCACAATGCGGTACCGTCTCCTGGACACAACGCGGGCCTACGCCCTCGAAGCGAGCACTGACGAGACAGAACTGTCTGACCTGACGGAACGTCACGCGACCTACTACCTTTTGTGGCTGGAGGAAACCGGGGCCGAGTGGCCGACTTTGGGGAGCGCGGCACAGCGGGCGCTGTATCTGGCTGGTCTTTCCAATGTGAGAGCGGCTGTCGAATCCTGTTTCGATGGTGACGGCATTGAAATCGGGATACGACTCGCCGTGGCGGCCGCTCCGGTTTTTCTGTCAATGTCTCTTCTTACCGAATGTCATCGTTGGTCGGAGCGGGCGATTCTGGCCCTGGAAGGCACCATTGGCCACGAAAGAGAGGAGATGCATCTTCATGCAGCCTCGGGAGTATCCTTGATGTTCACCCGAGGAGGAAAGGATGCGGCGCGAGTTGCCCTGAAACGGAGCTTCGCGATTGCCGAAGAATGCGGTGGGCCGCTTGATCAGCTCCAGGTGTTAGGCCCGCTTCAGATGTTCCACCTGCGCACGGGAGAATTTAAAGCTGCGCTAAACTATGCGAACCACTACTCGACTGTAGCCGGAACGCTTGATGACAGGGTCTCCATCACACTGGCTCATTCCTTGATGGGGATATCCCGTCATCTTGGCGGACAGCTTGACGGAGCCCGCGCAGAGCTTGAGGCTGCATTGCAGCCTGGGCCGCCCTTTTCGCGTGCCACCATCTATCTTGGCTTCGACGGCAGAATTCTGGCGGGCGCTATCCTTGCGAGGAACCTGTGGCTGCAAGGGTATTCCGACCAGGCAGCGGAGCTGGTTCGCCAGACAATTGCGGAAGCTGCAAACAAAGACCATCCGTTGACGCTATCCATAGCTTTGATATGGGCTGCTTCATTGTTGCTGTGGACAGGGGACCTCGAGGGTGCAGATCAATACGTCGATTGGCTCTTTTCTCGTGCCAGACCGAATTCACTCGGGCCGTATCTCGCTGTTGCACGTGGTTTGAAGGGGGAACTGGCGATACGTCGGGGCAACGCAAATGCAGGTGTAGAAAGTCTGCAAGCGGCGCTGGACGAGCTTCACGCAGCACCATATGAACTTCTCACTACGCCTCTCAATATCGCTCTCGTTCACGGCCTTGCAGCTACGAACCGGTTTGCTGAAGCCTTCTCGCTGACAGAAACGACGATCGCATTGGTCGAGTCACGGGGCGATCTTTGCTATATGCCCGAGTTGTTGCGTGTGAAGGGCAATCTTTCTCTGACAACTCCGCAAGCCGGCGTGGATGAAGCGGAGCGGTGTTTCCAGTCATCAATACAACTAAGCCGACGTCAGGGCGCGCGCGCGTGGGAACTGCGTGCCGGAACCGATTTGGCTCAGCTTTATGTCGACCGCGGCCAGACCGACCGCGCGCGAGCGTTGTTGCAGCCATTATGCCAACAGGCTGTTGAGGGCCTCGCTACTGCTGATGTTAGAGCAGCGAGCGACCTTTTGGCTACGCTGCGATAAAGGAGAACTTCAGGCAACAATCGCTGTCGACACGGACTGGCCGGGAACATCGTCATTGCCTGGCTGATCACCATGCCGGCGGCCGCAATCATTTCAGCGTTCTTTTATGTCGTCGTCGGGTTTACCCTGTAATCTTTTTGCGGAATGACAGACCATTTTACGGGGCGTCAAGGCCCGTGGTTGTAGCTATTTATGAGACAGTGAAAACGGGTGCTTCTTAAGCCCAAAGTGTTTTGTTCCGGATGGATTTTCTCCAGATCAGCGGTGCGTGGAGATTGACGGATCGAATCTCATCATTGTCCGGCTCGTGTTGCAGCCAGGCGACGCTGCTCTTTACGATCTCGTCCACCGGCTGTGAGAATGTCGTCAAGGCATAGGACGTCCACGCCGACTGCTCGATATCGTCAAAGCCGACCACGCAGAGATCTTCCGGTATGCGCAGCCCAAAATCGTGACGTGCGCCATCCATAAGTCCGAATGCCATAAGATCGTTCACGCAAAATACAGCATCCGGCTGCTTGGGTTCGGTGAACAGTGTCTGAGCGATCGTACGACCGCTTTCATAGACTGTGTTGCCGTGTCGCGTGACTGTCACCTCAAGTCCGAATTCTGCTGCGGCTGCAACGAAGCCCCGTTCTCGTGCCATCAGACTTGGCGTTCCGACTTCGGAATTGGCGAAGGCGAGGTGGCGGCATCCCGCGCGCACAAATGCATTCACCGCCACTCTCGCGGCACCGCCATCGTCAAGATTGATGCGGAAGGGACCATCGATATCATCATCACGGTTGATCAGGACAATCCGCTGGCCGCTATCGAGACAAAGCTTGGTGATTGCCTTGTCGGGTAGGCCGGAAAGCAGAATAGAGGCATCGGCGCGGTAGTTCAGAGTCTGCCGGAGCGCCGCGTCCACACTGCGGTCCGAACGATCCGTATTGATAAGCATTGAGATCTTGCCGGCCTTCTGCAACTCATGGGTGAGGGCGCGCACGAGCCGGGCGCGGTAGGGCGTATCCAGCTCCGACACGACGAGGCAGACGATGCCACTCTCACTGCGCATCAGACCGCGTGCCAGTTGGTTGACGTGATAGCCAAGCGCTTGCGCGGCCTCCATGACCCGCTGGCGTGTTTCCTCCGAAACACTGGCGCCCGGCGTGAATGTTCGAGACACCGCCGAGCGCGATACGCCTGCCCGCTTTGCTACGTCATCAGCGCTGACGAATGATTTGTTCAACTGCATGAATCCATAATTGTTCACGGCATCTTGCACGCGCTTGCGTAGTACTGCAACCACCAGACTCTTAATTTTATTGGAGGAATGCAATAGTCGACTTGACAGACGGTCAGAACGTGTGAAACTTTTGCACACGCTTGCAAAAAAGTGTGCGGCATGGAGGTGCCGCTTTTTCAGGGAGGAAAATCATGCGTTCTGTATTCGCAATTGCCGCCGCTTTTGCTGTTGGTCTTCAGATGATGCCAACCGAGGCGCGCGCTGCGGACAATCTCAATCTGATCTGTTCGGCCGATGTCGTTATCTGTGAGTTGATGAAGGGCACGTTCGAGAAGGAGACGGGTATCCAGGTCAATATGGTCCGTCTGTCTTCGGGCGAAACCTATGCCAAGATCCGCGCCGAGGCACGCAATCCGAAGACCGATATCTGGTGGGCGGGTACTGGTGATCCGCATTTGCAGGCCGCTTCCGAAGGGCTGACTCAAGAATATAAGTCGCCCATGCTAGACCAGTTGCAGGATTGGGCGAAAAAGCAGGCCGAGAGCGCAGATTATAAAACCGTTGGCGTTTATGCGGGTGCGCTTGGCTGGGGCTATAACACCGAGATCGTCAAGAAAAAAGGCCTCAAGGAGGCCAAGTGCTGGGCTGACCTCGTCGATCCATCCTTCAAAGGTGAAATCCAGATCGCCAACCCGAATTCGTCCGGCACTGCCTATACCGCACTGGCGTCTCTGGTTCAGATCATGGGTGAGGACAAGGCTTTCGACTACCTGAAGCAGCTGAACGCGAATATATCGCAATATACAAAATCGGGTTCGGCACCGGTGAAAGCCGCGGCGCGGGGTGAAACGGCGCTAGGTATCGTCTTCATGCATGATGCTGTTGCCCAGATTGCCGAAGGCTTTCCCGTCAAGGCAGTTGCTCCTTGTGAAGGTACCGGCTACGAAATCGGTTCGATGTCGATCATCAAGGGCGCGCGCAATCTCGACGCGGCCAAGAAATGGTATGACTGGGCTCTTTCCGCCGAAGCGCAGTCGCATATGAAGGATGCAAAGTCCTTCCAGCTGCCATCGAACAAGTCTGCCACCGTTCCGCCCGAAGCCCCGAAATTCGAGGATATCAAGCTCATCGATTATGACTTCAAGACCTATGGCGACCCCGCCAAGCGCAAGGAACTGCTTGATCGCTGGGACAAGGAGATTGGTGCAAGCGCCAACTGAACTTGCTTTTGCCTGATGAGGATATGTCCGGATCGTTCCGGACATATCTCCAGCGCAAGTAACTTCTGCGATGAACGAGGGCGGGTGGCGTTATGGAACGTAGCGACCGGAGATTGAATATTGCGCTCGGCATTGGGCTCGCCGGGTTGAGCGTCGTGCCGTGGTACAGGATCGAAAGCGGTTTTTTCAGCTTCGATTGGTTTGGTAACTTTCCGAACGGTTCCAACGAAGCGCCTGCTCTTCTGCAAATATTCGCACACGGCCGCTGGACGCTTGCCGTCATCGCACTGATCTTCGCAGTGGGCCTGTTGGCACGAGCCTTCAAGGTTTCGCGGCCACGTTCAAATCTGCTGATCGCGGCCGGCGCCGCTGGAATTGTCTTCCTGGTGCTGCAGGGGCTTGCTGTCGGGTTTACGGGCTGGACCTGGACGATAACAGAAGCGTTGTTCGGACCGCTTGCCGATGGCCAGCCTTCGATGGGCGCAGGCGCCGGGCTCGTGGCGCTTTCCTTCGTCCTGATGTTTTCCTTCGGACTTGCCGAACGCGGCGTACTCCGGGGCGATGCCTTCGTGGTCGCTTCGATCGCGCTGCTCGTCTTCCTTGTCAGCATCTTTGTGTTCTACCCCGTGGGCAGCATGTTCATTGGCGCCTTCCAGAGTTTCGACGGCTCGTTCGATCCCTCCGGATTTGTCCGCAACATTCAGGATCCATCGATCTGGAGTCTGGATTGTCTTGTTGGGGGTAATCGCTGTGGCGTTGCATGGCGCACGCTACTGCTGGCTATCCTTTCGGCGTTCGGCTCCACATTGCTCGGGCTCTGCTTCGCGCTGGTTGCCACCCGCACCCGCTTTCCGTTCAAGAAGGGACTGCGGCTGCTGACGATCCTGCCGATCATCACGCCGCCCTTCGTCATCGGCCTCGCGCTCATTCTTCTTTTCGGCCGCGCCGGTGTCGTGACCCATCAGCTTTCCAACCTCTTCGGGATTGAGCCGGGCCGCTGGCTTTATGGCCTGACCGGTATCTGGATTGCACAGGTCCTGTCTTTCACGCCCATCTCGTTTCTGGTGCTCATCGGCGTCGTCGAGGGTGTCAGCCCGTCGATGGAGGAAGCATCGCAAACCCTGCGCGCGGATCGCTGGCGTACGTTCTGGAAAGTTTCGTTGCCTTTGATGAAGCCAGGTCTCGCGAACGCTTTTCTGATCGGCTTCATCGAGAGCATGGCAGATTTCGGTAACCCTCTGGTGCTCGGCGGCAGCCATGGGGTGCTCTCGACGGAAATCTTCTTTGCCGTTGTCGGCTCGCAGAACGATCCTTCGCGTGCCGCGGTGCTGGCGATCATCCTTTTGTTTTTCACGCTCTCGGCCTTTCTTGCGCAGCGACTATGGCTGGCTGGCAAGAGCTTCGCGACAGTGACCGGCAAGGGAGATTCGGGCGCGCATATTGCCTTGCCGCGATCGCTGTCCATTGGCGTCCATGCCATCGTCATTCCCTGGATACTGTTCACGCTGGTCATCTACGGCATGATCCTGTTCGGGGGCTTTGTCCGCACATGGGGCCTCGACAACACCCTGACCTTCGAGCACTACCAGCGCGCTTTCTCTTTCAGCTTTGAGAACGGCGCTATCGCCTGGACAGGTGTCGCGTGGAACTCGTTCTGGACAACGATCAAGATCGCGCTGATTTCGGCACCGCTGACCGCTGCTGTCGGGTTGCTGACCGCCTACCTGATCGTCAGGCAGCGATTCGTCGGGCGCAACGTATTCGAGTTCGCGCTGATGATGAGTTTTGCCATACCAGGCACTGTCATCGGTATCAGCTACATCATGGCCTTCAATCTCCCGCCGCTGGAAATGACTGGCACGGCGCTGATCCTCATAGCCTGCTTTGTCTTTCGCAACATGCCGGTCGGCGTGCGCGGCGGCGTGGCGGCGATGAGCCAGCTCGACAAGAGTCTGGATGAGGCGTCGCTGACCTTGCGGGCAACGAGCTTCCGGACAATCCGCAAGGTCATCCTGCCCTTGCTTCGTCCAGCGATCGTTGCTGCGCTGGTCTATTCGTTCGTCCGCGCCATCACATCGATCAGCGCTGTCATATTCCTTGTCAGTGCCGAATATAACATGGCGACTTCCTACATTGTCGGGCTCGTCGAGAACGGCGAATACGGCGTTGCCGTGGCCTACTCGTCACTGCTCATCGTCGTCATGATCGTTATCATTACCTGTTTCCAGCTGCTGGTGGGTGAACGGAGATTGCGCCGCGAGAATCGCGTTGCAACGGCCTTTATTCCGTCTGCCGCACCACAAGAGAAGGCCGCATCATGACCACCCATCACACCGGCTCTGTTGTTTTCACCAATGTCAAAAAGCAGTTTGGCACGTTCACGGCCATCCACGATCTGTCTCTGGACATCGAACCCGGCACACTTGTAACGCTGCTGGGCCCATCAGGCTGTGGCAAGACGACGACCCTGCGCATGCTCGCCGGGCTTGAGCATCCAACTGCAGGACGCATTCTCATCGGTGGTAAAGATGTCACGATGCTTCCCGCCAACGAACGCGATGTCTCGATGGTTTTCCAATCCTACGCGCTGTTCCCGCATATGTCCGTGCTGGAAAACGTCGCTTATGGACTTGAATCATCGAAGATGAAAAAGAATGAGGCGCGGGAACGGGCGGAAGAGGGGCTGAAGCAGGTCGGTCTTGCCGGCTACGGCCAGAGGCTCCCTGCTGAACTCTCCGGCGGGCAGCAGCAGCGCGTTGCCGTCGCCAGAGCTCTGGTGCTCGAGCCGCAGGTGCTCTTGCTGGATGAACCCCTTTCCAACCTCGATGCGCGCCTGCGGCGCCGTGTGCGCACGGAAATCCGTGAACTGCAGCAGCGTCTAGGGTTTACCGCAGTCTATGTCACCCATGACCAGGAAGAGGCACTTGCAGTCTCGGACAGGATTATCGTCATGCAGGATGGCCTGATCGCCCAGCAGGGTTCGCCGCGCGATCTTTACGAAGCTCCAGCCTCATCGTTCATTGCCGACTTCATCGGTGAGGCGAACGTCCTGCCTTGCGAAGTCCTGCGTAGCGATGGGGGGCAGGCGATCATTCGAGTCGGAAAGCTGGAACATTCTGTGCCAGGCCGGAGCGCCCGCCCGGGACCGGCAAGGATCGCCGTCAGGCCTAATGCGATCACGCTCGAGGCGGCTGAGAGCGGGGCGTTTCCCGGCAGCATACGGCATGCAGCCTATCTCGGGGATCATGTGGAATATGAAGTCGAGACGGAGGCGGGCACATTATTCGTCGTAGATCCGGCCATCGACAGAACGCTTCCACCGGCGACCAATGTCAGCATCGGCTTTCACCATCGCGGCATCGCCATCATCAACAATTGAAATCTGCATTCATATTTAAGGAAAGAACATGACATCCGACGTCACCGTTGATCTTCAGGATCGCTTTGCCCTGGCCAGGGAGATGGCGATTGAGGCGGGGGCCGTGGCTCTTGCGCATTTCAACGCGCGCGAAAGGCTGGTTATTGAAACCAAGGCGGATCCACACGACGTCGTTTCGATCGCCGATCGAGACGTGGAAGAACTTATTCGGACCCGGATTGCCGCAGCTTTTCCAGGCGATGCGATCCTTGGCGAGGAGTACGGTGTCAGCTTTGGTACATCTGATTACACCTGGGTCGTCGATCCGATCGACGGTACGAGCCCATTCGTCAATGGCATGCCAACGTGGTGCATTTCGATTGCGGCCCTGCACGGCGAGGAAATTGCCATCGGCGTCATTTATGTGCCCTGCAACGACGAGCTTTACGCTTCCGCCACCGGGATGGGAGCGACGTTGAACGGTAAAATCCTAAAACTCGATGGAAGCCGCACAATCCGTAACGCCGTGACTGGTATCGGCGCCAACAATCATGTGACGCCAGCGGCCGTCGCATCGATCGTCGAAAAACTGCTCGACGCGGGCGGAAATTTCATCCGCAACGGGTCTGGTGCCCTGATGCTGGCCTACGTCGCTGCCGGTCGCCTCGTTGGTTATTACGAGCCTTATATGCATGCGTGGGATTGCATGGCCGGCTATTGTCTCGTCAAGGAAGCAGGCGGCTGGCATTATCCCTTCCCGATCAGGGGCGACGGCCTTACGAAAGGATCGCCGGTGCTTGCCGCCGCTAACGGTGCTGTAAGCGATCTGCGGACAATCGCGGGGCTCTAAGCTTGCCCGCTGAAGAAGCAGCATTTGCGAATGATCTGTTCCTGGTGGCGGTCTATTTGCCAGACAGAGGCGCACCCTTTCTTTGCTTCTGCCTGCGCATGCGGGATTGATGCTTTGTCCCTACGCGCAACAATTTTTGGAAGGTAGGGCATTCCAGGTGTGAGGGGGCAGGGCAATCTGCCACATGACGCATCATAGCTGCCAAAGCCTTAATCTCTTGAGCCTTTTGATCCAGAGCATCGGCGCGTGCCCGTAGCTCCTCGCGTGGGATTGCGATTTCCCTGTTGCGACCAAAAATCTCAGCGACATCACTTAAAAGAAATCCTGCTGCGCGAGCCATATTGATCAACGCAAGCCGGTTGAGTACCTCCGGCTCATACTGGCGCCGCAACCCGTGTCTGCCTACCGAAGCGATAAGCCGCTGCTCCTCATAGTATCGCAGGGTCGAGGCAGGCAGGCCGCTTGCCACAACCACCTCGGCTATATCCAGAAATTTCATACTTGACCTCAAGTTGACTTGAATTCGTATCGTGCCAGCTAGTGATTAGAAACGCAACGGAGATGATACGAATGCGACTAACCAATGAACTTGAAGATCGGCCAATCTGGCGCGACCCGCGCGCAATCTCTCTTATGATGGCGGCGTCTCTTACGGTGATGACGGCCGCCACAATTAGTCCCGCTTTGCCCGGCTTGGAAAGGCAATTTGCAGGCAATGAAACCAATGCGCTTCTTATCCGCCTACTGGTCCCGGCTCCGTCATTGGCAGTCGTCCTTGTTGCTCCTTGGTGTGGGGCTATTGCTGATCGATCAGGTCGGCGACGGATGCTTTTGGCGGGGTTGATCTTGTTTATTATCTCCGGAAGCGCTGGGCTGGTCCTACCGACGTTGCCATTGATCATGGTCAGCAGGTTGTGCCTGGGTGTTTCGCTTGCCATGATCATGACAGCGCAATCGGCGCTAATCGGGGACTACTTCTCGGGCCGAGCTCTGCATGCTATCTCGAGCGGCCAGGTCTCTGCCCGGAATTTTGGCGGGTTTGTTTTCATTCTCATCGCTGGCCTTCTTGCGACGGTTGAACCAAGGCTGCCCTTCGCAGTTTATGTTCTGCCAGCACTCGCTTTGCCGTTTTTCTGGCGTGTAATTGTCGATCTACCGTCGAGCACGCCTGCTGAACAAAGCTCCACTACCTCCTCCTCTGGCAGGTTCCGGCCAGTCGTATATCTCCTCGCTTTCGGTCAGATGGTCATAACGACGCTGTTTTTCGTTATGCCGACCCAGCTACCCTTCTTTCTATCAGGACAAGGTTACTCCTCCCCCGCGGTGACCGGAACTGCACTCGGGACACTCATGCTCGCGGGCGGGGGCGCGGCTCTTTGCTACCCTCATCTTCGCGAGGCGATTGGCCATGCTGGCAATTGGGCCTGTGGCTTTGGGTTGATGGCTACTGGGTTCGCGATCCTCGTGACAATCGAGGCGGGGACGGCGGTCTTTATAGGTTGCGCAGCCATTGGTGCAGGTTACGCGTTGGCCACACCAGGGTTTATAGCAATCTCCCTTGGTTTGACCCCTCCCAGCCGACGCGGAAAGACGGGAGCGCTGCTGACGGCATCGGTCTTTCTCGGCCAATTCCTATCGCCTCTTATCAGCAGTCCCGCAATATCCGAATGGGGATGGCGCGTCAGCGGTATTGGGCTTGCTGCAGTTCTGGGTATTTTAGCACTGATCTCGGGGTTGGCGTTCCGGCACTTGGTGCGCGAGGTATAGAAGCTTTCTTGGGCAATGCCTCGCAATCCAACATTCTGAGTGCTGCAAATCGCCAGGATGATCAGCAGAAGTTGCACCAACACCATGGCGAACAAGAGCACGCCGTGCTGACGTCGGATTAGTCTGCGAAATTCGCCCCCATATAACATCTTGTGCTTCCAGCCGGTGGAAGCTTTACCATCGCGTTACGGAGTCGAAAAAGTAAGATGCGGATTTGGATTATTGCTCATGGCAGCCGTGCAAGACCGCTGGGGATTGTGATCCTGCTCGCGGTCTGCGCGATGCTCGGTCCCGTCCCCTCGATGGGCTCGGACGCGATCCCGGAGGTGGTCAAGGCGCGTCAGGAGGCAATGAAGGCCATGGCCAATGCGGGTAAGAAAATCGCCGGAATGTTTGAAGGCAAGCTTCCTTATGATGCCCCGGCCTTCAAACGATGGGCAGAAACGATAAAAGCACATTCCGGCGCTGCGCTGATGGCGGAATTTCCTGCCGCGTCGTTCGGCCCGCCCTCGGCAGCAAAATACGAGATAGACCCGTCGCGCGACGAATTCGATGCCCTGGCCCGGAAGGTCGCCTCATTTGCGTCGGTCATCTCGGCCGCAGCAGACCAGGCACCGGACGACATCACGCCGCAGATGCGCATGGGAGCGGGCATGTCCACCATCGGCAGCAGCCTGCTGGGTAAGCGTAAGGTTGCGGCAGGTGAAGAAGATATCTCGAAACTTCCCGCCGAACACGCCTTTCATCTGATGCTGCAGGAATGCTCTGCCTGCCACGCCAAGTTCAGGGAGGAAATCCACTAGGCTTGGCACGGTGCTGTCGAATGCAACAACCAGTGTAGGGAAAACCGTCAATGTTCGTCCAACCGATCGATTACATTCTCGTTGTCTGGTTTATTTTGGCCGCGTTGAGCACAGCCTACGCGGCCCGTGACCAGTTCTGGAACAATCCAGAGCCTGCGATGATGAAGTGGGGCTTCATTCTGGTCAAGCTCTATCTCGGACCGGTAGGCCGCGATTGACGCCCGGCAGCGAAGCTTGCCGGCGGTGCAAAGTTATCAAGATGGTTGGTGAAATGACAAGCTGGTTTGATGCATCAAACCAGCTGTCGCCAGGCACGAACTACTCGGACGTCTTCAGGTAACCGAGCACTGCGTCCGCGATCATGTTGCGATGACGCTCCATGGTCTCAGGTTTTGAAAGATCGCGCCGAAATATTGTTCCGAATGTGTAGCGGTTTGAAACGCGGAAGAAGCAAAACGCGCTAATCATCATATGCACGTCAATCGGGTCGGCGTTTCGCCGGAAAACATTATCTCGTATGCCGCGCTTCAGGATTCCGGCAATGGTTTCGATTACGGAGACATTCAGATCGCGGATTGCCTCGGATCGGAGCATATGGGCCGCGTGATGAATATTCTCGATACTGACCAATCGAACGAAATCCGGATTGGCCTCATCATGATTGAACGTGGTTGAGATCAATGTTCGCAACGCCGCTTCCGGCGGTAGGTTCGTAAGTTCCAAATCCGCTTCAAGTGTCCGGATTTTTCGGTACGATCGTTCTAACACGGCGAGGTACAGACCCTCTTTGCTGCCGAAATAATAATAGATCATGCGTTTGGAAGTTCGGGTGCGTTCCGCGATGGCATCGACGCGGGCTCCGGCAAGACCATGCGTTGAAAACTCCTCCGTCGCCACGACGAGGATATCCTCCTGCGTTCTCTGCGGATCGTTCTTTCTTGCACTCGCCGAACTGTCGGTCAATTCGAGTCCCATCGCATCAAGCTGTTGAATGTAAGAGTGAAAATCCAGGACGTGTGAATATTCGCTCCCCGAATACCTGTCTCGGCGTCTACGAAGTCATATTCACCTTCAATCGATCTTTCAATAGAAGCGCTTGACATTCGAACTGGTTAGTACATTTTAAGGCAATATGCAATTTGGCCTGTGCTGGAGGAGCGCAGATCATGCGGACATGGTGTCGGGGTTTTCAGACGACGCATGCCCTTCGCATGTAGAAAAAGACTGTCCTGAACAGTTCACTCGCGGAGGAGCGAATGGCGCGCATAATCGAATTCTGCTTTCTCATGCTGAAGGTTGCGATTGCACTGTTGCTGGCGGGCATGGTGGTACTGGTTTTCGGCAATGTCGTCCTGCGCTACGCGTTCAATCAGGGCATCACTTACTCCGAAGAACTCGCGCGGCTGTTTTTCGTATGGCTGACATTCCTCGGCGCTGTTGTCGCCATGCATGAACATGGTCATTTGGGCGTCGATTCTGTTATCCGGCGTTTACCGCCAAATACTGCCAAGGCGGCCGTTTTGGCCGGTCATTTCCTTATGCTGGTAGCTACATGGTTATTGATCACCGGCAGCTGGGATCAGACACTCATCAACTTGCATGTCAAAGCGCCTGCGACCGGTATTTCCATGGCATTCTTTTATGGTGCGGGCCTCGCGTTCGGGGTTCCCGCATTCTTGATTCTTCTTTGGGATGCCTTTTGCGTCGCGACAGGCCGCATCGATCTGGCGACTGCCGAGCTTGTCCGCGACTCCGAAGAGCAGATCGCTGACGATGACCATTCAAGCACGGGGCTGGTCCGTCCTGTCAATACGCTGGGGAGCCAGCGATGACGGTAGCAATCTTCCTTGGTGCACTGCTTGGGCCCATGGCGCTGGGCGTGCCGATCGCCTTCGCCCTGATCGTCAGCGGCGTCGCGCTCATGATGTATCTCGGCATGTTCGACGCCCAGATCGTTGCGCAAAATGTGTTGAACGGCGCGGACAGCTTTCCATTGATGGCGGTCCCGTTCTTCATGCTTGCTGGCGAAGTAATGAACACCGGGGGCCTGTCACGGCGCATCGTCGCTCTGGCCATGTCTCTGGTCGGTCATATCCGCGGCGGCCTGGGTTTCGTGGCGATCTTTGCCGCTTGCGTGCTGTCGAGCCTTTCAGGATCTGCCGTGGCTGATGCGGCCGCGCTGGGCACGCTGCTATTGCCGATGATGCTGAAATCGGGCCATGACCCGGCGCGAGCAGGTGGACTGCTTGCCTCGGCGTCGATCATTGGACCGATCATCCCGCCTTCGATTGGTTTCATCCTCTATGGCGTCGTCGGCGGCGTGTCGATTACCAAGCTGTTTCTTGCCGGAATATTTCCCGGTCTCTTGATCGCCATGGCGCTTTGCATCACGTGGCTGATTGTTGCAAGCAAGGAGCAATTCAGCCTGCCCCCACGACAATCCGGAGCGGTCCGGTTCAAGGCATTCATTGACAGCATCTGGGCTCTCATGCTGCCGCTTATCATCATCGTCGGGTTGAAATTCGGTGTGTTCACGCCCACCGAAGCAGGAGTGGTCGCGGCCGTTTATTCGCTCTTCGTCGCCATGGTGATCTATCGCGAATTGCCGCCAGCAAAACTTTTCCACGTTTTCGTCGCCGCTGCGAAGATTACGGCTGTCGTCATGTTCCTGGTCGCGGCGGCAGCGGTTTCCGCGTGGCTGATCACTGTGGCCGACGTGCCGGGTGATCTCGCCGCTCTGATCGAACCATTGATGGGCAATCAGACATTGCTACTCCTCGCCATCATGGTTCTCGTGGTGCTCGTCGGTACCGCAATGGATATGACGCCGACCATTCTCATCATGACGCCTGTGCTCATGCCCATTATCAAACAGGCGGGGATCGATCCCGTGTATTTCGGCGTCCTTTTCATCATCAACAACTCGATCGGCCTCATCACGCCGCCGGTCGGCACCGTGCTCAATGTCATCTGCGGAATATCGAAACTTTCGATGGAAGAGCTGATGAAGGGCGTCATGCCATTTCTCATCGCTGAACTCATCGTGCTGCTCCTGCTTGTCCTGTTTCCGCAACTGGTAATGGTGCCGGTGAGCTGGCTGGGACATTGAAGAGCAGGTGGGACGTGACGAAAAGAATTCAACCGGCCGTGGGGAGAGACACCGGCCAACATTGGGAGGAAAAAATGCTCAATAAATTGATGAACGTCCTTGTAGGAGTGGCACTGCCGCTCGCACTGTTGGCGACTGGCCCGGCCATGGCCGAGGTTCGTGAGCATCAGCTCAAATTTGCATCGGCCAACAACAAGGGCCACCCGCAGGTCATGGGCATGGAGAAGTTCGCCGATCTCGTGAAGGAAAAGAGCAGCGGCAAGATTACCGTAAAGCTTTTCCCGGGAGGCGTGCTGGGCGGAGACGTTCAGACAGTTTCCGCCCTTCAGGGCGGGGTGATCGAAATGACAGTACTGAACGCCGGGATATTGGCCGGCAACGTCAAGCAGTTCGGCGCGGTCGATCTGCCCTTCCTGTTCAACAGCGGTGAAGAGGCAGACAAGGTCATGGACGGTCCGTTCGGCACGAGCCTCATCAAATTGCTGCCGGATACGGGCCTTGTCGGGCTTGCCTATTGGGAACTCGGTTTTCGAAATCTGACCAACAACCGGCATCCGGTAGCAAAGCTGGAAGATATCAAGGGTTTGAAAATCCGTACTATCCAGTCGCCAATCCCCATCGAGCTCTTCAACAGTCTCGGCGCGAATGCGGTGCCCATGCCATATACCGAACTCTATACCGCGCTCGAAACAGGAACGGTGGACGGCCAGGAAAATCCTGCGGCGAATATCGTGAACGCGAAATTCTATGAAGTCCAAAAGTACATGACGATTACGCGCCACCAGTACAATCCGCAGATCGTGCTGATCAGCAAGAAGTTCTGGGACGGGCTGAATGATGAAGAAAAGGCCGTACTGCAATCGGCCGCAGACGAAGCGCGCGATTATCAGCGAAAGGTTTCGCGTCAGCAGGACGCGGCATCGATCGACGAGATCAGGAAGACCGGGATGGAAGTCACTGAACTCAGCCCGGAGGAAACACAGAAACTTCGTGATGCGGTCAAGCCGATGATCGACAAGTTCAGTGCGGACATTGGCGCAGAAACCGTGACGGAACTCTTCAAGCAACTGAACGCAGCACGCGGCCAGTAGGGCTACAAGTCAGCCCGCGCTCCGCAGCGGGCTGACTTACTCGATAGTCCAAGGTCGCGCCGAGCTCGAATGAGCGGAATGGAAATGATGAGCGAGACATTGTTGAAGCCGATAAAGGCAGGGCTCATTGGGGCAGGCATCCAGGCTTCGCTCACGCCCGCCATGCACATGAAAGAAGGCAGGGCTCAGGGGCTCTCCTACGAATATGACCTGATTGACCTCAATCAGCTCGGTGCATCGATCGACGATCTTCCTCGGCTGCTTTCTGAAGCTGAGGAACGCGGCTTTTCAGGTCTCAATATCACCCATCCCTGCAAGCAGGCGGTCATGCCTCACCTCGATGAACTTTCCGCCGATGCCAGATCGATCGGTGCCGTAAATACAGTGGTTCTCAAGGATGGACGGCGCTACGGCCACAATACCGATTGGTGGGGCTTTGCGCAGAGCTTCCGTCGAGGCCTTCCCGGGGTCGACACGTCGTTTGTGGTTCAGCTCGGCGCGGGAGGTGCTGGGGTCGCAACCGGATATGCAGCTTTGTCGCTGGGCGCGGCGAAGCTTGCCGTATTTGATCGCGAACGACAGCGCGCCATTGCGTTGAGCAGGTCAATGCAGGAGATCTTTCCCGACGCGCAGATCACCGCTGGAGGTGACCTTATGGAAGCGATGCAGCGAGCGTCCGGATTGATCCATGCCACACCTACTGGAATGTCTGGATATCCTGGCTTGCCATTACCGGCGGATTTGCTCGATCGACGCCATTGGGTAGCCGAAATTGTCTACTTTCCCCTCGAGACGGAATTGCTGAGGCAGGCGCGCCAGCGCGGCTGTCCAACACTCGATGGCGGGGGTATGGCAGTGTTCCAGGCTGTCGGAGCCTTTCAGCTTTTTACCGGCCTGCAGCCTGATGCGAACCGGATGCTCGACCATTTCAAGACCATGACCGTGTAGAACGCTTTCCTTCATAGACGTAAGGACCCGGCAATGAAGACGTCAATTGCAACAGTTTCAATCAGTGGCGATCTCCCTGAAAAGCTGGATGCGATCGCAAAGGCAGGTTTCAGCGGCGTTGAGATTTTCGAGAACGACTTTCTGGCTTTCGATGCAAATCCGCGTGATGTCGGCAGGATGGTCAGGGATCACGGGCTGGCGATCACTCTGTTTCAGCCCTTTCGCGATTTCGAAGGAATGCCCGAACCACATCGATCCCGTGCATTCGATCGGGCGGAACGCAAGTTCGATGTGATGCAGGAATTGGGAACGGACCTCGTGCTCGTCTGTTCGAACGTATCGCCAATTGCGTTGGGTGGATTGGATCGTGCTGCGGATGACTTTCGCGAGCTTGGCGAACGCGCAAAAAAACGCGGACTACGCGTTGGATACGAAGCGCTCGCCTGGGGACGGCACATCAATGATCATCGAGATGCGTGGGAAATCGTTCGCCGTGCTGACCACACCAATGTCGGGCTGATCCTGGACAGTTTTCATACGCTGGCGCGAAAGATCGATGTCAATTCGATCCGCTCTATCCCTAAGGAGAAGATATTAATTGTTCAGCTTGCTGATGCCCCGCTGATCGATATGGATCTTCTGTACTGGAGCCGCCACTACCGCAACATGCCCGGGGAGGGAGATCTTCCGGTCGTGGACTTCATGCGAGCGGTCGCTGCAACCGGCTATGATGGATTTCTGTCCCTGGAAATCTTCAATGATCAGTTTCGCGGGGGCTCGCCCCGTTCGATAGCGCTGGATGGCCATCGATCGCTCATCTATCTCGGCGACCAGATACAACGGCTTGAACCCGACGTGGCGATGACGCTGCCAAGGATGCCGGACCGCATTCAGGTCGATGGTGTGGCATTTGTTGAATTTTCTGCCAGCGAGGAGGAGGCCGAACAACTCGGCGGGCTTTTGCGCGCACTGGGTTTCCACGTCGCTGGCCAGCACAAAACGAAGCTGGTGACACTTTACCGGCAAGGTGGCATCAATCTTGTCATCAACACCGAGCATGAAGGATTTGCTCACTCCTCGTATCTTGTCCATGGCACATCGGCCTACGCGATCGGTCTTGAGGTAGATGATGCTAAAGCGACAGCGGAGCGTGCACGCGCTCTTATAGCAGAGCCTTTCGAGCAAACCGTCGGACCGGGCGAGCTGACGATTCCGGCGATCCGCGGGGTCGGTGGGGGCATTATCTATTTTATCGATCAGAAGTCTGATCTCAAAAATATATGGGAGATCGAGTTCAACATCATTGCCGGCGCAGAGCCGTGGGATGGTGTAGGCCTCCGGCGCGTTGACCATGTCGCCCAGACCATGAAGTACGACGAGATGCTGACTTGGGTCCTATTCTACACCTCGATCTTCAAGGCGCATAAAACGCCGATGGTCGACATCGTCGACCCCGCAGGCATCGTGCGCAGTCAGGTGATTGAAAACGATGACGGCCGGTTCCGCCTGACACTTAACGGTGCGGAAAATCGCACTACCCTTGCGGGACATTTCATCACCGAAAATTTCGGATCCGGCGTCCAGCATCTGGCGTTTGAGACCAATGACATCTTTGCGACAGCGTCTGCGCTCCATGAGAATGGCTTTACGCCACTCCAGATCTCTTCCAACTACTACGATGATCTGGAAGCCCGGTTTGGGCTCGATATAGAACTTTCCGACAGGCTGAGGTCGGCAAACATCCTTTATGACCGTGATGAAAACGGTGAATATTTTCAGCTGTACAGCCCGAATTACGGCGAGGGTTTCTTTTTTGAAGTCGTTCAACGCAACGGCTATCGAGGTTACGGTGCCTCCAACTCAATCTTCAGAATCGCTGCACAAAAGCGCCATTTAAGGCCGAAGGGCATGCCGCGGGTTTGACCAAAATCCAGCAAGCGCCAGCCGCTTATATGGCCCCACAAGAGGCGCATGTCGCAACGCCGCCCATTTTCCAGTGTTAGCTGCTAGAAGTGATTCAACCGATCGTACCAGGACGAGAGCGGCAATATGACAGATGAACGGGTGGACCCCAGACCTCCAGGTGCGACCTCAACACACCTGAAAAATGTGGTTGAGCGGGCCGAAAGCATGGGGAGCATTACCATTGAGGAGATGATGACCGTGATGGGAAGCTCAAGCATCGCGTTCTCGATCCTTATTCTCTCTTTGCCAGCGCTGACACCGCTGCCCGGGCCGTTCGGGATGGTCTTCGGCAGCTGTCTCGCTCTTATCTCTTTACAGATAGCCGCCGGGGCTGAGCATCTGCAGCTTCCGCGCTTCATCCGCAAACGCAGGCTCTCCGCCGCAACGGTCACCCTAACGGTGCGCTATACCGCTCCAATGATTGCACAGGTAGAGAGAGTGCTGCGCCCTGACAGGCTGAGCGCGCTGACCGGACGCAAAGCTCAGATGCTGCTCGGCATTCCCATTTTTTTTCTGGCCATCGCCATCGCGCTGCCGATTCCATTTGGCAATATCCTGCCTGTCCTCGCGCTGGTCATCATTGCGGCGGCATTGCTCGAACGGGATGGGCTGGCGACGCTCATCGGCGTAGGCGTTGCCGTTCTCGCACTGGGTACCACGGCAGGACTGATCTATGGCGTCGTTTCGGCAACGGACCTGCTCGTTGGTTGACGGTTGCTTGTTGTTTGGTACGAATTCTGGCGGCGCCGTGCGATCGCCGGGCAATGGTGGCAGGACTGAATACAGTTCGATGCGGGGTAATGCAGACAATCCCCCGAGTTGCTTGCTCATGGCTGCACCTGAAATCATCGTGTTGATGTTGAATGGCTATGCTGCACTGCACATATAGGGGTGATGATATCTGTCCTGTTGATCCAACGCATCTCCATGCCGATCCGCCTTTATCTGAAACCTTTAAGCTCCGGGGAGTGGCATGACCGCTAACAGTGCACTCCTTCTGGTCAATCCGAACTCGCGGCGGGGCAAGGAAAGCCTTCCTGTTGTCCGCCAACATTTATCACGAGCGGGTATCGTATATCTCGAACTTCCCCCAGAAAACAAGGAATCGCCTTCGACTGCGATAGTCCGCCTAGCAGATCAGGTGAACAGCGTTATCGTTGGTGGCGGCGACGGTAGTTTGAACTCCGCTGCAAAAGGGCTGCTCGACACGGGGCTACCGCTCGGTGTCCTGCCGTTGGGAACAGCGAACGATTTTGCGCGAACCATGGGTTTACCATTGGACCTAGCGACCGCCATCGACGTCATTGCCAAGGGCAAGACTGCACCGATTGATCTTGGCGAAGCCAACGGTCACCCGTTTTTTAATGTCGCCAGCATCGGCTTCAGCGCCGATCTGGCAATGTCGCTTACCGAGAAAGCGAAGAAGCGCTGGGGCAAGCTGGGATACGGGCTGGTGGCTGCCAGGCTCCTCGCAAGCTCACGGCTTTTTACCGCCACACTGGATCATGACGGAAGAACCGAGGAGCTGCGAACCTTGCAGTTAGCAGTTGGTAACGGTCGTTTTTATGGTGGCGGCATGACTGTTCAGGCCGATGCCACCGCCACCGATGGAATGCTCGACTTCTATAGCCTGGAAGTTGATCATTGGTGGAAGCTCCTGAGACTCCTTCCGAGCTTGCGAAAGGGGACGCATGGTGATTGGGACGACGTTCGAGCGTTTTCCACCAAGGACCTTACAATCCATACAAGCAAACCCCGTGCCGTGAACCTGGATGGCGAATTGAAGACCGAGACGCCGGTAAGGTTTAAAATCCGTGAGAACGCGGTGCCAGTCTTCGTTCCCTGATCTCGGGAGATCGGAAGAATCCTGAACCCCGATACCGTGGAGCGTCATGGCATTGATACCATAGCCTGACCGTTTGATCTGTAAATGAGCGGCTCAACGAACAAGCTAGATCGTCTGGCTGTGCTCTCCGCCTGGACGTGATATCCCGCTCAGCGCCTCGCCGGCCTGGCCATCGCCTGTCAGTGCGATATCAGCCAACGACAGGATGCCAACCAAGCGCTTGTCGCGGTTGATGACGGGCAGACGGCGGACCTGAATACCGGCCATGTTTTCGCTAACCTCGTCAATCTCTTGGTCATCATAACAATATTGAACATTAGAGGTCATGACCTCTGAGACCTTGGCATCGGGGCCTTTGCCTTCGGCAATACCGCGAATGGCAATATCCCGATCGGTAATCATGCCAACGAGGCGATCATTTTCACCAACTGGCAATGCTCCAATATCAAGACCTGCCATGATCTTGGCCACAAACTGGATTGCTTCATCTGGATTAGCTACGCGGACATCCCGCGTCATTGCTTCACTCACTTTCATTTCTGCCTCCTATGCTTGGAACTTTATACGGATGGGCGACCGGTTTCTCCTTTTTCGGATCGGGTCACCTCGACTTTTTCTGCCGACAACCAAAAGGCACGCAAATCTGCTGGTCAGGCGGCCTGGACGTTGTCGACCTGATCACGCGATAAATGGTTCGATAGCACCATGAAAACCGCCCGGATTGCACCTTCGGGTCGACCGGTCGCGTATCGACCAGCCACTGCGCGATATCCGTTACAAAGCTCTCAAGCTTATCCTCGGTTGGTTGCTTCGCCGGGGTGAACTGGTCGTAGTAGGTGCCGCGCACCAATAATGGCAGCTCGGCGCTCAGATGGGCAGAGAGTTCGACGGGAAGCCGATCTCTCAACTTGTGCAGCACTCCCGATAGAACCCTCCAGGCGAGTTTTCGGTCCGGACCGATGACGTTCGTGATCTCGTCAAGCCAGATATTTGTCGTTTGAAGCGTCTTGTCAAAAACGTCCAGTCCCGTCGCGCTCATGGCGAACCTCCTGTCTGTTTTTATCGCGGGATATTCACGTAACCGCGAAAACAAGGATTTGTTCCGCGTTGATTGCCCTCGAACGCGAGGAACGAGAAAATGCGCCCGGCAGTGCAATCAGAGGCGCACCGGGCTCGCGCACTGCCCATCGCCCATTCGAACATGCTGTCCGTGCCGCCCGGAGCGATAAAAGGTGCCTCTGTAGCAGAAAACGCGTCAGCCCGACGTCCTGGCGCGCCATCAGATTGACAGATTTATGACAGTTTTATGAACATCAGACGAATCCGAGAACGAACCAATGATGAGCCGAGAGAATCAAGTGTTTGTCACTGCGCTTTGCGCAATCACGTTTCTGCTGTTCGTCATAGGCTTGTCCACACCGGCTCTACTGGTCGAAGACGGGCTGGTGGAAGATTTAAGTGCCACGGGTTTTGCCATTGCCGCGCTACTCGCGCTGAATACAGCTCTTCTCAAGAATGTCTCCTTGACCTTCACGCAGAGGGGCCTCTTGATCGGGACAAGCGTGCTGTCTTTGGTGCTCTTCCTCAGCGAGATTAGTTTTGGTGCTCGCATCTTCCATGTCCAGATGCCGAAGATGAGAGGTGGTGGAGAGTTCGACGGCGGGCACGACATAGCCATTCTTGTCTTTCGTGTGATCAGAGATGCGGGATTCGCGGGCATCGTCATTGCCCTCATTGGTGCGGCAATTCTTCTGGCCGTTGCTGTCGCGCTTCTGTTCCGGTTTCGGCAGGAGGTGGGGGCGATGGTGCGGTATATCATTTCGCGAACGTTCGAGTTCCGCCTCCTATTGGCGCTCTGCTTGCTCGCGAGCGCAGTGGTCCTCGATCTCATACCGTCGTACAAAGCAGCGACCCTGGAAGAAGTTCTGGAATTTGCCGCAAGCGGCGTTTTGATTTTGGCCGTTGTCGGACTTTTTTGGCGTAAACGCCCAAGCGGTGTTGGGCGGGCCGTCAAAACCAAGAATACGATTCGTCCGCACTGGCCCCGGCAGCTTTAGCCGGCGGTCTGCCGCTACAGTCACATGAGGTCGAAGATTTTTCGCTAAACAATGACGGCCGAACCGGAATGATCTATGGCCCGACCGTCTGAAGTCAGAGGCGGGGTTATAAGTCCGAGAAACGCCGCTCCCGCTCAAATGGCGCGTCTTTCATATGTGGCTTGGCCGCTCCTCTCCCGGAGATCACGCGGCCAAGCCACGGCTGACACCAAGGATCAGCCATTCCACCACCAGAACACACTCTGACGGCAACTTACTTCGACATGTAAACGACCTTGCGGTCCTTCATTGTCACGATAACCGGTTGCTTATCCACATAGATGTAACCGTAGTCCGGATTATCGGGGATCGGCACCAGCTTGACGTCCTCCGGCACAGCGGTGCCAATTGCAACATCACCTTCTACGACGACAGGATCGGTCGGATGCGCGATAACATATTCGCGGGCCGGCTGCGGAACATCAACGACAACTGCATCCTGAGCGTAGACGCTACCAGACATCGCAAGCATCACGGCTGTGGCAAGCAAAATCCGTCTCATCGTTACTCTCCTTTGTGAAATCGTTCCCTTCCGTTGCCACAACTTGCGGCCTTGAGGTTTGTTCCGCCGGCTGCCCTTTGTCAAAAGATTTCAGACCTTTGCCATGTCTCCATCAGACTTTCGTCCGATGCTCAATCGGCCCAAGTCCTCGGCTTCATCAGACTGAAGCCCAAATTCGGAACAGCGCCACCTGCGATGACGTTTGCCTTTCAGCTTTGCCGTCCACGTAGGACGAGCCAAGGCGGCGGACAGCAAAGCCGGACAAAGACGATGTTGTCTCTTCTCCCGGTATGCCCGGGAGGCTCCGCCTTGGCTCTGATTGTTGAAAGGAATTGGTTATGAACAAGAAATTGATCGTAGCTGGGGCATTGGTGCTTGGTTTTGCAACCGCTGCCTCTGCGCAGGAAGGCACAGTCAACGGCGCCGCGGGTGGTGCTGTGACGGGGGCGATTGTTGGTGGCCCCGTCGGCGCTGCGGTCGGCGGCGTTGCCGGTGCAGTCGTTGGTACCGTGCTCGCTCCACCGCCGCGCAGAGTGGTTTCATATGTGGAACAACAGCCGATCCCGGAGAGTGAGGTGGTTGTTAAACAGAAAGTGGTTGTCGGCAAGCCATTGCCCAACAGGGTCAAGATAATGCGTATCCCGCAAGATCCGAAATACGCCTACGCAGTGGTCAACCATCAACGTGTGATCGTCGATCCTTCGAACAGGACCGTGGTTCGCGTCGTTGACTAACAGAGAAAGTGGAAGAGCGCTCGGGGGGCGTTCTTCCACACAAATTAAACGAGAGGAGATAATCCCATGAAGAATATCATTCTGAAAAGTGCCCTCGTCCTCGCGCTTGGCGTTGCGCCCGGAGCAGGACTTGCACAAACCGAAATGCTGAAGAAGAAACCAGCCCAGCAGACTGAAGGCCAAACGCAGATGCCGGCGGAAACGGGGACTCAGGAACCGGGTGCAACAACCAAGTCCCAGACCGAGGGCCAGGCTGGCACTCAGATGAAGAAGAGCCAGCAAACGGAGGGACAGGCACAAGCTCCCGCCGGTCAGGACACGAAGAGTGAGCAGACTCAGGACAAGGCACAGGCCCCTGCAGATCAAGGAACGGAACAACAGGGCGCTGCCAGCAAGGAACAGACACAGGAGCAAACTGGCACGACCACTACAGAAGGCACAGCCAAGACCAAGCCAGCGCCGGACGATGATACGGCCAAGACGTCAAGCCAGCCGTCCAACGAAACGACAGGCAGCGTCAATGTGACGGCCGAGCAGAAGACGGAAATCAAGCAGGTCATAACCGAAACGAAAGCTGAGCCGGTTCGCGACGTCAACTTCGAAGTGAACATCGGCGTGGCGGTGCCGCGAACGATCGAGCTGCAACCGTTGCCGCCACGCATCGTCAAGCTTGTGCCCAGATATGAAGGCTATCGCTATTTCTTGCTGGCGGACGGCAGGATCGTCATCGTCGATCCAGACTCGCTGGAGATCGTCGTCATTATCGCGTGATAGCATCAAACGAAGTTAAATCGGGGACGGCTGCCGTCGTGAGCCGTCCCTTTTTTGCGCGTTGCTCTGGCGAACGTCGCCAAGGCGGTCATTGGCAAGGCGCTGATGACGGATCCAGAAATCCTGCAGATGGACGAACCGAGCCGGGGCATCGATATCGGCGCCAAGGCGATTTTCAACGAGCTGAGGCCACGGAAGAAGCCGTGGTCGCCGCATCGATTCGGCGGAATTGGCGTGTCAATTCACAGTCGAAGGTTAGAACTGCCCTCGCTCAGCGCCACTCAGCATATGATCCGCCAGGCTGTAGCAGTGGCTCGCCTGATAGGCGTTCCGGCCCCGGTTCATGTGCGTCAGGTTGAATGCCCGGATGGCCCGCAGCGCACGGGGCGCCGCGAGGAATTTGTCGATCGAGGAGCAGCCGCGAACCTTGATGGCGAAAATATCCTCGCCGCGGGGGAAGAAATAGCCGACGTCTTCCGGCGTCATGACACAGCGCTCGAGAAACGCTTGGTCCACCCGGCCCTGATCGAGTGAATGGTCGGTGGTGAAGTCGGAAAGGTGCACCAGGAATAGCGCGCGGATGCCCCCGCCGTCGGCATAGAGCGAGAAGAGCTCCATCCAGCTCGCATTGACGCGCACGAGCGCCTTGCCCGGAGTCGACGGCAGACAGGAAACCGACCAGTAATATCGCTCGGTCTGGCGCGGGATCGGGATGCAGTCGCGGCCGTAGCGCCGGAGAATCTCCAGGACCTCGTGCGCCTGCGGCCGGGTTAGCAGCTTCTCAAACCGCGCAACGTATCTGAGACGCAGTTCCAGGGACTCCGGGCGCTCGTCGGCGTCGCGCAGGATGGTCTTGCCGTGCATCCAGTCGCGCTGCTGCTGGAGATCCAGGAATCGGCGCAGACCGGTGGTTTTTGGGCGGCGATTAGCGCTCACTTCGGATACCATGTCTGTTGATTCCACCGAGAACTGCCCCGGCATTTCCGCCGGGAATTGACCCGCCTTCATGTATGTTCTGGTCTGGCGTGGTGGTCAAGGAAGTTGTGTTTCAGGTTTCGAGGATGTGGCAGTGATGGGTTGCCCATGCGTCAGCTGCCAAAAAACCGACAAGGCTTCTTGCTGGGCATTCGTCATACCCTTCGTGTTCCGGACACCATAGTCGCTGCACCACTCAGACAGGAGCAGGTTCGCAATACTCGATCAGCAGTTCGGTGAGGACCCGTATCTTCCTTGCTGGATGCTGACCTGGCGGGCGGATGACATATGCACCTGCCGGGGGTGGTGGATAACGCTTCATGACAGGCAAGAGCGCGCCGGAGGCTATATACTCATGGGTGAGGCAATCGGGCAGGTAAGCGATTCCGAGTCCTGCTGCCGCGGCGGCGACCAGAGCAGCGCCGTTGTCAGCTTTGAACCGCCCCTGCGGACGAACCGTGATGATCTTGTCGCCATCCATGAGTTGCCAGGCTTCAGTGCCCTGCATGAGGGCCTCATGAGTGACGAGCTCCTCCGGAGTTTCGGGCGACCCATGCGCCTCGATGTAGTCCGGGCTCGCGACGAACTTCCCATAGATCGGTCCGACGCGTCTTGCGATCAGGTTGGAGTCCTGAAGATAGCCTACCCGTATCGCACAATCGTAACCCTCTGTGATGAGATCGACGAAGCGATCACTGTAGCAGGTGTGGATTTGCAGCCGGGGATGGCGTCGCGCCATTTCCGCAAGAATTGGAGCGAAGTGGCTCTGCCCGAAAGAAAGCGGCACAGCAACTCGCAAGCGTCCGCGAAGGTCACCGGCGGGCAGGATCGTTTCCTTGGCCACGTCGATCTCGGCGCAGACTCGTGCTGCATAGTCTCGGAACGTGGCCCCGGCTTCTGTGAGAGCAGCGCCGCGGGTCGTTCGTGCAAGCAGCTGGACGCCAAGTTCCGATTCAAGCCGGAAAAGCCGACGACTGACGATCGACTTGGAGACCCCGAGCCGGAGCGCGGCGGCCGAAACGCCCCCGGCATCAGCAACTTCTACGAATGTCCGTAGCTCTTCAATGTCCATCTGCGTTCCCCTTTTCGCGACACAGCTTGCCACAAATCGACACTACCGCATCGCGCCTGGGAACGGCAATGTTCCTTTTAGGCAACGTCGCCGCTGGCGCATGTCTTCCCGCAAACCAACCTTACTAACAACGACAGTATAGTAAGTAATAATGACCTTTCGTAACGGCCTTGATTCTCTTCTACGTCCCGAAGACTCCGTACTTGTTCTGATCGACCATCAACCTTACCAGCTCGCGAACCTGAACAGCCACGATCCGCACATGGTGGTCAACAACACGACCGCGCTGGCGAAGCTGGCAAAAGCCTTCAATGTTCCGACCATTCTCACCAGCGTGATCGCGGCGCGCGGTGGACTTCTCTTTAAGCAGATCACCGAGGTATTTCCGGACCAGGAAGTCATCGATCGCACTTGGGTGAACACCTGGCAGGACGAGAATGTGGTGAGCGTCGTCAAGGCGACTGGCCGCAAGCAGCTGATCATCGCCGGCCTGTGGACCGAGGTCTGCGTCGCAATGCCTGTCATCCAGGCCGCCGGCGAAGGCTGGGACGTGACCGTGATCACCGACGCGTCGGGCGGGATTTCGAAGGAGTCTCACGAAGTTGCCATCCAGCGAATGATCGCGGCCGGCGCGAACGTGATGACCGTGATGGCGCTCGCTGGCGAATGGCAACGTGATTGGGCGCGCACCGAGCATGTCGAGGAGCTGACCGAGATTCTCATCCAGCACTTCGGCGGCAGCGGCATCGCGTATCTGTGGGAGCAGCAGCTGCTCAACACGCCGGTGCCGGGCACCGCGGGCTGATTTGAGCGGGGATGTAGAGGATCTCGAGCGACCGTCGGGAAAACCGCCTGCTTATCGGATCCTCGTCATCCCCTCTCGACAAGGTATGCTTTTTGAAAAACGCTGAAATTTGCCAATGTTAGGCTGCCGTCCTCCACGGCGCGACGGGATGGCGGCGCTGCTGGCACAGGTGTATGATGGTGGTTTAATACTTCGAGATCAGGGAGGACAGCATGACTTCTTGGGAGATCAAGGGACGCGAACTCGTCAACTGCACGTGCGAGTATGGCTGCAACTGTCAATTCAATGCGCTGCCTGACAAGGGCCATTGCCATGCCGTTGCGGGGATCCAGATTGATGAAGGTCATCATGGCGAGACCGTTCTCGACGGCCTCCGGCTGGCGGCGATCTTCAAATGGCCTGGCGCCATCCACGAAGGCAACGGCGAAGCCATCGCTTTCGTTGACGAGAGCGCAACCGACGAGCAGCGCCAGGCGTTGCTACGCATCATGACCGGCCAGGACACCGACCCGTTCGCGACGATGTTCGCCGTCTATGCCTCAACCGTGACAAAAATGAATGAGCCGGTTTTCACGAAGATCGACCTCGAACTCGATATCGATGGCCGCAGGGGCCGCATCTTCGTCAAAGACTATATCGAAACGGTAGGCGAACCGATCCGCAACAAGGTAACCGGCGCGGACTCGCGTGCTCAGATCGTGTTGCCGAACGGCTTCGAATATGCAGTCGCCGAGATTGGCAGCGCTTCGAGCAGCACTACCGGGCCGGTACAGGTGAACATGAAGGACAGCTACGGCCAGTTCGCGCGGTTGCATCTCAATAATCACGGGGTCGTGCGAGCCTGACGCGCCGCATGGACAGGGCGCCGCCACTCGAACGTTTGCTCAGACGCGACCGGCTCATCACGATCGCGGGTCTGATTGCGCTGTGCCTGCTGGCCTGGCTGTATATAGTCGCGGGTGCAGGGCTCGGCATGAGTGCGTGGGAGATGTCGAAGCTCGCATTATTTCCACACCAGCAAACAGCCGACATGCCCGGCATGGATATGAGTGGCATGGATATGAGCGGGATGGCCATGGAGGCGGAACCGCGAATCTGGGGGCTGCCAATCTGGACGCTGATGATCGCCATGTGGTGGATCATGATGATCGCGATGATGTCTCCGAGCGCCGCGCCGACTGTCCTGCTTTACGCGCGCGTGCACCGCCATGCGCTCACGCAGGGTCAGATCCAGGACAAGCTGGCGCCCACTGGCGTATTTGTGGCGGGCTACCTCCTGGTCTGGCTGGGATTCTCCGTTGTGGCAGCCACCCTGCATTGGCTGCTCGAACGCGAGGCATTCGTCTCAACGACGATGAGTTCGCAGAGCCGCTGGCTTTCGGGCATCGTGCTCATCGCCGCAGGCCTGTATCAGTTCTCGCCGCTCAAGAACGCCTGCCTGTCGCATTGCCGGGCACCGACGGGATTTCTTTCCAGCCACTGGCGCCCTCATGCACTTGGAGCGTTGCGTTTGGGCGCACTGCACGGCGCCTTTTGTGTCGGCTGCTGCTGGATGCTGATGGCATTGTTGTTCGTGGGTGGCGTGATGAATCTGGTGTGGGTTGCTGCGCTTGCCATTCTGGTCCTGGTTGAAAAGGTGTTTCCTGCCGGTCAGTGGGTTGGTCGCGCGGCCGGCATCGCCCTGATCGCCTGGGGCAGCGCAACGCTTTTCATCTGACGACCACTGGCGCTCTGGAGCTCGCTGAATGGTCGTGCGCAGCGTCGATCCCACGTGTTCGAGGATGCCAGCAACCAGTTTTCAACTCGGCTCCAGCGAAAAGGAGTCCCTGCAATGGGCGATTTGACAGACAACGCCAATGTCATCATTCGGCCGCCGATCGCCTGGGCGCTCGCAGTGCTCGCCGGGCTCGCCCTGCAATGGATCGTGTCCTTGCCGTTCATGCCAGCCCCGGTGCCTGCGACGTGGATCGGAGGGGTGGTGTTCGTTCTCGCGCTGGCGCTTGTCGTCTGGGCGCTCGATACGATCACCAGGGCCGGCTCGAACGTGCCCACCAACATGCCGACCACCACAATCGTCCAGACCGGACCCTACGCCTTCACGCGCAATCCCATCTACCTCGGCATGTTTCTTGGGCTCGTCGGTCTCGCCATTACCTTTGACAGCCTTTGGATGCTCGGAACGCTCGTGCTCTTCGCTCTCGTAATTCGCTACGGAGTGGTGGCTCGGGAAGAAGTCTATCTCGAGCGCAAGTTCGGCGACGGTTATCGCCAATACCGCGCGCGTGTGCGGCGCTGGCTGTAGCGCCCCGGTTTCGACGCGCGACAGAAACGCCGTTCAATCTGGTTCAAAGCGCGACCATAGAGCCGCGTGCGTCAATATTCTAACGGCGCTGCATCAGTTTAGAAGTGTCTCGCTATGGGCATGACACTCCCAACCATTTGACCCGCGAATCCAGACGGAACTATCGGCTGCTCTCATATTTTGCGACTTGCCGTCCATCGAAACGTTCTGCCGAACTGTATATGCGATGAGGGCAATGTCGGGGGAAGGCGTGCTGACTTCAACGTCTTCGAGGGAATAGGATTCGAGGCGCCAGTTTCCCTCCTCGGTCATCTTACCCATTCTCTCTTTTCCGATACGCATAACGCCTTGTGCGCCGGTGACGAGGGCGATCTTGCCCGAAAGTTTTGAAGTTCGGCGGCCGTCCTTCGCCTTCATCGCGTCCCAATAGGATTTCTCCAGGGCCACGATTTCGTCCTTTGTCGGCATGGCTTGAGCGTTCATGACGTCCTCCTACGATGTTGTGTCACCGGAAAACGCTCACATCTGCCGCAAGTTCCCGCCATGGACAACCGGTCTAGATGTCCACGGCCTCCAATTCTCTCTCTATTTCCTTACGGCTGCGATTATGTTTGATGATCAGTTCGAGGGCACGGTTTCTGCTCAAGTCATATTTTGTCATGAGGTACTGGACCTCATATTCCTCACTGGACGAGACTTTCGAGCGATCCCGATTGTCCTGTTTTGATTTGTCGTCTGCCATTTGAGCAAGCCTCCATTGGCTGATCTCTGAAAAACAGTGTTCAGTCATTTTCGTTCCATATCCTTCACGCGTATTGCTCTTTGACGGTTCGAATTTGAGCCGACGCAACCACATACTACGAGGGTAGAAAGGAAAAACTCGCGGAGAGAAGCGCAATAAGGATGATTGCAAATGCAATGATTTCGAGAAGCCAGGTTCTATTGTTGTGCATTATCGTTTCTCGGGCGATGGTTCCACTACACCGCCCATTGCTGAACCCGTATAATCTACCTTCCCGTGTTCCCGTGCACCTTAATTTTCTGCCTTGTCTCTAATGGTCTCCGCGTTCAACATGAAGGGCGATACAAGCGTCTGTTCATTTCCCGTTCATGTTGACGATTTATTTTTCAAGGTACGGGGCATGTTGAAAAGGAGGTATCTCGCATGTCGCTTAAATCAGGACTTTCTGCGCTTGTCCTTATCGGTGGATTGTTCTCGTTCGGCGCGCCAGCCATGGCGGCTCCGATCACGCCTGCGGCCGGGTCGCCGGAAGTATCAACGCCGGTCGAGCAGGTGGGTTGGCGTTGCGGCCGCGGTTGGCACATGAACCGATGGGGACGCTGTGTTCCTAACCGGAGAGTTATGCGCTGCGGCCCCGGTTGGCATGTCAACCGCTACGGAAATTGTGTTCGGAATCGTCCGGTATACCGGGCATGCCCGCGCGGCTTTCACTTGACGCGACGTGGATTCTGCGTACCCAACTAGCAAATATTCTGCAGCTGGCGTTCTGATGAAGGGCGCCAGCGCCACCTTTCGGGGAACCATATCGTTGTTGATCGGTTCATCTTTTGCAGTGAAAGGATGGCGCAATGGACAATAAACCTTCAGAATCCCCGGTCCGTGAAACAACGAACGAAGCGCGCCAGGGGCCACTCGGACGGCCAGTACTAAACGTGCTGATCGTAGCGTTGCTTCTCGCGCTCGTCGCATGGGGCGCGGCTGAGCTCTATGGCGAGCGCGTCGACAACGCGCCAGGAAACACCGGCACTTCAGGGGAAAACGCACCCCCGCCGGCACCGTCAACAAACCAGCCTGTTACGAACACCCCGGTGGACCGTGACCCCACGCCTCAAACCGGCTCGGGGGGGAGATTCTCAAACGAAGAACCCGGCCCCGGCAAATTGATCCAGGTACGATTGTTGATCGACTGTCGGTCAGACGAAACGATCGCTTCGCTTGTGAAGGAATGATCGATGACGAAGGATATAACCGAGATTGCCCGAGCCAGCTACGAAGCCTATGTCGCAAAGGACCGTGCGGCGATAGAAGCGCTGATTGCCGAGGACTTTCACTTCACCAGCCCACTCGACAACCGGATTGACCGCGCCACTTATTTCGCGCGTTGCTGGCCAAATAGCGGGATGGTGGATGGTTTCGAGTTCATCCACCTCTTGTCCCACGCGGACAAGGTCTTTGTTACTTATGAAGGACGCAACACCGATGGCCATCGGTTCCGCAACACGGAGATCCTGGTGGTGCGCGATGGCCAAATCACCGATGCGGAAGTCTATTTCGGCTGGTCAATTCCGCACGAGGCAAGGCTGGGTGAATCCATTTGACAGCGCGCAGGCGTGAACAGAGATCTGCCTGTCAATGCAATAACCAGCCGACACCTACGGCAAGTGCAACGCCGATAAGGAACACGGTGCCATAGACATGATATGGCCAGTCATTGTCTTCCCTATTGTCATTTGAATTGCGCATCTCTTGCCACTTCCCCAATGATCGGTGCGTCGCGCATTCCAAACCCGTCATTTTGGCCGCAATCCGCAATAAAAGACGCCGCCGTTTGCAGCCAGGTTCCCAGCGTGCTGCCGCACATGCTGCAGTGGATGACCGTCGAGTTCGTTATACCATGGGGTATGTGGAGGTAAATTTCTCCGCAATGAGCGCATGAAAGCTTGAAATTGGGTCTCTGGGGCATGTCCCGTGCTCCCACCTTGGCGGGAGCACACGGGCTCTCAATCGCCGGTATGCCGTTGATCAGTCCAGCGACATCGCCATTAAAAAACGCATTTCCGCGCGCGTCAATGGCATGTCTTCCAGCGGACTAATACTTGGTGGAAGTGATGGCGATAGACAGCGCATCGGATGTAGTGGAAAGGCGATACCGGAAGCGACGGTTCGCGCCCTGAACCTTAACCACCAAAAAAATGCGAGGACGATGTCGATTTCCGAACCCCCCGTTCGTTCCTATGTCAGGCCGATGAGCCTGGCTCAAACAAGGAGGACAGACGATGCGTGTGATGGTGTTGGTGAAGGCCACCGATGAAAGCGAAAAGGGCGTGCTCCCGACGACCGAGCTGCTGGAGGCCATGGGCAGATATAATGAGGAGCTGATCAATGCGGGCATCATGCTCGCCGCCGATGGCCTCAAGCCCTCGTCGGAGGGCAAGCGTATTGCATTCGATGGTTCTGGCCGTACTGTCATCGACGGACCTTTCACCCAGACCCGGGAACTGGTCGCCGGCTTCTGGCTCTGGCAAGTCAAGGACATGGACGAGGCGGTTGCCTGGGTAAAGCGCTGCCCCAATCCCATGCCTGGACCGAGCGAGATTGAAATCCGGCCGGTGTACGAGATGGCTGATTTTGACGAGGTGCTGACGCCGGACCTCACGGAAATGCATGACCGGATGCGCGAGAAGCTGAGCGGCAACTGAGTGCCAATCGCGCTAACAGCTTTTCGCGCCGATTTTTGCTTTGAAAGCAACAGGAGTGGCGATAGTGTCGACACTCTGCTGACCAGCAGGGATTCAATCCCGTCAATCAAATATGAAGATTATGAAGAGTTCGCACAGACGCGTTGTTGTTACCTCGCCCTTCTTCGATGAACAGGCGCACGCCTACCTTAAACAGCATGGGTGCGAGGTTGATATCGTCCGATGGCAAAAGGGCGAGGGCGATGGCAGCTTGGCAACGCCGCAATTGGCCAGCCTGCTCGAAGGCGCATCCGGCTGGATCGTCGGTCAGGCTTATGTCACACGCGAACTGCTGGCCATTTTGCCGGATCTGCAGGTCCTCGCAAGGCGCGGGGTGGGTTACGACCGGGTCGATGTCAATGCCGTGCGGGAGCTCGGCCGTGTTCTTACCATCGGGGCAGGCGGTAACGATGCTTCCGTCGCCGACCATACCATCGGCTTGATGCTGGCGGTTGCCCGTCGCCTGCGCGAATCGCAAAACCGGATGCTGGCGGGCAACTGGTCGATTCTGACAAGCTCCGACCTATCCGGGAAAACCGTCGGCATCATCGGCCTTGGTCGTATAGGCAAGAGCCTGGTGCAACGCCTGAAGGGTTTTGAAGCGCGCATTCTTGTCTGCCACCCACGTCCTGACCGGGAATATGGCGAAGCCAACGGCATCACCTATGTCGATATGCAGACGCTGCTCCGGCAGAGCGACGTCGTCAGTGTGCACGCTCCCTTGTCCCCGGAAACGCGATTCCTCATCGATAGTGCCACGCTTGCGCTCATGAAGCCTACCGCCATTTTGATCAACACAGCGCGTGGCGGGCTTGTCGATGACCGGGATCTTCTGGCTGCGTTGAAGAGTGGCCGCATCGCCGGGGCAGGGCTGGATGTCTATGTCAGCGAAAGCGATCCCGCCTTCAAGCCGGTTTCGGACGAACTTGTCGCACTGCCCAATGTGGTCGCCACGCCGCATTCTGCCGGCTCGTCGGTGGAGGCTCTCGCCCGAACCAACATGATAGCGGCCAAAACCGTCATTTCAGTCTTCGACGGCGAAAAGCTGCCTGAGGCATGTGTCATTGCCGATGGGCGAAAACCCCCGGCAGCAGGGTGAGGCGTGCCGTAGGTCGGCGGCGCCTTCTCTGAATTTGGCAAACTAATTTCATGTGCAGTTGCAAAAGCCGTAATATTTGCGCAATTGAGGTCACTGATGCCACACCGTTGGCCGAATCAGGCAGCGACGCGGTGGGAACAATTTTCATGACGACAAGCGATGTATGGACCTTCATTCGCGCCCTGATCACCAATCCATCGAGAGTCAGCGCGATTGCGCCATCTGGCGCGGCATTGGCAAGGCTCATCACCAGCGAAATCGGCGCGGCATCCGGTCCCGTCCTCGAACTCGGCCCGGGCACAGGCGTCTTTACGGATGCCCTGCTGGCGCGGGGTGTGAGCCCTGGCAACCTGACGCTGATCGAATATGGCGCTGAATTCGCGAGATTGTTGCAGGCGCGGTTCCCGGGCATGCGAGATCCTGCAGATGGATGCCTCGCAGCTCGGCGGGCAAGATTTGTTCGAGGCTGAACCAGCGGGTGCCGTCGTCAGCGGCCTGCCGTTCCTGAGCATGCCCGACAAGGTCGCGGCCATTCTCAACGGGGCCTTCGGCAATCTACGCAACGACGGCGCGTTTTATCAATTCACCTATGGCTTTCGCTGTCCGGTGTCGAAAGCCATATTGGACGAACTCGATCTTGAGGCCGTCTGCATAGGCCGTGCCTTCTGCAATCTGCCCCCGGCGGCTGTGTATCGCATCACGCGCCGCGGTGTGGAGATCAGGCAGGCGATTGGATAATAGCAAATCGCTGGTGCGTGGTTCGACAAGCTCACCATGAGGGAGGTGAGGGGGCTGCAACGCTAATCTCCAACGTTGCAATCGCTGGCTCTCTCCAATCAAACCACCTCCCTCATGGTGAGCTTGTCGAACCACGCACAACAAATCTTCCTCCAACCGATCACCCGAAATCACGTAACCATCAAATTTATTGTCTTGTCACCGGATGACGCGGCGATAATGTCCCGCGCATGAAGCCAGCTGCCGCATCTCCCGTTCGTTTCGCTCTCGGCGGGCTCGTGGCCATGGCGGTCGGCATGGGTATCGGCCGGTTCATCTTCACGCCGATCCTCCCCGGCATGATGAGCGAGCTTGGCCTGACACCGGGCGACGGCGGTCTCATCGCCTCGGCCAATTATTTCGGTTATCTGCTCGGCGCGATCATCGCCGGTTTCGGCTGGGCGTCGGGCATCGAGCGTCCTCTGGTCTACGCGTCTCTCACCGCAAGCGCCGCGCTTTGTTTCGCCATGAGCGTCAGTGACGGGGTGATGCTCTTTTCCGTCATCCGTTTCTTTGCAGGCGTTGCCAGCGCCTTCATGCTGGTATTCACCGCAACGATCGTCTTCAGTCATCTCGCCGCTGCCAACCGGCAGGATTTGCAGGCGATGCATTTTGGCGGCGTTGGCACCGGCATAGCGATATCATCTTTGCTGGTTGCCGCAAGTTCCGCCAGCGGTCATGGCTGGCGGGAAGATTGGATCGGCGCGGCCGTGCTTTCCGTCATCGGTCTCATCGCGGTCTTCGCGCTGATAAGGCAAGGGCCGGTGCGCAGCGGTTCAGCCGCAGCAGAGCCGCCTATCGTCTGGACGCCGGAATTCATCAAGATCAACATTGCCTATGGCCTGTTCGGCTTCGGCTACATCATTACCGCAACATTCATCATAGCCATCGTTCGCTCAAGCCATGGCAGCCCGTGGATGGAAGCGCTGGTCTGGTTCGTGACAGGCACTGCAGGTGCGATATCCGTCTGGCTCTGGACACCGCTGTTGCGGCGCACCGGTCCGTTTGTCGCGCTCGCTCTGGGCTGTGCCGTCCAGGCTGTCGGCGTTGCGGCGAGTGTCGTCCTGCCATCGCCGGCCGGGCCCTTGCTGGGTGGTCTCCTGCTGGGGCTGACCTTCATCGTCATCACCGCCTTCGGGTTTCAGGCGGGACGGGTGCTTCTGCCGCATTCACAACGCCGCGTCATGGCGGTGATGACCGCCGCATTCGGTGTTGGCCAGATCATCGGACCGCTGATTGGCGGATATGTCGCGAACATCACCGGCGACTTCATCATTGCCACGCTTGCCGCGGCAGCGGGTCTGGTGATCGCCGCACTCTTTGCATTTTCCGCGGGACGGCAAATGCGTTGAGTGTCTGATTTTCCGGGTTGCAATGCTGCTGTGCGTGGTTCGACAAGCTCACCATGAGGGAGGTGGATTGATTGCAGGAACAACCGGCAGACCCGATAATTGGCAACCTGCAATCTCTGGTGCTCCTGCAATCAAACCACCACCCTCATGGTGAGCTTGTCGAACCACGCACAGCTGTTGTGCAGCAGGATCAGGCACCAACACCTCCAAATCATTACAGCAATTTAATTACCACGGTTCCTTCTTTGCCCTATTCATGCTGTTAAGGTCATGAAACTCGTCACAACCACAAACTGCATGACTTTTCACTCGAGGAACTCACCGTGTTTGTCTCATTTTTCCCCAGGCCAAGGCTCTTTTTCACTTCGGCGGCCCTTTGGTCGCTAGCGGCTGTCCTGTTCTGGTTCTTCATAGGCGAACGTTTGGGTGCCTATATCGGCTTGCCCCCGGCAGCACCCGACGCCCCACCGATTATCGGCATAGCCAGCTTCTGGTCACCGGCGTTCATCTGGTTCTACATCTACTTTGCAATCGTAGTCGCAATCTTTGCCGGTTTCTGGGCTTGGTTCTCCCCGCACAGATGGGAGCGCTGGTCCGTTCTTGGATCAGCGTTCATTCTTTTCGTTACCTATTTCCAGGTTCAGGTCAGCGTTGCCGTCAACAATTGGTATGGACCGTTCTACAATCTCATTCAGACTGCGGTATCCAAGTCAGCACCTGTAACCTACGAACAGTTTTATGAGGGGGTCAGCCAATTTCTTGGCGTGGCGCTTGTTGGTGTTACGGTCAGTGTCTTGCTGGCGTTCTTTGTCAGCCACTATATCTTCCGCTGGCGCACGGCGATGAACGAATTCTACATGGCCCACTGGAGCCAGTTGCGGCATATCGAAGGTGCTTCGCAGCGTGTTCAGGAAGACACGATGCGGTTTGCCGAAACGATGGAGGGCCTCGGTGTAAGGCTCATCGACTCCTTCATGACCCTGATTGCTTTCGTACCCGTCCTGATCGCCCTGTCTGCCAACATTACTGAGTTGCCCATCGTCGGGGAAGTACCGCACCCGCTTGTGTTCGCCGCGGTTTTCTGGTCGATTTTCGGTACGGTCGTACTTGCTGGCGTGGGCGTGAAATTGCCTGGCTTGCAATTTCGCAACCAGCGTGTGGAAGCCGCATATCGCAAGGAACTCGTTTACGGTGAAGATCATGAAGACAGGGCTCAACCCCCGGTCGTCGCCGATCTCTTCTCCAACGTTCGGCGCAACTATTTCCGCCTCTATTTTCACTACATGTATTTCAACGTCGCTCGATATCTCTATCTGCAGACCGACAATATCTTCTCGCTGATCGTACTCATACCGTCGATCGTCGCAGGCAAGATCACCCTTGGCACCATGAACCAGATCAGCGGAGCGTTCGGACAGGTGACGTCATCGTTCCAGTATCTCGTGAACTCATGGACGACGATCGTCGAGCTTATCTCGATCTACAAGCGTCTACGCGCTTTTGAAGCGGTGATCTACGATGAGCCACTACCAGCCATCGACGAGCGCTATCTGCAAACCCAGGCTGAAGAAGCGTGATTATCGCATAGCGGGCGGCGGCTAGAGCAAAACTTGCTCTAGATCCCGCCGCCCGCTGCCGGTTTCACCAGTTCCGCGCCGGCGACTGGCATCGCTCCGCCGGTCTCCTTCAGATACTCGCTATAGGTCGTGCAGCGCACGTCGGCCTTGACGCAAACCTCGCTGGTGAAACGCTCCAGCGCGCGCCAATAGGCATCGCCATTCATCAGCGTGAAGTGCAGGCCGATCTGGAACGGAATGCGCTTTCCCTCATACTGGCGCTCGAAGGCGCCCTTGAAGGCATCGTAGGCTCGGTTCTCGAACTCGTCCAGGTGATCGGGGCGCTCCACTGCCCCGGAATGGCGCACGAAGAGGTTATAGTCCATGGCGATGACCGGCTTGTTTTTCGGCCCCTCGTCGATCGTCGGCAGGCCGAATTGATAAAGACCGCCGGCATGCAGCGGCAGAGCCGGACCGCGCGATACACCGCTGCCGTCGAAGACATAGCCCTTGTCCTTCAACGCTGAAAGCAGCGCCGGACTTTCCGAAAGGTAAGGCGCGCGGAACCCGCGTATTTCCGTATCGACGAAGTGTTTCCAGCCTGCCGGCTCCGGGTCGGTGGCATATTTGCTCCAGGCACCACTGAGCACCTTTTTGTATGTCGTCAATTCATGTTTCCAGTCCGCCTTCGACCAGGTCTTCCCGTCGAAATGGCCACAGGCATGGCTGGCGATCTCGTTGCCCTCGTTGCGCGCCCGCCAGATATTGTCGAGGCGCTGGGCAATATCTTCCTTCGAGGTGGCAAAGCCGATGTTGGAACGTCCTGCAGGTTCATTCGGCGCCTGATAGGACTTGCGATCATCGCGGTCGATCAAAAATACGCAGGAGAGGAAATAGGTGAACCTGGCGTTTGATCGCTGTGCCAATGCGCGGCTGCGGTCCCAAAGCGCATTGCTGCCCGAATTGTCGAACGAGATCAGCACGTATTGCGGCTTGGCGCCGATCGAACCGCGCAGCTCCACCCCACTTGTTGCCAGGGCGGGCACGGATAATGAGAACGCGAGGGACGCGGCGAGAACGGTACAGATCGAACGCATGGCAGGGATGGGGTGGCTCCGGGGAGGGACGCTAGCTCCACTAGGCGCTACAAGTGAAATGTGGCGATGATCGGACGCGGCGATCCACCGCAAGCGATACACCTTCTAACCGGTCCCGCATGGGTCTATCTTCCCGCCAGCATTGAGGGAGGCGGTCATGCTGATACTGATTCTTGGGATCATCGTTTTTCTTGGAATTCATTCGGTACGCATCGTTGCGCCGGAGTGGCGTCTGGCCAGGATGGAGCAGTGGGGCGAAAACACCTGGAAAGGCCTCTACTCGGTCATTTCGCTCGTCGGTTTCGTGCTTCTCGTGTGGGGCTACGGCATGGCGCGCCCCGACGCACCGGTGCTTTACGAACCGCCAGTCTGGATGAAACACGTCACCGCGCTGCTGATGCTTTTCGCCTTCATATTCCTTGGGATATTCATCGCAAAAGCCGGCCGCATGAAACCCGCGCTGAAGCATCCGATGCTGATCTCCATCAAGACCTGGGCGCTGGCACATCTCCTCGCCAATGGCGATCTTGCGTCGCTCATCCTGTTTCTGTCTTTCCTGGCATGGGCTGTGGTCGATCGCATCGCAATCAAACGGCAGGAGCGGGCAGGGCTTGCCGCGCCCTATATCGTTCCCGGCCCGGTCTCCAATGATGTGATCGGCATTGTCATTGGTCTCGTGCTCTACGTCCTCTTCGTATGGAAATTGCATGCGCTTTTGATTGGCGTCCAGCCGATGTAGCTCAATTCGAGGGCTATTTTGAAGTTAGCCCTTACATCGCGTAACTTTTCCGACTAAAAGCCCCTGAACTCCATGCGCGGACGGCGAGAGCTGCGCCGCGTTTTATCAATTGATCCGGTGGCACAAGGCTACCCAGAGGCACCATGACTGACGACGGCTTTTTCCGTGAGGTAAATGAAGAACTGCGCTCCGACAAGGTGAAGGCATTCTGGAAGCGCTATGGCTCGCTGCTCATCGGTGCGGTTGTGGCGCTTGTTGTCGGCACTGGCATCTTTGCCTTCTACGAGTACTGGACGGAAAAGCAGGCTTCGCAGTCCGGCGATCAGTTTCTCGCCGCGCTCAATCTTGTTCGCGACGGCAAGAACGACGAAGCGCTGAAGACCCTCGACCAGCTTGAAAAGGATGGTTATGGCGCCTATCCGGTGCTGGCCCGCATGCGCGCCGCCGGTGTCATCGCCCAGAAGGGTGATCTTGCCGGTGCGGTCGCCGCCTTCGACAAGGTCTCCGCCGACACGTCCATTCCGCAGGCCATCCGCGATCTTGCCAAGCTGCGCGCCGCCTTCATCCTCGTCGATACCGGCTCCTACGATGACGTGGCGTCGCGAGTCGAGCCGCTTTCATCCGACAGCAATCCGATGCGCCATTCTGCCCGGGAGGCGCTTGGTCTTGCCGCCTGGAAGGCCGGCCGCGGTGCGGATGCCACCAAGCTGTTCCAGCAGATTTCCGATGATCAGGCTGCACCTGCCAATGTGCGCCAGTTCGCCGATACCATGCTGGATCTGTTGAAGAGCACCGGCGCCACTCCTGCCGCTGCCGCCGGCTGAATAGAACAGGAATTCTGAGCCGATGAGCTTTACCGTCGCAATAATCGGCCGTCCGAATGTCGGTAAGTCCACGCTGTTCAACCGGCTCGTCGGCCGCAAGATCGCGCTCGTCGACGACCTTCCCGGCGTCACCCGCGATCGCCGCGTCCATGGCGCCAAGCTTTACGATCTGAAGTTCGACGTCATCGATACGGCAGGGCTCGAAGAGGTCGACAGCGAATCGCTGGAAGGCCGTATGCGTGCCCAGACAGAACTTGCCATCGGCGAAGCTGATCTCGTCTTCTTCCTCGTCGATGCCAAGGCCGGCATCACCCCGACCGACGTAACCTTCGCCGATCTCGTGCGGCGTGCAGGCAAGAAGGTTATTCTGATCGCCAACAAGGCCGAAGCGCGTGGCGCCGAATCCGGCATGTACGATTCCTATGCGCTCGGTCTCGGCGAGCCGACACCGATTTCGGCCGAACACGGCCAGGGTTTCCCGGACTTGCGCGATGCCATTGTCGAGATCATGGGCGAAGAGCGCGTCTTTCCCGATGAGCACAGAAAGGATGATGCGGACGATAGCATCGCCGTCACCATCCCTGCGGTTCCGCGTTCGCTCGATGAACTGATCGGCGATGATATCGATGATCCCGACGCCGACGACATTCCGGCCTATGATGCGTCGAAACCGCTGCGCATCGCGATTGTCGGCCGCCCCAACGCCGGCAAGTCCACTCTCGTCAATACCATGCTTGGCGAAGACCGGCTGCTCACCGGTCCCGAAGCCGGTATCACCCGCGATTCCATCTCCGTCGATTGGGAGTGGAACGGCCGCAAGATCAAGCTTTTCGACACCGCTGGCCTGCGCCGCAAGTCGCGGGTTCAGGGCAAGCTCGAAAAGCTTTCCGTCGGCGACGCGCTGCGTGCCATCCGCTTTGCCGAAGTCGTCATCATCGTGCTCGACGCAACGATCCCGTTCGAGAAGCAGGACCTGCAGATCGCCGATCTGATCATCCGCGAAGGCCGGGCGCCGGTCATCGCGTTCAACAAATGGGATCTCGTCGAGAACCGCCAGATGGTTCTGGCCGACCTGCGCGAAAAGACCGAGCGCCTCCTGCCGCAGATTCGGGGCATCCGCGCGGTGCCGATCTCGGGCGAGCGCAACCAGGGCATCGACAAGCTGATGGCCGCCGTTGCCTCGACGGACGAGATCTGGAATCGCCGCATTTCGACAGGCCGCCTCAATCGCTGGCTGGAAGGCGTCCTTGCGCATCATCCACCGCCCGCTGTCGCCGGCCGGCGCCTCAAGATCAAGTACATCACGCAGGTCAAGACACGCCCGCCGGGCTTCGTCATTTCCTGCTCGCGTCCCGATGCGTTCCCGACATCCTATGTGCGCTATCTGGCCAACGGGATTCGCGAGACGTTCGATATTCAGGGTGTTCCTATCCGCCTAGTGCTCCGCACCTCGGACAATCCCTTTGCCGGACGGGCAAAGAAGAAGCGGTAGGGGAAGGATTTTCACTACCATTCTCCCCACTTCGTTAACCCTCCATCAAGGTTAATGCTTCATTTTTACGACCAGAATTGTTCGGTTGTGAGTGGGGTATCGGCGTGCGTTTCTCTGGATTGTTGCGGGCGTGTTCCCAGCTGAAGAACCGGACAGATCGGAATATCATTGGTCCACTGGTCATCGGAGCGGCGATTTATTTGCTCTCCCCGACCGTCACCGCCTACCAGGATATGGCGAGCATGCTGTCGGGTTCCGAGTCCGGGCAAGGCCGCTGGACTTCCTATCTGGAAAAATCTCCTGCCGGCTCAATCCAGAAGGCCAACATGTCCTTCGTTGATGAACAAGCGATCACGTCCAGTATTCCCGCAAGTGGTATCAATGCTCCCGGCATTGGCCCGATCGTCATCAATGGCTCGCAGAAAGCACCGGGCGCGACGCCCGATGAAGATCGTATCAACCGCGCTGAAAAGCAGGGACGCATCGTCACAATCTCTAAAAAAGCCCCACCCAAGGCCTTCAGCGCTGGTTCCATCCTGCAGCGCCAAAGCATGCTGATTCGCCCGACCCATGGCGTTGAGGTCGAAATGGCTTTTGCCAAGCCAAAGATCGCCGGCAAGGAAATTCAGATCGCACTCGCTTTCCATAATCGCGCGCCGGAGAAACCGGAGCAGGATCTGCCGCCGATGCTGGCGAGCCTCGTCACCAACAATCAGCCAGATGTGCTGGCACTCGGTTATGCGCCTGCAGCGCCGGATTATTCCAAGACATCTCCGTTCGACACAATCTTGAATGAGCCGAAACTTCCCGGTCGTTTTATTCCGCAGCTTGGTGCCGGCGACCATGACTGGCTTGCGACGCCCTTGCCCCCCGTCGTATTCACAAAGGAAGAACAGAAGTGTCTGGCAACCGCCATTTATTTTGAAGCGAGGAGTGAAAGCGTCAAAGGTCAGGCGGCCGTGGCGCAGGTCATTCTCAATCGCGTGCGCAATCCAGCTTATCCAAAAACCATTTGCAACGTCGTCTACCAGAACGATGACTGGATCAACCGCTGCCAGTTTTCCTTTGCCTGCGAAGGACGCAAACTCAACGTAACCGAGCCCAAGCAATGGAAAGTCGCGCAGGAAGTCGCCATGGCCGTCACATCGGGGCGGATTTTCCTGCCAGAGATTGGCTCGGCCACGCATTATCATGCGGTCTATGTCCGGGCGATGTGGGCGCATACGATGAAGCGCATCGACAGGATTGGCCAGCACATATTTTATCGCACCTACGGTGGCGGCTGGATTTGATCCTCGGGCGCTTGGAAACAACGGGAAAGCTGCTATATTCGTTCTGGAGTGGAGAACGAGCTTTCGCCCGTCCCCCGTTCCTGATTATGCGAAATGAACCCGGACGGTCCATGACCAGCTCGTCCGGGTTTTTCTAACAATCAGTGCAATACTAAATGGCTTGTACCACATAGATTACCTCCAGATTTGAGGGCAGGGCCTTTGCCCAAAGGTCGAAGCGGCCATCCCTTCGATGCACCGGCTGGCTCGGTGCTTTCTCGCATGATGCTGTCCGCTTTTCATTTATGGTTGGAATGATGCGACCCGCAAGAAACGCAGGGTTGAGTGAATGCAATCGGTGAATACGGATCATAGATGGCGGGCTGGATTTGATGTTCGGACGCTTGGAAACCACGGGAAAACTGCTATATTATTTCTGGAGTGGGGAACGAGCTTTCGCCCGTCCCCCGTTCCTTAGGTGAAGAATTGGACCCGGAGCGTGACTTGCCAGCCAGTCCGGGTCCTTTTCAACATAAGGGCGATGCTAAACGGAAATCTCCGCATAGTTCACCTCCAGATTTGAGGGCAGGGCCTTTGCCCAAAGGTCGAAGCGGCCATCCCTTCGATGCACCGGCTGGCTCGGTGCTTCCTGCTTTTGCCCTCAAATCGCATGATGCTGTCCGCTTTTCATTTACGGTTGGAACGATGCGACCCGCAAGAAACGCAGGGTTGAACCAGACTGCGCGACATCTGAAATTGTCGTGGCTCACCACTTGATCGGGGTCCGTTGAGACGCCCCGCATCTGCGCGATCGTCAAGGATTCGGCCGCAAAACTTCGATCAAGAGGTGAGACATATAGTCATATTTGGCTAACATATTGAATTTCACCACGAAAATTACCCTTGGGAGTCTCGGGTATGCGCCTTGACTAGCGTGGACCGTAACAATATGTTGCGCGCGACTTCGAAGCGGGGGTGAAGCCTCGCATTCAGCGTGTAAAGGACATGCCATTGGCCACGGGTAAGGATCCCGATAAGTCAGGTTCTGTCGGTAGCACGCCGGGTGCCGGGAAGATGCTGACTTCGGAGGAACTGGAGAGCCGTCGTCGTGCTCTGGGGGCAAAACTTGCTTCTAGAGGCGCTGCGCGAAAATCCGGTTCAGACGACAAGGGGACGGAAACCGCCTCCGGTGTCGCGCAGGCCATGAAGTTGTCGAGCGAGTTTATCGCCGGCGTTCTGGTTGGTGCGGGGTTGGGCTGGTTAGCTGACCGATTTTTGGGTACTTCACCTTGGGGGCTTATCATTCTGCTCCTCCTTGGTTTTTGTGCTGGAACGCTGAATATCCTGCGCTCTGCGGGACGTGTGGCGGAAAACCGTGGTCTGCAGTCCATCAAGGACGCGGAGCGCGACAAACCGGAATAGCCTTGCGGGCTGATGCTTGCGGGAATGATGCGAGAGAGACGAGGTTACAGTGTCCAACGATCCGATTCATCAATTCCATATCACCAAGTGGATTCCCATTGATCTGGGTGGAATTGATCTATCCTTCACCAATTCGTCTGCCTTCATGGTTGCAACGGTTGGCGTTGCATCGGCATTTCTCTATCTCACCTCTTCCAATCGCGGTCTCATTCCGACCCGTCTGCAATCCATTTCGGAAATGGCCTATGAATTCGTCGCCTCGACCTTGCGCGAATCGGCAGGCAACGCCGGAATGAAGTTCTTCCCGTTCGTTTTCTCGCTGTTCATGTTCGTGCTCGTTGCCAATATGCTCGGTATGTTTCCTTATTTTTTCACTGTCACCAGCCAGATCATCGTCACCTTCGCGCTTGCTCTTCTGGTGATCGGAACTGTCCTTGCCTATGGTTTTGCCAAGCATGGCTTCAAATTTCTCGGCGTGTTCATTCCGTCTGGGGTGCCTGCTCCACTGCTTTTGCTGGTGGTGCCGATCGAGATCATCTCGTTCCTTTCCCGTCCGATCAGCCTTTCGGTTCGTCTTTTCGCCAACATGCTTGCTGGCCACATCACGCTGAAAGTGTTTGCTGGTTTCGTCGCTTCCTTGAGCGCTCTCGGTGCGCTCGGTATAGGCGGCGCCGTGCTGCCGCTTGCGATGACAGTGGCGCTGACCGGTCTCGAATTTTTGGTGGCTTTCCTTCAGGCCTACGTCTTCACCGTGCTCACCTGCATGTATCTGAACGACGCAGTCCATCCCGGCGGTCACTAGCTTCCAGAATTGGACCGTGGTCCGGCTTCGAAGCTGGACCCGTGCCAAAGACTTCACCGGCGGGTTTCCGCCAAACGCAATCTATCAATGATGAATCGATCTAAAAGGAGTTTAATATGGATCCGGTAGCAGCAAAGTACATCGGTGCAGGTCTTGCCTGTTTTGGTATGGCCGGAACGGCCCTCGGCCTCGGCAATATTTTCGGCAGCTATCTCTCCGGTGCGTTGCGCAACCCTTCAGCAGCTGATGGCCAGTTCGGCCGTCTGGTATTCGGCTTTGCCGTTACCGAAGCTTTGGGCATCTTCTCGCTGCTCATCGCTCTTCTGCTTCTCTTCGCTGTTTAATCTGAACGGCCCGTTACTGGCTGCGCCCGGCGCGGCCAGTTTCTTATTTGCAGCAAGCTACGTTTGCTGATTTTGGGAAACACCCGACTTCAAGGGGATTTTATATGTTTGTGTCTTCGGCGAACGCCGCATCCACAACGGAAACAGTCGCTCAGACCGATACGCATGGTGCAGCCGAAACGGCCGTACCGGGCGCGACGCCTGACGCCCACGCAGCAGAGACGCACACTGAAACCGGCGTGCCGCATCAGCAAGGTGTTTTCCCGCCCTTCGACTCCAGCCATTTTGCATCGCAGATTCTCTGGCTGGCAGTGACATTCGCCGCATTTTATCTATTCCTGTCGCGGGTGGTGCTGCCACGCATCGGCGGTATCATCGAAACGCGTCGTGATCGCATCGCGACCGATCTCGATCAGGCTGCGCGCATGAAGCAGGACTCGGATGACGCCTTTGCTGCCTACGAGCAGGAACTGGCCGACGCCAAGAAGAAGGCCGGTGGCATTGCCCAGACCGCCCGTGATGACGCAAAGGCGAAAGCCGACGCCGAACAGGCCGACATTTCGGCAGCCCTCGAGAAGAAATTGAGCGACGCCGAAGCCAGCATTGCCGCCATCAAGGACAAGGCGATGAAGGAAGTCGGAACGATTGCGGAAGATACTGCAAGCGAGATCGTCAAGAAGATCCTCGGCGGTAGCATCGACAAGGCAAGCATATCCGCCGCGGTCAAAGCTGTTCGGGGCTGAGGAGAACCACAATGGAATTCGACGCAACATTCTATGCCTTGGTCGGTCTCGTCATCTTCCTGGCGCTGATGATCTATCTCAAGGTTCCGGCAGTCGTTAACAAATCGCTTGACGGTCGCGCTGATAAAATTCGCGACGAGCTTGAAGAAGCCCGCCGCCTGCGCGAGGAAGCACAATCCCTGCTTGCGGAATTCCAGCGCAAGCGCAAGGAAGCCGAAAAGGAAGCGGGCGAGATCGTGGCTGCTGCCGAGCGTGAAGCGCATGGCCTTCTCGAAGAAGCCAAGCAGAAAACCGAAGAATATGTGGCGCGCCGCAAAAAGCTCGCCGAACAGAAGATCGCTCAGGCCGAGACCGAAGCCGTCAACGAAGTTCGGGCCTCCGCCGTCGATATCGCTGTCGCCGCGGCCAGCCATATTCTTGGCAACAAGGTGGATGCCAAGACATCGGCTGACTTCTTCAAGTCATCGCTAACTGAAGTAAAATCCCGACTGAACTAAAGCAAGAACGGGAACTTCGAACGTTCAGGAAGCCGCCGAAAGGCGGCTTTCTTTTTAATTCTCACATTGATCTGAATCCGGCAGATGTTTTATGCTAGAATCTCTGAATCTCGCACAAGAGGTCACGATTCCGATGCAAGAAAGTGCGATTCTGGCGCAAGAATTTCAACAGAAGAGTGAAATTTGGTGGTGCCAAGTTGAAATACGAAGGTCTGTTGAGATTCATGTCAGGGCGAGGAGAAAACGGTGGTTTTCGAGCACAGGAGCGGAGCGTACATTTTGGTACGCGAGCACGGGAACGCAGAAGAACGCCGTTTGCAGGCCGCCATGGCGTGAATACTAACAGACCTTAGGTTTGGCGCTCTTTCAGCGGCGAGAAGCTGAAACGGTGCAGGCCCACCACAGGGCCATGCTCCTCCATGGCGTTGCGATGGAACTCGGTTCCATATCCGGCGTGCATTTCCAGACCATAAAGCGGAAAGTATTTGCCGGTCTGTGACATCATCCGGTCGCGTGTCACCTTGGCGAGGATAGAGGCCGCCGCGATCGATACGGAACGTTGATCGCCCTTGATCAGTGCCGTCGCCGGGCAGGGAAGCCCCGGGGCCACGTCGCGCCCGTCGATAAGCGCATGACCCGGAGGAATTGCCAGACCGCATACGGCCCGGCGCATCGCCTCAAGTGCGGCTTTCAGAATATCGGTTGCATCGATCACTGGCGCAGAAATGCTTGAAACGGCGCAAGCTAGCGCTGTTTCAGTAATAATATCAAACAGTTCCTCGCGGCGCTCCGCAGTCAGCCGTTTCGAGATCGTCAAGGCCTTTTGGTATTTTCTTCGGATTCAAAATAACCGCGGCAGCCACAACTGGTCCCGCCAGCGGACCGCGCCCGGCCTCGTCTATACCGGCGACAAGCTCAATCCCGCTACGCATAAGCTTTCGCTCGCTGGCAAAATCCGGTTTGCCAGGTTCGATGGGAAGAAGCAGAGAATCAGAACGCGATCGAGCCATGTTGCGACGAGCCTCGCATTCGCTCTGATTCTCTGCAAGCCCCTGGGTAGCTGATGGGGTGGGCTACCCAAGGTCACGTCAGGCTAGAGGGGGCACGCCTGACGGAAATAACTCATTGATTTTGCTGATAATCCACCCAAATCGTCACACCTGCTGCGCTAAAGTTTACAATAGCGATAATTGTTCGCTTCCGGGTGTGGACTTGAACAAGTCCGTCCGCAGCCGGCGCTTGTCCACATTGATGCCAAGCCGCTTGGCAGCTATTTCAAATCGCCTGCCGATCTGCCAGGCATAAGGTCCTTCACCGCGCATGCGTTTACCCCATTCCGCATCGTAATCCTTGCCACCTCGCATTGACCGGACAAGCGAAAGAACGTGGCGATAGCGGTCCGGATAGTTGCGGAGCAGCCAGTCTTTGAAGATCGGGCTGACCTCCAGCGGCAGGCGCAAAAGCACATAACCAGCCTCTTTGGCGCCCATGGCGTGGGCACTGTCGAGAATACGTTCGACCTCATGGTCATTGAGGCCGGGAATGATAGGGGCAACCATCACGCTTACGGGGATACCGGCATCCGAGAGACTGCGAAGCGCCTGCAAGCGCCGCGTCGGGGTTGAGGCGCGGGGCTCCATCGTACGCGCAAGCTTGCCATCGAGCGATGTCACCGAAAGCGCAACCTTGGCGAGGCCTTTTTCTGCCATGCGTGCAAGAATATCCTGATCTCGCACAACCAAGGCGGATTTCGTAACGATTCCAACGGGATGTTGATGCGCCTCCAGCACCTGCAGGATGTCCCGCATGATACGCCATTTCTTTTCCACAGGCTGATAGGGATCAGTGTTCGTGCCGATCGCAATTGTCTTTGCGGTATAGCCGGGCTTGGACAATTCCTTATCCAGCATCTTCGCTGCATCGGGTTTGGCAAACAGCTTGGATTCGAAATCCAGTCCTGCCGAAAGACCCATATAGGTGTGGGTCGGTCGAGCGAAACAATAGATGCAGCCGTGCTCGCAGCCGCGATAGGGATTGATCGAACGGTCGAAACTGATATCCGGCGAGTCATTTCGGGTAATGATCGTGCGCGGCTTTTCCACCTGAACGTCGGTCTTGAAAGGTGGCAGATCCTCGATGGTTTCCCAGCCATCGTCGTAGACATGGCGCGTTTCTGCTTCGAACCTGCCGGTTGGATTGATGCCGGCCCCACGACCGCGCCGCCGTTGATGGTCAACCCGCAAGCCCGCTTCTTCAATCAGCGCGTTCGTATGTTGTGCACGGCCCTGACCAAAGGCAGCCTTGTCTGCTTGCACCACAATGTTCATTTGCCTTGTCTCCTTTGGCAGGGAGCGAAACGAGTCGCTCGTCATAGCCGCAACATGAATCTATTCCTAGCAAGCTTTTAGAACAAAGCAAGAACAATCTTCGCCTAAAGGAGTGATGGAAATTCTTATAATAATACTATATTGGCTCCTGATGATTTCCGTCCTGATTGAAACCCAAAATTCGGATGAGGCTTTGGCGAGGACGCTCGGCGGTCTGGTCGGTGGCGCCGTAGAAGGCATTTTGAGCGATGTGATCATCATCGACCAGGGCTCTGTCGATCAGACCCATCGTGTTGCCGATGCCGCCGGATGCATCTTTCTGCAGGACCAGGCTTTGATCGATGGTTTCAGGCGGGCGCGCAGCGAATGGTTCCTGTTTCTCGAGCCCGGCGCGCGGTTGTTGGATGGGTGGATCGAACCCGTTGCGGTTCATGCGGAACGCATGCAAGGGCCTGCTTGCTTCACCCGGTCGCACACCCACCGCCGGCCGTTTCTGAGCCGTGTATTCTCTCCAGGAAACCCGTTGGCCGATGGGTTGCTCATCTCGAAGCGCCAGTCGATGGCGTTGTTCACTCCCGGGAAAAAGGCCGCCGATATTGCGCGCGGGCTCGCCATGAAACGGCTTCGGGCGGAGATTATTCCGGCCCCGTCAAAGAAGACCTAGCCCTTGCCGCCGCGCGTCAGATGTTCATCCAGCCGCGGCATGATCTCGACGAAATTGCACGGCATATGCCGGTAATCCAGCTGGTATTGCAGAATATTATCCCAAGCGTCCCTGCAGGCGCCGGGCGAACCCGGCAGCACGAAAACGAAGGTCGCATTGACGACGCCGCCGGTTGCCCGTGATTGAATGGTCGAAGTGCCGATCTTGTCATAGGAAATGCGGTGGAACACTTCGGAAAAGCCGTCCATGCGCTTTTCGAAGATCGGCTCGAGCGCTTCCGGGGTAACATCGCGGCCCGTAAAGCCGGTGCCGCCGGTGGTGATGATCGCGTCGATTTGCGGGTCCTTTGACCACGAAAGCACGCGATCCCGAATTTTTTCGGCGTCATCGGTAACGATGGTGCGCTCTGCCAATATATGACCTGCGGCGAGAAGCCTCTCGGACAAAGTGGTTCCCGACTTGTCATCTTCGAGCGTGCGGGTATCGGATACCGTCAGAACGGCGATCTTGACGGGTACAAAAGGTCGTGTCTCATCGATCCGGGCCAAGATCAACTCCTCCATTGTGTGTGGCAACAACGAACCAACCCGGCTGAGCCCGCTTGAGCGCCGCTGCAGCAGCTTCGGCCTCCTGGTCGCTGCCGTAAATTGCAAAGCAGGTGCCGCCCGAACCGGACATACGCACCAGTCGAGGATCCGTGTTACGCAACGCCTGCATGGCATAGCCGATTGCCGGACTGAGCTTTTCAGCAGCTGAAAAGAGATGGTTGTGCGTCTGCCCGAGATAGATGCAGACATCGTGAACGGTGGTGAGCCTGGGCAGCCCGGGAAGAGGCTGGTTGTCGCGGTTTATAAGTGCCGAAAAGACTTGAGGGGTTGAGGTCGCTCCACCACTGTTAACGAGGACCATCGGCACATGCGGGAAATCGTCGACGCCTTCGATTTCCTCGCCGATGCCCCGTGCAATCAATGGCTGGCCATGCAGACACATTGGGACATCTGCGCCCAGGGTCAGACCGATTGCAGCCAGCTCGTTCGTTTCGATACCCCAGAGCGCTGTCAGTGCCCGTAACGTTGCCGCGGCATCACTCGATCCGCCGCCAATACCGGAAGCGATTGGCAGGTGTTTTTCAAGATGAATGGCAACAGGAGCGGCCTTGTCGGGAAACCGGGCGCGCAGAGCGTTCCTTGCCTTGAGTACGAGGTTGGTTTCATCAGAGGGCAAGGCGCATCCAAAGCGGCCTGACACTTCGAAGGAATCGACCGGCGCTCGCTTCACGCTCACCTTGTCGCCGATATGCGCAAACACGACGAGGCTGTCGAGCAGATGATAACCATCATCCCTGCGCCCGGTGACATGCAGGGCAAGATTGATTTTGGCGGGGGCGATCAGGCTGATCGTACGCTCTACACTGTCCAGCATTGAAATCAGTCTTTGCGCAAACGGTATTCGCCCGTCTCGGGATCCTGCACCAATGTTCCTTGCGCACGATTCTGCACTTCTTTTTCCGCTTCGCGAACCCGCTCTGAAACGCGCTGCGCCTCTTTCTTGAACGAGCGATAGCCGTAAAAGGCAGCACAGCCGACCAGAGCGAAAAAGATCAATTGTGGCATCGTCCCAACCTCGAAAACCAGATGTTCTGAGTATTAATAGCACGCCGCTGCGAGCTTGCCAAAATTCGCTGCGCTCAGATCATAACCCAAATCGCGACCAAAGCGCCCTTTCCTCGACAGCACTGACTACACCATTGGCCAGATTGGCTCCAAGCGCCTCAATTCTGGTTTCGGTAGACGGAATTTTGCGTCCGAACATGCCCCGTGGCTGCGTGATCAGTTTTAGCCGGGTCTTTGGGCCGTATTGTGACTGCAGATACGATCTTATATCGCCAAGACCATCGACAAGTCCAAGTTCAACGCCCCGCGTCCCTGTCCAGAACAGACCCGTGAACAGGTCGGGATTTTCGCTTAGTTTCTCTCCCCGCCGCTCCTTGACGAGATTGATGAAAGTCTCGTGAATTTCGAGCTGAAGCGCCTTCAAGTGCTCGATGTCTTCCTTGTTTTCGGGCCGGAACGGATCAAGCGTTGCCTTGTTCTTTCCCGCTGTATGGACGCGGCGTTCAACGCCGATTTTCTTGATGAGGTCGGTGAATCCGAAACTTGCCGAGACAACGCCAATAGAACCGACGATGGATGAGGGGTCGGCTATGATCTCATCGCCGGCTATAGCGATCATATAACCTCCCGAGGCGGCGACATCCTCGACGAACATGTAGACTTTCTTGTTCTTCTCCGTGGCCAGATCGCGAATGCGCCGGTAGATCAGACGGGATTGAACCGGCGATCCACCCGGGGAATTGATGGAGATTGCGACAGCTGGTGCGTCTTTTTCTCCAAAAGCCTTCTCCAGGACAGCTGCCGTCGATGCAAGTGAGAGATTTTGCCGGAACGGACCGCCGCCAGACATGATGACGCCGTGCAGGCGAACAACCGGAATTTCCTGATAGTCGGGCCGCCAGCGACGGGGCAATAATTTCCGGATAAATCGAGCCAAGCGTGTCTCCTGTGGCTATGCGTTGTCAGAACCATGTAGGCCACATGCAGGAAATCACAATGGGATCAAAGTCTAAAAAAGCGACGCCAATCCATTGTTGATGGCAATTGCCCGCTCGGTGAATGCATTTCCGGTTTCATAGTGCAAGACAAGGGCAGGATAGAGCGAGAGTCCCGCCCGGCTTCCCCTGATACCCTTGATGACAATGCGAATGGCGGCGTCCTGTGGTCTTGGCTGCACGGGAACAATGATCAGCCCGCCAAAACGTCCCTCAAGAGCATCGAGCAAATCCGTTATCGATGTGGGTCGCGCGATGATCCCGATCGATCCGCCGGGCTTTACGATGGCGGCGGCTGTCCTCACCCATTTTTCCATCATGTCCTTGGTCATGACATGCGCCTCCGCCTTTATCGGGTCGGGCGTCGCGCGGTCGCTGGGCTGATTGAAGGGTGGGTTCATGATGACGAAATCAAAGCTGTTGTCAGCAAGTCCGGCGGCATTACGGGTCTTGCCTGTCAACGTCACGTCGGCCTGAAGTACTTCGGCACGGCCGGAAAATGCGCTGTTTTCAGGCAGCGCCAGCGAATTGCGCGCGAATTCAGCCATGAAGTCCGATCGTTCGATCAAGACGGCCGTGGAGCCATTGCAGCGGGAGAGCACCGCAAGGCCTGCTGCACCGGCACCGGCGCCAAGGTCGGCGACCCGCCCGGCAAAATCGGTCGGGACCACGCTGGCGAGGATCATCGCGTCCACACCGGAGCGGTGCCCTTTTGCCACGGGTTGCAACAGGTAAAATCTGCCGCGATGAAACGCGTCCTTCGTCTGTGAGGCATCGGCAAGCATAAGTCAGTCGCGAAGCTCCCGTTCGATACCGGCGTCTATGAGCAATTGTCGCACTTCTTTTTCGCGGTCGCCATCAACCATGATGCGGCGCCCGAGAATACCGAGCGAACCCTCCAGAATGCTCATGTTCGAATCGGCAACGAAGTGGTTTATCTTCGCTTCCTTCAGCAGGGACTCGACAAAAGAGATTAAAACCGGATCATTTGTGCGCAGTATTTCAATCATTTTGACTACCGTTGCAGGGTAGCGCAAAGCGCCTTGCCCTGATTGTATGAAGCAGTGGATGGCCTTATCACGAATTTGTCACCCTGGTGATCCGATTCTGACATTCGCATCCCATTTTTGCAGGACGCTTTTTGCGAATGCCAGAATCAAAGGACCACTAGCAAGTTATTGGTTTCTAGTGGAACCTTGAATTTGACACTTGAGCACGAGCATTGCTGCCACGCAGGACTCAAATGTCAAATTCGGTCCACTGGCGCAAATTTTGCGCGCCAATTCGCCGCTTGCGGGTTACATGCTCTCAAAATAAGGTGTCGCCGCATCAGGCCAGAACCGCAGGGAGTTTCGTTTTGGGCGTCGTTGTCAGTCTTGACGATAAGAAGAACAGTACAGGATCGGTGCAGCCGCTGATCGATCTGACCGGCGCCGATATGGCCCGCGTCAACGAACTCATCCTGTCGAAAGCCGGGTCGGACGTCGAGATGATTCCAGAGGTTGCGAACCATCTGATCTCTTCCGGCGGCAAGCGTTTGCGCCCGATGATCACGCTCGCTGCAGCCCGCATGTTCGGCTACCACGGCGATGGCCATGTCAAACTTGCGACCAGCGTCGAATTCATGCACACGGCGACACTGCTGCACGACGATGTTGTTGACGAAAGCGATCTGCGCCGGGGAAAGCGCACGGCGCGCATGATCTGGGGCAACCAGGCGAGCGTTCTGGTCGGTGATTTTCTCTTGGGCCAGGCTTTCAAGATGATGGTCGATGTTGGCTCGCTGGACGCACTTGATGTGCTCGCGACTTCGGCGTCGGTGATTGCTGAAGGCGAAGTAATGCAGCTTGCGGCTGCAAAAAATCTCGAAACCACCGAAGACGAATATCTTGCCGTCATCAAGGCGAAGACGGCAGCGCTTTTTTCTGCGGCCGCTGAAGTTGGACCGATCATCGCTTGCGCGTCGCGGACCGACCGCCAAGCGCTCCGTTCCTATGGTCTCAATCTCGGGCTCGCCTTCCAGCTTGTCGATGATGCTCTGGATTATGGCGGCAACGCCAAGGATCTTGGCAAGAACACTGGCGACGATTTCCGCGAGGGCAAGATTACCCTGCCGGTGGTCCTCACCTACCGGCGCGGAACACCCGAAGAGCGGCTTTTCTGGAAGGATGCGCTCGAGAACGGTGCAAATGACGACAAGGGCCTGGAAAAAGCCAAAGGATTGATGACACGTTATGGTGCGTTGAGTGATACAATACAGCGCGCCCGCCACTTTGGCGGAATCGCCCGGGATGCACTCGCTCCACTCGATCAATCGCCGCAGAAGGATGCGCTTCTCGAAGTCATCGACTTCTGCATCAGCCGGGTCAATTGATGGGTTCTTACGCTGCGTAAAGGCCCAAAACTCGGAACATTCGATCAACCTTGAGCGAAAACCGTAAAAAGGCCATGGTTTCCTTGAGGATTCGGACAATCATCACAATTCGGGAACACAAAGAGGGTTTTGTTATGCAGCGTCGTAAATTGCTTGGCTCGGTCATGGGCGCAACGCTCGCTGCGTTAACGGTGGGAGCTGCGTCCGCTCAGGCCGCGACCAACACCACTCCGACATTGAATGCCGGCACTCTTTCCGGCGCGTTCCTTTCCGCGCGTACCGCGGAGCGCAGCAATGATTTCGACAGCGCAATCTCGTTCTACCGGCAGGCGCTGGCGTATGATCCGAAGAACACGGAGCTGCGGCAGAGCCTGATGCTGGTGCTGTTGACCAATGGACAGTTCAAGCAAGCACTGCCAATCGCGGAAGAGCTGAAGTCTGTTCCGGAAATAGAACGGTTTTCTCGGCTGGCTCTCGGTATCGACGCTCTCAACAGGAAGCAATACCGGCAGGTCGATACCCTGATGATGCTGTCGCTGCAATCCGATCTTGATCGCATGATAACCGGGCTCGTTGCGGCGTGGGCCAAGGCGGGCGCTGGCAAGCCGAACGAAGCGCTTTCGATGATCGACAAGTTGCAGGGGCCGGAAGGTTTCACACTTTTCAAGACGTACAATTCCGCACTGATCGCCGATATGGCCGGCCAGAAGGATAAGGCTGCAACGTTCTACCAGAGCGCGATCGACGACAAGACAAATGTTGCTGCAGCACCCGACACCTATGAACGTCTCGTCGAAGCCTATGCGTCATTCAAGATGCGCTCGGGCGACAAGGACGGTGCCCAAGCCTTGGTCAAGGAAGCCTCCGACGTGCTATCCGGCCGCATGGTGCTCGCTGAATTCGGCAAGCAGATTGCTGATGGGAAGACGGTAAAACCACTCATACAAACAGCGCAACAGGGCGCGGCCGAGGTACTTTATACGGTGGCGACTGCTATCAATCGCAATGGCGGCGAAGCTTTCTCCAAGCTCTATTTGCAGATGTCCTTGCCGCTTCGTCCGGATCACGATGCGACGCTCTACCAGCTTGGCGACATCAGCGCCAAGCTTGAACAGTCAGACAAGGCGATTGACTATTTCGGCAAGATTTCTGCGGATTCTCCCTATAGCCGCGATGCCGAAATGCAACTCGCCATCAATCTGGCGATCCTGAAGCGCAATGACGAGGCCATCCAGCACCTCAATGGCCTGCTGAAAAGCCAACCCGAAGATATGCGTACCTATCTCGCGATCGGGAGCATCTACTCGCAAGACAAGAACTATCAGATGGCCGCGGAAACCTATGACCGGGCGGTCGGCGTGCTCAAGGAGCCGACCCGCAACGACTGGACGATTTTCTATCAGCGGGGAATCGCCTACGAGCGCCTGAAACAATGGGACAAGGCCGAGCCGAATTTCCTCAAGGCGCTCGAGCTTTATCCTGACCAGCCGCAGGTGCTGAACTATCTCGGTTATTCGTGGATCGACATGAATACCAAACTCGAGCAGGGGCTTGATCTGATCAAGAAGGCCGTCGCAGCTCGTCCACAGGACGGTTACATCGTTGATTCCCTCGGCTGGGCCTACTACCGCCTTGGCCGTTATGATGATGCTGTGGCCCAACTCGAGCAGGCCGTGAAACTTCGGGCGGAAGATGCAACGATCAACGATCATCTGGGTGATGCCTATTGGCGAGCCGGCCGCAAACTCGAAGCAACGTTCCAATGGGCGCATGCACGGGATTCCAAGCCCGAGCCGGAAGATCTGGTCAAGATCGAGGAAAAGCTGAAGAGCGGCCTTCCCGACGACAAGGATCCGGGCGTCGCCAAGAATGGTCCCGATGCACCGAAGCCGCCTGTTGCACCTGCACCGGCAGCGGCTCCCGCCGACAAGAAGGGCTGACTGCTTGGTTCTACTTGACCGGCTGGAGTGCAGGTCTTAGGACGTGCACTCCGTTCCTAGTTGTCAAAGGCCCATGCGGTGACCGTTTCACTCCCCGATCATATGCAGCCGACCCGATCGTTTCAGGCTCTGATACTCACGTTTCACAATTACTGGGCCCAACATGGCTGCGTGATCCTGCAGCCCTATGACATGGAAGTTGGCGCCGGCACGTTCCATCCGGCAACAACCTTGCGTTCGCTTGGACCAAAGCCATGGAAGGCAGCCTATGTGCAGCCTTCGCGCCGCCCCAAGGACGGCCGCTACGGCGAAAACCCGAACCGCTTGCAGCACTATTACCAGTATCAGGTGATCATCAAGCCATCGCCGCCCAACCTGCAGGAGCTTTATCTCGGCTCTCTACGGGCGATCGGGCTCGATCCGCTGCTGCACGATATCCGTTTTGTCGAGGATGACTGGGAAAGCCCGACCCTCGGCGCCTGGGGACTCGGCTGGGAATGCTGGTGCGACGGCATGGAAGTCTCGCAGTTCACCTATTTCCAGCAGGTCTGCGGCATCGAGTGCGCCCCGGTTTCCGGTGAGCTGACCTACGGCCTGGAACGCCTCGCCATGTATGTGCAGGGTATCGACAACGTCTACGACCTGAACTTCAACGGCCTCGAAGGCGATGAAAAAGTCACCTATGGCGATGTCTTTCTGCAGGCCGAACAGGAATACTCGCGGCACAATTTCGAGCATGCGAACACTGCCACTCTGCTGCGGCATTTCGAGGATGCCGAAGCTGAGTGCGAGGCACTCCTGCGTGCTGGTGCTCCCAAGGCTGGGGACAACAGCCCGCAGCACAAAATGGTGCTGCCGGCCTACGACCAATGCATCAAGGCCTCGCATGCCTTCAATCTTCTCGATGCGCGCGGTGTCATTTCGGTGACCGAGCGCCAGAGCTACATTCTGCGGGTCCGCAACCTCGCCAAGGCATGCGGCGAAGCCTTCCTGCTGACTGAAGCCGGCGGAATGGCAGTTTGAGATGAAAAAAATCTCATCCTTCAAGATTGCTTCTGCCCGAAAGTTACGAGCAGCAATGACTGACGAAGAAAGAAAGCTTTGGCAGCATCTATGGCGCATACCATTGGAAGGTTCGCACTTCAGAAGACAGGTGCCAATTGGACCTTATTGTGCGGATTTTCTTTCGCACCGATTGAAACTGGTTGTCGAAGTCGATGGATTTCAGCACGGATTGGATAACCAGCGTCGCCATGACCTAAGGCGTACTGCTTGGCTCGAAGGCGAAGGATATCGTGTGCTGCGATTTTGGACTCATGAAATCCGAACCGAGTTGGATAGCGTGCTCGATACTGTCTATGCAGTTGTTCAGGCGCAGAAAGCACGACACCCCACCCCGGACCTGCGGTCCGACCCTCCCCATCGAGGGGAGCGTGAGGCGGGCAGTGGCATCTCCCACCTCCCCCTAGATGGGGGAGGTCGCAGCGAAGCTGCGGGTGGGGGCGAAAACCTGCTACCTAAGAAGTTATTTTCCTGGGAAATGCGCCCTCTCTGTGCGGGCAGGAGTTACCATGCCTGACCTTTTGCTCGAACTTCGCTCGGAAGAAATTCCCGCCCGGATGCAGCGCAAGGCCGCGGGCGACCTGAAAAAACTCGTGACCGACGCGTTGGTCGAGGCTGGCCTCACCTATGAGGCCGCAGGCGATTACTGCACGCCGCGCCGCCTGACACTGGACATACGTGGGCTGAACGCGCGTTCCAAGGACGTGCACGAGGATCGCAAAGGCCCCAGCGTGACTGCTCCCGAGCAGGCGATTGCGGGTTTCCTGCGCTCTGCGGGCCTTGCCGATATATCCGAAGCGCACGTCCATACCGATCCGAAGAAGGGCGATTTCTATGTCGCTCATCTGACCAAGCCCGGCCGCGCCGCTGAAGAGATCATCGCGGAAATCATGCCGAAGATCGTCGCCGCGTTTCCCTGGCCGAAATCCATGCGTTGGGGTAAAGCGTCGTCAAAGCCCGGCAGCTTGCGCTGGGTGCGTCCGCTGCAGTCGATCGTCTGCACCTTCGGGCCCGAAACCGAAGAGCCTGTCGTTGTCGACTTCGAGATAGATGGGTTACGCGCCGGCAATGTCACCTATGGCCATCGTTTTCTGAGCGACGGCAAGCCCATTGCCGTTCGCCGTTTCGACGACTACGTCGCCAAGCTTGAAAAAGCCAGGGTCGTGCTCGACGCGGATCGCCGTAAGGAAATTATCCTGTCGGATGCGCAGAATATCGCATTCGCGTCCGGTCTGGAATTGGTCGAAGATGATGCGCTGCTCGAAGAAGTGTCGGGCCTGGTTGAATGGCCGGTGGTGCTGATGGGCGAGTTCGAGGAAGAATTCCTTGCCATTCCACCAGAAGTCATCCGCCTGACGATCAAGACGAACCAGAAATGCTTCGTCACGCGTAAGCAGGGCCAAAGCGACAGGCTGTCCAACAAGTTCATTCTCGTTTCCAATATAGAGGCGACTGATGGCGGCCGTGAGATCGCTCACGGCAATGGCAAGGTCGTGCGGGCGCGCCTTTCCGACGCGCTCTATTTTTGGAACACCGATCAGCACGATCTGCCGGACATGCACACGCTCGCCCCGGCTGCGATCAAGTTCGATCTAGATCTCAAGAAGCCGCTGGACCAGCGCATAGCGCGGCTCGATGCGCTGAATGTCACGTTCCATGCCAAGCTCGGCACACAGGGCGAACGCGTCACCCGGATCAAGAATCTTGCGCGTGAAATCGCTCCGCTGGTTGGCGCTGATCCAGCGCTGGCAATGCGTGCCGCTGTTCTCGCGAAGGCCGACCTTACGACCGAAATCGTCGGCGAGTTCCCCGAACTGCAGGGTGGAATGGGCCGTAAATATGCGTTGCTGCAGAAGGAGCATCCTTCCGTCGCCGCTGCTATCGAGGAACATTACAAGCCGCAAGGTCCCTCCGATTTTGTGCCGGCTGATCCTGTTTCGATCGCGGTTGCCCTTGCCGACAAGCTCGACACGCTTGTCGGCTTCTGGTCCATCGATGAAAAGCCGACCGGCTCGAAAGATCCTTTCGCGCTGCGACGTGCGGCACTCGGCGTCATCCGCCTCCTTCTTTCCAGCGAATGGAAAATCGAATTGTTGCCATTGTTTCAATCGGCGTTCATTCAGCTGCGCGAAGAAAAGATCGAACAGCGCATCCAGCATTTCGAGGAAGACCAGGCGGCACAGGATACGGGTGACGTCGACGGCGAGGAGGATGTCACCAACGCCATCTCCGGCTTCGAGAAGCGTATACGCGGCCAGCTCTCCGAGCGGTCCCAGCCCATTCTCCTCGACCTGCTCGGCTTCTTCCACGAGCGTCTGAAAGTACACCTGCGCGAACTGGGTGCCCGCCACGATCTGATCGATGCGGTGCTGACCGAAGGCGCTGACAATCTGTTGCTGATCGCGCGGCGGGTCGAAGCGCTGGTGGTTTTCCTCAATACGGAAGACGGCAAGAACCTTCTGGCCGGCACCAAGCGTGCCGCCAACATCTTAAGTGCCGAGGAAAAAAAGGGAACGCCGATTTCCCCGATTGTCGACGCCCAACTCTTTACACAGGAAGAAGAGCGGGAGCTTTCAGCGGCGGTGAATCAAGCTGAGAGCCAGGCGGCGCAAGCGATTCAAAACGAAGACTTTTCCGGCGCCATGATCGCACTTAGCGCTTTACGTGAACCAGTTGATTCATTCTTTGAGAAAGTGCTGGTTAACGACGACAATCCAGACATTCGCGCAAACCGTCTGGCATTGCTCTCCCGCATCAGGACAGCAACGAACACGGTTGCGGATTTCTCAAAAATAGCGGGATAACAAGAGGATAGGCGCTGTTCCTAGCGCGCCTGTCTATTGCACGCCGGCGCGCAGCGGTGTTTCTCCGACATCGGCGATAACCTTTTCAGGTGCCGGCTGGCCGGGTTGCGCAAGCGGCGCTGCATTGGCGGCCATCATCGAGTCGGATTGTGTACCGTTGCCCTGCAAACGCGCCATATATTGGCGCGAACGTTCGCGCCGTTCGGCATAGGCTTTCAGCTTGGCTGCCTCTTTTGCCTTTTGCGCCTGGCAAGGTGAGCAGACCGGATTGCCGTTTGCGTCGAAGCTGTCATAGCCGACATATGAGACGGAGTTCGGTTTGGCCGACCCGCTGATTTCGTCGATCGAGCCGGCTTGGGCGGATACCGAGAAGAGCGCAATGGTCGTTGCGGCAATGATCTGGCGAAGCATGGCAAACCCGTCCCTGTTCTTATCTTGGCCGACTGTTAACAGCGATTTATTGCCAAGCCTTGTTCAGGATGGATTCAATTTTATGCATGATGTCATTCGGCGTGTTCATCAGCATGAAAGTCAACGCACTTGCAGCAAGTGTTCTCCATCGTGTAGGCAATGCACGCGATCGGAGACAGCTTTGGCCCTCATCCTTGCGGCAGACGAACAAGCAATCGAAACGGCAGCTTCCACGCTTGCCGAAGGCAAACTCGTCGCTATTCCGACCGAGACCGTTTACGGACTTGCGGCCGATGCCACCAAGGGTGACGCGGTGGCCAGAATCTTCGAAGCGAAAGGCAGGCCACATTTCAACCCGCTGATCTGCCATGTCTCCGATATTGCCATGGCGGAACGCTACGCCCTGATCGATCCTCTATCGCGGAGCTTGATCGATGCGTTCTGGCCCGGTCCGCTCACGCTGGTCGTTCCGTTGAAGCCGGATGCCGGCATTCATCCCCTCGTGGCGGCAGGTCTGGATAGCATAGCCCTGCGGATGCCGCGCGGGATTGCCGGAAGGATCATCGCGAAGCTTGATAGGCCCCTCGCGGCTCCGAGCGCCAATACGTCGGGAAAGATCAGCGGCACGAGTGCCAAAGCCGTCGCCGATGATCTTGGTCAAAAGATTGCGCTCATCCTCGATGCAGGTCCTTCCGAGGTTGGGCTGGAGTCGACGATCGTCAAAGTGCAAGGGAATGCAGTTTTGTTGTTGCGTCCGGGCGGGCTTGCTGCCGAAGACATAGAGGCGGTTATCGGCCACAAGCTGGAACGGCTGGATCAACGCGCCGCCATTCAGGCGCCTGGCATGATGACGTCGCATTATGCGCCGTCGGCGAGCGTCCGGCTCAATGTGCACGAGGTGCGGGAAGGGGAGTGCTTGCTTGCGTTCGGTCCGCTGCGTGCCCGTCACGCGGAACTTGCTGCGGCCATGCTTAATCTCAGCGAGACTGGCAATTTGCGCGAGGCCGCCGCCAACCTCTTCGACTTCATGAAACGCCTCGACACTCTCGGCCGATCTGTGATCGCTGTTGAACCTATTCCCTTTAACGGATTGGGCGAAGCCATCAATGACCGGCTCGTCCGTGCTGCCGCGCCGCGTTCGCTTTCGACTGACGAGATGGAACAGATAAAATGACCCTGACACCGCAACTGATCGAACGCTTTACGGCGATTGTCGGTGAGAAGTATGCGCTGCGAGAGCCACAGGACATTGAACCTTATCTCGTCGAGCCACGTGACAAGTTCGGTGGCAAGACATCATTGGTGTTACGTCCGGCGCAGGTTGAAGAAGTTTCGGCCATTCTCGAACTGGCAACCGAAACCGGCACAGCCATTGTTCCGCAAGGCGGCAATACCGGCCTTGTGGGGGGACAGGTACCTGATGAAAGCGGCGACCAGATCATCCTGTCGCTATCCCGGTTGAACAGGATTCGCTCCATCGACACATCGGGCAACCTTGCCATCGTCGAGGCCGGCGTTGTCCTGCAGAAGCTCCAGGAAGCGGCTGAACAAGCTGGTCGCTTATTTCCCCTGTCACTCGGCTCGGAGGGCTCGTGCCAGATTGGCGGCAATCTCTCGTCCAATGCGGGTGGAACCGCTGTACTGGCCTACGGAAACACGCGCGAACTCTGTCTTGGGCTGGAGGTTGTGCTTCCCACGGGCGAAATCCTGAACGACCTTCGAACCGTCAAGAAAGACAATACCGGCTATGATCTGAAAGATCTTTTTATCGGCGCGGAAGGTACGCTCGGCGTGATCACCGCTGCAGTCTTGAAACTCTTCCCGCTGCCAAAGGGCAAGGGCGTCGCCTATGCAGGCCTTGCCAGCCCGGAAGACGCATTGAAGCTGTTGAGCCTCGCGCAGACCCATGCAGGATCGTCCTTGACCGGCTTCGAACTGATGCCGCGTATAGGCGTCGAATTTTCGGTTGCTCACACCGATGGCGTCCGCGACCCGCTCCAACAACCGCACAAATGGTACGTGCTGATCGATATTTCCTCGTCGCGCTCGGCTGAGGACGCTCGCGAGACCATCGAAACGATTTTGACCGAGGCGTTCGAAGCCGGCCTCGTCGAGGACGCAACGATTGCGGAAAGTACGGCCCAGGAGAAATCATTCTGGCATATGCGGGAGGCTATGTCCGAAGCCCAAAAGCCGGAAGGCGGCTCGATCAAGCACGATATTTCCATTCCGGTTGCCCGTATCCCTGATTTCATCGCCGAGGCTGACGCCGCTGTCCTCGATCTGATCCCGGGCGCACGCATCGTTTCCTTCGGCCACATGGGGGACGGCAATTTGCACTATAATATTTCCCAGCCGGTAGGCGCTGACAAGCAGGCGTTTCTCGATCGCTGGGTCGAAGTCAACAAGCGCATCCACGACATCGTCCGGGCGTATAGCGGGTCAATCTCGGCAGAGCACGGTATTGGCCAGTTGAAGCGCAAGGAGCTTGCCGAGACGAAATCCCCGGTGGCACTCGATCTCATGCGCAGGATCAAGAAGGCCTTCGATCCTGCGGGTATCATGAACCCCGGAAAAGTCATCTGAGAGTCGCCCACTTCTCCGTCATCCTCGGGCTTGACCCGAGGACCCACATTATTATCAAAAAATGCATCCTAAATTGCGATTAGGAGGTACCAATGGGTCCTCGGGTCAAGCCCGAGGATGACGGAGAAGTGGGCGCGTTTCAGTCAAAACCTCTGAAACGCTCTAAATTCTCAACCTTTCATTCACGCCTGTTACCAAAACCTTGGTGCCGGTTGGGTTTCGATAACCATTCCACCTAATCAGAAAGAGTTAACCCCGTTCGTTAAGCGGGATTGGGAAAGTTGGCGCCTATTGTTGCCCTAACGAGACCGGAAAATGGTCCGCACTACAGGGAAATACAGAGAAGACCGGAAAACCGGCTCTCAGGATCGACAGAAGGCGTCACATGAAGAAAACCGGAGCCAAGCCGGTTTGGGCAGGTCGGGAATTCCGGCTTGACCCATTCCATCTGCCACAGACGGTCACTTACGCCACGCGCGACGACCGTGACGATATCACTTTCACGCTGCACGAACGCGGCGCCGTGGTGAAGCGGTTGCTGCCGGCAAGTCATCTTCCCGTTTCACTCGCCTTACCCGCGTGCGCCTTTCTCGGCGTGACAGCGCGCGCCGCCGAGGACGACGTTGGGGATATCACCGTAACTCTGGAACTTATGCACACGGACCCGCATCTCTCGGTGCCGCTGCTGGTTGCGCACGATCTCAACGATATCGCTGCGGATTGGCGTGCCTGGTCGACCCTGTTCAAACTGCCGATGATGCTGGTCGAGGAAGACGGTGTCGCCCGGCAGTTGGAACAGAGTATCGGGCCGGTTGCCGTTGCAGCGCCAAAAGAGCGCCGTCAGGGCCGTGAACCGCGCCGCCGCCGTCCGCGCTTTCTTGCCCGTCGCAAGATGGGTGATCTCGGCCTGCGGCTCGTGATTGGCGGCGAGGAGATCATCGCCCAAGGCGGGAAGTAGGGGTGCTCTTATCTCCCAGTGTGGGGCTAGAAATCACAAGAGAGGTGATAACTTGTGCGTGGTCCCATCAATCTCTCACTAGGAATCGGCACAGGCACTGTGCGTGGTTCGACAAGCTCACCATGAGGGAGGTGGGCGGGTTGCACGATAACCGGAGGCGTCGCGATAGGAACATTGCTGTTTCTGTCTGGGCTCCCTGCAACCCACCACGTCCCTCATCCTGAGCCTGTCGAAGGGCGCACAGCAGCATTGCCATCCGGCAAATCTAGCAGCCTTGAAGGTACCGCTCGAACCTCCAGACAAAAATAATCATGGCTGTTTATCCACGCCCCTGAAACCTGAGCTATCCTATGCCCGTCCTTTCCATGGGGAGCTGCTTCCGGAGCCGTTCGAAAGTGGGGAAGGACGGCGTGTCAGCGGGCGGGCAACGGACCCGAGCGCTGGCCGACCTGTTCGTCTTCGGAGGTCAATCTGCGCATTCCAGGCAGATATTGCCTCCATTGTTGACGCCAACGCCAATCGTGCGGACACTGCACCGACGGCGACGATGGGCCCGGACTCCAGGCGTTCATCCACTCGCCCTTCGGAACAAGCAGAAGCTGGCCGGCAGGGGGAAAACGTTAGCGGGCGGTCTTCGGATCGCATTATTTATCTACCAAGACGCGCTTCGACGACCGCCCGTCTTCCCACAATGCAAAGCAATGGCCAGACTCTGATGAGGGCGTGGCAAGGGGAAAGCTCACCCGGTTCTTTGAAATCATGATGAAGCTCAGAACAGCGGCTTGACCACAGTCCACAACCCACCGAACACGAGGCCGAGAAAGATCAACCAGCCAACCACGGTATTCGACTTGAACAGCCTGAGGCATTCGTTCGGATTATCGATGTCGAGTGTCATGATCTGGCGATACATATGCGCGCCCGCAGCCAGCAGACCGGCAACGGCCGGCATTGGGACTTCGGCCACGGCAAATGCTCCAAGAAAGAGAGCCAGCGCTCCACCATAAAGCACGATCAGCGCTTCTCGCGTGCGGCTGCCGAAAAGCCTCGCGGTTGAATGCACGCCAACCAGCGCGTCGTCTTCCTTGTCCTGATGGGCGTAGATCGTGTCATAGCCGATGACCCACAGGATCGATCCTGCATAAAGCAGGGCAGCCGGCCAATCCAATGAACCGAAATGCGCGGACCATCCCACGAGCGCACCCCAGGAAAAGGCAAGTCCCAGAACAAGTTGCGGCCAGTTGGTGATTCGTTTCATGAAAGGATATATAGCGACGATAACCAATGATCCGATGCCAAGGAATATCGTGAACAGGTTGAACTGCACCACGACTGCCAAGCCAACAAGCGCCTGGAAAACGAGAAAGATCTTCGCCTGTTTGCGGGTCACCTGACCCGACGGAAGCGGCCGCGACCGTGTTCGTGCAACCTTGTTGTCGATGTCTTCGTCGGCGAGGTCATTGTACGTGCAGCCCGCGCCTCGCATCGCGATAGCGCCGATCAGAAAGAGCACCAAATGATAGGGTGAAGGCAGCACTGACCAGAGCGGAGCACCGGTCTTCGCACCGGCAGCTGCCGCGAGGGCCGTCGCCCACCAGCAGGGCCATAGCAGGAGCCACCAACCAATTGGCCGGTCCCAACGTGCCAGTTGTGCATAGGGCCAGAGCCAGTTCGGCAATGTCCGGTAGACCCAATGACCTGACGGGGCATCGAAAACCCTGCCGCGGGCCTGCGTAGACTGGATGATGTCTTTTTCTGAAGTCATGCTTTGACCTTGCAGCGCTGGGCAATACAGTCAAGCGGTTTAGGCAGTTTTTCAGGGCAAATCCGTGGTGCGCGCTTGACCCTGAGAGCATCACACCATACCGAGACGACAGTTTTTCAAAGCGGAGCTCAAATTCGATGAACGTCTTGCTGATAGGTTCGGGTGGCCGTGAACACGCCTTGGCCTGGAAGATCGCCGCCTCGCCGGTGTTGTCGACGCTCTATTGCGCGCCCGGCAATCCAGGCATCGCAAGCGTTGCAGAATGCGTTGCACTCGATCCGGCGGATCACGAAGCGATCATTGCCTTCTGCCGGCAAAAGTCGATTGAGTTTGTTGTGGTTGGACCGGAAGCACCCTTGGTCGCCGGTATCGCCGACGATCTGCGCGCTGCCGGAATTTCCGTTTTCGGTCCTTCAAAGGCTGCCGCACGTCTCGAAGGTTCGAAAGGCTTCACCAAGGACCTTTGTGCCCAGTTTGATATTCCAACCGGCAAGTATCAGCGTTTCACGCAGGCTGACGCGGCCAAGAGCTATATCCGGCAGGAAGGCGTGCCGATCGTGGTCAAGGCCGACGGGCTCGCGGCGGGCAAGGGCGTGGTCGTCGCGTTCGAACTTCCGGAAGCGCTCGATGCAGTGGATGCCTGCTTCGACGGGGCATTTGGCGGAGCTGGTGCCGAAGTCGTCGTGGAAGAATATCTCGAGGGCGAAGAGGCCAGTTTCTTTTGCCTGTGCGATGGCAAGACAGCGCTGCCATTCGGCACCGCCCAGGATCACAAGCGTGTTGGCGACGGCGATACCGGCGCCAACACCGGCGGCATGGGGGCCTATTCGCCGGCGCCGGTAATGACACAGGCGATCGTCGACCTCACCATGCGCGACCTGATCGAACCGACGATGCGCGGCATGGCCGAGATCGGCGCGCCTTTCAGCGGTGTATTGTTTGCTGGCCTGATGATCACAAGCCATGGACCGAAACTGATTGAATACAACACGCGGTTTGGCGATCCGGAGACACAGGTGCTGATGTTGCGTCTTAAGGATGATCTGTTGCTGCTGCTGAAGGCCGCGGCTGACGGGGCACTCGATCAGATGTCCGTTCGCTGGAACAATGATCCGGCGCTGACAGTGGTGATGGCCGCCAAAGGCTACCCGGCTGCGCCGGAAAAAGGCAGCGTGATCAGAGGCGTTGACGCCGCTGGCGATGATGAAAACGTCGAAATTTTTCACGCGGGAACTAAAGACCGGAATGGCGACCTGATCGCCAATGGCGGCCGGGTTCTAAACATCACGGCAAGTGGCAAGACGGTTCAGGACGCGCAGAAGGCAGCTTATGCCGCGATTGCGAAGATCGATTGGCCGGAGGGCTTTTACCGCAATGATATTGGCTGGCGCGCCATCGAACGTGAAAAAGCGCTATAGGAAAGGCGTCAAGGCGGGGTACCGGATGCGATCGGGTGCATCTGCTGCCATGCTGGTTTTCTTCAAACATGCGGTCGTGATCCCGAAGGGAATGGTCTCATAGAAGTCATCGAGCTGACGCGAGGCCGATTGGCCGAGTGCGAGAGACAGCGCGTCTACCGTGAGGGCCCTGACCCTCAGTCGGCCCGCAGGCTGCTCCATCACCGAAGCCGTTATTGTGCTGTCTACTGCCGGCTTCACTGGAGGGAGCAAGGGTTCAGTCGAAGCGACCAATATGGGTTGCTGGTATAGCGGCTTGTCGCGAGGCGTTGGCAGATTATCCGGCGGGATAGCGTCGACCAGGCCATCGAACGGCCACGTCCTTTTCAGCTCGGTCACCGTCATATCGGCGATGTTGACGTCGATGTCACGGCTGGTCCCGGGCGGGCGATAGGGGCAGCGCCGCTCGGTACAGTTGTTCTGCGACGTAAACTGCCAAAGCGTATAATCCTGCCAGTTGCCCTTGGGAAAATGCGGAGCGATATCCGATTGATAGCGCGCGTACCAGAGCGGCAAGCGTGACAGGATGGGCAACTCGAGCCGGTGGTCCGCGATATATCGCGCTGTTATGCCGTTCGTGTACAGAACCGGATAACGTCCCGTGCGGAACTTGATATGCTCGGCAAAAATCTGCGCATCCTGCAATGACATGAACTTGTCAGGATCGTTGTCCTCGATATCGATCGCCATCAACTCATCGTCAGCCGGATCGGTGTAATCGATGAAATGATTGGCCTGCTCGATAGGATTGCCGGGACGGCCGAGATGATAGGCTCCCCATTTGAGTCCCAGTGCCTTGGCGAGCTGCCGGCGCGTCTGGTATAACTCGCGTGAGACGGAATAATTGCGCCATATGCGCCTGCACAATTCCTGTTGCATCGTATCGACGATACGGTTGCAATGATAATTCGCGGGCATGCCATCGGAGCCTTTGTGGATGAAGGCGGCAACGCGCGGGTCCTTGGCGATTTCCATAAGGTTGAAGGAGTTGTGTTCGTATCCGTCGAGTATGATCGCGCGCTCCTTGTTTGCCCAGGGCGAGCGGAACTCCGACTCCGCATGGACAGGGCCGCCAGACATGAGGGCGGCAACGAACATGGCAAAAGCACGTACGCGGATTGTCAAATGGGTGGCCCCTCGCACCTCGCGAACAAGTCTGTAAAGTCGATAGTACCGAATGATGGTCACCGCATCGCGGTTAAAAAACCGTTAGCCACTGTTAATTGTCCACTGAACGGCAATCTGGCACAGGATTCTCAGGCCATCGCTGCAATATCTTACGTTTACGTAAAAATAAGCTTGCCTCCGGCTCGCACGAAGTTGCAATGTGCATTACGCAACGAGCATCACTGGATGAGGAGACATGATCGATGTACCGCGCCCCCGTCGATGAAATCGCCCATACTCTGAAGACAATCGCCGGACTCGACGAAGTCATGGCGCAAGGACGTTTCGCTGATTTGTCGGATGATCTGGTAGACGCCATTCTGGAAGAAGCCGGCAAATTCGCAACCACCCGTGTGGCACCGCTGCTCGAGGTTGGAGACAAACATGGTACGCCGCTCAAGGATGCAGAGATTACCATGCCGCCGGGCTGGAAAGACGTCTATGGGGAGTGGATTGCTAGCGGCTGGAATGCCTTGACCGGCAAGGCGGAATTTGGCGGGCAGGGCTTGCCGATGATGCTGGCGATTGCAACGTTCGAAATGTGGAATTCCGGGTCGATGGCCTTCGGCATTGGACCGACATTGACACTCGGCGCCATCGAAGCGCTGGAAGCGCATGCTACCGATGGGTTGAAACAAACCTATCTGCCGAAGCTCATCTCCGGTGAGTGGATGGGAACGATGAACCTCACCGAGCCGCAGGCTGGTTCCGATGTTGGCGCTCTCCGCACCAGAGCCGAACGTGCCGACGATGGAACATATCGCATTTTCGGCACGAAGATATTCATCACTTACGGCGAACACGACCTCACAGAGAATATCATCCATATGGTTTTGGCCCGCCTGCCCGATGCGCCGGCGGGTACCAAAGGTATTTCATTGTTCCTCGTGCCAAAGTTTCTGGTCAACGAGGACGGGTCGATTGGCCCTCGCAACGACGTCTTTTGTGGTGGCGTGGAGCACAAGATGGGCATTCACGGCTCGCCCACCTGCACGATGATCTATGGTGATGGTTTCGCCAAGGATAAGGAGCCAGGTGCCATTGGCTGGCTTATCGGTGACGAAAATCGGGGCCTTGCCTGCATGTTTACCATGATGAACAATGCGCGCCTCGCCGTCGGCATTCAAGGTGTCGCCGTGGCGGAGGCTGCCTGCCAGAAGGCATTGGGCTATGCGCAGGAGCGCCGTCAGATGCGCGCGCCAGGCTGGACGGGCGAGGGTATGAGCCCGATCATCGAACATCCGGATGTGCAGCGTAATTTGTTGACAATGAAGGGCTTGACCGGGGCTGCTCGCTCGATTGCCTATGCGTGCGCGCACGCGCTCGACATGGCCAAAACCGCCACAGATGACGATACCCGGCACTGGGCCGATCGTGCCAATTTGTTGACGCCGGTCGCCAAGGCGTTCTCAACCGATATCGGCGTCGATGTGGCGTCGATCGGTATCCAGATTCACGGCGGGATGGGTTATATTGAAGAGACTGGCGCTGCGCAATTTCTGCGCGACGCTCGTATTGCGCCAATTTACGAAGGCACCAACGGTATCCAGGCTATTGATCTCGTTCAGAGGAAACTACCGCTGGACGGCGGGCAGCACATCAGAACCTATATCGCTGAACTCCGTGCCGTAGCAGAGGCCGTGGCCGCATCGAACAGTGTAGATTTCGGACAGACAGGGCAACGCCTGCTGGCAGGCTTGGATGATCTGGAGGCGGCGAGCCTTTGGCTGCAGCAGGCGGTGGCCAACGGCGAGATCAGCGCGGCTTTTGCCGGAGCGACGCCCTATCTGCGGCTTTTCGGTCTCGCCGCCGGAGCGACTTACCTCGCAAAGGGTGCACTGGCCGGTGAGCATGCTGGACGCACCGCACTGGCGCGGTTCTTCGCGGAAAACCTTCTGTCCGAAACTTCAGCGCTAAAGGACCGCATTATGTGTGGTGCGCCGAGTTTGCTCGGCGCGCGTTCAGCCCTCGCTTCATAAGGAAATCCATGTCAGACCATATTCAGACCGAGCGCCATGGCGCTGTTCAAATCATCCGTATGAACCGGCCGGACAAGAAGAACGCTCTTACCCGCGCAATGTATACGACCATGACCAAGGCGATCGTCGAGGGTGACGCCGACGCCTCGATTCGCGCCCATGTGTTCTTTGGCGTGCCGGGAGCCTTTTCGTCCGGCAACGACCTGCAGGACTTCATGGCCTTTGCCACCACCGGCAATATGGGCAGCGAAGTCATTGATTTTCTAATTGCGCTTGTTAACGCGAAGAAGCCGCTTCTGGCAGGCGTGGACGGCCTTGCTATTGGGATCGGGACCACGATTCATTTCCACTGCGATCTCACGTTCGCAACCCCGCAATCATATTTCAAGACGCCCTTTGTCGATCTCGGACTGGTACCGG